>NZ_JBWDNJ010000013.1:0-101700 GCF_056269135.1 Paenibacillus sp. J22FR21
GAAAAACCTTCCAATATAAATTCGGAGGGTTATTTGTAATGCTTAGATTCTAGTATAGCAGTATTTTTTCAAGCTTCTAATGAAAAATGTTGACAAGATATTAGCTGGTTTCGTTCTTCACCTCACTAGAATTTCACTTATTCTACATCCAAGCGCAAAAAAGAGACCCGCAGCAACGGGCCGCGGGTCTAAAGTATATTTTTAAAAGGGGGTTGAGACTTATTATAGACGGACTTCATTAAAGCAAGATGAAGTTAGCATTTCAATCGTGTTACATTTTTGAGCTAGCGTGCCCCGACAGTTGGTGTCCCCTCTCACTTGCGTTTCCCAAAGAAAAGCTGGCTCACACGTTTAGAGAAGTCTTCTATTCCAAAACTTGCTGTATCAATTCGGTTATACCAGTTCGTTATGGTTTCCAAGATCCATAGAGGTACCTGTACCTCACTTATCAGAGGATAAAAATGTTTATATGTCCACACCAAGTGCTCCCACCGACTATCGTTACCTTCCTTGATATATTCCGATACATCAAGCACTTTGCCCCTGCCTTCATGCAGAAGAACATTTTTCAGATGAATATCCCTCGGGTTCAGTCCCAGACTGCGGACAAACTCTCTGGCATGTTCAACGTCTTCTATGACTTGCTCCGGAACACGGACACCTTGCAGAAGACAATCATATAGGGTGACGCCTTGTTCAAAACTTAATACCAAATAGTTAGGTCCTGCACCGTAACATTGAGCGAAGTACGGTGATCCTTCTAAGCGTTTGTATATTTCGGCCTCCGCTTCCTTCTTCTCTAATGACTGAGCGGAATACACTTTATAGGCGTAATTTGGGGTGTTCGGGTGATAAAAGACCGCGGCATCCGTACCGATGCCAATGCAGCGCAAGTCTTCGGCAAAACCGATGACGGAAACAGGCTTATTATTTTCATGTCCCACGACCTCAATATCCCTCAATACTTCCTCAACTTGACTCCAGTCTGCAGCCATCACGATCTTCTCCTTCTACTTCATATTTGAGTATGTAATCTTTTCTCCTGATTTCAGATTTATGGGTCTACTACTATCAGTATTCCCCTCAATTTTAAAAGGATTCCCTTTAGAGCCGTTCGTCGTGATAATCGGATCATACATATAAAAGTGTAGATCACTAATCTCCAATTCACCGGTGTTCTTCACTTCAATAGAATAACTTCTGTATTCTTCACCAATCTCCTGACTAATCAAACTAATCTTCATTACCGATCCCTTCCCTTTGGCGAAGTATACAATATAACAACTCCCCCAAACAACCATTATGTGGGATTAATATAAATATGAGGGAGACTATCGAATTCTTTAACGGTTGCCAGCGTGGCTATTTTATGAAAGGAACACCTATTAAAATTCTAACGGTTGCGAGCATCGTTATTCACGAGATAAGCTTTGCTTTCTATCGAAAAATGCCCAAATAAGCCCGTTTGCAACCGTTAGAAAATAAAAACGGGCTTTTTCAGCCAAATAGCCACTGTCACAATCGTTACAGGTTGGTAGATGGCTTTTATGTAGAAGGGTCATCCCTTTTGCACGATAGGCTAAAAAGAAAAGCCCACCTTTCCGCTACAACACGGAAAGATGAGCCTCCACTCATGCATTAATAGAAATAATCGTATCCACCGTATCCGCCATATCCGTCATAATAACCGCCGTAACCGCCAAACCCTGTGAATAGTCCAATTGCGAGTAAATCGAACAGTAACAATGGAAGAAGAAATTTCACTTTAACTGTTTTGCCTTTTTCCTGTGTAAGAATCACACGGTTACCTTGAATTGACGACAGTGTTCCTGTAACTACTGTCCCGTCCTTCTTGACCACATAGATCTTCTTACCGTAATACTTTGAAATCTGTTGTTTGCTGACAGCCATTCGTCATTCCTCCCTCTCAACAGCTTGACTACTCTATTACTCTATTCAAGTGCACCGGAGGATGTTTGGGATTTTCGTAGAATTGCAAGGACCAAATTAATTTAATACCTAATAACGAGAACAGCACTCCGCATAAACGCGAAGTGCTGCTATTCTCAGCTACCAAATGAACGAAGCCAATGAAGCCGTGACCTAGTTGCCGTAGACTTCAAAATCATAAATGGAGTACGCATAGGTGGTTCCTCGCACGGTGCCGGACATCCTCACGAATTTGGCATTCGTTGCGGCAAAGGTAACGTTCGATACGCCGCCTGTTCCGGTAGTCGTCGAATACTTATCTGTCCACGTGTTGCCGTCGGGGGAGGTTTGGATTTTGAAGCTGCTGGCATAGGCGGCTTCCCATCTAATGATGGCCCTCGCTACCGATTGCGATGAGCCAAGATCCACGTAGATCCACTGCGGATCACTTGTTGCGGATTCCCATCTGGTGGCCGTCGTTCCGTCCGTAACATAGCTTGCTGCATTGCCATTCTGTACAGAGCTTGCCGTTGCCGTCTTCCCTAATGCCAGATTAGTTGGCGCATAGACCTCGAACTCATAGATCGAATAGGCGTACGTCGTCCCCCGCGCCGTTCCATTCATTCGTACATACCTGGCGTTCACAGGGTTGAACGTGATGTTCTGGATTCCACCGGTACCGGTTGTAGTCGTATAAACATCCGTCCAATTCGTGGCATCCGTCGACACTTGAATTTTGAAGCTGCTTGCGTAAGCGGCCTCCCAATTCAGCTTGACGCTGCCAACCGTCTTCGGTGCACCTAAATCCACATAGATCGTTTGCGGGTCACTCGTAGCGGATTCCCATCTTGTTGCCGTCGTTCCATCGGTTACATAGTTAGCCAAGTTATTGTTCTGAACCGAGCTTGCCGTAGCTGTCATTCCCAATGCTAAGTTCGCGGACGGTCTGTATCCCACAAACACATTATTAATGAGAATTTTGTTCCCGCTATAGGTCTTGGTTCCGTTCGCCGGCGACAATACGATTACAGCAGCCGAATCGGCTGGGAGCGTTATCGATCTTGATCCGGTAACGTTCGTTTGGAGGATTGAATCGCTGACCGCATCATAAATATCGACAGCAGTACTCCCAACGTTAATCGATACCGTCTGGCTGGTCGTATACGGATTATAGTACAGATAGGAAGCATAAGCCGAATCATGGAAGAAGTCCGTTTTCAGCAGATCGAGCTGCAGGATTTGGCTTATATTCGTCGTCTTAATGATCCCGCCAAACACACCTGAGAGCGCACCGGAGTAAATCCCGAAGTTCGTATTATAAGGCCAGCCATACGTTAAAGGATCTCCGGTAGCAAACGGCGCCTTCGTGCTGTCTCCGATTTTGCGGTAACGCAAGCCTTCATACGGAATGCCATGATTAGGGTCGCCTGTCCAAAATGCGCTGTCCTGCAGGGTCGATCCCACTTGATCGCCATAATAGAGTCTGGCATTACTCGCCGCATTGAGCATCCATTTGCCGATTGCACGCGCATACCGCTGGTCATATCTGGCTACCGGAACAATTCCCATCGCCGCTGCAAATGTGTTCATAGCAAACGCATAATTGCCGCCATTGTCATTATTGGAGCCCATCAGTCCATCCATAGCATAACTGCCGAAGCTTCCTTTGAGCCCTCCCCAAGTAGGACGATGGCTGGAATTCGCATCAAATGCCCAGTTCATCATCTTGGTCACATCGTAGCTTCCACCTTGCTCCGCATTTAACCGCGATGCCAGCAGCGGCCCCCAATATTCGAGCGCTTCGTAGGATGGATTGCTCGTTTGATTTTGCAGGAAGTTCATGCTCCATTTGGCCGCGTTCAAGTAGTTCGCCGTTCCGAATTTCTTGTAAGCCCAATATTGCAGCAAACCCGCTCCTATTGCCGCATCCGGCTCCGTGCGATTACCGGTAAAGGGAGCATTCGCCGCAAAATCATAACCCAAGTAATTATAATTCACGTTGCTTCCACCCATGTTCACAATCGCGTTATACCACTTATTCGCTGTACCCTGTAAAGCGGCGTCCATTGCAGTAGAGGGATACAGATAATCCAAGCCGGCAAAAGTTAACGTAGGAAGGAGCACATACCAGAACTCCTCGCCTGCCGTGACCGCATTCGGGTTATTGTTGATGATGCCTTCAGCAGTGAAGTAGGTCCTTGTCATATCTGCAAAATTGACGTTGGAGTAGCCATTGCCGGTCTGATTGCTCTTATTAATGCCCGTAAGTGCACCGCCGAGAACGGCTGCCATCCCTGCAATTGCCTCTTGTTTGCCATCAGGTATGACGCTAGTCGGTCCGACATAAGCAGGAAGCTTAAAGGTTGTCGTCGTCATATTCAGATGCGTGGCATCCCATAATGCAAGTGGCTTATAAGTCCCGGTAGAGGCGAAATCGAAGACAACGGAGTCAAAATCCCTTGCCCGCTGATTCCAATCGATCATACTGTAATTCACAGGCTGATTCGGCAGTGAATCGACGTAACCGATACTCGCCTGTCCAATCGGTGCGGCATGAGTCGTATCCGGAAAGACCGTTAAGGAGACGGAGCAAACCATTGAAGCAACCAGAGAACAGCTAATCACACGCTTTAGCATTTACATAACCCTCCCGATTTGGATGCCTGCACACCTACTAACCAACTCCCACTCTACTTCCCCTTCTATTAAATGGAGCCCCCTTTCACCTTTAGAGTTATCGCAAGTTATACCTGTTCGTACTCCAGAAAAGGATCGCCGATCTCGATCCGATAAGCTTCGGCGTCACTCGCCCCTACATAGAGATCAGCAAGACCATTCGGCCTCCTCACAATCCCCCCGCTAAAAATAACATCCGTCAGATCAGGCCGTTTGGCTGCCCCCTTCGGAAAGCTGGACCGTCTTGCGATAATTTTCATCGGTGTTTTCTCGAACGTATCCGGATGAATGGCGAACGTCATCGCTTGATAATGTCTGTCCTCGCCTTCAAAGGAAGCAATATGTCCCAGCACGCCTACCAGACCATTGGAAAGCAGATGTGGTTCATTCGCTCCGCCCCACTCCAATTCTAAGAATTGATCTTGAAATACAGGCGCATCCGCAATTCGATCTGCCGTAATGTCTTCCAGTCCGGCGCATTTGAAGAAACCAATCTTGCCTCGACCTCCCTTCTCGCCTTGCGGTCTGGTTAGGACGCCGATTTCACCGGTCGCCAATTCAATAAGGCGCACATCCTTCATATGACTCGGTCCCGTCAAGAACAGCGCCAAGCTTGCGATATCCTGTCCCCGGTAGAACTCCGTTACCCACGAGATGATTTTGTCCGGGTTGGCCGGATCCATGACGAGCTTCACGCCGCCGAAAATCAGCTCACCCTTAATACGGGTGAAGAACGGATCCTGCAGTTCGTATGGCGCATGCGAAGGATGCGGAATCCACGAATCGCCACGCTGATGGAAGAAGACGACTTCGGACAGTTCGGTTTCACGGCTCTCGACACGTCCCGCGATAATGGGTTCCCCTTTATCTAAGAAAGGCGCAGAAATATTGTAGACGTCCCGAGGGCCGACGCCTACAAATTGAATCCGCACCCCGGGTTGAACACCGGCGCTGGACTGCTGTTCGAACTGCTCCAGCAATTCCGCGCAGCTCTGCGGCGCTGTATGTTTGTGTAACATTACCATTCGTACTTACCTCCTCTATCTGTAAAGCAAAGTGCTACTCCTCGTAGGGAGGCGTCTTGTAACCGCCGGCATAAGTCGAATCCGGTTTGGCGAAATCACCTAGGAGGCCGCGACGCAGAGGCGTTGTTCGCTCCATAAGTTCGCTATCATTCTCGAATCGGTCGGAATACCGGAGCCAAGGCGGGCTGTAAATATAATGCATCGTGTACCGGTCATAGTCGTGGTTATGCTCATGCGAACGATGCCAAACCGCGTTATGAAACACCAATGCTGAACCTGCGGGTGCACAGACCACATGCCGAAGCGGACATTCCTCTGTTCCCTTCCGGACACTATCCGGCATTGGCACACGGCTGCGATGACTGCCCGGAATCATTTCCATGTTTCCTTTACCTGGCTCGCTTTGGTCCGTCAGCAAATACGAGACTCTAAGCTGAAGAAGCGGAATCGGATGCCCCAGCAGCTTAAAGTCGAATGCGCTCGATCCATCCTGATGCCAGCCGCCATGCTTACCGCCGGCAGGCTGAACGGTGCACCATGCGGATTGCAGAATGATGTTATCGGAGCCGTATAGACCGCGCACCTTGGGCATCGCTGCCGGGTGATCGATCAGCCGCTCCAATGCAAGTTCGCTTGCATAACCTTCGCCGACCTGATGGGAAACCTTCTTCGGCTGATCGGCATGCAGACGCTGCGAAGCTTCCAGACATGCCGCGATCTCCTCCGGACTTAGGACGTTCGGAATGACAAAATACCCCCATGATTCAAACATGAATCGGTCAAGCTCCGTAAATTCGCCTGGTTTGACGATCGGATTCAGCACATCAATCTCCTCCTTCGGGAAGCTCCCGGCTTCCCTTCATTAATAACAAACAGGCTCCCAAGAATCTGAGAGCCTATTCGCCTTTTCATGCGATTTGCTTATGTTATTGACCTTCGTATGGATTTGTTTTCAAGAACTCATTAAATTGTTTCTCAACTTCAGCGACTACCTTCTGGTACCCTGCTTTATCGAGTGCTTTCTGAATCTTAGTTAGATTACCTGCGGCATTGTCCACTACGCCGTGACCAATGGTGTACATCTGCGAGCGAACCTCGCTTACTTTCGCAACTTCTGTCTTCACGCTGTCAGGCACGAAGCTGAAGCCGGCATTCGGCATCTTGTAGAAGAAGTTTGTATCCCCCATGTTGTTGAGCATCGTTACAATATTATCCGGTGTTTTGTTGTCGTAACGAACCATCGTAGGGTTCCAAGTAAGCGTGAAGCCCGGGAAGTTGTAGTTCGTTGCTGCATCAACTGTTGCCGGGTAGGAGTATTTCGTATCCCCTTCCGCCTGCCAGTGCTTGCCTGCAATACCGAACTCGAACAGGTCATGATTCTCTGGACTCGCGAACAACCAGTCAAAGAAAGCAAGCGTGCGATCAACGTTCTTGGAATTTGCAGGAATAGCTGCAAAGTTCCACGCTTTAAAGTCGCTTCCTACTGCTTTTGCTGTTCCATCCATAAGGCCCGGTGTAATGACGTAAGCACCGATCTTCGCACCTGGAATGGATGTCTCCAGCTGTTGGCTTTCCGAAGAGTAAATATCAAGCGTACGGAACACGGATGCTGCCTTACCGGACATAAATTGGCCATCCGGATCCTTCTGTGCCAAGATATCCTTCTCTAGGTAACCTTTCGTGTACCATTCGCGAACCATATTGAACCCTTTAAGCGGATCCATTGTATTCATCGGCTCAGGAAGCAGCTTCAGGAATTCCGGATCGCTGTAGCCATCGATTGTTTTCGCTGCATAAGCCGTTCCGTCCGGCTTAATGGCGACGCTGACGCTTGTACCGCCCATGTTCACCATGTAGTTATGTTTTGCTGTGAGCGGCTGTGTCATCGTGAGCAGCAAATCGGAGACGTAATCGGTGCTGCCATTGAACGTAAATGGAACGATCCCTTTGTCATTGGCAAGCACTGCATCGTAGAACTTCTCCAGATCAGCCAGTGATTTAATCTCGCCGATGCCGTACTTCTCAGCCATGTCTTTGCGGTAATAAATGGTTGCGCCGCCACTGAACGCATGCGTAAACGGAATGCCATAGACATGCGAGCTGCCTGTTTTGTCTGCGAAGCTGTTGTTCTTGAGATATTCCGGTGTGAAAGCTTTCTTCAGACCCGGGTATTTATCATTATTGAAGTAAGAGTCCAAATTGACGAGCTGATCCTTCGAAATCATCGCGCTGATGTTCGGATTCGTCCACTGCGCCGTAAATACGCTGTCCACTTGCTCGCCGGCTGCCAGCTTCAAGGAAACCTTTTGGCCGATGTCATCAAATGTCGTGAAGTTGAAATGGATCTTCGTATTGAGCGTATCTTTCGTTTCTTCGTAGAACTTGTCGAGCACCGCTTCCAGATCGTTGACGTTCGCAGTTGGAGAAGGCATGTAGAATTCAAGCGTCACTTCTTCAGGAGCCGTGCTCTCTGTTGTTTCAGCTGCGTTTGAAGTGTTGTTGGTTGCCGCCGTATTCGTCTCGGCTGCCTTGTTTGTGGTGTTCGCCGTATTGGCGTTATCCTCGGAATTACCTGAACAACCTGCTAATGCTGAAAGAGACAATGTCGCTGCAACAAGTAGCGCCGCGTTTTTATGCAACTTTTTTCTCATTTGTATACCCCTCTCGATCTGATTGGAACGCTATATGCTAACCGGCTTTCCGGTAATAGCCTGAACGAACGCTCTATGAATCTGGTCAAGCTTCTCTCATCCTTTAACGGCTCCGACCGTTAAGCCCTTGATAAAATACTTCTGAAGGAACGGATAGAGCAACACAATCGGACCGATCGATACCATCGCTGTCGCTACTCGAATGCCGATGGTCGGCACCGTTGCACCGCCAAGCGCTGCCCTTGCCGCTGAGCTTAATGAGGAGTTCAGAAACTCAGCCTGCTGCTGCAGCCGCATGATCAAGTATTGAAGCGTAAACAGCTTCTGATCATCGATGAAGAGGAGAACTCGGAACCATTCGTTCCAATACCCCATGGCCGAGAATAAACCGATGGTTGCAAGAATTGGCGCTGACAGAGGCAGGATGATTTTGAAGTAGATATAGATATCGCTTGCTCCATCGATCTTCGCTGACTCGGACAATGCCTCCGGCAAAGATGCGAAGTAATTCTTCATTAGGAATACGTTAAAGCCATTCAACGCACCAGGGATAATCAGTACCCAGATGTTGTTATGCAAATGCAGCATGCGAGTCGTTAGAATGTACGTCGGGACCAAGCCACCGTTAAATACCATCGTCACATAGGTGAAGAATGTGATGCGATTCCGGTACTTCAAGGTGCTGACCGTCAGCGGGTAGGCCAGCGAGCTCGTAAGGAAGAGCGTCAGTATAACGCCGCCGATGGTCGTGATGATTGTAACGGAATAAGCGCGGTAAACACTCTGCGTCCCTGTGAAGATCAGCTTGTATGCGGTCAGATCGAACTGCGATATCCATAAGCTGTAGCCATTGCGAATCAGTGCCAGTTCATTGGTGAACGATGCGGCAAGCGCAATCCACAGTGGCAGCATACAGATGAGCGCGAATCCGATGATGGTTACGTAGAAGACGGTTAGCAGCGTCCGGTCCCCCATCGTCTTGTGGTGCATGGCGATTCCTCCTTTCAAGGCCGGACCTTAGAACAGTGCCGAATCCTTCGATAACTTGCGTGTGATGCCATTAGCTGAGAGTACGAGGATGAAGCCGACGACGGCTTGGAACAGGCCGACTGCCGATGACATTCCAATATCATTGTTCATGCGAAGAGCGCGGTACACGTACGTATCAATGACATCCGTCGTCGGTCGAAGTACCGGATTATCGCCTACAAGTGCATAGATCATGCCGAAGTCTCCGTAGAAAATGCCGCCGATCGACAAGATGAACAGCATCAGTGTCGTTGTCTTCAGCATTGGCAGTGTAATGCGAGTAATCGATTGGAACCGGTTGGCTCCGTCAATGCGAGCCGCTTCGTACATCTCTTGATCCAAACCGCTAATCGTTGCCAAGTAGATGACGGTACCGAATCCAACGCCCTTCCACAGACGAAGCATGACGAGAATGAACGGCCACCAAGAAGCATCCTGATAATAATTGATAGGCTCTAGTCCGAAAATACCGAGTACATGATTGATAACTCCCGCATCGGTGGAGAATAGCGCGATCGAGAAGATCGAGATAACCGTCCATGAGATAAAGTTCGGCAGAAACATAAAGGATTGCGCGATCTTCTTCACCGTCTTGCTGCCAATCTCGTTAAGACCAATCGCCATAAACATTTGGACAGCAAGCCCGGTAATGATGAACAAGATGTTCAGATAGATCGTATTGATCGTGACCGTTATCCAATCGTTGGAGGTAAAGAAGAACTTGAAGTTCATCAGCCCTACGAAGTCACTCTTCAGTCCATACAGTCCTGCCATCGGATTGTAATCCACGAATGACATGTACAGCCCGGCCATGGGTAAGTAGTTGAACACTATGAGGAACAGAATACCGGGTAAAGTGAGCAAGTACAGATACCGGTTCTTCATAATCTCTCGTAAGAACGTGTCTTTCTTCTTCCTCTCAGTCGGTGGCTTCGACTGCGTTTGCCGCTCAAGCGTTATGGGAGCTGGCATGGTTGTTCCTCCTCTGGTCTATCATTTGTGTACACTCAAAGTTGATTATTCAGCTGCTTGAGCCCAAGGTTGGCTCTAATTGCTTCTATTGAGATTTCTACATAACCGATCGAGGTATCGCTTGCCCCGTAGTAGATCTTCACCAGGCCATTCTCATGCAGAGCGCCGCAAGGGAAGATGACATTCCCGAAAAATCCTTCCCGCTCATAGTCCGTCTCCGGCTCCATGATCGGCTCCACACTTCGTGCAATGACTTTCCATGGCTCATGCTTATCCAGCAGCAGCGCCCCGATGCAGTAGCGATTGGACTTGTCCGCACCGTGATAGATTTCGAGCCAACCCTCTTCGATTTCGAACGGGACTGCGCTGGCTCCAATTCGGCCGTCATCCCAGAAGCCCTGCCTTACGCCAATGAGGTGACGATGGTTGCCCCATTGCTTGAGATCGCTGGATTCTGCAATCCACATCTCCGGTTGTCCGTAGTGGGAGCAAGATGGACGGTGAAGCGCATAGTAGCTGCCTCCAATCGAAGCCGGGAAGATCGCAACGTCTTTGTTATCGGGGTGAAAAATGTTCCCTTGTCTAGTAAAGGTAATGAAGTCTTCGGTTGTGATCATGGAGGTGCAGATGCCATATTCAGAGATTGCAGAGTAGGTTATGTAATAGATGTCTTCTATTAAAGTAATGCGGGGGTCTTCGATGCCATAGCTCTCATAGGAATTGCTGGGCAGAAGGGTTGGTTCAGAATCGATTGTGAACTGAATGCCGTCTGTGCTCCTCGCCAGTCTTAAATGAGAGATAGACGTTAGATAATTTCGTTCAGGCGTGCGGATGACTCTTACATCGGAGAAATCATATTCCGGCTTGCGTTCAAGCGTATGCAGCATGATACGGTCTTCGGAAGGACGATACAGGGGTACTACGTAAACCTCGGGATTATCGTTAATCGGACGTTCAGCAACACGGAGCAGCAGGATCGTTTCATCTTGATAGCAGGTAACTCCTGCATTGAATACCCCGATGACCTCCATATTCGAATTGGAAGCGTTAACATTTTGAGGTTGAATAATAGGGTTACTCGGTGATCGCCTCGGTTTCGTCAAGGGCACTCTCTCCTGTCCATTACTTCTCTGTTGTTTCAGGGGGAATTTATTACCTTATGTAAGCGATTATAAATTAGGTTATTATTTCCTGTCAACGGTTAAAATAAAGTTATTTTTCTCGAGGCGATTTTAACAGTAAATTGTTGGAAACAGCCATTAAACCTAGTATTAGTGCGGGTTTTATTGAAGTTAAGTGACCTTCAAAACCTACTTTATCGTAACTTTATGCCGAAACACAGGAAAGACACTTGGAAACTTATAACTTTACAATTGACTTGTTAAGTAACTTTTTATAGTATTTAGTTAGCAGTCAAAATGACATTATTAGGGGAAATTCGCATGCAGGTGGGTAAAGTTACGCTAGATACCATTGCCGCGCAGCTCGGCATTACGAAAGTGAGCGTATCTAAAGCTCTAAATAACCAGCCGGGTGTCAGCGATGAGTTAAAGAAACGTATCGTTCAATCTGCCCGTGAGCTTGGATATATTAAGAAGGGGAACGTCAAACCTTCTACTGCCGTCTCCAAACTGGGACTTATTGTACCTAAACGATTCTTTCTGGAATCGGATAACTTCTATACGAAGATCTATTATTATACCAATCAGGAATGTGCTAGGAAGGATATCAGCCTATCCTTATATGTTCTTGATCCCGAGCAGGAGCAGAACGGCTCGCTTCCGCTCTCCCTCATTCAGGACCAGAGCGAGCTGGACGGCCTGTTCGTTGCAGGAGAGGTAGAAGCAGACTACATGAAGGTGCTGCTGGGCTGCCCATTTCCCATTGTAGTTATTGATTTCTACAAGGCGGGTATGACACTGGACTGCATTCTGGCCGATAACTATCAAGCCGGTTATACCGTAACGAATTACCTGATCCAGAACGGACATACGCGGATCGGCTTCGTTGGCAATCCTCAATTCACAACCAGCGTAATGGACCGCTACTGTGGATATATTAAAGCCCTTACCTATCATCAGCTTGAGATTAATCCGAGCTGGAGAATCGTGAATAATGATATTAACAATTCCTATGTCATGGACTTTCAGCTTCCGGCTGAGCTCCCCACCGCATTCGTATGTCACTGTGACATGGCTGCCTATAAGCTGCTGCTCAAGCTGCAAAAGGAAGGCATTTCCGTACCTGACGAAGTATCTCTCATCAGTTTCGACAACACGGACCTGAGCCAGAGTGTTACTCCTGCGCTGACTTCGATGAATATCAGCAAACATGATTTTGCGACCGAAGCCGTTCACCGCATGTTGTGGCGTATCAAGCATGACAGCGCGCAGAGCAAGACGACGTATCTGCAAAGCACGTTGATTGTACGGGATTCAATTAAACGGGTGTAAATCCTATTATACGAAGGAAGGCTGCCGGAGCAATTGTGCTCGGCAGCCTTCCTTTGTTATTTACGTTTATTGCTACAAGGCAATAAATCGGATTAATCCTACTATTGCAAAAGCGAATAATACCGTGCCGGCCCCAATACCCGTAATCGCGCTGTTGGCCACTTGGAGCCTAGGGGCTACAAGTACGGCTACAATCGAGACGATAACCATAAGCGCTGCCAGCAGCCATAAGCTGGGATCATCAAAGACACTTTTCAAGCTAATAAAATGAATGCCTACGATAAAAGCGATCCATGGAGCGACATAAGCCTTGCGCTTCGATCGGATCAACATATACGCACCCACGCCAGCCAGGACAAATTCGCCATAAAACGAAATCAAATAGTTACGGAAAGCGGACACCTCATTCAAAGCGGATGGTGCATCCCAGTTCGTAACGCTCAAATATACTCCTGTTAAGCACACTACTAACGCAATCCCCGATGCAATGCCCAGATATATTCGCCAGCTAGTTCTGGGATTCTCTTGTGCCCAGCCAAACCATGCAAAACTAAACATGCCAAATACCGATGCATACATGGCGTAGTCCCTAATGTAATCCATTAACAGCCTCCTCCGCGATCACGTTGTTTCTTGACACCCATATTAGCTATTCATCTTAAATCAAGAAAACTTTTCCACTTAGGTTAAAACGAAATACGGTCATTAAAGTTGCACTTATTCTCCAGCCTTGTAGTTGTCCCAAAAGAGGACTCTTCATTAAGAAATTATTTTCATAGGACAAAAAAATGGCGTCACAGTTCTCCGATCTGTGGCGCCATTACAAACGCTTTCCTTTTTGTCCATTCGTCGAACTGACAGTGCATAGCCCTCTTGATAACTCTAACGAAACGTACAGGGCTTATAAGGATAATGCTAAGCTCCGAATGAGCTCAGCCTGCGTGAAGGGTTGTTTCCTCCCCCAGCTTTTCACGCTAACGAGGTAAGGACTTGCCGGGTTCTTCCGGTGGTAGAAACCGGGAACGCGCATGACGCGAGCGAGGTCTGTGATTTTGGGATCGGAGTTGAACTTACGGGCCAGTGCTCGCTGAATGGGAACAAACCAGCCGATCGAGCCTTGACGGATTGCCCAGTAGATGTGGTAGCCGTTCTTGGTTTCGACGATCATTGCACCGCGAATGAGCTTTCGGTGCTTGGCAAGAAACTTCTGTTTGAGCTGCCGCACTCTTCGCTTGCCTCGCTGTCCGAGCAGCTGATAAAGCCCTTGCTTGGTGGGTGTCACGCTGATGGATTCGATCTGTTCCAACCGGTCCGCTTTCAGCTCCTGCATGCGGCGCTCCGCCTCTTCTCTCGTATCCAACAATTCGGAGATCTTGTTGAGGTCGACGTCGATGAAGTGAGCGCGAACCTCCTTGAAACGGCCTCGGGCCTGCTCCCGATAATTCACGGTCATGAACACCGCATAACCTTCCTTGTTTTTGCGGAGCAGCGGAACGGTACGCTTTGCGGGAGTCAGCAGCGTAATCCGGGACAGCCGGCTCTCTAGCTGATTCAATGGCTTATGCAGCGTCATCGCCCTCGTCTTGCTCTGCGAGGTGGGTAGAGTTGGCTTGCGGGCCATCGTATCGTGGACGAGCGTAAAATGTAAGGTTTGGCCTCTTTTGCAGCCGAGCTTCTTGATAAAATGCCGGAATTGACGGGAACGCGACCGCATGCGGCTGGCATGCAGGTTCAAACTCTGCTCCACTCCATCACTTCCCTCTATTTTAGGCTGACATCACACGATCACACGCTGCATCCGCCTTTACACAATCATATTCTGCCAATATTCCATTCGTGTGGTCACACATCATGCTTTGCTGCATTCATACTAATATCTACTACTTGTTTCGCGAATGCAGCAAACGGTTCAATCAGATCAGGCCTACGATTAATAGCCCATCTGAGGTTATCGAAAGCCCTTAATAACAAATAATGCCTGATGTCAGAAAGGTCTTTTCCACTCATTCCATACCCGTCTATAAACGCTTCGAATTCTTCGGCATTTGGGCTCTCTTCCAGCCCTAGAATCTGGTAGTGCATTAATTGAGCAACAGTCGCATGAGGTACCACACTTACTTTCGCATTCCAATCCAGCAATACAACTTGGTTTGCCTGATTGACAATGGTATTCTTTAAAGAGAGATCTCCGTGGTTTAAGCCGAATTGGAACGGTTTATTCTTCATAACTTCAAACCATTCTATTATTTTCTTCGACTCCAGGTTAGTGATTACTCCAAGCTCAATCAAGCGATCCTGCTCAGTCAAACTATTAATATTGTGCTGTACATACCCTTGCCAACTACCGTCTGATCCAGCATGAGGCGGTGACTGAAACTCACCATGGATGGGATCAATCAGATTCTCCCCGTATCCTTTCACTGGAATAGAATGAATAAGCTTGGCATATTCACCCAGTTTTCTCCAAACATTAGACTTGGGTAAAGTAGTGTCAACCCCGCTCTCTCCCTCAATAAAGACTTGCATCATATATGCGCTCTCATCAACTATGCCAACGGACAACACCTCAGGACCCGGTACTCCTGCTTCGACTGCTTGCTCAATACACCATTTCTCTTTAATAAAGCTTGGGAATGCGTCTTCATTGTTCATACGAACAACAACTTTATGCGTCTTCATTTCGACTACGTAAACCTGATTTGTGATGCCTTTATCTATTATCTGATAAGAAGCTATTACCTGCTCCTGGAGAAAATCGCCTGCAATTTGTGCTGCCAAACTAACTAAGGATTCCTTCATTGTAACTTTCATCCTCCCAGAAGTGCCGTGCTCCGAAATCCCAGATAGCTTAAACCTAAATCGAACTGAATGCAAACATGATTTCTGCTTCACAAACCATTTCATTGTTAACCATGGCAAGGCCTTTTCCTTTGACTATCTGTCCCTTGATTCGCGTTACTTCAAACGTAAGGAGGAGTTGGTCTCCTGGTTTAACTTGCTGTCTGAATCGACAATTATCGATACCGGTCAATAAGCCTATTGTTTGACTGCTTTCTCCTTTGGACATAACGATACCACCGACCTGCGCCAATGCTTCGACAATCAAGACTCCAGGCATAACTGGATAGTCGGGAAAATGACCAAGTAAATAAGGTTCATTGATTGTCACATTTTTGATTCCAACCGCTTTCTTGCCCTCATCTATTTCTAAGATTCTATCAACCAATAGAAATGGATATCGATGAGGAATAACCTTTTTTATTCTTTCAATATCAAGCATGGATTGCCTCCTCCTGTAGGTCAGTGTCCAAGATGGTCTAAAACATACTTGCGTGAACTGCTTTTTGGAATTCTATACTGCCCTCACCGTATTCGGCAATAAGTTCATGTTTTTCAGCATCCGATAGATCAGCTTTTACTACAATCTGTTCATATTGATTGATGTCGGTAGCTACGTCCTTGTGTTTAACACTTACCTTAGCATGGATCTCTTGTTGCTTTTGTTCGAGTTCTTTTTTTAATAATACCTGAGTTTTCTTGATTACAACTTCTTTACCCTTGAAGTAATCTTTCAACTTAGCAGACAGCTTTTTAGTCTGTGCATTATTTACTTCAAACACAAACTCATAGTGGATATTCTCCCTATTTATGCTGTTCAACCAGTAAAAACCAGCTTTATCAAAGTCAGCATTGTTAGGATATACTTCTTTGATTACATCGTACATACCCGCATCGTACTTTTCCTTATAAGCACCAATCTTAGGATCCAAGTCGTCAGACACTTCTGCTTTCTTATTAGGAGGAGCAGGCAAGTCCTCAGACACTTCTGCTTTCTTATGAGGAAGAGCAGGCAAGTCCTCTGACACTTCTGTTTTCTTAGGGGTAAGATTAACTGCAATTAATATTATTGCTAGACTTATTGCTGCAACGATTACATATCGAATAATAAAATGTCTCCTCCTGTCAGTGCGGTACTAAGCCATCATATCAGCGATTGCGATTGGATAATACAGGGGATTTCAGGGTTGAACAATCATGTCCATTACTTTAATCCCATGAGTCAATAAGCCACTTTCCATTCTCCATCTTCAGCACATAAAAAGCATCAGATGCTTCTCCATTTGTCCCTGGAAGGTCAGTCTTTTCTGAGACAATTGCAAAATACTGACCATACTCATTCTTGTTAATTGATCTTAGCGTAGCAGATAAATATGTTACGTCACTGGACGTGTAATGACTTTTTCCATGGTACTTGATAAAATTGGTTGTAAACAGCTCATCATGAGCAGCATTGTTACGCTCATTCTGATACTTCACATGGAGATTTATAACGTGTATGCATTCTAGGGTCTCACCTTTAAAGGAACTCTCATCGATATAAGTTCCATATTCATTTTCAAAATTAGGGAATGTTGCGGTTGCTATTCTCACATATCCGCAGCCCGTAATAAATAAAAGCAGCAATGTGATTATTAAGAAACGATTCATCAGAAACTCATCTCCTTCACACTAATTATTTACGAAGGAAATGAATAATAAAACCATTCGTTAAATTACGCTTTTTCGCCCTTTAACGCAATAAATAAGAGCAGCTGCGGATCGCAAGCTGCCCCATGATTATTCTAAATTATCGATCTCCGATAGTTTAGTGATTTGCGAGTTCGAAATTGTGCCATGATAGATAAATACATATAACTGCTACTGCATAGAAGATTACAGAAAGTTGAAGATTCCTCCGCATTTTGATGCCATACGCACAAAAAAAGATAGCAGCAGCTAATTTGGCACAGCTTTGATAATACGCATTATCCGAAAAAAAAGAACTACTAAATATAATTGTAATAAGTAAAGTTGAAGAAATTAGAATTTTAAACCACAGTGGTTCCCTCAAGAATTGTCTATACATAAATTTAATCCTCTGCATCACGTCTATATTCCTTCCTAGTTAAGTTGCTTTTTTTACCATAATAGCACTGGCTTTCAAGCCAGTCTGTTTACTTCGGATTGCTTTTCTTGCATGAAGCCACCTCTTGTTTCTAGAATGGCATTGCTTTCCACTTTATTTCCTCGTTAGCCCGCTTCGTATTCTCTTGTTATCGAATCATAAATTTTTACCATCCTTAGAAAATGATGAGTTTCTTCCTTGATACATCTAACAAGGTAGTCACTTAAGAGTTTTTTTCGAGGAAGTTTTCTATCTAGATTACCAAAGCATGCTTCCGGAATCTCGAGTAGTTGTTTCTTGAATACAGGTATTAATTCAAAAAAAGTCGGAGGGTCAAGCTCCCATGTTTTAGGGCTCGTCCCCTTTCGGAATATATTATGATAGTGGAGAGGAGCCCTATACTCTAGTTGTAGTTTCGGAAATATCCAATTGTCACAAGCAACGATGATATGACCAACATTCCAGAGAATATTGTTATTGAATCCATCTGGAACAATAAGGGCGAAGTCTGGATTTATCCCTTCTATAAAGGCTATAGATTTGTTCCGAACTTCCTTAAATTTCATGATGTCATTATCCAAGTTCTATTCCTCCTTTTTGCTACTACTATCGTTGATGCCATTCGACTATGAAATCTAACAAAAGATTTATAAAATATTATTGGCAATTCCTAAGGCAATTGAAGGCCGGGAGCGAGGTGAGCAATTTCCTTATGCTATTTTCGATAAGGAACTGAAGGCTTACGTAGGCTCTACTCGGTATTTGCGTATCTCGGAGGAACATCACAATTTTCCTGCTACTCATTTCTAAATTTTGCAGCTGCTTTTACTCACTTAATTAAACTCATGTAATTGGTGGTTATTGGAACTTGTTTAAATCCCCATTTTTCGTAGAATATCACTTTATTATCTGCGCAAAATAAATCAACTCGTTCGATTCCCCTTATTAATGCACTATTAACTACCGCTTCGATTAGCAACCTTCCAAATCCTTCACCTTGAAATTGTTTCAAAACGATAACATCATAGATAGTTGCTCGGAAGACGTAGTCAGTCACAACTCTCGTAAATCCTATTAGTTGATCTGATTCAGAATCACATAAACCAAATATATACGAGTTATCAATCATCAATCGAACTTCTTCACTCGTTCTTGCCTTTGTCCATGAAGCTTCATTGTATAAGTTCATTAAATCTTGAAAATGCCTTTCTGATAGCTGATTTACAATATAGGTCTATTCATTATTTTACTTCCTTCCTGATAGCCGGTACGGGTTGTATAAAGCCAATGCTTCCTTAGTCATTACTCATGAAGCCTTCAACAAAGTTCCTTCTTTTTGTAACCATACTACAAGTTTATCGAATGTTATCTTAGACTTTCCGTATATTTGGTATTCTTTATTATCAATCATAAAAGTTCCGGATTCGCGATAATCAACCATATAATTTCTAGTATCACCGTCCTTATCTCTATAAATAATATTAATCATAATGACATCAGCAGCACCGCCTTTAAAACTAGTAACTCTTCTTCGATAAGAAGTGGAATCCAGAATGCTAACCAACTCATTTTTATTTTCCATTAATTCTTGCTTATTTCTAAATTCATATTCGAGAAACTGTCCACCCGTAATATAGGTCACTTGAATAGTTTGAATATTATCAGTCGCGGGTAGTATTTTTTGAATTTTCAATGGATACGTAAAATAGGTTATTGCACCTAAAGTTAGTAGCACAATAAGAAGCAACAATAATCTTGAAAGTTTCAACAACTTGCCCCCAATCTTCGCTAATTTACAAATTCTGCGAGGTGATAAACTTTCCTGCCAGTGAACAAAAACAGCCATCTGTATAAAAAAAGACCACCAGCATGGTGGCCAGGCTGTCGAAACCCTCTGCGATGAGCGCATGCTTTGTCGCTTCCGGCTCTAACGGTTGTCACAGTGGTTATTGGGCATAAATTCGCCTATTTTATTTTCTAACGGTTGCCAGCGAGCTTATTTGAACATTTTCCACTAGGAATAGCCCCATATGCTGTAAATAACGTCTGTCACAACCGTTAGCCTTTCAAAAAGCCTTATTTTCATGAAATAGCCACGCTGACAACCGTTAAACTTTATTCCCACCGAAACCGAGACTTCTCGGGCAGATTAAAGGCTTGAACATTATTGTTCAAGCCTCAGGCTGCCCGAGACTTTCTCGGGCAGCCTGAGAAACCCGCCGTTTTAAAAAACGGCAGGTTTCACTACAATCTGACCACCAGCATGGTGGCCTATAAACGGTTATGCAGATATTCGGTAACAGTAATCACGAACCGACATAATACTGTGCCTGTGCATTCCACAGTTCAGCGTATTTCCCATCCCGGTCGGTTATGAGTTTGTCATGGGAACCGCGTTGGATTAGACGACCCTCGTGAAACACGGCGATGTCATGACAGAACTTACAGGACGAGAGCCGGTGGGAGACGAAGATTGCTGTCTTGTTGCTTATTAACTCATTGAAACGGGAATAGATCTCGAACTCCGCAATGGGGTCCAGTGCCGCCGTTGGCTCGTCAAGTACCACAAAAGGCGCATTCTTATACAGTGCCCTTGCCAGAGCGACCTTCTGCGCTTCGCCTCCTGAAATTTCAACACCGTCATCCGAAAAGTCCTTATGCAAGAAGGTATTTAGCCCTCCCGGCATTTGGTTTAACTTCGAGCCAAACCCTGCCATAAGGAGTGATTCCTCCGCCAATTCTGCGTCATAGCTCTCGGAAGCAGCAACGTTATGGCCGAGTGAGAAGGAATATAGCTTAAAATCTTGAAACACGACACTGAAAACGCCCATATAGGCCGAATAGTCGTACTCCCTAATATCGATGCCGTTTAAAGTGATTACACCCTCTGTTGGTTCATAAAGCCGGCAAAGGAGCTTAATCATAGTCGTCTTGCCGCTGCCATTCAACCCCACAACAGCAACCCGCTGGCCGATATTAAAAGTCATGCTAAGCTGCTTAATGGCATAGTTATCGGCACCGGGATACTTAAACGACACGTCACGGAACTCAAACTCCAGATCCCCTTGCGGGATTTGTCTGCTTCCTTTGCTCTCTCGCATGTTGTCCGGCAGGTCAAGATAATCGAAGCTTCGTTCGAGATACTGATTGTTTGTAATAAAGTTGCCCAGAACCGAGACAAGCTTGGCCAGCGCGTTAACAGCGCCGGAAACCGCGCCGATATACTGAACCACGCTGCCTAAAGGATACATGCCATATAACGCACGCAGACCGATAAAGAGATAGACGCAGCCGCCTAAGACGGCGTTCACGGCCGCTGCCAATGCGTTGTTCTTACCGATTAAGTCGAAAATTCTGTACCAGAACTCCGCTCCCACTGATTTATTGTAATGGTCCTCGATTGCTGAAGCCTGTTTATAGAGGCGAATATCCTTGGCCGCATTCTTTACCTGCATATACTCGTTAAAGAAATGGACATAAGTGTTTGCTTTCGGATTTTCCTCAAACACCGTTTTCTGGATCCTCTCCTCCCTTTTCTTGAGAACATAGGTGAAGGGAAGGATAAGCAGGATAAGAATGATCAGCAAAACGGTGGCAAACGGTGATGTTATGAACGTCTTCTCGTAGGAAGCAGCCGCTGTAAACATGCCGAAGAACAGTACGATAGACACGATAAGTTCAAAAAAGGGCTGCAGCAGTTCCGGCAAACTGTAGTGCAAGCGAAGAATGCCAAGTCCGTTGCCGTTTGTCTTCGCTTCAATATCCGCTAACATTTCATTATTCATCGTATCTTCCACTTGATCGTAATTAATCTGCATGTACCGATTGCCTAGGAAGAAGTAGAAACGTGCCCACAAGGTACTGTTTAAAGTCGTAATCCGGCGAGAGACCACGGCATTTGCAGCTGTAAAAACAAATGCAAGCCCTACTGCAAGTGCGGCGTACAGGATAATGCGACTAGTGTCGCGCGCGCCGGCCAACTCGTTAATGATCTGTGCAGACAGGAAAAGGATCATTAACGGCTGTACAGCTTTAATAAAAGAAGAGACGAAAGTAAGTGGAATATAGGTCGGCGTAAGGCGATTAACAATCCCGTATCCCCGGCGCAGGTTATGCCAGATGGAGCGCGTCTTCATTCTCGGAAACCTCCCCGTCCTTGTAGTAGTGGGACTGAACGTTAAACATCTCCGCATATTTCCCGCCATGTCTCATGAGCTCATCGTGCGACCCGCACTCGGCGATGCCTCCGCCGTCAATGAACAGAATTCTGTCGCAGAAACGCGTGCTTGCCAGTCTGTGGGAAATGTAAATGGAGGTTTTACCGGCAGTCAGCTCGGCGTAACGCTGATAGATTTCGCTCTCCGCGATAGGATCAAGCGCAGCAGTCGGCTCATCCAGAATAATAACCGGCGCGTCTTTATAAAGTGCGCGCGCCAGCGCCAGCTTCTGCTGCTCGCCGCCTGAGAGTTCAATGGCATCGTTGTGTACGCGGCGTACAAGAAGCGTCGACTCCCTTTTCTCAAGCCCGTTTACTTTATCCATAAGACCGGACATTTCCAGACATTTCTTCACCTTCTCGTAATCTGTCTTCTCCGGCGATTGTTGAGATATATTTCCGGCAATATCACAGCAGAACAGATGGATATCTTGAAACACCGTCGAGAAAAGCGCAAAGAATTCATCTCTGTTATAACGCGTTATATCGACGCCTCCGAGCGTAATCTCGCCGGTTGTCGGCTTATAGAGCCCGCATAAGAGCTTGATAAACGTCGTCTTGCCTGCCCCGTTTCCCCCGACAATGGCAATGCGCTCCCCAGGCTTAATATCAAGATCTATGCCGGTAAGGGTCGATCCGTTTGCCTCCGGATATGTATATCCTACGTTTCGAAGCGTAATCGCGGGAGG
Source organism: Paenibacillus sp. J22FR21 (assembly GCF_056269135.1). Lineage (NCBI taxonomy): Bacteria > Bacillati > Bacillota > Bacilli > Caryophanales > Paenibacillaceae > Paenibacillus > Paenibacillus sp. J22FR21. The sequence goes on from NZ_JBWDNJ010000013.1 coordinate 22,586, forward strand.
CAGCATTTCTCCGGACGGCAGTTCATCGCCAGTGCCGGTATTGGAAATATCAGGGACGTCAAGATAAACGCGAATATCTGACATCTCGCTTAAAGCACGCATAAGCTCGCTTGAGCTTCTCAATATGCCCGATAACCAACCAGCGAACGCGCCAATGGCGGCAAACACGAGCACGAAATTGCCTAAGGTCATCTTGTCGTTTATGAGCAAATAAATGAGAAACGCGTATGCTGCACCGTCACGCAGGAGGCTGAGCGCTGCATCCGACAGTTGAGCCTTCATATCACCTGTCGCTACCTCCCGTTCTTTCTTGTTGCTTGTAGCGAGTACATTTTGAAAGATACCGTTGATTAAACTGCCTAGATCATATAGGCGTATATCCTTGCCGCCTGACGGCTCTTTCGATACTTTCTGGATATACCACAGCTTCCCATGAAGCTTGGACCGCTCCTCGCGTGTGTCCATCTCAATCTTACGGGCACGTGAGAGCGCAAGCCAATTGATTCCGGCTGAAACAGCTAGAAAGAGAATAATTAGAGGATGTACCGTTACAATAACCATCCCGTATGTAAGAAAGCCTAATACGTTCATAACAAGCTGTGAAATGTTGCGCGGTACATTGGAGGCGGGGGAGTGGTTACTTTGCATGGCACGCCATGCTTTTTCCCCCAGCTTGGCGTATCCGGGACTCTCTAGCACCTCGAAATCCATATGCAGATGCTTATGCATCGTAGTTTGAAGGTGTTTCAATATGCTGATTGTACCGACAGATTCATTGGTAATGAGATCGGCATAGCTCTTCGCACTGCTCAGCAAGGCCAGAAGAAGCGCCATAGCGCCAACTGACAATATAAACCTGCCTGGCGTGACACCTGCTGTAATATGGTCGATGACAATTTTGGGCATAAGGATACTTACAAATGGCAGACCAACACCAACTAGCACCGAGATGACACAACAAATCAGCGTGAGTGGCCTTGCCCGCCAGTGCAACCGCATAGCATAATTGATGTTTGACCAAGCGGAATACACCGTTCCTTTCTCAGTTGACACTCTAAATCCCCCTTATGGTAGTAATAATTAATCGTGCAACATCGTGAAGTGCAATGTCGGAATCAGCATAGCACACCCGCGAATGACAACCTATCAAGCATTAGTTGAAATTGCAGGATTTGGGAGATTCAATTAACGGTAGAATTAACTACCATTTGAAATTTATTCCTCTAATTTCTTCGTAATAATCCCGTTTTCCTGCCCGTTAACGTAAGAAGCCGCCGTTCGTGCCGGCAGCTTGTAACCATAAAGAATTAAAGAGACCGTCCTCTATAAAGAGAAACGGTCAAAGATTTTTCTATTCTGTGAGTAAAATATGATCTTTTTGAAACTTCAACTATCCATTCATTGTGTTGTCTTCTGTCATAGACGCCAGCATTGAATTGGTTGTTTATTCAGCTATCGTCTCCCGTTAGTCCAAAGATGTCTGACTTATTAAAAACTGACTTCCTTTATCAGTAATTAGTAAGTTATTTTCTCTATCGTATTGAATACATCCATTCCTCAGTAGGGAAGTTCTTGCATTAATTATTCGATTTCTATAAGTATATTGTCTTCCGCATTTCACCATTTCCTTCAGATCTTGCTCTGATAGCCGAAACAAAATAACTAAATCATCTATTATTCCATCTGTATTGTAGAGTTTTCGATCATTTAATATCTGAAGGAATGGGAGTATGAATTCCCTATATGAAGGGATGCTAGACATTTTATTTCCTCATTTCAATAAATTTCAAATGTAGTTTCATAGTGGGGATAATTGAATTATAGTTCCCCGATAGTTCAATCATTTTCGTAATTGAACTATTGTTCTCCGTTAGCGCAATTATGGTTATCCTTTAGTCAAGTTTAATAAACTTATCAAAGCAGTATGAATCCTTGTTATAACCATTTCAGTGTATTGAAGCAGTTCAGTGCCTACCCTAAGACGACGAGAATCTTTATGAACAGCAAGGCCTGAGACATGAAGATAACCTTATTCCGGCGAACCGCCGAGCTAAGGTTGTTTTTCAAATCTATGTATATCATTCAGCTATCGTTCCTCGCTTACTCTTCGGTCCGACCAAAGGAAACTTTTCGAGGCACATCAGTTTCCTTTAATCGTTCATAAGCTTCAACAATGTCAGGTACATGATTTTTAGTTAGAATAACTCCGTTTATTACGTTCCTAATTATTATTAGTTCATCTTCATTACATGTTGAGAGTTCTGTAATTGAAAGGTGTAATTGCTTCTCAAAATGCCTGGAAAGGGCATTGGTAATTGATGTTTTTTCATTGTCATTGAGTTGTTCACATAGAGACATAATTGTAGCTATCATTTCATTCATGCAGTCAATTACACTCCTTATTCAGGTTTAGTTCAATACTACTTGTCATTAAAAAATCTTCTATGTCTCAGATCAAGCAATTGTATGTCTTTAGAACAATTTCCACAGTAGTACCGAAACTTCAGATGATATTGGTTTCCATACATATGAGTTCCGTTCATGTTGTACCAACCTCTTTCGAGAAAGGTTTTTTCATTATTTTTCATCAACTTTCTCATGCAATCCGGACAGATCTTTTTATAGAACAGTAATCGGAGAAGTTCCTTTGGATTTAACTCAAATTTGTATGATGGCATACCTAGATCCCCCGAATATTAATTAATTGTCTTCCTCCATATGTGCCTAATTCCCGTTAACATAACCATTCACGATGAGCGCCACTTCTTTCTCAACACCCTGATCGTCGTACTTATGATCATGAATAAGATAAAAATATATAGCATTGTAAAGAAGTAGGATGACAACGTGAAGCTTATTCAAGTAACCGTTTGAGTAACAGAACCATCTGAATTGTCGTCAACAGAGATTGAGCTGTACTTTATAAATATGATAAGAGCAATGGGAAGCAATGCTGAAATGATGATACCTATGATCATATCTTTTAACTTGAACATGCTGGACTTCCTTCATATCAATTAATAGTACTGAATTGCCTACGCCTATGCTATTCACCCTGCTTGAATATACCACATACTGGAACAATTTTGCCCGAGAATTGGCTTAATGGTGCGATCCACGGAAGCCGAGAGTTCGAAAATCAATCTCTCAACGATAAAAACGCTGCAGAAATAAATCGGGAGTTCAAAAATGCAACTCTCAGCTCTGAAACAAGCTCCTTGCGCTGCCGATGGACGCTGAGTGTTCAATAATCAGACTTTCAGCGTCGAAATCACCGCAAAACTGATCCTAGAGTTCGAAACTGCGACCCTCAGCTCCCTATAGAACGCACAGCAAAAAATAAAACTGTCGCATGATGACAGGCTAATTTACATATTATTAATAGATTTACGCCACCTCGAATAAGATGGTAGATTATAGGTGAACGCCACCCAACCCCTATTCGTGAGAAGGAGAACCATTCCACAATGAAACTATGGCTGCTAGACTACCATCCTTCCTATGCCCGCTGGGAATTCGAGCATATGGAGGATCATGAACGCCTCGTCTTCGACGGTGAACCTATGCTCGCTACCTGGATTCCACCGAAGCTGAAGCGATACCCGAAAGATAAACCTTCTGATTTCCTGAAGCGACATAACGGCGCTCTGCTTGTGACTGAGAAGGCTATGAAGCTGTTTCAGCGCCATCTTCGTCCCGAAGAAGCCGAATTTCTGCCGGTGGAGTATGAGGCTGATACCTATTATTTTGTTCATGTCCTCAATCTCGTGAATGGCATTGATGCTCCGAACTGCAAGGTGGAACGGATCGGAGACACGTTGACCGGCTATGATCGTTATGCTTTTCACGAGCATATCGTAGCACAGCATAATATACAGAGAGTCCGGTTCCACGAAGGAAACAGGCTTGTACGTTACCCGTTCGTTGGCGATACATTGCAGAGAGCAATAGCGGATTCCGACCTTGCTGGCTACCAGTTAATAGAGATGTGGGATTCGGAACGCAGCTGGCAGCAAAAAGAAGCCGATTTTCAAGTGATGGTTGATCTATCGGACCGATCGCGTACAAAAACCTTCGATTACGCAACCGCGATGACTTACATCGAGAAGAAACGCATGATCGTTTACAGCGGCAAGTGGGCCTTGCGCCATGATCCGGGTACCGGCATGCTTATCGGAGATCTGCTCGAGGATGGCACCTACGAATGGATGGATCCGATGTTTATTCCTCCAATCTTATTTGGGGTAACCTGGGGCATTAAGGATCCTGAACCACCTGCCACCGGCCTGCTCGGAAAACTTATCGGAGCCATCACTGCCAGCCGAAAATAACATATGCCAATTGATTCTGTAACGGTTGTCAGCGTGGCTATTTCATGAAATGAACACCTTTTAAAATTTTAACGGTTGTGAGCATCGTTATTCCCTCCATAATGGTTGATTTCAATCGAAAAATGCCCAAATAAGCTCGCTGGCAACCGTTAGAAAATGAAAACGGGTTTTATGGGCTATATAAGCACTGTGACAACCGTTACAGGTTGGAACTGGTTCTTTATCCAATCAACCGTTACAGGTTGGAAGATGGTTCCCATCATATCGAATAAAGCTGGCGCAGAGCTGTATTTTCTTCTGAATCCGGAGACCGATTGCCTCCTTTGCCCATACAATGAAATAGGCATTTTGGAGAATGTTGAGGAGGCAGAGGCGACATGCAGTTCGAACCGACCTTACGGTCGAATATTATCGCGGCAGCCAGGGAGTTGCAGAGCAGCCCAGCTGGATTTGCTACGTTTAAGAAGTCGTTTTGCAATGAGAAGTATTGGACGTTGACGGACGAAGGCGGATTTCAACTCAAGGAGGACGTGATGCCGGCCGACGCCATCCAAGATATTTTCTCGAACGGGAAAAAATACGGCTTCGAGTGTGCAACGGCTATCATCATCGTGTTGTACAAAGCCGTTCTGGATACGCTCGGAGAAAGCCCGTTTAATCGGTTATTTCAGAGGCTATACCTGCACTCCTGGCAAGCAGACAGCGACCTCGGGCTAATCAGTGAAGATGCTCCAAGCGAACAATCGCAGCCCGGTGACGTATTATACTTCAAGAACCCGGATGTCAATCCCGAGAAAATGGAATGGCAAGGCGAGAATGTCGTGAAGCTTAGCGACGACCTGTATTTCGGGCACGGCATTGGCATCAAGAGTGGAGAAGGCATCATTGCATCGCTTAACAAACGACGCATCGAAGATGCAACGAAATCAGCTTACCTGGAGGATCGGTTCATTTATCCGGATTTCTATCATTTGTCCCAATACGCTCCGGCTGATATTCGCATGTACTACAATACAACGAGATGGCCAAACCTGCATGCAGTAGGTGCGAGCATCGGGGTACGGAGATACATCCGGCGTTAACACAAAGGCCAGGAAGAGCGAATGCTCAACCTGGCCTTCTATCATTTGGTCCCACCCGGGACTTGCCTTTCTTTCACCAGCTTCAAAGTCGCCACAATCAGGAAACTGACAATGACGAGCAGCAGCCATGAGCTCACTTTACCAACATGTACGATCCGCCATGAATCGGCTTGATCCGGATATTCCCATGCTCCGAAGAAAGTGGCGACATTCTCGGCGATCCAGATAAAGAATCCAATTAACAGGAATGAAGGCGCAAGCGGCATTCGGTATCTTGTACCGCCAACCATGAAGGTGACCCAAGTCCGCCAAAATACGATAAGAACGAGTGCTGACAACCACCAACGAGCATCGATCCAATAATGATGGGTGAAGAAGTTCAAATAAATCATAGCAGCTAGCAGCACCACCACCGGGAACGGCGGCCATCTAACCAGCTCAACATCCATCCGCCGCCAAGCCTGGCAGAGATAACTCGCAACACTGGCATACATAAAGCCACTGTATAACGGAACGCCAAACACCTTCGTGTACCCCTCCCCGGGGTACGACCATGAACCCATATGCACCTTGAAGATTTCAAGTGCCAAGCCTATGATGTGAAACAAAGTAATGACCTTAAGCTCATCACGTGATTCAAGACCGGAACGAACCATCCACCACTGCATCGTAAGGCAAATGAGCAGCAGCAAGTCGTATCTCGGAAGCCAAGGAATCTGAATAAGCTGCGTTAAAGCCAGCGAAGCGAAAATCACAACAGGAAACAGACAAGACCATGCCTGCTCCCAGCCGAAACGAACGAGCTGCAGCAACACTCTTCTCATTATTCGTCCATTTTGTATTCTAAGACATCTCCCGGCTGACAATCCAACGCTTTACAAATCGCCTCTAATGTGGAGATCCGAATCGCTTTAGCCTTCCCGTTCTTCAAAATGGACAGGTTCGCCATCGTAATTCCGACCCTCTCCGAAAGCTCCGTTACGCTCATTTTTCGCTTCGCCAACATCACATCGATATTAATAATGATCGCCATGTTATTCACCTCAGACCGTTAGGTCGTTTTCTGATTTGATATCTATGGCATTTCTCAGCAGCTTCTGAAGAACCGCCGCGAAGACCGCAATGACGAGCGAAGCAAAGATAAACACCATCCCGATTAGAATAACACCCGGAGAATCGTCTCTCTCTGCCAAGAGGTAGAAAAGAGGCATCCCTAGTACGAACAAGGCACTGATTACGAGCGCGCAAGTTTTGATATTCTTCAAAGCAGTAACAGCGAAATCCGAGAAAGCCTCGTTCTTGTCAATGTAACCTAAAAGTTTGAAAGCTTGATACAGCGCAATATAGAAGGGAATCACCGTTGCATACAGATCAATACACACAAAATATTTCAGATACGTATGATCCGGATATAATTCTGCAAGATAATTCGCGATCTCAGGGATTACAAATATGCACATAGCCAGAACCGGAATGCCAATCAGAAAAACAGTTACCTTTAAGAAGAGGGTTGAACCTCGTTCCATGACATGCACCTCATTTTCGTTATTCTCCACTTGAATTTATCACATAATTTATCGTTTTGCAATAAATTTAAATCGTTAAACACACTATTTATGTTGTTTTACCGAAAATAAAAAGGCCGCCAACAACCGTCCGGCAGCCTCCATTAGAATTCCCCTTGCTCGCGATTATGAGTGCTAAAGCTTCTTAACCATATGGATATCATGAGGTTCTTTTTCAAACAGTTCCTTATCCACCTCTAACGTATGAAGCGAGCCGCAGCTGGAATAGAACTTTACCGCGGACTCCGTTTCGGTCGATGATATATAGAGAAACTCGGCCCCTCTTGCGATGGCTTCATTACTTAGTAAATCCAAGATACGCCTGCCGATGCCTTGCCTCCGGTAGTTCCGTGTAACATACATCAGATCGACCTGCAGCTGCTTGTTGTCCGGACCTCTGAATGGATGAGCTAAGACACCGAATCCAACGAGTTTATCTTGATCATACGCGCCAAATGCTGCTCCGCCGCTTAGAAGTTCATATTCATAGCGAGAAATGATTGCTAAGTAATCGTCTTCTCCCCAATTGGGACATTCATGTTCCGATCTAATCTCATCAAGCGTGCCGTCCTTGCATGTATAGATCACATGGATGGTTTCCGAACGGTCAATGTCTCGTATGGACGTTGCATCTTCGAGTTTCATTTGTTTGAACGTAATCATCATTCGTTGCCTCCTAAGTGGAATGAAACTAGATACGCGCCTTGGTGCCACAAGCCATCACAAAGTTCAGCATAGCATAAGCCTCAGACGAAGTATTCAGCTTCTCAGAGGCATGTTTCATGTGGTCCAGTTCTTCCTGAGTAATAACGCCATTCTGGTACAAACCCATGAATCGTCTGCTATCAAACTGATACCGGAAGCCGTCTATACCAAGTAGATCGCTATGCTGGAGAATCGAATCCATATCCACATCCGTAAAATCGGCTTGTTTCAATAGCCTCGGCAAGCTTCTGCCGATCAACCGATTCCCGCCATTGGAAGCCACATAGTCTGCAACCTTCTGCAATACGGACGGCAGCATAGGTAAGTTGGGATGCAGCGCGCCAAATATCCCATCATCGACATCAATGATGGCAAGCTTTCCCCCTGGCTTCAGCACACGAGAGATTTCTCTGGCCGCTGCCAGTGGATCTTTCAAATGGAGGAAGAGCAGTCTTGCAATAACGAAATCATAGGAATTGTCCGGCAGCCCAGTATCATAGACAGAGGCACGGACAAACTCCAATTGCGTTGCAAATTGTGGATCTATTCGATTACGGGCTTCGTTCAAGAGTGCCGGGTCAACCTCCAAAGCGGTAATTACACTGTGGGGCAACTGTCCGACTAGCTGTTCCGTATAGAAACCAGGGCCGCTGCCCACTTCCAGTATCCGCATTCCGTCCCGTAAGCCAAACCATTGCAAGTTACGAAACTCTTTCTCCCACCCCATCAATACTTGTACCTGTAAACGAGCCAGCTCATCTGTGTAACCCAGCACTGCCTTCTCAATATTGTAAGTAGAATTCCGCTCGATCATATGTACCTCCGGGAGCACCACTGTGATAGTGGATGTAAATTACCATTCCTATAGGCAATGATACTTTACATTTATATCCTAAAAAAGAGAAAGATGCTCTTCTGAAATTTCTTATTTACACTCAGCTCTGCATTCCACTGCAACCACTTGCATTTCACTAACCGCGAATACTAATGAAAAAAAGCAGCCGAACTATCTCGGCTGCTTCATATCTATCCTTTTAGTGCGTTGCCTGCAGCGATACCTTCTCGCTCAGTCCAAGCGCCCGCGCTGTTGAAAGCTGATGTTGACGGATCAACTCCGGGTTCTTCAGCAGGGACACGCCGTAAGAAGGAATCATTTCTTTGATCTTCGGCTCCCACTCGTTGATATGTGTAGGGAAGCATTTCTTGATGACTTCAAGCATAACGGAGACTGCCGTGGAAGCACCCGGAGATGCACCAAGCAATGCTGCAATGGAGCCGTCAGCGGCGCTGATTACTTCCGTACCGAATTGAAGCGTTCCTTTGCCGGCCGCAGTATCTTTAATAATTTGTACGCGCTGGCCTGCTACTAGTAATTCCCAATCCGCGCTGTTTGCATTCGGAACGAATTCCCGCAATGCTTCCATGCGTTTTTCTTTGGATAGCATAACTTGCTTAATCAGGTAGGTGGTCAAGGAAACGTTCTTCACGCCAGCTGCCATCATGGTAACGAGGTTATGCCCTTTAACGGAAGACGACAAATCGAACATCGAACCGAATTTCAAGAACTTCGGTGAGAACCCGGCAAACGGTCCGAAGAACAGAGACTCTTTCTTCTCGATGACCCGTGTATCCAGATGCGGAACCGACATCGGAGGCGCGCCGACCGGAGCTTGTCCGTAGACTTTCGCGCGATGCTGCGCGACGACTTCCGGGTTCTGACACACCATGAAGAGTCCGCTTACCGGGAATCCGCCAATCCCTTTTCCTTCCGGAATACCGGATTTCTGCAGCAAATGCAGACTTCCGCCGCCACCGCCGATGAAGACGAACTTCGCCGTTTGACGTTCTACCTTACCGGACTCAACATCGCGCACTTTCAGCTCCCAAGTGCCGTCTGACGCACGTTTGATATCATCCACGTTATGGTTGAATTTAATATCGACATTCTCGCTCTTCAGGTGATTAAACAAGATGCGCGTTAAAGCGCCAAAGTTAACATCTGTACCCGATTCGATTCTTGTAGCTGCGATAGGTTGATTGACATTCCGATCTTTCATCATCAGCGGAATCCATTCCTTCAGCTTCGCCGGATCTTCGGAATATTCCATCCCGTCAAACAGTGGATTGTGCTCCAATGCTTTAAACCGTTTCCTCAGAAAGTTTACGTCTTGTTCCCCTTGAACAAAACTCATATGAGGCACGGGTACGATAAAGTCCTGTGGATTACGAATCAAATTGCTGTTCACCAGATAAGACCAGAACTGTCTCGAAAGCTGGTATTCTTCATTCACTTTAATAGCTTTGCTGATATCTATGGACCCGTCCGGTTTCTCGACAGTGTAGTTAAGTTCGCAAAGTGAAGAATGTCCTGTTCCTGCATTATTCCATTCGTTTGAGCTTTCCTCACCAGCGGTTGCGCGTCGCTCGAGCACCGTAATGTTCCAATCCGGCATCAATTCTTTAAGCAGCGAACCTAAGGTAGCACTCATGATTCCGGCACCGATTAAGATAACGTCTGTATTCGTTTGTCTGTTGCTCATGTTTACCGTCCTTCTACTCTACGATTTGCAGAAAGGATGTGAGCGTTCCTGCTAAAGCGCCACAGCAAGCCAGGGTAAAACCTTATCACACATCTTTTCCGGTCATTTTTCTCTCTCCTAGTGTATCACTATTATTTAGAGATTAAAATAATTGGGACCAATAATCCTTTACAAATTCGTGTACCAATTACACCTAACATATCCTTTATTCCACTATGCTGGCCGTTAGAGGTAAAAACTAACAGGACTCATACCTTTATTAGTTTAACCATTTCTTCCTATCAAATAACAAAGCCAAATCTCTCCAAAGCCGGCGATTTAAATAAATATCATGGGTTGCAAAAAAAGGAGCCATCTGCGGCTCCTTTTCGTGTCGAAGATCGATCGAATTCCTAAACTGCGCCTACCACCGGATGGGGAACATACGGCTCCTCCAGCGAAGCGATTTCTTCACTTGTCAGCACAATTGACAGAGCGGCTACCGGATCTTCGAGATGAGCTAACTTCGTTGCTCCGATAATCGGTGCAGCTACCGGCTGTTTCTGCAATAACCAGGCCAGTGCGATCTGTGCACGAGGTACGCCTCGTTGTTCTGCAATTGCCGCAACGCGATCGACAATCAATCGATCTGCATCTGCAGTTGCATCGTATTTCCATTTCTGAACTTGATCGGTTTCGGAGCGATGAGTCGTTTCCGACCAATCACGCGTCAATCGTCCTGATGCAAGCGGGCTATACGGAATGACACCGATTTTCTCTGCTCTGCAAAGCGGCAGCATCTCCCGCTCCTCTTCACGGTACAGAAGGTTCAAATGATTCTGCATCGACACAAACCGGGTCCATCGGTTGGTCTCCGCTACATGTAACGCCTTAAGAAATTGCCAGGCATACATCGCAGAAGCTCCGATGTATCTTGCCTTTCCCGCTTTTACAACGTCATGCAGAGCTTCCATCGTCTCTTCAATAGGCGTATTGTAGTCCCAACGGTGAATCTGGTACAGGTCCACATAGTCGGTTCCCAATCGCTTCAGACTCTTATCAATTTCACTCATAATAGCCTTGCGCGAAAGTCCGGCACCATTGGGTCCTTCATGCATGCGAAAATGAACCTTCGTCGCCAGCACAATTTCATCGCGATTGGCATATTCCTTAAGTGCCCGTCCCACAATTTCCTCGCTTGTTCCATCTGCATAAACATTCGCCGTATCGAAGAAATTAATACCAAGCTCGAGCGCTTTCTTAATAATGGGACGACTGTTCTCTTCATCAAGAATCCACGGATGCGTCCATCGCTCAGCAACGCCAAAGCTCATACAACCAAGACAAAGCCGAGAAACATCGAGTCCCGTATTGCCAAGTTTCACATATTCCATCTTATTCACCACTTCCCTGAAATTTGGGATTCATCACATGTAGTTTACTCCAATTGTGCTCCGGCTGCATTTATCCGATATTATCACATTAGGAGTTAAACTGTAACATTATTACATATTTGCGAACAGCGTTACACCAAACTTCTCCGGCTTCTCATTAAGATAAAGAGCGAGACAATCAATACGGCCAGACAGACCAAGTATACGTCGCGAAACCCAGCATACTGAGCAATGATTCCGCCGCCTAAATTTCCGAGCAGCCTTCCCAGAATGGACCCGTTGTAATACAAAGTAGTGGACATTCCCGGTGAATTCGGAAGCAGCTCCGAGAAATAGCTTAGTCCGTTGCCCATTACGATAGCCACGAATGACGCTTGTAATAGCTGTGCCGCAATGAGCTGCCAGGAATCGTTAGAAACACTCAATATGCTGTAGTACAGGATTGCAATAAAGCAGGCGATAATCATTAAGGAATGGTTCGAAATCTTACTCCCCAATGCGCCAAGCGCAAGCATGATGGGAATCTCCAAGCCCGCACAAATGCTTACGACTACTCCCACATTTGCATGAGTGCCATGTAGCTCGTTTACGATAAACAATGGTGTAACAATCCCATTTATGGCATTAACCGCAAATAGTAAAATGAAAGCAAGGAGCGGAATCCAGAGCTGCCTGCGGCCAAGCGGAGCTGCGTCTGCATGGGATCTCTTAGGGGAAATGACGCTCTTATTCGGCAGAAAGAGAAACACTAATGAAGCAATTGCAAAGAAAATGGTCGATGTCCCCAGGAAGAGTCCTTTATATCCGACAACGCCTAAAATTACAGTTCCGACTAAGGGTCCAATCAGGAATCCCAGTGATACCAGCGAACGTAACGTAGACATTGCAAAAGTCTTATCGTCGAAGCTGCTCTCATTGGCCGATTCCTGAGCGTAAGCATACATTTGCGGCATCGCAGCTGCCCCCAAGCCACTGAAGAAACTAACGATAATAAGCAGAATCATATAGTTATCGAACAGTAAGTAGGACGAGTACCCCAGAGCAGATGAAACCGCGGCAAAGATGATAATCCATTTGCGGTCCAGCCTTTGATCCGAATGTTTACCGATAAACGAATTCGCTACCACGCCGCTTAATGAACTTACCGCCGTCAACACGCCGAATAATCCCGCGCTCATACCCAATTCTTCCGTACAATACAGCGCTAAGTATGGCAGCGTTATGGATATCCCAATGCCGACCATCAGCACACAAATGACGAATAAACCATATCCCTTGATTGCATGTAAATTTCTGAGTCGTGTGTACAAGGCGAAGTGATCCTCCTTCATTATCCCGTTAACCTCTACTTATTATGAAGCAATGAGCTACCGACCGTTATCCCATTCGTCTCGAATCCTTGCCTAATCCTTTCACCTTGGAGTCAACTTCATCACAGAAAAACCTTCCATCATCACATGGAAGGTCTCGATTTATGCCCATTTATGTTTTCAGACGTTTAATATCTTGTCTTGGAGGAAAACCGAACATGCGGGAGTATTCGCGGCTGAATTGCGAGGGGCTCTCGTAGCCCACTCGAAATGCCACGTCAGTAGCATCTTCCGATTCGGTTAACAGGAGTCGGCGGGCTTCTTGAAGCCTGAGATGTTTCTGAAATTGAATCGGGCTCAGGGCGGTTACTTCTTTGAAATGCCGATGGAACGATGAAATACTCATATTCGCGATTTCCGCAAGCTCCTCAATCCGGAAAGCACGATCATATTGGTTCATAATCTGATCAATAACCGCTTTAATTTGTAGGGTTGAGCTGCCTTCCATAGCAATTTGCCCCAGCATCCCGCCGTTCTCTCCTTGAAGTACTTTGTAGATGATCTCCTTCGTAAATAATGGAGCCAGAACGGGGATATCTTGGGGACGATCCACTAAACGGGCTAACCTGATGATCGCATCCATCAATGACGTTTCCATCTGACTGACAACTATAGCTCTCTTCGGATTTTCTATTGGCAGTACATGAACATCCGACTCACGTAGAACCTCTAAGATTTGGCTCGGTGTGAACTCAAGCTTGAAGCCCAAATAGGGAGCATCCGGAGCGGCTTCGGTTACTTGGGTGGTCACGGGCAAATGGACGGATACAACCAGGTAATCGGAAGGAGAATATCGGTAGAGATCATGTGCAAGATATACTTCCTTCGCTCCTTGCACCACCATACATAAAGATGGCTTATAAACGCCATGCTTCGACTCAAATGCATGCGAGAGACGCATGAAATACAGTGACGGAACAGCAGTCGGATGAACGCCATCTGTTACGGCGTGGCGCTCAATGATAGTAACGAGTTCATTTTGTTGTAAAGTCATCATTTCAGACATTGGATCCCCCCGGTCGGACATTTCTATAGCTCGATTATAGTCCATCTTCGTTGGCCGCATAAGTGGTGCTGAGAGGATTAGGCAAAGATTCGAGACGAATGGGATAACGAACTCAAATCCATCTGTTACATACTAATGAAAACGAGCTTCTACACGGGAGGATTATTTATGCACAACGTGATCTTAAACAACGGTGTTGAGATGCCTATACTTGGTTTTGGTGTTTTTCAGATTGCAGATCCAACCGAGTGTGAACAAAGCGTGTATGACGCTATTATGGCAGGCTATCGGATGATTGATACAGCTGCCTCCTATCAGAATGAAGAAGCCGTCGGCAAAGGGATTAAGCGGAGCGGCGTGGCAAGAGAGGAAATATTCATCACTACGAAGCTGTGGGTTCAGGATACCGGCTACGAACGCACGAAGAAAGCGTTCGACAGGTCGCTCAAGAGATTGCAAGTAGAGTACTTGGATTTGTATTTAATTCATCAGCCGTACGGCGATGTGTATGGCTCATGGCGCGCTATGGAGGAACTCTATCGTGAAGGAAAAGTTCGTGCCATCGGCGTTAGCAATTTCCACATGGATCGTCTGCTCGATTTGATGCTGCATAATGAAGTCGCTCCTGCCGTAAACCAGGTTGAGACGCATCCGTTCAATCAACAACAGGACAGCGCAGCCTTCATGAAAGAGCATCATGTTCAGATCGAATCCTGGGCACCTTTTGCCGAAGGAAAAAATAACTTGTTCCAGAACGCGGAACTGGCAGCCATAGCCGAGAAGCATAATAAATCCGTCGCTCAAGTGGTCCTGCGTTGGCTGGTCCAAAGGGATGTCGTTGTCATTCCAAAGTCTGTTCGTAAAGATAGAATGGCCGAGAACATCAACATCTTTGATTTTGAACTACACCAGGAGGATATGGAGTCAATTGCTGCGTTAGATACGAATCAGAGCCTGTTCTTCTCTCATCGCGATCCCGCAATGGTACAATGGTTAGGTGCAAGAAAACTTGATATCTAACGGAGGTCGAATTATGCAAACGATTCGAAATATGTTCGCGCATATGGATTGGGCAAACCGCCAGCTGCTTGAGGCGTTACAAGCTGCGCCGAAGGATGAAGCGAATAAGGCAATGCTTCTGTTTCTGCACGTGCTTCAGGCGGAGCGCATCTGGCTGACTCGGCTGCGCGGCGAGAGCAGTGAAGGAATCGTGCTGTGGGTAGACGATGCGGATTCGCTCGACTGTGCAGCACTGATCGAAGCGAACGGAAGTGGCTATGATGCTTTGCTCAGCGCCATGCCCGAAGAGCAGCTGGACACGCTTGTAGCGTATCGAAGCCAGGCGGGAGCACCGTTTGAGACATCGACTCGGGACATTCTGACCCATGCCGCCCTGCATGGCCAGTACCACCGCGGCCAGATCAACACCATGCTCCGCCAGAGTGGGGCTCAGCCCCAGCCAGTGGATTACATCCTATTCGCGAGACTCAGCTAGCGATGAAATAGAACTCCTATAGAACGAGAAGGGCTGCCAATTGGCAGCCCTTCTTATTTTGAACTAGCGATTACTAAATAGTTAATAGATCGAATATATTGGGTTCAGGATAAGGTAATGAAATGGATTGGAGGTAGTCGCTTATGGAATATTCTATAGCCACATCATCTAAGCGAATCACAGATTTGATCACCATTGTAAAGGAGACGTATGATGTCCTTCACCGAGAGTCGGATCTGTCGCCTTCAAATTCCAAGATCACGAGAATGATCTCTAATCTGTCACAGGTTATCAGGCAATCCTACACATCGGATGAAATCCGATATGTTATTGGGAATGCAGACATAGCAGCTCTGAAGACAGGTTTGCTTGACAAGCTATCTGAAGCCGAGTACCAGATGGAGTTGTTCGACTCCCGTCACCTCTGCAATCAGCTCTATTTCGGGGTAGACAGCCTGTTCCAATATAAGAACTGGAGGAAATATGAAAGTCTTGTCGGTGAGGAGATTAAGCAACTCGGCAGGCTCAGTCGGCCGGAAGACGCCTCTGCGCCTATCGTCTTCGTGGGAAGCGGACCTTTACCGCTTAGTGCTGTGCTGCTTCATCTGCGATGGAATGTGAACGTCTGCTGTCTGGATATCGATCCGGACGCCTGCGAGGCTGCACGGTTGTTGATGGAACGACTCGACCTAAGCGAATACGTGCAAATTGTACTGGGAGACGGTGCAGCGTTCGATTATGCTTCGTATCGGCACGTGTTTATTGCAAGTCTTGTATCGCGGAAGGACGATGTGCTTGAGCAAATCCGCGGTACGAATACGGACACCTTGGTGGCAATACGTACAGCGGAAGGTATACGCCAACTGATGTATGAAGCAGTCAATGAGGAAGCCATGGCCGCCGCCGGTTGGCAACTGCTTGGCCTTACATCGCCAATGGTAGACACCGTCATCAATTCAACTCTGTTCTACCGTCTGGATTCGCGGTGTAATTAAGCAACCCTACTATTTCCGCAGCAAGCGGCGGTCCAGCAAGAAATTGCCGAGCGGGAGAAAGGCAGCGCCTAACGCGAATAGCACGTTGACCAGAGACCAACGATGAACGAACGTCACATGTGCGACCGCAATCAGATAAAGCCCGAAGAACAATCCATGCAACGAGCCGACAATGCTCACGGCTTCCGGCAGATCAGCGGCATACTTGAGTGGCATAGCGATGCAGAGCAGGACGATGTAAGAGAGCCCTTCCAAGAGGGTAATAATTCGCAAACGGCCCATTGATGTAGTGAACTGCATGAACTTCGACCTCCTAGTTCGCCCCGATCCGGGACGAGATTCTCTATTCAGTATACAGGGGTGTCCCGGTCCTGCCCAATGAACATATTGTTACATGCCGCATCATTAACTAAAAGCAAAGATTCTAAATTGTGCCATGAGGTAAACAGTAATAAGTACATTGATTGCGAGTATAAAGATTGCACTCAGATTAACGGAATATTTCCCAACGATCTGACGGTACACAAAGGAAAGCAAGGTCATAATCACACCGTATCCAATGGGGACAACGAAACTATAAAACATTTTTTCGGTTTCACCAATGTCACCCGGCGAGGCATCAGCTGCTGTGAAACGCCCCATTGCGATCCATATTCTTATAATCCAGTAAAATACAAATGATAGGGTCGATAAGCCTACCAGATAGACTGCATAACCGAGTACACTAAGGCTTAGTCTATTCTTCAAACCTTGACCTCCCAATCTATTCCCTTGTTAGCCTAATCACCCGTGATAGCTGTAATAATCCTGTGCATGTACCACTTTGAATCCAACCGATTCATACAACCTTAACGCATGGTCATTCTTCGTTTCGACTTCCAAATGTACCGAATATCCGGCCGCACGTTGCTCATGGATAACTCGGCGTAGTACTTTGCTGCCTATCCCTTTGCCTTGGTGTTCGGGTAGAATGGCAAATCCATAAATCCATGCTTGCCCCTCTTCGCGACTCACTCGGATTTTCCCTACTGTCTCTTCATTAACGCCAATCATGAATACATCGGTGTTACCCGCATAAACGCGACTTTCCATCGCATGGGCATCTGCTTCGTCATCTCCGAACGCCTGCACGGATATGCGTACACGCATTTCGTAATCTTCCGGCGTCGCTGGCCTCAGTATAATGCCGTCCGTTTCGCCAAGCGGCTTATCCTGCCACTCCATTTGATGCTCCGAGAATGCATACTCGGCGCCTTGTTTTCTCAAGAAAGCTTTTGCCGCATCTGATCCCGCAGGCGCATTCAACAAGATTCTCTTGAATCCGTTCTGCTGGACCTTCTCCATCGCATGCCGGAACAAGCGCTGGAAATGCCCCTTCCGCCGTTCACTCGGTTTCACCATGCCGCATACTTCGACCGTTGAGCCAAAAGCATACAAACCAACGAACGCTATAAGCTGTTCATTATCATAATGAAACAAATCGAGTCGGTCTGATTCGCGTCCTCTAAGCATCTCCCAGTTGAGCTTCAGCTGTGCATGATCATGAGCTTCACACTCGATCTGCAATTGTTCGATATCCAGTAATTGTCCAGTCGTTAGCATGTTTATCTCCTTTGCGTTTCTGTTCGATCAGATATCACTTATTCAAGCTTAGAAGGAAGTTACGCGTCGATTGATAGGCATCGTTCCAGCCCATTTTGGCATAGAAGCGAAGCCCATCCATACCTTTAAAATAATACGCACCCAGCAATCTCTCCTTGAAATCCGGAATTACAATTCCGGCTTGCTCTTGGTAATCCTGATAAGCTTGAACCACTTCAAGCCCCGGCATATGCCTATCCAGTATCGCGAGATCTACAAGGAAATCGCCGTAGGCGCAGTTACCGTCTATGATCCCGGTAATGCACTTGCCGTCCGATAAGATGTTCCACTGGTGAAAATCCCCATGAATAAAATGACGATGCGGCTCATTGTAGACCGAATACGTCATTAACCGGCTGTAGCATTCGTCAAACACCTCTTTCTCCAAGCAGGTCGTTTGAAAGAGGTCATACCAGTTCTCCCAGAAGTTCCCCGTCTGATCCTCCGAGAACACATCAACCAAATAGTCCTTCCACGTCTGATACGTTCCGTCTCCCGTAGGTGTAATCCACCCATATCCGCTTGTTGAGCCCAGCTCGACATGGTTAATACGAGTCAAAATCTGTATCAACTCCGGAAGTTGGTTACGTTGCTGCTCCTCGGTGCAATCTGCGAGATTGCCGCCCTCTATTCGATCTATGATTACATATCCCAAATGCCCGACTTTCCCTTGCCTCAGAATCCTTGGAAAAGGTATTCCCTGACTAGATAACAGGTTCGAGATGTAACGATCCGTTTCGTATGCCCCTGCCATGTCGCTGAATTTAATGACATGACCTCTTCCTGCATGTATAAAGGAGAACACGCTGCTCAGGTTGCCTCCTGACATCGGCGTGATCTCTGTCACGGCTGATCCCAGATGAGCGATCAATACATCCTCTATCTCGGCGATAGATAGATTCGGTTTTTCGTATGCAGTCATAATTACAACCTCCGATCTGCTTTTCATCTGTATTTTTCGTTTGAATTAGCCTTCTATATGATTTCGCAACGCTCGGATCATTTCCTCTCCATGACCGGCATGGGCTACTTCGAATGCCCGAGTTGCTCCCCTCTGTCACATGATTATCGGCTTCAGAATCATATGCCCGAACAGAAGTAGGTGCTTTCTCCTGCCCCGTATAGTGCCAATCACCTGATTTCCATGATGTTCCGTTTTGCCTTGGATAATTATAGTAAGATATAAAGAATGATAGAGATTCTGAACATGAAAGGAAGTGTGCGCTTTGAACAGAAACTCGAAAGACAAAGGTTTTCAGCCCAGAGCCGCTCGTACGCAAAAGAAGAAATCCACCCTACTCCTCCTACAGGCAACAGCAGGTATCGTTATTATTGGTGGAATCCTGTATAGCATTTATGCAGCACAATCCGGCTCCGCACCGAAGCAAGCCGCCACAGGGAATGATCCCGTGGGCATGCAAGTGATCACTCATGATTCTACAACCAAGGATGACGGAGACAAGGCTGTTCATGAGTTAGCGCCTGCTCCCGGGGAATCCACTGGCAACACGACTACTACCACGAAGCCCGCGACTTCGGCCAGTAACGATCAAGAGGCTGCTGCGGACCCGGTCGTTACGCCGGAGAAGCCGGAAATTAAGGTCGTCCAAGCCAGCAAACCGGTCAGTAAGCCGACTAGTAAACCAACATCAAGCTCAGCCTCTAAGCCTGCCGTGAAATACCCGATGACCTATGTTCTCAAAAAAGGGGACACGCTGTCCTCCATCTCGATGAAATTCTATCATTCGAAGCAGCATGTCGCTCGCTTGGCGGAATACAACCATATTGTGTTTATTAATGATATGGTCGAAGGGGATACCATCAAGATTCCGGCGATCTCATCGACTGCCGGAGCATCAGCTTCTAAGCCACAGGACATGGACTACTCCAAGGTCACCTTACCGGCAACCTATCTGGTGCGCACCGGCGATACCTTGTCTACCATCTCCCTGCAATTCTATCAAACGAAGAAGAATGTAGAGTTGATCGTGAAACAAAACAAGCTGGATCCTACCAAGAATTTGATCGCGGGAAGCTCCCTTATCATTCCGGCTATTCCGGTCGTGAAGCCGATTGCGAATCATACTGTGCAGCAGGGCGAGACGCTCTCCAGCATCTCCAAGAAACACTATGGTTCCGCTAAATACGCTGTCAACATTGCACAAACCAATCATCTGCAAAATAACGACGATATTAAAGCAGGCGATGTGTTGAAAATTCCTTATCTCAAATCGTAAACCTGGGAGCTGCCGCATTACGGGCAGCTCTTTCTTTTATCCAGATGCACCTTCACTCGTCATCATCATCATCCGAATCCGAGAACAACTCATCAAGAACCGTCTTCCTATTCTCGAGAAACCGCCTTGTAACGATATAATGCAGCGTATCCTCATACCTGATTTCCTCAATGGGATGGACATCGAAGTTAACGATTTGAGCATCCGGGTAGCCAAGCAGAATTGGTGAATGCGTCGCAATTATGAACTGCGCATCCTCTTCCAGGTCCTTAATGACTCGCATTAGAGCCAGCTGCCTTGCAGGCGATAATGCTGCCTCCGGCTCATCGAGCAGATAGATCGCCTTCTTGCCGAATCGATGCTGGAACAGCGACAGGAATGCTTCCCCATGGGATTGCTTGTGCAACGAACGACCGCCGTAATACGGCAGGCTATCCGGCATCGTATCAATATGCGAAGCGAACTGATAGAACGTTTCTGCTCGCAGGAAGAAGCCATTCGTAATCTTCGGCATCCAAGACAGCCGAAGATGCTCTCCAAGAATGGAATGCGCGGCATCCACATCATAATTATTGTTCCGCCCACCGCCGGCCGTATTAAATCCGCATTGAAACGCAATCGCTTCAAGCAGCGTGGATTTCCCCGAACCATTCTCCCCCACCAGAAAGGTCACGTTAGTCCGAAACGATAATGACTTCAAATATTTCAACGCTGGTATGGAGAATGGGTAGCGCTTCGGATCTGTTTCCTCATTCCTAATCAGTTCGAGACTGCGCAGGTACATCGATTTCAACTCCAATACCATTCAATAGTTAGATTAAGCTAATGCTCTCGCTAAGTCGTACTGTCAATATAATCCTCTGTCGAATATCCCTCGGGTGATTTACTGCTGTAAATTTGATGATAACCGTCACGCTTCCAGCTGCTTAACACCGGTGCTTCAACGACGGTTTGATCCAATAGCTGCAGAAACTCCGGATGATGCAGTTCCACCCACTGCCTCGCTTGTTTGATCGTATCAGCATGAGGAATGACAATGGATTGCGGGATAACGTCAGCTAGATTATTATAGATTTCTCGTTTCTCAACCAATCTGGTGAAGACAGAAGTATCCTCGTTTATCGCATCAAGCGACTCATCCACTAGCCGGTAATAGAAGCCTTGAACCTGCGTATTTTGTTTATCCGGAAAAGGTCTTTCGAATCGAAGGATCTTCACAATGTGCGGATTGTTGTTGAACCATTTATTCTGCTCGTAAACGATGGAATACGAAATATTGATATTGGTATCGTCACTTGTCGTGTTAACCTGCTCATAGCTGCAAGGTATTAATCGATCGCCATAGGGGCTGATCGAGAGACTGTATCCTTCAGGAGATGTACCATAACCATTTGCCCTCGCTACCATGATTTCGGTCTGTTGCAGTGCAACGATCAAAACAACCAGCACACAGGTGATTACAATACCAACTAACTGCTTTTTCATTAGCTGCTCTCCCCGGTTGTATCTGCTTTACTTACCTTGCCCGAGATATACTCCCCATCATATATGCCTGTTTTCCAAATGACTTGACCGTCCGCTCCGGATGCTTCGATTTTAAGAGGGTCTGGTCCATTTATAGGGGCAGCTTCGAGCTCGTCGAAGGATACGAACCAATAGCGGCCTTGTCTCGTTGAAATGATTTTAGCCTTCTTACTTCCTGTAACCTGCTTAACAACCACATTCTGTATATCGTCATCCGTAATGACACCTGCAAAAGTAAGCTTAGGTATATACGGAGCATTAATCATTCCCCAATCAAACCCTTCTACAGGGTTTACCTCTCCATTTCCACTACTGTTCCAATCCCCTCGTTCATTGGAGTAAAAGGCGTGCCGAAAACCCGTATCATCTTTATAGAGAAGTATTCTTCCTAATGGCACTTCTTCTTGGTAAATGAATTCGTACGAATCCGGATCGGACATTGTCATAAATAACTTATCCATCTTCTCTTCTTCTGTCTCCGTACATCCCGCGCAGAAGAGCATGATCAGGAATAGAAAGCATAGCTTTTTCACATCATCACCTGCCGTTACTATTAGTCACATCTGCCTTTTCTCTGAAAGAACCGAACACACCTGTAACAAGCCCAATAATGCCAATCGTCACACCATATCCTGTTGATTCATGGAAAGCTAATACGATTAAGATGCCAAACAGCGTTAGTTGAAGCCCTAAGAGCTGCACTTGAAGAACACTGGGCTTGATAAAATCCAACATGACCCCCACAACAAACATCAGTGTAACAATGACAATAAATACCGTTACAATCATTAAGCCGATGCTCACCATTTAACGTTTGGACCTCCATCCGATTAGTCTGATGCCGCTTCTGTTAATAAAGGTGCGTACATCATGAGTGCATGGTTCTCGGTGACATACTCATCGTTAATCAGTTCACGATCATGATTGTAGACACGGCGATGAAGCACGTTTCGCCGAACATAACCGCCCCAATACTGCTGCTCGATGCGATGCTCCTTCTCATAGATTTCGTATGCATGCAGCGGCTTCTCGCTCGCGCGCCACTCGCCTGTAAGAACATGGTCTTTCAACTCAAGCACCAGTTGAAAGGGAACTGACGTCGAATTCATAATCATAAGATCCAAGTAATTATAAGAACAAGTCGCTCCACTGCCGAAGGGCTGTGTACGGTTCGCGTCCGGAAACACATCATAGCTATGACGATGGCGCTCCACGACGGTAAGAGGCGTATGCAGCGTCATCCAATAAATTAAATTCGATAGCTGGCACAACCCTCCGCCTAACCCTGACTTGAATTTTCCATAGTGCAAAACCATGCCCGGCACATAGCCTTTTCGCGCAGTTGTTCGTCCGATCAGCTTCCAATAAGACATGGTCTCTCCCGGAGCAATGACGAGCCCTTGTAGTCGTTGAATCGCAAGCGCCAAATTAATCTCTTTGTTATGCTGCAGCCACATATCCACGTCCTTCAGCTTCCGCAGCGTTGGCGTTGAATGATGAAATACCACATGTTCCAGCGGTTCCACTGCGAATGTCTGCGCGAATGAGATACCTCCGAACAGCCACCGAGCATATCTGCGCCATGTAAAATAAGCAGTCCCCATCATAAGCCGCAGCCTAGATCTCCGAATGGGTTTCATCTACACTGCACCTTCCTTATATGATCTCAACTTCTATATTTTTACACTTTAATTAAGACGTGAATCGCTTCAAAAAGTTGCAACGCAAAAAAGACTGCCGGCAGGCAGTCTTTGGGAGTTGAGACACTGAGCAATGGATCATGCCGTTGCACGGATTGCATGATGCTCGCACCAATTCCGGAGAAACTTCAGATTCGTGTTAAAATAATGATCGTCCTGCCAAGCGCCCCAGACATGCCCGAAGCCGGTGTGGAGACCCATTAACCATATTTCACGAATCGCTACAAATATAGGTATCGATTTAAGATCGTATTCACCTAGCACTTTAACCTTCTGATAGGCATCCAGGAAACCAACCCAATGCTCATTGTCGTAATCTTCCTTCTCTTTCCCTCTCACCCTATTCCATAAGAAAACGGACACATCATAAGCTCTCCATCCAAGGCCGCCACAATCGAAATCGAAATGGGTTAAAGCACCTTCATGAAAATGTACGTTGCCTCCATGAAGATCACCGTGACACATCCCCCATTCCAACTCTGTTGAAATTTCAGCTATGCGACTCGACAATACTTGAGACAATGATTCCAGATAATCGATGTCCTCTGGTCTGTGAGATAACAATTTCGATTGTCGAATGTTGTGAAGTGGTTCTTTAAGCAAATGCTCCAGATCAACCTTGAATCTTTCCTGACTACAGTTGAAGTCGTCCATAGCCAGATGCATCTTGGCCACCTGCTCACCATACAGCTCCGAGCTCGCTTTGGTATCGGAATAGCCGCCTTCCGCATACGTAAACAGAACCGCGTAGCGCTCACCCTCAGGGGCATCTAGTTCAATTGCGTAACCTCCGTCCTTTCTGGGGACTGGCGCCGATACCGGAATTTCTTTGTTATCCAAATATTTCAATAATCCCACTTCGAAATCAACGTCATGTTTATTCCGCCAATGCTCTTTATAAATCCGAAGAACGTATTTGCTTGTTCGGGTCTTCAGAATATAAGTATCATTGAGCCCATTCGATAGAAACCGGCATTCCCTAACGTCTCCTATTTCATAATGATCGTTTATTGCAATAGCTAATGCATCAGAAGATATAACAGAATGATAGACAGGAAGTTTTAGCATTTACCGATCCCCCTCGGTGGCTCATGATGGATTTGATTTTAACTCAGCATCTACATCATGCCATAGGAAATCTAATCCAACTAGATTGAGTTTATTTATAAAATGTTCTCGACTATTGTTGGTCCGATATTAATAACGCCCTGTGGGTTCGTTAGCTTAACACCGCATCAACATAAGGCAGCTTCGCTGCAGAACATCGCAGCCACTTTTAACCTCTAACAATCTTCTCAACCCCCATCTCTCGGCGGAAGTATTTTCAGATGCTTGAAATCCTTATAAGCCTCTAGGTCGTCCAGTACTAGCTGTTTCCCGCGTCCTAATCCAGTAGCCAATCTGCCTTGCCCCGCTTCATACACCTGTAAGTAGCTCCCGTCCGCGAAACTGATCGACATCCCGTGAAAAAATGTTTCAACTTCAGCAGTGGAAGCAGCTTCCTCAACACCACTCTTAACGAATTTCTTCAGCATCCGGCAGACCTTGTTTATCGATTCATGGTCGGCCTTATGGGTACTAATTAGTGGAACATATAAGAGATCCCCATCCTGTAGATTTACGGATGTTATGGTTTCCGGACTGCATGCAGCCGCTAATTCACTGAGCGTTTTGGCCTTCGGCAGATTATTCCGTTCCTCCTCGTAAGAGGGCCGATCGTAAGTTAAACGAACAGAGCGATTCGTCTTATCCAAGGGATTGTAGTACATGAACTCCAGCGAACCATGTCCTATATCGCCGGCATAATATAGCCCATCTAGACTGTACAAGGCCTTATTGTTCAAAGCATTCGTCCGCTCTTCACCAGTCAATAGCTTATCCGCCAACACAACGACGGAGTGATCTTTCAGGTCGATAAGCGAGAGGAGTCCTGATCGATTCGGCCGAACGACCAAATAATCATCACCGATTGTAAGTACGGTAAATACCTCATCGCTGCCAGTAAGTGCCGGTAAATCATAGTCGTTTATCGTAGTGCCTTGTTCATCAACCACGGTCACGATTTTGCCATCGGATAGTACGATTCGCTGTAACCAGCCATCCGGTCGATACAGTTGGAAGTAGGTTACATTGGACTCATAGCTGTGCACATACGATGCTTTCTTTTGGCTCACAATCTTGTTGTCTCGAACAAGCATGCTATATTCATCATAGTGAAGAACTAACTTATCGTCTGTATATTTGTCTACAGCTGTAAGGATGTTGCTCGGGCCGCTTACTCCCCCGTTATAGAAGGATAGATCGCCTTTCACAGTGCCTTCCAACTTACCGATAAGAACGACAGGATGCTGTTCACTGAGCGCTCTATAAATCTCACTCGTCACAGGGTTCAGCCAAATATAGCTCCACGAGCTTGGTCTGATGTATGTATCCTTGCGTGTAATTCGAACGGTTTTGCTCGTTTGATCCCAGACGACCTCGGCCTTAGTAGCTTCAGAGAAGAAACGAAGCGGAGCGTAGATTCGTCCTTGTAAGTTAAGAAGAGGTGCTGTTAGTGCGACTTGACGGTCATTAACGGTTGCGGTCTTAGAACCGTAACTCAGTTTCACGGAGAGTTCCGGGTATTTCATGGACACCATCTTGGCTGCAGCATTCCAGGACACAATCGTTCCAAGCAGTTGACCCATATCACGTACAGATAAGTACACATTGCCTCTGGAAACGATCGGAGCGGAGTCCAACTCGTGCATGGATCCGTTCATCATCACCTTAATTCCGCTCGCTTTGGACGTATTAACAGCTCCGGAACTGTCTTCTGCAGAAGCAGAAATGGGGATGTTAAGCAGTATCGTTACAACTAACACGGTGGTGACAAGAAAGGGAAATCGTCTTTTATAAAGAAGCAAGGGATCATCCTCCTGTTTATTAAAGCCGGATGACCATTAGACGAGTGCACCTGAAAAATGTTGCGTTAAATACCTTAAAATGGATAAGTTGGCGAGAGGGAACAACGATCTGGCACAGGGGGGGGGGGGTGATACAAACTGATAATGTCATGAAATGCTGCCAATTATGCAACATTTCCTTGTTAGGAGGGGGCCAACCGCCACAAGCAGCATGTTGGCCGCGCCAAGCCGCAACCTTGGCTGCTTACGCCCTCCTCACCTTAAATTACCAAATATCCACAATAGGATCGTTACTCTCCAACCTAACCTTACTCTCAGCAATCCAATCCTTAAACCACTGATTATCCGAGCTGCTGAACGTTTCATCCCCGTCATAATCGCGAAATGCCCCGATGTAAACGATCAACTCTCTCAGCATTAAGAACAACGGGATTTGCTTCAAATCGTCTTCACCCAACGTGTTTTCGAGGCTATAGCCTTTCATGAATGAACGCATGAATCTGCGAGCCTGATCCTCCCTCAGCTCTCGTCCATCTTCGCCTCCATAGACATAAACCAGATAGTACAACTGGATCGCGATATCCTCAACAAACCAGCTGTACTGCGCTTCGTCGAAATCGAACAGCGTGATCTTCCCATCGCCTTCATCTCTGACAAAATTACCGACTCCCATATCCCCATGAATAAGTCCATAAGCATCGCGATCCGTTGGCATTTCGTTCAGCCGGCTAACCATCTGACTGTAGTTCTCTTTCACGCGCTGATGGGAGGGAGGAAGAATATCGATGTCTTTCAAGTAATCGTTCTGATGCCATTCCAATCTGCGAGTGCTGTCGTCTTCAGGCTGATACAGCTTCGATAAAGCATGCATTTTGCCCGTGATTCTACCAAGAGTTTCAAATAACGCATCGTCATCCAGACATGCCGGATAATTCACCTTCTGCCCTGACGCTTTCTCGAAGGAAACCGCAGTAAAGAACATCTCTGCTGTCACAATCACTTCCGTCCACTCACCGGCCGCAGAATGAATCGGCATCGAAGCTGAAATGCCGTGGCTCACCAAATATTGGATCCATTCCAGCTCTGCTTTTACCGCTCCGACTGTACGTCGGCTTCCCGGCGTTATTCGCAATATATATTCGCGCCCATTACGCTGATACTCGTATACGAAGTTTTGAAAACCACCGATTAAAGTTACCTCTTCCATGCTGATCCCATATCTCTCCGCCGCAATAGCAAGGACGCCATGACGATGAAAGAGGTCTGTAATGGTTTTTTCCATCTCAAATTCCCCCTAACCTGTACCTGCATCCAAGTGAGCAATCAACCGTTCATGATCGATTCAGCAAAAGCAACCTGTTTGACAAGATCCGAATACGCCTCCGCTGTTGCACCATCCTCTGCACTCCAGCATGAGCCCATCGCCGTTTCGACGAAGAGGCATTGTCTGATGATCGCGCTCGGAATGCCTAGCTTCTTCTCAAGTACGACGATAATCTCGTTGATTTTCGCATAGCCTTTCTCCGAATAATCATCATCAAATTCATTTAGGATAAAGCGCGGAACGTCAAACACCGGATCGCCTATTACACCTTTCGGATCAATGATTTGATAGACGCCATCCTGCCCAAGCAAAATATTATCATGATGAAAATCGCCATGCAGCAGCATCTGCCGTGTATACACTGCAGCCACCGATAGGCAGATATCTTCTGCTTTCTTCATGTAGGCTGCTAATTCGCTGCAATCTTGCTGCTTGCTCATGTACTCGGTTATTCTGCTGACCCAATCTACATAAGTCGGATATAACTCTGCGTTATCTGCCGCTATGTGCAGGTCTGTGTGCAGTGAGCTGAATACGTCCAATCTTGCCGCAAGCGAAGTCTCTTCCCTTAGCGGATTGCCCGGCTTGACGCACGCTTCAAGCAGCACGCCTCGAACCACATCCGCCGCATACACGTTGCAGAATCGTCTGCCATCATAATGGTGCAGCGTATGATATTCCGTGTTTATCTCTTCCGAGGAAATTCTGCCGATCTTAAGTACGGCGCTTCCGAATCTCTCTGATTCGCATGTAAACACCAGGTTTGCAGAATAGGAAGGAATGAGCTGAATTGCGCTGAGCGCCCATTGATCGGCGAAGGTTTCGAGATCCCGCAACACCTTCTCATAGAACGCTTGCCCAAAGTGACTCACGATTTGTTCGATTTCATTTTGCCGAAACTGATATTGCTTGCTCATACTAAGGCTTCTCCTCCACTATGCTCCATTCTACTCCGACACTCGAATCGTATTGCTATCAGGCTCCCATCCCGTAGTCCAGCCAAATGCCGCACCGAGTTCACGGACAGGCGCCAGCAATTCACCTCTTACACTATATACTTCCTTACCTATGGCGGTAGACTGCCCATTCACATAAATGCCGCCTGTTTCTTCTGTATGGAAGGAGAACTCCTTGCCATCCTTTAGCGCAACAGCAATTTTGTCCTGAGCGTTCCACGTCATTCGATAACCCATCGCTTCCATCATTCCTCTGACAGAGGCATAAACGCTACCATCGACCTGCATCGACCACATGACAATTTGCTTCCCATTCACCAGCACACGTGGAGCCTCCAATACGGGCTCATATTTGGTAACGGAGAAGGTTCCCCATGAGTACGGTTCATACGAGTAAGGAGGAACGCCGAAGCCCTCCTCTCCTCCAAGCTGACCTAATGTCCCGCGGCCAATCTGACCATAGCGGTTTAAGCCGGCCCCCCACAATGTACCATCCTTCTTAATGAGAAAAGAAGACCGAAATCCGCTGACAACCTCTACTGCCTGCTGATTCGCAAGCTTGACGGGGTGATCGAATCGATGCGGCTGCAAACCGTCTCCGATCTGACGGTAAGAGTTATTACCCCATACCCATACCTGGTCAAGCTGATCGAGCGCCAAACATTGCAAATAACCGCAAGATAGTTTATCTATCGATTGAAGCTCTGGGATTTGCACGAGATGGAGCGGCTCTTCCAACGGATCTTTGTTTCTACCCAGCACGCCGCCGTAATTATCTCCAAACGACCACACTGTACCGTCCGTGCGCAGAAGCAGCGTAGAGCTTCCCGAACTTGTAATTGCCTTGATATGATCAAGCTTCTCGAACCGTCTTGGTTTCGAAATGACGGCTTGTTTCCCCGTCTGGTAATAATACCAATACGGTGATCCCCAGTACCAGAGTTGACCGTTCTTGTCGATTACGAAGGCTGTAATACCATCGCTATGTATGGCTGTTATTGGAGGCAAACCCGCCACAAGGGCCGGTGCGGCGAGGGATTTCACTTTTCCATTCCCTAATTCGCCATACTCGTTGCTTCCCCATGCCCAGACCGTTCCATCCTTCTTCAGCGCGAACGCAGCATGATAACCTAATTCAATAGCCTTCACGTCTTGAAGTCCATCCATTTGTTTGGGAACTCTCGTGAATAGGGAATCGGTTGACGAATAAGTTACGCCGTCGAAAGTGCCATAACGTAAACTCCCCAACATCCATACCGTCCCATCTTTCTTCACGAAAGCGGCCGTATCCGAATAAGTCGAAGAAAACGAAATGGACTCCACATCCGATATGCCCGGAACTTGAACGGCGGTCGTTGTCAGGCGAGACGCAAGGTTAGCCCCCCAGGACCAGACCGTCCCGTCATTCTTCAGCGCAAGCGTACTTGCGTATCCGGAAGCAACTTGTTTCACATTCGTAATTACGTTTCCTCCAACTGTCATCGATGGCTCCTGCAGGCTTTCCGCCGAAGCTCCTATTGGCAGCATGAAACTAGCCATACAAACGAGCACGATCAACTTTAGTAAACGAGATTGTCTCACTTCCACTCCACCCCAGTACCATGAATTAGGATATCTTCATAGATCTTAGACGTTTACGCGTCAAAAAGGTTACTGACCTATTAAAAAGACCGCCACGAATGGCGGCCTTTCAAGAATGGACTACTTAATTCTCAGCTTAATATCCCCTTCGATTCGTGTTGGGTAATCGGTAATCGTGAGCGTCAGCGGACTCTGATAGTTCGCCTTCTTCATGAAATATTGGAACATGTCGCCGGACGTTCCTGTCATACCCGATTCGAAGGATTTACCGGATGCATCCTTGAATCTCATGTCAAATAAGCTGTACCCACGGTTCTTATCGAGCGGATTATCACTCTTTAACTTAAAGACAAGTATGCGCTGACCGTCTTCCTTGCTGGTGCCGATGTCTTGAAGAATTAGATTATCGTCCGGACCCGACAGCAGCTTCTTATGATCAAGATCAATCTTGATTTCCAGCTTGTTTTTGTCCAATGCCCGAATGCTGCCGGCCTTTAGATAAAGCCGGTCCGGTTTGCGGAAATAGTTGCTCTGGAAGTAGAGCACTTGCCGATACTCGCTTATGGTCGAACCGGATACGCCGTTAGTGATGGTCCCGAATGTTTCACCGCGCTCATCCTCGATCCGGATATCGTCAAAGTAGAATATCTTCTTCGTGTTGGCAGGATCGAAAGCTACTTCCAGCCCAATCCGGGTCGGATATACGGTCATTTTCTCAAAGGTAATATGTTGACCTTCCACGGTAACTGTCTTATTGATCGCAATAGTTTCCTTCAAGCCTTCAAACTTCGCTTTGTCCACAGGGACCGCAAACTTCCATACTTGACTGGTAGCTGTCTTCTCGTCCTTACCGGCCGTAAGCTCCAGATTGAGCGTATCCGGAATCTCAGCTCCCTCTTGAAAGTTAAACTCGAAGGTCCCTTGCTTGCTTACCCACTCTTCGCTGAAATTCGAGGAACCATGCGCGCTGCTGAACTCTATGCCATTACGTAGATCGATCTTCTGAAGATTGACGACCCGCTTCCGTCCATCCATATTCGTGAGCGTATAGAAAACAATTACTCTCGATTCATCGGCTAGTACACCATCCACGGTCACCTTAATACCGTCATGCTCCTCGGAGAGGCCGACCGGCTGCATAAAATCATTTTCCAATGCCAGCTCCAGCCCTTTGTCATAATTAATAAGCTCCACGAGTGACCGAAGTCCGGGCAAATCACCGACATAGGCCGCAACAACAGGCGAGAAGCGGACTGAAGCTACCATAGTCAGAAGCAGCAGACATGCTGTATAAGATGCGAATCTAGTTACAGTGCGGCGCCTTCTGCGTTGCCGGCCAAGACGCATGCCATTCCTAATCCTCTCATCGATCGTCCCGGGAACCGCAATTTGATTAATCTCTTCCTTCATTGCCTCCAACTGCGGCCACTCCTGCTCGCTCGAATCGCGAAAGTCATTCATGAGGTTCACCGTCCTTCTCCAGCCGCTTCCGCAGTCCGCCGAGTGCTTTGTGCAGCCATGTTTTGATCGTACCTTCCGGCTTCTCTAACGTTCTCGCAATTTCGGTGATCGTTAGATCATGATAATATTTCAGCTCAATGACGGTCCGATAGTTAGCATCCAGCCGTTCTACCGCTGATTCAAGCATGACTCTCTCCAGCAAAGCAGACTCGCCGCTCGCCACATGCAGCTCTTCGGCACCGGCCGCTACTTGCTGTATCTCATTCCGGCGAGACCGCCTCTTGGTCTCGTCCGCGCAGTAGTTCATCAGTATGCGTATCAGCCAACTGCCGAAATAACCAGGCTCCTTCAATTTGTGTATCTGCATGTAGGCCCGACAGGTCACTTCTTGCACAGCTTCAAGAGCGTCGTTCTCGTTCTTCAAATACGAATAGGCGATTCGGTACAGTTTATCCTTGTGCTGCGTAATGAGGCTGTAGAAGGCCGCATCGTCACCGCGTTTAGCTGCAAGAGCCAGCAATTCGTTATCCATACGTGCGTTTCCTCTCCTGCCATCATGCTTCTTCTACAAGTTAGACTGTGCAGAGCGGCAAACGGTTTTCGTTTATCATAAATTCTTTTATCGGCATGACAAAAGGCCACCTGATCGGCAGCCCTCCACGTAACGATCATCTATTCTTTCTTCCTACCCACATACATGAAATGTTCAGCTAAACTCAATAGCTCCTCGCGCTCACAAACTTGCTCCGCCAAGTCAAGCCAAGCCGATACCACCTCGGGCGGCTGCGCAAGAAGCTCCGGCTCCCGCAAGTATAAGAAGCTTTCGCAATTGATCACGTGCAGCTTCTCCAGTTGAAAGGCCTCAAAGAACGGCGCTACATCTCGGGGACGGATGTAATAGTTGTCCGTGAATCCATGTCCGGCAAAATTCGCATCCTCAATCATTGTTTGAAGCTCAGACCTGCGATCATCTGCTAGGATGAATGCCGGGTTGCGGATGAAGTAATCCCAAACGAATGAATAAGAAGAAACAAAGGATACGAATAGGACTCCGTTCGGCTTAAGCTTCTTAAGGCATTCCTGAATGGTCGCAGCTCGATCCTTCTCTTCTTTCAGATGATACATCGGACCCATGCACAGCACATGATCGAACTGCTCATCCGCAATGCTCGATAAGTCGCGGCTGTCTGCACACAGCACTTCAAGGGGTAACTCAAGCTCTTGCGCTTTGTTCCGAGCAAAGCTCACATTGTTTGGCGACAGATCAGCCAGCGTCACCTCACAGCCAAGCTCCGAGAGATAAAGAGAATACCTGCCCGGACCACCGCCGAGATCAAGAACTTTATCACCCGGCTTGATATAGCGGTTCATATATCGTTTGCTAAGCTCAAACTCAACCTTGTGCCGATCGAGCCTCTCCCATTCATAATGCACGGTATCATCGTAGAATTGGCGTACAATGTCAAGGTCATCCATAGGAACACTCCTCATCGTCGAACAAACTCATTTGGAACGAATCCGCAACCGGTGGTTGATAATAGGGCATTTCGGTTGATATTCCGTGCAGCGAGCAGGCTTCACGGAAGCGAAGCTCCAATTCCTTCTCGTTCTTCGACTTACACTCATAGGCAAGTCCAAATGTCCTTCTATATTGATTGCTCAATCCCGGAAATTCCTCATCCAGCTTTCGATAGAAATACGCCCGCTGCCGGTCTCGCAAAGTAACGCCAAATGCCGCAATGATATGTTTGACACCGGCGGCCGCAGCCCGCTCAACAAGCTGATCAATGTTATCCATTTGATCTTCCAAGAAGGGCAGAATAGGCATCATCGTCATCGTCGTCACGACTCCAAGCTTCTCAAGTTCAGCAAGCGTGCGGAATCGCTCTGTTGAGGAAGCTGCATGAGGCTCCAATTTGTGGGCCAGCTCGTCGTTAGGAGTCGTAATTGTCACCGCAACAGAGGCATACTTCGTGCTTAGCTGCTGCAGGACGTCGGAATCTCGGAGAATGAGGTCGCTCTTCGTTGTAATATGTACCGGAAACCGGAACTCGGCAATCATTTGCAGTGCACGCCGCGTCATCAGCAGCTTGCGTTCCATCAGCGTATACGGATCACTCATCGAACCCGTACCGATCGTCGATTCTCTGCTTCTCTTTGCAGCCAGCTCCTTACGAAGCAGCTCCAGCGCATTTGTTTTGACCGTAACATTGTGAAAGTCGTCGATCCCATACCGCTCACTTCGCGAATCGCAGTAGATACACTGGATGTCACAGCCGCGATACAGATTCATGGTATATTTAGTCCCAAACCAACCGGCAGGGTATTTATTAGGAATTAGAATACTCTTGGCTTCAACAGCTTGCATTTCACTTCGCCCTCCCACAGAAAAAAGAACATTTGTTCCTATATGAACAATAACATTTTTCCTTGTTTCTGGGAAGTGGATCTACTCGATCCTCAAAGTTAATTGATAAGTTTCCAAACCGACTTTGAATAAACCAGCCATGTGCTATAATCACAAATCTCATTACGTAACTCATAGACGTTGTCCATATCCGTGAAATGACCAACAGCCGCAATCGGTATTTTATATTCAGCAGTATCCTTGATCGCTTTGGACAAATCAATGAGTAATCCATCTCGGGTAGATTCCAATAGTGCCGTAGAGATTTCGGTCGGAATAGGTCCAAATTCTCTTCCCGTTAACTTCCGAAGCTTCTCGACAATCACGTTGGCGAGAAGCTCTTCATAATCATGCAGGTCCGTCACAAAGAGCTTGTTGAACCACCCATCATCATGCGCGTAATACGCAAATCTCAACTTAGGCACCTGGTGCAACGGTCTGGCGAAATGCCCGAAGAATAATAATTCGGCAATTTGATTGTCGCTTAATGCATCCAGATCCTCTTCTCGCGCGAAATCCACCCAACAAAAATCCCCATAACCATAAACATCGTCCTCAATCAACTCATCGAGCTCTTCCCGCGTCACATAATCGAGCCGAGAGTGCGGATTCCATTGCTCATTCGAAAATTGATGTTGGAGCAGGATCAGGTTCTCCGGTCTGGGAGACACACTATACATAAACTCATGAAATTCAATTCCATACGAATAGAAGCAGTTATTCGGATGCATTTGGCTGACATAAACCATATCTCTGGTTTTCTTCTTTTTCTTCATGGGGCGATTCTCCGTTTCACTCAAATAACACCTGCTGGTTGAGCCATAGATCCAGATCAACAGATCCTTGCACGCCTAACAACCGATAGAAATAACGATACACGGTGCGATAGTCAGTTAAATCCGGAGGGGCGAGAATCGATGAATAACCTTTGAGGAAAGAAGCCGCAGAGCGCTCATCGAGCACATACTCCAATCCGACAAAATCAAGCTCACGAGGACCTGCTGCATAAGCTTCAACATCGACGACCGCGGACAACAACCCATCCTCGCATAGGAACTGTGACGAATCCAGATCAATAAAAATAGGACAGAAGTGCTGCGGGACCGGAAGAACGTCAAGTGCATGAAGCATCGCATCGAGCTGAGCCTTAATCTTGATATCATTCGCATAATCGATTTGGACGAGCTGCCTCATGGTATTCGCCAAGTGTGTATGGAATGTTGGCTGTGGAACTCGTTGAGTGCCGGCAAGGTTGCCGAAATAGTCGTAACGCTGCGCATGCACGCGCGCCAGCCAGACGCCTAATTGATACAGAACCGCATCGGATTGCTGGGTGAACGAGCGCAGTGTTTGTCCGTTCATTCGCTCGACGACGAGATATTCTCCGCCCTCGTTGATCTGATGCTTATGTATTCGCGGTGCCGGAATTTCAGCGATTGTACGGAGCATTGCAGCATTCGCTATGAAGTGGCACATATGTCTGGGATCTATCCCGAATAAATCATAACATCCCCACCAAAACTCATGGGTCGGCGCTTCCTTCATTCTGGATGCACGTACGACTTGCTCCCCAGCAGCGGTCTTAACCAGCCAGACGTCGCTGGCATGCCCGGAGTAACCGGGATCGAGAGCGGTAATCTGTTCAATCGGTTCATCAAAGAGCTGCTGAAGCTGATGGTCTGTGGTCATAGCTGGACCTCCGTCCCTTAGTTCGATTTCTCCCCCAGGAATCCCCAACATTGTATTGTCTATACTGCTCCAGCTATCGTGTGACACACTGCTCGCCTCCTTCCGTGACTCAATTCTATATACGTTCAGAAAAAGAACTCTAGCATCCAAGCACAATCTCGCTCATGTAATAATATGGAAATAGATTCATAATCATTATGGCTTAGCAAAGGAGATGTTGCAACATGGCACCATGTAACGCACAAGCCACGGGGACATGCTCCGAGGCTGAAGGTTCAGATACGTTAGCAAGCGGGGACGCCTCTCACGCGGAAGGGTTTCAATCCACGGCGAGCGCGTTTGCCTCTCATGCGGAAGGCTATGCAAATACGGCTCAAGGTCCCGCTTCCCATTCGGAAGGCGGAAGTACGCTCGCGGAGGGAATCTATTCGCATGCCGAAGGCAGAGAAACGGCTGCCGCCAATGAGGCTTCACATGCGGAAGGGTTTCTGTCCGTTGCAAGCGGTTTTGCCGCGCACGCTGAGGGCTACTTTACGATTGCAATTGGACCTGCTTCCCATGCGGAAGGCGGCGGCTCGACTTCGTCCGGTATCTATGCGCATGCAGAAGGTGAAGTAACACAGGCGATCGGCGACCGCTCGCATGCAGAGGGCATGAATACAATAGCCGATGGGATGAATGCACATGCCGAAGGGGAGTTGACCCAAGCCTCCGGCTTGAATTCCCACGCCGAAGGAATGGAGACGTACGCTTCCGCACAATGCGCGCATGCCGAAGGAGAGAGCAACACCGCAAGCGGAAGAGCATCGCATGTGGAAGGCAATCTGAACCTAGCCAGCGGCATATTCGCGCATGCGGAAGGACAACGCACAATCGCAAGCGGCGATGTCTCGCATGCCGAAGGAAACCAAAGCATTGCAAGCGGTCAATCCTCGCACGCAGAAGGAGCCATTACGACCGCAAGCGGATTTACCGCCCATGCTCAAGGCGTCAATACGGTCGCTGACGGTATCTTTTCGCACGCGGAAGGGCTAAACACGTCCACAAACTCGCTGGAAGGGGTACACATCATGGGGAAATTCGGCTCTGCCAACGAGCTGAGTTACTCGTGGTATTTGGCCAATGGAACCAGTCCGGAAGCGCCCGGCCTGGCAGCGAAAATATTAAGCAGCGGAGATGTGAAAATCGACGGAACGGTGAGCAGTCCGGCTGCAGACTACGCGGAGATGTTTGAAACCTATGATGGACAACCAATCGAACCGGGATATTTCCTTGCCCTCGTCGAAGACAAGGTTCGGATAGCTAGTTCTGCTGATCGCTACATTGTTGGCATTACCAGCGGCAAGCCTGCTTTTCTATCCGATAGCGCAGACCTGGGCTGGCTTCACAAATTTCTGACCGATGAGTGGGGACGAACCCTTTATCAGGATGTACGGATTCCAGAGTGGCTGGATGCGTCGGGACAGCTGATTTCGCCTGAGCGCACAGAAAGGCAGCCTATCCTGAATCCCGAATGGAATCCGCTTCAAGACTACGTTCCACGATTAAATCGGCCGGAGTGGGTAGCTGTAGGCATGGTTGGCAAATTGCTGGTACGAGATGATGGAACTTGTCAGCCAGGCGGGCTATGTGCACCGAGCGATACCGGCATAGCTACCAGCGCTGACCAAGGGTATTATGTGCTCAGAAGAACTCGCCCGAATCAAATCCTAGTGTTATTGGGCAACCGCTATTAGAGACACGTCCTTCATCTGCAGAAGAAAAAACCGCCGAAATCGGCGGTTTTTTCTTCTCGGCCAGCTGTCGCAGCTAGAACATGCCGTTCTCATTAAGTGAATACTCCGGTATGGCCTGACCTAAATCCCACAATTCGACGATGCGGCCGTCCTCGAAGCGAAAGATGTGGACCACAGCGGCTCCGAGGTCTTCAGGCTTCTGTTTCACATGGGAGTGGACCATAACGCAATCCCCTTCTTCGAGGGTGCGTTTGACTTCAAGAGTCTTGTGAGGATTCAACTTCGCGTTTTCTTCCATTGCCAGCATGAGCGAATCTGCATCGCCGCGGAAGTAAGAATTGTGATGACGGAAGCTCTCTCCTACATAACTCTCGTAGGCCTCGCGCACCTTCCCCGAGGCTACCAGACTTAAGAACGTTACAGCTTTCTCTTTAAGTGGTTTCGTATTCATTGCAATCATCCTTTCGATGAGAAAGTACAGGTTCTATTAGAATTACCCGGTGATGTGAATGTGAATTTGGCCTATCGGATTTTTTCACCTATTTTAACACAAATAAGCACCAAGCCGAACCGGCTCCCACTATTCCATTTACGATTATAATAATTCTTTTCCAAGCATCGCAACTTTCTGGTAAATAAAGTCGTTTAAACAGTGGTCATCTAAATTATCGATTCACAATAGAGAAGGAGTCGCGTATGAAACCACTTAAGCATTATCTTGTCTGTACTCTGGCACTACTCACTTTATTTCAAACGTCGCCGCTATCCGCGGAAGGAACGGTCGATGTACCCGCATCTACGACCGATGCACCAGTAACGACTCCAACTACGACGGGGGACTCAACGACCGCGAATCCGATTGTGGACGTCGCCCCGATTAGCGGCATGCTCACACCGGACAACGAGCTTCTGCTGAAGAAGAACAGCACCGCGATGCTGTTCAACAAGAAGCCGCTGAAAGCCGCGCAGCCGTTAACGATCAAGAACGGCTCTTCTTATGCCGCTCTGAACGGGATTGCAGGTCCTTTCGGCTACAAGCTTTCTTATGATGCGAAGACCAAAGAGTCCATCGCGAAAGCCGGAGACATCGAGCTTCGATTCAAGCCTGGCAGCGATATCATTAAACGCAACGGCGAATCCGTGAAAGGACCTGGCCCGACCTTCCTCCTGAAGGGATCGCTCATGGTACCGCTTCGCATGTGGTCCAATTTGACCGGAAGCCGCATTACAGCACGCGGTATCGACACCGTCATTACCTGGGCGGCACCGCCGTCTGCGGAATTCGCAGTGCAGCCTACTGAGATTTTCGCACAACAAACGCTTGTCGATTATTTGGTGAACGGCGTTCCTACCGTAGTGGATGAAACCAACACCCATGAGCGCTGGGAAGGACGAGAGTCCATCTTCCAGGAAGCCGGCATGCGTGTTGTAACGCACTGGGTGCAAGGTGAGAACGGCGTATGGAGCGAGCCATTCAGCGTTACGGTTAACGTGCAAATGCCGAATCAACCGCCGGTAGCTGATTTTACAACGGATAAAACGACTTATCGCATCGGCGAGCCTGTCATCTATACCGATCTGAGCACCGACGACCGTAATGACATCAAATCTGCTAAATATACGGGTAA
The DNA here is from genome assembly GCF_056269135.1 of Paenibacillus sp. J22FR21. Taxonomy (NCBI): domain Bacteria; kingdom Bacillati; phylum Bacillota; class Bacilli; order Caryophanales; family Paenibacillaceae; genus Paenibacillus; species Paenibacillus sp. J22FR21. Next base: position 61,838 of record NZ_JBWDNJ010000013.1, read on the forward strand.
CTCGCCTGCTTTCTTCACTGAAGGTCAGTTCCCGGTCACGCTCGAAGTCAAAGATGGGGAGCAGCTGATCGGCACTGTTACGAAGATGGTTACCGTCATTCCGGAAATCTTGTACACCGAAGATGAGTTTAACCTGCTCTTCACGCCGATTGGACGCAAATATACGATGGATGGAACGGCTGTGCGCAACTACCCGACCCTCTCCTATACTTACACGAATGAACCGGCAAGACTTGTTCACAGCAACAGTCCTGAACGTTGGATGACGACCGGCCTTGTATATGATACGGAGCTTTCCGGAGCTACCCGCTTCCTTTTCTATAACGAGAATGGAGCAAGCTACCCGGTCAAAATGTTCCTTATTGCGACTAACACAAGCAGTACCGGCCTAGCTTCCGTCGGTATCGGCGCATGGGGCAAAGGCGGTCCGGACAAATCCACCATTATGGCAGGCAAAATGGCCACGATCCGCTATATGGATGCGCTAAGCAAAAATGTACCGGCTAACTACGTGACCCTAGCTCCCGGCGAATCCAAGGTACTGGTCCCTGAAATGTCGAATGTGCCGGTTAAGCCGGGGGATGTATTCTCCGCTTATGCCGATGTCGTTTCGACGACAACTATTCGCTACCGGATCGTCGTCGTACAGGATAAACAAGATCCGCTGCCGATTCTCGATTCCTTGACGGTTATGCCTCGCGATAATAAGCATGTTCGCGGCACATTCGATTACGCCGACCGCGTGATCGATCTCAGCACCTCCGAAGCAGTCGGTGCGAAGCCGCAGAGTATCTTACTTGGAGACAGCAAGATCGACAAGCTCGTGGATGGGATTGACGAGATGACCGGCCTGCTCGAGTACGATTTCGGCAACTTCGGTGTCTTGTACAAAATGAAGGTGCTAGTCGCGCCTAACACGATTGTCGGCATCAATGCCAGAGGCGGCCACTATGCAGGAGCCTTCATCGTTAACGGGAAGCTCGTGCCGGTTACAACCGACAGTGCGCTTCTGACTCAAAATGAAACTGCCGTGCTCTACCGTACCGGTGCAGCAGCGGAAACGCTCGACATTGTCTTCACGCTCGCATCCGGCAGCTACTTGCCGATTAATATGACCTTCCAACCCATGCCGCAGCTCCGTCAATAACAGCAGCGGATAAATCTAAACGCCGCACAGCGAAGTTCTCTTCGCCGTGCGGCGTTTTATTATGTCAATTGTCCCTACCCACTCATCTCCAAGTAACTCCCCCACCATCCACCTGACAGTCGCGTCTCTAGAGGAAATGTTGCAGAACATGCAGCATTTCTAACGAAAAGAGAGGCTAGCGGAGAAAATGTTGCGCGGAAATCAACATTTTCGTCCAAACTAGCCTCCTGACCGCCATTCCATAGCCAAATGTTGCATATCGCGCAACATTTGGCTGTTTTAGCTCATGCTGAGGGGAAAATGTTGCAGATTAAGCAGCATTTCCTCGATGATCCTCACTTTTGTGCCGAGGTTCCCTACTTATCACGGGGTGGTTCACGCCTGATCGTCCATTAAAATAAACCCGCCCATATCACGCAGCGCGCCGCCGTTCGCGAGATGTCCAAGTACAGCGCGACGAAGAGACGTATCGGCTGGAGCTTGCGACCAGTCGTCGTATAGCGTGCCGAAGATGCGACGCAGCCCTTCTTTGCCGTCGCCGCCTACCGGAAAGAGGCGGAATTCGCGCTGGAAAAGGACGATATTGGCGGATCCGCTAAGCAGTTGCTCGAACTGAGGATCGAGCAGCCAAGAGGTACAGACGAATGCGAGTCGTGTCTCCTCCGGAAAATACCGCTTGAAGAACCCGACTGCATCCTTCATGGAGTCCAAACACTGCGCATGATCCATCTTCCCATCAGCGGCAATATGGACATCCAGAACCGGATCGCCTACGCGCAGCACAGTTTCCCATTCGTCGGTGCGGAACGTCTCCGGCTGACGAACAGCGAAGCCGCCATCCGTAATCCGATGCCCTAGGATAACCGCATCGCCATCTTCGAGCACAGCTTCCCATGCTCCCGCTTCATCGAAGCGGTCGTTCGTGCCGTCGATCAGTCCGTCGCCGCGGAAACGGACGCCGCTCTCCGCCAAGACGACCAATTCGCGAGTGTCGAGGCGGCGAAGCACACGCCTGCCGCCACCGAAGCGGCCGCGCTCAAACTGCAGCCTTCCGACTCGGAACAGTCGGAAGGACAGATGGTTCACGAGCCACTCGTTGCCGAGTCCCCAGCGATTGTGCCGGCCGTAATAATCACGCATCCACAGCGCCATGTCGCTGAGGGTATGCTTCAGAATCTCCTGCGGAATTCCTCGCTCCGCGTAGAGTCCTTGAAGCCGATTCAGTCCGCTAAGCAGAATAAGCGGCTGATACAGCTCCGCCCCTTCACCCATCTCGGCGAGGATGCCAGAGAATGTTTCCCCATTGGAGGTCTCGCCGGTCTCATCCGAGAACAGCAATTGATGCCCTCTCACGGCCAGCGCACGCAGTCTCTCATCCTGCCTCACCTTCACCGCTGCCTGCTGCAGAGCATCCCATGCCTCATCCGGAAGCTCAGCGACAAGGTTCGCCTCTCGAAGCGCTTCATCTTGCAGAAACCATAACTCATCCTGTATCAGTTGCCGCCCTTGCCCGTTCATTCCTGCTTCTCCCCTTATAGCGCGGCGGTGCTCGCATCTAGCACATTCTGCACTCGCATTGCGTTGTTTTGTCGATTATAGCACATGTCTCTTGCTACTAATTTACCTCATGCGAGATTCACCTGACTAGATGACGATTGGTTTATTACTACGCGCAAAAAAGCGGGAGCCCAACAGCCCCCGCCTATCCTCTTACCCTCCAAACACACTCGTCAACAGCTGCCGCGGCGGACGACCGACCTTAAGCCGGCCATCTTCCGCATAACCTTCTTCGCGTCCGTCCAATTCCGCTGCCAAACGCTGCCTCCACACCGCTAATCTACCCTGCCAGTGCGCAGAAACACCTGCCGCTAGATTCACCAGCTCCTGCGGGTCACTGAGTAAGTCGAACAGCTGCTCCTCGCCGGACTGCGAGAACCAAAGATATTTCTCCCGCCCATCCGTGACAAAATGGTTCGACAGCGCCCCATACGAATGTTCGCCATGCAGATACGGCCGCCACTCAGCCTGCTCGCCTCGGCATAGCGGCAGCACGCTGCTGCCCTCTACCGTATCCGGTATCGGAGCACCGGCGATATCGAGGAGCGTCGGCATGATGTCGCGCAGCTCAATCACTTCCGCAGATTCGCCGCCTCGACGTAATCCCAGCCCGCCACCAGGATCGCTGACGATAAACGGGATTTTCGCGCTTCCTTCATACGGGAGCGCTTTGCGGTAGTAATGATGATCCCCCAGCAGCTCACCGTGGTCAGACGCGAACAGGATGATTGTATTTTGCGATACACCATATTCCTGCAAGGCATTCACCAACCGGCCAATCTGATCGTCAAGATGCGTGATAAGCGCATAATAGGCAGCTCTTGCACGATCCAGCCTGCGCTTTGGCACAATGCCGAAATGCGTAGTCGGGTCGGAGCCATTCGCCTTAGCCGCCTCTACATCCACCCAATCCCCGATCGGGGGATCAGGCAGCTCAAGATCCTTGTACATATCCATATAGACCTGCGGCGGATCAAGCGGGGAGTGCGGGCGTACGAATGACGTGTACAAGAAGAAAGGTTTGCCCGGATCCCGGCGGCGCAGAAAATCAATCGACTGCGTAACCGTCCAATTCGTCGGATGCAGCTCCTCCGCCAGATGCCACGGCCTTGCGGCCGCCGATGCATTGCAATCGAGTCCGTTATCCGTGATATCATAATCCGCGCCTGCACGCTGACGCAGCCAAGTTAAGTAATCATCCACTTGGTCAAAATGCCCATCAACCGTGTTATTATGCTTGCTGCGATTATGATGCAGATAGCCGTCATGCAGCACGATGTTATGGAACCCGCATAGATTGCGCGCGGGATAGACATGCATTTTGCCAACGCATTGGGTATGGTAACCGGCACCGGCAAGCTCCCCTGCCAGCATATGCTCGTATTCCCACGGCACGCAGTCCTGATACCCGACGCGTCCGTGCGAACGCTGGCCCATGCCGGTTAAGAGCGCCGCTCTTGCCGGAACGCAAGTCGGCGTTGCCGAATACGCATTGCGAAACAGAACACCGGATCGCGCTAAGCGATCCAGGTTCGGCGTCTCCACAATCGGATGGCCGACAGCACTTAAGCAGTCGCCGCGCATCTGATCCACCGTGATTAATAGAATATTAGGTCTCGTTTGCGATTGCTTACCTGCTTGCATCCCGCCGCCTCCTAGCCTGCGTAATGGAAGGACAGTTCGCGAAGAACCGGTTCCCCGTCGCTTTCCAGTATCTCTAGAATGACACCTGACGCTTTAATAGTAGGAATGCGGATGATTGCTTTATGACCGATATTATAGCCTTCGTGTACGACGATACGCCCATGTGACTTTTCCGTGAGGACGGTAAGTCTGAACCTCTGCACGCTTTCGCCGCGCGTCAAATCCTCTTTAATGATAATATGGTCGATCAGATGCTTCTCCTGCGCGGCATATGTCCAAGTACGCCCTTCCTGCTTACATGCCGCAAGCGTCGCGACCGGTTGCTCGAACCGACGACGAATCTCTTCGCCGAATTGCGTCAGATGCTGCGTATCCTTGCTCGGAAGCAGCCCTTCGCGGTTCGGTCCGATATTGAGCAGCAGGTTAGTGCCGCGTCCGACGGACAAATAATACAAGCCCATCAGTTCATCGACACTCTTGACCATATGCTCGTCCTCATCGCTGTAAAACCAGCTGATCCGGTTATACCGCAATTGCACGTCGCATTCGGCAGGCAGCCACATTTGCGCGCCAAGCTTCTCTTTCTCATCGGTCAGAATCGAGAAGTCGGTCGAATCAACCACATTCCAAGTTGGCGTCGATGCTACGCCGTCCTCATTGCCGATCCAGCGGAAATCCGGATCGCCCATGTTGAAGATCAGAATGCCCGGCTGCAAGCGGCGGATCTCGCCGATGATCCGATTCCAATCGTAGGTATGGCCTTCAGAGCCGCAGCCATCGAACCACAAGATATCGATCTCGCCGTAATTGCCGAGCAGCTCCGTAATTTGATTCACGAAATAATCATCGTAGGCTTTGGCATCCTGAGTGTAGAAGTTGGCAGAACCGTCATATGGCGAATAGTAAAGGCCAGCTTTCACGTCGTATTTCCGGCAAGCATCCACGTACTCGCGAATGACATCGCCTTGTCCGTCCTTCCACGGGGAAGCTTCCACCGAGAAAGAGCTGTATTTGGACGGCCAGTTGGAGAAACCGTCATGATGCTTCGCAGTCAGAACCGCATATTCCATACCCGCTTCCTTCGCGGTGCGGATCCATTGTTCGCAATCCAAGTTTACGGGATTAAAGTCTGCCGGCGACATCGGACGCTCGTCGAAATCCGCATACCCTTCATAGAACGTACGAAGTCCGAAATGAAGAAACAAGCCAAATTCCATATCCTGATAAGCCAGCTGCTTCGCCGAAGGTACCGGCTTCTGAATCGTTTGCATCTCTACTACCGCCTCTCTCTTCATCAATCGATTCTCTAATTTTCATTCATCTGATTCTTGTGCCAGGCAGTTCTTACGCTTCTTTCCACAGTGTGCGCAGGTTGTCCATCGCGATCCGCGACGCCTCTTTGCACTCTTCCATGCCTTCGAACTCAACCGTAATATAACCGTCGTAGCCGGATTGCTTAATCAGCTTCGTGATTTTGCGAATCGGGATTTCACCGTGACCTACAATAGCGCCGCGCAAGTAGTTGTCATGGCTCGTGCGGAACCAATTGCCGCCGCCCGGCGGCTCGTCGAATGGACGGAAATAGAAGTCCTTGTAATGAACCAGAGATGCATAAGGAAGATTCTTAATCACGCCGATAACGGGATTCTCGTCGACGCACATGAAATTGCCGATATCCAGCGTTGTTTTGAAATTAGGACGGTTAACAGCATGCAGCACGCGTTGTACGCGATCGCTCGCTTGCGCGCTGAAGCCGTGATTTTCAATTGTCGTAGTGATCCCGTATTGCGCTGCATAATCAGCAATGATCTGGCTGCCTTTCACCATCAGGTGCAGGTTCTCCTCGAACCAGGCAATCGTCATTTGTTCCTTCGGAATTGTAAAAGCCGTTACATCATGACGCATATGCTTCATGCCAAGGCGGTGAACCAGATCGACATGCTCTTTCACGCGCGCCATCTCGGCCTCGAACGCCTCGTCGTCCGGCTGCACGAAATTGGCAGGCATCGAATAGTTGGATAATGCAATGCCAACTTCCGCTGCTTTATTGCGAACCGCATCCGCCAGCTCCGGATTATCGACGAGCGTAAAGCCGTACGGAACGATCTCCATATGCTCCCCGCCGTTATCCGCTATCCACTGAATCGCATCAAGGACGGTCATTTCGCCCGACTTCAATGCGTTTAACAAGCTATATGTGCTTAATCCGATTTGCATCCTCTTACTCCCTCGTTTGCGTTATTATTCGTATCGCTGCAGCTTGAAGACCGCTTCATTGCGGCCGGCGACGATGCCGTTGTCATTAAGCATATCTGCAGGTGCCAAGGCACGCAGCCGGTCAATCGTTTCCTGCCGGGAATAGCCAATCTGCTCCAGGATGGAAGCGATAATGAGCGGCCATTCTTCCTGCGAACCGTCAAGCACCTTCAGGGCAAACCCGAGCCCTTCCTCACGCAAGCCGAAGCAATAAACACCTTTCGCCCCGCCTTTGGCAACAATATTGTCGTCCAACAGCAGAATCGAGCAAATTTGTCCGGATCCGGACACCATCTCAGGATGGCGGTTCATGAGGCCCGAAATCTTAATCGCTGCGCGGCGTACCGCTTCATCCTCGATAAGCTCCGGCAGAGCCAGCTTCAGATATGCCGTCGCCAGACGGTCTAGCGGGATGGCAAACACAGGACAGCCGCAGCCGTCCACACCTGTCACGACCTCTTCGACCGGCATAGCTCCCAAATAAGCAAGCGTAGCAGCGATCTCTAGCTGCGCAGGATGATCGGTATCTGTGTAGCCCTGCAGATCATAGCCTTTATGCTTGCATAACGACAGAATGCCGAGATGCTTGCCGGAGCAATTGTGATAAATTCTCCGTTTCGGCGAGCCGCTGACGAATAGCTCATCTCTGGCTGCTCCGTTTAACGGATACGTAGGCGAGCATACCAGCTGTTCCTCCTCGATGCCGATTTTCACCATCATCGATTCCAGCTCGGAAACATGGAACGTCTCCGCCCAGTGGGAGCCTGACATGATCGCCGTTTCCTTCTCCGACAATCCGAATGCTTCATCTGCGCCATGTATAAGTGCAGGAAGCGCCTGAATCGGCTTCCCGGAAGAGCGTAGAAACGTCAAGTGACGAACATTCCCCGTACCGTATCGGATACCATTAGCATCTACGCCACAAATATGGCCGTAGTGCACATTTTCCACATAACCGCCGCGATACTCATTAACCAATACCTCAGACATCGTTTACTCCTCCTACCCTATTGCGTTGTTGTGCTTATTGCGGTTTGAGAACAGCCAGAAGCGCAGCCAGCCGAGCCGGATCAATGGGGGCTTGAGACAATCCGTTCTGCCTCACGCCTGAGCCGAAATGAACGGCACGCACATCGGTTTGCTTCACGAATTCAGCTGCTGACGCAAGCGTCAGTCCGCTTCCCGCCATAATTTCCGGTCCCGACGAACCGTTCCCGCTTTGCCGTACGAGCTCTTTAATGGAATCGACCGCATCTAATACGCTCGGTTTCCCGCCGGACGTCAACACCGTGCGAATCTGCGGATAACGAGCGAGCGTCTCGTATGCCTCCTCCAGATTCCTCGCCTCATCGAACGCCCTATGAAACGTAACCGGAACACCATCTGCCGCATCCAACAGCCGCTTCAGCTTGTCTTCGTCGACTGTCTGCTCTGCGGTCAATACGCCAAGCACGTACGCGCCGATGCAGGGGGATCTAAGCAGCTTCATCTCGCGAACCATCTGCTCCATATCCTCTTCCGAGTATCGAAAATCTCTGCTGTGCGGACGAATCATGACGTGAACCGGTATCGCAGCTTCAGCTGCGATTTCTTCCAGAATGGCCAGAGCAGGCGTGAGCCCGCCTTCCTCGATGACCGAGACAAGCTCTATGCGATCAGCGCCGCCTGCGGCAGCAAGCTTGGCATCCTCCGGTGATAGAGCAATAACTTCCAGTAGCATAGACAATCTCCCTCGATTCAATCTGCGCCGGATGCGTTGGCTGCCCAGCATCTCCGGTGCTTGTACTATAACTTCTAGCAGCTGTGGCAATCTCCTTCCAAAACGCTGTCTTGCTCGTTTACCATTTTTCGCTCTACAATTTTCTCCTCGAATTCAACCCATTCATCCCTATTGGGCGATGTGTTCTTCCCTTAATGTCGAAGTTCAATCTCCAATCTTGCACCCTGTGGAACGGATCGCTTCTGCGAGAATAGGATGTTCCCTTTCTCCCACTTCCACTCTACCTGACAACCTTCGATCCTTATCTCTACAATGTCGTCTTCCGACAAGAACGGAAGTCCAAATGATGAAAGCAACAGTTCGCCATATTGAACATGCAGCTCTGCTTTCCCAGTCTCCATCTTAAAGACGCCCCAGCCGGCCGCAAGCGACCAGAAGGTTTCATAATCTTCGCGACGATCAATGGGATTAAATCCCACATATCCGCGTACCATGTCATAGTCGAAGCCGCTGAAAGAGAGCAAGAGTGCGTAACTGGCCATCGACCGAGCATAATGGCTGCCGCACTCTATTTCGTTCCACGGATTACGTTTCTCGCCATCATATCGCTCTCGAACCGCACGCACGACCGACATGCCTTCCTCGACCATTCCTTCTTGAATCATGTGAATCGCGGCTTGATATTCAAACCCGTTCATCGTTTCCGAATTGTAAGCGATCGGAATTGCAGGCCTTCTCGAGCCTTCGGGCCATGAGCAGATGATAAGTCCGGATTCTTCGTCCAAACTATATAATCGCCATAGATTCGTGAAATCGGACATCTGTTTAAAGTTATGCTCGTAAATAGACTTAAGCGCTTGCCGTGTTTGTATAGGATCAAAAATTTCGCCCAGACCGCATAAATTAGCGTGCCATTGCGCCACGACTTGGTCGATCGAGCACCCATCTAGAATCTGGTAGTTAATCTCTTTCAATCTATCATTCCAATAGTATTCGAGTGCTTCTTCATCGCATGTCTCTAACAGCGACTTGTCGGACAAGTCGATCTTCTGGATATAGTAGTTCCCGTTAAATAAGTGCTGATCGGTCCAAGACTTCCCTCTCTCGTAAAGCGCGCGATATTCCTCTTCTTTCTCAGGGTACCCCAAATAAGCCGCCATCTCCGCGCCGGCTTTAAGCGCAGCTAAGTAAAAACCATTCAACCAGGCGTTGGGACCAAACAGCTCCACATCTAGCGTATTATGCTGCCTGCCCTCCAGCACGCCGTCTCGGTCCGCATCCCAGCGATGTTCGTTCGTCTCAGCCCAAGCATACTCTAGCGATTGTTGAACGGATGGCCATAGCGATCGCAGCCAATCGGAATCGCCTGATAGTTTCCACTCTCTGTACACTTTGATAATGCCTCCAAATTGACCGTCCGCGCAAGCATACAAGTCGTTAGCCCGGCCTAACGGCAGCTGGATACGAAACGACATCCGTCCATCGGCGCGCATATTATACTTGTAGTCCAAGTCCCGCATCGACCGCTCCAGCTTCGGGAACAGAAATGGCGCCGCGTAGGCATAGTTCCACACATGTGTACATGAACCTTCACAGCAGCCTTCTGTACCGATGCAGCCTTCGAATCCGTATAAGGAACCATCCTCTAAGCGCAGCACCGTAGGCGATTTCAGCGTCGATAGGTTTGCCGCTACTGCTTCCAGCGCCTCCTTAGGGAGATGAGATGCATATAAGGACTGTTTAAACAGAAGCGTCTCCTGATATAAACGTTCCCAATGTTCGAACGCATATAAAGCGCTGGCAAAGGAATCGTTAAATAATGTCGCATAGTAGTTCTTCCATGTCACTGGCTGATTAGAATCCTTTGCATCGCCCGTCTCGGGATTCCAGTAGTTGTAGCAGTTCGGAAAATGCCAGGTGATCAAGAAACGGATGCGCCGCGTTTCTCCTGGCTGTAGCTCCACATGAGCGGATAACTGCCCCAAGTCTTTGGTAGAAGTCGGCTCGTCCAAGCTGCTCCCAAATCTGCCCGGAGAGCTAAATGTCCGCCAGTACATGTCTCTACCCTCATACCATTGGCAGTTGACTTCCTTCGCGTCCGTAGCGACAGTCAGTTCACCGAACTCCGGCCTGTTCGAATCATAAGCGTCCGAACCCATGCGGATGCCGTGAACGGAACCGATTTGCTCGTACCGATTCCAGTGCGGGCTTCCATGGTGCGGATTTGCAACGGACAAACATGCCGTGTAGGTGATCATGCTGTCGGTAGGATTATGAAACTCGATCTCGAAGAAAGCTCCCGGGATGCTGGAATCCCGATCGTTCAACGGAATGAACGGATTGTAAGCCGTCAGCTTCACGTCACCGGGGAAACGCTTGTCGCGGAAACGAAGATCAGCGATAGGAAATTCGCCAACAAAGGTGCAGTCCTCGAAATGAGGAAAACCGCCCATTGTAGCCTCACTCGGACCGAATCCATACCCGCTATGATTTTTAATTCGCTTATTTCCCATATAGGGCGGCAGCAGCTTGCCATTCAGAACTCGCGCATCCAGCACTTTCCCCTCCGACTCCGCTTTGACTGCGAAGTGGCTCATGCCGTTCATGCTTTGCTTGTTCGGGCGATTTTTAATTTCCCAATCCACTAGCCGGCCATTGCCGGCTAGTCCGATCGATCCACTGCCAATCCCTCCAAGAGGAAAGACGATCTCTTTAAGTTTGGCGTCTTTATAAACAAAGTGTCCCATATAGACTCCTTCAACCAGACATTTTATTATTCCGTCAGCTCGTCGACGGTAACGTTATCGATCACTAACGAACCTTTACTAACGTCGTTGCGAACGATGGCCAAATAGTAATCCGTGAATGGCCCGGTTACCAGCTCTGCAGTAAATGGATGCAGTCCCTTCTGAAGCGGCGCCGTGTAGACTTCACTCGATGGGCCTCCATCCGTCGTCCGCAAGGAAATCGAATATTGAGCTTCATTGTCCGACCTGTAATCGAATGTCAGCTTATAGCTATGATTCGGCTTAAGCTGTAGCCTGGATGGCAACGTTCGTAACAGCTCTCCGGAGAGTTCATCCATCGTTTTGAGCGACCATTCTCCTGCTATGGTATCTTCCGTATAGCCCTCATGAAATTGGGCGAGATGCGTCTTGCCGATTTTGGGATTGGCGCTGACGAACGGCCCCCAACCTTCGTCGACATGCTCGAAATCTTCATAGAAGTAATGATTCGTCTGCGTACGCGAACCTACCTCTCTCACTCGCACATCGTCGAAATGGACAAAGGAATCCGGCTCTCCTTGTTCTGCCAGAAGAGATAGTACCGGTTCATGCTCATCCATGGAATGCGGCCATTCAAATCGAAGCTGCAATCGCTGATAGTACGTACCCCGCTTATCTGAATCCACATCGCAATTGACGACTGCCGTTCGGCTAATGGTTCGTGTTAGTTCCAATCCCTCATAGCCGTCGATACGAATCGCCGCTTTCCTTCCCTCTGACACTTCCACCCATACCGAAGCAGAATAACACTTGCCTGGGGTTAGTCCGGAGAGCGCTTGGTAAACCCGTCCATCGGCGCCGTTATTCCCGCTAATTCGCAAGTAAGATTGACCGTAGCTCGTTTCGGCAATCGCGATATGGTCCGTATTGCTCGACTGTGATGATTTCGACCACCAGTCGAACCCTTGACTATCGAAGCCCATATCCTTTACCGGACTGCCCTCGCTCCATGCCATCTTGGGAACCGGAGGCGCTTCCGACTTATAAAGAACATATGGCGTACAAGCCTCTGCTGCCACTGTGACGGAACCGGAAACAACCTGCAGCTCATGAACAAATTCGCGCCCTAAATTCGTTAATCGGTACAGCTTCACTACCCCGTCGACAGGCCAGCTATCCGGAAGCTGCCAGACAGTTTCCCCGCCGGCGGCGTTCCAGTGGTAAATTTTCGTTTCCCCGATCGGATCCCAAGGAATAAAGACGGTATCACCGACCGCGATGATTCGATCATTCTTGCGTATGACCGCAACGCCTTCCTCCAGCCTAGACGAAACGTTGCCTTCCAAGATAACCTCTTCCGAGTCCTTCCAATTCATGATCGCAAAATGCATCAAATACCGATAGGGCAGCTGCTTCGTAAAGAAGGAACGTATGACCGCCTTTAAATCCCGCTCCCGCTGCCACCCCATGAAGCCGTTATCCCCGTACCTTGCATAGCCGCCTTTTAACAAGATATCTTCCGCATAAACGTCTTTGTCCGTGTGACGGATAAACCTAGAAATGCGGCTGTCGCCTGTGGAATCGTGTGTCCATACGGCATCCGAATCAAGCGCATCCGCTTCCTCCGTCCAGATTGTCCACCCGTTTCCGTGCAGCTTCTTAACCAGCCGCCAAGCAGCCCAATGTTCATCCCGATAAGTATCCACATAAACGAAACCAAGATGAGGTGCATGTTCGTTCAGCTCATCCAAACGCCGATCGAAGTCACCGGATAGAATATCTTGTTCCCTGTCGATATAGTAGGATTGGTCCAACCACTTCCATCCCGGCGTGCTCGTGACGAGTGAAGTCGAGTAGGAGCGCGCCTCCGGATAGGCTTCGCTATGATTGATATGCACGCCAATAACCGCTCCGAAATCACGAGCTCGTTCTGCCAGGAAATTCAACTCCTGCGCTCCTCCGGCCCGTTCATTGAAGTTGTTGCCGTAATCGGGATGCCCGCTATCATGCCCTTCACTTTGATAGCCTTTCAGTTCGATTAGTTGTCCGAACCCGTCCGTGTATAAGTGAAATTTCTTAATATTGTCCAAGATTCGGAGAAACGGAAATTGAGCCATGCTGGCAAAATTCATAACAATATGCGAATAGCTGTTTCTCAGTAATTCGGCCCCTGGGATTGGCTTCTGCAATTCCCGAACTGCAATCGCGCCATCCTGCCAATCGACGATGCCATCGCTGTTCCGGTCGTCCGTTAGGACGACCTTCGACCAAGGCTCGCCGATCACTTCCATATCCGGTCCCCGATAAGTCCAATAGGCATTCCAGACAGCAGTCCGTTTGTATCCGTTTCGCTGCACGGTTTGCACACACAATCGCCTGCGGTTGTGCAGCATGTTCCCGACTACACTCGCAGCCAATTGCTTCGTATTCACAATCGCAATCGCGCGATATACAGGTGCTCCCGACACACGCCATTCGGATGCACCTGCAAAATCGTCGCCCTTGATCCCTTCGGAGGATGCAACATGCGCGCATTCTTGTGTATCGCGAACCGAAACGAGCCCGTGATCAGGAATGGCGATCGTGCGAATGCGGAACGAGCCCTTTTCTTGGATATCGGTCATTCTCATCTCAAGCGTTGCTCCGGATAGAACGAAAGAAACGACCATCTCAACCTGAATGGACGCGAAAACAAGTTGATACGAAGCAACGGTCTGAGACTTCGATTCCAAATAAACGGCAGGAATATACCGCTCTCCGTTCAGATCCACATAGATTAACCGATCCTCTTGTCCGAATAGCACAGCACCGTTTGTTCTCCAACGATACTGCAGCACGCGCGGGAAGGAGGTATCCAAATCCACTTCCAGCAGATCGGATTCCAACTTCCACGATGGCACAGCCTCAGTTGCATCGTCAGCTTCATCCTGCACAAAACTGTCCGAACGGTACTTGTCGTCTAGGACAGTCGCCATCACTTCATCAAGATGAGCGTGCCCTTCTTCTCCCTCTCCGTTCGCCCAAGCACGGAAGCCGATGGCTCCCGCTTCGGTCTGCAAATCCGGAATATCGCCATGATATTCCGGATATCCATCCAAGGAGAGCATCAGAACCGAACCGACAAAACGGATCTCTACGCGATAAGATTTGCCCTCATATAACGGATCTGTTTTATACAGTACGCCTTGCTTGCCGCAAGGCGCGGCCCAAATCCATGTACTTCTGCCGAACGGGTCCATCGCCGTGTCGCAGCCGATGAAGATCCAACTATCCGGTGCCGTATAGCGAATAACTGCACCAACTTTGCCTGCGGCATTGAGCGGTGTCAGCGTAAACGCCAATTCCCCGTCGCCTAAGATAGGGCTATCTTCTAACAACACCACTGTATCGGAACCATTTGCCTCCACTATCATCATGGTGTATTCCCTCTTCGCACGGATTCCGGCTCGCCCCAAGTAACCACTTTGACACTCACCACCGGCTTAGGATCGCCTTCGAACTTGCAGCTGAACGACACCGTCTGTCCGCCTTTCCGCACAACCGGCGCATCTGTAGAAGCTTCAACCGTCCTTATTAAGTTCCAGTTCATATCGTAAATTTTCCCGGTTCGATCTCCGTCGCACACGAGATACTGATTCGCGCGCACCTCGGTATCGAATGTCATGTACTCCCCGCCTGTATAGAAGGTTGGCCGTTTTACCGATGCGTCCACGTTGCCATAGGATGGCGATACGCGCAGGCATAATCGCAGCGGCTGCTCCGAGAACTTATTGTAAAACGCCCAATCCGAGCCGCCCGGCTGACCGGGTTGCAGCTCTTCCGTACTGCAGACGAGTGGATTCGAAATATGGACAGGGTACAACTGCCAGATGCCAGATGCCAAGGCCTCCAAATGCCAGTCGCTCTTCGGATCGCGCATCCGCTCTTGCTGCGCAGGCGTAAACGCACCGGCATGACGAGCCGTTTCCCATTGCTTAACCGCATCCAGAAGGGCATTAATATTACCGTTGCGCTGAAGCACCGCCTGATCAGCCGATAGCGCGAAGCCGGCATTGAAGCCCGCCGCCTTCGACAGTACCCACTCGATTTCATCAGGTGATGTAGCTTCAAACCGATCCGAAGCAGATCGTACGAGAAACCAACCGAGCATGGACGGGATAAAGTTACGAACGAAATAACGTTGATTGCTAAGTCGCCATTCCAGCTGGCCTTCGCGAGTCGAGACGCCCCATGGCTCGCCCCAATTGAAACGCGTGAAAACATGCCATAAATAATTCGGAACGACGATACTTGCATCATTGATGACATCTTCATCCCATCCATCATAAATGCGCTTGACGAAGCGGTTCACGCCGTAATCGTCATGACCGGTCGCATAACAACCTTCGAGTCCGTCGAAAGAGATTTGCCTTAGTCCCGTCTTCTGGAACAGCTCTGCAATTCTCAAACTATATTCTTCCTGAAGCTCGATGTTCGGGAACAAAACGTCATAGGGATGATCCCACAACCGGCTTATAACAGAACCGCTCTCATGTGCTATAGCTGAAGTTCCGTTCGCGCCTCGCTTAACGCCCAGCAATTTCCACGGCGCCGACGGCGAAACGCTCTCGTATTCGATCAGCTCATTGCCAATAATGACGGTTTGCCGAAACAAATTAATTCGAAACGGCTCAGGGTTGTCGATCGTCAATTCCGTCATTAAAGCATCAATCGGCTCGACCAATCGTGCAGCTCCGACCGTCTGAAGCCGTGGATCCGGCAGCGGGGTCACGTACGAGTCATTGAGCGTCGTAAAGTTGGAGAGCGTATGTACGCCGACCTTAACCCCTTCCTCTGCAGCGAGCTCAACACAAGCTCTCATCCCGGCATCACCATTCGGAAAGCTTCCCGGCTTCAGTACAAAGTGTCCCCACTGCGTGAATGGATCCGGGTGGTACACATAATTCAAACCCGCTTGCTTCGTATAATCCACCGCTTGTTCTACGGAGGACTCAGAGAAATCCGTAATTAAATAGGACTGCGTCGCCGCCGGTGACTTCTTGCCCCAGACACCATCGATCATCGGATGCGGCAGCCCTTCGCCAAGCTCGATCGCCTCGATTGTATCCAGCACTTCATTCGCCGCACAGCCGAACAACGCGATTTTGGACCCGCAAATTAGCGCCTCTTCTCCACTTAGCGCAGGCACTTCGACTTCTTTCAAGTTCCACGCCGGACGACGCGCTGCCTTCGTGCGATCTCGCGTATAAGCCTGT
Source organism: Paenibacillus sp. J22FR21 (assembly GCF_056269135.1). Classification (NCBI taxonomy): domain Bacteria; kingdom Bacillati; phylum Bacillota; class Bacilli; order Caryophanales; family Paenibacillaceae; genus Paenibacillus; species Paenibacillus sp. J22FR21. The sequence continues at coordinate 78,143 of NZ_JBWDNJ010000013.1, forward strand.
AACAGACTTCCTTCGATTGTCGGCCATGCCGTGCTTTTGTCGTATTCGAACTTGCTATCTTCATACGGTTGATTGGCAAATTCGAGGTTCTCCAGTTCGACAGGCCAACCGCCAATTGTTTTCCAGTTAAGGGCTTGGATTCCGATGGCGAACTCGCCATCGTGAACAACGCCGACAGACTCTCCAATAGACTCAGACAAAGACGTTAAGAACGGACCCCAAATGACTGCATCTACTCCATCACCGGATAGTTGTTTCAACTCGAATGTGACATATTTCTCTTTGTTTACGATCTCAACCTCGGCCTTCACGCCGGAGTCTCCGAAATGGAATATCGCGGTAGAGTCCCCATATTGAGCGGAAACAGGACGTTCAACCTGACCGTTGATCGAAATTCGAATGAGCGGTGCCGCGCAACTCGCGTTCGTATAGGTCTTGCTTGATGCAGCTGAGGTCAAGCCGATAACTTCTCCTCTTTCATTCAGTACAACTGTGCATGCGCCTGCGTTAATTTTCATTCTTCATTCTCCTTCCAAATAAATAGAAAACGGACACCGGAACCCCGATGCCCGTTCAACCTTCATGAACTGATTCTTATTTGTGCTGATCGTAAACTTGCTGAGCTTCCGTCATCACTTTCTCTCCGCCCATTTTGTTCCAATCTTCAACAAATTTATCGAAATCGTCAATCGGCTTTTTGCCCGTAATGAAATCGATATAGGATTGCAGCGTGAACTGAGTAAGCTGGTCTTTGTTTTCGTTATAAAGCGGTTTTTGGTAAGCGTTCAGGATGTCATATACTTTGACACCTTTTGCTCTTGCTTCTTGTGCAATTGGACGAAGATCTTTATCCGCAGTATACGAGGTTTGGAAATCGTAATCGTTAAACGATCCAGCCATCGAATAGCCGCCGGCAATTCCGAGCTTCTTGCGCTCATCCTCATTATCATAAGGAGCAATATACTCGACAACGCCATGATCATTCAGTTTCCAATGCGTGTCTTTAACCCCAAAGTTGAGAAGCTCATAGAATTCCGGTTCAAACTGCGTCGCTTCGAAAATTTGCAGATACTTGCCTAATTTCTCCGGGTCATCCGCAAGCTGTTTGCCGAACATGAGGCCGGATGCATTGTTTGGAGAGGATTGGGAAATACCGAATTTGCCCTCCGGTCCTTTAATACCGCCCTCAGTCAGCCATTTGAAGTTTGGATCTACTTTGTGAAGCTTGTCATACCACGTTTCGCCTCCGAGGAATGCATTGCCCGGATAATAGACCCACCAGTAGTAATCCGCTGCGCCGGCTTTTCCGGTTAACATTTTATCCTCGAAATTGTTACCCTTATTCACGACGAACTCAGGATCGATCAGTCCGTTTGCATACCAACGGTTAAGCGTAGTCAAAGCTTGTTTAGCTCCCGGCTCGATTTCGCCGCGAACGATTTTCCCGTCTTTCTCGCGGAAGATACCCGGATAAGCGTCATAGGCACCGAATACGGAACTAAACATCATGTCCAGCGATTCCGCAGTAGCAGTCAGACCGTAAGTATCCTTCTTGCCGTTTCCGTCCGGATCTTCATTACGGAATTTCGTCAAAGCTGCTTCCTCTTCTTCGATCGTTTCCGGTATTTTGTTAATACCTACCTTCTTGAGCCAATCTTCACGGAAACCCAGCTGTTGGCCGTCGATACCGATATCCCAAATGCCCGGCAAACCATAAATTTTACCGTCTACCCGAACGTATTTGAACGGATCGTCTTTATCGATGAAGCGCTTGATCCATTCTACGTATTTCGGCATATACTTCTCGATCATATCTTGCGGAATTTCCGCAACGACACCTTGATCTACAAACTTCATATAGTCTGTCGGAGCCGGCTCTTTAATCCAGTCCGGAATGTTGCCCGAAGCGATTTTCAAGTTTACGTCTTCTTTGTACGTGTCGCCGCTTGTCGGAACGAGCTCTATCTCAGCATTGAATTTTTTAGCAAGTGCGGTTACCCCGGGTGAATCCACCTTGTTTTGATCCGGATAATACGCCCAGAAGGTCAGATGATCCGTTTTATCTTCCGTAGTTGCCGAATTCGACGCCGCTGCATTGTTCGACGATGAATCCGAGGCCTGGCTGTTGTTGCTGCTATTGATGTTGCCACTGCTGTTGTTGTTGCTCGTGCCGCAGCCTGCCAGCAAACTCGCCAGCAAAGAAATACTTGCGCCTCCATAAACCAGCACTTTAAATTTCTTGTTCATCTTCACAATCAACCCTTCCCATGATATGTATCTATCTATCTATTAACGGCTTCATCCGCATGATGCGGGTTTACCCTTTAACAGCACCAACCATGACGCCTGTTACGAAATACTTCTGTACGAATGGATAGATAACCAGCATCGGAATAATCGAGAACATAATCATTGTCGCTTGAAGCTGCCTGCCGGAAAATTCGGAATGATGGGTTAAATTTTGCTGGGCCAGCATCAAGCCTGACGTATTGTTATCAATAATGATTTTGCGCAAGATGACCTGAAGCACTTGGTGATTCGGATCTGAGATGTAGATCAAACTATCGAACCATGCGTTCCAATGGCCCACTGCAACCCACAAGGCAATCGTTGCAAGCACCGGTTTGGATAGCGGAATCACGATCTGCAAGAATATCCTCACATATCCGGCTCCGTCGACGCGAGCGGATTCCTCGAGCTCTTCCGGCAGGGAGCGGAAGAAATTGCGGATGATGAGCACGTTAAACGCGCTGATCATACCCGGCACGACAAGCGCCCATATCGTGTTATACATGCCGAGTCCTTTAATCAATAGGTAGGAAGGGATCAGTCCGCCGCCAAATAGCATCGTGAACAAGATGATCCCGGTAAAAACACGATTCATCGGCAAGTCCTTCTTCGCCAGCGGATACGCGGTCAAGGAAGTGAACACCACCGCCAAGGATACGCCAAGCAAGGTACGCACAACGGTATTTTTATACCCGTACCATAAAGCATCGTAATGAAAAGCCAGCTTATAGCTTTCAAGCGTGAACTTGGCTGGATATAACACGAGACCTGAAGCGTATGCTGTGCTCTTCGCCCCTCCACCATCCATCGAAATGATCACTTGCGTCCAGAAAGGATAAAGCGTAACCACCAATAATACCAACATGAATAGATATAGAATGACGTCAAAGCTTTTTTCGCCCGGCGTCTTCTTAACGGCAATCACAACGAAACACCTCCAACCAAACGTGCATTTACCATATCGCGCTGTCTTTCTGACCGATCATTTTGACAATCTTATTTACGACAAAGATGAGGATGAGCGCGATGATGGACTTGAATAATCCGACCGCCGTAGCATAGCTGTAACTCATATCCACCAATCCTTTTCGGTAAACATACGTATCAATGATGTCGGACACATTATAAACTTTGACATTGTACATATTGAAAATTTGGTCGAATCCGGCATCCAATATACCTGACATGGACAGGATCAGCATGATCGCTACGACAGGAGCAATCATCGGAATGGAAATGTACCACATCCGTTTGAATCGACCGGCTCCATCCAGAACAGCTGCTTCGAACATTTGCGTATCGATGCCGGACAACGCCGCGAAATAGATAATGGAACCCCAGCCAAAGCTTTGAAAGATATGGGTGATGACGAGCACCGTCCGGAAATATCGGGCATCGGCCAGATACAGGTTGGGGGTGCCTCCGAACAAGGTGATAAGCGTATTTATTGGCCCTTCCCAAGAAAGAATGGAGAAGAAAATACCGCCGAGTATAACCCATGAGATGAAGTGCGGTAAATACGACACCGTTTGCACGATTTTTTTGAATCTCACATTCGAAATTTCGTTTAATAACAAAGCGAAAATAATCGGAACCGGAAAGCCAAACAACAGCTTATAGAAACTAATGATGAGCGTGTTCTTGAGCACCGTGTAGAAATAAGGGTCGGCGAATAACTTATCGAAATGTTTAAGGCCAACCCACGGGCTTCCCATAATCCCATCCATAAATCTGTAATCCTTAAAAGCAAGAACGACACCATACATAGGAAAATAATTGAATACAACATAATAAATCATTCCAGGTATCATCATCAGAAGCAGAACGCGATACTTCCTCCAATTGCTCCATTTCTGATTCTTAACGGCCGATTTCCTCGAAGCGGCGATAGCCATTGCGGGCTTAACCTCCTTGCACCAGTTGTCATGACAGCGCTTTTATTTACTTGTACTTATCATAACAGCGGGCCCAGGGGTCGTAATTATCACATATCTTCGATCCTTATCAGTTTTCTACGTACTTTTACAAAAAAACTCCGTACCCTAGATCAGGTACAGAGTCAGCATGCTTCAATCGTTATGCCTCTATCGACAGAGGTATGGTAACTTTCATAATCGTACCTTCCCCGATCGTGCTGCTTATTGTAATTCCGTAATCGTCACCGAACTTTAACTGAAGCCGTTCGTTTACGTTTTTCAAGCCATAGCCGGAAGACTGAACCGTAAGCAAATTTCCGATCATGTCCTCTGATATCCCCGATCCGTTATCCTCTACAGTAAATACGACCGTGTCTGCCTCTATACGAGCAATGAGTTTGATTTGTCCTCGGCCTTCGTCTTTCTTGTCAATGCCATGCTGGATCGCATTTTCTACGAGCGGCTGCAAGACGAGATTGATCATTTTATGCGCATAAACCTGTTCATCAATCTCGTACACGACATCGAAGCTGTAATTTTTCATGATGAGCACAATTTCCAAGTAAGACCTGATGTTCTCAAGCTCTTCCCGGACCGTAATAATTTGCCCGCCTTTGTTCAGAGCCGTTCGATAAAACTTCGACAACGAGACGACGATGTGACTAATATCATGCTCCTCGCTTCGCAGCGCCTTCCAATTGACAAACGACAATGTATTATACAGAAAGTGCGGGTTGATTTGCGCTTGTAGCGCGCGCAGCTCGGCATCCTTCTGGATGATTTTGCTCGCATACGACTCTTGAATGACCTCATTGAGCCTTTTGAGCATATGCCCGAACCGAATCATTAACTCGCCGATTTCATCCTTCGCTCCCGTGTGCACCTGCAGGTCCAACTCCCCGGTTTCCACCCGCTTCATCCAGGAGACGAGCGTATGAATCCGCTTCATGAGATTGTTGGACATCGCCGTTATGAGGATAAGGAGAAGCAGAATGCAAGACCCGGCGACGATGGACGTTGCGGTCAAAATTTTATCGGCGTTCAACGATACGTTCTTCACCGGCACATAGGTGTAGATCAACCAGCCCGACTCCGGAATTTGTTTCTTGAGCACAAGTAATTTCTGATCGCTGATTTCTACCGTTCCGCTTTCCGCATGGATAATATCAGCGTCATTCAAGTTGTTTAATCGGAATGCTTTAACGGATTCCTTGGAATTCGAATAGAGGATGCCGCCTTTGGCATTGGTCACGATGACCCCGTTCCCCGGCATCAGTTCGGCAACTCGTCCGAATAGATCCTTCATATCGATCTGCATGACGAGGATGTCGTTCTGACCATTCACGAGCAGACGCGGAAACGTACTGATAAAGTACAGGTCGGATGAGTGTCGGATCCATACCGGCCTTACGTCTCCTTGTCCAAGCTCCTTATACCAAGCAAACGAGGGCAATCGCCGGGCAGACATAATGGCGTATCCTGACTCGGGCATGTCGTTCTCCGTATACACGGTCAATTGGTTGATTTCTTTGTTACCGATCCGTATTTGATTGAAATTCGGATAGAAGTATCGGTTCAGGTCGTAGTAGAGATTCACAAAGTCCATATAGGGGGTACTAATGATCTGCTGGATCTTGCTGTTGTTTAGAATGATGTTTGCCGTGTGGTTGTACAATTCCGCCTTGTAATTAAAATAGCCGGCCATCGTATCCACGTTGCGGTCTAATGCTTGCTCGGCTTGCGTGTTCAATAGCTGCTTGGACTGCCAGTAGGAATAGATGCCGAGTACCAGGATCGGAATGATGATGACCGACAAATAAGACAGAAACAGCTTCGGTTTCAGACGCAGACCATTCCATTTATGAACGATTCTGCTGATCATACGCCAAGCTCTTCCCGGAATTGTGTCGGCGTCATTCCAAAATGGGACTTAAACAACGAGCAAAAGTAAGCCATATTGGAGTATCCCGTCTCTTCGCTGATGTCGGCTACTTTTTTGTTGGTTTCGGCAAGCAGCTCCTTGGCTTTCTTCATTCGCGTATTCGTGATGTATTTGATAATACTGACGCCTACTTGTTTCTTGAACAAATGACTTAAATAGTTGGGAGACAAATAAACACTCTCCGCCAGCTCTTCGACGGATAAATCCCGCTTATACTCGTTATGAATCGTTCGCAGGATGGATTCCGTCACCTTGCGGTTGTTCGAATCAGCCGTCTGTCCGTCTGTCGTCTCGCAGCTTTCAAGCGTGGATATCATCAGCATGCAAAGCTCGCTTAGCTTGTTCGATTTATAGATCTGTTCGAGGTTTTTTTTGAACTGCTCCGTGTTTTTCTTCGGCGCATAGTCGAACATCATTTTCAAAATTTCCATGCAGCTGTACTTCAAATAAATCGAGGAAATCTGCTTTCCGGCCTTTAGCAGCTCATATAATTTCTCAAATCGCATGCGCGCGGATTGGAAATCCTTGCGCTCCACATCTCTTGCGATTTCCGACATCTTCTCTTCCACGCTGTCGGACGAATGCCCGTCTATCCAAGCGCTTTCTGCAATTAATACGGCACCTTTATCATAGAAAAACTTGCTCTCCAATATCGATTCGATCTCGTTATAGGCGACCCGAAGGCTGCCGATGTTCTCGATCGGACCGCTAAATGCTGCAAAAAGGTCGGTATCGTACTTCTTCTTGAATTCTTGTACGATACGGTTCCCGATTTCTTCCATGTCAGCGGTTGTATCCCCGTCCAGAACCTCCATGAAAAGCAAGCTCTGAAATTCATTGAGATTGAACCCTTCATGCTGCCGTTGTACACATTCGCTGATCATGCTTTCGAGATCGAGATCAGATAAATCGAAAACACGACTGCGTGCGTCCAAAATAACGATGCGCAGCGGGTTAGAACCGTTAAACATCGGAATCGGAGCCTGCAATTCGAATGACTCGTGCTGGAGATCGTCAATTCCCCCGTGAATCAACTGCGAAACCAGCCTCTGTTTCTCATGACGGATGATTCCTTGCCCATAAGCCTTCTCGAGCTGCTCTTGCCGCTCCTCTTCCTGCTTTTCCTTCTCGCACATGTGGATGACTTGCGAGATGACCTTCAGAAATTCGTTGACTTGAACCGGTTTCAGAATATATCGGATCGCATTCACATCAATCGCCTTCTGCGCGTATTCAAAATCTCCGTAGGCGCTCATGAAAATCACTTTAACCGGGATAGCCAGTTCCCGAACGGTGGCGGCCAGTTGAAGGCCATCCATGCCTTTCATCCGGATATCTGTAAATAAAATATCCACATGGTTCTGCTTCATGAAAGCAAGTGCACTCTCTCCGCTATCCGCTTCATGAATTTCAAGCTGCAAATCATATTTGTCGATAAGGAATTTCACGCCTTCTCTTTCGAACTGTTCGTCGTCAACGATGAGCATCTTGAACATGGGCACTGCCCCCCCGGTGAGGATAGACTCTCTCCAAAACTTATTTCATCATTGTAACTGAATCGCGTGTTCGCGCCAATGCGAATCGTTTCCAGTAGCTGGCTCATGTCAGCACAAAAAAACCTCCCATCAGCCCTATAACATCTAGGTTTTCGGCTTTAATGGGAGGTTGATATGGACGACAGTTGAAACGAGATTCAATCTCTACGGATGGATTAACATACGGCTGAGCCCCATCCAAGTATCCTTCAAGGAATCTCCGCCTCTTACGCGGCGATATTGTATGGAGCCCTTAATTGCCGACAACATGGCCAGGGCGATCGGACAACAATCAGCTTTATCGTCGCGAGAGTCCGTACCATTTGAATTAATCAAGTCATCCATAACTGAAAGCTCAAATTGACTGAGCTCCTGCGTTTTCTGTCTCATCGTTTCCGGCAGCAGCTCGAAATCCGCTTGCAGCGATGAAATCGGGCAAATCTCATTATCAGCTAGCTGTTCGGATTGCAGATGGCAGAATTGGACGAACTTTTCTTCGACCGATTCCTCCGATTCTCGCATCTTTGAAGAGAAATCGAACAGTCTCTGATAGATCTGATTTAGCACGGCCAGACCTAAGTCCTCCTTCTTCACAAAATGATAATGAATGCTCGCTTTGGATATGCCAAGATGCTTAGAGAGGTCGTCGTAACTGAAAGCCGTGTAACCTTTTTGTCGAATCAACGATTCAGCCAAATGCAGCAGTTGCTCTTTACGTTTTGCGGTTTCCATGTTGCGCACCTCGCTATTGGATAAATCAGAATGGAACTGCCGAGAACATCTCGGCAGCTCCTTCCGTCATACAGGTTAAACTAGATACGGCCAGATGCCGCCAACAGCTCGTACAGTACTTTCGCCGCTGCTTCACGCGTCGTAGCGCCGGCTGGTTGGAAGTAGAAGCTGCCTTTCGTTTCGACGCCACTCATCAATCCGGCATCCGTTACGATTTGAATGCTTTCTTGCGCATAGCCGCCGAACTGCGCGGCATCCGCGTAAGCTTGATGAGCAGGTTGGTTTGACTGCTGTAGTCCAACCAGCTTGATCGCTCTAGCCAGCATGACCGTCAAATCTTGACGGGTGATGGCTGCGTTCGGATTGAACCGGCCATCCGATCCTGTTACAAGTCCTGCCTCGTAAGCGCTCAGCACATCGGAAGCAAACCAATCGCTGCTGCGTACATCACTGAACGGTTTGACCGCCGCTTTTGTTTGCAGTCCAAGCGTTCTTGTGAGCATCGACGCGAATTGCGCGCGAGTCACATTAGCCTTCGGCGAGTAGGCATGCTCGGAAGTGCCGTTCAACAAGAATTTATCCGCAAGCGTTTGGATTTGATCATGCGCCCAAGACTTATCAATATCGGCGAACATGACATGCCTCGATGCAGCGGCATAAGTCGAGAAGCCCGGTCGACGAATCGTTACGATGGACTTGCCTTCGCCTGCAGCCGTGACTTTGGCAGGTACAGGATACACGTGGCCGCCGTCAAGGTACAACGCACCTGCTGCGCTTGCACTGCTCTCGACAAGGAACGATCTGGTCACGGTTTGGTCCGCTTTAAGTTTAAGCGGTGCAGCAACGCCATCCTTCAGGCTGCTTGCTTCGAAGACATATGGCGTACCCAGTATAGTGGCATCTTTTACTTGCTTCGTAAACTCGGATTTGCTTCCTTCATCTTTCTTGATTGTGATTACGATATCCGTTCCATCGGACCCTTGTCCCAAGGCAAGGAGCGGCAATGCGACGGATGCATCGTTCCAGTTGAAGACGATGGTCCCCTTCAGCCCGGCTTCTTTCACCAGCTTCACCTGCGCAGCCGTTAATTGCAGCTGTGCGGAGGAAGCGTCCTTGGAAGCTGCTCCGATGGTGAGTGCGACAGACTGCTTCGCGTCGGCAATCGCTTTCTGCAAATCGGCATCCGTGACGGACACGGACAATTGCGTGCCTTTTAAAGTCGATTGCGGTGCGATTGCAATGCCGGTTTGCCCCTTCTCGATGACGGTGGCAGCGACATCCTTGTTGTACGCCTCATCATTAGGGGTAATAATCGGTCCCCCTGTATATGGCGGGTTTGTCGGCGGGTTAGGCTCATCCACAACAGACTCATTCGTCACGTAGAACGATTTGAATGCGACAGATTCATCGACGACATTGTAGTTCTTATCTAAGACGCTGCCTACAACCGCCAGCTTATACCGCCCTTCCGGGAGATATTCATTTAATTTATTGCCATCTTGCAAGAGGATACCTACGTTATAAGAGCCATCGAATTCAGGGATGATGACGTTTGATGGAATCGGCTTTAGAGTATCCGTCGCATCATCCCGGTCATAAATTTCGGCCAATAAGCCTAATACTTCATTATTCAAATCGACGATCATCGCGTAAAAGTGATTAATTTGTCCTGTCGGGAGCGATGCCGTAATGTCTATGGGAGCATCTTTGGACACTGTTGTATGGCTAAGTGTCAGGTTCTGAATCAGGAAATCGTTGTCATCAGACTCATCGCCGATATGAACGACGAAAGGCAGATGCAGGGAAGGCAGACCCTCGCTCTCCAGCAAGACTTCACCCTCATATACGCCAACCTTGGCGCGCGCGATAGACTTCGCGGTCAGGTTGAAATTGAACTCGTCGCCCGCTGCTACCGTAATTTGGTTGGATGTGAATCCCTCCAGTCCCATAATGATCTCGCCCGGATTCGGCGTAGGGATCGGATGATGCGGATCGGAAGTTACCGAAGGGTGCGTCACGATTCTCGCCTTATACGTCACCGATTTATCCGAGAGGTTCTTGACCCGAAGCGGCTTCTTAACTGCTTCTTTGGCGCCTGGATTCATCATGCCGAAGCTCACGCTGCTGCCTTCGCTAGGCATAACGATCGGGTTCATCTTATCGTCGTGAAGCGTTATTTCGTCCATCGATTCAATAATGGCACGCGTGTCAATGGCGTTCATGACATTGACGCGCCCTGCGCCTTGCGAATAGACATCATACATCGTGCCATTCTCATCATGGATCTCCTCCGCCGTATTCGCCAGCGCTGCGCGAATGTCAGTCGGTGTCCAATCCGGGTGAGCCTGCTTAATCAACAACGCAAGTCCGGCCACATGAGGGGTAGCCATGCTAGTACCGCTTAACTTGGCATAGGCTTTGTCATAGTTAGCATCCGGATTTGCTTGCCCATATGCAGGAATTGAAGAGAAGATCGACACGCCGGGAGCACTCAAATCCGGCTTAATGCCATAGTTGCCATCCGAGTTCGGCCCTCTGGAGCTGAAATCAGCCATTCGGTCACCGGCTACCACAACCGTCTTAAAGTCATTCTTCATCGTGAACTGCAACTTTTGATCCGGATGCGCCTTCAGCTGGCGAGCTAATGCACGCCCCATCTTGCCCGGCATGTCGAATGCGGGAATGTAATCGTAGCCGTCGCCAAGGAAAGCAAGCGGACCGATCGCGCCGTCACGAGACAGTATTTCTTCCGATAAGTCAGGCACATTCTGATCACTGGAAGAGTAATTGCCATTAAAGATGACGGCCGCCTTCGCGCCGTGCTTGGCTGCCAACTTCACTTTCTCGTCGAAGCTGGAGAGTCCTCTGGAGATGAATACGATTTTGTCAGCCAGGAACTCCGGTTTAAGGCCTTTATAATCATCTTCCCTGCCCAAGCCGACGTAAACGCCTTGAATCGGATTGGTGCCGAACATGGTGTTAAAGCTCTCTTTATCCGTCGTCCAGCTCATCAAACTCATATTCGTGTCATAAACCTCTGACCCAACTGCGCTGTGAATCGTCCCCTGGACGCGGTTGCTATCGCTTGTCACCGCACCAACGGAGATCGCCATTTGCGAAGCGGCCGGTGATCCCATGGAGTAGTAATATTGATTGCCGCCGCCGGCATTGCCGTTCGCGACCACCGCTACAACGCCTGCTAAGACGGCATTGTTCACCGCGATGGAGTCAGGCGAATCCGGATCCTTCTCCAGATCGCTCCCTAAGGAAAGGTTAATGACGTCCATATGGTCATCGACGGCGTGTTCGATCCCATCGATAACCTGGGAGGATGTGCCGCCTTCCGGGCCGAGCACTTTATAGGCATACAGATCCGCCTCATAGGCAACACCTTTCTGCACATGCACGGACGTCGGGTTGGAGGCCGTGCCGGCGATCGTGCCGGATACGTGCGTACCGTGGATAGAGCCTGTTGAGTCTTCATAGCCTTTTTCCGGTAAATCTTCATACGGATCGTCGTCCTGATTAATGGCATCGTAACCGCCCTCGACATAATTGCCTTTGAGATCCGGATGCAGGTAATCGATGCCCGTATCAATGACGCCGACCTTCAACCCTTTGCCTGTCAATCCGCGGCCCCACGCCTTTAGAACACCAATTTGCTCTAGTGGAACCGGATCGAAATCCGATGAACCGGCAGCGCCTTGATAGCTGTCAGGCTCGTCAATCGGGTAATAGATGACATTGTTATGAATAGATTTCACACCCGGAAGCTTGGCCAATTGTGGAATAAGGTCAGCGCGGATCGTAATTTCCATTCCGTTGAGCACCGTATCGAAGCTGCGGTTGATCTTAAACGGAATGCTGCTCGCCTGTGCGCTGCGAACGAATGCGTTCTGCTCGGATTGCACATGAACTTCGCTTGCTTCCACAGCCAATGTTTTATAGCCGAGCTTCGCGGCATAGGTACCAACGGCAGCAGGCTGGCCGCTTAGTTGGATGATGACATTCATTTCCTTCGCAGAAGAAGTATCGATGTCATCGGCAATGTAAGCTTCACCCGGGATCGCATCAATCCCGGCCTCCGGCTTCGCTTGCTGCAGCAGCCGAGTTACGGCTTGCAGCCCTTCTTTCGTTATGAATGTCTTGTCGCGCGGAGCGGCATGCGCGGCTGGCAAGCCGGTCGTGACCAGACTTCCGGCCAGCACCGAGACCGTTGCGAGCGAAAGTGATTTTTTGAGAAGTGATCGTTTCACGTTCAAGTACCCCATTTCGGTTCAGAATAGTAGCTGCTTGGCGAGCTAGTTTAAGTTCAGGACGTCCAGACCGTCGATGGTTACGATGCTGTTGCTCGACTTGGGATTCGCTTCACCGGCATGCACGATTGAGACATGATGCGCGCCGCTTGCGAGCTCGCCAGACGTAAAGACTGGAACTTGATAGCGGATCTTGTCGCTGTACAGATCAATAGGAGCCGCCGTCACAGATTTACCATCGATGAAGATATTAACCTTGCCGCGGTTACTGCCGGTCGAGGACCAGACTGTGACCTTCGTGCCTGTGAATGTAAAGTCGACGGAACTGCCCGGAGTCGAAGTATAGGTCTGCACACCGTCGGCATATTTCTTGCCGTACCGAATAGCCCAAGGACCCTCATAATTAGCGGAAGGATGCGTCGGCGAAATTAAGCTGGAGAACACGAACGCATCCACGTTAATTGCAAACTTCTGATCCGCACCGCGTACGGATGAAATCTCTACTTCGTGATGCCCGTTAGTCAGGATCATTTTGAACAATGATTGCTTCGATTGAGGCGTCTTGCTGGACAAATCGACGTAACCCATAGCCAATCCGTCTACGCGGATCTCAGCGGTGCCTTGCATATCGTTCTTTGTGCCGATCCATTCAAACAAGTTACCTCTAAAACCGAATTTGACGGAACCGTTTCCGGTGAGCTGCTTCAAGGTTCCACCTGAATAAGATGAGCCATTAAGCGAGGTCCAGTTACCGTCGTAGATAAGCGACGCGTCGCCGTCTTCAATCGCTCCTGATGAATTACCATACTGCACGTTCAAGGTATAAGCACCCGCCGCCTCTACGGCATAGATGTTCACATAATAAGTACCCGCCTTGGTTGCGCGGTACGTAATTGCTTCAGTAGACGTGCCCGCCGTTTCGGAATAGGCTACCGCGCCTTCCTTGCTTTGCACGGTCGTTGCGGAATCATCATATAGAATCAGATCGAAATCCGTCCCCTCTTCACCCTTGAGCGTGAAGGTCGCCGTTTCGCCGGCGTTCAGTTCCACGGAATAGACATGATTCGGATCGTTCGCCTGATCGAGCTTGCCCGTAACAGACGTATCAATCAACGACATGCCCGGGATGTCCTTGTTCCACAACGCGCGATAAGCACTGATCAGTTTCCCGCTCACGGTAATTAGTTTCAAGGTAGGAATCGATTTGCCGCTGGTCACAACGCGCTGTTTAATATCTAAAGCACTCATATCCGGATTCTGACTTCCAACCAGGGCAGCCACGCCTGCAGCATAGGCGGCGGCGTATAACGTACCTTGGGAATAGGAGTACCTGCCTTTGCTATTCTTGATATTGATCGTGGTCATGTCCGGCTTATTGCTAATGACGGTGTCGTAAAATAAAGAGAAATCCATTAGCTTGTATTCTTGTCCCTCATAAATCGTGCCGGGAACACCCCAACCTTTGAAAATGTACCCGCCTTCCTTGACGAGCTTCAGACCCAGCACATCTCTTACAAAGGCGGATTTCGGGCTCTGATCGATGGAGTCTTGGCCCGTGAGCATTAGATGACCGCCAGTGCCAAGATAGCTGGTCAAGTTTGCTTGATCCTTGTCTGTAATCAGTTTGGCATCATTGGTTGCTGCTGCCGTTCCCGTGAACCAAATCACGATATTGTAGTTCTGCAGCCCTTGCGGTCCTGTAAGCGCCGGACCATCAAAGGTCTCATCCGCCGTCGTGAACGTTTCATAAGAGTAACCTGCTTGCTGAAGCAGCCCTTCGTAAACAGCCATAGGATCGCTCTCGTATAGAGGTCCAACCCCTCCATCGCCGTTGTTAAAGGAGCGCTTACTGTCATTGACGAGTAGGATTTTCGGTACGACCTCGCCTTCCGGCTTGAGGTAATCTAAGGCGCGATTAAACATATCCTGCCGTTGACCGGCATATTTTGGGTCATTGATCGGAATTTCTTCAAACCCAATTCCGTTGAAGTAAGCTTTATAAGTACCGCTATCGATTTGTGCCGCATAACCGGCATCAACGTCAGGCGTTGTCGAGAGGATCAGTTCGGACGGTGCAGACACATCGACGGACATTTGTCCGATCGCAGCTCCTAAAGCCGGGTCCCCCAGAATACTAACTCCGGTAACCGACAGCATGTTCGAACTTGGATAGGCAGCCGGATACACCGGTTTCACATCCGTATTTAAGGTTCCGCTCAAGCCTTGGCTTTCGCCGGCAGGAGCCACGAACAGCATGTCTGAGGCGTTGATTGCATCTTCGACCAGTCGGCTTCTGTAGAGATACACAAGTCCAAGGGTAGCGATCTTGGCGCCTTGCTCTTCGGCATAGTGGATGGCATCTACGACATCCGTGAAGTAACCGAGCTCTTCGGAAGCCACTTTAAGCGGCATGACGTTAACATTTGGCGCCACGCCGGCGATGCCCTCGTTATTGTTCATAGTGGCGGCAATTTGCCCGGCAATCGTCGTACCGTAGGTATCATTCAGGCCATCGCTCGTATCGAATAACGTGTTATCATCGTGGGCGAAATCCCAGCCGTTCACGTCATCAATTAATCCGTTGCCATCATCATCGACATTGTTGCCTGCGATTTCTTTATCGTTGGTCCAGAACTGACCGACCAGATCGGGAGCATCGGTCTTTACACCGGTACCGATAACGGCAACGGTAACGTCCTTGCTGCCCGTCGTAATTTCCCATGCTTCAGGCAAATCCATATCGATATCTTCCAAGCCGCCGGGCACCGTGCCTTCATTGAGATCTTGCCCGGTGTTGTTTAGCCCCCATTGTTCATGGAAAAGCGGGTCATTCGGCGTTACGGCAGATTGACCGGCGTCCGCTGCTGCAGCGGATGCCTCGTTCGTCAAGTCGACCGGTCGAATCATTTGCGGCACCAATGCAGAATTTATCTTGTAATCAGGTTCCGCATAGAGAACGTTCGGATCCTTTAGCAGCTCTTCTATGACACTATGTACATCAGATCCAGTCGCGAGCTTCAACAGCTCCGCATTAGGTACGGAAAGTGGACTGGACCCTGTTATTTGATTGCTTAGTGATAAGGCAAATACGGACTTCTGCTCCGTGCGATATCTGACAATGACGCGATCAGCGGCATACTCCGGTTTCTCAGGTAGTGTGCTACCGAAAGCAGGCAACTGCATGAAAGCTTGCCGTGCGGCATTCGTGTTTGAATTTTCGATAGATGGGTCAAGGGAAATCTCTCCTTCAGTCCATTGGCTTTTACGTATCGGGCCGGTTTGTTGTGATTGCTTGGCCAATACAGGTGTTACAACTCCAAATACCAGCATCGTCGACAGGAGTGCGGAAGCCATTCGCTTACTTTTTCTGATCAAGCCATATCACGTCCTCACTAAAATATTGAAAAATTAATAATAAAAACATAGGAAACGCTTACAATTCATTTAACTTACCTACTAGTAAATAGATGAGTATCGTGAATTTTCATACACAGACTTTATTTAATTAATAAAAATATTTATAGGCATATGCCCCCTTTCGCTTCTACCTTTCAAACGATTCTGCGGCTTGATTCCTCATGTTAACGATTTGAAAGATCGTGTCACTTAATCTAACATACTCTTTACAGCGAATTCTGAGATGATTATATATTTACTTAATCAAAAGAGTCAATTTATTTATTTTTTTAACTTTTTATTTATTTCTATAACTTTTTAAAGAAAGTTTGCGTCAGTATACTGAGGATTCGATTCGGAGGTGGCATTAACCTAACGTAAATAGTCAAACCAATATTTAAAGCCATGCATGCTTGCCTATACATTTAAACTTCGAAATTTCTCGTAAATCTTCTAGAGGTCGTGGTTATTTCCCAAGAACATGAAGAATATCTCGCTAACTAGCATTCTTGGATCTTTATTTAATCAGAAAATGAGATACATGCATTATGCATAGATATATAGGTAAATGAGGGTGTTCATATGATTTCGAATCGCTTCTGCTTAACAGTCGACCATCAAGTAAATTTTGGGATACATACCCAAATGAAAGAACAGCTCAAGTGGCTGATCGGAACGGGGCAACTGAAGCCCGGCGATCCTCTGCCTGCCGCAAGCCACCTGGCTGATCTGCTGGGGCTTAACCGAAATACCGTAAATGGGGTATATAGCCAGCTGAAAGTCGAAGGTCTTGTTTCCATGCAGAAGGGCAAAGGGACACAAGTGCTTGGCGGCGCGGCGACAGAGCGGCTCCGAAGGAAAGCTGTACCTATGAAGAGGCTGCTGGATGGCATAATCAAAGGAGCCCGAGCAGAAAAACTAGATCTGCAGGAGCTCTTCATGGCCGGCCTGGGTTATAGTCTGCTGCAGAGCGGCCTTCCGACCGTTCCGGCTCGCATCCTGCTCGTGGAAAGCAAGGACCATGATCTTTATTTCTATCAAGAAGAAATCGAGCGGGTGACCGGACTTGAGGTCTGTACGATTTTCCTCGAGGATCTGTTGGAAGGAACTCGCACGATCAAAGAGGCACGCCCGAACGATATATGGGTGACCAGCTTGAACCAGGCGAATCGCGCCAAAGCGATACTGGCTCCTCTGGACAAAAAAGTGCATGTCGTCGGAGTCACGGTCGATTCTTCTATCGTGCTTGAATTAGCTACGCTGCAACGAGATTCGCATATATCCTTCGTCTCTCATGGTCAAACCGGAGGGGAGTGGATGCTCCAGCGCATTCGTGATGACGGCATTACTCACTTAAATCCGGTCATTATCGGCATTGATGAGCACGACAATCTGGAGAAGGCCCTTCATCGCTCAGTTAAAATATATACTTCCAAGGCTGTATACTCGGAGCTTAAACAACTGGCTCCGGACAAAGTCCAACTCTTCAAATTACGATTGGAACGAAGCAGCGAAAGCCTGCTGAGAGAGCTGGCTGCCTCGGACCTGCATTATCGATACGGTACTGGATTTGCAACTTAAAGCATACAAAAAGAGTTGGGCAGAGGTTATCTGCCCAACTCACAAGATTACAACACTTCTTCCAGCAGCTTGCGGCTATGTGCATCCAGCTCACGCCAGTCCGTAATCTCGCAGCGTTTACCGCTCATGTCGGTCAGAATGACTCGACCGCCACCAGGATATTGCATATGCTCATGCAGATTCCGCATGACCATCCGGGTCGCGCCCAGATGGGTTTGCAGCTCCCACATCCAGAGATCAGACTTGAACTTCACGCTCTCAACACGCGTCACGCGCGGCATGAAATAACGCAGCTGCAGCTCCTTCTCAAGCTCTCTCGCACTCTCTTCATACAGCTCTTTAATGTCCGGAACGATCCCAAGCTCTTCGCCTTTCGTATTTCGAATCGAAATATATTGAGTGGTATAGAGAAACGGAAACGCACGGTATACCTCAAGCTCTTCGTATGGTACGCCTTCTATAATACCTTGGAATACGCCGCCATTACCGCGGCTGAAATAAACATCATCCGGCGAGAATAACCGAATATCATATTTGTCGACTTCAACAGTCATCAGCCTTCAACCCCCTTGATCTTGGACAGCTCTTTCTGCGCATCCACGAGCTTCCGGTAGGCGCCGTCCTCTTTCTCAAGCAGTTGCTCATGCGTGCCGACTTCAACGATATTGCCTCGATCCAGTACAACAAGCCGATCTGCATTGCGGAGCGTCGACAGGCGATGCGCGATCGCGAATGTCGTCCGGCCTTTCACCAGCCGCGAAATCGCTTCTTGAATTTGACGTTCTGTCTCGGTATCTACCGATGCCGTTGCTTCATCCAGAATAAGAATACGCGGATCATGAATAATGGCACGAGCGATGGCCACTCGCTGCTTCTCACCGCCGGAGAGCTTATGCCCACGCTCGCCTACGCGTGTATCGTAGCCGTCCGGGAGACGAACGATGAAGTCATGCGCGTTGGCAATCTTCGCTGCTCGCATAATCTCCATCGGCGTTGCGTCTGGCTTGGAGTAAGCGATATTCTCAGCAATTGTACCGTCGAAGAGAAACGTCTCCTGCAGCACGACGCCGATCTGCTTACGCAGGTCAACCTGACTAATGTCTCGAAGATCCGTACCGTCAATGAAGATGGCACCTTCATCGGTGTCATAGAAGCGGCAAATCATGTTAATGAACGTCGACTTACCCGCCCCGGAATGACCGACCAGGCCGATCATTTCACCTGCTTTAACCTGCAAGTTGACGTCTTTGAGCACCGGATGATGCTTCTCATAGCCATAGGTGACTTTCTCGAAGTTAACGTCGCCCTTAATGACGCCAATTGCTGCAGGATTACGAACGTCAGGCACATCGGGCGGTGTATCCATGATCTCGAATACACGATGCGCAGCCGCCATGGCATTGCTCGCCCAACTGATCATTTGACTGATCCATTGCAGCGGGCCGAATAACATCCCGAGGTAAGCAATAAGTGCCATCAGTACACCAAGCTGCATGTCGTCACTCAGTACTTTACTTCCGCCGTTATACCAGATGAGCAGCGTACCCAGTCCGGCAATGAAGGCAAAAGCCGGGAACATGAATGACCAGAGACCTTCCATGCGGATATTGCGTCGTACGACTTCAACATTCGCATCTGCATAACGAGATAGTTCATCCCGCTCCCTGCCGAACGCTTTAACAACGCGTATCCCTTGGAGGGAATCGCCGACAAGTGTGTTCAACCGAAATATCGATCGCCATTGCTGGTACCAACGCCGTCCAATCTTCGGCCAGATGGTCATCGATACGGCGATCATGACCGGCACAGGCAGAATCGCATACAACGTAAGCTGCCAATCGAGTCCGAACATAATGATGAAGATCGCGATGATCCGCAGTCCCTCAGCGGACATGAACACGACGCCATCCGTCATGAACTGCCTCATCGCTTCTGAATCGTTGTTGACCCTGCCGATGAATTGCGATGTTTGGCGGCGATCGAAGAACGCAAGTGAAAGACGCATGAGCGAGCTGTAAACATCTTTGCGCAAGTCGCCCATCAGCTTCGATCCAACCCATACGCCGATTAAACCGCGAATCGTCTGCATAACCGACATGAGAAGCATCGTTACGCCTAACCCAAGCACAACATACAGCAGTGTCGAACCAATATCCTTAGGGCCAAGGACGTCATCAATAATGACCTTCGTTAAGTAAGGCGGTACCAATTCTACGAGTGTTGTTGTGATTAATAGACAAGCGGCAGCTATCATTTGCAGCTTATACGGCTTGGTGTAGCTCAGCATTCGAGCGGCTACCTTGCCATTGTGTGTGCATATCTGGCAGATCTGCGTCCCTTCAGACAGCGGGTTGCCGCAGCTATGGCAGCTTCGCGGAAGCTCGCGCTCCGAAAGCACCGGACGCTCCTCGTTCTTCGCCATCGCGCCGAGCAGCTTCGCCGCAAAACCGAACACCGGCGATTGTGCAGCTGTATAACGCGCGATCACGACCGGTCCTTTGCCCGTATCAGCCAGCAGCGTGCCTCCACCGATTGCACTTACAGCCCGCGCATCCTGCAGCTCCGCTAACGGCTGTTTGAGCAGCTGCGTCTTGTCTTGCTGCCATACCACGATGTCTTGCTCCGTGACAGCTATCCATTGCTCTCCGAATCGGCCATCCTGCAGCAGATCGGTCTTGGCGCTGAACAGAAGTTCAGACGTTAGTTGCTTCCTCAGTACTTCCGGAAGCTGGTCTTGAATCGACATGGTGCCCTCCTGTGTCTCCAAACAATTATTGGGCTGACTCCAATTTAGACCCGACAATCCAATTTCGAGTCGGCCACTACGAATATATGTTCTATATTCACTTTATAATTCCTTCTTTCTTTGTAAACTTTAACCAGAATTATGACTATGCGCAAAAATATCCCCACTTTTCGCACGATACCACACATTCTAGCAAGTACCACTCCGCCTCCGAAATGATAGTATAGACTGTGGATGCTGCAATACCATCGGAGATTCTAAATCCCACAGGGGTATTAGAACTTTTTTCTCCCTATCGACGAACTAAAGTACCGGGTATACAAAGGCAGGCTCATGCTATAATGCTAGAATCAGAACATAGAAGCGAGGGATTCCCATAATGAAAGTATTAGTTACCGGTGCTTCCGGCAATGGCGGGCAAGCGATTAGCAGAGCGCTTATTCAAGCGGGATATACGGTTCGTATGGCAGATGTGTCGCCTCCGGCGGGGGCAGATTTCTCCGGTGTGGAATTTGTTCGCTGTGACAGCCGTACAGCCGGCGATGTTCGCCGCGCTGTAGAAGGAATGGATGCTGTCGTTCATCTGGCCGCATGGCATTGCGCTCATAATCCGCCAGTAAGTGATGAAACGATCTTTGCTGTGAATGTGGATGGTACGTTCAACGTCCTGGAAGCATGTAAGCAAGCAGGTATCCAATCCATCGTATACGCTTCTTCAATGGCCTACGGGTGGGGCTCCGTATACAGCGTTTCGAAGGTAATCGGAGAAGATTTGTGCAGGGCTTATCACGAGATGACCGGTGCATCGATCGCCATGCTTCGCTATCATGAATTCATTCCTCGTCCTTACTTAGAATTCGGATCACGTTTGCTCCGCAATGGCGTCGACCGCAGAGATGTGGCCGCTGCTACCGTAGCATCCGTGAAGGCCGCCCTTAATCGGGATATCGGACTTTTCTGCACAATTGTACATACCAATCACGGCATGCCTGAGGAAGTCGTGAACAACTTCCGTGAGCTTGGCCCCGACTGGTGCGAATCGCAAGTGCCCGGCGCACGTCAGTTAATCGAGAAATATGCAATCAGCCTACCAGGCTCTGTTGAGCAGCACGACCTCTCCGAAGCAGAGCAAGCGCTTGGCTGGAAGCCGGCGACCGGGTTTGTTGAGTTCCTACGTGATCTCAAGATCCGCGATGAACGCGGAATCGATGTAGCCAGCCTCTTCGTACCATCCGAATTACCAGCAGATCTATAACCATATCAAAGGCCGCTTCCTAAGTATGCATCGCAACTTTTGAGGCGGCCCTTATTATACAATCAACTCTTATCCAGTACATGCAGCAGTAACGCCTTTTGAACATGCATTCTGTTCTCCGCTTGTTGATAGATGATTGACTTATCGGACTCAATCAACTCTTCTTCAATCTCGAACCCGGGATGAATAGGCATATCATGCATGATATAAGGAGAGTAGCCACTAAGGTTCTTTCTGTTTAACTGAAAGGGGAGCATTTGCTCGATTCTTCGATTCTTTTCCTCTTCGTAACGACTTTCTTGGACAAACTCCATATCAACCCATGTATCCGTATATACGAAATCAGACCTGGAGGCTGCTTCAGACAAGCTGCTTACGTGCTCGACAAACCCGCTCTGGCAGGCATTCTGCATCAGTTCTTCATCCCATGACGGCGTGTTTATAATAGGGGTCACCGGCAGCAGCTTTATTCCCAAAGTGACACAGCCAGCTATCAATGAATTAGCCACATTATTATGTATACCGACATAGGTGAGTGTCACTCCCGAGAATGTTCCCGCTACCTCATAAATGGTCATCAAGTCTGCAAGCGCTTGGCAAGGGTGATATTTATCGCAGCAACCATTGATTACCGGGACCTTAGAGTACTTTGCTAGTTCAAGCAGATCGGAATGGTTCTTTAATCTTGCCATGATGACATCACAGGTTCTTGATGCATACCTGGCCTCATATTGTATGGGAGAAATGCTGAAATTGCTAGCGTCCCAATCCAGCGTCACTGCATATCCACCTAATTGATTCATGCCGGACTGAAAGGATAAGTTGGTTCGAGTCGACGTCTTCTGAAATAACATAAGAAGGCCTTTTCTATCGCATTCGTGATCATAGCGCTGGGGGTTCCCCTTGATCTCAACCGCCATTTCGATGATGGACTGCAGAACGTCTGGACTAAATTCTTGTAAGGATAGCAAATGCTTCACGAGCTCACCCCTAATGAATACTTATACATAACAACGTATATAAATACAATATTATGATAGGCAGGCTATCCACGTCAACTGTAGAACTAAGAGTATAAGCGGTAGATGTGTAGAAATAAACACAAGGAGGCGCACAACAGGTGCAGATTAGTGTAGGGGTACAAGCCGTTATTCTGAGTCAGAATATGATTCTAACGATCCATAAGAGAGATGATGCAACTGGAGAGGAGTCTTATATCCTCCCCGGCGGCAAACAAGAGTTTGGCGAAACGATCGAACAAGCCGTGCGTCGCGAGGTACTCGAAGAGACGGGGCTAACCGTAAGTGTCGAAGAGTTTCTGTTCCTGCGAGAGTTTATCGGTGCCAATCATGATAATGCCAGCACGAATAATAACAATCTCCATATCGTCAGTCCCATTTTCTTATGCGGCATCCAATCGAGCAACAGGCTCACCTCAACTCCCTCCAATCCCGATCCTGACCAAATCGGAGCAGAATGGATATCCATTCACGAAATAGCGAATCTCCCCTTCTATCCGAAGACATTAATTCCTCAGTTAATTGAAGTTGCTAACGGCAATAAACCACGTCACTGCTATGTCGGCGATATGAACTAACAATAGAGAAGGCCTGCAATACTCCCCAGAACCAACCCTTTAATAAAGTATTTCTACAGGAATGGGTACGCCAGAATATTGTAGGTTACATGCACTTTTTATAGATTACAAACAACAAAAAAAGCACCCTCATCGAGGATGCTTTCAAATCTATTCCGTTTATGCCTTGAAAACTGGATACGAACCTTTGCGAAGGTCTTGTTTAGCTGATTGTTGTCCGAAGTTGAACATCCGAGCAGATGTTCGTAGGATAAGCCCTCGACCGATTAGTATTCGTCAGCTGCATGCATTGCTGCACTTCCACCTCGAACCT
>NZ_JBWDNJ010000003.1:0-1097764 GCF_056269135.1 Paenibacillus sp. J22FR21
TTCCCAGTATGTAAGACCCCTGGAAGACGACCAGGTTGATAGGTTCGAGGTGGAAGTGCAGCAATGCATGCAGCTGACGAATACTAATCGGTCGAGGGCTTATCCTACGAACATCTGCTCGGATGTTCAACTTCGGACAACATCAGCTAATGAAAACCTTCGCAAAGGTTCGTATCCAGTTTTCAAGGCGCAAGCTTTGTACAAAGTTCCTGAATAACACTGTTCCCTGATAGCTCAGTTGGTAGAGCACTCGACTGTTAATCGAGTTGTCACAGGTTCGAGTCCTGTTCGGGGAGCCATTCATCTGGAGAGCTGTCCGAGTGGTCGAAGGAGCACGATTGGAAATCGTGTAGGCGCTAACCGCGTCTCGAGAGTTCGAATCTCTCGCTCTCCGCCAGATTAGGCCCGTTGGTCAAGTGGTTAAGACACCTCCCTTTCACGGAGGTAACAGGGGTTCGAGTCCCCTACGGGTCACCAAATTCTTCAAAAATTCTTCAAAAAAAGACTTGCATTGACACAAGTAAATGAGTTATAGTATTACTTGTCGCTTAACACGGAGGCTTAGCTCAGCTGGGAGAGCATCTGCCTTACAAGCAGAGGGTCGGCGGTTCGATCCCGTCAGCCTCCACCATTTAACTTCATAAGAAGTACCTTTTAATGACGCGGGGTGGAGCAGCTCGGTAGCTCGTCGGGCTCATAACCCGAAGGCCGCAGGTTCAAATCCTGCCCCCGCAACCAAAACAATTCGGTAGTACATACCGAGCATTTAATAACGCGGAGCCGTGGTGTAGTGGCCCAACATGCCTGCCTGTCACGCAGGAGACCGCGGGTTCGAATCCCGTCGGCTCCGCCATTTCTTCAAAGTTCGGCTCGGTAGCTCAGTCGGTAGAGCAGAGGACTGAAAATCCTCGTGTCGGCGGTTCGATTCCGTCCCGAGCCACCATTTTTCAAACTGTAAGTTCATATGCCGGTGTAGCTCAGTTGGTAGAGCAACTGACTTGTAATCAGTAGGTCGTGGGTTCGACTCCTATCGCCGGCACCATCATGGAGGATTAGTGAAGTGGCTAAACACGGCAGACTGTAAATCTGCTCTCTCCGAGTTCGGTGGTTCGAATCCATCATCCTCCACCACTTTTTTATCTTAGGGGCATAGTTTAAGGGTAGAACAACGGTCTCCAAAACCGTTGGTGTGGGTTCAATTCCTGCTGCCCCTGCCAATTGAATAGTTGTATGGCGGTCGTGGCGAAGTGGTTAACGCACCGGTTTGTGGATCCGGCATTCGTGGGTTCAATTCCCATCGGTCGCCCCATATCAACTACAAAGAACACTTATGCGTTGGGGATTAGCCAAGCGGTAAGGCAACGGACTTTGACTCCGTCATCCCTAGGTTCGAATCCTAGATCCCCAGCCATTTTATGCGGAAGTGGCTCAGCGGTAGAGCATCGCCTTGCCAAGGCGAGGGTCGCGGGTTCGATTCCCGTCTTCCGCTCCATCTTTTATGGCGCCATAGCCAAGTGGTAAGGCAGAGCTCTGCAAAAGCTTTACCCCCAGTTCGAGTCTGGGTGGCGCCTCCACAATTTTTCAAAATTTAATAATTTGCGCCCTTAGCTCAGCTGGATAGAGCGTTTGACTACGAATCAAAAGGTCAGGAGTTCGAATCTCTTAGGGCGCGCCATCAATTTGCCGGCGTGGCGGAATGGCAGACGCGCGCGACTCAAAATCGTGAGGGAAACCGTGGAGGTTCGAGTCCTCTCGCCGGCACCATATTGAATAAGACAACCTGTAGGATCAATGATCTTACAGGTTTTTTGTTGTTCGTGTGGCGTCATAACAATAACGGACTGCCTATTGTTATTGAAAAGAACGGTTAGCAGCTAAAGAAAAGGTCTGTACTGGATAGCTCAGGATGGGTCTTGTTTGTCTTTCAGCCTTAAGGTCGGCGTGTTCCCCGCCTGAGGTCCAGTAACAAAAACCGTCGCGAGTCCGTTTTGGAAAAAGCTAAAACAACCTAGAATAAGGACATAAGCAAGAAACGAAACAAATGAATGAAGCAAGGCGTAAAGAGAAGTAACAGCATTTAAACAATGAGAGGCGGTGACACAAACAATGAACGGAAAATCTGCATTGGGTGCAATTCTAGTCGTGATTGGTGCATTGATGGTCATGAAGTTTATAGGTATCAATCTTGGATGGATTATCGGTCTGCTCATGCCATTCATCTTGATCGGTCTTGGCGTGGTAGGTATTCGTAATAACAGCAAAATCATCGGCGGTATTCTTATCGTAGTCGGAGCTATTATGCTGATCGGCAAATTAGCAGGACTGTTCGCGCTGCTGCTCGCAGTCGGACTTATCGTATGGGGCGTCTCCTTATTTAAGAATCGCAGAAAAAGTATCTAACGGATGAACTACAACGATTAATTTATAGCAGTGGACGAAGGAGGCAAGAACGATGAGTATCATGCGGAGAGTGCGGGATATGACGGTTGCGACGCTGAATGAGCGTCTGGAGAAAGCGGAAGATCCCGTAAAGCTGATCGATCAGTTTCTCTGGTCGACAAGGGAAGAGATTATCGGGGCAGAGAAGCTTTATCAGCAATGCGCCGGTCATAATAATCATTTGAAAATGCAGTGGCTGCAAGCCGAGCAGTTGAAAGAAAAGCGGGAGCAGCAAGCTATTATTGCGCTGAAAGCCGGCGAGGAGCAAGTTGCTCGCATTGCGTTAATGGAGAAAGCGTCCAGCGAGGAACGTGCGATGCAGTATCGTGAGCTCTATGATCAATCGCTGCAAGGCACAAGAGAATTGGAAGAACAGCTGCGCGAGCTGCGCAGCGAGTATCAAACGGTGTATGAGAAGCGCGAGTATTTTGCCGCACGGATGGAATCGCTTCGCTTACAGCAACGCATGAATGAGCGTTATACAGGCAGCAGCACATACGGTTCGGCGGGACAACAGCCGAGCGGGATGTTCCGCAAGCTGGAAGACCGGATTTCTGATATGGAGCTGGAAGCTCGCAGCCTTCGTGATCTTCGCAAAGCAGGGCAAGAGTTTATTACCGAAGTGGGACATACGCTGCAGAACGTGATTGAACGTGAGATGGAGCAATTGAAACGCAAATTACAACAGGAAGGATGGAAGCCGTAATGAAGAAACTGTATCGTTCGCGCCGCGACAAGAAGCTCTTTGGCTTATGCGGCGGTCTAGCCGAAATGCTGAATGTTGATGCGACGCTGCTTCGGATTCTTCTGATTGTGGTGACCGTCTTTACAAGTGGCGCATTAATACTTGTTTATATTCTGGCTGGATTAGTTGTTCCGAAAGATCCGTACCATTATGGCGGATATGGACCGGGCGGTTATAATGGCGGCGGTAATTGGAATAACGGTCCGCAAGGCAGCAATTTCACGGGTCAGGATCAAGGTTTTGGTTATAAAAGCTCGTACAACAACCCGCCTCAGCCACCAACCTCGGGCGGAGCGAATTGGCAGTCGCCGCCGGCGCAGTCGGCTTCTAATATAGATGCCATGATGGAAGATTTGGAGAAACGTGCATTGCGCAAAGAAATTGAAGAGCTTCGTGCTAAATTAGCGAAACATGAGAAGGGAGAGTTTTAACATGAGTATTTTCAAAAGAATGAAAGATATGACGAAGGCATCGATGCATGAGCTGCTTGATAAAATGGAAGATCCGGTTGTGATGCTCAATCAGTACTTACGCGATATGGAGGCTGAGATCCATACGGCTGAGCTTACAGTAGCGAAACAAATGGCAAGTGAGCGCCGCATGAAGCAGCGCCTGGATGAAGCGGTTCGCAGCGGTGCAGACCGTGAAGCGAAAGCAGAGACTGCACTTCGTGCAGGTCAAGAGGAATTGGCACGCAAGCTGCTTGAGGAGAAAATCTTTTTCGATCAGAAAACAGCGGAATATATTGAGATGCATGCAAGCGCCAAAACACAAGCGGATGATCTCATGGCACAGCTGCACAGCATGAAAGATGAATACTACCAGCTTCGCAACAAACGCAATGAGCTGGCTGCCCGTGCCCAAATGGCGAAGGCGAAGAAACAAATGGCGCAAGTTTCTTCTGTACACTCCATTGAGAGCGGCCACGCATCGCGCGGTTTCAGCCGAATGGAAGAGAAAATTATGCAATTGGAAGCTGAAGCTGATGTCATGCGCGTTCCTTACGGCACTTACAATGCACCAGCGGCTGCTGCAAGCTCTGTAGACCCTGCTAAGCAGCTTCAAATCGAAGAGCAGCTGCAAGCGCTCAAGAGCAAGCTAAACCCGCCTTCCGACGAGTAAAGAGAAACGAAAGCATTCACAATAACCGTAAAAGCTACAAACAAACCACACATGGTCGATGCGCTATTCAGGCATCGACCACTGGCTTGTCTGCGGTTATACATAGATGAGGGGGTACCGCAGTGAAGGAAGAAGCATCTTCGCCGAGATCGGAGGCTGAGAAGGAACGGTCTTCAAGGTCGATGACAGCGCCGGCAGCACAAGCCAACATGTTTCCGGTGTATCGAAATGAAGGACGGACTTCAGCCATGCAAACGGAGAAGCGAAGGAATGCAGCAGAGACCGTATTGTGGATACTCGTTATTCTCGGCTTAATTGTACTGGTTCTGCAAGGAACCGGTTATGTGAAGCTGTTTGCCCTGCAAAGTAAAGCAGCGCTGATCGGACTGACGGTCATTGCCCTCTCACTGGTGCTGGCTGCCGCGTACAGTTACTTGCAAAGCGTAAAGCTTCGAGAGGCGATGAAACGGCTCACGGAGCAGCAGCGCCGCAAACGTCAGCGTGTGACATTGCCTGACCAAGAAGGGCAGGCGCAGGCACCTGAATCCTTCTCGGAAGAGGATGAAGCCTGGACGGAGCAGGTTCGGTTCTCGGCTGTCATTGAGGAGCGGCAGCGTCTTGCTCGCGAGCTCCATGATGCGGTAAGCCAGCAGCTCTTCGCCATCTCCATGACGGCAACCGCGGTCAGCCGGACGATGGAGAAGGACTGGGAGCGTGCTAAACGTCAGGTACAGCTTATCGAGGAGATGGCATCTGTTGCGCAATCGGAAATGCGTGCCTTGCTGCTTCATTTGCGGCCGATTCATTTGGACGGTAAAAACCTGGGACAAGCTCTGCACAGCTTAATAGATGAGCTGAAGCAGAAGGTGCCGATGGTGATTACGCTGGAGGCGGATCCAACGATTAAGCTGGATACGGAAGCGGAAGACCATTTGTTCCGTATCGCGCAGGAGGCGCTATCCAATACACTCCGTCACTCCAAGGCAGAGCATCTCAATATCTACTTGCAGCATGCGGGAGCTTACGTTCGGCTGACGCTGCAGGATGATGGAACAGGCTTTAACTTGGAGGAGAAGAAGCAGACCTCCTATGGATTATTAACGATGGAGGAACGCGTCAATGTGCTCGGCGGCTCGTTAAAATTAATAACTTCACCGGGAAATGGCGTATTAATAGACATATGGGTGCCTGCGGCTGGGCATGATGGAGGAGGAATATCACCGAATGGAAGCGATCGAACGAATGGACAGCATCGAACAACCTATTAAAGTATTGCTCGTGGACGATCATGAGATGGTTCGCATCGGACTTGCGGCTGTACTGAATACAGAGGACGGCATTGAGGTCGTAGGGGAAGCAAGCAATGGGATGGAAGGGATCCGCCTGGCGCAAGCGTATCGGCCGGATGTCGTATTGATGGATTTAGTTATGGAAGGCATGGACGGCGTCGAAACGACCCGCAAGCTTCTGGAGCTCTATCCAGACTGCAAAGTAATCGTGCTCACCAGCTACTTAGATGATGGTAAAATGTATCCGGTAATCGAAGCAGGTGCGTTCAGCTATTTGCTCAAAACTTCCCGTGCGAATGAAATTGCAGATGCGATACGCGCTGCAGCAAGAGGGCAATCCGTGCTGGAATCACAGGTTGCTATGAAGATGATGAACCGATTCCGTCAGCCCAAGGCAGAAGCTGTGCGTCCGCTTCATGAGCAGCTGACAGACCGGGAGATGGATGTGCTGAAATGCGTGGCGAAAGGGTTATCGAACCAAGAGATTGCCGAGGAACTGTTCATCGGGATTAAGACGGTGAAGTTCCACGTCACGAATATTTTTGCAAAGCTTGGCGTGGATGATCGGACGCAGGCGGCTATATATGCGCACAAGCATGGTTTGGCGGAGTAGCACTTATGGTTAAAGGCCGTTTCCTGGATTTCAGGGAACGGCCTTTTTGGCGCGGCTGCAGGTGATGTCATAACGTTCTCCATTTCTTACGGAAGGCGAAGGGAGTCAGACCTTCCCGCGCTTTAAAGAGGTTAATAAAATGGCTGACATTGTCGATGCCGATTTCATCCGAGATTGCTGCGATGGATTGCGTGGTATATTGGAGCAGCTCTTTGGCCTTCACAATACGGAGATAGATAAGGTAGTCATTAGGGGACATCCCGATATGCTTCTTGAACTCACGAGTGAAATGGTATTTGCTCACGGCAAGTGACCTTGCTAAGTGATCCATTCGAAGTCGCTCTGAGTAGCGGCGCTCCATCTCCCGTACGGCATCGGCTATATAGGGCGGGATGGTACCGGAATCGGAATTCCTGACATGAGCGGACAGAATCAGCTCGGTTGCTATTTCAGTCAGAAGCTTGGCGGCTAGAAGCTCTGTATGTACGGTTTTATTCTCGTGAATATGGATTAGGGCTCGGATTTGCTCGAGAAGAGGTGATTGCGGTTGTAGTTGCAGGCGTGGATCACCTTGCTGTGCATACAGCTCGTAATAATGCTTACTTGCACCGCCATAGAAATGAACCCAGGCGAATTCCCAATGGTCCTGCTCGGCCGTTCGATAATGCTGATGTCCCATGCAGTCGATGAAGAATAGCGAGTCGGCCGTTA
Source organism: Paenibacillus sp. J22FR21 (assembly GCF_056269135.1). NCBI lineage: Bacteria > Bacillati > Bacillota > Bacilli > Caryophanales > Paenibacillaceae > Paenibacillus > Paenibacillus sp. J22FR21. The sequence continues at coordinate 6,920 of NZ_JBWDNJ010000003.1, forward strand.
AACTGTAAGTTTGCCCGCCATATTCGAGTCGTCCCTCTCCGGAGACGGTGTAAACAAGCAGATAGGAAGGCAGATGCTGACGTTCTGTAAAATAAGGCGGATGCGTCCAGAAATAGCCGGCTTCCTGCACATACATAAGCGTTGAACGGGCTGCGACGCTTGGAGAAGTAATAAGACGCACGGAATCCGGTGTCCAGCTATGCGAGGCATTCTCCGTATATTGTGGCAAATGCAACTTCCCCCTTCAAAGGCGATTGTCCTTATTATCTGATGCTTCAGAGCAGTTAGCAATATTCTGTTATTTTGAAGCAATATCGCGCGATGTTAGTTTAAATCATAGCGATTACAATGAAGGTATAAATCTATTATTTATATCGGGGAGGAACGACGATGTCACTGCTCACGCCTATCAAGCCGGCAAGAAAGCCTCGCATCGGCTTGTACTCGATTGGTCTGGAAGCTTACTGGCCGCAGTTTCCCGGACTTCGCGAGCGGCTCATGGAGTATGGATGTCATTTGGAGAACAAGATGTCTCCGTATGGCGAGATTTATAATTTCGGACTAGTCGATTCGGAGGGCAGGGGGCGGCAAGCGGGAGAATGGTTCAATGAGAAGAACGTTGATCTTGTTTTCTGCCATGTGGCTACTTACTCTACGAGTTCGACGGTGCTGCCGGTACATCAATTCTGCAGCAAGCCTGTAATCGTCTTGAATTTGCAGCCGACCGCGCGAATCAATTATGCGAAGTCGACGACAGGTGAATGGCTGGCGCACTGCGTGGCTTGTCCGGTTCCTGAGATATCGAATGCTTTTAATCGTGCGGGTATCCGTTTTCGCGTTATTAATGGTTTGCTGGGGCTCGATTATACACCGGCAATTTCATTGACGGATGAGGTGACAGTTGACCGTCCAGAGGCTGTAAGGGCAATGAGGGAAATTGAAGAGTGGATTAAAGCGGCTGGTGTTGTTCGGACACTGCGTCATGCACGCTTTGGTTTCCTCGGCAATACGTACAGCGGGATGCTCGACATGTACAGTGATTTCGCGATGCTTCAAGCTCAGCTTGGGCTGCATGTGGAAGTGCTGGAGATGTGCGATCTCGACCGGTTTGTGAAGGAAGTGACGCAGGAGGAGATCGAAGCAAAGCTCGAAGAAGTGGTTGAAATGTTCGAGATAAGCGGGGACTCCCCTTCCGATCCGATTGCCAAGAAACCAACGCAGGAACAGCTCGAATGGTCGGCGAAGGTGGCGGTTGCGCAGGAGAAGCTGGTACGTGCCTATGATCTGGATGCGCTCACGTATTACTATCATGGCCAGGACGGAAATGAATACGAGAAGCTGCAGGCTGGTTTTATAGTCGGCCACTCTCTGTTAACGGCACGAGGCATCCCATGCTCAGGCGAAGGGGATATGAAAACGGCTGTCGGGATGAAAATATGCGACATTCTGGGGACAGGCGGAAGCTTCTCTGAGATTGTCGTAGTCGATTATGAAGATGAAACGATTTTGCTCGGACATGATGGGCCGTTCCATATTGCGATCGCAAGCGAGAAGCCGATATTGCGGGGGATGGGCTTGTATCATGGGAAGAGGGGGACAGGGGTTTCCGTTGAAGCGAAGGTGAAGCGGGGCTCCATTACAACACTGAATGTGACTCAGACCGGAGACGGGAAGCTTGCGATGATTGCGAGTGAAGGTCAGGCAACGAATGGGGAAATCATGCAAATCGGCAATACACAGACGCATGTAAAATTTGACCTTCATCCGGATGACTATATGGAGAAATGGTTTGCCGAAGCGCCGACACATCATTGCGCCATTGCGGTTGGGAATCAGGCGGCTCAGTTCAAGAAAGTAGCGGAGCTGCTGCAGCTTCGTCATGTGACATTGTGCAAAAACAATTAGGGGAGTGAGCGGCAATGCAGCGGGTTTCTTTTGTTCTGCAAATTGACGAGCGCAATCGCGAGGCGTATATAGAACGGCATCGGAACGTCGATCCGGAACTGATGCAGGCTTTCGGAGAGGTTGGCATACGAACTTATAGTATTTTTATCGATGGCGGTAAGCTGTTTGCATATATGGAGGTAGAAGATTTCGAGCAGGCGATGCAGACGCTGAGCAACCATCCGGCGAACGTTCGGTGGCAGCAGTTTATGGCGGATTTGTTGATCAAGAATGAGGATGGAAATATTGTGCGGGAGATAGAAGAGGTGTTTCATTATTCGGGGGACGTAGGGTAGAGCGGGAGTCGTGGGCGAGGGGAAGAGCAAGAGCAAGAGCAAGAGCAAGAGCAAGAGCAAGAGCAAGAGCAAGAGCAAGAGCAAGAGCAAGAGCAAGAGCAAGAGCAAGAGCAAGAGCAAGAGCAAGGGCAAGAGCAAGAGCGGCTGTTCCGAGAGTCAGGTTGACTTTCGGAGCAGCTTGTTTGTTAGAGGAGCGTGAGCAGATGATTATAGATGGCCGGGATATCGTTAATATCGTAGTGTGGGACATGAGTGGATGTGCGTGTGTTGGTCTGAGGCCAGACTGCTGTCATGGCGGGATTCGTCAGTGTAAGCAAAGACTCGTCATCCGGTGAGCGGAGAAGGATCAGCTTGGGATAATGTTCCTGCTTAAATCCTTCGACAAGCACAATATCGACATGCTGCATATGGGTAAGCAGGGCGGAAAGCGGCTCAGGGCGTGCGCTGATGATGGCGCTGCGGGAAGAAGAGCTGATCGCTGTGATGTCGGCGCCGGCTTCTTGATGCCGCCATGTATCCGTTCCCGGTGTATCCATCGTGAAGTCGTGGGCGTCATGCTTCGCGGTGCCTACTGTATAGCCTGCTTGTTTTAAAAGCTTCGTGAGTGCGGTGAGCATGGTGGTTTTGCCGCTGTTTTTGTAGCCGACAATTTGGAGGACGAATGGGGCAGAACGGCTAAGCGTATCGGAATGAGAGGTCATGAGAGTTGCTCCTTGTTTCGGATTGGAGATCCAGAGACGTGTATAAGTTGATTCGAGTATAGCATAAGCGTATCGCGAATTTGCCACATTCTGATACAATGGTGGGATAAGAGATAGTAAATGCAGTTGAGAGCGATCGAGACAGAATAGGACAAATCAATTGCTAAAGTTAAACAAGACAGATATAGAGAGATTGAGCGGAGGAGAAGCATACGTGAAGCAGCCGCAGGGAGAGGCGCGTTATCGTAGACGCGCGGTCAAAGTGGAGGAAGCAATGCGGCTCGTGCTTGAAGCGGCTGTATCGGGGCGGCGAGAGCTTGTGCCGCTGCGGCAAGCCGCGGGTCGGCGGCTCGCGGAGGCGATTACGGCGACGACGGACTGGCCGCCTTTTGCGCGATCCGGACTGGATGGCTTCGCCGTCCGCAGCGCGGATACGACGCTGGCGTCGCCGAGTACACCGGCGACGCTGCGCGTTGTCAGTTCAGTTGCCGCTGGCGAGCTCGCCTCGGCGGCTGTTGCACCGGGGACGGCCGTCCGCATTATGACGGGCGGACCGGTGCCCTTGGGGGCGGATGCCGTCGTCATGCTGGAGCAGACGGCGGACGCCATGGTTGACGGGCTGCCGGCGGTGCACGTGAAACGCGCCGCCGAGCCCGGGCAGAACATCGCGCCCCGCGGCGAGGAGTTTCGCTGCGGCAGCGTTATTGCGGAGCCCGGCACGCGGCTGCGGCCGGGCCACGTCGCTCTGCTCGGCACGTTTGGCTGCGCCGACGTGCCGGTGTATGCGCGCCCGCGCGTCGCGGTGCTGGCAACCGGCGCAGAGCTGCTGCCGGTTGAGGCGGAGCTCGCGCCGGGCTGCATCCGCGACAGCAACAGCGCGATGGTCGCCGCATTGGTGGAACAATGCGGCGGCGAAGCGCTGGTGCTGCGTCGCGTGCCAGACGAGCCGGAAGCTACGGCTCGCGCGATTTCAGAAGCGCTGGCGCAGAGTGACCTCATCATCACAACCGGCGGCGTGTCGGTTGGGGATTATGATGTCATCGCGAGCTTGCTTCGCGGTTTAGAGCGAAGCGACGGCGCGGCCGAAGCGCCAGCGTTTCCAACTGTGGATTCGCCTGCCCCTAACGAAGCCACGCTTCCACAGGCCTCGCGGCTGCTGTTCAACAAAGTGGCCATGCGGCCCGGCAGTCCGACCTCGGCAGCCGTCATGGAGGGCAAGCTGCTGCTTGCGCTGTCGGGCAATCCCGGAGCGTGCTTCGTCGGCTTTGAGCTGTTCGCCAAGCCGGCGATACAGCGCCTGCAGGGAGCCAGCGTTAATGAATCGCTGCCGAAGCAGGTGACGGCCAAGCTTTCGTCCCCTTTTGACAAGGGCAGCCCGCACGAGCGCTTCGTGCGCACGCGGCTATTCTCCCGCGATGGGATGCTCTTCGCCGATCCGCTCGCCTTCGGCAAATCGAGCATGATGGCCTCCATCCCGGATGCCGACGGACTCATTCGTCTGAAGGCGAGTCCGGAAGGAGCAGCGGCCGATACCATCGTCGACATTATCGTACTATAGGCATGCGACTCGATCGCCTTTTTCTCATCCTCAACTAACAAACAAAACCCGCCATCTTGAAGCCGCGACATCAAAGTCGGCTCCAACCGGCGGGTTTACTATTTTACATAAAAGAGTTCACGTACAGTCCGCCAAGCGGCAGCTGCAGGTACGACTTCGATGAAGCACCGTACAGCGTAAAAGACTGAAACCCGCCGGCCTTCGAACTAATCAATGCTTCGGTCGGCAGTCCCGTAAATCGATCAAGCGCTTCTTTCAATCGTGAGGTCAGGCTGCTTCTGCCCGATAGAAGCCGTTTCACTTCATCAGGCCTCGTTTGCATTGCAGTCTCGAACTTCTCCTTATCCAACTTGAAGCGGCCATCCGCAGTACGAGATAAACCGATAACGTCAGCGCCGGAGCTCTGAACAGCGTCTTCGATCCGGTTCCGAAGCATCGGGTTTAAGTAGCCTGAAGCATCCTCATAGATGGTTTGAAGTGTATTGACCTCATCGACAATGCCGCTGAGCTGCTTGGTAACCGCTTCTACGTCATGCTCCACCATGATTGTGAAATCTGCCGGGGCATCCAGCTTCGCGAGCGACACGGTTGCTTTACCTTGTTGCAGGGAAATGTCATTCGACGACGAATCAATGTAAGATCCACCATTTACCCGATACCTCGCGTCTGTTGCATTCACAGCAATACGTCCAATCCCACTGGCTGCAATTAGATTTCCATGCTGATCTTTAATCTCAAAAGAAGACTTCTTGCCGGTGTGATTCGAGGCGAGCTCGAGTTTCACGGTACCGGTTGTCCGATCCTCCCGTACGAAAGCGGTCAAGCCAAGCTTGGCACTGTTTATGGTATCGCGAAGCTTGCCGAGCGCGTTGTCATTCGTTTCTCCGGGCTTAATGAAAGTAGTGTAAGTTTTCGCTTCGTTCCCTGCTTGGATGGTGAATGTATGTGTGCCTGCACCCATGATGGAAGGGGCATTCTTGGTCAAGTCGAAGCTTATGTTCTTCTGAGACCGAGCCACAGAATCAACTTGAAAGTCATATAAGATGCGTTCTGCGCCGAAAGCCGCAAGTCCCGTCACTTTACCGTTATCCACGCTGTCCGATACCGCCACAATTCGATTGCCAAAAGCAGTCTTATCCTTCATCATCATGTCCGTGACAGCCGCTTTGAGTTTGTTTCCTTGAGCCAGCCATGCAGCTGAGCTTCCTGCGGCAGCCTTCAACGTATCTTGGGCTTGTCTTGGCAAACCGAAGCTGCCAATCGATCCGAGCAAATTCCCAGAACCGGCAGGAGCCTTCTGTTGTTGACGTGTGAAGGGCCATGAATTGAAATTCGGGTACAGCGCATACCGTTCCACAGGAATGATGGGCTCTTGCGTCCTGCGCACGGTTCCGAATACAGCGGGTATAGCATACGGCATAACCATATCAATGCCCTCCGATCATGTCATCTCTACTACTATTATTTTAAATAAATATTTCCAGTTTGTCGATGAGCGTTAACTGTCTTCACTAAAGTTATTTTCGCTCCTATCGGCCAAGCTGTCGGCAGACAAAAAGCCCTTACCTCGCAGCATACACCACACCAGGCTTCGGGCTTTGAGGGCCATCGTTATAGGAGGAGAAAAAGGAAAGCAAGGGACGCCAGATCAATGGCAAATGCTTCTCCGAATGGCGAATAGCCATAACCATAGCCATAGTAGGGATCACCATAATACGGATCATACGGATAGTAAGCCTGCGTTTGTGCGGCTTCCTTCGGCTTAGCTTCCGTCACCGCTTTTTTGCTGCCTTTCTTGCTTTTCACCTTCGAATTCGTCACTTTGCCCTGTTGAGGCGGTTGTGCTTGCGAGCTGACATGCTTTAGAGCGCCTGCTTGTTCATTGAACATCAGCTTGCCGCCATGACACCGACTAAGAATGCCGACATGTCGCTGACCATCTTGTGTAACGGCACAAACGGCCATACCGCAAAAGTTCTTAATATGATCCTCATGGAGCGGGTAAATTTGATCCATTTTTATTTGATACCTCCCCCTGGGTTCTTGGATACAGTCTATTCACCTACAGGCATAAGCGTATGGTTATTTACCTAACGAGGAGTGAAATGATATGGTCGTTTCCCGTTCCGAGGACAATATCGTCCCAAGCTTGCGACGCCCCAAGCGCACCCCGAAGTGGGGCGTTCTGACCGCCCTGTTCGTTATGCTGGCTGCCGGGCTGTGGGGCGCGTATTATGCCAATGACAATGAGGCTTCAACCGCTGCACGTGAGCGGCTCCGGCATGATTTTGAGCAAGTTTGGGCGTGGAGCGGCAGTGAATTCGAAGGAGGAGCGGAGCAGGCACACTGGACGTTCCGCTGGGACAGTTCTTCCGATCGGAAAGGAGCAGAGCGTTTGGCGGCTTCGCTCGGCTTTCATTTGGCAGCGAGCTTGGATGGGAATGAACCTGTCGATGTCATGTCATCTAATGAAGCGGGACATATGAAGCTATGGATTCATACCAAACCCGGCATAGACGAACCGTCCGCGGATAAGCCGTATGAGCTTGTCCTGCTGCTGGATGCGGCCGTGGGGACGAGTCGGACTTCAATGGATGAGATGATCGGCAATGTGGAGCAGTCGGCGGAGGGGCTTGATATTCAAGGGGGATTTACGGTTCGCGGAATACCGATCCGTGAAGGTGGTGCAGCGCGAATTGCAGCAACAGCGGCAGCCAAGGAGATGGAGTCGTATAACGACGGACATACGGAAAGCATCACGTATTATAGTGAAGCGTTACAAAGCAGCGTGCGAAGCGGCTCCGCGAAAGTGAATCTACAGTTGGCCGAATCATCTGCAACAGCAGGGGAAGACGGGGAATTAATCGTCGGAGTGCCTTTAATTACTGGAGATTATTCATTGCCGAATAACTAGAAGTTTGAAAACCGATTCGTTTTTTTTATGATGGCATGAATAGCATCTATGGCCTCAATATGCTAAACTACATAACATGATCTTACCAATCGTTGTATGAAAATACATAAGAGAATGAGGGAAATGACCGAAGTGAGCAAACATGAATCAGTTGCCGCAGAGGGTGCGGTTTATTATTTGTTTGGAGCTACAGGAGACTTGGCGCGTAGGAAACTTTTTCCTGCGCTATTCAGCTTATATAAAGAAGGCAAGCTGGCCGAGGATTTCGCCGTAGTAGGACTTGCCCGCAGACCGCGGACGAATGAGCAGTTCAGAGCTGACGTCTACGAATCGATCAGCGAATTTTCGCGTTACAAATCGGATGATGCCGAGCTATGGAACCGGTTCGCCGAGCATTTTGTATACATGTCCCTCGACATTAATAATGTAGATGGATTCCGGGAGTTGGCCCGCTTATCGCAAGGGCTGGATGAGAAATTCAAAATCCCGGGCAACCGATTGTTCTATTTGGCACTGGCACCGAATTTGTTCGGACCGGTTTCCTTCAACCTGCGTGACGGCGGTTTGCTGGAATCGTCAGGCTGGAACCGGCTTGTTATCGAGAAGCCGTTCGGTTATGATCTCGATTCGGCGCGCAAGCTCAATACTCAGCTCAGCCAAGTGTTCAAGGAAGAGGAGATCTACAGGATCGATCACTACTTGGGCAAGGAAATGGTGCAAAACATCGAGGTGCTTCGTTTCTCGAACGCATTTTTTGAGCCATTGTGGAACAATAAACATATCGCTAATGTCCAAATCACGCTATCCGAAACCGTGGGCGTGGAAGAGCGCGGCGGTTATTACGATAAGTCAGGCGCCCTTCGTGATATGGTTCAGAACCATATGATGCAAATGCTTGCGATGATCGCAATGGAGCCGCCAAGCAGGCTGCATCCGGAGGATATCCGCGACGAGAAGGTGAAGGCTCTGCGTTCGCTGCGTCCATTCGCATCGGCGGGCGAAGTGAATCAGCATGTCATTCGCGGACAATATGCGGAAGGTTCGGCGAAAGACAAACCGCTTAGCGGCTATCGCCAAGAGGATTCCGTTAATCCGGAGTCGACAACCGAGACGTATATGGCAGCTCGTGTGTTCCTCGATAACTTCCGCTGGGCAGGTGTTCCGTTCTATATTCGCACGGGCAAACGCCTTCCGGTGAAAACAACTGAGGTTGTGATCGAGTTCAAGAACGTGCCGGACAATATTCTGTTCGCGCGCCGCCATGATCTGGCACCAAACTTACTTGTCATCCGCGTGAATCCGATGGAAGGCATTTATATTAAGATCAACGCGAAAAAGCCCGGCGTCGACAACGTCGTACAGCCGGTTTCGATGGAGTTCTGCCAAAGCTGCATGATCGGCATCAATACGCCGGAAGCTTACGAGCGCCTGATCTATGATGCGGCTCGCGGCGAATCCACCTACTTTACTCGTTGGGATGAGGTTGCGCAGGCGTGGTCCTTCGTGGATCGGATCGCAGATGCTTGGCGTAAAGACAGCTCCGATCTTCAGCTCTACCCTGCAGGTTCATGGGGGCCGGCAAGCACGGACGATCTCCTTGCTCAAGATGGCTTCCATTGGTGGCCGGTGAACGGGCAAGCTGAGGATAACGTGATTTGGATCTCTGGCGGACCGAAATGATTGCATGCAAGGCGGTATAGGAGACGTTGACCATGTTTAAAATTTACGATATTTCGATGACGGTCGATCCATCGATGCAAGTGTTTAATAATAAAGCATCGAACTTGCCGATCATCACGAATATGTCTAACCATGATAACGGACAAGCTGTATACGAATCCCGTCTAGATATGGATGTTCACTGCGGTACGCACGTAGATGCACCTCTGCATATGCTGAAAGATGGAGAGGCGATTGAAACGATCGGTCTGGAGCAGCTCATTGGTCATGCTCGCGTTGTCGACTTGACGCATTGCGAGGAATGCATCACACGTGCAGACTTAGAGCCGCTTCACCTGCAGCGTAATGAGTGGGTTTTGTTCAAGACGCGCAACTCGTTCTCGGAAGCATTTGATTTCAATTTTGTCTTCCTGCGCGAAGACGGCGCTCGCTATTTAGTTGAGCTCGGTATCCGCGGTTTGGGTACGGATGCACTCGGCATCGAGCGCGCACAGCCGGAATATCCGACGCACCGCTCTCTGCTTCGCAATAATATTATTATTGTCGAAGGATTGCGTCTGAAGGATGTCGCTCCCGGCACCTATTTTATGGCCATTGCGCCGCTTAAGCTTACGGGGCTGGACGCAGCTCCTGCCCGGGCTTTCTTGATTGGCGGCATGTAAAGGACGAAGGGAACTATCATGAGTAAAACAATGACCGATGAGATTAAACAAGAAGTGGAGAAAAGGCGTACATTCGCCATTATCTCTCACCCGGATGCGGGAAAAACGACACTAACGGAGAAGCTCCTTCTATTCGGAGGCGCCATTCGTGAAGCCGGTACGGTTAAAGCGCGTAAAGCAAGCCGCCATGCGACGAGCGACTGGATGGAAATCGAGAAGCAGCGGGGGATCTCCGTTACGTCTTCCGTTATGCAGTTCGACTATAGCGGTCATCGCGTTAACATTCTCGATACACCGGGTCACCAAGATTTCAGTGAAGATACGTACCGTACGCTGACTGCAGCCGACAGCGCCGTCATGCTTATCGACGTCGCGAAAGGCGTCGAGGCACAGACGATTAAGCTGTTCCAAGTGTGCAGCAAACGCGGTATTCCTATCTTCACCTTCATTAACAAGCTCGACCGTGAAGGGCAAAGTCCATTTGAACTGATGGAAGAGCTTGAGCGCGTGCTTGGTATTCGGGCGGTTCCGATGAACTGGCCTATCGGCATGGGACGCGAGCTCTGCGGCGTCTACGACCGGATGAAGAACCAAGTGGAGCTGTTCCAAGGCAACGATCATTCCACGATTGAAGTTGTGAAGGTGAAGGATTATAACGATCCTCATATCCGCGAGATGGCGGGCGACTTCTTGACGGAACAGTTGATTCAAGATCTAGAGCTGCTTGATGTAGCAGGGGATCAGTTCGATTACGATAAAGTCCGTGCAGGCGAATTGACACCGCTATTCTTCGGAAGTGCGGTTAACAACTTCGGCGTGCAGACGTTTCTGGAGAACTTCCTGGAGCTTGCTCCTTCGCCGACACCGCGTCAAAGCACAAGCGGTCCAATCGATCCGATGAGCGAGAAGTTCACAGGTTATGTCTTCAAAATCCAAGCGAATATGAATCCCGCCCACCGTGACCGGATTGCGTTTCTACGCATTTGCTCCGGCCGTTTCGAACGGGGCATGAGTGTTCGCCATGTACGTAACGGCAAGGATATCAAGCTTGCCCAGCCGCAGCAATTTCTGGCGCAGGATCGGGATATCGTAGAAAATGCTTATCCGGGTGATATTATCGGCTTGTTCGATCCGGGTATCTTCCGGATCGGCGATTCTTTGTCCCAGGGCGGCGATGTTGTATTCGACGAGCTGCCAACCTTCTCGCCGGAGCTGTTTGCGAAAGTTACCGTGAAGAACGCACTCAAGCATAAGCAATACCAGAAGGGTATCGATCAGCTGACGGAAGAAGGAACGATTCAAGTGTTCCATTCCACGGGCAACTTCGATGAAACCATTCTAGGCGTTGTCGGACAGCTGCAATTCGAGGTGTTCGAGCATCGGATGCGTTCGGAATACGGAGTCGAGATTCAGCTGCACCGGATGCAGTTCCAGTTTGCCCGCTGGATTGTCGATGACAAGATTGACCCATCCAAGTACCGGATTAATTCCACGCTGGTAAAGGATAAGAAAGACAACTACGTAGCCTTGTTCGAGAACGAATATGCGATGCGTACCGCAATGGATAAGAACCCAACCTCCAAATTCTTGGAGATGGCTCCTTAATAATAGTGACCTCAATTCCGTTAGTTCGCTGACGGGGTTGAGGTCTTTTTTGGTTGTTGTTGGTGATGAGGTGGATTTTCGAATCGTACAGCGGATCACCTATCGCGCGGCTCGAAGATGACGTGTAAGGAGTACAACACATTCGCTACTTTCTAGTCTCAAATGACGTATGACGTGTACTGAGTACAATTCATACGTTACTTTCTAGTGAATCTAGCTGGTTTTCCGTATTTCAAATGCAGTTTATACATGTAAAATATCTTTTTTCTCGGAAGTCTTTGGTTTGTCGTGTAGTTTGTACCACTCAAGGAGGAAGCCGATTACAACCTCCTGGCTCTGGCAAGTAATATGAAAGTCTATGCCTATCATTAATTGGACTTTTTCAGTGGCCTCCGAATCGAGAAGGCCTTATTTTACGAGATAGGGATAATTTGGAGTCCATTTAATCCGGGATGGAACGGCCAGCCAACAGCTCCATGCGGCGATGATGCTCAATCGCGGCCAGAATCTCTTGCTTCACGCCATCATTGTAAGATCGGAGCATTCCGGGCAGCAGGAACATGTCGACGATGAGCCAAATACTGAGGACAATTCCCGAAATGGCGCAGAGCATAATGGATAATCGATTATTGGTTGTAGAGGCAGTAGTAACGGAGCCCATAACGTAGAAGAGTACTGCGGCTGCAAAGAGGAGCAGCTGTGCTGTACCGGTGACAGCCCGTTTCAAATAGAAGCGGTGCAGTCCCAGAACGCCGACAAACAGCAGTAGATACGAGACAGCCGGCGATTTCTCGGCATCGCGAAGCTCGGAAAGAAGGATGAGTAATTCTTCATAGGTCAAGTCATGTTTGGTGAGCATGACGTCTTCTTCTCCTTTGTAGTGGCGGCAGTCCATCACCGTTGTAATTAAATGTTAAAAAACTTGTAAAAGGATTGACACGAAACCGCTTGCATGAGAAAATGTACGCGTGTACATTGGATCATTAACTTGGATGGGAGGAAGGACTTATCCGTAAAAAAGTCGCTGAATTAGCAGGAGTGTCGGAAGCGACGGTATCGCGTGTGCTGAACGGCGCCGGGACAGTGAAGGATGAGACGGCTAAACGGGTCGTGGATGCCGCCAAGCAGCTTGGGTATGTGCCAAGCGCGCTTGCACAGCGGTTTGCGCTGCGCAGAAGCGGAAATCTTGGCGTTTTTTTGCCGCTATTGCCTAAAGTGAATCTCTTCTCGACTTATTACTTCTCTGAAGTATTAAGCGGGATCGGGGTTACTGCCAAGCAGCGCGGTTATGATTTGCTGCTCTTGTTTCGGGAAGCTGACGAGCCGCGGGACTATGCGAATCTGTTTCGGACGCAGAAGATTGACGGGTGCATCATACTTGGCGCTCAAGACGTGCCGACGGAACGTGAGGCGCTTGCCGAGCTCAAGGAAGGGGAGCATCCCTTCTGCCTCGTTAATCAGCGCTTTGAAGGAGAAGCCTTCAACACGGTGGATGCCGATCAGCAAATGGGGAGCCGACATGCGGCCAGACATCTTCTGCAGCAAGGCTTTCGGAAGATCTGTTTTCTCAATGGTCCGGCGGAATACTCCAACAGTTTGGATCGGTTGAAGGGTTTCCGGCAGGCGCTCGTTGAAGCGCAGTTGCCTTTCCAAGCTGAGCATGTGCTGATTGGGAATTATAGCCGCAAGAGCGGCTATCAGCAGGCTGTAAAGGTAGCGGAGCTCATTCGCAGCGGTGATGTCGATGCGGTGATAGCTGCAAACGACCGTATGGCAATCGGGCTCATGCAAGGGCTTAAGGAGCTGGGCATACGCGTAGGCGAGGACGTTGCGCTTGTTGGCTGTGACGATTCCGATGTCTCGCGGATGACAGAGCCGCCGCTTACCTCCATTCGTGTTCCGTTCTATGAAGTTGGCTGCGAGGCGGCCTCCCGCCTGCTTGACATGATGACGGAGACAGAACCATCGTCCCCTTTTGAAGTTAAGCTGCCTGTGAAGTTGATTGAAAGGGCTTCCTCCAAGACAACGAGAACGACGACAAAATAACGTGATACCTAGGTGAGGTGTACCTATTGGTTTCATGCTTGATAACTGAGGAAGTTTCACAGTAGGGTTAACCTAATTTTATGAGAGGCGGAACAAAACGATGAGCACTATTCGAGTAGGAATGATTGGTTACAAATTTATGGGAAAAGCCCACAGCAACGCCTATAGAGCACTTCCGATGTTCTTCCCGAAAGTAACTCGCCCGCAGATGGCTGTTATTTGCGGACGGGATGCAGTCGGCCTTGAGCAAGCTCGTGAGCAGTTTGGCTGGGAAAGCGCTGAGACGGACTGGCGTAAGCTTGTTACGCGCGATGATATCGATCTGATCGATATCAATGCACCGAGTGATGCACACAAGGAGATTGCCATTGCTGCTGCTGAAGCGGGCAAGCATATTTTCTGCGAGAAGCCGCTGGCGCTTAATCTGGCTGATTCGATTGAAATGTTGAATGCAGCGGAGAAAGCCGGCGTGAAGCATATGGTGGGCTTTAACTACCGGTTTGCTCCGGCTGTGCAGCTGGCGAAGAAGCTGGTTTCCGATGGCCGTATCGGTGAAATCTATCATTTCCGCGGATTCTTCCTGCAGGACTGGATCGTAGATCCGCAATTCCCGCTCGTATGGCGTCTGCAGAAGGAAATTGCCGGTTCCGGCTCGCATGGTGATCTTGGTGCGCATGTCATCGATATGGCGCGTTTCCTCGTCGGCGAATTCCAAGAAGTAATCGGGATGAGCGAGACGTTCGTGAAGGAGCGTCCACTTCCGACGGCGATGACCGGTCTGAGTGCGAAAGGCGATAAAGACGCGCCGCGCGGCCAGGTAACCGTAGATGACGCGACCTTGTTCCTTGCGCGTTTCGCCAATGGCGCACTTGGCAGCATCGAAGCAACGCGCTTCGCGCCGGGTCATCGTTGTACGAATTCGTTCGAAATCAACGGCAGCAAGGGCAGCATTAAGTTTGATTTTGAGCGCGTGAATGAACTGGAAGTGTACTTCACTGACGATGCAGCGGACGTTCAAGGCTTCCGCCGCGTCATAGCAACGGATGCACCGCATGCTTACAGCGAGGCTTGGTGGCCGGCTGGACATACGATTGGCTACGAGCACACGTTCACGCATGAGATGCACGAGTTTATGCTGGCATTGGCTGAAGATCGTCAGCCTGTTCCGAACTTCGTGGACGGCGTAGAATGCCAGGCTGTTCTGGAAGCTGTCGATAAGTCGATTGCCGAACGCCGCTGGGTAGCGATTTCGGAATTAAGATAAAGAGAACGATAGCAGATTAACTATTGAAGCAGAGGATGGGAAGCATGAGAAAAGCACTGATCGTTTGGGGCGGCTGGGATGGTCATCAGCCGGAGGAAGTAGCGGGTATTTTCGCTGACTTGTTGAATAAGGAAGGCTTTGAAGTAACGGTGTCGGACACGCTGGACGCTTACAAGGACGAGGAACTGATGGCACAGCTGGACCTCATCGTTCCTGTATGGACAATGGGTTCCATTACGCAGGAGCAGCTTCGTCCCTTACTCGATACGGTACGTGCGGGATGCGGCATCGCGGGCTGTCACGGCGGCATGGGCGATTCCTTCCGTAACGATGTCGATTATCAGTTCATGGTTGGCGGTCAATGGGTCGCTCACCCGGGCAATGATGGCGTCATCTACGACGTCAACATGGTTTCCGAAGACAATCCGCTTACAAGCGGCATCGGCGATTTCGAAGTGTGCACAGAGAAGTACTATATGCATGTGGACCCGGCCAATGAAGTACATGCGACGACATCGTTCGGCGATGTGAAGATGCCGATCGTTTGGACGAAAACATGGGGCGAAGGGCGCGTGTACTACAATTCATTGGGGCATCAAGCGAACATCGTTGCTATGCCGCAAACGCTTGAATTGATGCGCCGTGGATTCCTGTGGGCAGCACGCAGTCAAGAAGCTTAAGAGAGCGATAGCAATAGCGGTTGATAGCCGAGCACTTATCTTAGAATCATTCTGATTTCTACTTATAGGAGGAATGGCGTTTCATGAAACCAGTAAAAGTCGGTATTATTGGCTGCGGCAATATCAGCCATGTTTATTTTACAAATTTGAAGAGGTACCCTCAGGTGGATCTTGTCGCAGCGGCGGATATCGATATTGAGCGTGCGAAAGCGCGTGCCGTAGAATTCAACTTGAGCAAAGCTTATACGGTAGAGCAGCTGCTCGCTGATCCGGAAATCGAAATTGTCGTCAACTTAACGATTCCGAAGGCACATGCCTCTGTATGCTTGCAAGCGCTTGAAGCGGGCAAACATGTTTATGTAGAGAAGCCGATTGTCGTTACTCGCGAAGAAGGCAAGCAAGTGCTGGAGCTGGCGGAGAAGAAAGGTCTGCGCGTCGCAAGCGCACCTGAGACATTCCTAGGCGGAGGCATCCAAACCTGCCGTAAGCTGATTGACGAAGGCGCAATCGGCATGCCGGTATCCGCGACGGGCTTCATGCTCTGCGGCGGTCACGAGAGCTGGCATCCGGATCCGGAGTTCTACTATGAAATCGGCGGCGGCCCAATGTTCGATATGGGACCGTACTACTTAACGGCTTTCGTTACTTTGCTTGGTCCAATTCGCCGCGTTACCGGTTCGGCACGGATTACGCATGCGGAGCGGACGATCACAAGCGAGAAGAAACGCGGCAAGCTTATCCAAGTAGAAACGCCGACGAATATTACAGGCGTTCTCGACTTCGAGAGCGGCGCAATCGGTACGTTGCTGACAAGCTTCGATGTACCGGGAGGCACATCGCTGCCGAACATCGAGATTCACGGCAGCAAAGGGTCGCTGATTGTTCCGGATCCGAACGGCTTCGGCGGCACAGTGAAGCTGCGCCGTGCGGGCGGAGACTGGGAAGAGATCGAGCTGACTCATGGCCACACCGACAGTAATCGTGGTATTGGCGTCGCCGATATGGCTCGCGCGATTCGCGAAGGCGGAGAGCACCGTGCTAACGGCACGATGGCTTACCATGTGCTGGAAGCGATGCACGGCATTCACGATGCTTCGCGCGACGGAAAGCATTATGTGATGGAGAGCACTTGCACGCGTCCTGAGCCTATGCCTGCACTTGATGCCCAGCCCCAATAACGATAATATGGAATGAGACATGCAGCCTGCCCGCTCGTTTGGGCGGGCTGATCATTTTCACACATCTATTTCCGTTACATAAAAGGAGAATTCGTTCATGAGACCAGTGAAAGTAGGCATTGTGGGCTGCGGCAATATCAGCCAAATCTATTTTACGAATTTGAAGAAATACCCGGAGATTGATCTTGTTGCTGCGGCAGATATCGATTTGGAGCGAGCGAAGATGCGTGCCGAAGAATTCGGTCTTGCTAAAGCATATACCGTAGAACAGCTGCTTGCAGATCCTGAAATGGAGATTGTCGTTAACCTGACGATTCCGAAAGCACATGCGCCTGTTTGCTTGCAGGCTCTTGAAGCAGGTAAACATGTGTATGTGGAGAAGCCGCTTGCGGTTACTCGCGAGGAAGGCAAGAAGGTGCTGGCTCTCGCTGCTGAGAAGGGCTTGCGCGTCGCCAGTGCACCGGAGACATTCCTAGGCGGTGGCATTCAAACTTGCCGTAAGCTGATTGATGACGGTGCGATCGGTACTCCGATCTCCATAACCGGATTCATTCTTGGCGAAGGACCAGAAGGGTGGCATCCGGATCCGGAGTTCTTCTATGAAGCCGGCGGCGGTCCGATGTTTGATATGGGGCCGTACTATTTGACAGCTTATATCGCGCTGCTGGGTCCGTTCCGCCGCGTAACAGGCTCGGCTATCATTCCATTCCCTGAGCGTACGATTACGAGCGAGAAGAAGAACGGAAAGATTATTAAAGTAGAGACGCCTACGCATATTGCCGGCGTTATCGATTTCCAAAGCGGCGCTGTCGGAACGCTGATTACGAGCTTCGATTCGAAGGCAGGCACTTCGTTGCCGAACATCGAGATTCATGGCAGTGCAGGCTCCCTGCTCGTGCCGGATCCGAACACGTTTGGCGGTACCATCAAGCTGCGCCGTTATGGCTCTGAAGAGTGGGAAGAAGTGCCGTTCACGCACGGCAACACGGACAATAACCGCGGCATCGGCGTAGCCGACATGGCGCGTGCTATTGCTGAGGGTCGCCAGCATCGTGCTAATGGGGCAATGGCCTATCATGTACTTGAAGCGATGCATGGCTTCCATGATGCTTCCCGTGATGGCAAACACTATGTGATGGAGAGCACTTGCGATCGTCCGGAGCCTATGCCAGTGCTTGAAAGCGATACAGCAGTAGTATAAGCTGTACAGAAAAAGACATTCAAACCGCGTCATGGTTTGAATGTCATTTTTCTATCTATGGGAGGGTCGCTTGGTGGTCAGCTTGGGCTTGGTGATGCACTTTCCGCCGCAGGATGAAGATCGTCGTAGAGCACCTGCACCATTTGATTACGATCGCTTTCACCGCTGTTTTTCCAAATCATTTCAAACAATACTCCTAGTCCGGGGAGTGCTTTCTCATCACTTCCGATGGAGCCTTCAATGACGTCGGTCAATTCTTCCCCTGTTAAATTTTCTACCCGACGAACGATTGCTTGCCGCAAATCAAGATTGTTCAATCTGATCCCTCCATCACATACAGATTCGAGGTTTAATATCCCCTTGCATCCTTGTTTTCATGCCGGACGATGCAGCGAGGCGTTCGGATATATAAGGAAATTGTGCTATAATAAGCTCAAATTGCTTCAAGGGAGATGAAAGTCTTGCCGAATAAGCAGTACGCGGTAATTGGAATGGGACGGTTTGGTACAAGTGTCGCTCAATCGTTGTCCAAGCTTGGCTTTGACGTGCTGGCGATCGATTCGAATGAGCAGAAGGTCGAGGACGTGTCCGCGTGGGTAACGCACGCAGTTACTGCGGATTCGACGGACGAGGATGCGATGCGGTCACTCGGGTTGCGCAACTTCGATGTCGTCGTCGTTGCGATTGGTGCAGACATTCAAGCGAGCATACTAACGACGCTTATTTTGAAGGAGTTCGGCGTACCACAGCTGATCGTGAAGGCGCAAAGCGAGCTGCACGGCAAGGTGCTGACTAAGATCGGTGCGGACAAAGTCGTGTTTCCGGAGCGGGATATGGGGATGAGGGTTGCTCATCATTTGATTTCCCCCAACATCTTGGAGTACATCGAACTGTCCAAGGATCACAGCATTGTCGAGATCAAGGCACCTTCCTTTACCGTCGGCAAAAACTTGAAGCAGCTGGATATACGCGCCAAATACAAATGCAATGTACTCGCGATTAAGACAGGAAGCGAGCTCAATATTTCTCCACTAGCGGAGGATGTCATTAAAGCGGACGATGTGCTGGTTATTGTGGGCAAGAATGAACTTTTATCTGAATTAGAGCTTGATTATGCGGAAGGCTGATAATAGCGTGCAAACGAACAATAAACGAATGATGAGCATTACTTCTGTGCAAAATGAGAAAGTTAAAGCCATGGCTGCCTTGCTGGAGAAGAAGCACCGCGACCGTTCGGGCCGATTCATTATCGAAGGTGTCCATTTGGTGCAGGAAGCGCTGCTTGCCGGTGCCGATGTAGAAACCATCGTAATCGATATGGAACGCGGTGTGCCGGGCGAGCTTCGTACGCTGCTGAGCCAAACGGACTGTGAGCTGATCGAGGCGACTCCGGCAGTGATGGCCAAATGTACCGGAACGGACTCTCCGCCGCCGGTGTTCGGCGTGGCTGCAAAGCCCTATGCGGATTTGTCCAAGCTGTATCAGCAGGATTCGCTGGTTGTGGTGCTGGACGGCGTACGCGATCCCGGCAATGTCGGCACGATCATCCGCAGCGCGGACGCGGTCGGCGCTCATGCCGTTGTGCTCGGACAAGGCTGCGTCGATCTGTATAATCCGAAGACGGTGCGTTCTACGATGGGCTCCTTATTCCATCTTCCGGTCATTGAAGGGGATCTGAGTGAACTGCTTCCGGAAGCTAAGAAGCATGGTATCTCCCTTGTGGGGACGAGCCTGCAAGCTTCGGCTACCTGTTACAGCTATAACTGGAGCGGGCCAACCTGGCTGCTGATGGGCAGCGAATCGCAAGGATTGTCGGCGGATGTACTGGGGTTAGTGGATACTAGCATTATTATTCCGATGCATGGTCATTCGGAGTCGCTTAATGTGGCGATGGCGAGTACGATTCTGCTGTATGAGGCGCTGCGGCAGCGGCGGTATGCGGAATAACATGGAACATCATTTGTGTGAGTTGTAATTCAGTTTGGCACTAGTTGTAACATCGTTTGGCACAGATTTGGAACATAATTTTGGCACAACTAAGTCAGTCCTGATAGTCAATAAACCTTGATATATCAGGACTTTTTAGTTTATCAGGTCTTACTACATAAAACAGTTGACTCATCTTCACGAAAATTCTCTGGGAATTCTTGTTGTCAAAAATCTGGATTAACAATTGACACAAAGTGTATTGGAGGGCGATCGAAGTGTATGATATTGGGGAAAACATTAGACGTCTACGAAAGCTGAACATGCTTAACCAGAATGAGTTCTCTAGGAAGATTGGAATCTCACAAGGAAGTTTGAGTGATATCGAATCTGGGAAATGTAAACCGTCAATTGACACAGTAGTTTCCATTTATCAAACGTTCAATTGTTCGTTAGAAATGCTTCTTACGGGAAATGAACGAACGGGAGATAAGGAACTATCTGATCGGGAATCTCGATTGCTACAGATATATCGTGAGCTAGATAATAAAGATAAAGTTGAACTATTAGAGATTGCATCCCCTAAGCTCAAGATTCGTTAATGTACTCTTACTCTAAGTACTCCATCCTTGCATATGGATTATTTTTAGCTGAATATAGAATATCTTTAGAGAACTCTCCCCCGGAGAGTTTTTTTTATTTCTAAATATGTGTTTTTTGCAGGAGTAGGAGATAGAACAGGTACATACTCGGCGGGATTGGTATACAGGATAATGTATTATGATAGCGCTGCAGTTTATTTCTACAATTAATAGATAGCTTTCAAGTTATATCATATATCGATATAGATATTATACATTCAGCTTCATCCTCACTATAATTAGAACACATTATCGAACCTACTTATGCAATCGCTTTCAATATTTCAGGAGATTGGATTGAGCATGAATGGCTTACCTGAGAAAGTTATCTATTCGATCGCAGTTAATGATTCTTGCGGGTTCAACTGTCGCGGTCATCTTGTTCATTATTTTCTTTACCTACTCCATGATGTCCGGGATGATTACCAGAAATCATGAGGAATACGTGAAGCAAACCGTTTCAGAAATCAGTAAGAACGTAACCGCCAATAAGGATGTTATATTCAGATTGATGCAGAACATTTCGTATAATGAGGACGTTCAAACCTTCTTCGTCGAAAAAAATGAACTAACTAGATTTCAACTTTATCAGAAGCTGAATAGCTGGCTATCGAATCAAAAAGAATTGAAGGACGGTATCTTGGACATCGTGGTCGCTGGCAATAACGGAACATGGCTGGATATAAACAGCGGGATGAAAATCGTTTCAAGGTTGAAGGCACACGTTCCACCGAAGGTGAATGCTCATTATATTGGCATGGTCAATTACGATGCAACCAAGAGTCTTAACATTAACTATTGTACGAATAGCTGCATGATCTTCGCTACCGCGGTTTACTATATGAAGCCGGATGAAATGTTTAATAAGGCGATTGGGACCCTGTACTTTATCATTGATCCTAAGGCGCTTGTCGGAGAGAAAAAGTACCAGTCAGCTGAGTCCTCCGCAACGGAAATCTACTTACTTGACCGGTATCAGAACGTCATTACAAGCAATCAGCATGTTAAAGCAGGACAACGACTGCCCGAGGTAACCTCGAGCATGCTGCACGCAAACAATGAAATGATTTCGTGGAGAGATAGACAGTATGTCGTTCAGTCGGTAGAACTGCCTGAGATTCAAGGCAGTATACTCACAATGGCTCCTAAAAATAAACTGCTTAGCGAGCTGCTTCAAATACGCAGACTGGAACTTATTATTTTGGCAATCTGTCTCTTAATTCTCGCGATTCCGTTTACTGTAATCATTAATAACATCTTGTTCCCTTTGAAAAAGCTAATTTCGTTTATGACCATGGTCAAACGCGGCGATCTAAGCACATTAAAACGAAACATATCGTTGCACGGTTACATGGAGATAAGCGTCATGGCAACCGAGTTAAACAGTATGCTCGACGAGATCGATCATTTGACTCGTTCATTGCTGGAAACGAATACGAGATTGCATGGGATCGAGCTGGAGAAGAAGAAGTCCGAGCTCGCGTTTTTGCGTAGCCAGATCAACCCTCACTTTTTGTACAATACGCTCGAAGCAATCACTGGTATAGCCGTTGTTGAAGGGCAAAGCAAAATCAAATTAATGACGCGAGCTTTATCCAGCATCTTCCGGTATAGCATTAAAGGGGCTAATAAGGTACCTCTTCGGGATGAAGTGAAAATGATTAATTCCTACATCCAAATCCAGCAAGTCCGTTTCGCGGAGCGATTCTCGGTAGAATATGAAATTACTGAAGATGCACTGGAAGTTGTAGTACCGAAGATGATTCTTCAGCCTCTAATTGAAAATGCCGTCTATCACGGATTTGAGCCCACCTTGAAAAAGGGAAGGCTTCTTGTAAAGGGATTCGTGAATGAAACGAGGCAGCTGATCATTATTGTAGAGGACAATGGTGTCGGAATTGATTCGAATCGATTAACTGAAATTAGAAATCTGCTTTCAGGTGTTGAGCAGGACGAACAAAAAAGCATCGGTATGGTCAACGTCCATAATCGGATTCGCTTAATGGATGGGAACGATTGCGGCATGACAATAGATAGCACGCTCGGCATTGGAACCAGAATACAGTTAACGCTTGCCGCACAGGAGGAACAGCATGTATAAAGTGTTGCTAGTTGATGATGAAAGCTGGGTTGTGGAAAGTTTGAAGGACTTTGTGGATTGGGGCCAGTATGGGTTCGAGATCATTGGCCAGGCTTCTAACGGATTCGACGCTCTTGAGTTTATTAAGGTTCATCGGCCTGATGTAGTGTTTACCGATATCCGCATGCCGGAAATGAGCGGCTTGGAATTGATCCAGAGGGGAAAAGCCCTCTCACTTCCGATTCATTACATTGTTATAAGTGGTTACGCCGAATTTGCTTATGCGCAGAAAGCGATGAGCTACGGTGCGGCCGCCTATTGCTTAAAGCCGTATGATGAATCGGAAATCATTGGCGTATTGCTGAGAATAAAGAAAATTCTTGGTCAAGAAGCAACTCAGAACGTTTCGCCGTTTATCGAGCTATTGGACGCTCAAGATCCGGGGTTGCAGCTGCAGGCGGCGTTAACGAATAAAGGGATTCATGATTGGCAAGAGGAGGGGCTTGTTGCGTTTGTCTCCATCGGCGCTGCCGATCTGTTTGAGACGCAAGAAGGTGTGATTCAACTGAAATTAGGCAAATCCAAAGCAGCCTATATTTTGAGATACAAGCAAGCGAAAAATAATCAGAAGAGATGGAGCAGCGATATGCCACAAGGGGTATCGTGTATCGGCGTTAGCGATATGATTATGGATCTTGCAGAAGTCCGGCAGGCAATTGAGCAGGCAGATATGATGGCCTATCAATCTTTTATTGTGACTGACGGGAGAATCCATGCGTTTCAACCGTTTGATCAGACTAACTTGAACGCCAATATGCTGCAGCTAAGCGAAGCGATTAACAGCAAGAATCATCATGAGGTCAAACTAGCGTTTGAAGAGCTTGGAACGCTCTTTCAGGCAGGTGTGCTGTCAATCCAACATGCATTCCAAGTTTACAATATGGCCATCTCGTTTCTCTTCAACCTCGGGAAGACCGAGAGTATGCTTTACAGCTTTGATCAGCTGACGCAGCATTTCCAGCATGTATACGACATGCTCGAGCATTTAAATCAGATGACCTATGAGCATATCAAGAACGTGAATGCCGTGCCAGCAGAGTCGAAAAACCAGACGATGAATGCCATTTTGGAATATGTACGGCAGCATTTTCATGATGATATCTCACTTCAAGATTTGTCGGAGCAATTTCATATGAATCCAAGCTACATCAGCCAGTTATTTAAGAAAGAGGTTGGAGAGACGTTGACCGCTTATTTATCCGGGCTGCGCATTGCGTATTCTTGCGAGCTGCTCGGTAGCAGCGATAAACCGGTTCATGAAATTGCAGAGCAAGCGGGTTACAATGATTACTTTTATTTTACGCGTTCCTTCAAAAAGGCAACCGGCTTGACGCCAACGCAATATCGAAACAGACAGCACGAGACGGGCTAAAGCTGTATGGACTTTTTTTAGATCAATATGGCGTATTTTTAGGAAAACCCTCTTGAGAGGGTTTTCTTTTTTGTTAAGTATGCGTTATTTGTATAGGAAACCGATAGAACACGTGCATACTCGAACAGGCCGTAATCTCGGATAATACAAATAAGATAACGCTTGCAGAAAACGAATTCGGAGGTGCCGCAGCACAATATGGTAGGGAACAAATTTTATAAAAATAGATACTTGTATCTTCTTCTAATGCCAACCATTCTTTATTATCTGCTCTTTCAGTATTTGCCGATGTATGGCGTCGTTCTCGCCTTCAAGGAATTTCATATCGGGGAAGGAATCATGAAGAGCCCTTGGGTTGGCCTAAGCAATTTCAAGGAGTTAATGAAGCAGCAAGATTTCTGGAAGGCGTTTAACAATACAATCATTATTAGCGGAGGTAGATTACTGTTTGAATTTCCTGTAGCGATCATACTTGCTCTGCTCATCAATGAGGTAACCAGGGAGAAGATGAAGAAGTTTTATCAAACGGTCTATACGTTTCCCCACTTCATCTCTTGGGTCATCATTAGCGGTATTATGTTGAACTTGCTTGGCGACTCAGGTGTTCTGAATCAAATGATCACATACTTGGGCTTCGAGAAGGTGAATCTGCTGACTGAGCCGGGTACATTCAGACCGCTCTTGTTCATCTCAAGTATTTGGAAGGAGATCGGCTGGAGCGCAATTATCTATATCGCGGCGATTGCCGGCATCAATCCTGAACTGTATGAAGCGGCTCATGTTGACGGAGCAAATCGGTTTCAGAAGCTAATGGCCGTAACGTGGCCTTCGATACGCGGAACAGCCGCGATTCTGTTAATCCTTGCCGTAGGAAATACGATGAATGGCGGTTTCGAGCAAATCTTCAACCTGTACAATGCAGGTGTATATGAAACGGCTGACATTATCGACACCTATATCTTCAGAACAGCTTTCGATTCCGGGGCAAGCTTTGGAATTACAACGGCAGTAGGGTTATTTAAGGCAGTTATTAACTTCACAATGCTGTACTTAGCAAATTACATGGTGAGAAAACTAGGCGGAGAGGGGTTGGTGTAATGGAGGCCTCAATGACCAGAGAAAACGTTGTTACGAAGCAATATATGAAGAAGCGAAGTAGCCTTAATATGGTTGACCTCATTATCCATACCATTCTCATGCTGCTCACGCTGCTCACGCTGTTCCCTTTCTACAATGTCATTCTGATGTCGTTCAGCGACTCGGCAGCGATATCGAAGCAAGTCGTTTATCTAGTACCGACGACGTTTGATCTCTCAGCCTATAAATATATTTTGCATGATTCTCGGATATTGAAATCCTTTAATGTCACTTTATTTGTAACGGTCGTAGGAACAATTATTAATATGATCACAACCTTATCAGGTGCCTATGTGTTGTCGAAGAGAGGGATTCCGGGGCAAAAGCTCGTTATGGGAGGTATCATCTTTACGATGTTCTTCAACGGCGGATTAATCCCCTTCTACTTAACGATGAAGGATCTGGGGCTCATCAATAACCTGTTCGTCATGGTGCTTCCAGTAGCCGTCAATACCTTCTATCTGATTATCTGTCTTGCGTTCTTCAGGACTTTGCCTGCGGCGCTTGAGGAATCAGCCAAGATCGATGGAGCGAATGATATTCAGATTCTGTATAAAATCGCGCTTCCGATCTCAATGCCCATGATTGCTACGATAGCTTTATTTTACGCTGTAGATCGTTGGAATGAATGGTGGCTCGGTGTCCTGTTTATGACAGATATCAATAAGCTTCCTTTGCAGGCGCTGCTTCGGGAAATACTGACGAACTACCAACAGCTTCTAAATGGTATAAACGCAAGCTCAGTTATGACACAGAATCAGAGCTTGCAGCCGGAAATGATCAAAATGGCCGTATTGGTCGTCAGCGTATTGCCGATTGTGTGCTTGTATCCGTTCTTACAGAAATATTTCACGAAGGGCGTCATGCTCGGTTCTGTTAAAGGTTAGTAGAAGCCATTGGCTTTTATTATAAAAACAAATAGAGGGGAAGGATTTTCAATATGAACAAACGGACAACAATGAAAACAGCTGCAGCATTAACTGCATTAATCGTAGTGCTCACCGGTTGTGGCGCAAATTCGAATTCTTCAAATGAAAGTAAAGAGAATGCTGCAACAACGACTGAGAGCACTAACAGCAATACTGCAACTAGCGATGATACTGCCGCTGCAACCAATGAGGCGCCGGCAGAGGATCCGTTGAAAGATCATATGGATATTACGGTTTCCTGGTGGGGAATCGGAGCTGCTTTCCAACCTAACGATGAAGTATTGCAATCAATTGAGAAGAAATTTAACGTTACGTTCAAAGCAATGGATGTAGGTTGGGACAACTGGGCGCAGAAATCCCAAGTATGGGCGGCTTCCGGCCAATTGCCTGATATTATTACCCATGACCTAGCGAGCGGCTATAACGCGGCTGGTTATAGCGACTGGATTAACCAGAAGCTGATTCGCGCGCTTCCGGACGATTTGAGCCAATATCCGAATGTCGAGAAAGTAGCTACGCTTGAGGATGTTAAGCAAGGTATTGCAAGAGAAGGTAAATTGTATGCGTTTCCTCGTTTGACGTATCCAAATAACGATATGTGGGCACTGGATCGCGGTATCTTCGTACGCAAAGACTGGATGGAGAAACTCGGCATCCAGGATCCGAGAACGTTCGATGAATTTGCAGCTATGCTGAAAGCGTTCGAGGAAAAAGATCCGGATGGCAACGGCAAGAAGGATACGGTTGGTCTCGTAAGCAATAATATGAACTTCTTTACAGCAGCTCTCATGCCGCTATTGCCACAGCTTGGAAACAACGGTTGGTTGAAGGAAGACGACAAATGGATACCATTCTATGCGTCTAAGCAAATGGATACCGTCGTAACAGATGCACGTAAGTTGTATGCTGAAGGCGGCATGGATAAGGACTTCGCTGTTGCTAAAGCTGGCGAAGCGAATCAGAAATTTTATTCAGGCAAAGCAGGAGCGCTTGCTGCCGGCATCATTAATCTAGCGGTTAAAAATGAGTGGGAGAAAGCAAATCCGGGTAAAAACTTCTTTGATGCTGTAAAACCTCTGCACTTGTGGCCATCAGCAGACGGAAGCACATACCGCTTCACGACGCTCACTTGGTGGTCTGAAAGTATGTTCAACGCTAATGTAGATGACAAGAAGATGGATCGTATTCTAAGAATCTACGATTACCTGATTTCGCCCGAAAGCAAGGAACTCTTCAACTATGGTATTGAAGGCAAGGATTACACGAAGTCCGGCGACGCGATAACAATTACTCGTGCGAAGGATGAGAAAACAAGTAAATTCACAGATATTAAAGGAATGTATCCTTCGATTGATGTTATTAGCCAACTAGCGGTTTGGGCGAATGCCAACGTATTCGATGACAGTGAAGCAAATAAAATTAACATGGGTCAAGATATGATGGACTTCATCAAGAACGAAATGTCATGGCAGATGACGAATGCACAAGCAATTCCAACAGAGTTCCAAATCCTCACAATGTCTACGCCAGGCAAAGACAAGCTTAGTGCGGTTAACTTCAACGACGACTTAACGAAAGTCATTCTTAGCAAAGAAGATCCGGTTAAGATGTGGCAGGGAATTGTGAAGGGCTATGAAAGCAAGGGGCTTAACGAAGCAATTACAGAAGTTACTGCTGAAATGGCGAAGGCTGGTAAATAGGTTTCTTTCAAGCTTGGAGATGCCCTAAGAAAATAGGGTATCTCCAATTTAATAGGATGCAGAATGAACAAAAACCAACTTTAAAAAGGGGACTACTTAATGATACTTCTTTTGAAGAAACGGCAGTCATTTCTTGCAGCTTTTTTGGCCTGTCTAATTATAACCTCGCTTCTACCTGTTACAGCACAGGCAACTTCTGTGATGACAACTTCTAATGATGATTCAACCACTCTTATTTCTTATTCGGGCGTTTGGAAGTACAGCAGCGGCAGGAGCGGAGATTATCTAGGTGACGTCCATTATACTTCGAATAATGGCGATTATTTTGAGGTTCCATTCAGAGGAACAGGTATTGAATATATAACGGAGAAGAATACAGATCTGGGACAAGTGGATATCTATATCGACGGCTTACTTCAAACAACGGTAGATTGCTACAACTCTTCCAAATTAGTTATGCAAACGATGTATAGCAAAACAGATCTTAGCTCGGGTTCGCATACGTTTAAAGCCGTAAAAAAAACGGGAACGAACATGATGCTGGATAGCTTGAATGTGTATTCAGACAATAACGCACCGAATGCTGCGAATCTATCTATTGCAGGAATTCTGAAAAAGAAGGCAACACTACAGGCGAATTACACATTCTCGGATCCGGATAATGATACAGAGGGCCAATCGCTCTTTAAATGGTTCATGTCAGACTCCGCGGCCGGCACTTATACCCAAATTGCGGGACCCTATCAGAAAACGATTACATTGACGAGCGCATTGATCGGCAAATATATCAAATATGAAATTACCCCTGTTGATCGTTTCGGGAAGAGCGGAACGCCAGTGCAAAGTAGTGCTATTGGACCGATTGGCGATGACATCGGCAATTCCAATACAGATTGGTTCCTAGATGGGAAGTATGGCATATCCAATCACTTTATTTCCAATTATATCAATCGCGTAGCTGCAAATGATAGTGAGAAATGGCAGTCGACAGAAACATGGAACGATATTATTAATGGATTCGATGTCAATGCGTATGCCCAGCAAGTCGCACAAACGGGGGCAAGCTTTCTCATTTTAACACTCGGACAAAATACCGGTTATTTGCTTGCTCCAAATGACACTTACGATAAAATTGCAGGATTGCAGCCAGGGCAACGAACATCTACCAGAGACTTGCCGATGGAAATAGCCGACGCGCTTCAGCCATATGGCATTAAGCTGATGCTGTATCTTCCGGCCAAGCCTGGAGTCACCGCAGGCAAATCTGCTTGTCCTGCCGGTACGGATCCTGGGACTACATGCGGGTATGAAATATCAGATGCATATAACTTCAGGAATGGTGATACTCCTCAATCGCAAGTTACACAGCAACAATGGCAAGCCGTTATTCGGGAATATTCGGACCGTTATGGAAGTAAATTAGCAGGCTGGTGGTTCGATGGCGTATTCCCTTGGACGACGGCGGAGTATGATGATCTGACGAAGACATATAACTGGAATAGCCTTACGAATGCGGCCAAGTCAGGTAATCCGAATCGTATCATCGCCTATTCGTTAACGGGAGGCAGCCCTTCCCCCTATCAAGATTTTATTGGCGGCGAATCCAATTCGATTGGTTCGATTCCATCGAATGGAAGATGGGCAGATGCACAGGAAGGCGTCCAATGGTTTAACTGGACTCCGCTTGGCAATTATGATCCAAGCTGGGGCGGTTGGGGGAATAAAGGAGCTTCAAATAATACAACAAATCTGGTGAATTGGGTGAAGAACGCCACCGATCTTCAAGGCGTGATCTGTATGGATATCAAAGTTAATAGATGGGGCCAACTGGATCCGGATGCTTTTGCACAATTACAGGCTGTGAAAAGTGCAGTTAAGGATGTTCCTCCAGTATCTCCGATTAACGTTGATGACACCGATGTTACCTTTACAGGTAGTTGGTCGACGAGCGGTATTGGTTCCGGCTACTACAACAATACGGCTCACTACACAGCAGCAGCGAATAACAGCGCGCAGTTTATTTTTAACGGCACATCGATCTCATGGTATGGCGTTAAGGGCGGGGATCATGGCAAGGCGGACGTTTACATTGACGGGATCTTGGATGCTACGGTTGATACGTATTCGTCCACCAGAAGCGTACAGACACTGCTTTACTCGAAGTCGGGCTTATCAATCGGCACGCATACGTTCAAAATTGTTGTGCGCAGCGATCGAAATCCGAGTGCCAGCAACAACTATGTGGAAGTGGATTATTTAGCCTATACCCCGAGCATTACCAAGGCAGATGATACTTCAGCTACTTATACAGGATCATGGTCGACAAGCGGTATTGGTTCGGGCTACTACAATAATACAGGCCATTATACCACTTCTGCCAATAGCACTACTGAGTATACGTTTAGCGGTACGTCTGTTTCTTGGTATGGAGTAAAAGGAAGCGATCATGGTAAAGCCGACGTTTATATCGATGGCGTCCTCGACAGCACGGTGGATACGTATCAATCCACAAGAAGCATTCAGGCCGAGCTATTCAGGAAAACGGGATTATCCAGCGGTACGCACACAATCAAAGTTGTCGTCCGAAGTGATAAAAACCCTGCTGCAAGCAGTAACTTTGTGGAAGTTGATTATTTCACATACACGCCGCTGGCTATTGTCGATAGCAATCTAGCGCTTCGTAAACCTGCTTCGCAAAGTTCAACCTATAACGGTGGATCGGCAAGCAGAGCGGTGGATGGGAATACGAACGGTAATTGGTCTAATAACTCCGTAACCCATACCAACAGCGATGCTGGTGCATGGTGGCAGGTAGATCTGGGCAGCTCCTACAATTTGGGTGATATCCAGATTTTCAACCGAACAGATTGCTGCGGTAACCGGTTAAATGACTTTAATGTACTTGTTCTGGATCAGAATCAAACCGTGGTTTGGTCGAATCATCAAACTACTTACCCGAATCCAAGTCTAACGGTAAATGCAGGCGGCGCAACAGGCAGATACGTGAAGATTCAACTGACTGGCACCAATAATCTAAGTTTGGCGGAAGTAAAGGTATATGAATATGTGCCGCCGACATGGACGGGTACTAAGGTCAACGATTCCGACAGCAACATTACTACGGTAGGCTCCGTTTATTCGGCTAATCGAGGACTCGGTGATTATCAGGATGATCTCCATAACATCAGTGCGGGTGGATACTACCAATTTGCATTCACCGGCACGAAGATTAGATGGATTAGTGAGAAGGAAGCGAACAACGGGAATGCGAATGTGTATATTGACGGTGTACTCCAGCAGCAGGTTAACACATCCAACCCGACAAGACTGGTACAGCAAGTTGTCTTTGAAAAGACGGGCCTCACAAGCGGAACCCACACGATTAAAGTGGAGTGGGTAAGCGGAAACTGCAATTTGGATGCGTTTGAATACAACTAATGGATCCGAAGAATGGGCGGGCGCTGAGAGGCGCCCTCTATTATTAGGAGCTATGAAAACGAAAGAACATGAGAGGTGCGCCATGCAAACATACAAATTGCCTTCGGAACAACATGATCTTCTGTTCCATAAACCGATTGAGCGCTGGGATGAGGCGATTCCTTTAGGAAACGGATTGACCGGGTGCTTGGTGTGGGGCGACGGCTCGCCTCTTCGCTTAAGTTTGGACAGAGGGGATTTGTGGGATACAAGATCGGTACCGGAAGTGCTCGACGAGGGCTTTACGTACCGTAACTTAGTTGAGCTTGTGCAAGCCGGAGATCAGCAGCAAATCTCCAGCAGGTTCAGCGATTTCTTCTCCGTGTATCCGAATCCTACCAAGCTGCCTGCGGGTCGGATTGAATTGCTAGGATCTGCAGCAGAAACGATGACAAGCAGACTTCATCTTCGCGAGGCGAAAGCTGATGTAAACTGGCTTGCAGATGGAACATCCTATCGGCTTGAAACGTTCCTGCATGCGGAGAATGGCCTCGGATATATTCGTCTTCAAGGCGGGAAAGAAAACGAGATCCAAATCAAGCTGAGTGCCCCGGCTTATTCAGATCATTCTATCGACTCGCATGATTCTTTGGATTTACTAGGATACCCTGGAGCGAAATTTGGCACGGAGGGCAATTTGTATTGGTTCTATCAGCAAACGAACCATGAGCTGGAATATGCGATTGTCGTAGCCGAACGACGAACATCCGATTATTCGACAGAATGGGTGTATATCGTGGCCGCTAACCACGATGGTGAAGATTGGTTTGAGCAAGCGAAATTGAACGTGCAGGCTGCTGTTCGCGAGGGATTCGATGCAGCTTTTCCAGCCCACTTGGCTTGGTGGGAGCGATATTGGCAGCAAAGCGAGTTGACGTTGCACGAGTTCCAGATCGAGAAGCAGTGGTACGTTACGAATTACTTGTTCGGCTCCTGTTCACGGAAAGGTGCCCCTCCAATGCCGCTGCAAGGTGTTTGGACGGCGGATGAAGGGAAGCTGCCGCCGTGGAAAGGCGATTATCACCATGACCTGAACACGGAACTGAGCTACTGGCATTATTTAAAGGCGAATCATCTGGAAGAAGGGGAAAGCTTTCTCGATTTTCTGTGGAACTTGCGCCCGGCTGCACGAGAATTCGCGCAATCGTATTATGAATCGGCCGGCATCAATTTGCCCTCGGTCATGACCATAGATGGCAAGCCCTTGGGCGGATGGCCTATGTATTCGCTTAGCCCAACGAATCAGATCTGGCTCTGCCAAGCGTTCGATCAATACTGGCTGTATACCGGAGACAAGGAGTTTCTAGAAACAAGGGCTTACGTGTATTTCAAAGAAACAGCGCTTTGTTTGCTGGATTTACTGATAAAGGGAGAAGACGGCAAACTGAGACTTCCTGTTTCAAGCTCTCCTGAAATTCACGATGACAGTCTACAATCTTGGCTGACGCCGAATAGTAATTACGATCTGGCATTGCTTCGTTACCTCTTCTCACGATTGACGGATTTGTCCGAGCTTCTAGGTATGAAGAAAGAAAGTGAGTTATGGAAAGAGTATGCGGAAATGATGCCCGAGCTTGCCGTTGATGAGTCAGGATTCATGCTCAGTCCGGACGAAAGATTGCTCGAAAGTCACCGGCACTTCTCGCATGCAATGGCGATTTACCCTTTGCAGACCGTGCAGTATCGACGCTCAGCGGTGGAGAAGAAGATCATTGATGATACAATTGCCCATCTTGAGGTGCTTGGCAAAGGGATGTGGGTAGGCTATTCGTTCGCCTGGATGGCAGCTCTCTATACAAGGCAGGGAAACGGTGAAGCTGCGAGGTACCATTTGCGCCAGTTCTGGGAGCATCTATGCTCGCCTAACGGATTTCATCTTAACGGTGATTACCGCAGAACGGGATTGACCCAGTTTCATTACCGGCCCTTTACGCTGGAAGGCAATATGGCGGCTGCCGATGCCCTGCAAGAGATGCTCTTGCATACAAGCGGAGGAAAGATTGTTCCCTTCGCGGCAGTGCCGAATGATTGGTTTGAGGATGGCATGGAGTTTAGGCGTTTCCGCGGCGAAATGGGCATCGTAATTTCTTCTAAAGTGACTGGAAGGCGATTGGAGTATGTGCAATTGCAAGCGGAGCGGAGCGGTGAATTCTTACTCGAAAACCGGTTCGATAGCGACAGGCTTTCATTCGAACGAGATGGAACCATAGCGGTAATCGAATGCCCGATCGGCATGGATATCAAGATTTCACTTGAGGCGGGGGAGCAGTGCACAGTGAGAGGAGCAGATTGATCCGATGAGCAGTTGGTTTAAGGCGGAAGACAAGGTAACTCGATTTAATGCTGTTTTTAACCAGCCTCCACAACATGTACCGACTGCTAAAGTCGTTGATGGGCCTATTATTGGCAACGGGGACGTAGGCGTGGTCGTCAGCGGCGAACCGGAGCTGCAACGGTTTTGGATTTCGAAGAACGATTTCTGGAAGGCAAAGCGCATGTTTCCAAATGGAAGTCCTTGTTTGCTGGGAGGCATCGATATTCGAATCCCTGCCTTGAAGGATAGCTCGTACTATTGTGAGCAACGACTATACGAAGCGGAGATTCACTCTATTTTTCAATCGGCATCTTCCAAAGTCTCTACACGTGCATGGGTGGCTGCAATGGACAATGTGATCATCATGGAGCTATCTTCCGAGGGCGACCCGGTATCTGTCGGTATCGATTTATGGACACAGTCGGGTCACGAATCCATTACAAGTCAAGGACAGTCCAATCGCGTCCAGTGGGTTTCAAGGCAATTTTCAGGGACGGATTTGGATTGGCCTACACATGGCTGTCTAGCGGTACACGCTCTGACGGATTCGGGCAATGAATTTGTGCTGCAGGAGGGACGTCCTGCGGTTATTGTCCTATCCGCTCGCACCAACCATGATTCGGATGACTGTCTGAACGACGCAATCGGATACGTGGCAGAAGCAGGCCAAGCTTCGATAGCTTCTACTCGAGAAGCACATGTTCAATGGTGGAGACAGTTTTGGTCGAAATCGGCGATTGAGATCGGGGATGAGCTACTGGAACGGTTCTGGTACGGCTCCCATTACATTATGGCCTGCTGCAGCCGGAACAAAGCTTTTCCTCCCGGTTTGTTTGGCAATTGGATCACGACTGACAATCCTGCCTGGGCAGGGGATTATCATTTGAATTATAACTATCAAGCTCCATGGTGGGGAACGTATTCTTCTAATCATATTGAACTAACGGAGCCATATGATACGCCGATTCTTGAATACGTAGAGAATGGCAGGCAATATGCGGCACAATATTTGGGCTCCCGAGGTGTGTACTATGATGTCGGAATAGGCCCGAGAGGGTTGCCTACCGCTCTATGCGAAACGCCTTACGAGGACGGCCATATGTTCTGCGGGCAGAAGAGCAACGCTTCTTATGCGGCGATCAACATGTTGATACGATTCTATCATACCTATGACCTTGACTACACGAATCGGATTGCCTATCCATACTTGTTACAAGTCGCGGAATTCTGGGAGGATTATTTGAAGTTTGAGAATGATCGGTATGTCGTATACAACGACAGTATCAACGAGGTTGATGTTTGGACGACGGATCATGAGGACGACAGTTGGTCAGCCGGATTCCACGATATGAATCCGATTCTATCCCTTGGATTTATTAAGGTTATTTTTAAAGGATTAGTAGAGATGAGCGTCGAGCTTGGCAGGGATACGGATCGACGAGCTCACTGGTCACATATTTTATCAAACATCAGCGAGTTTCCGACTTTTGAGCGAGAAGGGAAGACCGTTTTTCGTTTGACCGAGCGAGGAAGAGAGTGGGGTACTTCAAATTCGTTGGAGGTGCAGCACATCTTTCCAGCTGGAGCAATCGGACTGGGAGCTGGGCCAGAGCTGCTTCGTATCGCTCACAATACGTTGTCGGCCATGAATCGCTGGAGCGATTACAATGGATTTCCGACGATATTCACGGCGGCCGCGAGGGTTGGTTATGATCCCGAAGTCATCTTGCGGGAGCTTCGTCGGCAATGCTCGGAGCATAGTTTTCCTAACTTGTTCATTTTCTTCGGGGGCGGGGGTATCGAGTGCTGCAGTGGAGTACCGACGGCGATCAACGAAATGCTTATGCAAAGCCATGAGCAGATTATCCGGTTGTTCCCTGTGTGGCCAGCTGATCGAAATGCTAGATTCGAGCATCTGCGTGCCGTCGGCGCGTTTCTTGTGTCTAGCGAGCAGGCAGATGGTGAAATCGCCTATGTGAGAATCATCAGCGAGAAAGGGAAAACATGCAGAATCGTGAACCCTTGGGTCGGAGACACCTTCGAAGTGATTGAGACAGAAGGTGATCTGCGATGCGTAGTCCCATACACATTCAAGGACGGGATGTTTTCTTTTCATACGGAAGCCGGAAAACAATATCTGCTAAAGAAAGCGGTCGATAGAACATGATTGTTGTTCGTCTAACGGATTATGGAGCCAATCCCAACAGTGGGGAAGATACGGTTGTTCCGATGCAGCGTGCTCTTGAAGCTATTGCTGCCATAGATGCTCCGGTTGTGTTGGAATGTGCTGAAGGCTGCTATGACTTCTATCCGGAACATGCTGCAAAGATGCCATTCTATATTACGAATAGCGCCAGCGAGCAAGAAAACCCAGATGTTACGAAGACAATTGGAGTGCTGCTTCAAGGGCTGCGCAATGTCGTGATTGAGGGCAACGGAGCGTTGTTCAGATTCCACGGCAAATTCACGATGTTCGTCTTCGAGCAATGCGAGAATATCGAAGTTCGCAACTTGCGAACGGACTTTGCGAGACCGACAATGTCTGAAATGACTGTAGAGGCGATAGCTTCAGGGTTTATTGAAGTCAGCGTTCATCGCGATTCGTGGTATGAGCTGCTTGATGGTCAGCTGAGCTGGGTAGGAGAAGGTTGGTGCTATCAAGAAGGTCCGACACAACTCTTCGATCCGGCCAGCAATACAACTTGGCGCATACCTAATCCGATATCGTCAGCTAATCAGATCGAAGAGATCGCCCCCGGGCGGCTGAGGCTTCAATATGATCATGATTTTATGCCGGAAACAGCAGTAGGCCTCACCTATCAAATGCGTGACGGTATCCGTGATCAAGCAGGTGTATTTATCCATAGGAGCCGTAACATTACATGGCGGAACGTGACCCTTCACTACACCCACGGGCTTGGCATAGTTGGTCAGTTCAGCGAGAACTTGACGTATGACGGCTTAACTCTTGCACCGTGTAAAGAGTCGGGTCGAACAGCGGCTGCTTTTGCGGATGGTATACACATTTCCGGCTGCCGTGGACTCATACAGATCCTGAATAGCCGCTTCGAGGGCACGCACGACGACCCAATTAACATTCACGGCACTCATTTGCGGGTGGTGGACAAGCCTGTTTCCAATCAGGTGCTAGTCCGGTTCATGCATGGTCAAAGCTACGGCTTTGATGCTTTTTTCCCGGGAGACGACATCGAATTCGTTAATGCCAAATCTCTTGCTGCATACGAAAGCAGTACCGTACTTGCGGTCAAAAAGATCAGCCCGCGGGATATCCTATTGACCCTTCATAAACCAGTCCCCGAGAATCTTGCAACCGAAGATGTTATCGAAAATACGACATGGACACCTCGAGTGGAGATTCGAAACAACCGGTTTGCGCGAATTCCTACGAGAGGAATTCTTGTCACCACTCGCCGTAAAGTCGTCATCGAGCAGAATCAATTCGATCGGTTAGCTATGAGCGGAATTCTTATTGCTGACGATGCGGAGAGTTGGTTCGAATCCGGCAGAGTAGAGGATGTTACGATACGTTGCAACACGTTCAACCATTGCGGTGGGAGAGAGCATCCCGTAATTTATATTGCTCCGGAGAATAGACACGTAGATCTCGATACCCCTGTTCACCGGAACATACGAATTGAAGAGAATATCATCCATACCGCGGATGCGCATG
This sequence comes from Paenibacillus sp. J22FR21, assembly GCF_056269135.1. Taxonomy (NCBI): domain Bacteria; kingdom Bacillati; phylum Bacillota; class Bacilli; order Caryophanales; family Paenibacillaceae; genus Paenibacillus; species Paenibacillus sp. J22FR21. The sequence goes on from NZ_JBWDNJ010000003.1 coordinate 43,976, forward strand.
TGTTAGTTGCGAAGAGTACACGTGGACTGACTTTCTGGAAAAATGAAATTGCATTCACGGATGTTGCTCGTAAACCGGTCGACTTGACCGGGGCAGTTCGTTTAACGGCTTGCAGCGGCGTTCAGATTCAGGGCAACAAGGTCATACAGAAAAAAGAGGTGCGACAATGAGCGATTTCACGACAGAAGGCAATCAGTTTTATTTTAATGGGGAGCCGGTCCGCATCTTAAGCGGGGCGATGCATTATTTTCGCATTGTTCCAGAGTACTGGGAAGATCGGCTGTTAAAGCTCAAGGCGTGCGGCTTCAATACGGTGGAAACATATATTGCTTGGAATTTGCATGAGCCTAGAGAGGGTCAATTTTGTTTCGAGGGCATTGCGGATATCGTGCATTTTATCGGTATCGCGGCAAAGTTGGACTTGTTCGTCATCGTTCGTCCGAGTCCGTACATATGTGCAGAGTGGGAATTCGGAGGGTTTCCGGCTTGGCTGCTAGCCTACCCGGAGATGAGGCTGCGCTGCATGGACGAGAAGTACCTTGAGAAGGTAGACAGCTACTACGACAAATTGCTTCCAATACTTAGACCACTGCTGTGTACCAATGGCGGCCCGATTATTGCGATGCAAATCGAGAACGAGTACGGCAGCTACGGCAATGACCATGCTTACTTGGAATACCTACAGCAAGGAATGAGGAACAGAGGTATAGACGTCCTCTTATTCACGTCCGACGGTCCGGAAGACCACATGCTTCAAGGCGGTTCTCTTCCCGGTGTATTGGCGACCGTTAATTTCGGCTCGCGGCCTGAAGAAGCATTCGAAAAGCTTCAGCAGTATCAACCGGAACAGCCACTCGTCTGCATGGAGTACTGGAACGGTTGGTTTGACCATTGGGGTGAAGAGCATCATGTTCGTGGCTTCGACGACGTAGCGGACGTGCTGGACCGGATTTTGAAATCGGGGGCTTCCGTAAACTTCTACATGTTCCATGGCGGAACGAACTTCGGATTCTTTAACGGCGCCAACGACTTTGGCAGTTATGAACCAACCGTCACAAGCTACGATTATAATGCGCTGCTTAACGAGTCCGGTGACATCACGGACAAGTACCGAGCGATTCGTGATGTTATCGCCAAGTATGTGGATATCCCTGAGATTGAGGTCTCCGATTCGCAGCCGAAACGACATTATGCAAGCGTGCAGCTCACGGAGCAGGCATCATTATTTAATTCTCTTCCACAACTGTCTTCGCCCGTAAGACGGACTAGCCCGGAAACGATGGAAAGCCTCGGTCAAAATTACGGCTTTATTCTATACACGACTCGAGTAACGGGTCCTCGAGAGAAGAGCAAGTTGGCGCTTCAGAACGTTCGCGACCGTGCGCTTGTTTTCTTGGATGGCCGTTATCAAGGCGTCATCGATAGAAACACGCATGACATTACACTAACGATCAAGGACAACGACATTCTGCTCGAGATCCCTCCGGAAGGTGCAACGTTAAGCATTCTCGTCGAGAATATGGGACGAACCAATTACGGCTGGATGCTCAAGGATGCGAAGGGAATTACGGAAGGTGTTAGGCTGGAGCGGCAATTCCTCTATGATTGGACCATAAATCCGCTCCCGCTGGATCAGCTGAATGGACTTGAATTCCAGCCGGTGACCAAGGTGTCGGAAGAGTCGTTTACGCCTACGTTCTATAGAGGGAAGTTCCAAGTGGAAGAATTGGGAGACACGTTCCTCAAATTAGCGGGTTGGAAGAAAGGCGTCGCCTATGTAAATGGCTTTAATCTGGGACGTTACTGGGATAAAGGGCCGCAGCAAACGTTATATGTGCCTGCTCCGCTATTGCGTATAGGCGAAAATGAATTGATCCTCTTCGAATTGCATGGAACACAAGAGGTTGTCGTTACGCTGCAGGACTACGCGGAGCTAGGATAGCGAACGGTTTAGGAGGAAAACAATGATTCGGTTTGACGAACAGAGAACGATATGGGTCATGGAAACCAAAACGGCAGCATACGCGATAGGGCTGTGCGACACGGGAACGATCAACCACATTTATTTCGGCGAGAAGCTTCCATACCTCTCCGATTATCCACGCGCTGAGATTGAGGCGAAATATCCCTATACGTTAGGTAGTGAATTGAGCGCTGAGGAGTTCATGGGGTGGTCAAAAGCTAAATTTACGGAGCCTTGCTTGAAAGCAACCTTTGCCGATCAGGTGAGGGATGCCGTGCTCGACTATACATCATGGAGTATGACGGTAGATTCGTTAACGATCGTGCTCACGGATCGGGACTATCCATTATCGGTGCTATTAACTTATAAGCTCTATGAGGATCTCGACATTATCGAGCGTGCTGCGGTGATCGTGAATGAAGCCGAAACCAGCGTAACGTTAGAAACGGTTCTCTCCGGCTCGACATTCGTACCCAAACACAGGAATTACCGGCTCGGTTACTTAACTGGGAAATGGGTCGGCGAGACGCAATTCGATCAAATGATGCTGCCAACGACGAAGGTCGTGCTGGAAAGCAGAAGAGGTACGACGAGTCATTTTGCTAATCCCTTCTATACATTGGATCCGAATGGACAGGCAACGGAAATGTCCGGTGAAGTGTATTTCGGTGCACTTGCGTTTAGCGGGAATTGGAAAATTACGCTGGAAAAGGATCACTTCGGACTCGTTAAAATTAGTGCGGGCTTAAACGATTTTGATTTCAGTTGGGATTTGAAACCACAGAGCAGCTTCAAAACCCCGAGCTTTTTTATCGGCTATACGAATTCTGGATTCGGTGAAGCGAGCCGAAATATGCACCGGCTGCAGCTTCAGCACTTACTGCCAGCTCCAGCAAGAAGCGAGCTTAGAAAGATTCTTTATAATTCGTGGGATGCGACTTATTTTGACTTTGATGAAGTGCTGCAGGCGAAGCTTGCGGAAGAAGCTGCGTCTATCGGCGTGGAGTTATTCGTCATCGATGATGGATGGTTCGGGAAGCGCATGAATGACAAAGCCGGATTAGGCGATTGGCATGTGAACCCGGAGAAGTTTCCTCGAGGATTAAACGGTTTAATCGACAAGGTAAATGCGCTCGGGATGGATTTCGGCTTGTGGGTAGAACCCGAGATGGTGAACCCGGACAGCGATCTATATCGTGCGCATCCCGAGTGGGTGTACCATTTCCCAACGAGGCAGCGGACGGAAATCCGCAATCAACTCGTCTTGAATTTGGCGAGGGAAGATGTCCGCGACTATATTTTTAGTTTTATGGATGATCTATTAAGCAAACATTCGATCACATTTATCAAGTGGGACATGAATCGGAATTTCAGCGAACCGGGATATCCCGGGGCGCCTGTCTCCGAACAGCGTGAAATCTGGGTGAGGCATGCCTTAGGCGTGTACGATATTGTGAGAAGATTAAAGGAGCGTCATCCTGCTGTGATCTTCCAATCTTGTTCCGGCGGCGGAGGAAGAGTCGACCTTGGTATTATTCAGTACTTTGATCAAGTGTGGACCAGCGACAATACAGATGCCTATGACAGACTTCGCATTCAGGAAGGCTTCTCATTCGCTTATTGCGCGAAAATTATGGAGGCTTGGGTGTCGGATGAAGTCCATCCCTTGAATCAAAGAAAGCTTGCTCTGAAATACAGGTTCCATAGCGCCATGATGGGGAACTTGGGGATTGGTGACAATTTGCTGAAATGGTCCGATGTGGAGCGAGGTGAAGCGCGCGAACTGATCGAGCTGTATAAGAACATTCGCCCAACGGTTCAACACGGTGATCAGTACAGACTGCTATCGCCGAGAGACAATGAGCTATCCGCGACGATGTATGTGAGCAGGTCGAAGGACGAAGCAGTCGTATTCGCTTTCCTGCGTTCGAACTCTTTCGCAAATACGTTGCCTAATCTTCGCCTGGCTGGTTTGGAGGATCAGGCTATTTATATAGTCGAGGGCGTGACGGAACCCGTAAGCGGCATGGCTTTAAAGGAAATCGGGATTAAGCTGAACCTGGTTGGCGATTATGCCAGCGCACTTATTCGCATCTATAAGCAAGCAACAGGGGAGGTTGAAAGATGAGCTTAGCGGGTAAAGCGGCTATTGTCACCGGTGGCGGCTCGGGAATCGGCGAAGCCATTGTACGATTGTTTGCGGCAGATTTTGCGAAAGTAGTCATTGCCGATTGGAACGATAACGATGGGACAAGGCTCGCCGACGAACTGCGCTCATTCGGAATGGACGTGATTTCAGTAAAGACGGACGTTTCGAAAGAAGCGGACGTTCAAGCGCTCATCCAGGAGACCATCAGGCAATTTGGTCGATTGGATGTGCTAGTCAATAACGCCGCTGTTATTATGCCGAAGTACCTTGAGGACGTTCAAGAGGAAGAATTCGATCGTCTTGTTAGCGTTAATCTGAAAAGCGTGTTTCTCATGATTAAGCACGCGATCCCAGAATTGCGGAAGACGCGAGGGACAATCGTTAACATGGCTTCCCTAAACGGATTGATCGGGCAAAAGATGAATCCGGTCTATGCTGCAACGAAGGGCGGCGTAATCGCGATGACGAAATCTCTGGCCCTGGATTATGCGCATGACGGCGTTCGCGTCAATTGCATTTGCCCGGCTGGCGTGTCTACTCCTTTATTGCAGCAATGGATTCGGCAGCAGGATGATCCGGAAGCCACCGTGCAAGCCCTTAACGACATGCACGCGTTTGGCCGTCCAGCTAACTCTGATGAGATCGCACGGGCGGCGCTCTTCTTGGCGAGCCATCAATCAGGTTTTGTAACCGGCGTTGCGCTACCTGTGGATGGGGGAGCATCGCTAGGCTACTAATCGTATTCATATCACATGACTGGGAGATGGAACATATGAAAATTACCAAAGTTGAAAGTTTTGTATTGCACGTGCCGATCACGCCTCCGATTACAGATGCCATTAATGTTGCTACGCACTGGGGATTAGCCGGTGTTCGTATTTATACCGACGAGGGATACGTAGGATATGGTTACACCGGAACATGCGCTCATGGCGACGATATGATCGTCGATACGATTGAGAAGTACTATGCGCCGCTGCTTATAGGTAAAGATCCTTTCATGGTAAAGGAACTATGGGATGACATGCGTTTTGGCAAAATGCATTGGATCGGAAGAGCCGGCGTAACCCATATGGCGTTGGCTGCGGTGGATGTGGCTTTGTGGGATATCATGTCCAAAGCTTCGAACAAGCCGCTCTGGCAGTATCTTGGAGGTGCCAAATCCAAGCGCATTAAAGCGTATAATACGAATGGCGGCTGGTTGAACTGGTCGAAGGAGCGCCTGCTGAAGGATGTAACGGAGATCGTGGAAGCAGGATTTACGGGTGTGAAGATCAAAGTGGGCAAGCCGGATCCGCGCGAAGACTACGACCGGTGTAAAGCAGTGCGGAAGGCAATCGGAGATGATGTGATCTTCATGATCGACGTCAATCAGCAATGGAACATCAATACGGCAATGACATGGGGCAAGAAGCTGAAAGAATTCGATCTGTTCTGGCTGGAAGAGCCACTGAACCCGGATGATATCATGGGTCACAAGAAGCTCGCGGATGCATTAAATGTACCGATTGCGCTAGGCGAACATGTCTACAATAAATATGCTTTCCGTGATTATATTCACCAAGGTGCCATCGAATATTGCCAAGTGGACGTAACGCGCGTAGGCGGTATTACAGAGTGGCTGCAGGTAGCAGGATTAGCTGCTTCCTATGATATTCCAATCTGCCCTCACATAGGCGATATGGGACAGATTCATCAGCATCTTGTCGCTTCCACTCAGAATGCGATTATGCTGGAGTATATACCGTGGATTCGCCATATTTTTGAAGAGCCGGCTACCGTGAAGGAAGGGCATTATGTGCTGCCTGAACTGCCAGGTGCCTCTACGACGATACTTCCTAAGTATTTTGAAGAGTATCGGGTGAGGTAAGAGGACCATTCAGAATGCGATCTTGCAAGAGTATCAGGTGAGATAGTTAATCTTTATAGACAGAGCAAATGTTCCCGTCAATTAGGGGGCATTTTTCTTGTTTCATGAAGCGCTACATAATTTGTTTGAAAACGGTTATTGATGTATCAATAGTTTTAGACTTCACGTTCTGTATAATCGACTATCGGTGGTAGTATCGGTCTCGCGAATTTAATCATTTTTTTTATCGCAATTTTTACGATAGTAGCCCGGATTCACTCCTGTTTCAGACTTGAATGTTTTGGAGAAGTGGTGGACATCCGTAAATCCGCAGTATTCGCTCGCCTTTTGCAGGGATAGGCCGTCTCTTAACAGTTCTTGCGCGTAATTAATTCTCAGCTTTAGAAGATACTGATACGGACTCAGGTGGAAATGCTCCTTGAATAGTACGGTGAACCGGGAAGGAGACAGGCCGGCTCTCTTAGCCATATCCTCAATATGTATGGGCTCCGATATGTGAAAGGCGAAGTAGGACGTAATCCAATTTAAGAATGGCTGTTTAGTTAGCGTGCGTGGTTGAGGCGCCATATACGTCTTGAAAACGATCGTTAACCATTCATGAGCAAGCTGATTAGCGTCCATGATTCCGATGTAGGTTTGCAATTGCCAGTTCTCGATGATCTTGAATGCGAGATCCCTTAACTTGTGCTGATTGGTTGTCTCCAGCTTAAAGGGGATATTTACGGTTTCACAATCATGAAGCCGCGGCTGCATGAAATCCATATAGGTCGACATGTCTAATTGGCCCGGTCTGGTGACGAAACTGTTCTCCCTATGAGGATTGTAGAAGAAATCCAGGTGAACATAGGGATTTATCGTATTGCCGATTCCTTTAATCGTATGCATGTCACCAGGCTGAAGCAGGCAGAGATCTCCTTCTTTCACAATATGAAGGACACCATCGATTTGAATTTCAAATTGACCTTCTTGAGCATAAAAAATGATGTAATCCAGCAAGCTTCGCTCACCTAGAAAAAAAGGCCGACGAATCGCATAGTCTGCGTTCCGGACATAAGGCGCAATCGCATAATCCTCTACCTTCATTATAAATCATCCCCATAGATAATCGTTTTTTACATAAAATCCAGTGCTTTTATATACAGTTTTTGCTGCGCTAAGCCTCTATACTAATCGTATCTGCATTATATCATTTTTGCGAAGGGGTCGAAGGTTAAAATAACTATATATGGCGTAAATATGAGGGAAATCGGCTTCTCACTTGGACTAATAGAGGGAGCAGAGGCATCGTATTAGCGTGTAAATGATGGTTGGTAGATTGGCAAACAGTTAATCGTCTGAACCAAGAAGACACGTGAACGAAAGAATTGTGCATTTCATGCAAATGAACAAACAGTTGAAAAATGCATTTCGAATTATTTAGTAAGCGCTTTCATTTTAGACCTATTTGGGTTTTGGAAAGGATGGATGATCAGCTTGAAATCTGTAACTAGAGAGGCAACTCTCAATAGAAGCAGGGTGATTACAGAATGCATCAAACACAAAAATTTATTGCTGATGCTTTTGCCTGGTATTATCTTCTTTCTAATATTCAGATATGGACCCATGTATGGTATTCAGATTGCATTCAGAGATTTTAAATTCAACAAAGGAATCACCGGAAGTGAATGGGTAGGGTTGAAGCACTTTTACGATCTGTTCAGCCGACCGAGCTTTCTTGAAGTTTTTACGAATACGATAAAAATCAGTATATATAAGCTTATTTTCGGCTTTCCGGTTCCAATTATTTTTGCCTTACTTTTAAATGAGCTCAGAGTGGTGAAATTCAAGAAAGCGGTCCAAACGATCAGTTATCTACCGCATTTTGTTTCGTGGGTCATACTTGGAGGCTTGTTCATTCAATTACTATCGCCAACGTCCGGTCCGTTAAACATCCTGCTGAGGGAACTCGGGATGAAGCCTATTTATTTCTTAGGTGATAATGCATGGTTTGTAGGAACACTGGTCGTTACTTCAATCTGGAAGAGCGTAGGTTGGAGCTCCATCATATATCTGGCTGCGATTGCAGGGGTTAACTCCGAGTTGTACGAGGCAGGGAATCTTGATGGTTGTAATCGCTTCCAGCTTGCCAGGTACATTACTTTTCCGGCCATTTTGCCAATCGTAACGATCATGTTTATTTTCGCTGTGGGAGGCATTGTCGCTGACGACTTTGATCAGATTTTCAATCTTTATTCTCCGGCTGTTTATAAGGTGGGCGATGTTCTGGGGACCTATGCGTACCGGAATGGGATAGAAAGCATGGATTACAGCTTTGCAACCGCTGTTGGTCTCTTCACCAATATTGTTTCGCTGATTTTGGTGTTGGCGGCTAATTTCTTAGCAAAAAGATACAGTGATAATGGAATCTGGTAAGGGATGTGAGCGAGTTGAATAGTTCTAGCCGGATAAAGAAAAGTTTTGGCGAGCACGTCTTTGATTCATTGAATGTCATTTTCATGATTTTACTTTGTTTTACGACAATCTATCCCTTTATGTATCTCCTATCGCTTTCATTAAGCGCAGGCAATATCTCTCTTACTAAAATTCACTTTATTCCTCCTGAGCTGTCATTTGATAATTTTAAAAGCGTACTGAGCTATAGCTACATCAAAACGGGGTTTGTAAATTCGACCCTACGTGTTGTTCTTGGGACTTCTCTGGAACTATTCTTCTGCCTGATTACGGCATATCCGCTTACTAAAAAAAATCTGCCCTTCAGAAATTTATGGACCGGAATTGTAGTGTTTACGATGTTTTTTGGTGGAGGGTTGATTCCCAACTACATCTTGATGAGAGAGCTGCATCTGATGAACACCATATGGGCGTTGGTTCTTCCGAATTTGGTTCCTGCATTCTCCATGATCCTGATTCGAAATTATATCAGTTCACTTCCTGAGAGCATTGAGGAGTCCGCAAAAATCGATGGCGCAAATGAGTTTACAATCCTATTTCGTATCATTACGCCGATGATTACTCCTATCCTTGCCACAGTTGCACTTTGGTCTATTGTAGGTCATTGGAATGCATGGTTTGACTCGATGTTGTATTCAACGTCGCCTGAGAATCAGGTTTTGCAAGTTGTCATGCGAAACATTATTCAAAAAGGCGATGTGAATTTGGAGGCTGGGTCAACCACAACAACACTTGCTGGTAGCGTTAATCCAACAACCATTAAGGCTGCTACCATCATGATCACATCGCTGCCCGTCATTGCCATTTATCCTTTTTTACAAAAATATTTTGTTAAAGGGATTATGGTTGGTTCTTTGAAGGGATAAAAAACTGGGGAGGTAAGACAATGAAGAATCTATTCAGCTTAAGAAAGAGTATGGTACTTGTTCTATGTACCGCTATGCTTGCATCGTTCACAGCATGTGGTTCCGATTCAAACAACGCATCGAGCGGTGAAAAAACTGCAGGAAATGATTCCAAGTCAAATGAGACGAATGACTCTACTACAGCATCAAACTTTGACAAAAAACTTGATATTTCTTGGGTGGGTTGGACAGGCCCGGTTGATAACGAGGGTGAGATTGTCAAAGAGATTGAAGAGAAATTTAATGTAAATCTTACGATGGTAGACGTCGGTGATGCGGCTGCATTTGATGTCAAAATCGCTGCAGGCGAAGTTCCTGATGTATTTCCGCTAAACTTCTCCAAATATCAAAAATACATAGACGATGAAATTATTAGTGAAATCCCATATGAAACGATTCAAAAGGATGCACCGGCTCTATACGACGCCTACCAAACTGAAGTGTCCAAGTATTTGGATTTGACGAAATCGGATGATAAAAACTATGGTCTCGTTGTTCCTAATCCGGAAAGTGGTAATTTCAGACCGCTTGTTGTTTGGAGAGGGGACTGGCTTGAAAATGTAGGCATCACAAAAGAGCCGGATACATTGGCGGAATTTGAAGACGCCATGTATAAATTCACTAACAATGATCCGGACAAGAACGGTAAGAAAGACACGTATGGTTTGTCTACATCGATGATGCAAGCCGTTTATGGCGCATATGGCTATCTCCCGACTGCATGGACAAGCAAAGACGGAAAGCTCGTGTATGGTGCTGTCCAGCCGGAAATGAAAGAAGCATTGAAAGTTTTGGCCAAATGGTATAAAGACGGTGTTCTAACTCCTGAATTTGTAAATGCGGGTGGAGAAAACAAAGGCGGAGACTGGTCAATCGCAACCGATTTTGTAAGCGGCATGATTGGAGTAACCAGCTACCCGGAATACCTCTACTGGAAGCCGGCTCAATCAGATGGAGATCGCGAAGGCTCAAACATTATGGAAATGAGAAAAACGCTTCCAGATGCGGTAGACAAGTTAGTCTATGGTAAGCCTGTTGCAGGTCCGGATGGTAAGAGAGGTCTAGAGCTTAGAAACGCGCTTCAAGGTAGATTTATTGTTATGGGCAAGCAAGTCGAGAAGGACCCAGAGAAGATGGCTCGTATTTTAAGTATCCTGGAATACAGCTCAGCTACGTATGAAGGTTACATGCATACGCGTTATGGTAAAGAAGGCGTGAATTACAATTTAAAAGATGGACTTCCTGAAGCGATTGGCTCGTTCTCCGATTGGAATGAAATCGTGAAAATCGGCGGAGGCGCAACATTCAATAATGCGATCTGGATGCCATCTATCATTGGGAAAGTTAACCGCGAGTATGCCTGGGGCATGTCTCTTGGAACACTCCAAAGTGATGGTATTATGAATGAGGTTATTCTACCTCTCCCATCTCAGCCTAAATATGGAGCAGAGCTTGATAAAATCAGATCAGAGGCATACGTTGATATCATTACAGGCAAGCAGCCGATCGAGTATTTCGACACATTTGTAGAAAACTGGAGAGATGCAGGCGGTAAAGTGCTTGAAGAGGAAGCTGCTGCTCGATAATGTTATCAGTAAGAAAACAGAGAAAGCTGCCGACAAATTCGGCAGCTTTTTTGCATGATGAAAGTTAAGCATAGGGATAAAACTTTAACGGCTATCAGCGTGGCTATTTCATAAAAATAAGCCCTTTTAAAAGTCTAACGGTTGTGACAGACGTTGCAGCAAATTGGTCGATTCCTAGTGGAAAACGTTCAATTAAGCTCGCTGGCAACCGTTAGAAAATAAAAAGGGTGTATGTATGCCAAATAAGCACTGTCACAACCGTTAGAGTTGGAATGCGACAAAGCATGCGCTCATTGCTGAAGTATGGGAACATACGTGACACGTATATTCATTTTTTTTGTCTCATTATTCATGCTTGAATCGTTTAATGATTACAACAAAATTTTTAACATAAAGAACACGTTTTCTTTTCTTGTGCGGCAGAATCGCGATGGTAAAATAGATTAGATATAAATGAGCACATGCAGCTCATGCCATATACCTGCTTTAACGGAGGAGACCCGAATGATCAAGCGGCTGTTTATCAACCGGAGCATACGTACCAAACTCGTCTTGAGCAGCGTGGTCATCTCCCTTATCCCGATGCTCTTCCTATCTTTCCTGTTCTACAGGTCAAGCTCGCTTTCGCTGGAGCGTACCATGGTCAGGAGCGCCGACCAGAACGCCGAATATTTGTCCAATTACTTGGATCAATTCTTCCGCGGCTTCTCTTCGTCTGCCTTGCAGGTCTATGGCTTCAACCAATTGGTCAATCTGATGCGCAATGGTGCTAATTACAACAACGCAGATATTTTTCAAACCAAGGATGCGCTCGACAACTACTATCGTCTCGTTCAAAGCAAGAATAAAGATGTGATCAAGATCATGATGTATGGACAGGACAATAAGCTGAGGGATTCCTGGTCGAGAGCGGCCAGCTACGATTCGATTCGGTTCGACGATTCCGTCCCCCATGCAGATGAATTGCTGGATTTGCCGTTTCAGCACGCCCTGATGTTCACTTATGTGGACAAGGAGCAGGGGGAGCGGTTTTTCGTGTATGCCATCACGATCTATGACCCTTTCTATCGAAATAAATACGGCACTTTAGTTTTCTATACGAAGATGAGAGATTTCGTGAAACAGATCGAAACCTATAATAGATCCCCGAACAATATTGTCCTTCAGAATGATAAAGGCGAAACCTTCTATCGCACGAACGATCAATTCAGTGACGCGGTCCAAACCTACATTCGCTCGGATAACTTCGCCTCTTACGGCAAGCGCGAGCTTCAATTCACGGACCACCGTCAGGCATTGATCAGCACGTCTTCGCTTGACAATGGCAACGTCGGGCTTACGCTCCTATACTCGAGCAGCGAGCTCGCGCAGAACCGTAAAAATACGCTGTGGCTGACGGTCGGAGCTCTTGCCCTCGTGATGCTCATCATTGCGTTATTCTCATCGATGGCGCAGCAGTTTATTACGCGGCCCGTTCAGTCGCTAAGCAAGGCCATGCGGGCTGTCCGTAAAGGGGATTTCCATGTCACGCTGAAGCCGAGCCCTTGGCGCGACGATCTGTCCGAATTGACAAGAAACTTTAATTTCATGACAAACAAGATTCAAGAATTGATCGAGCAGGAGTATCAGCTGCTCATTCGCAACAAGGAAGCGCAGATCATGGCGCTGCAAATGCAAATCAATCCTCATTTTCTATACAATACCCTTCAAACCATCGGCGGCAAAGCCGTGTTAATCGGGGAATATGACATTCATGAAATGTGCAGGGCTCTTGGTGATCTGTTCCGTTACAATTTCTACGAAGGGAATAGCGAGTCCACCATCGGCCTGGAAGTGGTGCATCTCAAAAATTATTTATATATTCAGCAGCTTCGTTTCGAAGAATCGCTCGTTACCGAGTTCGATGTGGAGCATGCGCTGCTTGAATGCAGCGTCATCCGGTTCGTCCTTCAACCCATTGTAGAGAATGCGATTGTTCATGTACTGGGTAAAACCGAGGACAGGCAGCTTCATCTGCAAATCACGGCGGTGCAGCAATCGGATCGGGCCATCATTAAGGTGCGGGATAACGGTCCAGGTATAGACGCGGAGCAACTGGCTCGGCTTAGAACGGTTCTGGGGCATAGGAACACCGAAGTATTCAGCGGCATATCGATCGGCTTGAAAAACGTGAACGAGAGAATTCGCATGTACTACGGATCCGATTATGGGCTCAGAATCGATAGCATCGAAGGCGAAGGTACGGAAGTGATGGTAACGATCCCCTACAGGAATAGAGGTATGCAGCATGTATAAGGTTATGGTAGTGGACGATGAGCCGTGGAGCCGCAAATCGATCAGCAAAATGATCAGCGAGCTTGCTCTGGACGTCGAGGTTATCGCGGAAGCAAGGCACGGCGAGGAGGCGCTTGCGCTTATCCCGATCCGAAGGCCGCATATCGTCGTAACCGACATGAATATGCCGGTATTGGACGGCGGGCAGTTTTTGGAAGCGCTTCATGAACGGTTCGGCGAAATCAAGGTAATCGTCATTAGCGGTTATTCGCAGTTCGAATATATGAAGGCGGCCGTCACCTATCAAGCATGCGAATATGTGCTCAAGCCGGTGTCCGTTACGGATCTCGAGCAAGCACTCAACAAGGCGATCCAAGCCTGTAACACGTACATGAGCATTCAGCAGCAAATGCGGTTTAATCAGGAGGTTCGGCTTCTTAAGCGGGAGACCTTTCTGCAAACCGTTACAAGCCATCGGATTACGAATACGGCGGATATACAGCGGGAAGCAGGAGAGCTCGGTATCGCCGTGGACGGCGGTTATCGGGTTGCGGTGTGCATGTTTCGGCAGTTCAGCGAGATGTCCCGAACTAAATTTCACGGGAACGCGGATCTGTTCTTATTCAGCCTGGAAAATATTCTGTACGAAGTGATGCGGGAGGACAAGCTGCATGTCTATAAATCGGATGACCGTACGCGTATTTGTCTGCTCTTCCCGGCTGCTTCCTATGATGAACAAAGGGCTCGGCAGCTATTGAAGGACTATCACGAAGCTGTCAGTAAAATGCTGCTCGTCGGCGTGGTAGCCGGGCTTAGCCGTGCTTATGCAAGACTCGAAGAGCTTCCTGCCGCGTATCAAGCGGCTAATGACGCGCTCCGAAATAATCGCCTGCTGGGGGAGTCATTCGCATTCTCATCGGCTGAGAGCCCGGGAGCGGTACAGCCGGTTGAGCTGCTGGGCTCCTTCGATTTGAAATCGATGAGGCAAGCGATCGGAGCCCATAATGCGAAAGACTTCAGGCGGCTGCTGAACGATTACTGCGAAAAGGTTGGCAGGCAGCCTAATGTCACCATTCGCCAGATCCAGCGCGATATGAGGCAGATGATTGAGCTGTCGCTTTCGGAATTGAAAGGGATTAAGGCAACGCAGTCCGTATTGCTCGACGCTGACGAAGTGTCCCGCATCTTGGACGAGAAGGAGCTGCATACATTCCTCAGCCTGCTTACTCAAGCTATGGAAGCCCATTGTGCCAGCGTCGGCGAGGCGGAGAATGTTCGCTCGGTTCGCGAAATCGCCATGTTTCTGGATGAGCATTATTTTGAGGATTTCAGTCTCATCGACGTTGCGACGCGCTTCCATATGGATGCCGCGTATTTGAGCAAGCTGTTCAAGAGCATCACGCGCGAGAACTTCACCGAATATGTCACGCGCAAACGAATGGAGAAGGCTTGCGAGCTGTTGAAAGCATCCGAAAGCAAAATCAACGAAATATCCGAGCTGGTCGGTTACGAGAATCAGCGGTATTTCAGTCAGGTATTCAAGCGTTTTACCGGGCAGACGCCTTCCGAATACCGGGATGGAACGGTTGGAGCAACGGAAATCACAAAATATTGAACATGGCAAACACAAATTAATTCATTACGTGAAAAGTGGCCGACCGATAAGATAGACTCATGGACGAAACAATCGTCCTCGGACAATACAGGAAAAGGGGACTGGAAAATGAAAAAGAGTTTGGTCGGTCTGAGTGCCGTCATCGCAATGCTTTCTCTTGCGGCATGCGGTAACGCGAACAATGATGCGTCGTCATCCGCGAACACATCTTCAAATGCATCATCGAATACAGCCTCGAATACGTCATCAACGGAGAACGCTTCCAATGCGGCTTCGAACACGACTACGAACGACACATCGGCGACTAATGCATCGGAAGCGAGCACGGAACCGGTAACGATTTCGTTCATGCACTTCAAGAGCGACGTGACGGACGGCATTCAGAAAATCGTCGATCAGTTCGAAGCGGCTAATCCGACCATTAAAGTCGATGTACAGCCCGTGAAATATGACGATTATTACACCATTCTAAAAACGAAATTGGCAGGCGGAGACATTCTTGACGTGTACACGTTGAATGCCGGCGCGCAGGCAAAATTGTTTGTGGACGGCGGTTACGTGGAGGATTTGACCGGGCAGGAATTCCTGAACAATTTCGATGCGGACGTGCTGACGTCGCAGGCAACGGACGGGAAGAACTACATTATGCCGCTGAACGCCGGACCGATCGCCGTATTCTATAACAAGAATATTTACAGTGAATTGAATCTCGAAGTGCCAAGAACGTTCGACGCCATGATCGAGAATGCGAAGAAGATTAAATCGGCGGGCAAAACGCCGTTCGCGCTCGGCTGGAAGGATGGCTGGCCGCTCGGCATGTGGATCGGCCGCGATTTGCCGAGTAACACGGCGCTTGCCGCGAACCAGCCCGACTTCTTCGACAAGCTGGAGACGGGCGGCACCAAATTCGCCGACAATCCGGCGATGCAGACAACGCTCGATCATGCCCAGCAAATATTCGATCTCGGCAACAAGGACCAGCTCGGCCTCGGTTACAACGACGTCGTCGACCTGTTCGCCAAAGGCGATGTCGGCATGATGTACATGGGCACATGGCCGCTTGCGGATATTCAGAAGAAAAATCCGGACTTGTACAATACCGGCATCGGCTACTTCCCGTATCCGTTCAGCAATGACGAAAGCTTGAACAAATTGGAGTTTAATCCGGATGCTTCGCTTGCGCTCGGCAGCAAATCCCAGCACAAAGAAGCGGCGTTGAAATTCCTTGCTTTCATGGCGAGCAAAGAAGGCGGAGACGCTTGGGTGAAGAATACGAACACGCTGAGCTACGTAAAAGGCGCAACGACCGACATCGCGCCGGCGTTGAACGATCTGCAGCCTTACTTCGATAACGGCCAGCTGTACAACTCGCAAGCGTATATGTCGAAAACGACGATCGATTGGACCGGTCAGCTCATCCAACACCTTCAAAAAATGTTCTTTAAGAAAGAAACGCCGGACCAAGTCATTTCCGCACTGGATGATTGGGTGTCCAAGAACCATAAATAATCGTATCCCAGATGACGGCATAGGCGGCGCCTATGCCGTTACTTATCGGAAAGGAATTCGTCTATGAATAGCTTAAAGCGATCGATCCGCAGCGAGATGTGGTATGTGCTGTTTATACTCCCGGGATTGTGTCTGTTTGCGTTTGCGGTGATCGTCCCGTTAGTCATTGGCGCGAAATATTCGTTCACGGATTGGGACGGCGTCGCACCTACCGCGAAATATATAGGGTGGGAAAACTACGCGCAGGCATTGCGCGATCCTGACCTGTGGGCGGCGCTTCGCAACACGTTCAAGTACGCGATACTGGTAACGGTGCTTGTGAACCTCGTGTCGCTGCTGCTTGCCGTATTGCTCGATTCTTATTTGAAATTCAGAAAAGTATTCCGCACGATCTTCTTCTTGCCCGTTGCGATCTCCACGGTGCTGTCGGCTTATATTTGGAGCTACAACTATAGTAATGGCCTGCCGAAGCTGCTCGGCTATTTCGGCGTCGATATGACAAGCCCGCTCGGTAATCCGGATCATGCAATGACGGCGCTCATCGTCATCTCGCTGTGGCAGGGGATCGGCTCTCCGATGATTATCTACATCGCCGGTTTGCAGGGCATTCCCGGGGAGCTGACCGAGAGCGCGCGGATCGACGGCGCCGGCTGGTTCGGCGCTTTCCGTCATATTACGCTGCCGCTGCTTGCGCCTTCGGTCACGATTAATTTGCTGCTCGTGCTGACAGGTTCGCTCAAAGTGTTCGATCTCGTCTTCTTGACGACCGGCGGCGGTCCTGCCTTCTCGACTCAGGTCATCTCGACGTTTATTTACAATGTCTCCTTCAATTCCGCTAAAGCGGGGTACGGTACGGCATTGTCGATGCTGTTCTTCCTCATTCTCGTCATCGTCACCATTGTGCAGCTGACTATTTTTAGAAGACGGGAGGTGGATATGTAATGAAGCTGACGCATGCGATCGTGCTTACACTGATTTCCTTATTGGCGCTCATATTCGTTTTTCCTCTGTACGTCGCGCTGCTCATGGCGCTGAAATCCGCGAAGGAAACCTTCGACTCCTTCTACGCGCTGCCGACGAGCTTGCATCTGGATAATTTCGTGCATGCATGGAAAACGTCGAAGTATCCGTCCGCGATCCGAAACAGTCTGTGGGTAAATCTGCTTTCCGTCGCGTTGATCATCTTCGTATCCGCGCTTGCGGGGTACTCTATTGCTCGTCGGAATAAACCCGTCTATAAATTCATCTATGTACTGTTTCTTTCCGGCTTGATGGTTCCATTCCAGGTTATCATGCTTCCGCTTTATAAGATGGGCAAGATGGCTCATATGATCGATACTCACTGGGGAATCGCTTTGATTTACGGCGGCTTCGGCGTTCAGATGGGGGTGTTGTTCTATGCGGGCTTCATCCGAGGCATTTCGCTTGAGATCGAGGAAGCGGCGCGGATTGACGGTTGTACGACACCGGGCATATTTGCCCGCATCGTGCTTCCACTGCTCAAGCCCGTCACCGCTACCGTCGTCGTGCTGAATGCGCTGTATATTTGGAACGACTTCCTGCTTCCGCTGCTGTATCTGCAGGATAAAGCGTATCGCACCATTCCGCTGCAGCAGTATTACTTCTTCGGACAGTACAGCAGCGATTTGAATTTGGCCTTCGCTTATGCCGTCATGGGGCTTATTCCGATTATTGTTTTCTTCCTCTTCATGCAGAAATTCATTATTAAGGGCATTGCAGCAGGAGCGATTAAAGGATAAATCAGAATCATCATTATGGGAGGGACGTACAGAATGAAACGAAGCATTCAAGGATTGTTCGTTTTACTGCTCATATTTACGATGATTGGACCTATTAACGTTGCAGAGGCTAAACCAACCAAAGTATCCGTAGGACAGACGGGATCTGTCGTAACCGCTGACAACGGCTCGATATCGCTCACGTACGATTTGTCGACGGGGCGCGGCAGCTTCAAGCAAGGCCGTACAACGCTGATCTCGAATTTCTATTCCGATTATGAGCTTTATGGGACGAGTTCCCGCATTCATTCCTACGATCCCGGTACGCGTTCGGCAAAGTGGGAGGCAATCGGCAATGACGGATATGGCAAGCATGGCGAGCGAATAACGATCAAGAGCGTGCTCGATTCAGGACCGACCATCATGCTGCGGCTGACGATGTACGAGGACCAGCCTTATTTTCTGTCAGATATGACAGTGAGCAGTGCGGCAACCCAAACGATTAGTGTGCTGGAGCCGATTGCATCCGACAATCTGGATATCGGTTCGGGCACGGACAAACGGATCTATACGACGCCTTATACGAATAACTATGATTTCGGCGTAGCGCCCGTCGACGATTTCGGCAAAAGCCAGAACGGCTATGACCGCCCCTACGGCGTAGAAGATCAGTGGAGCGCGTTCAACGGAACAAGCTACTGGGTTGCGGCGGTATTTGATAATACGGCGAAGAATGGCGTCATTGCCGGAGCGGCCACGACGAAAGCTTGGAAAAGCATGCAGCATCTCGGTCAGGCGGCAACACCGAACGGCCCGCTGAGCGGCTTCTCCGTCTACAATGCCGGCGGACAGCAGAGCGGCACTTCCGTGTCGTCGGATGCCTTCTTTATTGGGTATTTCGATGATTATGAGTCGGGACTCGAGACTTTCGGGGAAGCATACACCGTCGAAGAGCCGATGCTGAAGTGGAAAGGCGATGTACCGAGGGGCTACAACACCTGGTACAACTTCTACAGCCAGTATGCTACAGCTGACGCGATGTATGCCATGACGGATTACTTCGTCGCGCATTTGAAGTCGCTTGGCTACAATTATATGAATTTGGACGCCAGCTATCAGGGGGTCAAAGGGCAGGAGCAGATCCGGAATTTGAAGGATTACGTTACCTATGTACATAGCAAAGGCATGAAAGCCGGCTCCTATGAAGCGCCTTTTGCGATCTGGAATAAGCTGACCGATCTTGTACCTACGACGACCTATTCGTTCGGCGATATCGCGCTGAAGGATGCGAACGGCAATCCGGTCATGTCCTATCTCAACACGCCGATAGTCGATGCGACGCATCCGGGCGGACAGGCGTATTTGAAGTGGCTGATGAATACCAATCATGTCGAGCCCGGCTTCGACTACGTCAAGCTCGACTTTATTGATTTCGGCATGTACGAAGGCAGCTTCTACGACAAGAGCAAGAACGGGATACAGGCCTACCGGATCGGAATGAAAATCATGCGGGATGCGCTTGTCGGTGCGTGGCAGAAAATTTTCATCGACGAATCGATCGCGCCGCTGCTGCCTTCGGGATACGCCCACGGCAGAAGAACCGGCTGCGACACGGTCATTGGTCTCGATGACGGCGCTGGCATCCATTATTCCGGCATTGAGCGCCAAGCGTTTAATGCGGCTGCATCGTGGTGGACAAACGGCACGTTGTATCCCTTTAACGATGCGGACATGTCGATGCCCGAAAATATCGTGCAAGGCGTGTACGGGAAAACAACGCTGAATCAATCAACGCTGTTAACCACTGCGATCGTGATGGGCGGCGGTCATTTGCTTCTTGGCGACGATGTTCCGTTCATTTCGGAGGACCGGATGAAGAAGCTCGTCATGAACAGGGAGCTGCTGGACGTTGCAGACTTAGGCAAAGCGGCAAGACCGCTTAGCATGACGAACTTCTATCTGAAAGGCGAGCATTCGCCGGAGACTCTGTATCTGAATGATAAGAATGGGGACGTCATCGTCGGCATTTCCAATTGGGATATGAACAACAGCAAGCCGGTCGCTGTTTCATTCAAGGATCTGCATCTCAGCGCGGACAAGGCGTACACGCTCTCCGAGCTGTACAGCCAGACGACGCTGGGTACGTATACCGGCAGTTATTCACGCACGTTAAGACCCGGCGAATCCGTTATGATTCGCATCTCGGGTAAAGGCTCGCGCAGCAACCCGGGAGCACCTGTCAACTTGGCGCTCGGTGCAGGGGTTACAGCTTCGGCATCCTCATCCTACGGGGCCGGCTACGAAGCATCGAACGTCATTGACGGCAATTTTTCAACCCGTTGGAGCGCAGGCTGGCCAGCGAATAACGATTTCAGCAACCAGTGGCTCGAGATCAACTTCGGCGCTCCGACGAGCGTCAACCGTGTCGTTGTCAGCGAGTACGGCTACGAGAAGCAGGAATATGAAACATGGAATTTTGCGCTCCAATATTGGGATGACGCAGCATCGCAGTATGTCGACTTGACCAAAGGGCTGACGCTTGGAGACAGGAGAGAGCTGGACTTCAAGACGGTCTCGACTTCGAAAATCAGACTTTATATGAAAACCAGCCACTGGCTTGGCTCCGTCAATGAAATCGAAGCGTACAACATTCCGGGCAATACCGGTTCCGTCATCGCGCAGGACGACAGCAACGGTTCGTTCTGGAGCTATTCGGATATCCGAGCGCAAACGCAGAGGATGCAAACCTTCACGCTGACGAGCGGATCGCTTCCTAAGATGGACGTGTATTATTACGAAAGCTATGTCAGCAAAGTGCCGGAAGACAATCTGTATATCGACATCGTGGAGCTCGATAGCAACATGAAGCCGGTGAAGAAGCTGTTTACCGCGGCCGTTCCGCCTTACAATCTCATGGGTTCTCCGCAGCCGTACTCGATTTACCCGAGACTGAGCGGACTCGATACGACGAAGAAGTACGGATTTATCCTGCGGTCGCCGAATTCGCTGGATGACGGATCTACCGATAACAAATACGGCTTTGCCTACAGCGGCGACGTTTATGCCGGCGGGATCGCTCAGTATACAGGCGATGGAGGGCAGACCTGGTCACCTCAAACGGATACGGACTTGATTTTCACCATTTATCAATAAAGCTGAAACTTACATCTCAGAGGAGTGATCGCTGTGCCGATTGGCTATTTGGAAGATGCCCGTATTTTCACCATCCGTACCGCACGGTCATCCTATCTGTTCGGCATCAACGACAGCGGAACTGTGCAGCATCTCTATTGGGGAGCCCCGGTGCATGCCGGGGATTGCGCCGAATTGCTGAGGACGAAACATCACAGCTCCTTCGATGCGGCCGTAGACCGCGAAACGGAAGAGTACGGGGGCTGGGGCGACCTTTTGTACGCAGAGCCGGCCTTGAAGGTGACATTCGGCGACGGCGTGCGCGATCTAAAGCTGCGATTTGACGGCTACTCGATGGATAAGCCCGAGGAGCTGGTCGTTCATTTGGCAGACAATCACTACGATATTCAAGTGAATCTGCATTACCACGTGTTTCCCGAATTCGACCTAATCGAGCGTTATGTAACGGTAACAAACGGCGAGCCTTCAGCTGTCCGCATCGAGCAAGTGTTGTCAGCCATCTGGTCGGTGCTTTCCCTATCCGCATACCGTTTGACACATGTCACGGGCCGCTGGGCAGGAGAGTATCAATTGAGGACAGATGTGCTCTCAGAAGGTAAGAAAGTGTTGGAATCAAGAAGAGGCTTTACAGGCCCGCACGCCAATCCATGGTTTGCGATCGACGACGGGACCGCCGGTGAAACGCACGGCAGTGTATGGTTCGGCGCGCTCGGCTGGAGCGGCAATTGGAAAATCGTCGCAGAAAAAACGACGTTCGGCCACCTCAGAATAACCGGCGGAATCAATGATTTCGACGGCAGCTTCACGCTCGCGCCGGGCGAATCCTTTACGTCCCCCGTCTTCACGGGCGGGTTTTCCGAGAATGGTTTTGGCGAGATGAGCCGTAAGCTGCACCGTTATCAGAAAGCCGCGATCCTGCCGGGCTCGCGCATCCGCAAGGTGCTGTACAATTCCTGGGAGGCGACGGAATTCGCTGTGAACGTGCTGGATCAGAAAGCACTCGCGCACAAAGCGGCGCATATCGGCGTCGAACTGTTCGTTGTCGACGATGGCTGGTTTGGCGCCCGCAACAGTGACCGAGCAGGCCTTGGCGATTGGCAGGTCAATCCGCAGAAGTTCCAGAATGGCTTGAACGAGCTGATCGACGAGGTCAAATCGCTCAGCATGGATTTCGGGATCTGGGTGGAGCCTGAATCGGTCAATCCGGACAGTGATTTGTACCGCGCGCATCCGGAATGGGTCTATCAATTCCCGACGCGTACCGGCTCACAGCTTCGGAATCAGTTGCTGCTGAACCTCGGGCTTCCGGAAGTCAAACAGTTTGTCCTCGATTTCATGACGGAATTACTAGGTGCCTACGATATTTCCTTCATTAAGTGGGATATGAACCGAACCGTAACGGAACCGGGCATTGCTGGTGAGCGGCAGCAAAGGGAGCATTCATACTGGATTCGCCATGTGAACAACCTGTATGAAATATGGGGCGAGCTTCGCAGGCGGTTCCCGAACGTAGAGTTTGAGACTTGCGCGGGCGGCGGAGCCCGAATCGACCTCGGAATTCTGCGTTTCGCGGATCAAGCCTGGATCAGCGATAATACGGACGCGCTCGATCGGCTACACATTCAGGAAGGCTTCACCTACGCATATGACCCGTCTGTCATGATGTGCTGGGTCACGGAGTCCCCTCACGGCATGAACGGAAGAAGGCTTCCGCTTTCCTTCCGGTTTCATAGCGCGATGATGGGCGGTCTCGGCATAGGAGCGAACATCGATCGCTGGACAGAAGAAGAACTGGCCGAAGCGAAGGACTATGTGGAGCAGTATAAACGAGTCCGATCGATTACGATGCATGGTGATTTATATCGCTTGTCTTCATTACGGCATTCCAATGTTGCGGCATGCCAGTATGTAGTCAGAGACGGGCAAGAGTCCGTCGTGTTTGCTTTCCAGAATGCGCAGCATTTCGGCGCTTGGGAACGCCGACTTGCTCTGCAGGGCCTTGATCCGGATGCCTTGTATCAGGTTGATGCCGGAGATGGCCGAACGGTTGAGCTGCATGGCAGCTTCCTAATGCGAATTGGCGTCGCATTAGGGTTCTCCGGTGATTGTCAGAGTCGAATGATCCGCATCGTTCGAGTTGAGAAATGATCATTGAACAA
Organism: Paenibacillus sp. J22FR21; assembly: GCF_056269135.1. Taxonomy (NCBI): domain Bacteria; kingdom Bacillati; phylum Bacillota; class Bacilli; order Caryophanales; family Paenibacillaceae; genus Paenibacillus; species Paenibacillus sp. J22FR21. Next base: position 67,349 of record NZ_JBWDNJ010000003.1, read on the forward strand.
TAAATATCTAAGTAGGCTGCGTAACATGCAGCCTACTTTTTTTATGTGCTAGCCTTTGGGGATTTTACGATATTCGGTAGGCGCGTAGCCCATGAGCTTCTTGAATAGGCGGGAGAAATAATAGGGGTCGGCAAGACCGACGGAGCCGGCGATCTCACGCACGGTTAAGTCCGTTAAATCGAGCATGCTTGCGGCATGCTGCATCTTCATGCGAAGGAAATAATCAATTGGGGAGAAGCCGGTTTCCTTGTTGAAGAGGTGGATCAAATGCTGCGTCGAAATGCCGGTGTATCTGGCAAGCTCAGGTAGCCGAACGGCTGTCCCTATGTGTTCGTTCATATACCGCATCGCTTTCTCCAGATACTGGTCTCGTTTATGGTCATGGCTTACATTCATAAGCTCTTGGCCAACGCCGCTCAGAACCCAGCGCATGGTCTGCGAGACGTATACATGGGAGTGAATCGAATAGGGTCTGTCCGAGATGATCGCAAGCGATTGTTCGATGTTGGAGACGAATTCAGAAACAATGGAGCGAGGAAGCGGGATAGCCTTGTACTGCAATCCATACAGACGGGTCAACTCCAGAGCGTGGTCTCCCTTCAAATGGAACCAATAAATACTCCACGGTTCTTGCTCGGAAGCCCAATAGCGGTGAGGCATGCCTGCCGGAATCACGATAAGGCTGCCTGACCCGATGTCGAGAGGTTCTCCGCCGTTTATTAGCACTTTCCCTTGGCCGTCGATGCAATAGATGAAGATATGGGCGTCTGTGCCTTCGGGCCTCTCCCTGTAGTGGTGCTTGGCATGCGGAAAGAAACCGATATCGCTAACGTACAGCTGCCGGGTCAGCTCGGTTCCGGCAAGCTCGCGCTGCATATACTCCGGGAGGACGAAGAGACGCTGTTCTCGAAATCCTTCCATTTTCTTCGTAGCGTGAATACGATCAAATCCCTTCGTTTCTCAGAGGTGCTTTATTACTGTTATTGTATCTGCTGTTGCGACGGTGTTCAATAACAATAAATCAGAATATAGTCCATCATTATCCGTTGATGCTCAATTGTTCTTACCGACGACGTTCGTTAAAGTAGGGAGTAGAATTCATATTTTAATAGGGAGTGACTGCAATTGACTCAGCAAATGGGACGTTCCCGCGTCTGGGAAAAGATCGTCGAAATTCCTACGTACGATGTAGGGAAACCCGACAAAAATCCAATGTTTCTGGAAAAACGCGTGTATCAGGGCAGTTCCGGCAAAGTGTATCCCCATCCGGTCATCGATAAAATAGAGGACGAGAAAAAGCCTCATCCCTACCGCATCGTCATTTTAGAAAACGATTATTTGCGCATCGAAATCATGCCCGAGCTCGGCGGCCGAATTTATCGCGCGGTCGATCGCACGAACAATTACGATTTCGTTTACTATAACCAGGTGATCAAGCCGGCGCTCGTCGGGCTCTCGGGACCGTGGATTTCGGGAGGCATCGAGTTCAACTGGCCGCAGCACCACCGTCCGAACACATACGGCCCGGTAGAATACCGTCTGGTGGAAAATGACGACGGCAGCGCCACCGTGTGGGTGAGCGAAATCGACCGTATGTACGGGACGAAAGTTACGGCGGGCTTCACGCTATATCCGGACAAAGCGTATCTGGAAATAGCTGCACAGCTCTACAACCGTACGCCGGAGCCGCAAACGTTCCTGTGGTGGGCAAACCCCGCGGTAGCGGTCAACGATCATACGCAATCGGTGTTTCCGCCGGACGTGAACGCCGTATTCGACCATGGCAAACGCGACGTGTCCAAATTTCCGATCGCCACCGGCACCTATTACAAAATGGACTATTCCGAAGGCGTCGACATCTCAAGGTACAAGAACATTCCCGTTCCGACCTCTTACATGGCCTATAAATCCGACTATAACTTCGTTGGGGGCTACGATCATGCGCTGAAAGCAGGTTTGCTTCACGTCGCGAATCATCATATTTCGCCGGGCAAAAAACAATGGACGTGGGGAAATGGGGAGTTCGGGCAAGCATGGGACCGCAATTTGACCGATGAAGACGGACCGTATATCGAGCTGATGACAGGCGTGTACACGGACAACCAGCCCGATTTCACGTGGCTGCAGCCTTACGAAGAGAAGTCCTTTAAGCAATACTTCATGCCGTACAAAGATATCGGTGTCGTCAAGAACGCGACGACCGAAGCTGCGGTCAACTTGGAAGTCGATGAGAACCTTGCCGCGGCTGCCATCTACGTCTACACGACATCCCGAGTGGAAGGCGCAACCTTGGAGCTCTCCGGTAATGGCCAATCGTATTACTGCGAAAACTTGACACTCACTCCGCTGCAGGGCTTTCAAGCCGAAGTTCGTCTGGATGCAGGCGTTAAGGCGCACGAACTCACGTTGTCGGTAAAGGATGGATCCGGTTCGACGCTCGTGAGCTATACGCCTAAGAAACCGCAGATCGAGGAAATGCCCGAAGCGGCGAAGCCCTTGCCGGAGCCGCAGGAGCTGATGACAAACGAGCAGCTGTATTTGGCAGGGCTTCACTTGGAGCAATACCGACATGCGACTTTCGAGCCGGAAGCCTATTACCTCGAAGGACTGAAGCGGGATCCCGGTGATATCCGTATCAATGTGGCATACGGAACGCTGCTGCTCCGCAAAGGGCTGCTACAAGAAAGCGAGCGTCACTTCCGCGCAGCGGTTAAGAGTTTAACGTGGCGCAATCCGAATCCTTATGACGGCGAAGCTTATTATCAGTTAGGCGTTTCGTTAAAGCTTCAAGGAAGGCAAGAAGAAGCGTTCGCGGCCTTTTACAAATCCGTATGGTCGGCAGCCTGGCAAGACAGCGGCTACTTTTCCTTAGCGCAAATCACGACCGAACGAGGACGGCTGTCCGAAGCATTGGAGCTGGTAGAACGTTCGCTCGTCCGTAACTCGCGTAATTACAAAGCAAGAAATTTGAAGGCAGCGCTGCTCCGCAAGCTCGGTCGACAGGAGGAAGCGATTGCGTTCGGCAGCGAAACGCTCCGACTGGACATCGCTGACTTCGGTGCGTACAACGAACTGAGACTGGCTTTGGAAGCGGCAGGGGATATCGAGAAAGCGGAATCGGTGTATGAGGAATTCCTTTTCTTGTTGAGAGCGGACGCACATAACCACTTGTCATTAGCTTCTGACTATGCCGACGCCGGGCTATACGCCGAGGCTATTGAAGTATTGAATATGATAGCAGACAGCAGTTCGGACAACACGTATCCTATGATCCATTACACGCTTAGCTACTTGTATAGCAGAGAAGGTCAACCAGAACTGTCGATCAAGCATTTGCAAGCCGGAGGAGCGGCATCCCCGGACTATTGTTTCCCGAACACGTTGTTTGACTTAACGGTTTTAACATTCGCAGCCAGCAATGGGCAGCGAGATGCCAAAGCGCACTATTACATCGGCAACTTGTACTACGACAAGAAAGTCGCGGACAGAGCGATTGCTCATTGGGAGACGTCTCTGTCGATGGACTCTTCCTTCCCGACCGTGAGCCGGAACTTGGCGCTTGCTTACTACAACAAGCTCGGCGACAAGGATAAGGCCCGCCAAGCATTGGAACGAGCTTTCGCTTGCAATCAAGACGATGCAAGGGTCTTCTACGAGCTGGATCAGTTGTATAAAAAAATCGGTATCTCTCCGGAAGACCGGCTCGCTCGGTTATCCGCGCACGTACATCTCGTGCAGCGCAGAGACGATCTCTACTTGGAGTATGTCACACTCCATAATCGCCTTGGCCGCCATCAGAGTGCAGTTGAACTTCTCGCAGCGCGACAATTCCATCCGTGGGAAGGCGGGGAAGGAAAAGCGACTGGCCAATATGTGCTCTCTCACGTAGAGTTGGCAAAAGCATGCTTGTCCGAAGAGAACTATGACGAAGCGATCGCTTGGCTGAAGAAGGCACTCGTCTATCCGGACAATCTAGGCGAAGGTAAACTCACGGGAGCGCAAGAAAACAACATTTACTATTATCTTGGCTGTGCCTATGCGGCGTTAGGTCAAGCGGAAGAAGCCCAAACGGCATTCGGTGCCGCATCGGTTGGACTCGAGGAGCCGGCCAGTGCGATGTTTTATAACGATCAGCCGCCGGATATGATTTATTATCAAGGCTTGGCTTGGCTAAAGCTCGGTAACGGCAAGGAAGCAAAAAGACGGTTCTACAAGCTGATCGACTACGCTGAGAAGCATGTGTTCGACGACGTCAAGATCGATTATTTCGCGATTTCGCTGCCGGACTTCCTCGTCTTCGAGGACGATTTGAATTTCAGGAACGAAATTCACTGCCGGTACATGAGAGGGCTGGGCTTGTTGGGACTCGGAAGCGGCAAGGAAGCAGCTGAAGAGCTTGCTGCAGTTCTTCGACTTGACGTAAATCATCTCGGTGCTCATTATCATGCCCTCAAATTACAATAAAGCCAGTCCTGCGTATCAAGAAATTTTTGATATGCAGGACTTTTTTAATTGAATTTCCACATCGGGATTGGGGCATTTTCCCTCCGCTGTATTCCTGACTTTTTTACAATTGAAATGCCGTTTTACAATACGGATTTTCGCGTGCAATTTATAATCAACTCATAACTTAATTACATGAAGCAACTAATACGGCTGGGTTATGGAATACAAATACAACAACTAGGAGTGGTGACAATGGAAGTTATGTTCATGATCATGGGATTCAATATAGCAGCGATTGCAGTTTTAGGCATTCTTGTAAAAACTGCATTGAACATGGAATCAATTGACGAAACATATCCAACGGGTCAAACATTGAATGGAGGTGCTGTTTAATGGATACTTTTACAATCTATCTGTTCTTCTTCAGCATGCTTGCACTCCTGTTTGTCGGATTACTGGTTCCTGCCCACTATATTACAATCCCTAAAGACAATGAAAACGAAGGGTGATTTTCGTGATCCTATAGTTATGACTTTTTTACAATTAACTTTAAAAAAGGCAAGCTTCTCTAGAAGCTTGCCTTTTTTCATTTTAGCCGACCGTCTTCTGAAGATTGGCTTCAACCATCACTTTCACTTTGTCTTCGGTCAAATCGTAGTATTTGATCATCAAAACAATGCTAATTGCAGAGCCTATAACAGGGCCCAAATTCATCGTTGCCCATAGCGCATGTAGCGCAGTGGATGATTGTGTGACCGTGTGGCCGGCAACTGCGGCGGTATAGCCTGCCATACCGATGATCCACATACCTACTCCACCTGAGATGGCTGAAGAGATTTTGGACATAAAGGTTTGGGCAGCGAACGTAATTGCCTCGAAACGTCTACCGTTCGTATACGCATCGTATTCGATACAGTCCGTAAAGAACAGTGAATAGATCACAATGTAGGGGGAGGAAATCAATCCTCTTAGGAATGAGAGTACCAGATAGAAAGTAAGGCTGTCCTTCGCAAACAAATAGATGAGCAACGAAAATACGATGTTAGCAGCAAAAGAAACAAGAACTAGCTTGATTTTGCCGAATTTGCGGATGAGCATTGGGGCTAACGGCGCGATAAGCAGCATCGGCAGAATCCCAATAGCGAGCATGCTGGCGGCGGAGCTGGAATCGTTGTAGATGTCGCTTGCAACAAAAGGCGTAAGCGTCGAAGCGAAATTCGAGCCGTTCGAAATGATGCTTATAACCACGATGGCGATCAAATATTTGTTGCTCGTGACTGCCTTGAAGATTTCACGCGTCGTGGGATGTTTGGTTCCTTCATGCTTTACTCTTTCTTTGGTGAACCGAATCATGTACATCGTCAGGAACGCGATCACAGAAAAACTGAGGACGGTAATAAAATAGTTATTGTTTGTCGCCGTCAGTATGAGAGGGAAACCGATCATCGCGAGCAGGATGCCAAGCAAACCTGTGATTTTATTGAAAGATAATAGCAAATTGCGCTCTTCGGGATAAGGAGTCATAACCGTCGACAGCGCATAAGCGGGAGCGTCGGAAGCCGCATAGACCGTTCCCCAGACAAAATAGGTAATGGCTGCATAAGCGATACGGACCGCTAAGCTTTGGTCGATAAGGAAATTCTCGAAACCAAAGCACAGCACGGATAGAATCGGAACCGTATAGGCGGCTACTTTCAGCCAGGGCTTGAATTTTCCGCCCTTCAATTTGGATTTCTCGATCACAGTGGCAAGGAGAGGATCGACGAAAGCGTCCCAAATGCGCGCTGACAAGAAAATGACGGCCACGACGGTAGCTGGAATGCCTAAGGTACCGGTATAGAAAATGCCCAAAAATGAAGTGAGGATCATGAACAGAATATTCTGTCCGATAAAGAAAACGTCGTAGCTGGTTCTTTCGAAGCGCGTTGCCGCATACTTTTTTTGAGTTCTTTCCATGATGACCATCCCCGTTTGTTTATCTGGTTCTAGTTAGTGAGTGATTTTGCAATATCCATTGCCGCTTCTTCGCCAACAATATTGATCAAGAATGCCGTCGCGAAGCCTTGCAGTTCTTCCGGTGAAAGGCCCATCTCGATATCGTTGCCAGCCATAGCTCCCATGAAAGCTTGCATGAAGCCAATTGCTTGAGTTTTTGCTTCTTCGCCGCTAATTGTTGCTTGATCGAAAGGCGTTGACATCAGCTTTACCAGTCCGAGTTCATGCATATGGGCTTTTAAGCGAAGGAGGAAATCATCATAGTTCCGCTCAACCGTCCATGCAGCTTCTGCAAGCGCTTGAATGCGAGGGGAGATCATCGCTTCGAGAATCTCGCTTGTCGGAACGCGTTCTGTCCAAATCGCCCCTTCGATGCCTAGAACGTTATCGCGGGACAGGTTGTGATTTCCCATGATCTTCGGCGTGTATTCATATGTTTTCCGGAGGGAGACAATACTATATGGGTAGTCAAAATACATATGGAATAGTTCGGAGAAGACCATCGGACGGCCTTTCTCATATTGCGGATAGACATAGCTTTCCTGGGCCAGTTCGATCCAATACTGCGCGGTGATGTCTTGCGAGAGAGACTTGGCCTGTAAGCTCTCGTTCCAGCAAGTGACTTGCTTTCCCTTTGCTCTTAAATAATCCGCGACTTTGTTCGTGAATGCTCCCTGCAGGTCTTCGATCTCTTCGAGATGAAGGTGGTTCATCATGGCTTTGCAGTGCGGGCATTCTTTCCATTTCACTTTAGGAGCTTCGTCTCCGCCTAAATGGATTCTGCTGGAAGGGAAGAGTTCTACGATTTCATCCAACGCTTTATAAATCCATTCATACGTGCTATCTTTGCCCGCACACATGATCACCTTGTAAACGCCCATCTTCTCGGCTACCTGAATTTGTTCATCTAGGCAGCTGAGCCCCGGATATGCCGCGATCGCGGCGGATGCATGCCCCGGCATGTCGATTTCGGGGATGATCTCAACCCCTCTGCTGGCTGCAAAAGCTACGATCTCGCGGATTTGATCGTGTGTGTAATACTCACCGCGGGAACCGATTTCATTCAGCTTCGGAAAAACTTTGCTTTCAATCCGCCAGCCTTGGTCTTCCGTGAGATGCCAGTGCAGAACGTTAAGCTTATACAGGGACATCTCTTCGATTATTCGTTTCATTTGCTCGACATGGAAGAAATGGCGGCCGACGTCAACTAACAAACCGCGATGCGAATACTTCGGCCAATCCGTGAAAGCAGTGCCTTGAAGTTTCTTGCCGTTATTTATATCTTGCGTTTCCGAGAGCATTTGAAACAGGGTGCTCAGCGCCCAGGCCATTCCTTGCTCGTCAAAGGCTGATAAACAGATGCCATTAGCGCTTACGCTCACAGAATAAGCCTCATTAGATGGAGAAGGGTCCTTGATCAGAGTGATATCGACTTTCTCGGAATCGCTTACATACCCATCTAAATGAAAAGCTTCTTTGACACGCTGCAAGAAAACTTCAACGGCCGACAATTGAAATTCGCCGATTTCCACTTTGAATCCATGTTGCAACTGATAATGCACATCATGAATAACCGAATTGCCGTTAATCCTTGGTATCGTAAGCATAATCAATCCTCCTTTGATACGCTCATAATATCTCGCAATTTGCAAATAATCAATATAAATTACACATAGTGAGTAATTTGTTGGGTGAAATAAACCCATCCCTCAAAGGATGGATTCATGCCTTCAGTCCGCCAAGCAAGAGATCGACCAGCAATTTGATGCTGCTTCTGTCGTATCCGGACTCCTGTTTGATGATATCCTCGCGGAACAGTATTCGTTGAGCTAACGAGAAGATGGAGGAGAAGGTAATGAAGAATACTTCACTTAAATTGTGACTGTACTGTTTTCGAATGCTGCCGTCATCGATCCCAAGTTGGAACTCGGTGAGGAATTGTTCAACCATATCCCCATAAATGGATATAATGCCTGTTTCATTTTCTCCATAACCTTTATGGAAATAGTAATCAAATTGCATCATAAACAAGACGTCATCTTCACTTCTCAGCATATAATCCAAAAAGTAGTGGAAGAGATATTCGATTCGAGCATAACCGGAATTCATATAATCAGGAATGTTAGGCGATATCTTCTGGAATTCGCCGAGTATGTTGTTGATTAACTCTATAGCTACCGCTTCTTTGTTATGGTAGTAATAATACAGCGTGCGCCGCTGAATGGACGAGGCTTCGGCGATGTCCTGCATGGTCACGTTTTGAATGCCTTTATCAATGAATAGCCGATAAGACTCGTTTAATATTTTAGTCCGCTGAAGCTGTTTCGTTTTGCTTTCATCATGTTTCATCTCGAGTTTCCCTCGTTTACTTAGCTTGGACTATATGTTCTTAACTATCTCATATGAGTATGTATTTATTATACATGATTTCTCTTCAACCATATAATTAGATTCAAGTTGGGAGATAGTGTAACTGATTAATAGCTCATAAGTTATCTTATATAAACGATTAGGTATTATACACAGTAGCTCTTCCCCACTATAATTAGGACTAATTTAAACATGAATCCATCCTTTGAAGGATGGCTTTATTTTACGCCTTAAATTGCACATATCGTGCAATTTATATTGATAATTTGCATTTTATGAGTCATAATAGGCGAGTCAAAGGATTGAAAGGGGTTACGTGGTTCACTTGAAAGAATTCGAGACTTACCTGGAAAGAGAGTTTTCTAGGTTGTTTAAATTATACAGAGGAAAAGGCTCCTCGAGGACAACGGTAAGAATCGTAAATAACTCATTTTATGTCGTATTCGACTCAAGGAAGACTTGGTTTGAAATGTGCGTATTTGAGTTTCTGGACAGGCACGAATTGACGAAACAGTACCTAGAGTTTAACAAGAAGCACATTTTCCCCTTAGTCACTGAGATGCTCAGAGGCTTGGACGGCTCGCTTGAAGTTACCGGTTATGAAGTCAGGCACGAGCTCGAGTATACGTATATGATTCTTACACTTAACAAAAACATCGAAGAAAAGATCGTGCGAAAGGAATTGAAATTTCCTTCGCTAGCAGCAACCGAGTCGTCAGACGGAGAGTCGCTCTAACGATTTCGGGGTTGCCATACGCCGCTACTGACAACTAAAGCGATGAGCAGAAGGGTCAGCAGGATACAAATCAGTTCTCCATTTACTTGTAAATGGGGGCCGGTTTCCTGCTGGCCTTTTTTATATCCATTTACGTTCATTCAGGATTCCTCCCAGAGGAGATGTCCTTTTTGATATAGCTTGTCATGAGGGGGTTTAGAGGTTCACGTAAGTCAGCAAGTATACATCAGAGGAGGATTTACATGGGTAAGAGGATGAAACAAGCGAAGAGAACTGCAACTCTCTTAGCGCTAGGCTCGATACTTCTAAGCGGTGCGTTGCCTCAAAACTTAATGCATGCGCATGCTGCTGAGCAGAGCCAGCAAAGTGAAACAAGCGGGACATTCAGTGCAGAGGAAGTAAACCGTATTCTTGACGGTCTTACTCCTGAGCAGAAGGGAAGCATCAATAAACTCACTGGAGCAGACACTTCCCAGAAACTCCATGTTGATCCGAAGGATTTACGCAGTAACAAGAATCTCAATGTGATCGTTCAATTCAAAATAGATCCCGCCAAAATCCAAATCATCAAGCAATTATTGGCCAATGGCGGCGCTGCTGTAACGGGCCAAGCGTTCGAGGGTGATTACGCGTCGGCGCAGCAAAAGGTCGAAGCTTCTCATGCCGAATTTAAAAACTTTATTAATACGCAAGTAAAGCCGCAAATCGTTGGCGGCAGAGCTGTCAGCTCGAACATGAGAATCTCGAGAGAGTACTCGGAAGCGTTTAATGGCGTTGCGCTGTCTCTTCCTGCAAATCTATTAACCCAGGTTGCTGATAGTCCTCTGGTTGCTTCCGTGTGGTCTGTTGTTGAATACGAGGCGTCGGATGAATCTGAGCCGGTGATAGACGATTCCGAAGGAAGTTCAGAAGGTGCAACAGAAGGTGCAACAGACGGTGCAACTGATGGTGCAACTGATGGTGCAACTGATGGTGCAGCTGTTGATGATACTGAGATCGACATGACCGAATTAACGGATTCATCCGCAGGCCATCCTACTACTGGTCTGCGTTTGATGGGAGTCGATCTGCTTCAAGCAGAAGGTCATACAGGGATCATTAAATCCGGTGACCGTGAAGGCCAGCGAGTAAAGGTCGGCGTATTGGATACAGGGATTGATTACAATCACCCGGATCTAAAGGATGTATACGCAGGCGGACATGACTTTGTCAACAATACAGTCGATTCCGACGGAAATATTATCTATACGGATGACCTTGATCCGATGGAAACGGTATACGACGATTGGCTTTACGCTAAAGCTCATCCGAATCCTTTCGAAGGAGCGGCTCCAGCGGACTACAAGCAATATATTACTGAACATGGAACGCATGTATCGGGTACAATTGCTGCCCGTACAACGGCGAATAATGCACAACTGTCGGCTAATGGCGTAGCGCCGGATGCTGCCATTTATGGCTATCGTGTATTAGGGCCAGGCGGTCGCGGTTCGGCGGACTCTGTTCTGAACGGGATCGATCAAGCGGTAAAAGATGATATGGATGTCATCAATCTATCTCTTGGCGCGCCTATTAATGACCCGTACTATCCAACAAGCATTGCCATTAACAATGCTTCTCTGATGGGTGTTACATGCGCCATTTCCGCAGGTAACTCAGGACCGGGTGTAGCAACCGTAGGTTCCCCTGGTACATCGCCGCTTGCGATTACAGTTGGTGCAAGCTCGATACCGGGAGAGATACCGGTCATGACCGTCCAAAGTGGATCAGCGGATTATCAAGCTCGATTGTTTGGTAAATCCTACACACAGGCAGACGATGAATTGGCAGGACAAACCTTGCCGATCGTTGATGTCGGTGCAGGTACGATGGCCGATTACGCAGGATTGGATATGACAGGAAAATTAGCGCTCGTTAAACGCGGCGGCGAATATATGACGCAAAAAATGGCGAACGCCGTAGAAGCAGGCGCTGCAGGGTTGGTTCTTTGGAATAACGCTGACGATCCGGATACCCAAGGCTATGTATCTACGTTCTTAGGCTCAAAGCTGTCTCATGTCTACGCGATTTCATTGACCAGAGTACAGGGCGAAGCGCTTTCGGCAGCCGTTAAAGCGAACCCTAGTGCAGCGACTCTTTCTTTCCCAGCTAAGCTTGATGCGCCATATATCAAGAATGGGGATGAGTTGGCGTCCTTTAGTTCGACAGGTCCAGTCAAGAACTGGGAAATTAAGCCGGACGTTGTTGCACCCGGTGTAGATATTATGTCTACTGTCCCTTATGATGTTTGGACACCGCAAGCAGACGTAGAAACCAAAGATTATTCGTATGCTTACATGCCGATGTCCGGCACTTCAATGGCGTCGCCGCACGTTGCAGGTATTGCAGCGCTCGTATTGGCGGCTCATCCGGATTATACGCCGGCAGACATCAAGACTGCGTTAATGAACACAGCGAAAGACGTCAATACAAGCTCGCTCACGTACAGCGTATACCAAGTCGGCGCAGGACGCGTTGATCCTGCACGCGCTGTTAAAGCGAATGTTAAAATTCAAGTCCTGGACAAAGCTGCGACCTACGGTACTGCAGGAGATACTACGACGAAAGTAGTTATTGATCACTTTAATGGAAGCCTCTTCTTCGGATTTAAGGGACGGGGAGAAGGAGCAACTGCAGGCTCTGATGATGTTGTTCAGTCTAAAGACTTCAATATTGTTAATCAGGGTACAGAAAGCAAAACGTTTAATCTGAGTTCATCCTTCATTTCGACCAAGTTCGCGAAATCGAATCAGGTTGGACCAGGTACAGGAAATGATGTGGCAATCGCTTTTTCCGTAAACGGTACGGAATCGACATCCGCTTCGGTAGACGCTGGCGGCACGTTGAAAGCAACAGCCCAAATTACGGTTCCGGCAAATGCATTAGACGGCACTTATGAGGGTTATATCCAGGTTGTGAATGCCGAGGACGAGACGGAATCATACCGCATTCCGTTTACAATTACAGTTTCCGTAAAAGGAATCGATTTCCAATTGCTTATCAAAGCGATGACACTGTCAGAGCGCTATTCAGGGAACTTTAACCCTAATAATATCGGCCCAGGAGCCACGATGTACAACTTCTCTGTTAATAGCGCAATGGAGAACATCTATATCGTGTTAAAAGATAAAGATGGCAACTATTTAGGATTGGCTCAAGATGTACAGGCTATCGACGCTGCGGGTCCGGGTGTCATTTACGGCCCACTCTTATTGCTGACGGGCGGACTTTATTTGCCATTTACAAAGGAATTTGATGGCACGCTTGATCGCTCCGGCATTGCAGCGACTCCAACTGCAATTAAGGAAGGCGCTTATTCGGTTGAGATTATTGCAACTGATGCTTCCGGAGGCCACTATACAGCTGAAGACACGCTTTATGTCGATTATCAAGCGCCAACGATCACAATGGATCAAGATTCGAAGCCAGGAATTTATGAGATCGACCCAACAGGCTATCAGCCTGGACAAGAGATTAAGTCTTTCTATGGCACGATTTACGATTCGAATATCGAAGTGATGAAGAATAACGGTGAAACTTCGGTTCCGAGTCTTGATGATCCCAATACACCTGCGCCTATCGATCAGGCTCTGAACGTTGTCTGGGGATATCAAGACGGTCCATTCCCAACGACATTGTTCCGTACAGATGCGCAAGGCCGCTTCCATTTCGGCTTAACGCCTGAGGATATTAGAGAACGAGGCAGTGAATTCTTTATTTATCCAGTCGACTATTCAACTGCCGGTGATCTATTAACTACGAAAAAGCAGTATTATTTCATCAAGAAAGGCGCTCCATATGTAACCGTTACATCATCAAACGGTGTAGACGCTGAACTGGAAGGCCAAGGCAAGGTTGTCGTAGAACCGGGCAAAGCGTTCAAAGCGACAATCGCGACTAAGAATAGTATTGGCATGGCAGGCGGATCGTTTACCATTAATAATGGTAGTATTTATACGTTCAGCAATATCAGGCTGACACCGAAATACAAGACTTATTTAGAGAGCAAAGGAATTGTTGACACGACTTCGGTTCTACACGTAGGAGAGCCGTATCCTGATTCACACGAAGCTGGCATTTCCACAGATATTACGATATCCGGGATTGGCGCGAACGGCGCTCTTGAAGCGGATATGGACATTTTGGAAGCCGATGTGAACTATACCCATCCACAGCCAATTGTTGGACCATCAAACTATTTCGTTACTGAAGCCAATCTAACAATAGGTGATAGCGACAAAGAAATTCCGGCTTTCTTTACGAATGATACGTATGTGAAACAGCCGAATTCCATGCTGATGGGCGGTCTTTTCGCGGAGTCGTTCCTGGAAAATACGCTTAGCGGCAGATTTGTTAATGTTATTAAGGATTCTGGAGCTAAAGTTAAAGTTATCGATGATCAAGGCACTGAATATGTAACAGATAGCCCTACTTCGGAAACGAACACCATTCAATATGTAGGCAATACTTCCGGTACGTACGCTGTCTCGGTGGGTGTCAGCCCAGCGCCGTACAAAGTTGAAATCAGCATGCCGGGACATTTCAAGGGGTATGTAACAACGCCGGTTATCGGTAACAATCGTTATGGTTATCAATCCGGAACCGCATATGATATCCCATCCTATCAGACACCGTTTTTATTGGGCGGAGACGTCAACGGCGATGATGTCATTGATATGAAGGATCTCGTCGATGAAATTAAGGCTTATCTGAATTTTAACGATGTTAATGCTATGGTAGGTACTAAAGCGGCCAAGGTTGCTTTCGTTACACAGAACAGAAGCAACGATATTTATTGGGTTTCTCCGCTTGCAGTTAACGGCCAAGCGATTGATTACAATGATTTTTACTATATTTTCAATAACTTTGGTAAAGTCAATGAAAGCGCGAAAGCGGCAGGCAAGACTGTTCCTAAGCCGCAGCTCACTGTAACGAATACGGAGACGCTAAAGTCGCCAAACTCGGATGCATATCCGACATTCTTACCGCCAATCACGTTAGAGGCTGGCGACGACATTAAGAAAGTCATGCAAAAGCTCAATTTGGCAGGTCCAAAACAGAAGACGTCCGTAGATACGCTGCCGAAGCTGGATGACTTGAAGAACGGCTATAACCTTACATTAATTCCAAGCAGCCCGGTCTTCCTGGATGATGTCGTTTGGAGAAATGAGATTAAGAAACTCCAGCTTCAGGTTGGCGCAGGAACGTTTACAGATTTACCGGCTGATAAAGTGTCCATTTCAGCAGGCTATACGTACTTCGATCCGCAGTACGGCTGGATTTTCGTTCCGTCCAAAATTACGCTGCAGGGATCATTGTTTGCTACGGCAAGCACGTATAAGGTTCGAATTAAAGCTGCCGGCTATAAAGATGTCGATACCAGCTTCACGATTGCAACAACGCCAATTGCGACGCCTGCAATCCCACTGGTAACGGATCCGGCTAAAGCGCATCTTGGCAAAGATCTGATGTTTACATTTACTGATGATGCGAAATGGCGTAACGGGATCAATAAAATCGTGGTTATGACAGCAAACTTCGCTGCTGGAATCGATATCACGAATTTGACTGATGACAGCGGCAATAAATATTACGACATCAGCCAAGCAGGGGAAATTGCGTTCAAGGCCGGACTATTTAAGACGAATGCGGCTGTTGTCGGCCCTACTTCGCCTATTGAACCGGGCGGAACGAGCGATTTGCCTCAGCTGTACAAATTCGAGATCAGCTCGACAGGAGATGACGGTACGATTTACCCGCTCGTGACCGTTGGATTGGATGCGGTTGGCAATGCAGGACAAGCAGTTGGATACAGTCTTAACTTCGATACGCAGGGCGGTGATCCAACTGCTCCGATCGCAGTTGGCTTCAATCCATCCAAAACAAGAAACGGAGCAGACTACCTCTCTAACGGTGCGTACATTGGCGGATTAAAAAATCCGAGTGCAACTAGACCTGGGTACGTCTTCGTTGGTTGGTTTAATGATCCACAAGGTACGAGTCAGTGGCAACCAAGCGATTGGGTGACTGGCGATAAGACGGTTTATGCGAAATGGATAATGAATGTTACGCAGAACTATTCGCCTGTTGACAAAGCGAAGCCGAATGGATACAAGTTCGACGGTACGAATTCGGCTGTAAGCGGTATTGGCTGGGTGCTTGGAGAAGGGGATTTGCAGCTCAGCATTCCGGACGTTACAACTAACGTTTCGTGGTTGTCCAGCAAGGCGAACATCGCTAAGATTGAGAAAACGTACTACAAGCTCAAGAGCGATGACACTTCAACGCTGACTACGGAAACGTTAGATCCAAGCACGTATGGCTTGGAGATCGAGAATGGCAACGGAACTCTTTCCTTTACAACGGAAACGGAAGCTTATGCAGCTGCGCATCCGGATGAGAAGTTTGCATTCAGCGCAGCACCGAGCTTATCCTTTGGTAGCCCATATAGAGGATATAAATTAACCATTACACCGAATGCAGAGTTAGGTGTATCGGCGATCGAAATTCCGGATGTCAAACTCGGTTACAGACGCCACATTGATCTGAACGGCGGAACGTTAAAGAGCGCAAACGACAGCTATTTCTTCGACACAATGGTCAATGGAAAAGCCTTTGCGCCGAATATGGCGTCAGCGATGACGCATGTAACCAATGGCAATCTTTCCGTCAGCCCAACGCTTTATCTGGATGCTGCAGGCACTGCCGGAAATACGTCACCGATTTCCCAAAGTAATGGTATCTACTTGACGGATAATGCGACTTACTACATGTGCTGGATTAAGACGCCTCCAACGGTAGTGAAGGATACTTCTAACAATATCGTTGGCAGTGACATTACGTTATCCTTTACGGATGACGGCAAATGGAAATCGAATATTAAATCCGTTAACATTGGCTCCAAAACATTGGTTAAGGATACGGATTATAAGATTTCGGCCAATGCCATTACGCTTGATAAATCTTTGTTTACGGTTGGTCAAAAGATCAATGTGACGATCGTATCAGAAGGCTACGTAGATGCAGTTGTCACAGATCAAATTGTTGGTCACATGATTACATTCGAGTCCAACGGCGGAGAGGCTGTCGCGTCTCAGGTTGTTGATTCGCGTGTAACGAAACCAGCTGATCCGGCTAAGGTTGGCTTTAAGTTCACAGGCTGGTATACGAACGCGCAATTAACGACGCCGTTTGATTTTACTAGCATTGTTACGGGATCAAAAACGCTCTACGCTAAATATGCATTGGCAACATCACTTGTAACGACCGACACGACAGATAATGCTCTTGGCAATGCGATGACGCTTGAATTCAGCGACTCTGATTGGGCAAAAGCAATTACAGGCATTAAGGTTGCGGGATCTATTGTCCCTGCATCGAAATACACTGTAGACGCTGCTGCAGGAACGATTACATTGGATAAGAGCCTATTCACAAAAGCAGGGGATTACAGCATCAGTATCAGTGCAACCGAGTATGCGGATGTAACGGTTATCCAAAAGGTCATTATTGGCTATCTGATTCATTTCGTCATGCCAGATGATGCTCCATTTGAAGCAATTCAAGACCAAATTGTTGTTCGCAGAATTACGCCGCCGGTTGTAGTCGGCTATGATCCGACTTGGTTTGCGGATGAAGAGCGTACGATTCCTTGGGATTTCACAAGCTCCATCTATTCGGCGAAGACGGTTTACGGGAAATGGGCGATCGCTAAGTACACCGTTACTTTCGATAAGCAAAACGGAGACTTAGCAGAGAGCGTTGTAGCTGAGCACAACACGCTCATTACGGCTCCTGATGCTCCGACAAACCCGGGTTACATCTTTGGCGGTTGGTATAAAGATGCAGGCGTCACGCAGGCTTGGAACTTTACAACCGATAAAGTAACGGCAACTACAAGATTGTATGCAAAGTGGAATCCGATTGTAGTCGTTGGCGGTGGAACGCCAATCACGCCTCCACAAGGGTCTGCGGAAGCGGATATCAAAGAAATCACATTGCCGGATGGAACGAAGGGAATTGAGGCGAAACTTACTCCTGAGCAAGCGGTTAAAGCAATTGCAGACGCAGCAACGGGAGCAGTGAAAATTATCATTCCTGATACGGCCGGCGTAACGAACATTAAAGTATCGCTTCCTAAGGATGCGGTACAAGAACTGGCTCATGCGAAGAAAGATCTTATTATCTCGGTCATGGGCGTGGAAGTCAACATTCCAAGTGAATCATTAACCAATGCTTCCGGGGATGTAACCTATACGGTTCACCTTGCGAGCGATGAGAAGAAACACGAAGTAACCGACAATGCGAAGAACCTGCCGATCATGAAAGAAATCACTGGCGGCAGCGAGATTTCGATCATCGGTCAGCCGATCGAAATCGACACGCAGCTTCAGAATAAGCCTGTCACGCTTACATTGCCACTGGTAAATCTAACGGCCGATCAAGCCAAAGATCTTGCGATCTACATCGAGCACAGCGACGGCACGAAGGAGCTTGTTCAAGGCAAGGTTGTGAAATTGGATAACGGACAGCTGGGCATTCAGTTCACAACGCACAAGTTCAGTACGTTCTCCGTCGTGAAAGTCGATGGCATAGATAAGTACTTCAGTGTCACAGCGAAGGCTTATGTAAACGGATATCCAGACGGCACCTTTAAGCCTGAAGGGAAAATTACGCGTGCTGAAGCGGCTAAGATTCTGGCAATGATTGCGAATAAGCCAGCAACAGGCGCAGCGATTACATTCAAGGATGTTGCTGCAGACTACTGGGCGCATGATGTCATTGCGGCCGTAACTCAAATGGGACTCATGAAGGGTTACGAAGATGGCACATTCCGCGGCAATCAAGAGATTACCCGCGCGGAATTGGCTGCAATTATCGCACGTTTGTTGGGGAATGCTGAGCCAGCTGCAGCAAGCCGGTTTACGGATATTTCCGGTCACTGGGCAGAGGCAGCCATTCAGCAAGCCTCAGCGGCAACTATCATTAAGGGTTACCAAGACGGAACGTTCAAACCGGATCAATCCTTGACCCGCGCTGAAGCTGTCGTCATGATGAACCGTTATCTTGGCCGCACGGTCACGGTACCGGTTGTTCAGCCGACTTGGTCTGACGTCGCGGCTTCTCATTGGGCATTCAATGATATTGAAGCGGCTTCTCACGATCAATAAGTAATAGAAAGTGTTCCGTTCAAACGGTCACTGAAAAATAAAGAAGTACGGTCACACTCATGAACAATGAGGAGACCGTACCTTTTTATTTTATAGGCGTTCACCATTCAAGACTCTTGAAGTAATCGATAACAAACTCACGAAACTTCTGAGCTGCAGAGGACAAATAATGCTTTCTGGACCAAGCAAGGCGTAGAGATATGCTGCCACCGAGATCTGTTATTTTTATCCTGTTCGGTGTTAGATCCATTCTTGTTCGCCAAGCCAAATCAGGAGCGAAAGCAATGCCATGTCCTTTTTTCAACAACAGCAGCACCGCATCTACATCATCAACCTCAATCGTCGTCCGGGGAGTAAAGCCGGCAGCATTCATAGACAAGCGGTCTGTCAGATTCCTGAACCAGTACCCGGTATGTAATCCAATGAACGTTTCCTGTTTCAGATCATTTAACGAGACGCTATCACGTCCGAATAAAGGATGATGATCGGGCACGAACAGATGGATTTCTTCCGTTCGCAGCAGCTCACACTCGATATCAGCCCCTTCCATCCTCGCAAACGTAAGACACATATCGATTTCTCCGTTTTCGAGCATTTGGTTCATGACATCTGTAGGCTCTACGATTTGACGAAAGTTCACATTCGGATGCAGCTGCAAGAATGCGCCAAGCATTTCCGGCAAGAGGTTCGTTAGGGAGACTGCAAGCGTGATGATTCCCAGGTCTAATCCGGACATGTCCCGGATTTCCCGCTCGGCTTCCTCCAGCTCCTGAAAGGCATGTTCGACCCGCCTAAGAAGCACCTTTCCATATGCGTTTAAGCGGATCGTGCGGCCTTGTCGGTCGAATAAGGGGACGCCGAAATGCTCCTCCAGTCTGGAGATTGTTCGGCTCAGTGAGGGCTGGGCGATTTGTAAAATCTCCGCTGCCTTGGTCATTTGTTCTAGTTTGGCCGTTGTTACAAAGTATTGCAATTGAAGCAGCTCCAACTGTGATATCCTCCTACGATTGATCATCCATATGATGCGTATAACATGAATTTGATAGCTTCGGATCTATAACAGATATCAATTTAAGTATTATACATTATTTCTCATTATCCCTATAATTAGATCGAATTTGTTATAGCAATGAAAAAAAAGTTGTCGATTTGTAAAAGGGGTATCTGGACAACACGAGGGGTAACAGAGCAGTGGAGATATCAGCTTGGTTGAAAATCATGTCAGTCGTATCAGGGACTATGTATCTGGCTGCAACAGTAATTCTGCTGCTCGTTATATTCTTGCTATTTATGTTCTCAAGGTTGCGTAGCGTTCAACAGGAGTTAGAGAGAAAGAATGTACAGCTTATAGAGTCTAAGGAAAGCGCAGAATCGGCGAATCGGGCAAAAAGCCAATTCATGGCGAATATTAGTCATGAATTTCGTACGCCGATGAACGCGATCATGGGTCTTAACTATCTGCTGCAGCGAAGCAAGCTGATTGATCAGCAGAAGGACTACGTAGATAAATCGACCAAATCGGCCAAAGCCTTGCTGGTTACGTTTAATGATATTTTGGATTTTTCGAATATCGAGGCCGGGAAGATTCAGCTAGAATATGCCGATTTTGATTTATATGAAGTACTTGGCACGGTTTCCGATATGGTCAGCTTTAAAGCTTACGACAAAGGGCTTAAGCTGTGCTTTTCCGCCCATCACAGCGTACCGAAGAAGTTGAAAGGCGATTCATTTCGTTTAACTCAGATCTTGCTGAACTTAACGAACAATGCCATTAAGTTTACGGGTGCAGGGGAGGTTTCCGTTTCCGTACGTGCATTGGCTGCAGAAGAGCATACAACGACGCTTCGTTTTGACGTAAAGGATACAGGAATCGGCATTGCAGCAGACAGTCAAAATCAGCTGTTTCGTGCGTTCACCCAAGCCGACATGTCCACAACCCGGAGGTTCGGGGGATCTGGGCTTGGTCTGGTAATCAGTAAGAAACTAGTTGAAATGATGGACGGGTCAATAGGCTTTCATAGCGAGGAAGGGGAGGGGATCAATTTCTTTTTCTCGGTGAGATTGCATACCGTCATCTAATTGGCTGCAACAGAAGAATCATTCATGTAGAAGGCACTGCCCCTGTTGTGGAAGTGCTTTTTTTTGTATTTACGCAGGATTCGACATGTTCCTTACATCAATTACCCTGGATTAGGGAGGGAATTTCCATGAGATATAGAATGTTATTACCTTTGTCTAACTCCAGTACGTCCAACAATGCTATTACAATGAGTTCGGGGGATCAGCATGAGTATATTCAAAGCGCCGTTTAAAGCGGGTATTTTTACAAAGCTGCTGCTATCATTTCTAGTCGTAATCATTCCGATTTTTAGCATTAGCATCTTTATCATCCAATCCGCCGAGAAGAACATGCGAGAGGAATTGTCGCAATCCGTCCTAACGAATGTCCATTTCTATATGAGTTCGTTTGAGAGCGAAATGGCTCGTATTATCCAGATCAATAAAGAGCTTATTTTCAACGAAGATTTTCTCAAAATTCGAACGATCGCCGCGGATATGGACGATTACACAAGAGTTCAGACGATTCTTAAAGTGAAAGACAGGCTAAATTTACTGAAAACATCTAGTTTATACGTCGACAATGT
The DNA here is from genome assembly GCF_056269135.1 of Paenibacillus sp. J22FR21. NCBI lineage: Bacteria > Bacillati > Bacillota > Bacilli > Caryophanales > Paenibacillaceae > Paenibacillus > Paenibacillus sp. J22FR21. The sequence goes on from NZ_JBWDNJ010000003.1 coordinate 88,750, forward strand.
CAAGGTATACATTCCTTCCATGGAGAGAGGGATATTCTCTAACAGCTACGACAATCACATTCCGTCAGACGAGCTAAACGCTCTAAAAATGTCAGGACGCTCCGGATCGAAGATCACGTACTGGGAGAAGGGGCTCTTTCTGAGTGAAGTATATCCCGATCCGTTTCAGAAGCTGCCTTTGACGATTGCGCTTGGAGTCGATCTATCCACGAAGAAGATTCAGGAAACGCTTCGTCAAATCGTCGACATGGATGGGGCTGGCGCCTCCTTTATTAATGTGCAACAGAATTGGACATTTTCGGATGGGAAAAACGATCAAATCTCGCCTGAGTTGAGGAAGTTCCTAAACAACCCGGCTATTAGCGGAAGATCGAGTGATCAAGGCAACATCAACATGAACGGCATGAATTACTTGATTACGTACGAATACTCGAAGCTTCTGGACACCTATTTAGTTGTGTATATTCCTGCTGATGAAGTGTTGGGACCACTGGATACTTACCGTAAATTTCTATGGCTGTTGTCTATTCTATCCACCATTATTATCGTTGCATTTTCTTATTGGATCTTCCGCTTAATTCATCGGCCGCTCAAACGGCTTGTCACTTCTTTTCGCAGGGTGGAAAAGGGGGATTTGCAGGTAGAGATTGACCATAACTACAGCGACGAATTCAAATACTTATACGGACAATTCAATGCCATGGTTAGCCAGTTGCATAAGCTGATCGGTGAGGTTTATGAGGAGCGGATTCGTTCCCAACAAGCGGAGCTTAAACAGCTGCAGTCTCAGATTAATCCGCATTTTCTATACAATAGCTTCTTTATGCTGCAGGGACTTGTTCGGATGCGCAATATTGAAACGGCGGAACAGCTTATTCAACACCTCGGAGACTATTTCAAATTCATTACTCGAACGGGAAATGAAACCGTCACGCTCGATCAAGAGGTACACCACTCAAAGGCTTATACAGAGATACAGACACTGCGTTTCTCCAGACAAATCAGAGTGGAATGGGAGGAGCTGCCGGAGGCGTTCAAGAAGGTGCCTGTTCCTAGGCTTATTCTGCAGCCCGTTATTGAAAACGCCTATGTGCATGGTCTGGAAGACAAGGTTTCGAATGGCTTGCTTTCAATAAGGTTTGAAATAGAGGACGAAGACTTATTGATTAAAGTGGAGGACAATGGGGAGAACATTTCGGAAGCGGGTCTTGATGACTTGCGAAATCGGATACAATCCCATGTTCTGGAGAAAGAATCCACCGGTATTCTGAACGTGCATCGACGCCTAAAATTAAGATATGGCGAGCAGTATGGACTATCTGTGTCTCGAGGAGCAGAGGGTGGCGTTCGGGTGGAGATGAGATTATCTGCTAAGGGGGTTGAGAAGGTTGTATAGATTACTCATTGTTGACAATGAACCATTTATCGTAGAAAGTGTTCTCGATTTGTTTGAAAGACAGGCCATTCCTGAATTGGAGCTGCTTAGCGCCTACTCCTCTGCGGAAGCGCTCGGCTGTATGCGAACGGTTAAAATCGATATTGTTTTGTCGGATATTCGAATGCCGGGCATGAACGGCTTAGAGCTCCATCGCGAAATTATCAAATATTGGCCGCGATGTAAGGTGATTTTTCTAACGGGCTACAACGATTTTGATTATATCCACGAAGCGATGCGTAACGGAGGCGTCGATTACTTATTAAAGACTGAAGGAGAAGAGGCGATCGTCGCTTCCGTTCAGAAAGCACTGACGGCTCTATCAGAAGCGGTCGAGGCTGAAGCGTATATTGCTAAATCGAAGCAGCAGATGCAAGCGATAACACCATTGCTGCAGAAAGAGCTGCTTATGGAGCTTGTACAAGGGGGGACGCTTGCAAACGGCGCGCTGAGCCGAAGCTTTGAGGAAGCTGACATTGAACTTGATCCTACTAAACCTGTCGTTGCTATGATCGGCAGGATAGACAATTGGAAGGAAGACACGCGTCCTTTTGACAAATCGTTATATCTATTTGCCATTCAGAACATTGCGAAGGAATATCTGGCGGCGAAGGTGCAATTCATTTCGTTTGATTTTGAGAGAAAAACAAAGCTGTTATGGCTGATTCAGCCCGAAGAGCAGACGGGAACCCTGTCAGCCGCCGAGCTTGCCGAGCTGGAACAGCGATGTCTTATTTTTCTTAAGGGAACGGCAGAGATGATGCAAGATTCTTGCAGTGTCTTGCTCAAGCTGAATCTATCCATTGCCATTGGCGCTTCGTTCAAGGCGTGGGATCGCATATCGGAGCAATTTGAGCATTTGCAGCAGCTCCTAAACCGGGGGCTTGGGCTAAGTCAGCAGCTGCTGCTTATAGAGCCAACCATAACCATTACCTCAGCCGATCAAATAGAGCATGATCAACGAAAGCAGCTCAAGAAGCTGAATTTACTGCATACCTTGCTGGAGAACGGGCAGAAGGAGCAATTTATTGCTGAATATGTTGGCATTATGACAGCGTTGACAGCGTGCGCGGCTGCTAAGAATGCAATAAAGACGGAAGTTTATTTCACGCTCGTCTCCATCTTCTTATCTTATATCAACCGCTGGGAAGTTCAGAGTGAGGTTGGAGGCCGAGTCAATTTGGGTAAAATGACCGCCCTTGATTGTCATGATAACTGGAAGGAAGTAGTGGATTATTTCTATAAGCTGGCGGAAGCGCTGTTTGAGCACAAACAGGCAGGCAAAGGAAATCAGGAGCATGATGTGATTCGGATGGTGCAGCGTTATGTTCAACAGAACATAGCAGGGGATTTGACGCTTAATCGCATCGGTGATGTGGTTGGACACAATCCTTCGTATCTATCTCGATTATACAAGCAAGTCACGAATGAAGGCTTGTCCGACTATATTATGTCGGCGAGGCTTGCGAAAACCAAAGAACTGCTGGAAGAAAATCGCTTGAAAATCCATGAAATTTCTACTTCTGTCGGTTTCTTATCGGAGCAATCGTTCTTCCGCTTCTTCCGGAAGGCCTTGCAGATGACACCGCAGGAATATCGAGATAGTGTCGTGATGTCTAGAAATGCGAGTGCAAAGTAAAGAATGGCGAATAGCTGGCCGCCCCTTCGTCTACTTATAATCAACTTGTGAGCAAAACATTCAAACCTAGGGGGTTTACGAAATGGCAAGAAAGGAACGGATTACACTCTTCGCCGCTTGCTTACTTACAACTTCGCTTATGCTTTCGGCATGCGGGGGAAATAACAATGCGGGCAATGAAGCTTCGAAGCAGTCGACAGACAGTGAATCGACAACCGCAAATAACAGCGCAAATACAAACAAGACATCGACCAACACGGACGCTGAAGGCACGGTTGACCCATTCGGAAAATACGATCCGCCTATTACCGTACATTCGGTTCGTATGGCCCTCCCGGCAGATCGCTTTGAGAATGGCGATACGAATGAGAATAATGTTTGGACTAGAGAATATGAAAGCGCTCTAGGCATTAAACTTGAGTACGATTGGCTGGGCGACCCGAGCGGTGATAGCAATAAATTGGATATTTCCATCGCTTCTAATGACATTCCGGATGTATTCGGCGTCACTACGAAGCAGATGAACCAGCTGGTAGAAGGCGAGCAAATTCAGGATTTAACAGAGGTGTGGGAGAAGTACGCTTCGCCTGCGCTGAAGGAATTGGGAAATCAAGACGGAGGACTTGCGCTCAAAGCGGCTACCTTCGATGGCAAACTGATGGCGATTCCGAAATTCGGCGGAAACATCACAAGCGCAGATATTCTGTGGATTCGTACAGATTGGATGGAAAAATTGGGCATGCAGCCGCCGAAGACGATGGATGAGCTGCTCAAAATTTCTGAAGCATTCATGACCAAGGACCCGGACGGGAACGGCAAGAATGACACATTCGGCCTAGCGATCAGCAAAGAGCTTAGTGGTCTGACTGGCTTCTACAACGGATTCCACGCATATCCCGGCATTTGGGTGAAAGACGCATCAGGTAAGCTGACGAACGGAAACATCGCTCCTGAAATGAAAACAGCATTAGGGGAGCTTCAGAAGCTGTATAAAGCAGGCTTCTTGGATAAAGAGTTTGCCGTGAAAGATGGCGGTAAAGTAATTGAATCCATCTCTCAAAACAAAGTAGGGATCTATTTCGGCGCAAACTGGTATTCCTACTGGCCGTTTAACGATGCCAGAAAACAAAATCCAGGCATGGAATGGAAGCCGTTCCCGATCGTTTCCGCAGATGATAAGCCGGCAATTGCTGGCGTAGGCTTCCCGGTATATGAATATTATGTGGCCAAAGATGGCTTCGAGCATCCTGAAGTGATCGTGAAAATGCTAAACCTATGGCTGGAACGCGCTTATGGCCAGACGGCGGATTGGACGAAGTACTCCGTATCCGCTAAAGGAACAGAGCTCTTCCAATACCCGGTATTCCAAGTATTCGCACCTAATAAGGACGTTCCGGATAACTACCTTGCGGTTAAAGGGGCAGTGGAATCCAAAGATACGTCTGCGTTGAATCCGGAGCAGAAGTCGCTGTACGAGAAAATTACGGCGTTTATGAACGGCGACCAAGAACAATGGGCTACTTATCGCCAAGCAGGTCCGACGGAATCTTCATTCGAGGTATTGGCCGGTTATAAAGATACCTTGCTTACGACGGGTTACCTAGGCGCCAATACGCCGACGATGGTTGAGAAACAAGGCGTGCTGGACAAATTGCAGAATGAAACCTTTACCAAAATCATTATGGGCGCTGCCCCTATCGAAGAATTCGATAAGTTCGTCGAGCAATGGAAGAAGCTAGGCGGCGATCAAATTACAACTGAAGTGAATGATTGGGCAGCGAAGCAGTAATAGGAAGTGAATAGAAAGAGAGAGGAGAGTCCCTCACTCCTCTCTCTTTACTTTTATAGGGAAACTAGGAGGTGCCTCCGTGTATAGAAGGTTGAGAAAGGAACTTCCGCTGCATGCCATGATTTTTCCCAGCTTTATTTTTGCTCTGATTTTCAGTTACTTCCCTATGGTTGGGATCGTGCTCGCCTTTCAAAAGTTTATTCGCCTTAAAGGCAAGGGGTTAATGGGCTTTTTCCACTCCAAGTGGGTAGGGTTCGATAACTTTGAATATATTTTCATGATGCCGGATACGATGCTGGCGATCCAGAACACGCTCATCATTGCCTCTATTAAAATTGTTGTCGGTCTGATTGTTCCTATTACGATCGCGCTGCTGCTCAATGAAGTTCGAAACGCGTTAATTAAGCGCGGCATTCAGACGCTGATCTATTTGCCTCACTTTCTGTCCTGGATTATCTTAGGTGGGATATTAATTGACATTTTGTCTCCCGAGTCAGGTATTGTTAACCAAGTTATTAAGAGTCTGGGTTTTGAACCTATCTTCTTCTTGGGCAGCAATGATTGGTTCCGGCCTGTTCTGATTATTTCGGATGTGTGGAAGGAGTTCGGCTTCAGTACGATCGTCTATCTGGCGGCGATTACAAGCGTGAACCCGTCCTTATATGAAGCGGCTGTCATCGATGGCGCTACACGCTGGCAGCAAACCAGGTATATTACGGTTCCGTCCATTTTCCCAATTGTGATCCTGATGATGACGTTAAGCTTAGGCAATGTGCTTAATGCCGGATTCGATCAAATTTTCACCCTGTATAATGCGACCGTATACGAAACAGGCGATATATTAGATACGCTTGTCTATCGTACCGGTATCGTTAACGCGCAATACAGTGTTGCAACGGCGATGGGACTGTTTAAATCCGTCGTGTCCTTACTGCTGATCAGCATTTCGTATTGGCTCGCGTACCGACTATCCAACTATCGCATATTTTAGGGGGACAAACCTATGTTTCATCGTCCGTCATTTAAATACCGTACGTTCAGCGTATTTAATCATGTTTTTCTTATTCTGTTATCGCTCTTATGTCTGGCTCCGATGGTGCATGTACTTGCGATTTCATTCAGCACCAGCACTGCCGCGTCCGCCGGGCTAGTCAAGCTTTGGCCGGTAGATGCGACGGTGGCGTCTTACTCGTTTATTTTTTCGAACTCTCAGTTTGTGAAGTCGTTCCTTATTTCGATAGAACGCTGCGTTCTTGGTGTATCGATCAGTATGTTCTTTACGATTCTGCTGGCGTATCCCTTATCCAAGGAAATGAAGGATTTTCGGTTTCGGACCTTGTACGCGTGGTACTTCATGTTTACGGTTCTGTTCGGCGGAGGACTTATACCTTGGTATATGACGATTAAGATGTTCTCGCTCGACAACTCGATATGGGGACTAGTGCTGCCGGGAGCGGTACAAGTGTTTAATGCCGTTCTCATGCTGAATTTCTTCCGCGGCTTGCCGAAGGAACTGGAGGAGTCCGCATTCATTGACGGGGCTTCGCATTGGACGACATTGTGGCGAATTCTTGTGCCGATTTCGATGCCATCGATTGCGACCATCCTGTTGTTTGCCTTTGTCGGTCAATGGAACTCCTGGTTTGACGGGCTGATTCTGATGAAGTCACCGGACAAATATCCGCTTGCTACTTATTTGCAGACGATCATCATCAAACCCGATTTCAACAAAATCAGCATGCTGCAGGCGAAGCATATGTCCGAGATTTCCGACCGTACGACGAAAGCCGCTCAAATTATCGTAGGCTCATTGCCGATCTTGCTTGTATATCCGTTCCTGCAAAGGTTCTTCGTAAAAGGAATCGTTGTGGGAAGCGTTAAAGAGTAGCACTGGGATCACTAGAATCATCATTCATTCGTCTGAGAGGACTGTATATTAACATGCAAATGGAAAAGTTGGGGCGCAAATGGCGTATATTCGTCATTCATCATTCTCATACCGATATCGGCTATACAAGAAGACAAGAAAGAATCGAGCAATTCCATGTCGATTTCATTCGGCAAGCCCTGCAAATTACGAAGCAAATCGAGCAAGGGCAGAAAGCGGAGTGGATAGGCTTCAAGTGGACGTGTGAAACCTTCTGGGCTGTGGAGAAGTTTCTGGAGGAAGCGAGCGAAGAGGAGAAGCGTGACTTCGCGGAAGCTGTTCGCAGCGGCGATATCGAGCTGTCCGGGACCTATCTCAATATGACAGAGCTCGCCGATTACGATTTGCTGCAAGCGATTCATTCCAAGGCTGCGGAATACGGAAGAAACGTTGGCCGGCACGTGGATTCGGCCATGACCGCTGACATTAACGGCTACAGCTGGGGCTATGGACAAAGCTTGTTGGATTCCGGTGTGCAGCATTTATTCTCCTGTATCCATACGCATCACGGCATGTTCGCTCTGGGAAAGAAACAGACGCCTTTCTGGTGGGAGACGCCAAAAGGAGAGAAATTGCTTGTCTGGAACGGGGATCATTATTTCTTAGGCAACGAGCTGGGCATGTGTCCGGATGCCGTAGGCAGCTACATCATTCGCGATGAGTTCCATACGCCGGCGATTGTCAGCAACCACGATGAAATTATGGATACACGGATTGACCGCTATTTAAGCTTGCTTGAACAAGAGAACTATCCATATGATTTCGTGCCTGTAACGGTCTCGGGCCTTGCGACGGACAACGGGGCGCCGAACGGAGCGATTATGGACGTCATCAACAGGTGGAATGCTCGTCATGGGGAACAGGTACAGATTCAAATGGCGACCTTAAGCGAGTTTTTCCGGCATGTGAAGAGTCAGCCAGTCGATATTCCTGTGCATGCCGGGGATTGGCCGGATTGGTGGACGGATGGTGCGGGCTCGACTCCGATGCATACGCAAATCTTCAAGGATGGTCAACGCGTGCTTCGCAAGGTAAAGCGCCTTGACCCGGAGCAGCGTATTGTAAGCCGCCGGGAGCTTGACGAAATTGAGCGTCAGCTCGTCATGTACGCGGAGCATACATGGGGATTCCACACCTCCGTTCATCAGCCATGGCACTTTAATGTTCAAATGCTTGAGGTGCGTAAGCTTGCTTATGCCGCGAATGGAAGCCGTCTGGCTCATTCGGCGTTAGATAAAGTGCGAAATGCGAAAGGCGGCACACTGCTTCACACCGGCCGCGCATTCCGTTATCTTGTAGCGAATACGGAGCTCCAGCATTCCAGGCAGCTTGTGGAATTGGAATGGGACGGGTTCGAGAATGAAATCTTCAAGAACGGTATTGAAATCATCGATGAAAGCACGGGCCTTGTCGTTCCTCATCAGCCCGGTTATCAAAGTGTAACGATCGAAGCTAGTCTGGAGCCAGGTGAGCAGAAGGCGTATAGGCTTCGTCCGGCCAATGTGTCGAAGGCGAAAACAACGAATAATTACCGGCTGCTTGCCACAGATGGCGTTGATGACGTCGATGACATGTTCCCAAGCGGTCGAACGGAGAGCACCGTTATCGCAAACCAGTTTTCGATTGAGTCTGCATTTGTTCGTATTTGCTGGACGGAAGAGGAAGGCATTATTTCCTGGATCAACAAAGAGACCGGGGAAGAACAGATTCGCGAAGACAGGAAGCACGGGGCGTTCACACCTGTTTATGAAGTGACACCGGGCGTTTCGGCTCGCGGTTCGATGGGGCGCAATCGAAAAGGGATGAACGTTCGCCGTTCGGCCGGGCGCCTCGTAAAAGTGAAACTATTGGAAAACGGACCGATGTTCGGTTCCGTAGAGCTGCGGTTTGAGCTTCCGGGCGTAAGCTATTATTCATTGTTCTTAAAGGTATTTGCGACAGTCAATCGTGTCGACGTTGCGGTTCGGCTTCATAAAGACTCCGTGTGGGAACCGGAAAATGTCTATTTCTCCTTGCCGTTTACATCCGGATCGGATCGCGAAGAGACGCTCTGGATCGAGAAAGCGGGCGCGCTGGTTCGTCCATGGGTAGACCAAATACCAGGCTCGCTCCTTGATTTTACTTGCATCCAAGAAGGACTTGCTTATGTGAGTGATAAAGGCTCGCTTATGCTGGCAACTCCGGATACGCCGCTTCTGCAGCTGGGTACGTTGGAGTACGGCAAACGTTTGCTGCATACACAACAATCAGAAGAAATGAAACCTGAGCTTTACATATGGGCGATGACGAACTACTGGGAAACGAATTTCAAAGCGACACTAGGCGGCTTCTATGAGTTCCGCTACAGCTTGGCATGGAGCGAGAATGTCAAATCGGCTGCCGAAGCAATTGGGCATTGCCATACCATGGGCGCAGGACTGACCACTTGGCGCATTGGAGAGGACGAGTAGGATGAACGCGATTAAGAGAGTCCACGTTATTTTCAAAACGCATTTGGATATCGGGTTTACCCATATGGCGCAAGATGTATTCGATCGATATATGAACAGCTTTATCCCGCAAGCGTTGGAGCTATCCGAGAAGCTCGCGCAAGAGGATGGACCCGTGAAGTTCGTATGGACGACAGGCTCTTGGTTAATTAAGCAGTATTTGCAAAACGCGTCCGAGCCCATGCGCGCTCGAATGGAGGAAGGTATTCGAGATGGCCGCATCGTGTGGCATGGCCTGCCGTTTACGACCCATACGGAGATCATGGATGAGCGTTTGTTTGAATATGGGCTTTCCATTGCTAAGGAGCTGGATGAGAAGTACGGACGTACAACGATTGCTTCCAAAATGACGGATGTTCCCGGCCATACGATCGCCATTGTCCCGATGATGGCGGATCGAGGCATACAATATCTACACCTTGGCGTGAACCCTGTAAGTAAAAATCCGTCGGTTCCCAAGCTGTTCGTATGGCGCGCACCGGATGGATCCGAAATCATAGTGAATTATGCCGACGCTTACGGCAGACCATTCTATTTGGACGGGATGGAGGACGCGCTGTACTTCGCGCATACAGGTGATAACGATGGTCCACCTACGATAGAAGAAGTACGGGCGTTATATGAGAAGCTTCAGCATGAATATCCGGGCGCTGACATTGTAGCGTCGACAATGGATGCTTACGCAGAGAAGCTGCAGGCCGTCAAGCATCTCTTGCCGGTCGTTACGGAGGAGATCGGAGACTCCTGGATTCACGGCATTTCCTCTGATCCGTGGAAAATCGCCCGTTACCGTGAACTGCTTCGTTTGCGTGATAAGTGGGTAAGTTCCGGCGATCTGGATCCGCAAAGTGAAGCTTACGCTCGGTTTTGTGATGATTTAATGCTTATTCCCGAGCATACGTGGGGTTTGAATGAGTCCGTGTATCTGGTAGACTTTAGCAGCTATTCGCCATCTTCACTGGCTGCCGCGAGAGGGCGGGATGTGGTCGATGACACGAAGTGGAAGAAGTTCGACTATCTCCGCCAATTAGCGAATCCTACCCGCCGCTTCAGCGAAGTGGAGCGTTCATGGCAGGAACAGCGCGACTACTTATCCCGGGCTATTGCCGCTCTGCCGGAAGCTTTGGCAAGAGAAGCGGTGAGTGCGCTTGAGCAGCTTCATCCTACTTCGGAACGCCAAGTGTCCGATACTGCCGAGCCTATACGAATCGGTGAATCCTATGAGCTGGGAACATTCCGTGTTGCTTTCTCTTCCGAGGGCTCCATCTGCTCCTTGATCGATGGAGCAGGGAAGGTATGGGCGGATGAAGAGCATCAGCTGGGCAGCTTCATTTATGAAACGTTCAGCAAGGAGAGCTATGATCAATATTTTAAAGAATATGTAACCAACTTGCCGCTCCATCACAGCTGGGCTGAAGCGGATTTAGGAAAGCCGGGTATTGAGTTTGTTGATCCTAAGCCGGAGCATAGACAGTTCAAGGCAAGAGTCGAGAAGATCGAGCTGCACAGAAAGCCGGAATGCGATGTTGTTAGCGTCGAACTAAAGCTGCCGGACTATGTGTGCGAGCATCACGGAGCTCCGCAACGGTTGAACGTTCTGTATACCTTCCAGTGCAACGCTCCTACTCTTGAGGCCCAGCTGGAATGGCAAGGGAAACAAGCAAGCCGTCTGCCGGAGGCGAGTTGGTTCTCATTCTCGCCGCTTGTCGACAATCCGAATATTTGGGAAATGGATAAGCTGGGACGTCGCATTTCGCCGCTGTCAGTAGTCAAGAACGGCAATCGAAATATGCATGGGATTCAGTCCGGATTATTCTATGCAGGCGCGGACGGCACAGCGGTCATCGAAACGTTGGATACGCCTATCGTTTGTCCGGGAGAGAAGAGGATCCTTCAGTTTGACAACAACTTCGCCCCGCTTGACGGAGGGTTCCACTTTAATCTGCATAACAATGCATGGGGCACAAATTTCGTCATGTGGTTCGAGGATGATATGAAGTACCGATTCCGTCTTACGCTGAAGTCAAACGAATAATACAAACAAGGGGCGAAAATTGGACAAACAATTTTCGCCCTTTTTGAGAGGAGTAGGATTCATGATGTGCGCTCAGTTTAATGCGGGTTCATTATCTTTTTGTATAGATGAAGCGGGTAATATCACGCGCCTTTCGGATACGGCTCATGGCGGAACTTATGACGTGGCTGATCAGGGTTCGCCACTGCTTCGAATTGTAATTAACGAAGAGATTGAAAGGCCAAGCAGTGCTGTATACGACGATGAAGAGGGCAAGCTATCGCTTTTCTTTGAAAACAGCGGTGTACAGGTGGATGTTAACGTTGTTTCGAAGGAGCTTTACACGTCATTTGAGGTTGCACGCATAATAGAAGCAATTGAGAAGTATGCAATTGACGCGGTAATATGGGGGCCGTTCGAAACCACAGTTAGTGGTTCCATTGGAGAATCGGTTGGGATTGTTCATAATCATATATTTGCGATAGGTCTCCTTTCATTAAATGCTAAAACGATAGGCGGATGGCCATCAGAACTGAAGGCGCTGGCCTTTGCTGACGGACTCTATGAGGACGGGAAGTTCGAATATAGGCTTAGCACGGCGTGGCCAACGAAGGAAGGCAGTCTGCTGCAGGCGTATGCTAGAAACCGTACTAAGGGCGGGACAAGACCGGTATGGGGCATCAACGATATTGATGTAGCTCCGTTAGAGAACGAAGACGCCGCAATCGTAGGATCTAAAGTCGCGTTGTTCGGATGCGCTGCAGAGAACGTTCTTGAAACGATTGAGGCGGTTGAGCTTGGCGAAAATTTGCCGCATCCAACGATTGAAGGCGCGTGGGGGAAAGTGTCGCCCGCTGCAACCCAGTCGTATTTAATCATAGATTTCACTGAGGAGACGACCGCAGAAGCAATTAGGTACACAAAGCAGGCGGGATTAAAGTACGTGTACCATCCTGATCCGTTCGCTGCATGGGGACATTTTGTTCTTAAGCCGGAGAGCTTCCCGAACGGAGATGAAGGACTTAGAGCGAGCGTGGCAGCGGCTGAATCTGCAGGTGTACACGTCGGCGTCCATACCCTCTCCAATTTTACGACTTTAAATGATTTGTATGTAACACCTGTACCTGATAAGAGGCTGCAAACCGTTGGTACGACTCGCTTAATGGAAGCCGTGAGCGAAACCGGAACCGCCGAGCTGATTGTTGATAATCCAAAGCCATTTATGGTAAACCTTTATCGCACAACGGCAATCATCGGCAATGAGCTCATCGAATACGGCTCCATATCGGAAAGCGCCCCATGGAAGCTTCTCGACGTTAAGAGAGGCGTAAACGGGACAATCGTTGCCGAGCATGAAGCAGGTGCTGAAATTGGCCGTTTATGGGATCATCCGTATAATGTGTTTTTTCCGAATGTTGAACTGCAGGACCAATACAGCGATCGAATTGGCGAGCTGTTCCGTAACACAGGCTTGAAGCAAATTTCCTTTGATGGACTGGAAGGCTGTTACGCAACCGGTCAAGACGATTATGGCGTAAACCGTTTCGTTAAACGGTGCTATGACGGCTGGAATAACGAAGTTATCAACGATGCGAGCATTGTCGTGTCCAATTACGCTTGGCACATCTTTACCAGATTTAATTGGGGCGAACCATGGGGAGTGGCAACACGCGAAGGACAACTGGAATGGCGGCTTAGCAACCAGCGTTATTTTGAAAGAAACTTTATCCCTCCGATGCTGGGATGGTTTTTAATTCGCTCAGCATCGAATCGGTTTGAAGCTACAACATCGGACGAGATCGAATGGGTATTGTCGAAGGCGGCTGGTTTTAACGCGGGTTTCGCGTTGTCTGCTGAAATGGCGGTGCTGAGACGAAATGGTAATAGCGACAAACTGCTTGAGAACGTAAGCAGCTGGGAGAGAGCGCGGCAGATCGGTGCATTCTCTCCGGATCAGCGGGAAAGGATGAAGGATCCGACAAGCGACTGGCATCTTGAGAAGCTTGAAGAGGATCGCTGGAGCTTGTATTTGATCAGCCTATCTGCACCGCTCGAATGCATTCCGGAAGAGCTGCAGCCAGGTCAGCCAGGCGGCGCTGATTGGCCGTTCTTCAACATCCATGAAGCGCAGCCGTTAAGGTTCAGCATGCGCGTGCTCTCAGCGTACGGTAATGAGGAAGGATACATTAAGCGTCCGACGATCTGCGTGAATGGCCAATACATGACGTTTGAAGCAGAAGTGCGCGCCGGTGAATATTTGGTGTGTGACGGAGACCGAGTTGGACAGATTATGGACAGGAATTGGAATGTACTGCGAACCGTGCAGGCCTCGTCAGAGACGCCGATCGTTCGGGCTGGCGGGCAGACAATTTCGTTTAGCTGTAAATTTGAAGGAGAACCAAAGCCGTCCGTAAGTGTTAAGCTATCAACACGAAGTGCTCCTGAACCGGTAAATACAGATTGGAAGCTTGATGATTTAGATAGATTGAGATCTATTTAATATGATGGTATAGGTATTTTACAGGAATAATTATCCTCACTATAATGAAGCAAGTAAACGGACTCCATGCGAGACCACCTCCTCGAGGAGGTGGTCTTTGCTTGTTTCATAGCACAATAACGACGACTGCTGCTTCCGTTTATGCGTCGGCATCTAGCCGATCAACGATCGTTATTCACGTTTTTCAGTCTGTATTCGGTAAGAGAGACGCCGAAATATTTTTTGAAGCTGGTGTAGAAGTAGTTCGATTTCTCTACGCCGCACCTCTCCAGAATTTCGTTGATCGGCACCTTCCTGCTTTCGAGGTACTCTTTGATTTTCTCCATTCGGACCATCGTAATGTACTCGGCCACGGATCTGCCGGTTGCGTTCTTGAACAGCTTCCCGAGATAGACGGACGATAAGGAAAGCGATTCGGCGCAGCTGTTCAAAGAGAGATTCTTGTCTGCAAAGGCGGCGTGTATGTGGTCGATGGCGGCGTTGACGATGTCGTTCTTCTTCCTGTCCTTCGCGCTGTCCTTCAGTACGATAATCTCGTCGATTAATTCGAAGAACGTGCGCTCGATTTCTTCGAATGTTTCGAATCCGGATACTTTGTTGAAGAAGCTGATCGAAATCGAGTTGAATTTGGATTCCGAGCCTTCGACGATCCGGTTAAGAGAGTTGTAAATCGAGAAAAACAAATAAATGACCGACGTTAAGATATTGTCGTAGGAAGAATGCTCGATCGCCTTAATGATTTCCCGATAGTTATCCTTGGCGGCCTCACCGCTTCCCAGCTTCAGGGAATCGATAAGCTGCTTCTCTTTGGACATGGGGAAGATGAAGGAGCCCGAATCCGTTTCCTTTAATGTCTCCGGCGAAATGATGCTATAGTGACCCGTTTTGATTCGATACATAGATAAGTTGAACGCTTCGTCGTACGCGCTTTTAATGCCATCTGGCGACTCGATGATGAAACCGAGCGTTCCGGTCAGCGAGAGGTTTAGAAGCTCCAAGACACTCTCTTGGATTTTGCCGACGATGCCGTGGAACTTTTCCGTAAGCTGTGGCAGCTGCTCCGCGGCTCCGCCGATGTCCGCAAGAATGGTGAACTGATCATGCGCCGTCTCGACGACTTCATTTCGGAAGTGCTCCCCCGTAATTTCCCGAGCAATATTCGTGATTGCGTATTGGTAGAGGGAACGGTCTTTATCGCTGTTCCGGTCTACGTAGTCTTTATAGAAGTCGATTTTCAGAATAAACAAGTAAAGGCGATTTTGAAAATCCAAATCGATCTGAAGCTCCTGCTGCTTGGCGATCAGTTTGTCGGTCGGCAAGTAGGCGCGGCCGGTTACGACGTTTTTCAAAAATTCGTTTTTAATGACGGGCGTCGTATTTCTCTTCATATTTTCCAGTACTTGCGTTTTATCGATCATCCCCGTGAACGCCGTGGATAAGTAGCCCATTTCGTCCATGTTTTTGGAAGGCGCGCTATCGGGTCCCAGCTTCTGGATGATGCCCTTCGTAAGCGCTCCGATCGGCCTGTATAGCTTCTTGGAAGCGAGTACGGCAAACAATAAGCCAAGCAGCAAGACGATCAAGCAAAAGATAACGGTGATGATGCCGTTCTTCTTGGCGGCGGAAAATGCGGTGTTATATGGCGTCAGGCTAATGAATTTCCATTTCAGAACGTCGGAAGAAACATAGGAGATGACGTGTTTCTCCCGATTCATCCGATCGATGTACGTTCCCGTCGGCGCGGAAGCGGTAAACACTTCTCGCAGGTAGCTCTCATTCGAAACGTTTCTCATGAACATATCGGAAGAAGAGTGGCTGACGATATCTGCTTGATCGTCCAAAACGATAATTTCGTTGCCGAGCTTGTTCAGGGAGGAGATGGTCAGCCTTAGCCATTCCGCATCCACGTTTAACACGATGGCGCTGTCGAAATTCCCTTTGTAGTCGTTGTTATCGAACAAAATATACGTGTACACGTTGGCGGTTCTCGTTTCGGAGCCGCGTGGCAACGCGACTTTTCTCGGGATTGGACTCAGGCTAAGCGTTGCAACCGTTCCTGCGTCGTTAATGAGTCGAATGATTTCCTTATCATAGAAATTCGAAGCTTTATAGAAGGAGCTTGAATCGATAACGGTATCAATTTTGCGGTTATACACGTAGGTCGAGTGGATGTAGGTGTTCGGAATCGTAAACTCCTTCAACGTGCGGATGGCACCCAGTATGTTTAAGAAGTCTTCGTCCTGATCGTCGTTGCTGTAAGCGAAAGCTTTGATGGCATTGTTCAGCATCAACGATTGGCAAAACTTCTTCGAAATCGTATCCATATAGACGGAGCTGTAGCTGATATTCGATAAGAGGTTTTCATTCATTCCTTTTACGGTGCTTACGATAGAAGAATTGTAGTTGTAATAGAGCAAGGATGATAGCACCAAGATCAGCGACGTGATGCTGGCAACGAAGGTGAGAAGTAATTTTTTGTACATGCAGTCAGGGCCACCTTTGCCTAAAGTAAACGCTTTCTAAATTGTATCAAAATCGTGGTGGCCGAAACAGGCTTGCGCTTTGATTTCGCTCCGTTTCTTGTTTATTTAGAGAAAAACCTATTTTTTGTAGTTCACACGGGCGGCATTTGACGGTGTCTCACATTAAAAAATCGTTGATTTGATCATTATTCATTGTTTTCAATAGCAGCGGCAAGAATTATGATCGGGTTACGAAATGGAAACGGAGGAGAAATGGCGATGGAAAGAGTTGTGAAGGCCTTGCAGCCGCCAAAAACAAAAACCAATAGAATAAGTCTGAATCGATGGCCGGTCATTGGTGAACTCGTCAAAAACAAAACGATTTATGCCATGATGCTTCCGGGGTTACTGTTTATTATTCTTTTCTTCTACCTCCCGATGTTCGGAGCCGTGATCGCGTTTAAAGAATTCGATCCGATCAAAGGAATATGGGGCAGCAAGTGGGTCGGGTTAAGCAATTTCAAGTTTTTTTTCCAATCGGACGCGTTTTTTCAAGTGACGTTTAACACGCTCTTCTATAATGGGATTTTCCTCGTAACGGGGATTGGCCTCGGGTTGGTGGCCGCGATTCTGCTTAACGAAATCGGCAATCGTCATTTTGCCGGCGCGTACAAAAGCGCGATCCTGCTGCCCTTCTTCTTATCCTGGGTAGTCGGCAGCTATTTACTGTATGCGTTTCTGAGCACGGATAACGGAATTCTTAATAAGATGATCGTTTACTTTCATGGGGAACCGATCGATTGGTATTTTGAACCGTCGTATTGGAGGTTTATTTTGCCGGCCGCTTATATTTGGAAGAATGTAGGGTACTTCGCGGTTTTCTTCGCAGCCGGCATTACGACAATCTCCCCGGAGTATTATGAGGCCGCGAAGATCGATGGTGCGAGCAGATTCCAGCAAGCCATTAAAATTACGGTACCTATGCTGACTCCGATTACGATTATTTTGGTGCTTCTGCAGGCGGGGAAAATCTTCTATGCGGCTTTTGGGGATTGGGGAATGTTCTATACCCTTCCGAAGGACCAGGGGATCTTGTTCAGCGCAACCAATGTCATCGACACTTACGTCTATCGAGCTTTGCGAGGGATGAACGACTTCGGCATGTCCTCCGCGATCGGATTCTATCAGAATTGCGTCGGATTCGTGCTCATTATCGTGTCGAACTGGATCATTCGAAAATACGACCGCGACAGCGCTTTGTTCTAGGAGGCTAAAGATGAAGCAGCCCATTCTATTTAAATTATCCGTGAACACGATTTTTCTGATCTACTCCGCCTTGTGCGTCATTCCGTTGCTTGTCGTTCTTTCCATCTCGTTGTCTGATGAAGAGTCCATCTTTAGGACCGGCTATCACATTCTTCCGGTGGATTTCAGCTTCCAAGCTTATGAATATATCCTATTCGGCTCATCGCCCATCTTGCAGGCGTATGGGGTCACGACGATCGCTACTTTGGCGGGAACGATTCTGCATCTGATCCTCTCGTCCATGCTTGCTTACGGACTCTCGAGAAAAGAAGTCAAGTATCGGCATATCGTCGCTTTTCTTGTGGTGTTCTGCATGCTGTTTAGCGGCGGACTTGTGCCCTGGTACATCCTAATCACGAAGTACCTTCATCTCAAAAACACGTTGTTCGTGTTATTCGTCCCGTATCTCGTCTCTTCGATAAACGTGCTCATCATGCGAAATTTCTTCATCGGGATTCCGGATTCGATCATAGAGTCAGCTAGGATTGACGGGTCGGGCGAGTTTAACACGTTCATCAAGATGGTCGTCCCCTTATCGACGCCTGTATTCGCTACCATCGGGCTTATGACTGCGGTGTTTTTCTGGAATGATTGGTTTACGAGCGCCCTCTTCATTGAGGATGGCAGGCTGTATTCGCTCCAGTACCTCCTTCAGTCCATCATGAATAATATCGCATATTTGCAAGGAACCGCGTTCGGAGAGAAAATGGCAGTCACGATACCGAGCGAGACGGCCAGGATGGCCACATGCATCATGGCAGTAGGACCTATCGTAGTGGCATACCCCTTATTGCAGAGATATTTCGTCAAAGGGTTGACGCTGGGCGCCGTTAAAGCCTAAAGCATGGCTATGCCGGGCAATACGCTCGTTTAGCATAAAACATATAAAAAAATGGAGGTCAGATCAGCAATGACGATTAAGAAGAAAGTGGCAGGAACAGTTCTAACGTCGCTTGTATCCCTCGCTATTGTACTTACCGGATGCGGCAGCAATGGCGGTAATTCGACGAACCAAGGCGCTAGCACGAACACAAGTGAAAATGCCGCGGAGCCGGCAGCTTCGGATTCCACGTCGACTTCCGAGAACACAACGACTTCCGAGAACACAACGACGGAACCGGCGAAAGAGCTGGAGCCCGTCGAGCTGACTTATTATTTCCCGAATACGCCTCAGAAGGATATTCAATTGGTAGAAGATGAACTGAACCGCCTCGTGAAGCCAAAGATTAACGCAACGATTCATCTTAAACTCATCGATTGGGCTGCGTACGACGAGAAAATGAACGTCATGATGGCGTCCGGCGAACCGTACGACCTTGCCTTTACCGCCACATGGAGCAACAACTACTTCCAGAACGTCGCCAAGAACGCGTTCGTTCCGATGAATGATCTCATCGATCAATATGCGCCGGATCTTAGAACAGTCGTGCCGGATATTTTCTGGAAAGCGGTCACTGTCAAAGGCGAAGTGTACGCTGTGCCGAACTTCCAACAAGCAACTGCCGGATACGGTTATCAAATTAAAAAATCGCTTGCGGACAAGTATAACCTCGATTGGAAGTCTGTGAAGAGCCTATCTGATTTGACTCCGTTTCTTGACACCATCAAGAAAAACGAACCCGATCAAATCCCTTGGAACTGGTCAGACGCTTTCATGACAGGGCCTCCGATCTTCGGCATGGAAGCGCTCGGCGATGCGAAAACGCCAGGCTACATTTATTTGAACGATGGCAGCATGAAGGTTGTTAACCAGTACGATACGCCGGAGTTCAAATCGTACGTCACGTTGATGCGCGATTGGTTTAAGAAGGGTTATATCATGAAAGACGCGGCGACGAGGGACGCAAACGCGGACCTTAAGGCCGGCAAAGTCGCCTTGCAGATCGGTCAGATCGATCTGGATTCTATCGACTTCCAAGACGCTTACGGATCCATGCCTGCGGGAAGAATGTCCATTCAAAATCCGGCAGCCGAATCCTACGACTTCAAATTCGTGCAACCGTTGCTTACGACGGATAAAGCGGCTGCGACCAATACGGCTATTTCCGTGACGTCCAAAAACAAAGAAAGAGCGATGATGTTCATCAATCTTCTGAACACCGACAAAGAAATCTATAACGTCATGGACTGGGGCGTAGAAGGCAAGCATTACAAGAAAATCGGCGACAACCAAATCGAATTGGCGAAAGACAGCGGCTACCTGCTGTGGGCCGGTTGGGAGTTCGGCTATATGGGCAACGCCTACTACCTGTCGACCGATAAGCCTGAAGCTATTAAAGACGATAAAGGCAATCAATTGTGGATTAATCTGAACAAGAATGCGACTCCTTCCAACGCATTGGGCTTCGTGTTCGACTTCACGCCGGTCAAGTCCGAGAAAGCCAACGTCGACGCGGTCATCGAAGAAATGTACAAAGCCTTGTCTTCGGGCTCCGTTGATCCGGACAAATATTTGCCTAAGTTCATCGATAAGCTCAAAGGCGCCGGCGCGGACAAAATCATTGCCGAGAAGCAGAAGCAATTGGACGAATGGAAAGCGGCTAATAAGTAAGTGAAATAGGACGGAGAAAGGGAGCTTCCGCTCGGGAAGTTCCCTTTCTTTAACGAATAAGGTGGCAGCAATCGCGCAGCATGGAGGAGAGGGATTTTCAATGAAACCAATTACAGCGGTTTTGATCGGAGCCGGACAAAGAGGAGCAGGAGCATATGCTCCCTACGCATTGAGTCATTCTGAGGAAATAAAGTTCGTTGCCGTCGCGGACGCGGATACCGGGCGACGGGAGCGTTTCCGGCAAGAGCATAACCTCCCGGAACAAAGCTGTTACTCGAGTTGGGAAGAGCTGCTCGCGGGACCTCGACTCGCGGACGCCATTCTGATTTGCACGCAAGACAAAATGCACTTCGAGCCTACGCTTCAGGCACTTGAGAAGGGATACCATGTCCTGCTGGAAAAGCCGATGTCGCCGGACCCGCTGGAGTGCTTCATTATGGGCGAGTATGCCGAACAGTATAACAGGGTGTTATCGATTTGCCACGTGCTCCGGTATACGGACTTTTTCGCGGAGATCAAGAAGCTCATTTCAGACGGCCGGATTGGCAAGCTTGTCTCGATCCAGCACACTGAAAACGTCGAACACCGGCATCAAGCACACAGCTTCGTAAGAGGAAATTGGAGCAACTCCGACGTTTCCAGCCCGATGATATTAGCAAAAAGCTGCCACGATATGGACATCTTGCAATGGTTGGTCGACGAGGAATGCGCCAAAGTGTCTTCCTTCGGCTCGTTAACCTATTTCCGCGAAGAGAATGCGCCTGAAGGCGCGCCGTTACGCTGCTTGGACGGTTGTCCCGTACAAGATTCCTGCCCCTATTACGCACCTAAAATGTACATTGAAAGGGATGACTGGGCCGCCGCAATTCTGCGTTCTATCGTCAGCAACGATACGAGTGACGAAGGCGTACTCGAAGCTTTAAAGGAGGGTCCTTACGGCCGATGCGTCTACCATTGCGATAATAATGTGGTCGACCATCAAGTCGTAAACCTGGAGTTTGCCAGCGGCGTAACAGTCGCGTTCACCATGAGTGCCTTTACGTTCGAAGGAGGCCGTTCGGTGAAGCTGATGGGGACGCTTGGCCAAATTCGGGCGGACATGGAGAAGAACGTCATCGAAGTGACGAGCTTCGTAACCCGGGAGACGGAAACCATTCTCCTTGATACCGAAATCACGGGGCATGGCGGGGGAGACACGAACATTATGCGCGATTTCGTCCGACTCGTTCAAAGCGACGGCAAGGAGAAAGGACGCACGGGTGCGAAGGAATCCGTGCAAAGCCATCTGATCGCCTTCGCCGCGGAGAAATCGAGGATTGAAGGCAGTACGATATCGATGCGCGACTATATCGCGGAGTTGAAATCGTTGGCAGTAACAAAAGTTTGACGCGTGCCGTAGAGATGCCTTCGGAACTGCTGTTACGCCCAAGGGGAACAAGAGGGAGGCAACAAATGGACAGAATGGCCATCGGTGTCGATATCGGCGGAACCAATTTGAAGATGGGGCTTGTAAGCAGCCGAGGACAAATCATCGCTGATCATTCGATTCCCTTGCCTCGAGGCGAGGATAATAAGGCGGATACTGCTTTCATTAGTCAACAGGTCGCTAATTTTATCTTGATGCTGGGGACGGAAAAGGATCGATTGGCAGGTGTGGGAATCGCTTCTCCAGGAATCGTGGATCCGGGCCGAGGCATCGTGAATGATGCCGTGAATCTGGGCTGGCAGCAGGTTCCGCTCGTGGCAATTATGCAGGAAAAGCTTCAGATGCCTGCACGACTGACTTGCGATGCGGTTGCGGGCGCTCAAGGGGAAAAATGGTTTGGTGCCGGGACCGGCTTGGACAGCTTTCTTTATCTATGTGTGGGAACAGGCGTTGGGGCTAGCTTGATTCTCAAACAACGTATGTTTGAAGGTGGACGGGGGCCGATTCTCAATATTGGCCATACGAGCATCATCCCGGACGGTAAACTGTGCAAATGCGGAAATCGGGGCTGCTTGGAAACCTACGTATCCGGAGCGGCAATGAAAGAACAAACCGGCTTGGACGCCTATCAAGTCTATAAGGCGGCTCATCATGGTGATTTATATGCCAAGAAGCTATTTCAGGATGCCGGCGAATTGCTCGGAACCAGTTTGGTGAATTGCATGCAGCTTTTCGGTGTAGGAAACGTCATCATTGGCGGAGGCTTCAGCCAAGCGGACAGGATGCTGCTCGATCCGGTGAGGAAGACAGTCATGGAACGGATACCGTCCTCGAATACGCTGCATGTTCATATCGCGCAAGCTGCATTTCCGACAACTGCCGGTATTATAGGCGCTGCTGCGCTGCTGCTGAGTCCTGAAAACGAGGTGAACTGAGATGTTACTGGATCAATATATCCAAATCGTACAAGAGCAACTCAATCACATTCTCGAAACTCAACGAGGGAAGATAACGGAAATCGCAGGTAAAATCGCGGATTCGATCGCAGCGGGCGGAATCATGCACGTGTTTGGGAGCGGACACTCCCATATGATCGCGGAGGATGTCTTTCATCGTGCCGGTGGTCTCGCCTGTGTGAATGCGATGCTGGAGCCATCCCTAATGGAGCTGAATATCGGAAGAGCTACTTTATTGGAAAGGCTGCCGGGCTACGCCGAGGTGCTGCTGACCGGTTATGATCTACGCCCTGGAGAAGTCATCGTCGTCGTATCCAATTCCGGCATAAACGCTGTTCCGATTGAAGTGGCTCTTGCTTGCAAGCAGCGAGGATTGTACGTCGTCGCGTTGACCAACATGGACCACTCGGTGAAGACGGCATCACGCCATGAGAGCGGTATGAAACTACATGAAGTCGCCGACATCGTGCTTGACAATTGCGGCGTATATGGAGATGCCGTATTGTCATACGATGACAGCGGACAAAAGATGGGAGCGACATCGACGATCGGCGGCATAGCGCTCATCCAAGCGCTTACTGTGGCCATTGTTGAGGAGCTGCAAACGAGCGGATATAAGCCGCCGGTATTAATAAGTGCCAATCGGGATGGGGGCGATGGGCACAACCAGAAGCTCATTGATCGCTACCGGAGTCGGATACGTTATCTTTAATGTGCGGTGCTTTTTGGAAATTACAACCCTTTCCTTACGGGAGCCCTCATTTTGAGGGCTCCTTGCTTTTAAATCAAGCGACTTTGCTTTCGATAATCCGTTGGAGAGATGCCAACGGTCTGCCGGAACAGCTTGGTGAAGGCGTGAACGGAAGAAAAACCGTATCGTTCCGCGATCACAGTGACGGAATCGTTTGTACCACTAAGGTCGTTCCGGGCTTTATCGATGCGCCGCCGGTTCCAATACCGCTTCGGCGTAAAGCCGGTGTGGGTGCTGAATAACGCATGGAAGTGGCCGCGGCTCAGTCCGAGCGTCTCTGCCCACAGGTCGATATCGCCGTATTCTCCCCCGGCATTCATGTCCATGTATGCCTTAATCTTTGCGATACGCGGATCGGTTGCATCGTTCTTGCGCCGTGCGAGCTGATAGAGCTGATGAAGCAGCAATTGAAAATGGCCGTTTATGGCGAGACTCTCCGGGTAATTCTCGTGATGGAGGACTTTGTAATCGGTGGATACGGCTTCAAACAGTCCTTTCCAGTAGCCATGCGCATCCGCTGTGAGACATTCGGGAATATCCATGTCAAGCGGCTCGTCAAGCATATCGGGATCGTGTTTCTCAGCACTCAGGCACAAAAGGTCTCCGGTAACCATAGCCAGCGGCTTTGGCCGATACGACCATTCGAAGAACACGCACAGGAATGCAAAAGGAGTACTGTCCGGATCGACTTCCCACGTATGCGAAATACCCGGCTTTAATGAGAACAGCGTGCCGGGCGGCAACCGGATAAATGTGCCATCCTCGTAAAGCACGCGGGCACTGCCGGATTCGATAAAATAAAGGGAAGGGACATAACAGATCCGGTAAGGAAACCTAGTTTCCGGCCGTATCGGTACTCGAATGGCGAATCGTACAAAAGGATAAATAGTTGTCATTTCATTCATCCTGTTCAACTTTTATTTGTTATAAATCGTACAAACGGATCAATATCATACTTCTAGCTAAAGACGGAAAGTCCTCTTTCAGACATAATGAATCCAAGGAAGCGATTTCAATTCTAGGAGGGCAAATAAGAATGCCGGATACGAATTTCATCCCAACGCAGGAAGATGTAGATTTCTTCAAGACAAATGGATATTGGATCTCGCCGAAGATCATCGATGATGAGCGATTGGAGAGACTGCGCGATAGAATGGAGCGGGTGTATCAGGGGGAATTCGAAACCGGGACGGCGCCCGATGCCATCTGGCGCCGCGAGACAAGTCGTCCCAACTCCCTTCGCAAGACCGACAATGCGAGCTTGGCCGACTTGACGATCCGTGCGTTAGCCCATGACTCGCAAATCGGACAAATTGCCGCAGCTCTGAAAGGAACGAATACGATTCGTTTCTGGGAGGATCAACTGTTGCTTAAACCGGCGCAATCCAGCGGAAACGCGGCGAACGTCGGCTGGCATCAGGATTATCATTACTGGGGCTGCTTTCAAAATCCGGAAACGATGATCACGGCTTGGGTAGCCTACGATGATGTTGACGAGGAGAACGGCTGCATGCAAATGGTGCCGGGCAGCCACTATTGGGGGATTTTGAACGGAAACGATTTTTACGAGCAAAACATGCAAAAGCAGCTGCAGGATATGGCGCCGGAAGGGCAAATTGCTCGAACCGTACCGATTATCATGAAAGCCGGCCAAATAAGCTTCCATCATAGCCTGACGATTCACGGAAGCGGACCTAACATATCCGACCGCGTACGCCGTTCGTCGGCGCTTCATTATCTTACGGCAGAGACGCGCTATCGGGCGGGATTCGCCGATGAATACTCAGAAATCAAGAAATTCATCGCCGCCGGCGGCAAGGACGGAGACATCGTGCAAGGGGATATGTTCCCGGTCGTTTACAGTAAAGCTTAAACAACCCATGCAAGGATTTGCCCCCGTCCATTGGGGGCATTTTTGTATTCCTTCCTATAGCTTTGAATCTATATCATATGACGATTTATGTATTATACATGGTTGCTTTTACTCCCTATAATTAGTTCCAATCTGAGACCAGAGCTAAGAGGGGAATGAATATGAGCACCACATTATCTTTTAAAAGAGTATTCGATGTTCTAAGGCAAGCTCGAATCTTATTCGTTCATGATAACGAAATCAGTTATATGCATGCTAAAACCATCCTAATGGAGATGGAAATGACGATTGATCTGGCGAAGAGTGAAGCTGAGGCTATAGAAATGGCTCTTCAGAAGCGCTATGATGCCATTCTGTTGGATATGGACATCCCCGCCTTGGATGCGGGGACAGCTGCTCATCAATTACGAGAACTGGATAGCGGACGACGAGTCCCTATTATCGCGATGACAACGAATTCAATAAGAGGAAAAGATAAACAGACGGAGAATATGGAGATGGATGCTTATCTATCGAAACCAATCGAGCCCATTAGGCTATTATGTGTGCTGCGGCGGGTGATTTTAAGCTCAAATAATAATCAATCGTATCATTCAGATGGGATTTTTGATCTATAATTAAGCGAACGTTATGGATTGAATACTACTCATGGGGGCAGTTGGTCAGGGTGCTTATTAACTGGTATATCCATTTACAAACAGGGGATTTGTGCAAAGTGATTTCCCTAACCACATTTACAATGGGGAAATCGCTGTATTTAAAGGTGTGGAGTATTACTTTCAGCTGCCTTGCTATGTGTTTGAAAACGCTAAGTCGGATAAAATTATCGTTTCAAATGAAGATGGCTTTGAAGTGCTGCCCTACAAAGGTAGTTTGCTGTTCTTGATTGACTTGGCATTGGATTTAAAAGATGAGAAATGGGTCGAGGAATTAGTTTATAAATTACAATATGAATCACAGCTTTAAAGGCACTGTCCCATCGGGACGGTGCTTTTTTCAATGATGATCACCGACGATTATAACGGACGAAAATACATACCTTCTAGGCTATAACATATAACGATTTAAGTATTATACAGGACTGCGCTTCATCCCTATAATTAGATAAAATCTTAAGACAATAAGTCTCCATTACATCAGAGAAACAGTACACAGTTAGGGGAGCAGATCACAATGTGCAGCTGGTTTAAGGCGGAAGACAAGATATCCCGGTACAAGGTTGCTTTTGACCGACCTCCGCAGCAAGTGCCGGATGACATCGTCGTCGACGGGCCAATCATCGGGAATGGAGATGTGCGCGTCGTTGTCAGCGGCGAGCCGGAGCGACAGCGATTCTGGGTATCCCACAACGATTTGCTGAAGTCGAAACGAATGACTCCCGGCGGAAGTTCTTGTTTGGTGGGGGACATGGATATCTGTATTCCTGCCTTGAAAGACAGCTCTTACTACTGTGAGCAACGATTGTACGAGTCAGAAATACTATCGATTTTCAACTCGGGGTCGACGATTGTAACCATGCGCACATGGGTGGCGGCTATGGACAATATATTGGTCGTGGAGCTTTCATGCGAAGGTAGTCCGGTTTCGGTTGACATCAAGTTATGGGCGCAATCCTGCCATGAATCAAATACGCAGCAAGGACTGGCAAACCGGGTCGACTGGGTTTCCCGGCAATATTCAGGTTGGGATCCGAATGGGTCTACTCAAGGCTGCCTAGCGGTACATGCTTTAACGGATACAGGCAATGCATTCATTCTACGGGAGAGACGTCCAGCCGTTATTGTCTTATCCGCGCGGACCAATCGTGATTCGGATGACGGTTTGAAAGAAGCGATTAAATATGTGGCAAGAGCAAATCAAGCATCGATAGCTTCCGTTCGGGAGGTTCACGATCTTTGGTGGAGAACGTTTTGGGCAAAATGCGCGATGGAAATTGAGGATGCGCCGCTGGAACGACTTTGGTATGGATCCCATTACACAAACGCCCAATTCGAGTATCTTCGTGGAGTCAACGCGTTTCTTGCTTCAAGCAATCAAGCCCATGGAGAAGGCTCTTAATCTCTAACGAATCGTACAGGTCTTAATTGCCCTGAAATTGCGCTGAAAAAATGCTAACGAATCGTAGCGGCCCTATTTAATGTTTTACGCGTATTTTGGAGCCGATTATTCCTATATAAGACCTACGATTCGTTAGATTCTCGAAGAGTCAAAAGCATGCCCAATAAGGCCTTCACGATTCGTTAGAATCAAGAAGACCGACCCGACCGACCCGAAATCCGGTCGACAATGGCTAATGGAATTGGCGCTTGAAGGGAACAAAATCACGAAAATAAGTCTGCAGCTTCAACAGCTGCAGACTTACTTGTGCTACCCCAGAACGCCGGTGTTCAGAATCTTAACCTTCACGTTTGGCTTAATGGTGAGCTTCGGATACTGCTCCCGAAAATTCATCCCTTTATACAGCTTCGGATGATAGGCTGCCACCTCATGACTAAGCTGAAAGTAGTCGCAATTCGCCTTCTGCAATGTGGCAATGATGGAAGATGCCTTCGAGGTGAGATCCGCGGCGATTGCTTTCTCCAGATCTGCGAGCATCTTGTTTGTATGTTTCTTATCGTTAAAGCCATCTTCGACTAATGTGACGTCGAGCTTTAGCGAGATGTCAATCTCGCGAATGTCTTTCTCATTGTGAATCACATGAAGATCGTGCTTCACGTTCTGAACGAAAACCGTATATACCTTACCTTCGATATGCCCGATGAGCGGCTGGTTTTTGCCCAAAGCTTCATGCATGAGGCAAGCTAATAGCGTTTCCTCGTTATTCAGATTAACCCCGGTATACTTCCCGTCGCGAAACAGGGCGGTACCGGCAAGACGCACCTCGTCCCCGCTGGGTTCGAACATATTCAGAGCAAAGTCGTTTACGAATCCCTCGCCTCCAAGGATATAGCGAAGCAGTTTATTGGAAGGAATTCTTCCACGTCTCAGTTGATCGTCCAATAAACCAACCAAATATTCCGGTACGATTTGCTCTTTGATTTTCTTCTTCGACAATAGCTTCGACAGGTCGCCGTTATACACGGCTAAATAGGCATATAACGGATTGGTTATGAATTGGCCGGTGGCATTCAAATAGTTAAGCGGTTGATCTTTGGCAAAGCGCGAGGTTATGAGATACAGTCTGGTCTCTTGAACAGTAAGGATGCCCGGCATTGTCTGGTTGGTTTGCCTTACGGCATCATAGAGGCTGTCGCCTGTTGAGCTTACATATATTCCGGATGGTTTGCCCCCTCCCAGATTAGCCTCTTTAAGCGTAGCAATAATGTAGCTCACATTGAGTTTCTTGCTGTCCCCGACGTAATCCACTCCTACAACATCGACGAATAGCTGCTTCTTCAGCTGCACCTGATCCCAGCAACCTGTAAGCAGCAGGCAGATCATCAGTGAAGTAATCCCTCTCTTCATATTTTGCCCCTCCCAACGCCCCGCAACCCGGAGATAATGAGCAGAATGACTGGCAAAGCAAAGAGCATGATGACGGACAGTTGGTCCTGTATCGTTGCGAGCTGGTTAATCGCGCTGCTTCTCTTCAGGAGGAAGCTCCCGATGAAACATGCGCCTGTTATAACCAAGACCCAGACCTTCTGCTTGCCCAAGCCTCGTCCGCGAAGATGCATAAACGCTTTCGCCGCCATGAAGAAATACACATAAACCGTATCCGAAACCAAACACAAATAGCAGATTAGAAACAGGATGTCTATGCTTTGCAAAATCTCAATCTGATAGTTCTTGAGGATAAAAACGATCGGCTCGGGAATAAGCGTGAGCTGCTTTAAGCTGAACATCGTGGAGCAGATCAGAGAGACTGTCACATAATAGATAATTGTGCAGGCGTTCGCGAGCGTCATCGCAAGCAGCAGCTTCTTCTTGCTCTTCGTCTTTACATACGGGTAAGCGTAAAGCAGCAGATCGTAGCCGACATAGGCTGTGAATGCGGTGTACACGCCTTTCATAACCGGAGACCAGCCGCTCGGCAGGATGGGCAGCAAATTTCTTATGTCCATCCCATACAGCCCGCTACAAACAATGAGCAGGAAACCAACGACAGGAATGAGCATGAAAGATTGAGTGAGATTCGCGAGCTTCAGCAGCGAGGAAGTCGCCGCATAGCCGGTGACGATCAGCAGCATCAGAATCAGCACCCATTTCGGCGTGAGTATAAACAGCCAGCGAGATAAAAGTTCGACATAAAGCATGATCAGCAAATACCCGGAAAGCGTGTAGTAGCATCCATACATCAAATTAATGCAAGCTCCAAGCGGTCTGCCGATTATGGAAGAAGTATAGGCAAAGAAATTCCGCGCCGGATATCGGCTGCCAAGCCACCAAATCAGTATGATGCCGATCTGCGCAGTCAGTCCGGACAGCAATACGGCAATCCAAGAATCATGCCCGGCAATGCTTGCTTCCACATGCGGCAAGGACAGCACTTCAAGCCCAATCTGGGACATAAAGATGAGCGTGAACAGCTGCCTTCCGCTGATGCCTTCTTCTTTGATCATCGTTTCCATCCCCTTGGATTTCGCAGCCTGATTCGGTTACCCGGCGCTGTAGCTGCAGGCCTTTTACGCAAATTCCAAATCGGAGCTCGAATCAACGTGTCCTTCGCGTCGCCAAATGAGAACGGAGGCGTGTAGTAAGGATATCCCATCGTATCCAAATGACAGAGGTGGATGCAGACCATGATGAAGAAAAAGGCAAGCCCAAACAAGCCGAACAGTGCAGATAAGAGCAACGCCGGATAACTTAGCAGGCGCATCGCGCTGCTCATTTCGTAAGAAGGTACGATAAAGGAGGCCAAGCCCGTTAAAGCCGCGACGATAACCATCGTATTGGATACCAAATTGGATTGCACGACGACGGTCCCGATCACGATACCGCCAACGACGCCGATCGTTTGGCCGACGGGACTGGCCAGCCGAATCGTCGCCTCTCTTAATATTTCGAGCAAGAGCATCATGGCAAGCGCCTCGAATACCGGAGGGAATGTAACATATTTCAGCGAGCTCTGCAGCGTATTGACGAAATTGATCGGCAGCAGCTGCGAATTGAAGGCACTGACCGCTACATAAAGGCCGGGCAAACCAATGGTAATAAAGAAACAGCAAATGCGTAATAGTCGAAAGATGGAGCCCAGTAACCAGCCAATCTGATAATCGTCCGCGCTTTGGAAGAACGACCAGAACGATACAGGTAAAATAAGGGTATCCGGCGACCCGGCTCCAGCGACGACGACCTTGCCTTCCATGAGATACGAACGCGCGCGGTCAGGCCGTTCCGTAATGAGCAGCTGAGGAAATAGGCTGTATTTCTTCTCCCGAATCAGCTCATCGAGAAAACCCGGTACCTCTACATAGTCAATATCAATGCTTTGAAGCCTTCTGTCCAGCTCTTCAACAATCGCCGGCGTTGCAATGGACTTGAGGTACATAACTGCCACTTTTGTCTGGGAGATCCGCCCGAGCGTATAGGTTTTGACGATAAAGTCCGTAGAGTTGATCAGCTTGCGCATCAGGTTCAGATTCGTATCTAAATTCTCAATAAACGCTTCGTTCGCGCCGCGAAGAACCCGCTCATTGGTCGGAATATTGATGGAGCGCTCCTTCTTGAGATCCGCACCGAGCAGATAAAGCTTGTCCTCTCCATTGCGCTGCATCACGGTTTTGCCATATATGATCGCTTGAACCGCATCCTCGAATTGCTCGGTTTCGGCGTAATCGAGAATGGAAACGACATCCTGAATCTTCGCTTCCGGACGTTGAAGCAGTGGTTTCAGAATAAATTCTTGAACGACGCCGGAATCAATCAGCGTATCGAAATAAAACAAACGAAACTCCGATTCCCCGATGAACAGCCGTTTCGATTGAAAGTCGCTTTGTTCGGCGAAGAGCTGCTTGAGATAGGACTCTGATTCTTCTACGGATGGGCTTAACTTCACAATTTCTCCCTCCTCACGCATCGTTTTCCATAATTTCACCATCAAGTGATAAAAGTATGCAATCGACGGGAGGGGGATCTTGAGATACACGTTGTTTATTCACGTGATTTTTACTTGTCTGCGAAAGGGTATTTCGCCTTGTTTATCGAATGAACAAGGAGTAGGGAAATATTAACAATAGCGTAAGGGTGACATGGATATGGCAAACAGTATTCTGTTTAAAATATTGCTCCCTGTTCTGCTAGGGATTATTTCGTTTTCATCCATCTATTTAGAACGGACGACATACCCTCTCTTCATGATCGCTGCGGGTATAGCCGTGTTTCTGTCCATTAACCTCATGCGGAATTCTACCAAGCAAATCTACTTACAAATTGCATGTCTAATCGTTTTTCATTGGTTGAGCGAACTGAATTGGTGCTTGACACTCTATGTGATCGAACTCATCCGTCTTCTGACCCGCAGTGAAACGATGAAACACAGTTACTACCACGCCCTTCTGCTGATGGGTTTATACAGTCTGGTGCGCTACACGTATTCGGAAATTAATGATTACTCCGTGTTAGTTACGTTATCTGACATTGCAAGCGGATTAGTCCTTGTGGCCATGATTTGGATCATCAAGACCAAACAAAAGGAAAAAGAGGACCTGCAGAAAAAGAATGATGAGCTATTGAAAAGGGATGTTCTTACCGGACTGCTTAATTACCATGAATTTCGCAATGAATTAAACCGAATGAAAGAGCGCGGCGAATATGGCTTAATTATTATGAACTGTCAGGATTTGAGAGTCGTCAACTTCCAGCAAGGGTTTGAGAAAGCCAACAATGGGCTGAAGGATATCGCCAGACAGTTAACCGTACATTTCGGCTCTTCGAGCGTATCCCGTTACGGCGGGAGCGAATTCGCAATCGCGATGGCGTATACCGATCAACAAGCTGCTGAAGATTATGTGAAGCATGTCATCGAAACCATAATCGTACAGTCATCCCATTTAGACATCATTTACGCTTATGCTTTTTCAAACGGACGCTCGACGAATGAAACGATAGAGGATGTAGAAGATCAGCTGTTTCTTCAAAAGAAAGAAGCCTGGCTGAAAAGAGATGAGCACTTCTTCCGTTCGGACAAGTTAAAGGTAATTGGCGAGCTGGCGGCGGGAATGGCCCACGAAATCCGCAACCCGTTGACAACGATAAAAGGGTTTCTGCAGCTGGCCTATCAGCACGGCTATAAGGATATCGATAAATACCACCCGATGATCATGGATGAAATCACGAGGGTTAGCGAGCTGACATCCGAGTTTTTACAATTCTCGAAACCTAACCTCTCCCAAATGAAAACGGAAGCGATCCGCTCCTGTGTAGAAAGGGCTCTCTCGATAATGGGCACGGAAATCGAGAGAGAAGGTCATGACCTTATTGTCGATTATCCCGAACATCCCATATATGTGCGAATAGACAAGGACAAAATCGTGCAGGTGCTCGTTAATTTGTTCAAAAACGCCATTGACGCGATGGACGATATCGGGAGAATCGGTGTTAAGATTTACGGAATGGAGAACGGCGTATTCATCGAATTGTCTGACACGGGTAAAGGGATGTCCGAAGATACCAAAGCAAAGCTGTTTGAACCTTTCTATACGACCAAAGCTCAAGGGACAGGACTGGGTTTATCCATTTCGCATAAGATCGTCCAAGATCATGGCGGACGAATGGAAGTCACAGAGACAAGTCCGGCGGGAACGGTGTTCGCGATCATGCTGCCTGCTGCTGCTGCTCCAATTGAAAGCGAATAATCGAACCATCCATCCTATGTTGTGACATTCCTCAATAAAGATTGTGTCAAATTAAGATAGCCGCCTCTTGGTAAGGCGGTTTTTTTGCGTTTCAGAAACATCAAAGGGCTTTGTTTAAATTGTAACTACCAAAATTAATTTAAATAGTTACTTGCCATCGCGGCCGGGCCGTGATATAGTACGTCTAGTAACTTGTTAAGACGACTTAGATAGTTACATTTTATGGCTTCGGAACTTCGCATTGCATTCAAGTCGCTGCGTTAATGCACCTATAGAATATTGGAGGGATACGAATGAAGACAGGTAATGGACATGCTGTTCCTTTAGAAACCGCTGTTTTTGCAGGCGGCTGTTTCTGGCATATGGAAGATGCTTTTCAGAAGCTTGATGGTGTCTCAACTGTGTATGCCGGGTATACGGGTGGAGTAATGAAGGATCCGACTTATCAACAAGTTGTTTCTCATGCAACGGACCATCTCGAAGCAGTCGAGGTGCATTATAATCCGAATGTGATTACGTATAACGAATTGCTGCAGCATTTCTGGAAGAACGCCAGTCCTGCAGAAGCTGCTATTTTCTACACAAGCACTGAACAACAAGAACTGGCTGAATTATCTCGAAAAGGCGCTGCCAAACGTATTGGCAACGCAACGAAGATTACGGCTGCGACTACGTTCTACAAAGCGGAGGAAGAACATCAGGACTACTACGAGAAAAATGGTTTAGCTTTCTGTTTAAGCAAAGCTTTGGGACTAGGTAAATGACGATACAAGGAGCAGTTTGCCATCGGCAGCTGCTCCTTGTTGCATGTCAGCACGCAAAGTGAAAAATTCCTATTGTGTCGATTTCTTAGTTGCCTGTTCCACGGGAATAATGCTCTCGTCTCTTATTCAGAAGGCGAGAGCCATGTTACCCGAGAAAGTCTCGACAGTCACTTTGTTGTCTACACACCTTGAATCAAAATGTAACGGTTGTCAGCGTGGCTATTTCATGCAAATCAGCCTGTTTGAAACGCTAACGGTTGTGACAGACGTTATTTGCAGCAAATGGACCCATTCCTAGTGGAAAACGATCAAATAAGTTCGCTGGCAACCGTTAGAAATTAAAATGGGTACATTTAGGCCAAATAGCCACTGTCACGACCGTTAGAGCTGGGATGCCTGCTCTCGCCTCTATTTTAGAGGCGAGAGTATTTTGTTTTCGTTATCGTTTGATGCGGTTGCCATTGGTACGGCAGAATGATGCATTTATTGATACACTTGAAGAGAGGCTGGTAAATGAGGATGCGATGCGCGGCAAACGGCAGCCTATCGTCCAAGGAAGAGGAGAGAGGCATATGATTCTATTAACCAATGGATGGCGTTGTTATCGATTACAAGCTCGTGAATCTAGGCTCAAAGGCGATTTGCACGGAGGAATACGTACACAATTTTATCGCCATCCAGGAGCAACCGATCGGGCCGGGGTATTCCTATCACATGGATGCAGCTGTTGATCCCGGTAAACTCCCATCCTTTATCCAAGAGGTTGATGGGCAGCTTCGTTTCACAGATGCACCGCAAGAAGCTTTCTATTATAGAGCGGAGCCAGTTAAGAGGGATGATGACGTATTCGAGCTCTGTATCCAATATGAGAACATCGGCAGCATTCGGGAGATCGACTGGTTCGTGCCTTCCAAGGTGGCTGTATGGGGATGTCCCCACGCATTCAGCGTAGAATCGTTCAAAGCCATTGAACTGCAGCCCGGGGAACAAATGGAGTACCGCCGTGAATTTAAGCTGACAGCGCACCAGCCGCTATAAAATGATTGAAGGCCTCCGGGCTGCAAGCGGAGACCCTTCTGGAGAATTCAGGAAATAACAGTTGACGTCGAAATGTTGGCATGATAGTATAATCCACATACCAAAGTAATCTCATCGGAATAATAAAATATCAACCGGACAACCGGAGACCACGCTTTAACAAAGGCGCTGAGTCTCCTTTTTTTGTTGGGAAAAACGACTGGATGACCAGAGATTCAAGCCGCTAATTTACTTGATTGATGAGATGAATACGAAGTCGACCGTTCAACCGGAGACACAACATGTACTCGATGTTGTGTCTTTTATTTTACCGTAAGGGAGCATTCGTGGATGGAATACGTTGACAGCGAGGCGGCTCTGCAAGAGGCTAGAGTGCTGCCTCACAAGAAGCCCGTTAGGCGCAAATTAAAACTGATGAGGTATGTCTGGTTCAATCGTTACCTGTATTTGATGCTGGTACCCGCACTCCTCT
The DNA here is from genome assembly GCF_056269135.1 of Paenibacillus sp. J22FR21. Lineage (NCBI taxonomy): Bacteria > Bacillati > Bacillota > Bacilli > Caryophanales > Paenibacillaceae > Paenibacillus > Paenibacillus sp. J22FR21. Next base: position 123,937 of record NZ_JBWDNJ010000003.1, read on the forward strand.
ACTACTTGATCTTTCATTACATCCCGATGTACGGAGCGGTCGTTGCCTTCAAGGATTTCAGCATTATGAAAGGGATATTGGGCAGTGATTGGGCCGGTATGAAGCATTTCGAATACTTGTTCTCGCAGGATAAATTCTGGCAGGTCATCAAAAACACGGTGATCATCTCGCTTTACCGGCTTACCTTCGGATTTCCGGCTCCCATTATTGCTGCCCTGCTATTGAATGAGGTAAGGGTGAAGGTGTTTAAGCAGACGATCCAGACGATCATTTACCTGCCTCACTTTATTTCTTGGGTGATACTTGGCGGCATTCTCATTAATTTGCTTTCCACGGACAGCGGCATCGTCAATAACTTGATTAAGCTGTTTGGGGGTACGCCTATCGGATTTCTAAGTGATGAATCTTATTTTCGCAGCACGCTTGTCTTCTCGATGATTTGGAAAGAGTTCGGCTGGAACACGATTATCTACATGGCGGCCTTGGCCGGAATCAGCCCGCATCTATACGAAGCGGCGGTCATCGACGGGGCAAATCGCTTCCAGCGGCTTGTGCATCTCACGATCCCGCTGATCCGGAGTACCATCGTGCTCATTCTCATTCTTCGGCTGGGGGGCATTATGGAAGCCGGCTTTGAGCAGATATTCGTGCTCTATCATCCGGGTGTATACCGCGTATCGGATATTATCGACACGTATGTATACCGAATCGGCTTAACGGATGGCAGATTCAGCCTTGCGGCAGCGGTTGGTTTATTTAAATCCCTGATTAATTTTACTCTGCTCGTTCTGGCAAATTGGCTTTCCAGGAAGATGGGAGAACAGGGCGTTTACTGATACGGGAGGGAGATTTATGCAATACACCGGCAGGGCAGGAAAGCTTTTCAACTCGTTTAATGTGGTATTTCTGACTATCGTAGCCATCGTTACGGTGTATCCATTCTGGGATACGTTCGTTGTATCGATCATCCCGCTGGAGGAGTACCTCGGTTCCAGTATTCATCTTTTTCCCAAAGAGATCACATTCGAAGCGTATACCTACTTATTCTCAATGAATGAATTATGGAAGTCTTACGGGGTGACGCTGTTCATCACGGTTGTGGGAACGGCGCTCAATATGATCCTTACGGTTCTGGCGGCATATGCGCTGTCGAGGCCTTCACTTAAGGGGCAGCGCGTAATCATGTTCCTGCTTGTTTTTACGATGATGTTCAGCGGAGGTATTATTCCGACCTATCTGGTTGTCAAAGACCTAGGCATGATGAACTCGGTATGGGCGTTGATCATTCCGAGCGCTCTCAATACGTATAACCTGATTATTATGAAAAACTTCTTCTCTTCGATGCCGGATGGTTTGGTTGAAGCAGCCAAGATTGACGGCAGTAATGACCTGGGGATCCTGTTCAAGATTGTCATCCCTTTATCGATGCCGGCGATTTCGACGATTACACTCTTCTATGCCGTAACGCGTTGGAATGATTTCTTCAACGCGATATTCTTCATCAGCGACAAGGAACTATGGCCGTTGCAGCTGTTCTTGCGAAGCATGCTGTTCGAGAACGAATCGTCCTACTCGGGAGGCGGCGACAGCCTGTTCCTCCTTGGACCGTCCATCAAGATGGCGACGGTTATGGCGGCTTCCATTCCGGTCATGCTCATCTATCCTTTTTTCCAGAAGTATTTTATCAATGGCGTCTTGATTGGCGGGGTCAAGGAGTAATTCCTTCACTATAAAAAAATGATCTAACGGGAGGAAAGAGAAATGGTTGAGAGGAAAGGGTTAACAATGAAAAAATGGGTGATTGGACTAGCTGCGGCAGCACTGATCGTAACGGCGGGCTGCTCCAATAAGCCGGACTCCAACGAAGCGAGTACGAACAACTCCGGTACCAACTCCGGTTCCGCTGCGGAAGAGCCGTATGAACTCGTGTATTTGACCACCGGCGATCAAGGAGCTAAGCCGTTGGTGCCGAACGATCGCATTATTGCCGAGATTAATAAACGGCTGAACATCAAGCTGACGATCAAGATATCGCCGGAATTCTCGTACGACAAGATTAACGTGGCGATCGCGAGCGGGGATCTTCCTGACGTTGTGACCACGCAGTATCCGTCCTCATCCGTTTCCCAATGGATCAAAGAAGGCATTGTGGTTCCATTGAACGATTATTTCGACAAACTCCCCACAATCAAAGCCAAGCTCGACAATGGCTTGCAGTGGACTGCCGTCGACGGAAAATATTACGGATATCCCTTCGTGAGCGGCATGGAAAAGTCGAATTACACCGTTCAATTCCGCCAGGATTGGCTGGATAAGCTGAGCTTGCCGCATCCGAAAACGCTTGATGAGTTTCACGATACGCTGAAAGCCATCGTGGAGAAGGACCCGGATGGCAATGGCAAAGCCGACACCTTCGGTTTTATCACGAACAAGCCGGTTGCCGGGGACGCACTCACCGCATTCGATTTTGTTCTATATGCGTACGGACTGCCATACGCTGACTATGCCTTGAACGATAAAGGAGAAGTCATTCCGCGCTTCGAAGATCCTGCTTTCAAGAAGGGGATTGAGGAGCTGCGGAAATGGTACCAGGAGAAGTTGATCGATCCGGAATATATCATCTATGACCGGCCGACAAAGGAGCAGAAGTTCTTCCAAAGCAAAGCGGGTGTAATGGATGGCCCACTATTCCGCCACGTGAGCCGCGTAGAAGGCAGTTTGCAGCAGGTCAATCCCGATGGGAAGCTTGGTTTCGCACCGCCGCCGGCAGGACCGGACGGCAAACAAGGTATGGCTACGCGTCCGAAGACCGCTTTTTTCACATCTGTTACCAATAAGGCCAAGAATCCCGAGAAGGCGGCGGAGTTCATCGAGTTCATGCTGTCCAAGGAAGGCCGCGACCTGCTGCAGCTCGGCATTGAAGGGGTCCATTACACGAAGCAAGGAGATCAAATTACTTACAACGAAGCGGAACGCGAGAAAGACGGGTTTGCTCCGAACGGCTGGAGTCATCCGCTTGCATGGGGTAACGTGACTTGGCCAATCGATGAGAACTACTTGCCGCAGACGGAGAAGAACATTGATCGCGCCATTGAATCGGTCAAAGTCGCCTCACAATATTTTGTGCCAAATCTCATTACCCGCAAGACGAATTCTGAGATTGAATATGGAAAAGCGGTTAATGAAGTATACAACCAATATTTCGTAAACTTGTTAAACGGCAAGCTTGACGTAGATAAGGGGATCGAAGAGCTCGGCAAAGAATGGCGTCAAGCCGGCGGCGATGCCATCCTGACAGAGATTAACGAAGAATACAAGAATCAAGACGCAGGTAAATAACCGCAAATAGCGAATAGTGAGGAGAATGTGCGATGGTTAAAACGATTACGAACGAGGAACGTCCGAGGCAAATTCCGGATCGAGGTCTTAAAGGAGGCCCACGCATTATTGACCGGTTGCCGGAGGGAGTAGTTGAGCAGCCGTATACGTTGTTTCATGTTAAACCTTATGGCCCGCTGATCGGCGCAGAAATCGAGGGTGTCGACCTGAGTAATCCGGTATCGCCGGAGCTGCAGAAGGAACTGAACCGCGCATTGCTGGAATGGAAAGTGATATTCTTCCGCGATCAGGACATTACCAGCGAGCAGCAGCAGGCTTTCGCCCGACTATGGGGAGAGCTGGAAACCCATCCTTTCCTGCCTCAAGGAAATTCGAATGAGGTCGTACGCTTCGCGAAGAATGACAAGAAGCCCGGGCACGAGAACAACTGGCATTCGGATGTCAGCTGGAGACTGACGCCTGCACTTGGTTCGGTCTTACGCTTGACAGAGGTGCCGCCACTCGGAGGCGACACGCTGTGGTCGGATCAAGCGGCTGCGTATGATAATCTGCCGGATGAGGTGAAACAGCGCATCGACGGGCTGACGGCGATTCATGATTTCACCCACGTTTTCGGGGTGAATCTGGCTCCCGAGGAATTGCAGCGCCGGCAAGAGGAATTTCCGGCGGCCGAGCATCCGGTCGTGCGTACTCATCCTGAAACGGGAAGAAAAACGCTGTTCGTCAATCCGAACTTTACGGTGCGAATCGTTGGCCTGGAGCCGGAGGAAAGCGAAGAACTGCTGACTTATCTGTTCCGCCATTCGCAGCTGCCTGAGTTTCAAGTCCGCTTCCGCTGGGAAGCGAACTCCATCGCATTCTGGGATAATCGCGCAACTCAGCATTATGCGAATTCGGATTATTACCCGAACCGCCGCGTAGCGGAGCGGGTGGCGATTGTAGGCGATCGGCCTTATTAAAAATATAAGAAAGTATAAGTTTCACCTTATACCATGCTTATTTTTCACCGGAATGAAACGCGCTTCTCCGCCGAAAGGACGGCGACAGCCGTTTCACCTTGAGAAGACAAGAGCCCGCGGGTGACGCGGGCTCTCTTCCCTATTTATAGATTGGAGGAGAACAATTGGTGGGTAAGCCGAAGGAAAAGCCAAATCTGCTATTTATCTTAATCGACGACATGGGCTGGATGGATCTAGGATGTTATGGAAGCATCTTCTATGAAACGCCGAACTTGGACCGGCTTGCCGCCGAGGGTGTTCGATTCACCGATGCTTATGCTGCCGCTCCGGTCTGTTCGCCTACCAGGGCCAGCTTGATGAGCGGCAAATATCCGGCGCATGTTGGCGTGACCAACTGGATCGGCGGACATACGACCGGTAAACTGATCGATGCGCCGTACATCCGGCACCTTCCTCTGCAGGAGAAAAGCGTGGCGTCCGCTTTGAAGGAGCAGGGCTATCAGACGTGGCATGTGGGCAAATGGCATCTCGGCGAACGTGAACATTATCCGGACCGACACGGTTTCGATGTCAATATCGGGGGCTGCAGCTGGGGGATGCCGTTAAACGGCTTCTTTAGCCCTTATGGCATTGAGACGTTGGGGGAAGGGCCTGAAGGAGAATATTTAACGGACCGACTGACGGACGAGGCAATAGAGCTCATCCGGCAAAATGACGGGACACCATTCTTTCTGAATTTGTGGCATTATGCCGTGCACATCCCGATCGAGGTCAGCGCAAAGCTCACCAAGCGTTTCGCGGACAAGGCCAAGGCTCTTGGGCTGGACCGCGTGGAAGCGTTCGTCGAAGGAGAGTTCTTCCCTTGCGAACATAAGAAACATTTGCGGGTGCAGAGGCGCATCGTGCAGTCTGACCCTGCCTACGCGGCGATGATCTATAATCTCGATTGGAATATTGGCCGATTAGTGAAGGCATTGGAAGAAACAGGCCAGCTGGATGACACCGTGATCGTGTTCACGTCCGACAATGGAGGTCTGGCAACGGCCGAAGGTTCGCCGACCTGCAACAGTCCGCTTCAAGAAGGGAAAGGCTGGATGTACGAAGGCGGCGTGCGGGAGCCTCTAATTATCCGATGGCCTGGCGTCACGAAGCCGGGCAGTGTTAGTGAGGTCCCGGTAACGAGCCCTGATTTCTATCCGACGCTGCTGGAGATGGCGGGACTGGACCTGCTGCCGGATCAGCATAAGGACGGCGTAAGTTTAGTTCCCGTACTTAGAGGTGAGGAGAGCCTGAGCCGGGACGCTATATTCTGGCATTACCCCCATTACGGCAATCAAGGGGGAACGCCGGGGTCGTCGGTGAGAGAGGGAGACTATAAGCTCATTGAGTTTTTTGAAGACGGGCGTTTGGAGTTATACAACCTGAGAACAGATCTATCGGAAGAGCACAATATTGCTGAATTGCATCCAGAGCGGACCGAACGACTGCGTCAGATGCTTCACGGGTGGCGTGAGCAGATTCAAGCCATCATGCCGGAAGACAATCCTGAAGGCAGCGTCGCAGGCGTATCGGGCAATGCGTAGTGAAATGCGAGATGGGGTTAGTTTGTTTGGGAGTGCATGCGGAATGTTGCAGTAAATGCAGCATTTCTGCCAGGATTCCGCTGCTCTATTGAAAATGTTGCCCGAAATACAACATTTTCGATGAATTCAAGCTTAAAAGCCAACATCAAAAAGGTAATGTTGCATTTCGCGCAGCATTACCTTCGGTGAAGGGACTTTCCAGCGAAAATGTTGCACAACTGACATCATTTCAGGGAGCAGCACCATACGGTGCGGAATGTAGGAATTGCGGCGCCCCCGGTTCGTGCGGTATGAAGCCTACGCGGCGCCCCCGGTTCGTGCGGAATGAAGCAGCTTCGGCTCCCTCCCTCAGAGCATCGCCGCAGGCTTATTTGAATGTTGTCCGCAGACGCTCCCCCATCCATAAGCAAGTGTCCCATAAATCGGACACCGGCTGATGGGTGAAGGGGAGCGTATGCATATACCCGGGCGGCCCGAATTCAGGGGTTGCGGTTGTCGATGTGAATCCCTGCTCCTCGCGCTGTGCAAGAATGCTGCTCCACCATAGCTCATGCCGCTGTAATTCCAGCGCATACTCCGGGGCGGCAGGATGGGGAACTTGCGGTCCTTGCGCATAGCCGACGCGGGCGTGGATGTGAATCGTACGTTCGAAGGCGATCCTCAGCGCATCCCCTTGATCCTCGAGTAACGTTTCACAGACACAGCACCAATGGCTGAAATCTGCTGTAATGCGCAAATCAGGCAGTTCCTCAAGCAGCTTGGCCGTGTTCCAAGGCGTGTACATGGCGCGGTGGCGATGCGTTTCGTGCCCAACGCGTACACCTGCGGCTTGCTCTGCGCGAAGCGCCGAACGGAAGAAGCGGACTTGATCCTCAAAGGACCAACAATCCCTGGCACTATGGGAAATAGCAAGCAGCGGGCGGAATGCCGCTGCTCGTTCTATCCCTGCGGCAAACACCTCTTCATGAGCGCTGACTGTTGCGCCGCTAGAGCCGATAAGGGCAATAAAGTTCAGTTGATGCTCCTGCAGCAGCTCCATAAATTCGTTCGTATGTTCAGGAGCAGGCAGTGTCGACTCCACGCCGTCGTAACCGGCTGCCGCAATTTGCTCGATACTTTCCCGGTAGGACAGATGCTCCATGCCCCATAACGATTTAAACAATTGAATGCTCATCGGTGGTTTACTCCTTTATGCCTCATAATAGCTTCCCTATCGTTTCATGGTAGCATCAGGCAGCGGACCGCACCATTTCTATTCGTCCAGCATGTTTGCATATATGTAGATAAAAAAGAACCAAGCAATTGGCTGCGCCTTAGTAGGCTGGCGTGCTTGGTTCTTTTACTCTGTAGTTGTGCTAGTGAAATTACGGAATTGCTGAGGCGAGACCCCCATGGCCGTCCGAAAAGCATGGCTGAAATGGCTGGTTGAAGAATAGCACAGGGAATGAGCGATTTCTTCCACGCTGATCGATTGGTTTTGCAGCATTTTTTTGGCCTCGCGAATGCGGATTCGCTGCAGGTACACAGAAGGTGAGATCCCATAGACGAGTTTGAAGCATTCATGCAAGTAGGTTCGGTGAACATTCAATTGTGTCGATAGCGATGATATATTCATCGGCGTATGGAGATGATATTCCATCCAGTAGGCCGCCTCCCGCGCAAGCTTCATCTGCGAAGGTTTAATGCCGGAAGCGGGATGCTGATGATTTTGCGTGGAAATAAGCTCCGATGCCAGGTTGCCGATAAAATCCAAAATGCTGGAATGGATCTGCAGCTGCTTAACGGAGGCAGTCATTTCGTCGGTAATCGAGGTTCTCTTATCATCGCGAGCCATCATGTGCTGCAAATGCTCACCGAAACGCGTAATGAACTGCGTCACCCATTCCGATACATTCCCATGCGATTCACTGCGAAATACAGGATCGGAGGTGAGTTGAAAGATCATATTGATGGCATTGATTTCGACTTCAAAATGAAAATCGAAAAAGCTGCAGCCTACTCGCGTTTCGGTACGATGAAGCATGTCCGATTGAATGATAATCGCATCTCCGGGGTACAGATGATACATTCGGCCGTTGACCCACTGTTCGATCTCACCGGAAATGCAGAACAGGAATTCGAAGAAAGGGTGCCGATGATCCGAATAGGACCATCCGGCTTCTTGTTTGGCGTATTCCATGCCCGGAATGCGGATGGCATTGTACAAATTGGGCAATCGAAACATATGATCCATCGAGATCGACCTCTGTAATCGGTGGTTTTCCTACAAATATATCAGTATTTGAGGGATAACAATTAGTATAGACTACATTTATGTAACAAATCCATACCGTTCTGAATGGTTGACTTCAATAACCGGTGTTATGATTCGGTTATCAAGCAGAAACCACTCAAACGGGAGGAATTATCAATGAAGATCATGATGGGAAATGCGGAACTCGAGATGGGCAGCAAGTATTTGACGGAGCTTCGCAGTGCAAATGATTTGCTGCACGATGTAGATGCGCTCAGACAACGGTTGGAAGAGGATGGCTACCTGCTTATTCGCGGTTTCCATGATCGGGCGGATGTGATGAGCGCACGCAGCGGAATATTGCAAAAGCTTCATGACATGAATAAGCTGGATTCCGGCTTCCCGATTGAAGAAGGTGTCATTGCTCCAGGCGCCAAAGGCGCGATGTTCGGCGGCGCCGTGAATGAAGACGATGAGAACATGCTGCCATTCTATCATCTGGTTAACAGCGAGAAAGTGATGAGCTTCTTTGATCGTTTGCTCGGCGGAGAAGCGATGACCTATGACTACAAATGGCCGCGTGCAGTAGGAAACGGCGACTTTACCGGAGCCCATTACGACATCGTCTATATGGGACGCGGTACCAAACAAGTGTATACGATGTGGACGCCGCTAGGCGATGTTCCATACGAACAGGGGCCGCTATCGATCTGCCTAGGATCGCAAAACTTCGAGAAAATTAAAGCGACTTACGGACAAATGGATGTCGATCGTGACAATATCGAGCTTGGGTGGATTTCCAAAGATCCGATCGAATGCGTGGACAAGTTCGGCGGCCAATGGGCAACGACGCCGTTTGAGGCTGGCGACATCATTATCTTCGGCATGTTCCTGCTGCATGGCTCGGTCAATAATACGACCAACAGATTCCGCATGAGTTCCGATACTCGCTATCAGCTTCGCTCGGAGCCCGTTGATGAGCGCTGGGTAGGCGTGAAGCCGAAGGGCCATTATGCGTGGGGCAAAGAAAAGTCGAAGACCATGGAAGAAGCACGAAAGGAATGGTCGATTTAAGTTAAACCTTGAGAGAAACGAGCGGCGATCGCTTTCCGGAATACAACGGAGAGAGATCGCCTTAATGTGCTCTACTCCATGATCCCGCTCTTTTCGATGCTGACTTTAATGCGGGGTTCAATATCTATCTCGGGATAGACGTCGTCCCACGCGATGGATTTCCAATAGCGGTTATGATGCGCTTTGATGTGAAGTCCGATGCCCAATGCATCGCAATTGGCTTGCTGAAGTTGCTTGATGACTTCCTTCGCTTTATCGTTCAACAGTTTCTCCAGTTCTGATGCAACCTTCTTCAGCATCTCCTCATCCGTGTGAACCATTTTGGGGATTTCCACCAGATTGCATGTGAAATCGGCGCTGATGACGGCCTTGACGGTACCCTTATCGGTCGCGACGGTTATGTTCCGCTTATCACGGGACATAAATAGGGAAACATTGGCTTTTAACGTATTGATGTATTCCGTGACAGTGAAGTATTCGGGATTGAATTTGGAAAGCATGACGAAATTCGCGGATGTTTTGTCATCCAACTCTCCGGTCATCCGCTTCCCATGCATGAGCGCGAGTCCCTCTAGTTTTACACGGTCTTTTCCTAGTGGATTAATGATCGGGAGCACGGCGTCGGTACCGCTATTGGTGAACAAGGAAGAAATGAGATACGGCGAAACTTTTGGAATCAAGCCGTTCTCTTCGCTGCTCTGAAGCAAATCGTAGAGGTAATCGCTGATCATTAAGCGATCAGCGACTTTCATCTTCAAGACTTGCCCTGCGGAATCGTTAACGATAGCCATCTTGACATTGATCGGGCTGCGGGCTTCCCGGTAGTATGATTCCAGCGCAGGGTAGAAACCTTTCTTTGCGAATCGCTTATTGATTAGAATCACGCGAGCTTTGCCAAAGTCTAACTCCTGCGAAACCGCCTTTTTCATTTCCAGGTAGGCTTCATTGACGGTTCTTCCATCCCCAGTAAAGCTTGGCGAGACGATGGAGGATTTGGATTGAACGGCGGACTTAATGGTTGGAATGGTAATCGTGAAGCGAATGTTGCCGTTATCGAGTAAGTCGAAGGCTTCAGCCTGTTCGATTCGGATCTCCTTCAATTCGCGACTGTCCCAGCACCCGGTTAATAACGGCAGGAGGAGGAGCAAGAGGAAGGTTCTTTCGGACTGCGGCTTCATGCTCGAGCCCCTTTCCTACCTGATAGCCATTTGTGTAGATAAACCATTATGAGCATCATCAAAACCATCCCGATCGCCACCGTCGGCACGTAAAGAGCGATGATGTCCTGCAGCTTCGATAATTGCGAGACATTCAGCTTCCACGCACCTACCCCAATTAAGACAAGGGCAACCACAAACAGAGCGGGAAGTCTTACTCCTTTCCGGGCATTGGCCAGCGCTGTCACCGCGGACATGAACAGCAGCAGATAGGTGGATAAGGAAGTCATGATAAACAGAATCCATATGGTCTGTACCATGAGATCTGTTCGCTCCATGATCTTGAACGAAACCGTTTTGAATTGAAATAATAACGGTTCGCGGATGAAGCCAATCATCTCGGTACTGAAGATGGCCGTAGTCGAGAATGCACAGAGCATATAAACGGCTGTGATCGCGATATTGGCTGTTATGGCAATGCGCAGAACCGATTTGGACGGCATCTGAATATGAGGAGACAGTACCATCAGAATGCCGATGCCGGCATACGACATCATCCCACTCCACGCTCCAAGGCTGATTTTTGCTAGCCCCATCGAAAAAACCGGCAATATATAATCCAGATTTGCGTCCTTAAGCGTGTAACAGATTAGCGCGATGAACAGCGGGACGAACGCCATGGCGAATACGGCGAAACGGGCGAAAACACGGACCGGTTGCGAAACGAGAAAGGCGCATCCGCCGACGAGCAGCAGTGACAGCATCCATGCGGGGGTATTCTCATACGCCCAAAGATTCGAGATGAAGACCCAATTCGCAAGGGTTTCATAGCTTACGGTAATGGAGTATGCGGCTATGGCCAAGTTGAATAATCCGCCTATCCAAGGGCCAAGCCGCTGTCGCAGCATCTGGAATACGGTTAGGCTCCTGTTCTGCTTGCTTAGTATCCAAATCACGAGCAATAGAATCAAGTTAATTAAACCGCAGAATAGGCAGGCAATCCAACCGTCTTGTCCGGCATCGGCATCGACCGCATGTGGAAGAGATAAGACGCCTAGGCCGAACTGGGCTTGGAACAGCAGACAGAATAGTTGGATGGGACCGATCGGGAGATTCGCAGTTTTCATCGCTTGATGCTCCTAACCGGCAGACAGTAAGGAACGCCGAAAGGTTCCATGGCAAGGGCGTGGATCAGTACGCCGATAAACGCGAACGCAATACCGTAAAAGCCCAGGACAGTTGCACCGAAAATAAGGATAAACTGCGAAATCGTCGTGGTCGATCGGAGCTCCATAGATGGTATGGTAAATTTACTAATGGTCGTCAGCGCAATAACCACGATTAGAATATTCGACACGAACCCGATTTGAACGAGCGACTCGCTGATAATGATACCGCCGACGATACCCGTCATTTGGGCGAGCGCTGAGGGCAGACGCAGCGTGGCTTCGGCAATGAGCTGGAATATGAAAATCATGAGCATCGTTTCAAAGATCGGAGGGTAGGGAACGCTCTCCAGGGAACTTTTGATGCTGAACGCCATTTTGAACGGCAGGACTTCATAATTAAAGCCGACAATCGAGATGTAAAGGCTGGGCAGAAGGAGGCCGAACATCAATCCGACAACCCTTACTATCCGCATGAGCATCGACGGCCACGTGCCTTGAATCAGGTCGTCCACCGTCAGCATGAAGGTATAGATAGAAACAGGAAGAATCAGGCAGGAACTGCTTTGATCGCAAAGCACGCCGATCCTTCCGCGAGCCAACAGGGCTGAAGCAAAATCGACCCTTTCCGTATTGAAAATTTGCGGGAAAATGGAGAATTTGTTCTCACGCAACAGCTTGCGAAGAAGACCGGGATGCAAGTCGTGCGTGGATGTCAAGGCGGAAATACGTTTAGCAGCTTCATAGACCATGCTCTTGTCGGCGGTTCCATCGAGCCATACCAAAGCAACCCGCCGGTTCGCCGTCGTGCCAAGCGAAAAATAGCGCACGCTTAGCTCTCCGGTGGACAGATGCTTACGAATCAAATTCAAATTGCTTTGCAGATGCTCCACGAAACCGTCCCGATTGCCGGCCAAGGAACGTTCATTCTCAGGCTCTGCGGGAGAGCGCCTGTATTGCTTGCTGACATCAAAGCTGTAGCAGCGATTCGCTTCTGCCTCGCAGATCAGGGCACGTCCGTGAATGAGATCGTCAACAGCTTTCTGAATAGTGGGGCAAAGATCAACTTTGGTTGCGGTAAGCAGTTCTTCTAGAGGCGGAAAGGTGTTCCCATCTGCCGTTTCACGCCGCAGCTGCTTGAACAGGCTGAGTTCGATTTTGGCGGCCTCGCACATCGTTTCCAAATAGATAAGTACAGCTTTAGATTCGCCTATATTCAGTTCGCGCACGACTAGATCATCGGTATGATAAAGAGCCTCTTGAATCGAAGCGATTGTAATGGTTGCCAATGGTCGCCACTCCTTCACTATGTTACAGTGTCCAAATTTGGGATAAACATGTGAAGAATGGATAACGTATTCGCAATAAAACCGACTAAGCGGCCTCCGACAGATAAGACCGGATTGATCAGCCGTACGGATCGTTATGCTTCACAAGCCCCGGAATGAAAAAACAGTCCTGATCATCAAGGTTCTTGATGGTCAGGACTGCTTTTTCTGTGTCGCGGCGGCGGGTTACTTGCCCGCAAGCTTATTCTCTTTTGTTTCGAATATCTCTACCGCGCGGTCAGCGCCATACATCTCGTTCAAATGCTGCACATGCTCCATTCCCCAATTGCCGATCGCTTGAAGTAATGGCGTCATTTTGGCACCGTATTCGGTAATGGAATATTCCACTTTCGGGGGAATCTGGCGGTAGACCTCCCGGTGAACGATATCGTGATATTCCAATTCCCGGAGCTGCGAGGTGAGCATTTTTTTGGAGATGTCGGGCATGGCACGCTGCAGTTCGCTAAATCTCATCGTACCGTTGCCGAAAAGATGAAAGAGTATAACGGGTTTCCATTTGCCGACCAGAATTTCTAACGCCGTTTCGATCTTGCACCCACCATCGTTCATCATCGTAATTCCTCCAGTGTTTATCTATGGTTACTTTTTGGATACTAGGTAATTTGATTGATCCTACTTCCCGAGAATACAGCTAGAATATATTATAAGTCTATAGTTATATTCATTCAAGGGGATAGGTATGTCTCTACTAAGGAGGTCACAATATGCTTTCGCCCGTCTTTTTGGCGCATGGCTCGCCATTTACGATTTTCGAGAAGTCCGAATTTACCTCTTTCTTGAATCGCTTCGGTAAATCAGTCCGTCCCAAAGCGATCGTTATCTTCTCCGCCCATTTCGAGAACCAAGTTACAACAATCGCGGCCACGGACGACATCCATGAGATGGAATACGATTATTACGGTTTTCCGCCCGAGTACTACCAGGTACAGTATCCGGCAAGAGGGTCCAATATCGTCGCGTCCATGGTGGAAGAACGGTTGCGCAAGCATAACATTCCGGTTCAGCGCAAATATCGGGGTCTCGACCATGGAGTATTTCCGATTATGCGTCATGCTTACCCGGAAGCCGATATACCCATTGTTCCTGTTTCCGTAAATGCTTTCTTGCCTGCCAGACAGCAAATTGCGATCGGGGAAGCGCTGCAGGGACTTGAGAAGGATGGCATCCTCGTAATCGGCAGCGGCTTCTTGACGCACAACTTCAATGAGTTCGATCGGAACATGGATGCTCCGCCTCGCGCATGGGCCGTAGAATTCACGGATTGGATTACCGATAAAGTTCTTGCAAGAGACATCGAGGCACTGAGTAACTATGAAACATTAGCTCCGCATGCCAAGAAAGCAGTACCTCGTGCCGAACATTTCGTACCTTTGCTCATCGCGCTTGGGAGCGGAATGCCGGGACAGCAAGCTCGGGTCTTATTCGATGAGCCAATCAAATATGGCTCCATGAGCAATCTCAGCTATCAGTTCTAGTTAATAAGGAATGCCCACTTGTCGATAGGACAGGTGGGCTTTTTTTTATTAGAGTGGAATACTTAAACATTATAATGTTTGTTGACGCTAAACTTGTTTCCATGTAGATTAAACATTATAACGTTAAAATCTAAATTCTGATGGCTATTCGTTTCGTTTCGGCAAAAATAAAGGTGGGCTTACGATGACTGATCATTTGGTTTTACGCGGGGCAGCACTCATGGATGGTCGGCAAGTCGATATTGTGATCGTGGCCGGCGTCATAGCGGAAATAACGGCAGCGGGGGCAAGCAATGCCTCGATTGCCGGGCGAGTCATAGATTGTTCCGGCTGGTATGTATCGAGCGGTTGGATCGATCTTCATGTTCATGCATTCCCCGATTTTGACCCGTATGGGGATGACATTGACGAGATCGGCGTAAAACAAGGCGTTGCGGTCATTGTTGACGCAGGCAGCTGCGGCGCGGATCGAATCGGCGAATTGGCCACAAGCCGCGAGAGGGCGATGACGACCGTGTTCGCGCTGCTGAACGTTTCGAAGATTGGTTTGCAGCGGATCGACGAGCTGTCCGATCTGGCTTGGCTCGATAGACCAGCCGCATTGCAAGCCGTCCAAGCGTATCCCGATTTTATCGTCGGCTGGAAGGCCAGAATGAGCGGCAGCGTCGTTCGCGACAACGGTATTCGGCCTTTGAATATGGCCAGGGAGCTGGCTGAAGAAACCGCTTTGCCCTTGATGGTTCATATCGGTTCCGCTCCTCCTAGAATCGAAGAGATTCTACCGCTGCTCGTGAGAAATGATGTTGTAACGCACTATTTGAACGGGAAAAGCAACAACTTATTCAGCGAGGACGGAAGTCCGATTCTGGAGCTGAATGCGGCTATCGCGAGAGGCGTTCGAATGGATGTCGGACACGGCACAGCCAGCTTTTCTTTCAAGGCGGCAGAGGCGGCGAGGCGAAACGGAATTCGCTTCGATACGATTAGTTCGGACATTTATCGCGGGAATCGGCTGCATGGTCCT
The DNA here is from genome assembly GCF_056269135.1 of Paenibacillus sp. J22FR21. Lineage (NCBI taxonomy): Bacteria > Bacillati > Bacillota > Bacilli > Caryophanales > Paenibacillaceae > Paenibacillus > Paenibacillus sp. J22FR21. The sequence goes on from NZ_JBWDNJ010000003.1 coordinate 139,296, forward strand.
GTATATAGCTTGGCGCATGTGATGTCGAAGTTTCTGTGCCTAGGGTATTCGCTAAGCGAAGTGATCGAAGCCGTGACAGTGAACGCGGCAGATTGGTTGGGGAAACCGGAACTGGGCCGCATTCAAGCAGGTGATCGGGCTAATCTGACTTTGTTCTCTGTTAAAGAGGAGCGTAGCGTGTTCGTCGATTCGGAGGGAGACATGCGCGAAGGCGATCATCAAATTAAAGTTAGAGGAGTATATGCGAATGGGCGATTCATTGAATGCTAAGTATGGGTTGAAACGCGTTATTAATGCCAGCGGGCGAATGAGCATCCTCGGGGTGTCGGCACCTTCCGATACCGTCATGGAAGCGATGAAGCTAGGCGGACAACGCTATGTGGAAATCGCCGATTTGGTGGATAAAGCGGGCGACCATATTGCGGCAGTGCTGGGCTCCGAAGCTGCTGTTGTCGTCAACTCAGCATCAAGCGGAATTGCATTGTCTGTTGCGGGTATCGTTACGCAAGGCAATCGGCGTATGAGCGAACGGCTTCATCAAGAGGCAATCGCGAAGAACGAAATCATTATTCTCAAAGGACATAATGTCCAATACGGTGCACCTGTGGAGACGATGGTGTTTCTGGGCGGAGGCAAGCTCGTTGAAGTCGGTTATGCGAATGAGGGCAAAGCCGAGCATATCGAAGACGCGATCAGCGATCGCACGGCCGCAATTCTATACGTGAAGTCACACCACGCGGTGCAGAAGAACATGATTAGTGTGGAGGAAGCTTGGGAAGTGGCGCAGCGAAAAGGGGTTCCGCTTATCGTGGATGCAGCTGCGGAAGAGGATGTTCGTAAGTATGTGAAGTGCTCGGACCTCGCGATCTATAGCGGCTCCAAGGCGATTGAAGGTCCGACCTCCGGTATTGTCGGGGGCAAACGTGATTATATCGAGATGGTCAAAATGCAGCTGCACGGGATTGGCCGCAGCATGAAGGTCGGGAAGGAAACGATATTCGGGCTGCTCCAAGCGCTCGAGGAGTATATGGTTAAGAAGGATAATAGTGAGCAGGAGAAGGTAACGCTGCAAACGCTGATTCCGCTGAACGAGCAGCCAGGCGTTAAAGTGACGATTGTCCAAGATGAAGCGGGGCGCGCGATATTCCGTGCGCGCATTCAGGTAGATCCAGCGCTGTCCGGCACGACGGCGAAGGCAGTCGTTGAAGGACTGCAAGGCGGCGATATCGCCATCTACACGCGCGATTATGGCGTGAAGCAGGGGTATTTTGATATCGATCCGCGTCCGCTGCTTGGTGATGATATGAATGTCATTGCAGCTAGAATAGTTACGCTTACGGGAGGCCATTAACATGCACAACATGACGAAACGATTGTATAAAAGTCGCGCGGCACTTAATGTGCTGGCTAACGGCATCGAGAATGCGAAGGAAGTTTTCGATGCCGCAGAAGGGCATGTCCTTGTCGGTATCCTCTCCAAGGACTATCCGACCGTGGAAGCTGCCGTTACCGCGATGAAGCGATATGGGGAAGCAATCGATGACGCGGTCTCGATTGGACTCGGGGCCGGGGACAATCGGCAGGCGGCCGTCGTTGCACAGATCGCGAAGCATTACCCAGGCACGCATATTAATCAGGTTTTCCCGGCAGTTGGCGCTACACGTGCGAATTTAGGAGAGCGAGACAGCTGGATCAACAGCCTTGTTTCTCCTACAGGACAAGCAGGCTACGTGAATATTTCGACAGGACCTTTTAGCGCAGCACAGCCGGAGCAGGCCATCGTGCCTGTGAAGACGGCAATCGCACTCGTTCGCGATATGGGCGGCAATGCGCTCAAATATTTTCCGATGAATGGATTGAGTCGTGAGGATGAATTGCGAGCTGTTGCGAAGGCTTGCGCAGAAGAAGGGTTTGCACTCGAACCGACAGGCGGCATCGACATGGACAATTTCGAGCCCATACTGCGCATTGCGCTTGATGCGGGCATACCGCAGGTTATACCGCATGTCTATTCGTCGATCGTAGACAAAGCAACCGGCAAGACGAATGTTGAGGATGTTCGCATGCTGCTCGAGATCATGAAGAAGTTGGTCGATCGCCATGGGTAATCGCACTCGTGTCGCCGCTTTCGGCGAAGTCATGATGCGTCTGCAAGTGCCGGGCTATGAATTAATGTCGCAGTCGGATCATCTGCGCTATTCGTTCTCCGGCACCGGCGTGAACGTAACCTCTGCACTGGCTCGATTCGGATATGACAGCAGCCTCATATCGAGGCTGCCGGACAATGCACTCGGAGAAGCGGCCGCGGCGAATTTGCGCAAACTGGGTTTGTCGTTAGATTTCGTAGGGCGAGGCGGCAGTAACCTTGGCATGTACTTCCTTGAGAACGGATTCGGCGCGAGGCCGGGTCGTGTCACCTACGCCAATCGGCAGGAGAGCAGCTTCAATACGGCTCCGCTCGATGCATATGATTACGACGCTATCGCTGCACGAATCGAGCTCGTTCATTTCTGCGGGATCACACTGGCGATGAACGATAATGTGAGACAGCATATGGTTCAGCTTGCTAAGGCAGTGAAGGGGACCGGCGGAACGGTCGTCTTCGACTGTAATTACAGGCCGACCCATTGGGGAGATGGAGGTTACGCGAAAGCGAAGCCTCATTACGAACAAATGCTGGAGCTCGCGGATATCGTCATGATGAATGAGCGGGACATGATCCACATTCTCGGCATGTCGACGGACAAAACAGATCGAATGGAGCAGCTAACGGAATTGCTGCCGATGGTGACTCAGCGATACACCGGCCTCTCCGCGATGGCGGGCACGCATCGCACCATTAACGGAGACAACACGCATTCGTTGCGTGGTTTTATGTATAAGAATGGCACTCTGACGGTTGCTTCAGAGCCGCTTACTTTTGCCGTCTACGATCGAATCGGAGCGGGCGATGCATTCGCCGGCGGCATCATTCATGGTGAACTCTCCGCATTCGAGCCGGATCGTACCGTTCGCTTCGCAGCCGCAGCCGCTATGCTCGCTCATACGGTTGCCGGAGATACGCCGATGTCGACGGAGCGCGAGATCGAGCGTGCGATGACGGATCTTGCGAATGGAGACGTGATCCGATAATGAAGCTATCACGCAGTAAGAAGCCATTGTATGTGCAGATCGCGAGCATCGTGAAGGACCGAATTCTGCACGGGGTTTACCCGGTCGGAACGAACATCCCGTCCGAGCCTCAGCTTGAGCAAGAGTTCCGGGTAAGCAAGGTTACGGTACGGAACGCGATTAAGGAGCTGGCGCAGGAAGGGTATGTGGAGACGGGCAGCGGTAAAGGGACGAAGGTCATCCGTAATACGTCCGCTTCCAAGCTGTCTAAGCTGAAACGGTTTACAGAGGTGCTGGTCGATGAAGGGCATCAGATCGCTAAACAATTGCTAAGCGCGGCGCATGTCCCGAGTGAAAAAGGCACGACGGCATATCAGTTGTTCGGTGAGCGATGCTTGCGAGTCGAGCGATTGTACCAACTGAACGGCGAGCCTTACATTCATTACACGCATTACTTGTTGAGTCGGGCCGCCGGCATCGAGTTGTCTGACCTAGGTGCGCAGTCGCTGTACGACTTGCTGGAAGAACAGCGTATTACAATCAGCAAGTACCGGGATGAATTCTCCGTATCTTCGGCGGTGTCTGATTCCGTCACGACTGCGCTGTCAATCGAAGCGGGAACACCGCTGCTTAAGAGGTCGCGCTATGCGTACGACGAGAGTGGCGAATTAATCGAATACAGCGAAGGTTACTACCATACCGAACGGCATCACTACGTCGTCAACTACGACGTATAAGCAACATGTGATTGTTGCAAGAAATGCAACAATTGACCTCTCTGGAGGCTGAATTTGATCTGATATTGCAAGAAATGCAACATTTCCAAGATAAATAAAGACTAAAAGAGCTCTGGCCACAAAAATGTTGCATTCCATGCAGCATTTTCGTGACCAGAGCTCTTTTGACGTAGAAATGTTGCAGAAAATGCAGCATTAATCGTCGTGCTCGATGGGCTGGCATGGCGTTGCAAATGCGGCACAAATGGCTCCCGTATCAAAATGGAAATTTACCACGCTTCATCCGGTAAGATAGAGGCCCGCCAAGCCTCTCTTTTGCTAACGCAAGGAGAATTTATCAAAATACTCGATAAATCGAGTAGCTGTTATAGATAGCGGCATGTTGCGCATAATCATAATCCCCACTTGAGAAGGCGGCAGAAGCACGTCCAGCTTAATTTCGAATAGAGAGCCCTCTTCGAGCTCCTTCTTCACAAATTCCCTTGTGACGTAGGAGATACCAAGTCCACGCTTCGCGAACTCAATCAGAAGATCCACGCTGCCGACTTCAATTTCAGGCTTAAGGGTGTAGCCGTAGTTTTGGAATAATTCCGTGATCGCCATTCGTGCCCGGCTATTGCGTGAGAACAGAATCAGATGGTGCTGAAGCAGCATCTCCAGCGAAAGAACGGTCTCCTTCAGATCGGCGTAACGAGCTCCCGCAACAAAACAATCCTGCAGCTGAATACTCTCCCTCACCTCAAGCTGAGGATCCACAATCGGCATTCGGACAACGCCTAGATCTATTTTGCCTTCTTTAAGAAAAGATATTACCTCGGGTGTCGTCCCATGATTCAGATGAAGCCGGATGCCGGGATGCTTGCGATTAAAGTCCTCCAAATAAGGAAGCATGTAATGCTTGAACAGGGAGTCGCTGCCGCCGATTCGCAGCTCGCCGCTGTCGAGATTTTTAAGTGCGGCCATTTTCTCTTCGGCTATTGAGATCAAGATATGGGACTGCTCGATATAGGAATACAGCAAAGAACCTTCTTGTGTAAGCGCAACTCCTTTCGAATTTCTGTAAAACAGCGTAATGCCAAAGCTGTCTTCCAGCTGTTTGATCGCATGACTGACGCTTGGTTGGGTAATATAAAGTGCCTTAGCGGCTTGAGTTAAGCTGCCCGTCTTCGCGGCCCAATAAAAAACTTTATACAACTCATAATTGTTGGTCATAGACGTGGTCTATAGCTCCTCTGAAATATATGTATTACTTGTATAGATGCAATTCGTATTATAGTGGAAGTACAGAAGAGATACCAGCGTTTAACTGGAAGGAGTATGGACAAATGGAACCGACTACGTTTGTACTGTTTGGCGCAACCGGTGATTTAGCGAAACGAAAAATATATCCGGCATTATATAACTTATTTATCGATGGGAAACTGTCTGAAGCTTTCACATTAATTGGTCTTGGCCGAAGAGAGCTGTCTAACGAAACCTTTCGGTCGAATGTCGAGAAATCGCTTCGTACCTATTCGCGACGTAAGGTAGTAGAAGATCCTGCCTCGCTGGAGCGTTTTCTGGAAGCATTCCGCTACAACGTACTGGATGTGGGCCGAATTGAAGATTACCGCAATTTGCTGAACCTCATCGAACAGCGGGAACAGCAGCTTCACGTTACGAAACCGAATCGGATGTTTTATTTGTCAGTGGGGCCGGAGCATTTCGAAACCATTGCCGCTAATATCCAGGCTAGCGGACTTGGGGCTGCCCAGAAGCGCCTCGTGATCGAGAAGCCTTTCGGCTATGATTTGCAATCTGCTCGGGATTTAAATGAAAAGCTGAGCAAAGCTTTCGCGGAAGAAGAAATTTTCCGTATCGATCATTATCTCGGCAAACCGATGGTTCAGAAGCTCGAGATTCTGCAGCAGTCGAACCCGGTCCTTCAGGCGTTATGGACCAACCGTTACATTGCGAATGTGCAAATTACGGCCAATGAAACGGTCGGTGTGGAAGAAAGAGCCGGTTATTACGATCATGTAGGTGCTGTGCGCGACATGTTCCAGAACCATATGCTGCAGCTTCTCATGATGCTGGCAAGCCATCTTCCTAATCACAGCGACTCCGAGATGGTCCGCTTCAAGAAGAAGAAGGTCATGGAAGCACTTGAGCCGGTGCAGAAACAGGAAATCAGCGCGAGCATTATCCGCGGACAATACAAAGCCGGAACGATTCAAGGGAAGCCTGTTGTCGGTTACCTAGATGAACCTGGAATTGCAAGTACATCCATGAACGATACGTTCATTGCGGCTCGATTGCAGATCGATGATTACTTCTGGCGCGGCGTTCCTTTCTATATACGAACAGGCAAACGCATGAAAGAGAAATCAACTCGGATTGTGATTGAGTTCAAGGAGCCGTTAAAGGAGACTTCCAAGGAGGCGCAGGCGTATGACCACAAACAAGCGCCTAATCTTCTGGTCTTCGAGATCAGTCCGAACGAAGGCATCGTGCTGCAGCTAAATACAAGGGACCCGCAGCATAAAGGGGAGTTCAAGCCGATTAATATCGACTTCCACGCCAGCCAAGACGACACGCCGGAAGCGTATGAGAACTTGATTCATGATGCCCTGAACGGCGACCCTAAATTCTTCGCGCACTGGGACGAAGTAGAACTGTCCTGGCAATGGGTGCAGCCGATCTTGGATGCTTTCCAAGCGAACACGGTTCCGCTTTATCCTTACGAAGCAGGCACTTACGGACCAGCTGCATCCGATGCGCTATTAGCAGAGGATGGATATCACTGGTGGTTCGATCAACATACAGAACATGTGAATGAAACACAAGAAGAGGAAGGGGAACACTATGCTTACATCACAAACAATTGAACAACTCGCAATCGATACGATCCGCACTTTATCCATTGACGCTATTAACAGCGCGAACTCCGGTCATCCGGGATTGCCAATGGGCGCTGCGCCGATGGCTTACGCATTATGGTCCAAGTCATTAAATCACAATCCAAGCCATGCTAAATGGTTTAACCGCGATCGTTTCGTTTTATCTGCGGGCCATGGTTCCGCTTTGTTATATAGCCTTCTGCATTTGTCCGGTTATCAGGTTTCGATCGATGATCTCAAGCAGTTCCGTAAGCTGAACAGCAAGACGCCGGGGCATCCCGAGTATGGCCATACAGATGGTGTCGATGCGACGACAGGCCCGCTTGGACAAGGGATTTCGATGGCAGTCGGCATGGCGATGGCTGAAGCGCATCTTGCGTCTAAATACAATCAAGAAGGTTTCCCGGTTGTCGATCATCATACGTATGCACTCGTTGGAGACGGCGACTTAATGGAAGGCATTTCTTATGAGGCCATGTCGATGGCCGGACATATGAAACTGGGCAAGCTAGTCGTATTGTATGATTCTAACGACATCTCCTTGGATGGAGCGCTAAACCTTTCCTTTGGAGAGAATATTCAGAAGAGAGCGGAGTCGGCGAACTGGCAGTATATCCGTGTGGAAGACGGCAATGATATTACACGAATTGCTGCAGCGATCGAAGCGGCTAAGCAGAATGAAACGCAGCCAACCTTGATCGAGGTTCGGACGATTATTGGTTACGGCAGTAAAGTAGCGGGTACAAACAAAGTACACGGCAATCCGCTCGGCAAAGAAGAAGCCATAGCAACGAAGAAAGTATATGGCTGGGAGTACGAGGAAGAGTTCACGGTTCCGCAAGATGTGAAAGCTCATTTCGAACAGCTGAAGCGTAATGGGGAGGCCAAAGAAGAAGCGTGGAACCAATTGCTTGCTTCCTATAAAGCCGCATTCCCGGCACAAGGCCAAGAACTCGAGCAAGTGATCGACGGCGGAGTATCAATTGCTGCAGCAGATATTCTAACATTTGATTCTGCTAAGACGGTATCAACGCGTATTGCAAGCGGAAATGCGATCAATCATTTTGTGAAAACCGTACCTGCCATCTTCGGCGGAAGCGCGGATTTATCGCACTCGACAATGACGGATATCAGCGGCGAGCAAACCTTCGCTGTAGGGTCGTACTCGGGACGGAACATCTACTTCGGCGTTCGTGAGCATGCGATGGGCGCAGCCGGCAACGGTCTGGCTCTTCATGGAGGCGTTAAACCATTTGTCAGCACCTTCTTCGTATTCAGCGATTATTTGCGCCCGGCTATCCGTCTGGCGGCGCTGCAGAAGCTGCCTGTAACTTATGTATTTACTCATGATTCCATCGCAGTCGGCGAAGACGGGCCTACGCATGAGCCTGTTGAGCATCTGGCAGCACTGCGTACCATTCCTGGCTTGACCGTCATCAGACCGTCGGATGCCAATGAAACAGCAAGTGCATGGGCATATGCGCTGCAGCAGAAGGAAGGTCCGGTTGCGCTCATCTTGAGCAGACAGAACCTGCCTGTATATGAAGCGACCAAGGGCAATATTGATGCGGTAGCAAAAGGAGCTTATATCCTAGCTGAAACGAACGCTCAGCCGGATGTCATCCTAATTGCAACGGGTTCGGAAGTTTCCCTTGCCGTAAACGCCAAGGCTGAGCTCGAACAGGAGAATATCTCCGTTCGCGTAGTTGCAATGCCGAGTAGAGAGCTGTTCGATCGTCAATCCGCAGCCTACAAGGAAAGTGTTCTACCTGCTGCTGTGACGAAACGGGTGTCCATTGAAGCCGGCATCTCGTTAGGCTGGGAACGCTACACGGGACTAAGCGGCAAGAATATATCGATCGATACATTCGGTGCATCAGGTCCGGGTACAGAAGTGTTAGCGTACTTTGGATTCTCCACGGAAAATGTAGTTCGTCAAACGAAACAATTGCTGAACTAATAAGCTGGTAATTATCTACTATCAACACCATAACTGGAGGTCGTAAACATGAAATTTTTTATCGATACTGCCAATGTAGAAGATATCAAGAAAGCCTACAAAACCGGCGTCTTGTCCGGCGTAACAACGAATCCTTCCTTGGTCGCCAAGGAAGGCGTGAAGTTCGAGGATCGCATTGAAGAAATTTTAAAATTAGTGCCTGAGGTCGAATCCGTATCGGCCGAAGTCACGCCTGACGCTCTTACTGCCGAAGAAATGATCGCGCAAGCGAATGAGCTGATCAAGATCAATAATAACGATCCTAACATCACGATCAAGCTCCCGATGACGCTTGCAGGCTTGGAAGCTTGCCGTTATCTCACGAAGAAAGGCGTCAAAACGAATGTAACGCTGATCTTCACCGTGAACCAAGCGCTTCTGGCCGCTCGTGCAGGCGCAACTTATGTGTCTCCGTTCCTTGGCCGCTTGGACGACATCTCCGAAGACGGTGTTCTATTGGTCGCTAAGGTTGCTGAATTGTTCCGTATTCATAACCTGGATGCGCAAATCATCGCTGCTTCTGTCCGCCATCCCGATCACGTTACTCGCGTAGCGATGGCAGGCGCGCACATTGCCACGATTCCATTCTCGGTCATCGAGCAAATTTCCAAGCATCCGCTGACGGATCAAGGCATGGAGAAGTTCGCTGCCGACTGGAAGAAAACTGCACAGCTGTAATCGATCGTAAGGCCACTCCTCGGAGTGGTCTTTTTTTTGTTGCTGAGTAGAAAGTTTGACTACATTTATGTAAAAACCCCATACCATTCGTAATGGTTCTGGCCCTACACCGCATGTTACGATTTGCCTGTCAGTACATTCATCAAACGGGGGGCTATTACCTTTGAAATCAGCATTGCTCGCCCGAACCAACGGCATGAAATTATCTACGATTCTTAGCATATTTGTCGTGTTCATCGTCATCATTCCAATTACGCTCAGCAGTATCTTTGTTCTACGTATGTACAAAACCGATGTCATTAATCAAGCTACCGAAAGAACGCTTCAATCCTCACAAACCGTCGCTTATGCGACGAAACAGGAAATTAACAAAATGATCAGCATCTTCGCGGCAATCAGTATGGATCCGGATGTACTTACCACTGCATCTGAGATCAACAAGACCACCTCCGTGGAAAGACAAACGAATATCAGCATGCTGCATAAAATTCTCAACAAGCATACGTCATCTATCATGTCGGATGTTCTCTCTGTTAAATTTTTCTTCAAGAAGGCGGGTACCTACACCTATCTAAGCAATATGGAAGGCAATGAAAGGACGATACGCAATGCGGCTTGGTATCAACTGGCGTTGAATAAGCAGGATAAAGTTCATTTTCAGGGGTTGCAGCCTATAGTCGTTCATAGCGAGAAGCTGCTTACCAATATCATGACGGCTTCTTTCTCACCAAGCGCATTTAATATTTTGTCAGACGTTGAAGTGATTTATTTTGCATTCAATGGAGGCGAGTTCGACAATATCCTGCTTCAGGATACGAATCGATCATCGAAAGTATTTCTGGTAGATGGTGACGGATCCATTGTGACCTCGAATCAGCAGCAGGAGCAGCGGGGAGAATCGTTGGGGCCAATGCTTCAGAAGCTTACGGGAAAATGGGGGCATTTTCTGAAGACAATCGATGGGAAGAAGATGCTGGTCACATACGCCAATGTCGGTGAAGCCGATTGGACAATCGTGAATATAACGCCATACAGCGAGTTAATCGTCAATTATAAGAAAGTGAACAAAATCATTCTGCTTGCCGCGATGCTGATCATGGTGTCGCTTGGTGCCGTAGCGATTTATTTTGTACATAATGTCACGAAGCCGATCCACCGACTCATGCGTCAGATGTCGCGTGTCATGGATGGTGATTTATCTACGCATGCACATGCCTCCGGAAGTCTGGAGCTGCTGACTCTTGGCAATACGTTCAATCATATGATTGTGAAGATTCTACAGCTGATGAAGCAGCAGGAAGTACAAGAACGAGCGAAACGAATGGCGGAATTCTCGGTGCTGCAATCGCAAATTAATCCGCATTTCTTAATTAATACCCTAAACGCGATTAAGCTGATGGCGCTAATTAGTAAAGCGGACAATATTCAGAATATGACGAACTCGCTGATGCGGCTATTGTCATCATCGTTTAACCGCGGTGGGCGGCTGGCGAGGCTCTCTGATGAAGTAGAGAATTTGAAGCATTACTTGTCCATTATGGAAATCCGTTATGGGAATAAGTTTGATACGTTTTGGGAGATCGAAGAACGTGTGAAGTCCTTGTACGTGCTTAAGCTGCTCTTGCAGCCGATTATTGAGAATAGCCTGATCCATGGATTGAATGGAAAGGATCACGGCGGCATCATTTATATCTCGGCAGGCATGAAGGATGAGATGCTTCAGGTTTGCATCGAGGATAACGGGGTTGGCGTGACGGATCAAGCGCTCGAGAGCTATCGCAGGCAAGCGGAAGAGCCTGTCAAAGATCGCAGCTATAGCGGAATGGGGATATTGAACGTACATCAGCGCATTCAGCTTCATTATGGGAAAACGTACGGGCTTCATATGGAGGCGAGTGCAAGAGGCGGTACGCGCGTCATGCTGCTCTTGCCTGTCATAAGCAATTCTGATGAAGACGAGATCATCTCGGCGTAGAATGGTTCAAAAAAGATCATGTTTACCTTAACAACAATCATTTGGATGCGGTTACATGGCGGTTATTATGAAGAAGGTTGAATAACAACCGTAGATAAACATGACAAACGGAGGGGTAAATCAATGCGTAACAATAAGCTTTATCTTGTATTGCTCGTGGTATGTATGTTTGCAGTAGCGATGTTGACAGGCTGCGGGAGCAGCAAAGAGAACAACACGAACACGGGTAATAATACGACAGCTGCCGCTGAGTCTAACGCAGAAACAGACACAGCTAAGCCTGTTAAATTAAAGCTCGGCATGTGGGAAGCCAAAACAGATATCGCGTTCTGGACAGAGAAAGTGAAAGAGTACACCAAACTTAAACCGAACGTTTCCATTGAAGTGGAAACGATCCCGGATAACAGCGGTCAATATATGAAGGTGCGTCTTGCAGCTGGCGACCTGCCTGATCTGATGTACCTGAAACCGGCTCACTTCCAAATCTATAAAGATTCGTTGCTTCCGCTTGATGAGCTGCCTGTAGTGAAAACCAATAAATTCCCAGGCGTGATCGACGGTAAAACGCTGGGATTGCCTCTGGTATCGTTCTCTGAGTATGTTTACTATCACCCTAGCATCTTCGAAGAGCTGAATCTGCAAATTCCGCAAACGATGGATGAGTTCATTGACGTGCTCGAGAAAATCAAAGCCAGCAATGAATATATTCCGCTTGCAATTGGCGGTAAGGATGACTGGACGTTCTATCCATTCTCTGAGTTTGGTCCTCATATTCTATCCAAGGATGAGCAATACCAAGCGAACTTGGCTACTAATGCAGAGCCGTTCGGTGCGGGCTCTACCTTCGAAACGGTTGCAAACATGATCAAGAAAATCGCATCAGATAAATTGGCAGGACCGGATGCACTAGGCATTGGTTTTGACCAAGCAACCCAGCTGTTCCAAGCCAAACAAGCAGCAGTTATAGCATTAGGACAATGGTATTATGCAGATCATCTGGCGAAGGTGGGCAACGACGACGACCTTGCCGCATTCCCAATGCCTTGGAGAACTTCTGCCAGCGATCCGCTTCCGAATATGACTCTGGCTGATCAATACGTTTCCATCAACAAAAATTCCGCGAACGTGGAAGAAGCGAAAGCATTCATGGAATGGATGTTTAGCCCGGAAGTTTACCAACCTTATATCAACGAGCTGAAAAATACATCTACTGTTGAAGGTGTAACTTCAGACCTTCCGTTCTTTAACAAATCGAACGAGGCAGCTCCTTTTGTTCCGTTTATCTATGATGCTACAGATGAGAGATACGCGAAAGTAAAAGCAGCTGCGCAATACGACGAGAAGAAAACAGCAGCAGACATTTTTGCCGGCAAAACGGTAGAAGATGTTGAGAAAACGTTGAATGGCAACTGGAAGAAAGCCGTAGAGTCGATTAAATAACTGGATACCTGCTGATGAGGGTACTTGGGGTCAAACCATGTACCCTCTCTTCTTCAACAAAGCAGCAAGTTAGAAAGAGCATGATAGAGAGATGCGGTTACCTTGCAGGAGGGATGAGAATGAATTACCAGGCACAGCAAAAATGGGTTATCTTCGGCTTTTTATTCATTCCTGTTTCATTGCTGTTATTGTTTTTGGTTTATCCGACCTTACAATTGTTTCACTATAGTGTTACGAATTGGGATGGGTTTAGCGCCACGAAGAGCTATATTGGCTTTGATAACTATAAGCAGGTTTTGTTTTCGATGCCGGATGTATGGAAATCGATTAGCAATAATGGCATTTATTTTCTGGTGCATACGCTGTTTATTCCTTTGGAACTCATGGTTGCCGTTCTATTAAATCGGGCCATACGCGGAAGCTCGCTGTTCCGCTTCACTATACTTATGCCTTATGTCGTTAACGGCGTAGCTGTTGCTTATATGTTCAGTTACATCTACTATCCCATCAACGGACCGCTTAATAGCTTTTTAACTTCCGTTGGACTCGAGAGCTGGATTCATGGTTGGCTAAGTGATTTGAAATTAGTGAATTACTCGCTGGTGGCTGTTTCCTTATGGCGTTTCTGCGGGGTGCACGTCATATTGTTCCTGGCAGGTCTTCAATCGATTCCACAGGATTTATATGAAGCAGCCTCGATTGATGGAGCGAATTTCTGGAAGAAGCAGCGTTATATCACATTCCCTGGTATTCGCCGGGTTGTTGAGATCATCCTATTCATGAATGTTACCGGTGCCTTGCTTCAATTCGATATTCCGTTTGTCATGACAGGCGGGGGACCCGGTGTGGCCAGCAGCACATTTGGCTTATTCTCCTTATTCACAGCCTTTAAATTCAATAATTTCGGTTTAGCATCGGCCATGGCCGTAGTATTGTTGATCCTGATCATCGTGTTCTCCTCGATACAGAATTGGATCATCAAGGACAGGAGTGGGAACTGATATGTCCAGTTGGAGACGGAACTTACCGGGAAATGTGTTCTATTATACGATGTTCGCACTCATCTTCGTAATTGTGTTTGTTCCGATTGTGCTCGTTGTATTCGGAGCCTTCAAGACGAGAACGGAGCTGTTTCAGACAACACCTTTGGCGCTGCCCGGAAGTTTCTTGAATTTCAGCAATTTCAAGCTGGCGTATACGCAAGGTGATATGCTGCGAGGGTTGTGGAATACGACTGTCATTGCTTTCATCACGCTGTGCGGCAATGCCATATTAGGTACGATGACTGCTTATATCCTGAATCGGTTTCAATTTAAACTAAAGAATGTTGTGTACGCCCTGTTTCTGGTCGCCATGATTATTCCCGCTTATACAACTGAAATTGCTCGTTTTCAAATCATTCATACGATTGGTATGTATGATTCATTGCGAGCTCCGATCTTAATTTATATAGGTACGGACATCATGCAGATTTATATTTACATGCAGTTTCTCGAGAAAATTTCAAACCAGCTTGATGAAAGTGCGATGCTGGATGGAGCATCCTATGTGCGGATCTTCCGCTCCATTATATTTCCGTTACTTCTTCCTGCGACCGCGACGCTTGCGATTCTGAAGAGTGTAACCGTCATGAATGATGTCTATATTCCATTTCTGTACATGCCTTCGAAGGAGCTTGTGACGATGTCGACGGCACTGATGAAATTTGTTGGTGCACGGGGCTCTGATCTATCCGCACTTTGTGCCGGTATTGTGCTCGTGCTGATTCCAAGCGCAGCGGTATACATCACGTTCCAACGGTTTATCTTTAAGGGTCTTATGGACGGTGCCGTGAAGGGATAATCCTAATCATAGGTGGGGAGGAACAAATAAGATGATCAATCTGATGATTGTGGACGATGAGCCTTTAGTCAGACTCGTATTGCGTCATATGATCACCTCTCAACATGCGGATATTCACATCGTCGGAGAAGCATCTGACGGTCAAGAAGCGATTCACTTCATTGCGCAGCATCCTGAAATTGATATCGTTTGCGTGGATATTCAGATGCCCAAGATGAACGGATTACAATTTCTTATACAGCTGGGTCAGCTTGAGCTGACGAAGCCGGTATATCCGATCGTATTAAGTGCATTTCATGATTACGATTACGTGAGGGAAGCGTTTATTAACGGGGCCAAGGATTATATGCTCAAAGCAAACATGGATGAAGCCACTCTTGCGCCAATTCTGTCTAAAGCCGTGAATGAAGTCATGAAGCATAAAGAGGCAATCCCCGTGGAAGAAGCGGCGGCTGACAGGAGTCCGACCGTAAGTGCTGAGAAGAATTTGGAGCCCTTGCTTATTTCCCTGTTTAACGATGAACAACTGGAAACTTCTGCTCGCAGTGAAGCCTTTGCTGAGCTGAAGTGCCTGCTTGGTGAAGTGAATCTTGTTGCGGCTTCGGTTAAATTGTCACAAGCTCATGTAACGGACAGCTCTGCGAGATTTATTAAACAAACCATTCGGACAGTCATGGAGTCCCAAGCTATCCCAGCTGTAATTCTGGATCGACATCCGCGTGAGTACACCTTGCTGATGGCGTTTCCCCATCATCGCAGCGAGACGTCTGCGCGTGAAAACATCCATGGTGTATTGACGACAGTAAGCGTACGTTTAAAGCAATTTATGAATGTTTCTGTCTCCATTGGAGTCAGCGACTGGGGCAGGAGTTCATGGGAATGGATTGCTTTGGCGGAGCAGTCGTCTAATGCCGCAGAGCTGTGTTATTATCGCGGGTTTGATAAAGTTTTTTTTCCTGAAGCTATACCGGTATCCAAACAAACGCCGGAGCAGCTTGTGCGTTTACAATCCTTCCTGGGGCAGTTACGGATTGCAAGGGCTGATGTGGTGAAGGGTCTTACTATATCGGATGCCGTACATTGGCGAATGCGGTATACCCAATTTCGTATGCTGCTCTTGCAGGCTGCTGAAAGTTTGAAACCCGAAGTCATTAAATCGGAGTTTACCGAGATGATATGGGAAATTGGCGCGATCCTCTATCCGAGTGGACTGCGTTGGCAGCAGCTCCAGGAGGAGGTTAGTAATCCACTGGACTTTATCGGGCAGTTTGACACGATGAGGGGCATTTCGGAATGGATGGAGGGCACGCTGGGCCGAATCCATGACTTGATTCATGAGCATGCATGCAAGCAGCAGGAGAGATATTCACTTCCTGTCGCGAAAGCAAAAACGTTCATAGACAAACACTTTTGCGAGGATATAACGCTCCCGTCAATCAGTCAAATGGTAGGCGTCAGTGGGAGCTATCTAAGTAAACAGTTTTCCAGGGAAGTCGGAAGCAGTTTCATTCAATATTTGACGAAGCTGAGAATTGAAGAGGCGAAACGATTAATGGGAAGCGGGCTGAAAGTTTGCGAGGTGTCCGATCGGGTCGGTTATATGAATCCGGAGCATTTCAGTCGTATTTTCAAAAAAATAACAGGTCACAGTCCGAAGGCACATCGCGGAGTCTCGATGATCGTATAAGCGAAATGGATACTCTAATGGTTATTTTCTCTTGTTTTGCTAAGGGAAACTAATAATTAGAGTTTTTTTGCGAAATAAAACACGAAAAATAACAAAAAATATCATTTTTTTATCAATAATCATCATTTGAATGCGTTTTCATCATCTGTAAGATACAAAGTATCGTAGGAAACTCGTGGATGGGGGGTGCATTTAAGAAGTGCGCGTATCAAGCAAGGAGTACATAGCTGTTCACACAATCCTTAGCGGGCCGCAAGGCAACTGACAATGGAGGTCATGAATTTGAGGTTATTGAAGAAGACGATCAGTTTGATCACAACGGCGACACTTGTTTTCTCATCGGGAATCATCCCGATGCAAGGGATTGCAAATGTACTGGGCAGCACGGTTGCTCAGGCCGCGCAAGTCGATCAAACCTACAATTCCAACTTGGATGATGCGAGTACCTGGCTGCAATCCGGAACCGCAGCGATTACATCGGCAGGCGGCAAACTGACCATCAGCGAGCCGACAAATGATGGTTCCTACCAAAATTTTATCATCGATTCCAACTCGCCTGCAGTTGCAGATGGAGATTATACGGCTACCCTTACTACGAAATCCGGTTCACAAAACCGTTATGGAATCGTAGTTCGCTATATTGACGCTAATAACTGGGTTTACCTGGGTAATGAACCCGGCGAAGGCTGGTTCATGAATTGGAAAAGCGATGGCACGGAAGATTGGTATGGATACTTCGGGGCTGACTTTCCGATCGCTGCCGGGACTCCTGAGGTTGGCGTTCCGCTCAAACTAAACATCAAGTATACGGGCAAAGATTTTGTCGTGTCTATTAACGATACTCAGGTGCTGGATAGCAAGGAGGCGCCTGACTTCGAGGAGAAGTCAGCCTCCATCCCAACGGCAGCAGGTAAAGAAGGGGTAATCTCCTTCAAATGGACGCATAACTTTGAAGTATCTGCTTCCACGCTGAAGTATATCCAAGATACGGCAGCACAGCCGAAGTTGAATACGTATACGAACAATTTCGATACGGGCACGGATGCCAATCTCGCTGACAATGGGACTGATAAGTCAGATACGGCTATCAGTGGAGTAACCTCTTACTCCGGAATGAGCGGGAAGTTTCTGGCCGCTCAGCAAACCGGTAATAACGTCTTCTATTTCAGCGATATGCCCGATATTGCGGATGGTACCGTTGAAATGAAATTCGGTATCGATGGCGGAGCAGCCGAACAATTCTGCCCTGCCGTAAGGGTGAAGGATGCCTCGCATTATTCCTTGGTCTGCCGAGATCCTAACGGATGGCTTTGGGATGGGTTTAATGGTTCCGCAGAAGTATGGGGAACAACCCAGAATAAAGCGGAGTCCCTTGTTCCGGGAAAAATCTACACCTTGAAAGAAACATTTGTTGGGGATACGTACGAGATTTATTTGGATGGCAGACTGATTTACTCCTCCACGACGGGCAATAAATTGCCGACAGCTGCGGGTAAAATCGGTTTCCGCTCCTACTTCGGTGCGAAATCTCTCAATATCGATAGTGTGAAAGTTACGGATACGGACAATAACGTTGTCTATGATCGTAACTTTGATAATGAAACAGCGCCGGTTGCCAATATCGGAACGGTGACGACGAACGCCACCTATTCATTGAAGACGCCGCTGCCGGGCTTTGACGGTAGAGTGGTTAAAGTAGTGACAACGGATGGGACAAGTCAAGTCGCGGATAGTAAATCGCCTATGATCAGTAATGGCTCATATAGCGCACGACTTCAGCTTGACGGTACGTACACGGATGCCGGACTTCTGTTCCGTTATCAAGATGAGAGCAATTGGAGTGCCGTAAGAACCGACAGTGACGGGAACTGGAAGCTGGTCGGGATGAATGACGGCACGAATGTAAGCTTTGATTTAACAAGTGCACCGCAGTCTCTCGGCACGACGCCTCATCTAGTGAAAATTGATTACCATGGTGATGATTACTCACTTAGCGTAGACGGGACTGAGCTTTATGCCGGTACGAATCCCGGTTTATTCAGCTCCTATGGCCGCGTAGGCGTATCGACACACGCGGAATCACTCACTACAATACTGGATGAAATGAAAGTAGAGTATGATCAGAACGATCTGTATACACCAGCTAAACCTACCAAGTACGTCAGAGATTATACAGATGGCGTAACGGGAACGTGGAAAAACAATGCCGATGGATCTACTTACTCTCCGGCACCAGTTATTACGGATAATAAGCTCGTGCTTAACAGCTTTTTCGGTGAAATTTATGACAACGATTCCCTTGAAATGCAAGATGGCACTTATACCGTGAAATTTACCACAAGCTCCAGCACGGGCAGGATTGGATTCTATTTCCGATATACATCACCAAGCCAGCCGTTTGCGATGATTTATTATGGCGGCGGCAAGGAGTGGGGATGGCAGACGGATGGGGGTCACTATGGCGTGCTGACGTCGAACGGACCAACATTGCTGCCTGACACCGAATATACAGTGAAAATAAAGTATATCGGACAAAGTGTCAAAGTGTTTGTCAACGATGTACTCGCTGTTAGCGGATCTGCTGACTTCCCTGTAGTAGAAGGCAAAGTGGGTCTGCGAAGCTGGTTTGACGCTAAGAAAATTACGATCAGCAAGTTATCGCAAGAGAGATATATTTCGCCGGTGCCGCCAACAACGGGAACACTGACGCCTATTACAATCACATCGAGCAAATTAAGCGTCGAGCTCGACAATCGTTTCCCGACTGTTCGCAGCTACAGTTGGGTAGGCGGTGAAGTAACCGATACGCTCCAAGGTCAAAGCGACTTCTTGAGTACAGTAAAGATTAACGGGAATGAGAGTTTCGCGACCGTGGTTAGTGCGATGAAAACAGCCAGCGATACTGTAGTTTATAAGCTAAATGTACCTGTAATCGATGATAATACGGAAGCCGTTATCGGCAATGTGGAGTTGGACGTCACCTTCAAGGTTACAAACGGATCCGTTCTTATGAATACGCATATTAATGCGGAGCCGGAAGGTTATAAAGTAGTCACACTGGAGTTCCCGGATCAGAAATTGGTGACCGTCTCCAGCGCGAATCCGAATGCGCAAGGCGCATCCGTATGGATTACCGGGGAATGGAATCAATTCTATGAAGAGTATTATACGAATGATGCGGCATTCGGTCAGAAGCTTGCCGATCAAGAAGCAGACAGTAAGAGCAGAACCTATGGTTTCGTCAGCGATGGCAAACTCGCTGCGACAATCATCAATAATGTTATTAACCAACCTGGGAAAGTGAATATGAATATCGCGGCCGAGAATGGCACTTCGAACAAGCTGCTCTCGATGTGGAACGGACAGTGGAATGTAAGAGGCGACGTCATTGATGACGCGAAATTCCCTCCTAACTATGATTTGTCGTCCGAGATCATTATCACACCGGACAGAAACAACGATAGTACGGCAGATTGGAAAGACGCAGCGATCGAGTACAGAGACAAATGGTCTCAGAATCTCCATCCCGGAGCAGATGAGATCAACAATTATGTATCGTATATCGCAATGAACTTTAACAGCTTAACGCAGGCTCCATTCTTAAGAACATTGGATAATGCGAAGAAACTGTACAATCTGTACGACGGCTTTGGTCAGTTAATCCTTGAAAAAGGCTATCAGGCTGAAGGACATGATGACAGCCATCCGGACGTTGCGGGACACTTTGGTATCCGCCCGGGCGGACTCAAGGATTTCAACACGCTTGTCGATGAAGGGTTGAAATATAACGTTAAAGTCGGCGTTCATACCAACATTGACGGTCAAGACCCGGATGCTTATTATGCGGAAAAAGACAAATGGACGAGCTCGGGTTCCGCCTATGATTGGGTCGATCCGACCTATGGACCGGACCGTGCCCAGGATCTCTCTACAGGTGAACTGGAGAGAAGATATGCACAGCTTAAGCAAGAAGTTCCGAATCTAGCCATGGTTTATGATGATGTTTATAGCGGTGCAGGCTGGCATGCGGATCAGTTCGCGAACATCATCCAGAACAAGCTGGGTTTCTGGTTCGCAACCGAGTTCTCCGGACCAATGGAACAGAACGTCATCTGGACACACTGGGGAACGGACCCTTATTACCCTAGTAAAACAGACGGCAGTATGATCGTTCGTTTCATGAAGAACCAATACCAAGATACGTTCCAAGCGCCAAGTCCGGCAACGAGCGTGCTCCTGAGAGGGATGCTGCAAGCAGGTGTCGGTTCATGGCAGGGCAGAACAGATATGCAGAACGGTATCGATTTGTTCTACAACAACAATCTACTGACGAAATACATGCAGCACTTCCCGATTATGAACCTTACCTATGACAGTACAGGTATGGATCAAAGCGTCGTATTCAGCAACGGCGTAACGGCAACTTTGGATGAGTATCATGCAAGCCCATCCAATGCGAATTTGATTCTCGGTACGGCGTCTCTCAAGAAGAACGGCAAGAAAATTGCTGTTTATGATGTCGTGCTGGACAAAGCGGCTGGCGACACGGGAATCGGACAATTGGATGTTCAGAATCAGAAATCCCAATTGTTCCTGCCGTGGGATCCGCAAAACGAATCGAAAATTTATTATTGGAATCCTATAGGCGGTGCAACGACTTGGGATATGCCAAACAGCTGGAACGGCTTATCCTCGGTTGAAATGTACAAGCTGACGGATACCGGCCGTGTCTGGGAGCGGACTCTTCCTGTTGTGGACGGTAAAGTAACGATCGACAACACAACGGTCGGCGTTCCTTATGTGGTCTATAAGTCTAAAGCTGACGAACAAGGCTCGACGATTCAACAAGCGGGCGAATGGGGCGTTGGCGGACCGGTCAAAGATCCGGGCTTCGACAGCAGCAGCTTCACTTCCTGGCAGAAATCTTCAACCACAAACGCCACTGCAAGTCATGTTACGGTTAAGCATGATTACAACATGAACAACTATGTAAGAATTAGCGGTGTGGACGATGCGACACTTTCACAAACCGTATCCGGCTTAACACCTGGTAAGACCTATACGGCTTCTGTATGGGTGGATATCAATAACGGTACAGGTAGTAATATAGACGATCAAGCTGCCAGCACCACGAATAGAAACGCGTACCTACAAGTGTCTAACTATGGTGGACCTGTGTTGATGAATACGATCAACGCTTCGAAGGTTTTGAATTTGGAAGAGCCTAGTAAATTTAAAGGCACCTACTTCCAACGGCTAGAGGTTGATTTCACGGCAGACCAGTCGGGCAAAGCGACGATTGCTTTGAAGGCAGATGCAGTCACTGCAGCCACATCCAATGTATGGTTCGATGATGTGAGATTGTGGGAAAATCCGGGAAGAACGGATTTTGGCTCTCATTACTTCTATGAGGATTTCGAGAATGTATCGGAAGGACTTGGGCCATTCGCATTCCGGGCAAACAGCGGTAATCAGACTCATCTTGCGGAGAAAGCAAGCGATGGGCTGAAAGCAGCGGATCCGAATGTGAAGCAGCCGATGACGTATGTTATTGATGGCTTGTTCTCCTTAAAGTCGAACGAACAAGATCTCATTAATCGCACAACTTCCGTGCAAGAGATTGCGGCTACATTGCCATCTACGCTGAAGCTTAAAGCGAATACGACGTATAAAGTCGGACTGAAATACGAAGCGAACCAAGCCGGTCTGTATCAGATTTCGGCGAAGTCACGCTCTGGCGGACCGAAACAAAGCGTATTGTTATCTGAAGCAACGGGAACTGGAAAGAGCAATATCCCAGACTGGACATTCCCTATTATTAAATCAACCGGTACAGCCAGTGCTGAGCTGACATTTAATACGGGCAATTACAGCGATTACTACATTGCATTCGAAGTTGTAAGAGCACCAGGTGCTCCAACGTTGTCGGCAATTGATGTAGTCGTGGTTCTGGATGATTTCTTCGTGGATGATCTGGATGCGGTTTCGGCTAATCATGCGCCGGTTATCGGTACGATTGCTCCGATCTCTGTACAGACAGGAGAGACCGTAAGCTTTACTGTTCCGGCTACAGATGAGGATGGGGACGACCTTGCATTCAGTGCTTCGAATTTACCGGCAGATGCAACGCTTGATGCAGCGACCGGCGAATTCCAATGGGCGAACGCAACAGCAGGCAATTACGTCATTACGGTAACGGCTACAGACGGCGAATTGTCGAGCAGTACGGAAGTTACGATTAAAATAACGACTGCGAATGTTGACCCAACACCGTATATACCGCCTACACCGACTCCTCCGACAACAGTCGTAACGGAAGGTCATGTAGCGCTGAAAGCAACGCCGGATGCATCCGGACAAGCAGCGGTGAAGGTAACGGGAGCAGAGCTGCTTCAAGCGGGCGAAGGGAAAACGAAATCCGTCAAGGTAACGGCAGCGGCGGATGTGGTTAGCACAGTCAAAGGCATTGTGTTCCAGCTGCCGGCGCAGCAAGTGAACCGATTGGCAGACGATAAGAAATCGTTGGTGCTGGATGCAGGTCTGGCAACGGTATCGTTCGATGCAGGCATGTGGAACGCGATTATCGGCGATAGCAGCAATGAAGTAGAGCTATCGGTGAAACAGGTCGATGGATCTAGGTTGAACGAGCAAACCAGAGCGCAGATCGGCGATCACATTATATATGACTTTACGCTAACTGTAGACGGTACTAAGGTAAGTCAGTTCAAGAAGAAGGACGTAACGGTTGAACTGCCATACCAGCTGAAAGCAGGAGAGAATCCGAACCAAGTCGTGGTGTACTACGTGAACGACGAAGGCAAGCTGGAAGTGGTGAAGAACGCGAAATATGACAAGAAGACTCAAACCGTCACGTTCTCGCCGGAGCACTTCAGCTACTATGCAGCAGGCTCGTCAGCTATCCAATTCGGAGATATTGAAACGGTAGCGTGGGCGAAGGACAGCATTGAAGCGCTGGCTGCACGCGGAGTCTTGCAAGGCGTTGAGGACAATCGCTTCGCACCGCAAGGGCAAGTGACGCGGGCAGCCTTCATCATGATGCTGATCCAAGCACTGGACCTGCAAGCAGCAGCGGCGGGCACAGAAACAGGGTTCACTGATGTGAAGAGCGGCCAGTGGTACTCGGATGCCATTGCAGCGGCGAAGCAGCTGGGCATCGTAACCGGTAAGCAAGACGGAAGCTTCGGCGTGAATGACAGCATCACGCGCCAAGACATGGCGGTCATCCTCTACCGTGCGCTTCAACTGGCGAAACCGGAAGCTGGCTCAGCAGCATCGTTCACAGATCAAGGCGCAATCTCGGCTTATGCGCAAGAAGCTGTGCTTGCCGTGCAAGAGGCAGGCTTGATGAACGGCCTTGGCAATGGCAGCTTCGCCCCTAAAGGCGAGACTACCAGAGCTCAAGCGGCTGTAACGATTTACCGCGTAATGAATTCCTTGTAAGGAAGAAGAGAACCGCCAATACGTGAACAGACGTATTGGCGGTTTGTTTTATTGGACAAACAACGCATGCAACTGTCATCAAAATGAAGCTTATGTAATATTTCTTAACATTTTACGTTAAATTCGTGATATTTTTTGAAGAATTATTAATTGTGCATAAATATTCATAGTGTTGTAACACGCTCATCTAAACTGCGTTCATTGAACGTAGCTGGCTCATACTCGTATTCCGCGCGGTCTATTTCGGGAGGCCTTTCATTTTGCCTGCCGGAAATTAATAATTCCTGTAACTGGAAACTATAAATTAAAAAAACTAGTAAAACCAACGGTTTCAAAACCTATAAGAAATACTATTCACTCAACTGCTTTAATGAAGTAATCGGTAAACGCGGTGAAGATTATTGTCAAATTGAGGCGCCGCGCCAACGCGTTGAAGCGAATAGTGCCTACTGCATAAAAATACACTCCGCCTACTTTGGGACTATTTTTCGAATGTAGCCGTATGCAACCGATCCATCCAATTCCCCCAACTCATGACATGTTTAAATCTTGTAAATGCAAGACTTCGGTAGATTGGGATGTTAAAAACGCTTTCTTTTATGCTGAAATTCCCCCAATATACTGTAAATGTCAAATCGATTACAATGATTTCGAAGTCAAGCAGCCTAACTGCAGCATCAAATACAAGCGTTCGAAAGGAGTCATTTAATAGGGGATTTGGTCGTTTGAAGGCAAACTTGGTAAAGAAGTTCTAAAGATTTCAGAAAAGGCTATGAATCTCGCGAAAAAGTTTTGAGAAAATTCTAATAGTTTGGTATATTTCAACAAAAGTCAATTTATGTAATCATTTTGTTGAGATCATGGGGAGGAATGAACAAGATGAGGAAGGTATCGAATTGGTTTTCCTGTTTGTCTGTCATCGCTCTTGTTGGAGTAATGTTGGCGGGGTGCAGCGGTAATAACAATGCAAACAACGCCAATACAACAACGAACAACAAACCTGCTAATACAACTGAAGCAACGAACACTACCACAAACACCGACACTACGACTGAAACACCCGCGACTCCTGATCCAAACACGCCTGTAGACGGCGGAACCATGACGATTGGCACATTCTCCGATATCGTCTCTGTAAATCCTATTTATATCAATGACACTTCTTCCGGCGATATTGAAACATTAATCAACGCCAAGTTATACGACGTAGACCGCAATGCCAACCTGGTAGTTGAGCCTTGGTCGATTGCTGCCGAGCTTCCAGTGATCAGCGCAGACGGCAAATCATATACAGTCAAAATCAAAAGCACTGCAAAATGGAACGACGGTCAGCCGCTTACTGCAGACGACGTTCTCTTCACCTTCAACACTGTTAAAAACCCTGATGCCGGCGCACCTGGTATCAGCACAGTCGACAAAATCGATACCATCACGAAAGTCGATGATACGACGATTGAATTCAAACTGAAGCAAGTGTATGCACCATTCCAATACACGCTTGCCAGCTCCCTAGTTCCTTCCCACATCTTGAAGGATGTGCCGGTTAAAGAACTGAGCAAGAACGCATACGGCGTAGATCCAGCGAAAACCGTTACAAGCGGTCCGTGGAAATTCGCCGAGTGGAAACAAGGCCAATACATTACGCTGGAAGCGAACCCGAACTACTGGGGCGAGAAGAAGCCGCACTTGGCTAAGATCATCTACAAAATTTACGCTGACCAGAACACAGAAGTACAAGCCCTGATCAAAGGCGACATTCAAATGTCTCCGGCGATTCCGGTTACCCAAATCGATGCGATTAAGGCGAAAGAGAATCTGAACGTGATTCTTGCTCCGGGTCCTCAATACGAATACGTACAGTTCAACTTTAAGGATGAGAACTTCCCTGATAAATATTCACCGTTCAAAGGTCAGAAGACACGTCAAGCCATTGCTACTGCACTGAACCGTCAAGGTATGGTCGACAATGTTCTTAAAGGAACCGGTAAGCTGATGAACTCGCCATTCCTGCCGGGTTCATGGGCAGATCCGGGTGACCAAGCCGTTAACTACGCTTATGACGCTGAGAAGGCCAAAGCACTTCTGGCTGAAGACGGCTGGGTAGCGGGCAAAGACGGTATCCTTGTGAAAGACGGACACCGCTTCTCCTTCGAACTGCAATACAACGCCGGCAACAGCCGTCGTGAGCAAGTTGCCGCAATCATTCAGCAAAACCTGAAAGATGTTGGCGTTGAAGTAACTCCTAAGGGCATTGACTTTGCAACATGGATCGACCAGAACATCACGCCTGGTAAATTCCCTGCCATTCTGCTTTCATGGTCCTTGTCTAACCCGGATCCGGATGCAGAGAGCATCTTCTCTTCGAAATATTACCCGCCAACCGGCCAAAACGGCGGCTGGTATAAGAACGAAGCAATCGACGCTTTATGGACCAAAGGTCAACTGACTACGGATCAAACAGAGCGCGCAAATGTGTACCATGAAATCGGCAAACAAATCTCGGTTGACCTTCCTTATGTATTCTTGTACCAATATGGTCTTCCGCAAGTTGTAGACGGCACGAAGATCCACTGGGCTGAAGAAGACAAACCGGAATCTGCCCTCGGCTACGGCTACTTGTACCATGCAATCAACTGGTGGGCAACAGAATAGGTTCGACAATCATACTGTATAGCTGAACAAGGGAAGGGCCAACAGGCCCTTCTCTTGTGTTCAGTAAAAGGAGGGGCGCTGGAATGACTGAATATATGATACGCCGAACACTGCAATCCGTCCTTGTACTATTTTTAATTTCGATTCTTACGTTCCTCATGATTCACGCCGCACCCGGCGGACCTACGAAGATATTTTTAGCCCCCGGCTTATCACCGGAAGCTGGAGCGATACAAGCCCATAACTTGGGGCTCGACCGTCCCATCTTTGTACAATATACGATTTGGTTAGGTAATCTGCTTACGGGCGATCTCGGCTATACGTTTAAGAATCATATTCCGGTCGGCGACATTCTATGGCCAACCGTGCAAAACACAATGGTATTAATGGGCGCTGCATGGCTCTTCTCGCTCTTGATCGCAATTCCTTGGGGGATTTATAACAGTACAGCCGAATATGGACTTTCCGACCAGACGGCCAACTTCGTTTCCTATGTTGGATTCGCGATGCCGACGTTCTGGTTTGGCATTATATTGCAGGAGTATTTCTCACTCAAGCTTGATCTGCTGCCTTTATCGGATATGTATACCATGGGCAAAGAGGGCAACCTCGGCGACCTGTTCCTGCACCTGATTCTTCCGGTATCCGTGCTGACGCTCGGATTTCTGGCTGCGTACACGAAGTATTCGCGAGCAAGCATGCTGGAGGTATTGAACCAGGATTATATTCGTACCGCGCGCGCGAAAGGGCTGAAAGAGGGAAGGGTTATTTTTCGCCATGCCCTGCGCAATGCACTGATTCCGATCATTACGATTCTGGGTCTCGACCTGCCGATTCTGGTAGGCGGAGCCGCTCTAACAGAGCGTGTGTTCAACTGGCCGGGAATGGGACGCTTATTCGTAGATATGGCTGTGGCAAGGGAATACTCCGTGCTGATGTCCATCACGCTGATCGTATCCGTTATCGTCGTCGTCGGCAATTTGATTGCCGATATCTTATACGCCGTTGTTGATCCAAGGGTGCAATTAGGCTCTAAAGGAGGCGCGGCATCATGAGTAACGCAGTGCTTGAGAAGAAGTCGGCCTCCGGAACCCAAGCGGCCTTGGACAAACGTCCGGACGGACCGTGGAAGACCGCGTGGAAGAAGTTTCGCACAAACCCTTTTGCCGTGACAGGACTTGTGATCCTCTCTATATTTGTTATTGCCGCGCTGGGTGCAAGATGGTTTTCACCTTATGATCCTACGCGGATCGATATGATGTTTCCGAATTTGCCGGCAGGGACAGATGGTCATCTGCTCGGCACCGATGAGCTGGGCCGGGATATTTTCTCCAGATTGCTGCATAGCTCGCAGATCTCGCTTACGGTTGGTTTCTCCGTGGCTTTTGTATCCGTATTTATCGGTACGCTTGTCGGCGCGTTTGCCGGTTACTTCGGAGGCTGGGTAGATACGATTGCGATGCGTTTCGTTGACGTCATGAACTCGATTCCGACGTTGTTCCTGAACATTTTGATCTTGGCTATATTTGGTTCGAAGATTAGTTACATGATTCTGATTCTTGCTTTGACGAGCTGGATGGGCGTAGCCAGACTTGTCCGCGGCACGTACTTGCAGCTTCGCGAAATGCAGTATGTAGAAGCAGCTAAGGCTACGGGGGTTTCTGACCTTGGCATCATTTTCCGACACCTGCTTCGCAATGCTTCGGCACCGATTATCGTTACGGCAACACTCATGGTAGGCGGAGCGATTCTGAGTGAATCGGCCCTTTCCTACCTTGGACTCGGCGTTCAGACGCCGAATACAAGCTGGGGACTGATGCTGAGCAACGCGCAGGAATTTATGCTGACTGACCCGATTCAAGCGATTTATCCGGGGTTATGTATCTTGCTTGTCGTGCTGGCGGTTAATTTTATCGGCGATGGCATTCGCGATGGCTTGGATCCTAGGAAGACAACGATTCCTCGAAGGAGGCTGGACAGATGGCGGAAAAAATTCTCCAAATCCGGAATTTAACAACTGGCTTTCTGTCTGATAGAGGTTTAGCCAAGGCGACGGATCGTGTTTCGTTCGATTTGGAAAAAGGAAAAACGCTATGCGTCGTCGGCGAATCCGGCAGCGGCAAAAGCGTTACGGCCATGTCCGTCATGCGTCTCATCGATTATGCAGGCGGCTTGATTGTAGATGGCGAAGTGCTGTTTAACGGTCAAGATCTGGTGAAGAAGAAACAATCCGACATGCTCAAAATCCGCGGCAATTTGATTACGATGATCTTCCAAGATCCGATGTCTGCACTTAATCCGGTCTTTACGGTCGGTGACCAGATTTCAGAAGCGCTGCGTATTCATAAAGGCTTAAAGAAGAAGGAAGCTTGGCGGCAAAGCATCGAGATGCTGCGCCGCGTCGGCATTCCCGCACCGGAAATTCGCGCGAAGCAGTATCCGTATGAGATGTCCGGAGGCATGTGCCAGCGTGTCGTCATTGCCATGGCGCTCGCCTGCAACCCGGAGCTGCTGATTGCGGATGAGCCGACAACGGCGCTGGACGTGACGGTTCAGGCGCAGATTCTGGACTTGCTGCTCCAGTTGAAGAAAGAGTTCAATATGTCGATGCTGCTGATTACCCATGATATGGGCGTAGCAGCTGAGGTGGCAGACCGCATTGCGGTCATGTACGCGGGAACCGTAGTGGAAGAAGGAACGGTGAAGGAAATTTTCGATGGGCCTCGTCATCCGTATACGATTGGGCTGCTTAAATCCATTCCGGGCTTAGAAGGGGAACGGGGCGGCGATCTGTATACGATCAAAGGCTCGATTCCGCCGATCAGCCAGCTGCCGGAAGGCTGTCGTTTCCACCCGCGCTGTCCGTATGCCATGGATATTTGCCGTCATAAGGAGCCGGCGATGCAGACTTCACCATCGGGGCATAAGGCTGCATGCTGGCTTGATGATCATGATGGAGCAGATCCAAGGCCCGGCGCATTCAGCAGCCAAGAGCTGAAAGTGACAATTAAGAGCAAGCTGGAGGTGGCACATTCATGAGCGGCCAATATTTGATCGAAGCCTCCAATGTGAAGAAGTATTTCCCCATTAAGAGCGGATTGCTCAATCGTGTCGTAGGACAGGTTAAGGCGATCGATGATGTATCGTTCGGTATCCGTGCCGGAGAAACCTTCGGCCTCGTAGGCGAGTCCGGCTGCGGCAAGTCTACACTTGCCCGCGTATTGCTGAATCTGAAGCAAGCAACAGCCGGAGAAATTAAGTTCGAGGGCCGGAATATTCAAGAGGTAGGAACGAGCGAGCTTCGCAAGCTTCGGGAAGAGATGCAAATTATTTTCCAGGATCCGTTCGGTTCTTTGAACCCTCGGTTTCTTGTACGAGATCTGATTGGCGAGCCGCTCAAGGTTCACCGCAGAATGACGGCTAAGGAAATCGATGACCGCGTCGTGGAATTGATGGAGCTGGTCGGCTTGGATGCTTCACGCCGCAATCGGTACCCGCACGAGTTCTCCGGCGGTCAGCGGCAGCGGATCGGCATTGCCCGGGCAATAGCGCTCAATCCCAAATTCATCGTGGCCGACGAAGCGGTGTCGGCGCTGGACGTTTCCGTTCAGTCGCAGGTGCTCAATCTGATGGTGAAGCTGCAGAAGGAATTGGGTCTGACTTATCTGTTTATTGCGCACGGCCTTAACGTCGTCCGGCATATTTCCGATCGTGTAGGGGTTATGTATTTGGGCAAAATGGTCGAAGTAGGGCCGACAGAGGAACTGTTCGCCAAGCCGCTTCATCCCTATACGTCGGTGCTGCTGTCGGCCATTCCGCAGCCGACAACCGAGCGGAAGAAGGATCGCATCATATTGGAGGGAGATGTTCCGTCTCCGGCCAATCCGCCTTCGGGCTGCCGCTTCCACCCGCGCTGTCCGTTCGCGCAGGAACGGTGCAAGACAGAGGAGCCGGTGCTGCGCGTCGTCATGGATGAGCGGCAAGTAGCGTGTCACTATCCGCTGCATAGCTGATTTGTATAGAAGAAGCTGTCTCGAAAGTGTAGTAACACTTTTGGGGCAGCTTTTTTTTGTTCGTTTGGGAGGGGCAACGCAATTTGAGCAAAGGGAAGGCAAATACGAAGAGAGGTACTGGGTACCTCACTTGCGCTTGCAATGGTGGTTTTGGGAGAAAGAGAGGTACTGGGTACCTCGCATGTGGGTGAAAAGGTGGTTTGGTGTAAAAGAGAGGTACTGGGTACCTTTCATGAGTGAAAAGTAGCTCGTCCAGAGATCTAAATTGGCGGGAAATTCGGGGAAACGGGTGCAAGTAGCTAATCTCTTCAAGGTATCGTCGGGGATAACATTCTGCTCAACGAGCAGGTCACTTTAACGTCACTGGATCAGAGACAACATTACTTTTGAAGCAGCCTTGCGTTTATCATAGGTGCATTATGGAAAAAATTAACCTATTACTTACAAGGAGCCTGCCTATGGATGCATCTACTCAGTCACAACCGTTTTCCACCGTGCTGGCTGATAATAATGATTTGCTGCATGCTATTTACTCGGATTGCAAAGATGTGATGTTCCGCGAATTCTCGATAGGGGATACCACGGATGCATTTGTTGTATATATTGATGGATTAGTTAATGTAGAGCTGCTGGATCAGCATGTCATCAGGCCCTTGCTAGAGCTGCCGGCTGAGGCATCCGGCGACATGACGTCGGAGCGGCTTGCTTCTATTCTGACGTTGTCCCTTGTGCTGGAGCACGATGCATTGGAAGATGCCATCGCATGTTTATCCAATGGTTGCGGGCTGCTCGTCATTGATGGCATGAGACAGGGGATTTCAATTGGACTTGCCAAGTGGGAGAAGCGTTCCATCGAGGAGCCGGGAGCGGAAGCAGTCGTTCGTGGACCAAGGGAAGGGTTCACCGAGACGATTAGTGTCAATACGGCGATGATTCGCCGTAAAATCAAAACGCCTTCGCTCAAAATGGTTCCTTACTATCTCGGACGCCAAACCCGTACGGAGGTGCTCATCTCGTTTATCGAAGGCATCGCAGAGCCATCATTGATCGAAGAGGTGCGAGAGCGTATCGAGAGGATCGATATTGACGGCATATTAGAGAGCGGTTATATCGAAGGATTAATTGAAGACAATCCGTTCTCCCCTTTTCCGCAAATTCAAGTGACGGAGCGGCCGGATGTCGTGAGCGCATCCTTGCTCGAGGGGCGAGTCGCTATTCTCGTAGATGGTACACCGTTTGTGCTGATTGCCCCTGC
The DNA here is from genome assembly GCF_056269135.1 of Paenibacillus sp. J22FR21. Classification (NCBI taxonomy): domain Bacteria; kingdom Bacillati; phylum Bacillota; class Bacilli; order Caryophanales; family Paenibacillaceae; genus Paenibacillus; species Paenibacillus sp. J22FR21. The sequence goes on from NZ_JBWDNJ010000003.1 coordinate 171,025, forward strand.
AACACTGTTCACGATGCTGCAATCGCCGGAAGACTACTATCAGCGTTTCTTGATCGGTACGTTCATCCGGTGGCTGCGCTACCTATTCTTTATTATGACGCTCATCTTGCCGTCCCTCTACGTAGCGATTATGACGTTTCACCAAGAGATGGTTCCGACCTCGCTGCTGCTCAGCATCGCGAAATCCAGAGAGGATATTCCGTTCCCGGCGCTTGTGGAGGCTTTGCTCATGGAGGTCTCATTCGAGGCGCTCCGCGAAGCCGGCGTACGCTTGCCAAGACAAGTCGGCGCCGCTGTCAGTATCGTAGGCGCGCTTGTAATCGGACAAGCAGCGACTTCGGCCGGACTGGTATCCGCACCAATGGTCATGGTGGTTGCCATCACGGGTATCGCCTCATTCATGATGCCCCAGTACAGCAGCGGCATCGCGATTCGGATGCTGCGTTTCCCGATAATGGTTCTATCCGGCATGCTCGGTCTGCTTGGGCTCATGCTCGGTGTTATTGTGGTTGTCATCCATCTGTGTTCCCTGCGCTCTCTTGGGATCCCCTATCTGCAGCCACTCGCACCGATGAAAGGAAGCGAGATGAAGGATGTGCTTGTACGTGCACCAATTTGGATGATACGCAAGAGACCTTATGTGTCGAACAAGGCACCGAACAGAACGAGAGTGGCGGCAGGCCAGAAGCCGGGTCCACCCCAAGGGAATGAGTCGCCATGATGGAGAAAGGTCGAATTTCACCACTGCAGCTTTCCTATCTCTTGCATCCGTATATTCTGGCGACGTTAGTCTTAAGCGCACCGGCTATATCTATGGTCACAGCGGGCAGGGATATGTGGGCAACTCCGATCCTAGCAGGAGTATTCGCCTGCTTGATTGTCGTTCTTATGTTCGCCCTGCATCTCAGGTACCCGAATGAAACTTTTATCGAATATATTGAATCGATTCTCGGGCGTTTTCTGGGCAAAAGCTTAGCGCTGATCTATGTGGTATCGATTATTTATACCAACGCGATGGTGCTCCGCCAATACGGCGAATTTATTTCCACAACGTTTCTCATTCAGACGCCGATGATCGTGATCGTCATTTGTCTGATGATTGTTTGTGCATATGCCTTGTATATGGGGTTGGAGGCATGGACCCGTGCAGCTCAACTGCTCATTCCAATTGCGCTCGCCATTATCCTTGTGATGCTCATCATTATGATCCCGGATATGAGTTTGAAGGAAATGTACCCGGTTATGGAATACGGACCGTTTCCCTTGCTAAGAGGTTCGATTCTTCCTGCTTCGTGGTTCTCACAGTACTTTATTATCTCGACGTTCCTGCCTTACGTGACTAAGAATAAAGGCGATAAACTCAAATGGTCGTTGATCAGTGTGGCATCCGTCACGATTACAATGGTACTGATCAACCTTTCCATCCTGTTCATGTTCGGTAACTTAAGCAAAGCGTTCAACTATCCGTTTCTCGTCGCGGTTCGTTATATTTCATTATCGGACTTCTTGGAACATATCGAATCGTTGCTGATGGCAACGTGGTTGATCGGAATCTTTATTAAGGTGACCGTTAATTTCTATGGCTCTGTCCTGTGGACCGCCCAGTGGCTGAAGCTGCCGAATTATCGGACGATCATTGCGCCTATTGGGCTGCTCGTTATCCTCGTCAGCATATGGTGTGCGCCTAACTATCAAATGCTGCGTGTTACCTTGGGTACCAGCGTGCCTGTATACACCTTTCTCATGCAAATGCTCGTTCCTGCTTTGCTGCTCCTAATCGCGATCATCAAGGGGAGGAAAAGGCATGAAAGCTAAGTGGCGGTCTCGTTTACTCCCCCAAGTCATGTGCGTATGCGGGCTGTTTCTGCTTACCGGTTGTTGGGATCGAATCGAAATCAATGATCTTGCGCTGATTACGGGAGCAGCGATCGATAGGACGAGCAGTAACGAAGTCGATTTGTCCTTGCAAATCTATGTCCCCAGAGCTGCAGGCGGAGGCGGAGTGGGCATGGGAGATAAGGGCGGGAGCGGGACATCCAACACATTCGTGCTGACATCAACAGGGGTGAATATTGCCGATGCCCTATCCCATATGCAGGACAAGCTCTCGAGGAAACTGTTTTGGGGACATGCCGAAGTCATCATATTTGGTGAGGGAGCGGCTAAGTTAGGCATCCGTGACGATGTGGATTACCTCATGCGAGCACCGCAGCCAAGAGAGCGTGCCTATATTTATGTCTGTCGTAGTAAGGCGAAGAGTGTGCTCGCGATCCAGTCTACATTGGAGCGAGATACATCTGAGGTACTGCGGGAGCTCGCTAAGAGCAAAAGCACCATGAGCTTTACGCTGGCCGAGGTCTCCGAAATGCTGACTGAGAAGGCCGATGCTTTTGCGCTGCCGTGGTTAAGGGAGCTTAAGCCGCCTAATTCTTCGAACATCGGGTCGGCCCGCTATCAGAATGGAACGGCGATCTTCAAAAACGGCCGTATGGTGGGCCTTGTAGACGAACAAACAACGAGAGGCCTGCTATGGCTTCGCAATGAAATCGATTATGCGATCGTAACGGTCGTGCCGAAAGGAGAAGACGGGTCCGTATCCGTACAGATGCTGAGAAGCCAAACCAAGCTCATCCCGCATATCAGTGATGGGAAATGGAGTATGACGGTACGTATTCATTCGGAGAACGATACCCTGCAGAATGCGACCAGCATCAATTTGGCTTCAAGTGAAGCGGGCGTCAGGAAGGTGGAGCGTGCGCTTGAGCAGGACATGAAGAAGGAGATCGGAAATGCGCTTAGACGAATTCAATTGGGGATGCAGGCAGATGTATTTGACTTTGCAGGTGAATTTCACCGGGCTTATCCGCAAATATGGCAACGTACCGAGAATGACTGGGATGAGCAGTTTCCGAAAGTGGAGGTTAAGATTGAGCCTGATGCCGTTTTGCTGCGTCCGGGATTATCTAATGTAAGGGCAAGATCTAGCGATTAGGAGCGAAGGCTATGACTTGGAAATCCATTCCCGCGTTATTGACATGCAGTTTGATCGTGAGCGTTCTACAGTGGTACTGGGTACGCAATGCTCCGAGGAAAGAGCGAATTGCATATTTTGCATTATTGGCGATTGGCTTTGGGCTTGGCGTGCTGCTGTATGTTTATCCTCGGCTTCCGGGTCCTTCGGAGCTTCTGGAGCTGTGGTTTGGCCCGCTTGGCAGGCTGCTGATTGGCAGCGGGCAGGGACAATCATGAACGAGATGCGAATCGGCGGCAAGCAGCTGTTCTGGTTGATCGCGACCATGCAAGCAGGCATGACCATATTGCTAACGATTAATCCGGCTCTTGTAACCGCCAAGCAGGATGCGTGGCTGTCGATGGTGCTTGCAAGCGTCTTTAGCACATTTATTGCTTTTGTATGCGCGCGGCTCAGTCAGCTGTATCCCGGAAAAACCTTTGTGGAGTATGTGCTGCTCATTGTCGGCAAATGGGCAGGTCATCTGCTTATTTTCCTGTACTTCATTTACTGGTACAGCGTTCTCGCGATCATCTTACGCCAATATGCGGATTTTATTGCAGCTACGATATTGCCGAAAACGCCAATGATTGTTCCGATTATTGGTATGCTCTTTGTTGCGATCTATGTAGCGAGTGCCGGAATTGAAGTCATTGCACGCTGCAGCGAGGTGTTCGGGCCGCCTATCCTGCTTGGCATCTTCTTGCCGCTCGTCTTGAGCTCCAAAGGCTTTAATTGGAATCATATACTTCCTGTGTATACCGATACGGGCATTAAAACGATCTTGAAGGGCTCACTCCCGACGACGACCTTCTTAGGCGATTGCATCATTCTCATCATGCTGTTTGCCTTCGTTTCGAATCCGAAATCGGGCACAAAACCGGCTATGCTTGGCGTAGGGACGGCAGGGCTGCTGACGTCCCTCTCGACCTTTCTGATAGTGGGAGTCATTGGTTATGGCGCCGGAGCGGGGCTGACCTTTCCGTTCTTCAATCTAATCCGCTACATGACGTATTTTGATTTTCTCCAAAATCTGGACTCGCTCGTCATCGCCATCTGGATCATTAGTGTGTTTATTAAAGTCTCGCTCTATTTCTTCGTCAGCACCTATGGGACCGCCCAGTGGCTGGGGGTGAAGAAGTGGAAGCGGCTCATGTGGGGGGTAGCGCCTTTCGTGATGCTGCTCTCCTTTATTCCCAAAGATTTCATCGAGAGCTCGGTCTATTTCCCGCAGAAAATCGCCATTCCATACCTCCTTCCGGTTCATTGTGTAGGTGTGCCGCTTCTGCTGTGGGGCATTGCTAAGCTAAGGTTAAGGGGCCGCAGCGCCGAAGGCAGAAAATAACTATTGCGGACAGGGGAGCAAACGAGCGATACTTGTTCTATACAATCATAGACGGACGACTATATTCCCTCCCGCAGCCGCGTCAGAGGGAATTTTAATGTTTATGGAATGGAAGGGACATTTCGGAAATGGCAGGAACGATGGATTTTTTCGCTAGAAAGAAAGAAGAGCTTGGCGTTGCGCTTAATGAGGTGCAGAAGCAGGCGGTTATGCACACCGAAGGTGCGCTGCTGCTGCTGGCTTCGCCCGGATCAGGGAAGACGACGACAATTATTATGCGAATCGGCTACTTAATTGAAGTGAAACGTGTCCATCCCTCGCGTATTAAGGCGGTTACGTTCAGTAAAGCCTCTGCGCAGGATATGAAGGACCGGTTTAGTCGGTTTTTCCCGGAGATGCCCTCCGGCAGCGTCGATTTCTCTACCATACATAGTCTCGCATTCGAAGTCATGCGGGAATATTTGCGCCGCTCGCAAACTTCCTTTCAAATTATAGAAGGCGCAGTAGAGATAGAAGTCGGCGAGGGGGAAACGGAGCAAACCGGCGGTTTCGATGACAATAATCCTCCCCTTCATAAGAAGCTGATCCTTCGGGATATTTACCGGAAGGTTCGGGGCGACAACATCACGGAAGAGCAGATGGAAGAGCTCACAACCTATATTAGTTTCATTAAGAACAAGCTGGTTCCCGAAGCGGAATGGGCGAGTGTGAAATGCGATGTTCCGGATGCTGCTCTGCTATTGAAGGAATACGAAGCGTTCAAACGTACGCGAAGCGACAAGCTGCTCGTGGATTATGACGATATGCTCGTCATCGCGAACCGCGCGCTGGAGCAAAGCAATGAGCTCCTATGGAAGTACCAGAACAAATTCGACTATGTGCTGACGGATGAAAGCCAGGATACTTCCTTGGTACAGCATGCCATTATTGAGAAGCTGGTGCGCAGACATGGCTGCCTGTGCGTCGTCGCCGATGACGATCAGAGCATCTATACCTGGCGGGCGGCGGAACCGCAGTATTTGCTCGATTTCAAAGAGGTATATCCGGACGCCGCGATACTGAAAATGGAGCAGAACTACCGTTCCTCGCGAAATATCGTCAGCATCGCCAACCGATTCATTAAACGTAACCGCAACCGTTATGATAAAGAGATGTTTACCCGCAACCCCAGCAACAGGCCGATTCAAATCAAGAGTTTGGCCGATTACAAGGTGCAGGCTAAGTATGTCGGAGACAAGGTGGCGCTGATCGAGAATTTAAGCGAGACAGCCGTATTGTATCGGAACAATTCATCGTCGATCTCGCTCATGAATGAGTTTGACCGCAGAGGCATTCCGTTCTATATGAAGGATGGCGACAATCGTTTCTTCTCCCACTGGATTCTGGAGGACATCCTGAATTTCATGCGAATGGCCTACACGGACAAGCGACCGGATTTGCTGGAGAAGATTCATACGAAGCTGAACGGTTATATTACCAAAACGCAAATGGCAGCGCTTAGCCAAATTCAGAATAACGAGTCCGTCTTCGACAACTTGATTCGATTCGTGCCGCTGCAGGACTACCAGCCGAAGCAGCTGCAGGATTGCAAAGATACGTTTGTTTCGCTGAAGGAGACAGCTCCCCAGTCGGCGATTCGTACGATCCGGTACAAGCTGGGGTACGAGAAGGCGTTGGAGAAAATGTGCGAGCGGCTCGGCTTCCGCAAAGAGAATCTGATCGGCATCCTTAATACGCTTGAGGATATTGCGGTGGGACTGGAGACGCTGGAGGATTTCGCGAACCGGCTCAAGTATCTGGAAGCGGTCATGAAGGCTTCCAAACGCAACAAGAACGCCAACGCCGTTACGTTCTCCACGCTGCACAGCGCCAAGGGCTTGGAGTTTGAGCGCGTATATATCATTGATCTGATCGACGGCATCCTGCCGTCTAACGATGATATGAAGAAAGTGGAAGGCGAAATTTCGCCGGAAATGGAAGAAGCGGTTCGGTTGTTCTACGTCGGCATGACGCGGGCGAAGCAGCAGCTTGTGCTGCTGAGCTATGGACAGCGGGACGGGGAAGAGGTGAAGGAGTCCCAATTTGTGACGGCCGTTCGTAATCTCCAGACGCCTCCGGGTGCAGAACAGACGGGGACGGCATCGGCGGAAATTGCGGCAACCCGTGCGGGTGGTGAGCAGAGGAAGTCTGCTGCCGGATCGCGCAAATCTGCCGGAACGGTGACGGTTACAAGCTCAGCGAAGTCGTTCGTACCGCCGAATCCGAAAGCGCTGAAGAACGTTGCTTCGTTGCAGCCGGGTCAGCAGCTGAAGCACCGCGTGTTTGGCAACGGGAAGCTGATAGCGGTTGGAGCGGAATTTATCGAAATTCGATTTACGACCGGCGTTCGTAAATTGTCGGTTGCCGCTTGTCTCGAAATGGGGCTTCTTGAGCTGCACTAGTTGTCTTCTTTTTTGGACGGTCTCCGCATAAGCTAGCTTGGAATGGAGATGTGCAAGACCGTCCACGAAGGAGGCCGTCGCATGCGCAAATGGGGAAGACGGGGCTGGCGAAGCAGCGGCAGGCGGCGCCGTTCGTCCGGAAAGCCTAGGAAGAAGATAAGCAGACGCAAGCTGCTCGTCTTCCTGATGCTGCTGTTTATACTGTTCTTCGCGCAGACGTTTATCTTCATTGAACGCAATCTGCAAGGCCCGCTCATGACCGTCGCTACCCTGCGCGTGAAGCAGGTGGCTACGCAATCCATCAACAAAGCGATTACGGAACAGGTCGCCGGGAACTCCAATGCGGATAAGCTGATTGATTGGAAAACGAATGCCAGCGGCAAAATTTCCGGCTTCATGCTCAACTATGCCGAGCATATGCGGATTACGTCCGAGACGATCGATACTGTGCAAACAACGCTGAACAAGATGGGCGATATTCCGGAGCGGATTCCCCTTGGCCAAGCGCTGGGCAGCGCGATTATCGCTTCTTTCGGTCCGCGTATACCCGTGAAATTCGAGCCGATCGGAGCGGTGAAGGTCGATCTGAGCACGCGGCAGAAGGATGCCGGGATCAATATGATTTTGGTTGAGGTTTACATGCACATTGTGGCCGAGGTTTCGATCATTATCCCGTTCGATACGAAGCCGGAGCTCGTGGAGACCGAAATTCCGATTTCGTATTTGCTCGTAGTTGGCGATGTGCCGATGTACTATTACGATAACAAAGGCAATCCCGTCGGTGATTCGGCGCCAGGAGCTCCGAATATTTCACTGCCGATGGAGCAAAGCGGGGATGGTGTGTCCACTACGACGGAGACGCATGACGCTGAGGGGAATAGCGGCGGTAATGCTGATGTGCCGTCGCTTGCGCCTGCAGACGAACCTTAAACAAAGAGCGCTAATCAAGGCTAAAGGCCTGTGATTAGCGCTCTTTGTTTACTTTCTGCGTAATCTGCGCCGCTCTTCTCGCTCCCATTGCCTTAGCATTGGATAGGGATCGAACGACCACTCCACTAACCCTCTGTCGCGGTATACCCCGTAATGCAGGTGCGGAGGGAATTTCCCTTGCGTTCCGGGCTTGCCATATCCGGAGCTGCCCACCCATCCTACAACTTGGCCGGGCTTTACGACGCTGCCAACGGCTAATGTCTTGTCATAGCCGGACAGATGCGCATAATAATGATAGTAATTATTGAGGTCGCGGATGCCAAGACGCCAGCCGCCATAAGGGTTCCAGCCTTTTACCTCAATAATGCCGTAGCAGGTGCTGCGAACCGGAACACCATGATTTGCGAAAATATCTGTTCCTTCATGAATCCGGTAGCCTCCCCAGCTGCGGCGGGTACCCCAAGTTCCTTTGTAGGAATAATTAGTTCCGACTGGGACGGGAAAAGCATGCTCGAACAAATCCAGCTTGCCGTATGTAGCATACAGACGCGCAAACTGGCGGATGCGTTGTACCGCCCTGGTATTGTGGTAATACTGCCACACACCAATGGAAAAATCATCCTCTTCTGTGCCAAATTGCATGAAATGATTGGCTACAGAATACAGTAAATCTGTGTCATTCGTGCGTATCGCACGCCCGTCTCCGTCCCCATCTACACCAAGTCCGCTGAACCACCGAATGGAGGCAGGCGACTCATCCGACATATCGGGGTTGAGTACGCCGGCCCAAGCACTCTCGGTCATAAAGATACCGATATATTGGCCCAGCTGAGCCCTCGTCTTGGGCCGGGCTCTTGTCATGGTTCGCTCGTATTGATCGACTGCGGCCAGACGGTACCAGGGAATACGGGTTACGATGCTAATTTCATCGTACAGCTCTCTTCGTTTGGCGAAAGCATCGTCTTTGGGCGCCGTGTCCTTCGCACCTGCGTAAGCAGCGGTGCCTGGCGGAAGCCCTGCCATCACCAACATCACCAAGAATAGGCGTATTACAAATGATCTCAGATGTATCAGCCTCCACACGCGCCAACTAGCAAAACTTTCATTTTAGGTTTCGGTCGAATGTCTGAAATGGGTGCAATTGGTTTGAACTGCCCTGCTGTTATGATTTGCAAATCATTGGTTTTTATCCGAAACGTGCTATAATAAGACGCAGAGATTACAGAAAGCAGGTACACCTCCCATGAAGACAAAGCTCACCGAAAGAGCGCCGAAGCCGGATTGGCTTCGTATTAAATTAGCGACAGGCGGCAACTATGCCGAAATTAAAGAGATGATGCGCACCAAAACTTTGCATACTGTATGTGAGGAAGCGCGTTGTCCGAATATTTATGAATGTTGGGCGAATCGGACGGCCACGTTCATGATTCTAGGCGATATATGTACACGTGCATGCCGATTCTGTGCAGTGAAGACAGGCTTGCCGACCGAGCTCGATTTGCAAGAGCCGGAACGCGTAGCGGAAGCCGCCGAGCAGATGGGCTTGAAACACTGCGTTGTGACTTCGGTTGCTCGTGATGATCTGGCTGACGGCGGCGCGATGATTTTCGTCGAGACGATCAAAGCCATCCGCAAGAGATTGCCGTTCTGCAGCGTAGAAGTGCTTATTCCGGATTTTATGGGCAATTGGGATGCACTGCAAGCGGTTATGGATGCGAATCCGGATATTCTCAACCACAATATTGAAACCGTTGCTCGGCTTTCCAACCGCGTACGCGCGAAAGCGAAGTATGCTCGTTCGATGGAGCTGCTGAAGCGCGCCAAAGAAATGAAGCCGAATATTCCTACGAAGTCCAGCATCATGCTTGGCGTCGGCGAGGAATGGGATGAAATTTTGCAGGCAATGGATGATCTGCGTGCGGTGGATTGCAACATATTGACCCTGGGCCAATATTTGCAGCCTTCACCGAACCACTTGCCGATTGAGCGATATGTGCATCCAGACGAATTCGCGAAGCTTAAAGAAGAAGGACTTAAACGCGGCTTCAGCCATGTGGAATCGGCACCGCTCGTACGCAGCTCGTATCACGCGCATGAGCAAGTGAAATCCGCAGCACAGGCCGAGCCTGCATCCCTGTGAGAAGGAGTGAGAAGCAGACTTGATCCATATCAGCGGCAGAACCTACGAATTAATACATGAGAACAGAAACGGCTGGAATTTCGAAGCCTTTCGAGAACGATTCAGTGAAGTACTGGAACGATACGATTACGTAATCGGTGATTGGGGATATAATCAGCTTCGGCTCAAGGGATTCTTTCGTGATAACCATCCGAAGGTGACGCGCGAGAGCGCGTTCTCCTCGATGACGGATTATATTAATGAGTATTGTAATTTTGGATGCGCCTACTTCGTGCTCGAGAAACAGCCGGGTGGTGCGAAATCCGGTGAAGACGGCGATCTGACCGAAGATCAGGATGGCGAAACCTATGAAACGGCTGATGGCGTGGAAGCTTATGTAACCGCCTCCCGTGCCGTCGCTGCCGGTCAAGCCGCTGATGCTCCGGCTTCGGAGCATCAGCAGGTGAAGTTCATGCCGCGGCATGAGCGGGATCAACGCAGGGAGCAGCAGCGCAACAGCAACCGTAAGGATGCGGCGAAGGATCCGGAGAAGGAAACGCCTCGCGAGGGACGTAAGCCTTTCAATAAGGACCGTGAGCATGGTGGCAAGCAGGCTGCTCGGAACAATCAGAATGAACGTCCGGAGCGCGGCGAGCGTCATGAACGCGGAGAACGCAGCGAGCGTGGCGAACGCGGGGAGCGCAATAACAATGAGCGCCCTGATCGCGGCGGCGAGCAGCGTTCAGATCGTAATGAACGTCCGGATCGGCCGGAACGGAATCGCAACAAACGCCCTCATTTTAACCAGAAGGCTCCCGTTGCGGCCGCATCGGAGAACCCTTCCCATCCGCCTCAAGGGCGTGGCGGCAAGGAACAGAGCCCTAAACATTAAATAAAAGGCCAGTCTCAAAAGTGCTTACTTTTGAGGCTGGCCTTTTTTGTTATAGCTCATTTCGCCGAATTCGCTCCCAAGTAGATGTCCTGGTGCGGAACATGAGCTCGATTCGCCGAATTTGCTTCCCAGAAGATGTCCTGGCACGCTACATGAGCTCATTTCGTCGATTTCGCTCTCAAGTAGCTGACCTGGTTCGCTACATGATTTCAATTCACCGAATTCACTCCCAAGTAGATGTCCTGGTACGCTACATGAGCTCATTTCACCGAATTCACTCCCAAGTAGCTGTCCTGGTACGCTACATGAGTTCATTTCGCCTAATTCGCTCGCAAGTAGATGTCCTGGAGCGCTACATGAGCTCGATGCGCCGATTTTGCTCCCAAGTAGATGTCCTGGTGCGCTACATGAGCTCGATTCGCCGAATTCGCTTTCAAGTAGATCTCCTGGTGCGCTACATGAGCTCATTTCGCCGAATTCGCTCCCAAGTAGATGTCCTGGTGCGCAATGGCAGCTATAAATACTGCACGTTATACAACCGGGCGTAAGCCCCTCCGTTACGCATGAGCTCCTCATGGCGGCCTTGCTCCACGATCTGGCCATGCTCGATGACGACGATGAGATCAGCGTGTGTAATTGTTGAGAGTCGGTGCGCCACGACAAGCGTTGTACGGTTCTGCGAGAGCTCCGCGAGGGACTCCTGGATGGCATGCTCGGATTCCAGGTCAAGCGCCGAGGTCGCCTCATCCAGCACGAGGATGGCGGGATCCTTCAGGAACACGCGGGCAATCGCGATTCGCTGCTTCTGCCCTCCGGAGAGCTTAACGCCGCGTTCGCCGATTTCCGTGTCATAGCCTTTGGGCAGCGACATGATGAACTCATGGGCATTGGCTCTTCTGGCTGCATCGTAAATCTGCTCCTCCGTGCTCTCCGGATTGCCAAGCAGAATATTCTCGCGAGCAGAGCCGCTGAACAAGATGTTATCCTGCAGCACCATCCCGATCTGCGAACGGAGGCTATGCTGCGTCACACTGCGAATGGGCTGGCCGTTAATTGTAATTTCGCCTTCTTGCGTATCGTAGAAGCGTGCCAGCAAGCTGACTAACGAAGATTTGCCGCCGCCGCTCATGCCGACTAACGCGACTGTGTGACCTCTTGGAATGTGCAAGTTGATATTGCGCAGCACCCAGTCCGATTCCTTCTGATAGCGAAACGATACATGGCGGAATTGAATATCTCCTTGCACAGTACGCAGCGGGACAGCGTCCGGCGCATCTGTGATTTCAGCCTGCTCGCCGAGCAGCTCCATCACACGCTCCAGCGATGCGGATGCTTGAGTGAGCTCGGTAGACGAGTTGACAAGCCGGCGAAGCGGCGCGTACAACCGATCAAGATAGCCATAGAAGGCGACAAACTCGCCTAACGTAAGCTTGCCTTGCACAACCAAATAACCGCCGCAGGCAAGCACCAGCAGCGGTGCAATTTCGGTCAACGTATTAATAATGGATTGCGTGAGCGCATTCCACCGAGTTAAGGCGAAGGCGCGTTCCAGAAAGGTCTGGTTCCGATTGCCGAATTGCTGCTGCTCATAAGACTCCAAGGTAAAGCTCTTCACCACGGGAATACCGTTCACATGCTCATTGAGATACCCCTGCATCTCAGCCATCGCTTGCGATCTCGAACGCGAGTAGCCTCGCAGCCGTTTGTACAGCTTCTTCACCGCATAACCGTAGAAAGGCAGAATCGCAATAGCCACAAAGGTCAGCATGACATTCATGTTGAACATGATGATGAGTGCAATGACGAGCGTGAACATATCCAGCCAGATGTTCATGAGTCCTGTCTCTACGAGCGACTTGGTCTGCTCGGCGTCGTTCATCATGCGAGAGATTATCTCGCCGGATTTGCGGTTCTGGTAGAACCGAATGGACAACCGCTGCAGGTGAGCGTAGAGCTTGTTACGCAAGTCAAAAAGCACGCGGCTCGTTGTCAGCTGCGCGAAATATTGACGGTAATATTCGACTGGATATCGGACCACGACGAAGAGTAAGAAGGCGAGCCCGACCGCCTTAAACAGCTTTGCTGTTTTGTCTTCAACCGAGAGAGAAGCAAGCAACACGTCGTCGACGACATATTTGAGAAATAAGGGAAGTGTCAGCGGAATCGCGAACTTAATGATGCCAATCGCCAGCGTAATCGCAATCAGCCAGCGATAAGGTTTAACAATTTGCAGATAGGCGCGAAAATGATTCATCTATTTCACATCGTAACCAAGGAACGCTTCGCGCACCCGGTTCCAGAACGGGAATGGACGGTAGCGTGCGAAGCTAACCTTGCGTGAAGCCACGCTGCACCGAATGGAGTGAATATCGTCCCGTTTAATGGTAAGCTGATCAACTGTCAGCTGCAGCCGCTGATCCTTGCGTGGAATGATGTCGCAGTGATGGTGCTGTGGCAGGACAATTGAAGAACCCAGCGTACGGTAGACCCGGTTATTGATCGATGCAATTTCGGCCAGCTGAAGCGATTCGATCGATGGATGGATGATCGCGCCGCCAAGACTTTTGTTATACGCCGTACTGCCTGATGGAGTGGAGACGACAATGCCGTCGCCGCGGAACATTTCAAACATTTCATCATTGACGTTAATTTGAGCGACTAACATATTGTCGAGGCCCTTAAGAGTAAATTCGTTCAACGCCGTATGTGTCACTTTGCCTGCGTCTGTGTCCAGCTCGATTTGGGCAAGCGGGTAACGTACGATGCGAGGTTCACTTTCCGCCATCATGCGGACCAGCTCTTCCAATTCGTCGGCTTTCCAATCGGCGAAGAATCCAAGATGACCTGTATGTACACCGATAAAAGCGAGGTCATCGATTCGGTCGACATAGGTGTGGAATGCCTTCAAGAGCGTTCCGTCGCCGCCGATGGAGATGACCATCTCAGGACTCTCATCATTACGCTTTAATCCTCGTGCTGCTGCAAGCTCATGAAAACGAGTGACAAGCTCTTTCGATAACTTATCTCCTCGATCAATTACGACATAATTCAAATCCAGGCGCCCCTTCCGCGCAGTTAATACTTGAATCATAGCGGATATCTGTGGCGAATTCAATGTCAAAGCGCCGGACCGAGCGCACCCCAAAGCAGATAGATTAAGCAGGTGGCAATACAGCCATGTACGAACCGTGCAATCAGAAAAGGCTTATAGCGCAGATCCGTATGACTGAGTAGGCTGGCGATTTGGGCATGGACGGACAAGCCGCCCCAAGAGAGGATGAATGCGGCAATTGCCGCTTGGTGGACGAGACCGCTGCTGACTGCCGCGCCTGCGGAGCGCGCGCCGAGCGTAACCTCGAAGATGCCGTTTACTACGGCGTCAGAGAGGGCAGGCGGAACATGAATCAGGCTGAGCAAGGACTGAATGCCGTGCGCCAATACATTGATGCCCCCTGCCTGTCTTAGCAGTTCCATGATTACGGAGAACACCACGACGAGACCGCCGACTACGATCATGAGCCGCAGCGCAGCTTGTATGGCGTCTTGAAGGAGATCGCCGAATTTGCGTCCATCCATTAAACGCGCGAAATGCATGGCGTGTATAGCCTCGGAGAGACGGCTTTTTCTCTTCCCATTTGTGCTGCTCTTGCCTCCCGTGCTGCCTGCTGCTGCGGGTAGAGTCGCCTCTGCTTTACGATCATGAAATCGCATCAGCAGGCCGATGATGAGACCGCCGCCATAATGGGCTGCGGCCAAAACCGGCGCGAGTGCAACATTGTGGAAGAAGCCGACGGAAACCGCACCGATGAGGAAAATGGGGTCCGAGGTTGTCGTGAACGCCACGAGCCGCTCGCCCTCCGAACGATTAATAAGCTTTTGTTCCCAGAGCTGGGCCGTAAGTCTTGCCCCTACAGGATAACCGGATGCATACCCCATCGTCACAACGAAACCGCCTATACCGGGTATACGGAAGAGCGGCCGCATGAGCGGATCCAATATTTTGCCGAAGAAATGTACGATGCCTAGTCCAAGCAGCAGCTCTGAAATGACGAAGAAGGGGAACAGAGCCGGAAAAAGCACTTCCCACCAGATGGAGAGCCCACGAATGGAAGCTGAGAGCGCCTCAGCGGGAAAACCAATCATCAGCAGAACGAGCAGAACCGCTGACCAAGCCGGTATGATGGACGGACGAAGTAAATAGCGAACGACATGCACGAAGAGGCCCTCCTTGAAAATCGTAAAATGCCTACTATTACTGCTATATGTGCGAGAGAGGACAAACATCACTTGTCCGAAAAAATGCTTTTTAAAGGTGCTGTAATAGGGGCGTAAAAGAGCTGTAATATGGCTGTAATATGGGGAAAAAATGTTTAGAAAACGCTTGCAAAACAATATGTTATTTTTATTCTGGGTATGCTACAATTGTCTTACATCAATCGAACGCCTTGAGGTGATGACTATGAGTATAATTGCTGGCATCCTCGTCTGCGCATTCATCTACGTCATCCGTGAGTCCCTGATGGCTCCCGGAGAAGAGGATTACGAAAGCTGATATATCCCGACTCTTATTCGTACCAACACCTACTGCCGTAATGCCCTCTTCCTAGAGGGCATTTTTTTGTGTGCCTATGGATTCATGTTTTATGTTAAAATAATTAAGAAAAGTGCTACAAAAGACCTACAAAACGGAGTGAGTAATGACGATGAATAACTATAGCACTATATATGAGGCTGTCGGAGGAGTTGCCGGTATTAAAGGCATCGTAGAATCCTTCTATTCTAAGGTTCAGAAGAACCCATTGATTGGGCCTTTATTTCCACCGAACATACAACCTGTCATGGAGAAACAGACGATGTTTCTGACGCAGTTCTTCGGCGGCCCTTCTTTATACTCTGATGAATATGGGCATCCCATGATGCGGGCAAGGCATTTGCCGTTTCCTATAACACCTGAACGTGCGGAGGCTTGGCTTGGTTGTATGCGGGAAGCCCTTGCTGAAACGGACTTACCTGCAGAGCTGCAGGAAGTAATGCTTGACCGTTTATCGGGACCGGCGCATCACTTTGTTAATCAACAACCATAACAATAGGGAGACGTGACGAAATGGATCCACTCTATTTAACTTCAATTACCTGCATTTGCTGTGAGTCCACCTACAAGACGTCACGTGTACGCCCAAGCTTCAAGAAGCCTTCCGGTCGGGATACCGATTTCTGTTCGCATTACAAGACGGAGTTTAACCCTGATTTCTACGTTGTACGTGTATGTCCGAGATGCGGATTCTCTTCTACGGAGAACGGCAAGACGTCAATGACAGCAGCTCAGAAAAGTCTCTATCAACAGACGCTGGGAGGCCGCTGGAGTTATCGCGATTACGGCGGTACGCGTACGAAGGAGCAGGCGCTGGAATGCTACAAGCTTGCCCTCCTCTGTTCAGGCATTATTGACGAGAAGGAACGCGTCATAGCGGGTATCCTTCATCATATTGCATGGCTCTATCGGTATGAGAATATGAAGGAACAGGAGCTGCGTTTCCTCCGCTTCGCACTGGATGCTTACGTAGCCGTATTCGAAACGGAGAGCGGTTCACTCAATAATGCGAAGCTGATGTATTTGATGGGGGAGCTGAATCGTCGGATCGGCGAGCCGAATGCAGCAGTGAAATGGTTCTCGCGTGTCGTCAATGACAAACGGATTGAGGATGCTTCCATGATCCGGGCATGCCGCGATCAATGGCAGCTGCTTCGCGAGCAGCAGCAATTTGGAGACAATTTCGAGGATGAGCCCGCCGCAATGAACGCGTAGGGATAATATACAATAGCGATAATACAAAGCCGCCCGAGCTTTTGCTCGGACGGCTTTTTGTGTGCATGGAAGCGAAATTAGGCGTGGCGAAGCGTCGTGTCCGTAAGGAGATAGTCCTGGTCTGCATCGATCACCGTTACCCGGTTATGGCAGCATGGGAAGACGAGAAGTCTTTTCTTGCCTGTGCGAATATCGCCAAGCTCCTTGGGTCTGATTGGCAGCAGGACGTTGTCTTTCTTGCAGAACGGGCAGCTCGGCACATACACGTCTTTCATGATAATGTCATAAGGCCAAGCGCGTTCAAAAGGAATCACGGCGTGGAAGCTCCTTTATCCTCAGTGTCGCTTGCGGCATTCTTCGCGAGCTCGGCAATCTTTTGCAGCAAAATATGTTTGGGCATATGCATCAAATGCTCCAGCGGAACATTCAATTCCTTCGCCAGCTTAACTGCAGTTTCCGCTGAGAGCTGTAAGGGTTGAGACATCGTAAACACTCCTTATCGTAGGGGCTTGTCTGCATAGGCAGCGCCCAGATTTGCATAGGATGGAAAAAGGGACATGGATAACGGTATAATTCAGTTATACACTGCGACGATAGAATTCGCAACGCGCAGACAGGAGGAGGCTCTTATGCAATCCATATTACCGACAACATGGAATTTAGAAAATATCTATGCGGGGGGTTCCGGATCTGCCGCATTTCATCAGGAACTAAGCGGCATGGAGCGCGATATTGATGTCCTGACACGTGAGCTGTCCGCGGCATCTGCAAGCGGCACGCCTGCTTCACCGGATCAGCTGTCAGGCTGGACGAAAGCGGTTCAGTCGATTTTGCTTCGGCTTCGTCAGTCGGATTCCTTCGTAGGATGCCTGCAAGCGCAGCAGATGAAAGATACGGCGGCAAACGGGCTTAATGATCGAGTCAAAACCTTATCGGCCAAGTTCAACGGGGCACTTACCAACTTCGATGAGCTGCTTCTGCGGACAAATGAGGAGAGCTGGAAGAATTGGCTGAACGCTGCTGATGCTTCACCGGTTGCTTTCGTACTGAATGAGCGGCGGGAAGCCGTTAAGGAGAAGCTGCCGCCTCAAGAGGAAGCACTCGCAGCGGAGCTGGCGGTTGACGGCTACCACGGCTGGGGAGATTTCTATAACACGATCGTATCGCGTATTCGATTCGAAGTCACTGAGAAGGACGGGGCCGTGAAGCAGCTATCTGCGGGCCAAATGCATAATAGGCTTAGTCATAGTGATCGCAGCGTACGCGAGACTGCTTTCGCGGAGTGGGAGCGCGAGTGGTCGGAGCAAGGGGATCTGTGCGCAGATACGATTAACCGCATCTCCGGCTTCCGGTTGAAGCTGTATGAGAAGCGGGGCTGGGGTACGGCGCTCAAGGAGCCGCTTGCGATTAATCGGATGAGCGAGGCTACGCTGAATGCGATGTGGTCTGCCGTAACCGAAGGGAAGCCGCGGCTTGTCCGCTATATGGAGCGCAAGGCAAAGCTGCTGGGCCTCTCGCAGTTGGATTGGCATGATGTTAGCGCGCCTCTTGGTTCAGCGAGCAAGACAGTACCTTATAGCGACGCAGCGGCGTTCATTACGGAGCAGTTCCGTGCGTTCAGTCCGGATCTGGCCACGTTTACGGAGATGGCGTTCCGCGAAGCGTGGATCGAAGCGGAGGATCGCCCCGGTAAACGTCCGGGCGGGTTCTGTACGTCGTTTCCTAAGAGTGAGGAAACAAGGATCTTCATGACCTATTCCGGTACACCGTCGAATATCTCGACGCTTGCTCATGAGCTTGGACATGCGTATCATCAGCATGTAATGAATGATTTGCCGCCGCTGGCACAGGAGTATGCGAGCAATGTGGCCGAAACAGCGTCTACTTTTGCCGAAATGCTGGTATCTGATTCCGCTCTGAAGGCTGCGGTTAGCCGGGAAGAGAAGCTGGCCTTGCTCGATGATAAGCTGAATAACGCGGTTTCTTATTTTATGGATATTCATTCTCGGTTCTTGTTTGAGAAGAGCTTCTATGAGCAACGCAAGCAGGGCATGCTGACCCAAGAAGACCTGTGCAAGCTGATGGAAGAGGCGCAGCAGGAAGGGTTCAGCGGCGCGCTTGGCAAGCTGCATCCGCATTTCTGGGCATCGAAATTGCATTTCTATTTGACGGACGTGCCGTTCTACAACTTCCCGTATACATTTGGATATTTGTTCAGCTGCGGCATCTATGCGCAAGCGAAGAAAGAAGGCGAGTCTTTTGCGGACCGCTATGTCGCATTGCTTCGCGATACCGGATTGATGACGGTCGAGGATTTGGCGCAGAAGCATCTTGGCGTACGCTTGGATGAGCCGGACTTCTGGCGTGAAGCGGTCAAGCTTGCTTTAGAAGACGTTGAAGAGTTTCTGGCTCTGACAGAAGAATCGTAAGATTGTGAGAGTTAGGCATAAAACCTGACATAATGTGGAATAATGATCGATAGAGAACGGTGCGGCCTTATGGGGACGGCGCCGTTTTTCTGTCACTGGAATCTGGATCTGGATTTGTCCGCTTATGGAAGGAGTTCGAGGAGTATGCAAGTAGAGCAGACGTTTGTGATGGTAAAGCCGGATGGAGTGAAGAGGGGGCTGATCGGCCCTATTATTACACGCTTTGAGCAAAAAGGCTTCGAGCTGGCCGCGATATCGCTTCGCACAATTGACCGGGAGCTTGCTGAAACGCATTACGGAGAGCTGAAGTCAAAGCCATTCTTCGGTGAATTGGTCGATTATTTGACGTCCGGACCGGTGTGCGCCATGATCTGGCAAGGGCCTCATGCGGTTGAGAATGCGCGTGCAATCATCGGCAAGACGAATCCGGTGGAAGCTGGGCCGGGGACGATTCGGGGCGACTTCGGAATGGATATTTCGGGTAATATTGTGCATGGATCGGATTCTGACGCAAGTGCCGCGCGTGAAATCGGGCTGTTCTTTGATCGCGAGCATGCTGCGCAGCCTCTGGATCCATTATTTGGAAGAACGGCTGTGGCACGAGATGAGCATTCCATTCATTAACGACACAGGTAGTGCAATTACAAGAAAGCCCTCACGTATCTCGTTTAGAGAGAACGGAGGGCTTTCGTTATTGTGTGCTTGTTTTGTGTGTGGGGATGAATTAGAACGATTCGTTGATAACCAATTTGCTAAGCGGCAAACGAGGAGTCGGACGACCCGGTGCAGCTGCCTCACCAATTGCAATCATCATAACCGGGATGTAACGTGCCGGGATGTTCAAAGCTTCAACGAGCTTCGCTTTGTCAAAGCCGCCCATTGCAACCGTGTCATAACCTTTCGATTTAGCTGCGAGCATTAGCTGCATAGCGCCAAGACCAGCATTCTTGTTAGCTTCGTCGCGTGCAACTTGCTCGAACGAATAAGCGCCTTCGATTTGACTAACCATATTGTCACGGATTTCTTGCGTCACATGGCCTGCTGCGAGCATGCCGTCAAAGATTTCGCGGCCGGTAATTTGCGCTTGCAAGTCGCCAAGAATAACGATAACGGCGGAAGCGTCGGATACTTGTTGTTGACCGTAAGCGATCGGACGAACAAGATCTTTCTGTGCTTGGTCTTGGATAACGAGGAAACGCCATTGCTGAAGGTTCCAAGAAGATGGTGCAGTTGCTGCCAGTTCAAGAATTTCGTTCAATGTTGTTTCAGGAATAACTACGTCTCTTTTGTATTGACGTACGGAATGACGCTCACGCATGACTTGCTCGGCGGATGGTGCTGCTACAGTATTGTTTTGGTTCATTTTAGGTGTCTCCCTCTCCAAATGGAATGAATGTAAAAATAAGTAACTAACCAGATACAAATTAACTTACTTTAGTATAGTACACATACAAAAGATAAGCAACTACAAAATTAGGAAGTCGAACTTTGAATTGTGCCTAAATGTGGGTTGACTCCAATGTGAATAATGTGGTAAATTATGGTCAATTGTACAAGGACGCTACGGAAGCACCGTAACGCGCAGATGATCTGCGTTGTTATGGTGCTTTTTTGCGTCCTTTTCTTCTTTTTCAGGATGCCAAGAGGAGTGTGGAATTGATCCGTATGAGCAAACGAAACCTTATTGTTGCTGTACAAGAATCGAGTTATATCGAACGACTTGGCGACTACATGCGTCAGAGCTCCTTTGGAACGGGCTGGCAGTTAACGGCCTTCACGAATCCGGCAGCACTTCGCAGCTATATGCGCGGAGGATATGCCGTTGACCTGCTCGTCGCAGAACCAAGCTTATTGGATGAGCTGGGAGAGTTGGCTGAGAGCGTGTTAGCCGCAGCTCTTGTAGGGCAGGTTGGACTTTCAGGGCATAAGCACCAAGTGCTGCAGTATCAGCCATTGCCGCAGCTGCTGCAGTCGTTCGCGGCTCTATATGCCTCTTCTGAGCAGCGCACGGTAAAGCTGATGGGTGAGGGGAATGCCGAATCCGGCGCTGAGTCTGAAGCTGGGGCTAGCATCATCTCGGTGTATTCCCCTGCCGGTGGAATCGGTAAGACCACGCTTGCGCTTCAGCTTGCGAGGCAGGCAGCCGCCTGCGGTGCTCGGGTCTTTTATTTGAATTTGGAACAGTGGAATGCTGCACCGCTCTGGGACAGCAGGGATGGTCGAGAAGATTTCTCGAATTTGTTGTACACGCTGCAAGCAGCCCCGGATAAAGCGGTTGCCCAAATTATTGCGCTGCGCAAGCGGCATCCGTGGCTCGGCATAGATTTTATCGTGCCTTGCGAGAATGCGGAGGAACGACTGTCCCTTACGGCTGAGCATGTGAAGAGGCTGCTGGGTGCCATCAAGGGAACCGGGGAATACGACAAGATTGTGGTTGATTTGGACAGCCGATTGGATGCCTTACACTTCGGGGTGTTTCAAGCAAGCCGCCATGTGCTTTGGCTCTTGAATAACGACCCGAGCAGCTTGCGTAAGACTGAGTTAGCCATGCAATATGGCGAGCAGAAGAATGGTTCTTCCTTTGCGGAGTCGAAACCGAAATTTCAATTTATTCAGCTTAAACCAATTGGCAGGCCTGAAGCGGAATGGCATAGCGGTAAGATGGCTTCACTGTCGATTACAGCTACTGTTCCTTTCGTGAAAGAATGGACTGCTATCGGTCAGCAAGGCGGGGCTGGGTGGTTCGATGCTCCTCAGTATCGCGGAGCGCTTGAAACGCTGCTTGGCAAGCTTGGCGAGCTGAAGCCGGGAGGTGATGACAGTGTCGCCTTTGAAAGAAGAAACAATCCAGCTGCTCAAGGAGCGAATTCGCAACCAGCTTGAGCTGGGGAGCGCCATGTCGGATGAGGATTTCAGCTCGCGCATTGAACGGGAGGTTTTTCGGTGGTGCTTGGATCATCCCATTACGGCAGGTGAGAAGATCCAGCTGGTTCGAAGATTGTTTCATTCTTTCCGAGGCTTGGATTTTATACAGCCGCTTATGGATGATCCGGCCATTTCGGAGATTATGATCAACTCCCATAAGGAGATGTTCGTGGAACGCGCGGGACAATTGTCGAGGCTTCCGATGGCTTTTGAAAGTAAGGAACGGCTGGAGGATTTGATTCAATCTGTAGTTGCGGGTGTTAACCGCGTAGTGAATGAATCCACGCCGATTGTGGATGCCAGGCTGAAGGACGGTTCGAGGGTGCATATCGTATTGCCGCCGGTTGCTCTGAAAGGACCGACGATGACGATCCGGAAGTTTCCTGAGCGTCCGCTGCTGATGGATGATCTGATCGCGTGTGAGGCGCTCACTTCTGAGGCCGCCTCCATGCTTAGTAAGCTTGTGAAGGCCAAATACAATATCTTCATTAGCGGCGGGACAGGCTCGGGCAAAACAACCTTCCTTAATGCTCTTACTCAGTTCATTCCGGAGGACGAGCGGATTGTAACCATTGAAGATGCAGCCGAGCTGCAAATTCGTACGGTCCCCAATTTAGTATCGCTGGAGACGCGTAACGCGAACACCGAAGGGAAAGGGGCTATTTCCATGCGAGAGCTGATTCGAGCTTCGCTGCGAATGAGGCCGAATCGGATCGTTGTAGGCGAGGTACGGGGCGGCGAAGCAATCGATATGCTGGCTGCAATGAATACCGGACATGATGGAAGCTTATCCACCGGACATAGTAACAGCGCTCGGGATATGATTGCCCGATTGGAAACGATGGTGCTGAGCGGTGCGGATTTGCCGATCGCCGTCATCAGGCAGCAAATTAGTTCGGCAATCGATATTATCGTGCATGTATCCCGCTTACGCGATCGTTCGAGGCGAGTCATCGAAATATCCGAGGTCATCGGAATTCAGGATGGTGAGGTAGTACTGCAAACCCTCTACCGGTTCCAAGAGGATGGTGAACGTGAAGGTCGTGTGTCCGGCTTACTACGGCGCTGCGAGAATATGAAGTTGCACCGGACGTGGAAGCTGCAGATGGCGGGTATGGCTGAAGCTGAATTCTCGGAAGGTGAAGGTGCTTGAAGAGTATGAAGAGTACTCATGCCGACTGGATGCTTTGGCTTGGATGGACGAGTGCGGCATCTGCAGTAGGAGCAGGCGCAGAGGAGCTTCCTTGTTACGGGGAGTATCGTTTATCCGGTCGGCAATTCAAGGCAGCGGCGGTTGTCGGAGGGCTTCTGGTCTTTGCTGCCGCGTTCTTGTTTTATCGTTCTGTTGTTGCTGCGCTTGTGCTGTCATTAGCTGGCATCATCACTCCTCGTATCCACAGGCGATCCTTGCTGGAGCAGCGGCGAATACGTCTGGCAGTTCAATTTAGAGAGGCGCTCTATTCAATCGCATCTTCACTTGCCGCAGGGCGCTCTGTAGAGAATGCCTTCGTTACCGCGCTTGAGGATCTCAGACTGCTCTACCCGAATCCGCTGACTGAGATTCTAATCGAATTTGAGATTTTATCAGCGAGATTGGGTTACGGGGAAACGCTTGAACAGGGGCTGATCGATTTGAGCCAACGTGCCCAGATCGATGATATTTCACAGTTCACCGACGTCTTTACAACCTGTAAACGATCCGGAGGTGATTTGGTTGAAGTGATCAGACGAACCTCACAGATGATTGGCGAGAAGCTGGATGTGCAGCAGGAAATCGCCGTCATGGTAGCGCAGAAGCGGTTGGAATCGCGAATTATGATGGGGGTTCCGTTTGTTTTCCTAGCCTTCCTCAGCCTGACAGCGCCGGACTATATGGCACCTTTATACAGCGGGATTGGCTACGTCATACTGACAGCGGCGCTTCTTCTTCTCGGACTTTGTTTTATGCTGATGACGAGAATTATGAATATCCGCATGTAATTGTCGAAGGGGGTTGCAGCTTGCTGTTGTCCATTATTATGGGGTCTTTACTTACTGCTTTATGGAGTTGGGCTTTGCTGCAATGCAGGCGGCATGACAAGAGAAACCAGATGAGCACGGCAGAACGATTAGTGACATCCCCTTTTCGTTATTTGCTGGAGCAGAGCGGATTGTTAAACCGCATTCAGCCCTTGCTTGCGAGCTTGCACGGGAGGCTGTTTATTCTTAACGGGCGGAGCTGGACGGTAGATGCAACAGACGGCTTTGTCGCTATGTCCATCGGTACAGGATACGCGGCAGCATGTGCGGGAGCGTGGCTTAGTGTACTCAGCAAGGAGCAGACGCTGCTGTATATAGGCATGCTGCTTGGTATCCTTCTGCCCGCAGCGAAATGGCGGGATACCGCCACTAAAGTGGAGCGCCGCAAGCAGGATATTTTACTGCTGCTGCCTGAGGTGATCAGCAAGCTGATGTTGTTGCTTGGAGCGGGAGAGACGCTGCAGCGCGCATTAGTGCGAGCCGGTGAACGAAAGGATGAGAAAGGCGGAACTCCGCTGTTCATCGAGCTTCGCAAAGTGAATGAAGCCGTGCGTAATGGCGAATCCTTTGCGGCGGCGATGGAGACGCTGAGCCGGCGCTGCGGCGTGCAGGAGGTGTCGCTGTTTACGACAACATTACTGCTGAATTATCGCCGAGGCGGCGATCAGCTTGTCCTTTCTTTGAAGGAGCTCTCTTATTCCTTATGGGAGAAACGTAAATCTGTAGCTCGTGCAAGAGGTGAAGAAGCTTCCTCGAAGCTTGTTTTCCCGCTTGTCGGTATCTTTATGGTGCTTATGGTGCTTGTTGCATCACCTGCGATCTTAATGATGCGCGGTTAACTACTACTAATAGAGGAGTGGATTGATATGAAGAACATGAACAACGCACTGCATGCATTTTGGAAGGATGAGGAGGGCCTTGGTACGCTGGAGATCGTACTTATCATTGCTGTAGTCATTATATTAGCACTGCTTTTCAAGGATTGGATTATTGCATTAATGGAGAAATTGATGGGCGATGCGGATGATAAAGCGAACGAAATCTTCAATTAGTTTGGCGAGGTGGCGTGCGCTGGCATTGAAGGAGGAAGGAAGCTTTACGCTTGAAGCAAGTATGGTGTTTCCTATGATTTTCGTAGCCCTCATTACGCTGCTCATGCTTAGTATGTATACCTACCAGAAGGTTGTCTTGTATTCAGTTGCATCACAAACGGCAGAGAGAACTGCTTTCCGCTGGGATAACAGTGCCAGAGCTGCTGTCAGTGGAATAGGCGTGACCGGGAAGTACGACGGATTATATTGGCGGTTGTCAGATAATGGGGCACTGCAAACGTTATTCGGATCAGCTGGCGGCAATCAGAACAGCTTGAGTGTTCCGATTGGCGACACCTCTGCCAATAATTCGGATACGTCCAGTGTTCCCTCTGAATCCCTCCCCCTTAAGAAGATGGCAATTGGAGCAGTCAGAGTTCGGGAGCCGCTCGAAGGGGTGATGACGTATGACGGGGTATGGGTGAAAAGAATTGACGTGAAGCTCCGCCAGCCATTATCGATCCCTCCTCTGGAAACGATACTTGGCCACTCGGAGCCGATGGCTATAACGGATGCTGTCATAGTCGACCCTGTCGAGCTCATCAGAAATGTGGATCTCGTACGGTATTATGCAGGAAGATTTGCCGGTCAGTCCGAGCAAGGCAAGGCACAAGCCCGTGAAGTGCTGCATAACCGGCAATCTCTTCAGGATCAGGAGCAGTAGGAGGCAGAACAAATGCACCGATTGAATGATAATAGTCGGCATGTTGCCCCTATCCAGTCGTTCTTCTGGAGGAGCAGTGACGGTGCTGTTTCGATTTACTTGATCGTTTCGACTGCAGCCATGCTGCTGTTCACAGCGCTGCTCATCGATTTAGCGCGAATTGCGGCTTTTGAGAAACAGAGCAGGCTTGCTGCGCAATCCGGCATCCGATCCGCTTTATCTGCTTATGACGGGGCGTTATATGAGCAATATGGTCTGTTCGGTACAGGCGGTTCAGATCGTGGGGAGTTGTTCGCGCAAGCCGTGTCGCACAACTGGACCTCGGATGAGGGCGGATTCAGACTCCTCGACGGGAAGACGGAAGCATCGCATGTGGACAGCTATGAGGTATTAGGCCTTCATCAGGTCTTTAGCAGGCAGGTGCTGGAGGACATGAAATACAAAGCGCCGATTGATTTTACATTGGAGGTAGCCTCCAAGTTCGCCCCGATGGCCTCTGCTATGAAGGAAGCCTCCATGTCAGTGGAATTGCTGGAGCGGCTTCGTCAGCTTTACGATGAACGAGAGAAGCGGCTGCAGGAAGTGATTACGATTCAGAAACAAGCCGCTGCCAGCGTCAAGAATGCAATAGGGTCACGAATGACAGGTTCGGCTCGAGAAATAGTCAGCCTCTACGGTTCCTATGAGCAGTGGATCAGAGAAGATACGATACGCACAATGGAGGAGTTGCCCCCACTACGCATTGATGCCATTAATTTCTATCGGAACTATGCGAGTAACGAAGCTGATTCAATCATGGCAGTGCTGGATGATGCGGCCATTCTTCATCGCGAATCGGAGCGAAAGGCCGTTATTTTGCTCCAAGAAGCAAAGGGCTTGAATAAGGCCATGGAAGATGCGGTCAAGCGGATGAGAGAAGAAGGAACGGGCGACGGTTATGACCGGATGAATCAGCAGCAGCTTACCGGAGGGCAATCCGGTTCAATGCAAGCTGGTGAGCTGTCACCTCTTCGTGAATCACGTGATGCTGCAGAAGGGCTCGTGCTGGATCAAGCTTGGTTTGAAACTTATGAACAAGAACTAAGCCAGCAAACAGTCGATATTCAGCAAGTAGCTGCAAGGGCTGCTTTGTTTCGTCAGGCGGTCCTAACTGCAATTGGGGGTATCGGCAGGTCCGAAATATTACGTGAATCCTTGCAGCAGCTTGAAGGTGCTTATGGCAGCTATGGGGATCGCTACATTCAACCGGGCACCGTCATCCATAGCAGGCAGAAGGAGATGGAGAGCCGGCAGTCCAGCGATCAAGAACGAAAGTCTAATGAAGCGGCAGCTGAGACCAAATGGGTTCAAGTGAAACAGCAGCTTCAATCGATGATCTCTGCCCCGAATCAGGAGGACCACCAAGAGGCATTTCGTGAAGTGAAGCAGCGAATGGAAGCGAATCTGAAATTCAATGAAGCTGCAACGTCGCCGCTAATAGATGATGACCTGAATGGCGGTGAGGACGCTGATGTCGATGCCGGTGAGAAGGCAAGGGTATCGATGACTTCCATGGGAAGGATCTTCAGCGGGATGGCGGATGTTCTTGAAGGGATCAGAGATCCGCTCTATGTGAATGAATATATCGTTCATCGGTTTCATTCGTTCGATCCTAAGCTGTTCTCTGCTTCTCCGGCAAGCGGTCGATCGACCACAGAAGGCTTCTCTTCGGGACTGGCTCTCGAGAATCAAGAGGTCGAATATATTATGTATGGTTTTCAGGAGCCCGCTGCTAATGTGGCCGCCGCTTACGGTGAATTGTTCGCAGCAAGGCTGGCGATTCGAACGATGGAAGGGTTTATTGCATGCAAAGGATTGGGACATCCATTATTGGTACTCTCCGCTGCGGTACTGTACGGATTAGAGAAATCGCTGGCCGATATGATTACGATTGCGCAGGAAGGGAAAGTGGAGCTTTCCAAGTATACGCCCGTGGAATTAAGTTATTTGGATTATCTAAGGGTTTTTCTGCTGTTGCATGGCAGCAGCGAAGCCAAGACAGCGCGCATTATCGCTGTCATTGAGCGTAATCTGGGCGGCGTTTCCTTATCATATGTCTCCACAGGCTTGACGGGGGAATTGACCTCCTCCGTGAAGCTGTGGTTTCTGCCCGGGCTCATGAGGAGCTTTACTGGCGCAGGTATTCTGAGCGGAAAGGTTAAGGGCAATCGATATGAAGCGACGCATACCATTGGCTGGTCGTACGGGTAAACGGAGCAGCGAAACCGGAAGCATTACTTTAGAAGCGGCTTTATTGCTTCCGATTGTGCTAATGGTCGTTATTTTCTTTATTTGCTTGATCCGGCTTAATACGGTGCAGATGGCGCTTCATAGCTCAGTATCCCAAACGGTAAGGCAGGCTGCGGCTAATATCCATCCTGTTGATCTAGCTCTTCAGAAGCTGAGTGCATCCGTGGGAGAGATCCATGAACCGGAATCGGCAGCTAATTCGGTGACGGAGCCTCAGGCAGATACGGAAGCGGGAACACGAACAGAAGCTGCTTTACCACCGCTATTGCAACAATTACCGGGAGTGGATTTCATTGCTGAGAAGCTGGAAGAGTGGCTTCCGGCTCCGGCAGGGCTTCTCCTTTCATCGGCATTGCAGGGGAATTGGAAGCCGGTAGTGGATGCAGCAGCAACTGAAGCCGGCAGGGGCATTATTGAACCGCTGCTTCGCCAAGAAGCCGATAAGTCCGTGCTCGATCCTAAGAGGCTGCGTCTGAGCAAGCTTTCGCTTCCTGATTTGAAGAATAAGTCAGATGTTTCCCTTCTCATCGAGGCGGAGTATGAGTTCCAGCTGGGATTTCCGTTTACGAAGAAGTCGATTGTATTGAGGGAGCGTGCTGAAGAACGTGTCTGGGTGCGCGATTCCATTCCGGCACCTCAGGATCAAGAGTTGGCACAATTAGATGAAGCGCCTATTCAAATTGTACTTCTCGAGCCGTCACCGGCTAATCCGGGAAGACGGGCACGTGTTGTCGTTCAGACAAGTCCGGGTAGAAAGCTGTCCATTCAGGTGATTTATAAGAGTGGGCACAGTGTGGCAAAGCATCTCGGCGATACTTACACAGACAACGAAGGGTTTGCGGAGTGGACATGGCTGATATCGGGTAACACCACTCCCGGCGTATGGGAGCTTATTGTTTCGGCAAGTGAAGGTTCATCGCGTGCTGCCAGACATTTTGTAGTGGAGAAGAGAGCTGCTCTGTAGCTTGGAAGGAGGTTTCGGATGATGGCTCAAATCGAGCTCGTTTTAGCAGCGCTGCTGCTTGGAATTGCTTTTATCTGTGATGTGCGAGCGATGCGCATTCCGAACAAGCTGACGCTAACCTTCTTCGCCGCCGGACTCATTTATCATTTGAGCAGCGATGGTTTGAGCGGTGTGATTTTCTCGTTAATCGGTATACTGGCGGGAGTGCTGCCTCTGATTGCCTTGTATATGCTGAAGGGAATAGGGGCGGGGGATGTGAAGTTGTTCGGAGCACTTGGTGCGCTTGTTGGGGCAGCTACGTGCTTGGAAGTTCTTATGTATTCCATTTTGTTTGGGGGGCTGTTTGGAATCGTGCTCCTGGTCATGAATCAAACCTTTGCAAAGCGAATTGTGGCATTTGCAGTTTCACTGTTTGCCTTACCTCGAAATCTGCATACAGATGGCTTCATGACGCTGAAGAAGAATGGGTTGCGATTCCCGTTCATGATCGCAGTGGTGCCAGGGGCGATTACGACCTGCTGCTTCATGCGTGAATGGCCGTTCAGTGGATAGGAAGGAGAGCGACGTTGATGGTGTTTAAAGAATTAAGAGTCGATTTCACGATGAAGCGTGGACTTGAAATGATCGTTGATTTGGAATCCGGCATCTCGAGGGAGCAGTTTGATCCAATCGAAATGAAGATGCTCCAAAGCCAGCGTATTCCGAAATTGCTGCCCGTGGAATGGGTCGATATCGACGGGAAGATAACTTTGCGGTATCGCATTAACGGCAAACGAATCTTACTTCATCGCATGCAAACTCAGCAGTTGACGATGGTTCAATTCTATGCCCTGCTGCTCGCTATCGTGGAAGCACTGGATGATTGTAAACAATACATGCTGCGAGAAGAAGGCTTTATGCTTCATGAGCAATACATCTATATCGGTGATCATTGGGAGGAAGCCGAGCTTGTGTACGTGCCGCTTCGAGATACAAGCATTGTATCCTCGGCAAGTGAGGCGGTGCTTGCTATGGCTATTCGCTGGGTTGGTTATATCGCCCAGCCTGATGGAGCGGGCTTGCAGCAAATTTTCCAGCATTTAAGAGGGGAGTATACTGCTTGGGGGCAGCTCAGGCGGACCCTGCTCGCCCTTCTTGGAAGTGAATACAGAGAGTCAACAAACGAGTCGTTCGGAGAGCCGGATCATGCTATAAGGCCGGTAGATAATGTGGCTGTCCCTTCATCTACTCAATCTTCGTTCGTATGGAAGAATGAGTCTGTGCCGCCGAGAGCTCCAAGTGTAGTTCGAAGGGATGAGGGAAGCGAGCGCATTCAGGGGGATATTGGATTTGAGCTTCCGCTAACGGAGCTGCCGGTCCAAGAGCGACCAGCTTCCTTAATGAAGTCGGGCTGGATGTTAGGAGCAGGAGGACTAATTATTGCCGCCGTCATTTGGCGCTTTCTCTATTTGCCCTCTCCATCTCAAAGCAGTCTGCTGATTTGCTCTGGTTTGACGCTCATGACAGCCGCGGGAGGACTAATTGTGAATCGAAGGATGAGTTCTGGCTCGAGTGAGGAAGATGAGGGCAATGGTTGGAATGAGAGGCAGGCATGGCCTGTCGAAGATGGATTCGTGCCTAATTCCATGCCTATCCACGTTCAAAGGCAGTTGAAGTCATACCGAGAAGAATTCACAGAGGAAGATGTTCCACCTGCCGTTCAGTCAAACGCGATTCCATTCACACCTCTATCACTCAGCGGAAAGACAGCATCTCTGGAAGCATCGCCTAACGATGCAACAGTGTTACTTAGACAGAATGCAGAGGCGCAAAGCGGAGCTGTTATTAGTGCTCCGTGTCTCGAACGCAAGGTAGAAGGAGAGTCAGCGGTGGTAGTCAGACTGGGACAGAACCAGTTTGTAATCGGACGAGCAAATGAGGGAGTGGATCACGTGGATTTGTCTTCCGGGATTTCCAGAGCCCATCTGGAATTAAGTGTGAAGCAAGGCAACTGGTCAGTGAAAGATATGGGCTCTCGAAACGGAAGTACCCTTAACGGAGTTACAATGATTCCCTACAAAGCCTATCCGCTAAATGATAACGATTCGATACAGCTGGCTGGTGATAGAGGGCCACTCTATAAATTCCGATCAGGATTGCCCTCCAGTCCCTCACAACAAGTAGGCTGAAGGACTTCCCGTATGGTAAGGTTCTTCGGAAGTGATTGAAGTGAAGTGTAAGGCCGACCAGTCAAGGAAGCTGTTACTTCCGGGCTAATAACTGACGCAGCGCATCTTGAACGGTATCGTAGCGGAACTCGAACCCCAGCTCCATAGACTTCCGTGGGATCGCTCTTGAACCTTCGAGCAGCAGGAAGGAAAGCTCGCCGAGAACGGCTTTGAGTACGAATGCCGGCACCGGAAACCAGTGCGGTCTTCTCATGGCCTTGCCGATTGCTCTTCCAAACTCATTGTTCGTTACCGGCTCTGGTGCACATGCATTGACGGGTCCATGTATTTCCGGATCATCGAGGCAGAATAGAATCAGTCGAATCATATCGTCTTCGTGAATCCAGGGGATCCACTGTTTGCCGCTTCCCATTCTTCCGCCTGCCATTAATCGATAGGGCAGCAGCATCTTCGGGAAGGCACCGCCTTTCATCCCAAGCACTAGTCCGATTCGCAGCTTTACAAGCCGTTGAACCTCAATGCGATCTGCAGCAGCTTCCCACTTCTCAACGACAGAAGCGAGGAAATCAGTAATGTGAGCTGGGCCCCACTCATCGCTGACTTTACTTCCATCCGTCCCGTAGATAGAGATGCCCGATGCATTTATAACGACGGACGGTTTACGCTGAAGGGCTTCTACGACTTTGCCGATCGCACGCGCTGCATTTAGTCTCGAATGCAATATTGCGGATTTGCCTTCTTTCGTCCAGCGGCGACTGATGGATTCTCCTGCTAAATTGACGATTGCGTCGATCCCTTCCAGCTTAACCGGAGACTCGGCCAGCTTGGACCAAGTGATCGTATGCAGCTTCGGATTCGGGCTCATCTGTTTCTCAGACCTAGAGATAATCCATACTTCATCTCCTCGCTGCAGCAGTGCATCGACAAGCATAGCTCCTACATATCCCGTTCCTCCGGTAACTGCTACCTTCATACAGAGACCTCCTTAAACCTCATTCAGAGCATCCAATTGCTTCAATAATACTGCAAAAGCCGCCCAAGCGGGCGGCTTATTTGTTAAGTAAATGTGTATAGGCGGAGTAGTCGATCTGTTCCTTCTCCAGAAACGAAACCAAGCTGCGGTAATCCCGCTTAGGCGTTGCCCGAATATAACCTTCAATACAGTGATTGCGCGACACTTCCGATGCGCCGCCTTCAACGGCTACTTGAGCGATTTTGGCTGCAATGGAATGTTTGGCAATGTCCCGAAACGCACTTGGTACAGGAGAGACGAGCTGATCCAGAAAACTCTTGGAATCCTCAGGCCACATGCCGCGGCTTCGTTCCACCCAATAGTTCTGCCAATCAAGCTTTGATTTGCCATCTCGCATCGGGAGCACCTTAAGGAATTTACGGAACATAAAATAGCCGCCGATCGACATAAAGCCAATCATCACAATTGCCCAAAACATAATAAAATACATAAACCAATTCGGTGCCATTCGACTTATTCACCTCGAGCCAACTCAGATATACGAATTATGCGTAACAAATTGTTTCCATTATAAGCGATGACGTCTATCTCCCGCAACCGACAAGGCATTTCCGGCACGATACGATAGCATCCAAACTTTCCTTACGGTCACACACCTAGATTTATTGGAGTATTCCTTGTAAAATAGGAAGGACAAGCGTTTGCGAGGAACAGGACACCTAGTAGTCCCGCCTTGTAACGAAAGGAGCGAATGAGTCCATGTTAAAAATCGGATCCCACGTTTCATTTTCCGATAAAGGGCTGCTGACCGCAGCGAACGAAGCCGTATCCTACGGATCAAGTACATTCATGATTTACACCGGTGCACCACAGAATACACGGCGTAAACCGATTGAAGATTTATATATTCCAGATGGCAGAGACGCAATGGGCAAGGCGGGAATTGACGAGATCGTCGTTCATGCCCCATACATCGTAAACCTCGGCTCTTACAAAGACGATACGTTTGAACTGGCTGTCCGCTTCCTTCAGGAAGAAATTCGCCGTACAGACGCGATCGGCGTACGCAATATCGTGCTTCATCCGGGTGCTTTCACCGACAAGGATGCGGAGTACGGGATTGCTCGCATTGCAGAAGGCTTGAATGAAGTACTCAATGGCACGAAAGAAACAAACGTGAATATTGCCCTTGAAACTATGGCAGGTAAAGGCACTGAAATCGGCCGCAGCTTCGATGAGCTTGCATCCATTATTGACAAAGTAGCTGCAAACGAACGTCTGACCGTTTGTATGGATACCTGTCATATGCATGATGCAGGTTACGACATCGTCGATGATATTGATGGTGTACTGACAGAGTTTGATCGCATTGTTGGCCTTAACCGTGTCGCCGTTGTCCATGTCAATGACAGTAAAAATCCGCGCGGAGCGGGTAAAGACCGTCATGCACCGATCGGTGCCGGCTGGATTGGGCATGATGCGATTCGCAATATCGTTCATCATGAAGGACTCAAAGGACGTCCATTTATCCTTGAGACACCATGGATTGGCCAAGAGGACAAAACGCAGCGTCCGATGTACGAAGCGGAAATCGCTTTGCTTCGCGGCGATGCACATACGCGTTTCGGCAGTGAGTTCTTGGAGGATGTGGAGCGTCTGCACCATTTCTTCAATAAACAGGACATCAACCACCGCGGCTATGTACTGTCCGTTTGGGATGTACTTAAGAATGACGCAAAAGCAAAGAAAGCCGATCCGCGCGAGCCGATGGATCGTTTGTATGATCTTGTAGCCGAGCATCGCATTTTGCCAGAGCTCTCGGAAGAAGCCATTAATCAGCGGATTACGGCTTGGTTCGCGGGCAAAACGCTGCTTGTGAACGCATAAGCTGACCTATAGCTACTCTACTTGTTGACGGAAGGAAGACTTGTCTATTATGCAAAACATCTATCAGCCCGGACCGTCCTCGCAGCGCCCGGATAAGCGCAAACGTGCGACAATGCTCATCTCTTGCCCGGATCGGCCCGGAATTGTAGCGGCTGTCTCGCACTTCTTGTACGAGCATGGCGCGAATATCGTGCAGTCCGACCAGTATTCCATGGATCCCGGCGGCGGCATGTTCTTTATCCGTTTTGAATTTGATCTCAGTGACCTGGACGCCGAGCTGCCGGTCCTCCAGGAGGATTTTGCCCGAGTGGCAGATCGTTTCGAGATGAAATGGCATACGTTCCGCGCGAGCCGCAAGAAACGTCTGGCTATCTTCGTTTCCAAAGAAGATCACTGCTTGCTGGAGCTGCTCTGGCAGTGGCAAGCAGGTGATCTGGAAGCGGATATTGCAATGGTAATCAGTAATCACCCGGATATGAAAGCACTCGTAGAATCATTTGGTATCCCGTTCCACCACATTCCGGTTACGGCTGACACGAAAGCCGAAGCGGAGAAGAAGCAGCTGGAGCTTGTGTCCGATAAAGCAGATCTGATTGTACTGGCACGTTATATGCAAATTATTTCGCCTAAATTCATCGAGCAGTTCCCGAATCGGATTATTAACATTCATCATTCCTTCTTGCCTGCCTTTGTAGGTGGCAAACCTTATGCTCAAGCGTATACGCGAGGCGTCAAAATCATCGGAGCTACAGCGCATTACGTAACGGAAGAGCTCGACGGCGGACCGATCATCGAGCAGGATGTTCAGCGCGTCAGCCACCGTGATGAAGTGGACAACCTGAAACGCATCGGACGTACGATTGAACGTGTTGTACTTGCGCGTGCGGTTAAGTGGCATGTCGAAGACCGGATTCTTGTGCACAAGAACAAGACGGTCGTATTCAATTAATTGAAGCAAACGTCAGCAACCTGCTGACAACAATGGCGCGTTTTCGCGGAATTCTCCGTGTGAACGCGCCATTTTCATGTCGATTTTTAGCGCACTAACGCATTAAGGATGGAAAAGGCGCAGTGGTAATGGTACAATATTTCAAAGCCAGTGCGGGTACACCGCCAGAGTAATTAAAGAGAGAGTATGACATTGAAACGCACCGCGCCTTCCAAGGATCGCGATTGCCGTTTCACTTCGATGCAAGCCTATTCGGATTTAGGAGGAGTTTACGTAATGACAGTAACACAGAAATCCATCGACCAGCTTTCCATTGACACGATTCGCACACTAGCGATCGATTCGATTGAGAAAGCAAATTCCGGCCACCCGGGCATGCCTATGGGAGCGGCTCCGATGGGGTATCAATTGTTTGCGAAAACAATGAACCACAATCCGTCCAACCCAACATGGATCAACCGCGATCGTTTCGTACTTTCCGCAGGTCATGGTTCCATGCTGCTTTACAGCCTGCTGCACCTGACAGGCTATGGTCTTCCAATCGAAGAACTGCAAAACTTCCGTCAATGGGGCTCCAAGACACCGGGTCACCCCGAGTTCGGTCACACAGCCGGCGTAGATGCAACAACCGGTCCACTTGGACAAGGGATTGCAATGGCAGTTGGTATGGCGATGGCTGAAGCTCATCTTGGCGCAACTTACAATAAACAAGACCTGAACGTGATCGACCACTATACATTCGCAATTTGCGGCGACGGCGACTTGATGGAAGGCGTTGCAAGCGAAGCAGCTTCGCTCGCAGCTCACCTGAAGCTTGGCAAACTGGTTGTCCTATACGATTCAAATGATATCTCGCTCGATGGCGAGCTGAACCTGTCGTTCTCCGAGAACGTACAAGGCCGTTTCGAAGCTTACGGCTGGCAAGTCATTCGCGTAGAAGACGGTAATGATCTGAACGCACTTGCTAAAGCAGTAGCTGCTGCACAAGCGGATACAAGCAAACCGACACTGATTGAAGTGAAAACGACAATCGGTTACGGCAGTCCGAACAAAGGCGGCAAAGGCGGTCATTTGGGTACACACGGCAGCCCGCTTGGCGCTGACGAGACTGTTCTGACGAAGCAATTCTACGGCTGGGAGAACGAAGCTTTCCACGTGCCGGCAGAAGTTGCCGCACACTTCGCGGAAGTGAAAGCAAACGGTGAGAAAGCCAATGCTGCGTGGGATGCATTGTATGCAACTTATAAAGCAGCTAACCCTGAGCTGGCAGCACAATTCGAAACCGCAATCAGCGGCAACCTGCCTGAAGGCTGGGATAATGATCTGCCTGCATACACGTCTGCGGACAAAGCACTTTCGACTCGTGTAGCTTCCGGTAACGCGCTTAACGGACTTGCGAAGAACGTCCCAAACCTAATCGGCGGCTCTGCTGACCTGGAGAGCTCCACAATGACTCACCTGAAAGGGTTGCCTGTATTTAAACCAGGCAGCTACGAAGGCCGTAACGTATACTTCGGCGTACGTGAGTTTGCGATGGCAGCAGCTATCAACGGTATGAGCTTGCATGGCGGCGTTAAAGCATTCGGCGCTACGTTCTTCGTATTCACGGATTACCTGCGTCCGGCAGTACGTCTGTCCGCGCTGATGAAATTGCCGGTTGTCTATGTACTGACGCATGACAGTATCGCAGTTGGTGAAGATGGTCCTACGCATGAGCCAATCGAGCAAATTGCTTCCCTGCGTATCATTCCGCAGCTTACTGTATTGCGTCCGGCGGATGCGAACGAAACTTCGGCAGCATGGGCTTATGCGATTTCCAAAGCGGATCAGCCGGTAGCACTCGTTCTGACTCGTCAGAACCTGCCGATTCTTGAAGGAACGAACGAGCTAGCTCGCGAAGGCATTGCGAAAGGCGCTTATGTCGTTTCCGAAGCGGCTGACGGCAATCCTCAAGCTCAGCTGATCGCTACCGGTTCTGAAGTACAGCTTGCGGTTGCAGCTCAGAAAGCTCTTGCAGCAGAAGGCATTCAAGTTCGTGTCATCAGCATGCCAAGCTTCGATCTGTTCGAGCGCCAGCCTAAGGCGTATAAAGAATCCGTTATTCTTCCAAGTGTTAAAGCCCGTCTTGCCATCGAAATGGGTTCACCATTCGGTTGGGAGCGTTACGTAGGCGACGGCGGTGAGGTACTGGGTATCAATACCTTCGGTGCTTCCGCAAAAGGCGATCGCGTAATTGCAGAGTACGGCTTCACGGTTGAGAATGTTGTAAGCAAGGTAAAAGGTTTGCTGTAGTAGCTAATAAACTGCGGGGCTGAAAGCCGGCTATTGTAACGCGGCAGGAAGCCCTGCTTTCCTATCCTCATTCTAAGCGTATACCACAAAGGAGCTAATGCCGAATGTCTCAGTTCGAGAATGTGTCAATCGTCAAGAAAGCTAATGTATACTTCGATGGTAAAGTAACCAGCCGCACAGTACTGTTCGCAGATGGAACGAAGAAAACGCTCGGCATCATGATGCCAGGCGAGTATGAATTCGGTACAGATGTGAAGGAAATTATGGAAATCGTGGCAGGGGATTTGAAAGTGCTGCTGCCAGGCGATTCCGAATGGATCAGCATCTCCGGCGAAGGCGAGTTTACGGTTCCGGCACATGCAAAGTTTAAGCTTCAAGTGACAACGGTTACGGATTATATTTGCTCTTATATTCAAGAATAGTTTAGGTAAACGAAAAGCTGCCCCGCTCGCTTTGGACATTATCCAAGGAGAGTGGGGCAGCTTTTTCTGCGTTAAACGGTCGATTAGTCAGCCGTAATGCGTTGTTTGTTAATATAAGCTTCCAACTGCAACCGCTGATAAGGAGCGAGCCCTGCCAGCAAACAGCCGTAACGAAAGCGGCTGCCATTGGTTTCAATGCGGATAATGCGTCCGGTTACCGGAGGCAGCTCCGAATCCTGAGGGAAGTGGATGACGACGAACATATCGCACTCCAGCGGGAAGTTGGACGAAATTTGAAGTCCGCTTTCGGAAATATCGCAAAGCGTCCCATCAATCAGTTGACCGGAGAACGAACCTTCTTGCGCCCATTGATAGACGGAGAGCTTCAGCGGTACATTCAGTGCAAGGCGTTCGGCCCTGCGACGGTTCTGCCCGTTATCGGATACTTGAACACCCGTCGGTGCTTCCGAAGTGGCAGCAACGGTATCTTCAACATCGTTGTGCGTCGTAATTCGTTTGTTGATCCACTGCTCATAGCCGTGAGCGAGCGCGGAGAGATCCAACTCTCCAAGACCCATCGCGTCACCGACTTGATAAAGGCTCTTTACCGTTTCCAGAATCGGCGTTGGCGTCTTCAGCTCATCAGAGAGCGAGGAAGCAAGGCGCAGATCCTTCAGCATGAGCGCGAGCGAGAACTGCACGCTGAAATCGCGTTCCAGCAGCTTCGGCGTTTTAAGCTCGGCCATTTTGCTGGCAGCTCCGCCGGATTGAACCAGTTCGAGGAACGACTTGGCGTCGATGCCGCCGCTTGCGGCTATGGCCATCCCTTCAAGCAGGGCGGCAACGTTGATGCCGACAATCGTATTATGAGCCAGCTTCGCAGTTGAACCGCTTCCGCCCGGACCCATCGGAATGACTTTGCGTCCCATCGCGTTCAGGACGTCGTGTACCTTGTGGATGACTTCGATATCGCCGCCAACCATGAAGACAAGGGAGCCGCTCTCTGCAGCAGGCTTGCTTCCTGTAACCGGGGCATCGAGGAAGTCGCCGAATTTAGCAGAAACATCTGTATGTAGTTGGCGTGCCAAAGCCGGAGATATCGTACTGCTGTCGATGACAATCGTTCCCGGCATCATAGCTCCGAGCAGGCCGTTCTCACCGTAGTAGACTTCACGAATCGCGTCATCGTTGCTGATCATCGTAATAATCAGATCCGATACGCGCGCTGCTGCTGCCGGCGATGAAACTTCATCCGCACCAAGCGCGAGAAGCTTGTCCGCTTTGCCCGGCGTACGGTTAAATACAGTAACGGAATACCCTTTGCGGAGCAAATTGGCTACCATGGGCTCACCCATAACGCCTAGGCCGATAAATGCAATTTTAAACATGCATGTTCATCTCCTTGAAAGCGGATTTTATGTAGTTTCATTTTATCACAAAAAGCTGGGAAGAAGTATTGGCCCCCTCGATCGCTTGTTTTTACCTAACAAATCCATTATCCTTATCCTAGCT
The DNA here is from genome assembly GCF_056269135.1 of Paenibacillus sp. J22FR21. Taxonomy (NCBI): domain Bacteria; kingdom Bacillati; phylum Bacillota; class Bacilli; order Caryophanales; family Paenibacillaceae; genus Paenibacillus; species Paenibacillus sp. J22FR21. The sequence goes on from NZ_JBWDNJ010000003.1 coordinate 210,152, forward strand.
GTAAACAGGATAATTTGTGGGAGGTTTATTACGAATGAGTAAAGCAGTTCAGTTTGATTATAGCAAGGCATTGTCGTTCATCGGCCAGCATGAAATCGATAATCTGGCAGGGCAAGTACGCGCAGCACATGACCAGCTTCGTGAAGGTACGGGCGCAGGCTCGGACTATCTGGGCTGGATCGACCTGCCGACGAATTATGATAAAGAAGAGTTTTCCCGCATTCAGAAAGCAGCTGCGAAGATCGGATCGGATTCCGAGGTGCTGATCGTTATCGGCATCGGCGGCTCTTACCTAGGCGCTCGCGCAGCAATTGAAATGCTGTCACACTCTTTCTATAACCTGCAGCCGAAAGAACAACGCAAGACGCCGCAAATCTTGTTCGCAGGCAACAACATCAGCTCTACATATGTAACGCATTTGCTTCAATTGCTGGAAGGCCGCGACTGGTCGATCAACGTGATCTCCAAGTCAGGTACAACGACTGAGCCGGCAATTGCTTTCCGCGTATTCCGCGAAGCATTGGAAGCAAAGTATGGCAAAGCTGAAGCCCGTACACGTATCTATGCGACAACAGATCGCGAGAAGGGTGCACTGAAGAAGCTGGCAACGGAAGAAGGCTACGAGTCCTTTATCATCCCGGATGATGTAGGCGGACGTTACTCTGTCCTTACAGCAGTTGGTTTGCTGCCGATTGCAGCTGCAGGCATCAATATCGATGAGATGATGAAAGGCGCAGCGGATGCACAGCAAGCTTATAGCAGCCCCGTGCTTGCCGAGAACGAAGCTTACCAATATGCAGCAGCGCGCAACGCTCTCTACCGTAAAGGCAAAGCAACGGAAATTCTCGTGAATTACGAGCCGGCGCTTCACTTCGTGTCGGAGTGGTGGAAACAGTTGTACGGCGAGAGCGAAGGCAAAGACTTCAAAGGGATTTTCCCGGCTGCCGTAGACTTCTCGACGGACCTGCATTCCATGGGTCAATTCATTCAAGAGGGTAACCGTAACATCTTCGAAACGGTCATCCAAGTGAAGAACGTAGCGGAACAAATTACGATCGGTCATGATGCAGGAGACCTGGACGGGCTTAACTTCCTGACTGGCAAAACGATGGATTTCGTAAACAAGAAAGCCTTCGAAGGCACGCTTCTTGCACATACAGACGGCCAAGTACCTAACTTTGTCGTGAACATTGCGGACATGAAACCTTATACATTCGGTTACCTGGTGTACTTCTTCGAAATCGCGTGCGGCATCAGCGGCTACCTGCTGGGCGTCAATCCGTTCGACCAACCGGGCGTTGAAGCGTACAAGAAGAACATGTTTGCCTTGCTTGGCAAACCGGGCTATGAGAAAGAGAAGGCTGAGCTGGAAGCTCGCCTGTAGCTTTAATCGCCATGCAGCCCAGATACAAAACGCTGCGTAAGCAGGCCAGCAAAGAGATTGTCATTAAGAAATCGCGTTTCATCGGTTATGGAAAGCCGGTCGCTTCAGAGGCAGAAGCGATCGCGTACATTGAGGAGCTGAAGAAGCTTCACTGGAACGCGTCGCATAATTGCTCTGCATACGTGATCGGTGAACGCGACGAGATCCAGAAGCAATCCGATGATGGGGAGCCAAGCGGTACTGCCGGCAAACCGATTCTGGAAGTGATCAAGCATCATGGCCTCAAGAACGTTGTTATTGTCGTGACTCGTTATTTCGGAGGCATCATGCTCGGTGCAGGCGGCCTTATTCGCGCCTATACAGACGGTGCTGTCGCGGCAATTGAAGCGGCCGAGCCCATTGTGTATATTCTGCATCGCGAGGTAATTGTCGATGTCGATTATACATGGTATGGCAAGCTGGAAAACGAATTCCACGCCCGTAATGTGCGAGTTGGCGGGACCGAATTCACCGACCGTGTAGTCATCACCTGTCTGCCGGAAGCGCCGGACGCAGAGCGATTCAGCGCGTGGATAACCGACGTCACGCAAGGACAAGCCGTACTCTCTCTTGGTGAAGAGAAGTACTACATTGAAGGCGAATAACGCAATAAGAAGCTCCCCGGACCAACCTGTGCCGGGGAGCTTTCTTATTCCTTCACTTAATCCCCGGGCTGGATGAAGAATAATTAGGATTGACTAGACTCGCCTCTGTCTGCTACATTTAATACCAAGTAGTTTGATGGGGATTAAACCACTACAACGATTCCTCAAGGAAAGTGTCAGGGGGTAAGTCAGCTTGAATATCATCATGCGCAGCCGCTTGTGGAGCTTTGGCTTCCGCAGCACCATTATGCTTTATTTTGTATTGCTGATTGTTTTGCCGATTATTGGAATCTACTCGCAATCCTTTGAGCTTGGCCTGCAGCCTTTCTGGGACAGCATCACGGACCCGTTGGCTTGGAAGGCCGTGCTGCTTACCGTTAAACTTTCCGTAATAGCTGCACTTATCAATGTATTTCTTGGCACCATGATTGGATGGGTATTGATTCGTTATCGGTTTCCGGGGCGAAGAATACTTAATAGTTTAGTAGATTTGCCATTTGCGCTGCCGACGGCTGTCGGTGGCTTGATGATATTGCTGCTCTTGGGTCCAAACAGCTTCGCGGGCGGAATCGCCGACAAGCTCGGATTTCAGATCGTATTTCATGAACCCGCTATCATAATAGCTATGGTATTCGTGACGTTTCCCTTCGTCATTCGCGGCGTTCAGCCCTTGCTCGAAGAGCTCGACAAGTCGGAAGAAGAAGCCTCGTATACGCTTGGCGCATCGAGGGCGAGAACCTTCTTTCAAGTGATATTCCCTTCCATGCTTCCGGGTATTATTAGCGGAGCGATGCTGGCTTTCTCGAGAGCACTCGCTGAATTCGGCGCTGTCGTACTCGTGGCAGGCAACATTCCGGGAAAAACGCTGATCGCAGCCGTTTATATTTTCGGAGAAATTGAAAGCGATAACGTGCAGGGGGCTGCGGCCGTTTCCGTTATGCTGCTGACACTGTCGTTCCTCATTTTGTGGGCGGTTAACTTCGTCCAATCGAGGAGGCACGGCAAATGAGAAAACTATGGATTACGTTAACCTATCTGGTGTTTCTGATACTGCTCATTGCACCGCTCGTGAAGATTTTTACCGGCTCCTGGGGAGATGGATGGAGCGGCTTCGCAGAAGCGCTGACACGCAAGCAATCCTTACATGCGCTTATGATGACCGGCTTGATCGTCATCGTAGTAACGCTCCTAAATACGCTGTTCGGCGTCATGCTTGCCCTCTATCTCGTTAGAGGCACGTGGCTTAGCAAGCGGCTCAAAGGGCTGATGAACAGTATCGTTGATTTGCCGTTTGCGGTTTCGCCGGTCATCGGTGGATTGATGATCGTTCTGATGCTCGGTCCGAGCTCGGTAATCGGTACATTCTTCGAAGATATCGGCTTCAAAGTAGTCTATGCATTGCCCGGTATGATCCTTGCTACACTCTTCGTGACGTTCCCGCTTATGGTGCGTGAAGTCATGCCGGTGCTGCAGGAAATCGGCTCTCAGCAGGAAGAAGCGGCATCGACGCTTGGCGCTTACTCCTGGTACACCTTCTGGAAGGTGACCTGGCCGTCGATTCGCTGGGGCGTCATCTATGGGGTTGTATTGACCGTCGCAAGATCGCTCGGCGAATTTGGTGCCGTACTGGTTGTCTCAGGCAATATCATGAACAAGACGCAAACGGCGACAACGCTCGTTTATCAGGATGTCGAGAATTTCAATGTTATCGCGGCGAGCAGCGTGGCGCTTGTGCTGGCTGCGTTCTCTGTGGGATTGCTGCTGCTTATGGAATGGGCGAAGAAGAGAAAGGAAGTGCATTAAGCGATGCATATCGAGGTGCGCGGTTTAAATAAACAGTTCGGTGATTTTCAAGCGGTCAATGATGTTAGCTTCGATATTGCCAAAGGTCAATTAATCGGTCTGCTCGGACCAAGCGGCGGCGGCAAAACGTCGATTCTCCGCATGCTTGCGGGGCTGGAGACACCAACCTCCGGAGATATCGTGTTTCATGGCAAACGGGTGAATGACCTGCCGCCGCAGGAACGCGGAATCGGGTTCGTATTTCAGAACTATGCTCTATTCAAACATATGACGGTTTATGATAATGTCGCTTTCGGCTTGAAGGTCAAGAAGGAGCCTAAGGATGCAATCCGCGAGCGTGTTATGTCGCTGCTTGAGCTTACCGGCCTGAAGGGCTTCGAGCACCGCTATCCGCATCAGCTCTCCGGCGGTCAACGCCAGCGTGTGGCTTTTGCCAGGGCGCTTGCACCACAGCCGCAGCTGCTGCTGCTGGATGAGCCTTTTGCCGCGATTGATGCGAAGATTCGGCATGAGCTTCGGACATGGCTGAAGGAAATGATTGAGCGTCTTGGGATTACGTCGATTTTCGTTACGCATGATCAGGATGAAGCGATCGAAGTAGCCGACGAAATCATGATCATTAATAAAGGCCGCCTGGAACAGAAGGGGACGCCTTGGGATATCTACAAAAGCCCGCAAACCCAATTCGTGGCCAGCTTCATTGGGGAGTCCACGATCGTCGATAAAGTGGAGATGCTTAAAGGCTTCGAAGAAGCCAAGAACTGGCCGGGTACCAAAGCACTCATTCGTCCCGAATATATCGAGATCGGCAAGCGCCATGAATTCCGTCTTCCTTCCGCAACGGTGCTCGGCAAAGTGAAGCATCTGCATTTCCGCGGAAGCGAATGGATGGTTGAGGTTGAGGTCGGCGACATTAAACTAATTACGTATCGTTCGCTTGAGAAGGATGTGCTGCAGCCGGGCGAAGAGATCAGTGTCATGATTCACCGCGCCTACCTGTTTAACGACAACGACACTTGGATTATGGAGAACAAGCTGAAAGAAGATCCGATGCCGATGCATATTTAACTGAAGAAAGCGTTGTGTACACAATGAAATCATTCCTAACAAAAGGTTGGCGCATTGCAGTGGCCGCGCTTATGACGTCCTCGCTTCTCTTCACAACAGCATGCGGGACATCGAATACGAATAGCGCTGAACCTCCTGCAGCACAAGGTGATCTCACGCTCGTAATCGGAGCTTATTCCGTAGTAAAGGATGCATTCGATGTCCTATTGCCGAAGTTTGCGGAGCATTGGAAAGAAGAGACCGGACAGACGATTACCTTCCAGGAGTCGTATGAGGCATCCGGTACCCAAGCTCGTGCAATTGCAGGCGGATTCGAAGCGGATATAGCGGCTCTTGCGATGGAAAGCGATATCGATAAGATTCAGAAGGCAGGCTTCATTACAAGCGACTGGCGGAAAGTCGGCAACGGCGGGATGATTACACGCTCTATCGCAGTGATGGGCACGCGTGAGGGCAATCCCAAAGGCATTCATGATTGGGAGGATCTCACCCGTAAAGGCGTGAAGATTCTATACCCGAATCCGAAAACCTCCGGCGGCGCGCAATGGGATATCAATGCGATGTACGGTGCGGGACTGAAGGAGTCAGAAACGAAGACAGGACAGAAAGACCCGGCTTATGCCAAGTCGTTCCTGGAACGGATTCATCATAATGTAGAATCGCTGGATAAGAGCGGCCGTGCATCGATGGCTGCCTTTGAATATGGGGTAGGCGATGTCATCATCACTTACGAGAATGAGCTGCTTGCTCGGATTAAGAAAGGCATTCCGTATGAGGTGGTCGTGCCGAAATCAACCATTCTGATTGAGAATCCAGCTGCGATTGTCGATAAGAACGTCGATAAGCACGGCACTCGTAAAGCAGCTGAAGCGCTGCTCGCCTATTTGTACACGGAGGAAGCGCAGCGTATCTTCGCGGACAACGGCTTCCGACCCGTTAATGACAAGGTCATGGAAGAGGTCAAAGGCAATTATAAGACCCCTGAGGATTTGTTTGATATCAGCTATTTGGGAGGATGGGCTGAAGTTCGCGAGAAGCTCTATTCACCGAAAGGCGTATGGTATCAAGTGTTGGCCGGTATTTAATCGGGAATATAATAAAAAGCTCCCTGCAGCAGGGAGCTTCTGAATGTCGAGAAACCCAACGTTTTTTCAAACGTTGGGTTTCTCTTTTTGCTCGGGTTTCCAGGCAAAGAACTCAACGGCGGTAATCTAGATTCATCTGAATCTCACGTTCCAGCTGGTGCTCGGTGCAACCGCTAGAGTTGCAAACAGGCTTATTTTCACGGAATAGCCACGCTGACAACCGTTACACTTTGATTCATGTTGTATAGACACCAAAGTGGCTGTCGAAACATTGTGAGGCTCCCTAAAGTAGAATGCTTTTTTCGGTTTTCATTCGATTCGATTCCATTCGATTCGATTTAGCCGATGACTACGGCATCCTTCGAGTAGGAAACTGTAACTTTCAGCACTTTGGAGAAGAAAGACAGCGGCACATAGAGCGTATTGTCTTTCATAACAGGAGCGGCACCAAGCGTGATTTGGCCAGGAGTAGTGACATAATTGTCTTTGCCAACTTGCAGGGAAACATGCTGAGTCCCTTTGTCTACAACGATTCGGCCAGCGTTCCAGCTGAGCTCATAGCCTAGTTTGGCGGAAATGGCACGAAGCGGTGCCATCGCGACGCCGTCTTTGTCCGCGAATAGATGTGCGCCAGAGACTGTTTTTCCACCAACAGTTATGGATAAGGAACTAAGGTTGCCGGGAACGGCGGAAGTTGGTGTTGGTTTGCTGCCCGGAAGGGTAACGGCGATTTCCCGAATACCCGCTGCAAAAGGCGCGATTTCGTATTGCTGGAAGACGAGCACCGCTTTGCCATTCTTGAGATAGAAGGGCTGGTTGTCTGCAATCGATTTAAATGTATCTTTGAAATAAACATCCGAATGCGCGGCAATTTCAGCGTTAACCGCCTTATTAAGGATGGTTTTGTAGCCTTCGCCGAATAGTTCCTTGAGCTTCACGGCGGAAGCCTTCACTTCATTGCGGACATTGTACGTGTCAACGCGTGTCCAGCCATGAGCGCCTCCGGTATAGGCTGCGGTAATCATTTTGAAGGATAGGACGCCACCTGCGCCTTTGCTGCCATCGGCAATCAATTCATAGCTGACTTTGAACAGATAAGGTCTAAACTCGTATACACCAACTGCAGCGGCGGCATCGTCTTTGGCTTGTTTCTTCAGTTTCTCAAGCTCTGCATGTGCACGTGCCGCAAGATTAGCATTCAGCGTGTTCTGGTAGCTCTTATCTTGCATCCCGCTGATGACGGGGATCGTAAGCTCAGACTCATAATAGTCGGTTTTATCACTAATTGTCTTGGAAGTCAGTTGGACAGTACCGGCTTGAATGCTAACCTCTGCTTGTGTAGTTACCGGTGCGACGGCTTGATCCGCGAAAGCTAGCGGTGCAGAAAGAGTAAGAAGAAGTGAGCTTACAGCTCCGATTGCGGTAATCCGTTTGAATGGTTGCTGTATGTTGAACATGAATAATCCCTCCAGGGTTGTTGTAGGCTAGGACCTCAGTATAACGGGCATTATCCAATTAGGAGTGACAAAATGGTAACGACAATGTTTCTAACGGACTAACATAACAATCTTTTATTCTTTTCATCATAATGATTGATTTCTCTTATCAACTGCTGCCACGTATAATGAAAACCAACAACGAGACATGGAGGTGGCAAGGCGGCTATGGCGCTCCAGCAGACAATAAAACCGATTGGTTCCTATATAGCAAGCCTCAACTCTTCAAGCGGCAAGAAAGCAGGCGGAATCGGATTTACCTTTCTATTGGCGGCTGCGGGATATGGATTTTCACAGCTGCCGGTTCTCCATTATGTAGGGCAGATGGCATGTGCCATTCTGCTTGCGGTCATCTATAGACAGGTGTGGGGCTATCCGGGGGCTCTCCGCGCAGGAATCACATTCTCGGGTAAAAGCTTACTCAGACTCGCCATCATCCTCTACGGGATAAAGCTTAATGTGCTGCAAATTTTCCAAGATGGACCGGCACTGCTCATTCGGGATATCGCTGCTGCCCTATTCGCCATAGGCTGTACCCTGCTGCTGGCTAAGCTGATGAAGGCGGATCAGAACCTATCGCTGCTGCTTGGCATTGGCACCGCGATCTGCGGCGCGGCGGCTATTGCAGCCGTATCGCCGATCTTGCGCAGCAAGGAGGATGACACAGCCGTAAGCGTCGGCCTTATCGCGCTTGTAGGGACGGTATTTGCAGTCGGTTACACGATGCTTCGTCCCGTCCTTGCGCTGACGGAGCTGCAGTACGGCATCTGGTCCGGAACGAGTCTGCATGAAATCGCGCATGTTGCACTGGCGGCTGCGCCAGCCGGAGAAGATGCGCTCGCAGGTGCGCTGCTCGCGAAGCTCGGCCGTGTTTTCTTGCTTGTGCCGCTAAGTCTTGTGCTTATTCTTGTGCAGCGGCACAGGAGGCAGCGCCAACTCCGGCGGTTAAAGCAGCAGACATCCGGATCGATTGCTGAAGCAGCGATACATCAAACTGCTAAGCTTCAGCTTCCATGGTTCCTGCTTGGTTTTCTCGCGCTAAGTGCGCTTGGAAGTACCGCTGCCGGCCAGAGCTTTATCCACGAAGCACCGGAGGTCATGAATGCCATTACCAAGATAACCACCTTCTTGTTGACCATGGCGATGGTAGCGCTTGGGCTCAATGTAGATTTACGCGGAAGCGGCAAGGTGATTGTGAAGCCTCTTGCGGCCATGCTCATCACCTCTGTATTGCTCGCTGTGGGCACTTATTTCACCATCTGATTTAGCAAAAAAGAGCTGCTCCGTCACAGTCGGGACCAATCGACTGTCGGTGCAGCTCTTCGTTTATCGTTTAAACGGTTTGAAGAATGAATTTCTCGATGACATGGCGTACGCCTTCATCATTGTTGGTTTTCGTTACATATTGCGCGATATCCTTCAGCTTCTGCACGGCATTGCCCATCGCTACGCCAAGTCCGGCCGTTTCGATCATCTCGTGGTCATTCCAAGAGTCGCCGATTGCGATGACTTCATCCAGCGAGCAGCCGATATGCTGCGCCATAAACGCGATCGCATGCCCTTTGGTACCTTCCTTGTGTGTAACTTCCAGGAAGTGCGGCTTGGATTTCGTAATATGTGCTTGATTGCCGATTAACGGAGCGAGATCCGCGGCAACTTCATCGAGGCGGGCAGGATCGTCGATCATCAACATCTTGGCCGTAGGGCGTTTGATCAGCGATTTCAAATCCGGCTCTACGACGAATGGAATGTTCGCCAGCTTCGAGTAGTCGCGCGCTTTCTGATTATCCTCTTTGACATAAATAACATCATCCGTATAGAGCTGCAGATGGATACCATGGTCCTCGCAATACTGCATCAGCAGATCGGCAGCATCCTGGGGCACGTAGCGCTCATAGAGAACTTGTTCGTCCAGTAATGTTTTGACGCTGGAGCCCTGGTACGTGATGATTGGGACATTCAGCTCAATTTGATGAGCGATTTTCTTCGCGGATGGGAACATGCGGCCCGTCGCCAACGTGACGAAAAGGCCTTGCTCCATCGCTGCTGTCAGTGCTTCCTTCGTTCCCGGTGTAACCGTATATTCATCGGTTAAGAGCGTGTCATCAATATCAATAGCGATTAATTTATACATGATTTCTCTCTGCTCCTTCTCTCTCCTGCGTACGCATTTTCATTGATTGTAGCGGAAATCAGAGGCAGGAACAACCCTAACCCTTATGTCGACATTGTAAATTGCTGACGATAGGAAGTCGGCGTCATGTTCTCACTTTCTTGAAAGCGCTTGTTAAAATAACTCGGGTGAACGTAACCCGACAACCTCGCAACCTCATTCACACTGAGGTCCTGTTGTTCGACGAGCAGCTGCTTAGCCCGCTGGATGCGGCACATCGTCACGAATTCGAGCGGCGTTTGACCGGCGGCGCGGCGAAACCACCTGCAGAAAGCAAAACGATTCGTTCCTGCGCGTGCCGCCCAATCATCCAGGTCGAATGGCTCGGCTGCAGCAGCCTGCAGCTCAGGCAGAAGCTTCAGCATCCGTTCTATGGCGGATGCACCGGCACTTGGTGCCGTAATAGGCTCGGCCTGCTCGGTGAATTCGGCAATAATGCCGTACATGAGCATGGAAATGCGGCTGGGATGGAGCATTTTGTGTTGATTGATTTCGCCAAGCAGTTCATCGATTAAGCTCTCGAGCACTAATGGAGAGCGTACTCGCCATCCGATTGAACGGTGGAAGCCCCTTTCGGTCAGATCAGCGAGGATACCGCTGCCGTAGAAATGAATCCACTTGAAATCCCATGGATGATCATCATCGGCGAAATACGCCTGTTTATCGCCCGGGAAATATAGAAAGGCATCACCTGCGCTCAGCTCATGGCGCTGCCCGCAATGCTCGACATAACCATGGCCAGAGGTAACCAGATGCAGGTTGAATTCCTGCAGCATACCTGCCGATCGGCGCACATCATGCCCTTTATTATGCTCGTAATATCCGGCTGACTCCGGGAAGCAATAGAACCTATTCCTTCGCAGCAGCGGCAGCGTCAAATGTTGCTTAGCCATCGGTACACTCCTTACATGAGCAATATCGTTGTAGTCTATGCAATATATTTCGATTTTTGAAAGTGAAATCCTTTACTATAATGATCAATATAACGATATGAAGGAGCGCAGATCGATGACGACTATGAAAAGAATCGCAATTGCAGGCATTGAGCAGGGCGTTACGCAGCTCATTCAAGGCTCTATGATGCTTGACATTAATCGAATGGATTATTCCGGTGAACTGCTTGATGCTTATGTAGCTGCCGGAGGCAACGCTATTGATACCGGACATATTTACGGCGCGAGCTCGGCACAGGCGATTGGACAATGGATGGCAGATCGCGGGAACCGCAGCGAGATCGTCATCGTCGGGAAAGGCGCTCATCCGTATGAGCAATCCCGTATGACCAAAACCTGTATTCAAAGTGATTTGGTGGAGTCGCTTGAGCGGCTGCAAACCGATTACATGGATATGTACATGCTTCATCGCGATGATCCGAACGTGAACGTCGGTTACATTCTGGAAGGCCTTAACGATCAGCTGGCTGCCGGTCGCTGCCGTGCAATCGGCGCATCCAACTGGAGTGTAGCTCGCATTCAAGAAGCCAATGCCTATGCTGCCAAACACGGGATGACAGGCTTCGCTTGCAGCAGTCCGAACTTGGCGCTGGCACGACCCAATGAAGCACGCTGGGCGGGCTGTGTGACGACAACGGCGGAGGACGAAGCTTGGCATGAGCAATCGCAGCTGCCGATCTTATCTTGGTCTTCGCAATCCGGCGGGTTCTTCACGGACCGCTATTCCGAAGATAATCGCGAGGACGCCGAGATGGTTCGCGTCAATTACAGCGCCGATAACTGGGAGCGTAAGCGCAGAGCGACGCTGCTGGCGGAGAAATACGGCGTAACCGCTAACCACATCGCACTGGCTTATGTACTGAATCAGCCATTCCCGGTTGCAGCTATCATCGGACCGCATAAACCAAGCGAACTGCATGACAGCCTTAAGGCATTGCCGGTTACGCTGACCGATGCCGAGCGCGATTGGCTGAACCTGCTTACAGAGAAAGCGGCGCTGTAGCATGCCAACATAACTGAAATTCAAAGGCGTTCCCTTGCACGAACAGACTGCTGCAGCCATGCAGCAATGAGGTCTGTTTCATGTGCCCGGGAACGTCTTTTTGCTTTGCCTGGGAGGAACTTGCGACAGGCGCTCGAATGCGATAGAGTGAGTTACAGGTTCATTTTGGAAGAGGTGTCAGGGTGAGTATTTATGGTGAGAAAGCGGTAAAACAGCGGCGGCGCGTTTCCATGGCTGTACTGCTGACAGTGGCGGTCGTGGTTGGATTTGCAGGGGGAAGGTTCAGTATGCTGCTTCAGTACCCCATAATGAAAGAGCCCGCATTCCGCAATTTATCTTACGCGTATAAAGAAATCATGAATCGTTATTTGGAAGGCGCGGATTCGAAGGCTCTTGTCGACGGCGCTGCGGAAGGCATGGTCGGATCGCTCGGCGATCCTTATTCGGTCTACTTAACGGGAGATCGAGGGGAGCAATACATAAGCTCGTATGAGGACCATTTTGTCGGGATCGGCGTAGAAATTCGTGAGGAAGACGGCCGGTTTATTATCGATAAATTGATTAAGAGCGCCCCGGCGGAGAAGTCGGGCTTGAAGGCAGGCGATGTGTTTGTCTCGATAGACGGAACATCGGCTAAGGGACTCGACTTAACGAAGCTGAAGGAGCTTGTGCAAGGCAAAGAAGGTACGACGGCGAAGCTGACGGTTCAGCGTGAGGGCTCGAGTACACCGCTCTCCATCTCCGTTGTGCGTGGTGCCGTTCCGGTGCTCACGGTTACTTCGAAGATGTTGTCAGACGGAATCGGCGAGATTACCATCAGCCGATTCGCGGAGAAGACGGCAGATGAATTTAACGCTGCGATTGAAGCGCTGCAGAAGAAAGGAATGAAGTCGCTTCTGCTCGATTTGCGCGGCAACCCGGGCGGCTTGCTGGAGCCGACTATTACGATTGCTAATCGGTTTGTTCCAAAGGGGAAAACAATCGTACAGGTCGTGTATAAGGGCGAGACACGCGTCATTACTCATCAGTCCAAACAGAAAGAACCATGGAAGCTGCCGATTGCAATTCTGGTAGATGCTCATACGGCAAGCTCTGCCGAGGTGCTGACTGCAGCGCTTAAAGCAACTGCCGATGCCAAAGTCGTGGGGCAGAAAACCTTCGGCAAAGGGATCGTGCAGAACTTCCGTCAATTGAAGGATGGTTCTGTGCTTAAGCTGACGGAGGCGCAATGGCGTTCGCCGGATGGACAATGGATTCATAAGAAGGGCATTGAGCCTGATTATGTGGTGGCAGCACCGGATTATGCACAATTACCACGTCTTGCAGCCGGCTTGAAGCTGGGGATTGGCGATTATGGCGACAAGGTACAGACGGTGCAGAGCATGCTGCAAGTACTCGGTTATGCAGTAGGTGCTGGTAAAGGGATTTACGATGAGGATACAGCTTCAGCGGTTCGCAGCTTCCAAGCGAATGAAGAACTGCCGCAAACCGGTGCGATGAATGATAAGACCGCCTACCGTATGATGGTGAAGGTGACGAGTAAATTCGAGGTCGAAGATCCCCAACGAAACAAAGCGGTTTCTTTGCTTGAAGCAGCTAAGTAGCAACCTTTTTGGCGAAATCGTCGTTAAAATACCGGAGTAAAGTCGAACGACAACTTCCATTGCGCGATTGGGATCGCTGTGATATGCTTGTAAGAATTTATCCGGAATTGGATTGCAGGAGGCGACATCTTTTGGCTCATTATTACATGGAACCATCCCGCACCTTTAGCGAATTTTTGCTGGTGCCAAATTTGACCACGAAGGATTGCAATCCTTCAAACGTAAGTCTCAAAACACCGATCGTGAAGTTCAAGAAAGGCGAGAAACCGGCTTATTCCTTGAATATTCCGTTCTCATCCGCTGTTATGCAGGCTGTCTCCGACGATCGAATGGCCGTTGCTCTTGCACGAAGCGGGGGAATCTCGTTTATCTTCGGCTCCCAGTCTGTGGAAAGCCAAGCGGAGATGGTGCGTAAAGCGAAGAGCTACAAGGCGGGCTTCGTTGTCAGCCGTTCGAACCTGACGCCAGAGCACACGCTGAAGGATGTACTGGAGCTCAAAGAGCGTACCGGCCATTCCACCGTTGCGATTACAAGTGACGGTTCACCGAAAGGCAGGCTGGTTGGCATCGTAACCGGCCGTGATTATCGGATCAGCCGAGACCCGCAGTCCAAGACGGTTAGCGAGTTCATGACACCGTTCTCGAAGCTGATTTACGGCAAGTCCGGGATTACGCTTTCGGAAGCGAATGATCTCATTTGGGATCACAAGCTGAACTGTCTGCCTGTTGTAGACGAGCAGGGCAATTTGGATTATTTGGTTTTCCGTAAGGATTATGACGAGCATAAAGAAAACCCATCCGAGCTGCTGGATGCGAATAAGAGTTATATCGTAGGCGCGGGCATCAATACGAAAGACTATACGGAACGTGTACCTGCACTTGTCGCAGCTGGCGTGGATGTGCTTGTTATCGATTCCTCAGACGGCTATTCGGAATGGCAGAAGGAAACGATTGCTTTCGTGAAATCAAACTCCGATGTCAAGATCGGCGCAGGTAACGTAGTTGACCGTGAAGGTTTCCTATACCTGGTAGAAGCAGGCGCAGACTTTATTAAAGTCGGTATCGGCGGCGGTTCCATCTGCATTACGCGTGAACAGAAGGGGATTGGTCGCGGACAAGCGTCGGCGATGATTGAGGTTGCTGCAGCGCGCGACGAGTATTTCCAGCAAACCGGCATCTATGTGCCGATCTGTTCGGACGGCGGTATCGTGCATGACTATCACATTACGCTGGCGCTCGCGATGGGTGCGGACTTCGTTATGATGGGCCGATATTTTGCCCGTTTCGACGAGAGCCCGACTCGTAAGCTGAAGGTCGGCAACAACTTTGTAAAAGAGTTCTGGGGCGAAGGCTCCAACCGTGCACGCAACTGGGAGCGTTACGACACCGGCGGCAAAGCGGGCCTGATGTTCGAGGAAGGCGTAGACTCTTACGTTCCTTACGCGGGAAGCTTGCACGAGAACTTGAGCAAGACGATTCACAAAATCAAATCGACCATGTGCAACTGCGGATCGCTTACCATCGCAGAGCTGCAGCAGAATGCACGGATTACGCTGGTTTCAGCGACGAGCATTATTGAGGGCGGCGCGCATGACGTTATTTTGAAAGAGAACAGCATTGCCGGAGAATAAATAGAATAGGGCTGCTCGGATGGAATCTGCAACGATTCGCCGGGCGGCCCTTTTCTTTGTAACAGTTATATACTAGAAAAAATAATTACGCTCCACACGGCTGATCCGCACGCTGTAGGAGGCGTACCAGTCTGTTCTGCCTTTATCCTGCGCGGTTAGATGGAGGGGATTGGCTTTCCAATTCTTGATGGCATCAAGGGATTCCCAATAGGAAACGGTGATGCCGAGCCCATCGCTGTCGCGTGCGCTTTCTACACCAAGGAAACCCGGTTGTACAGAAGCAAGGTTACTCATCTGCTCGGCCATATCGCCATAGCCATTGTCGCCGGATGTCCGGAGCGAGGTGAAGATGACGGCGTAATAAGGAGGCTTCGGTGTCTTGGCGATGCCGGAAGGCTCATGAGGGTCGTTCGAATGGCTGCTCATCGGTATTAGTACCTCCCAAATGGACTAGATGGATTAGGATAACGTTTCCCAGCGTTCCCACATTTCTTGCGGGTTCCGTTCATACACTTCCTGCTCGCGGTACAAGTAAGCATGCATGATAAACTCGCGGCGAATGGTGGCGAAGTCGGGATGGAACTGTTTGATAAACTCGTTTAGCTCCTTCTCGGAGTAGCTTCTGCCTTCCTCCAGCTGGCGTGCCCAATGCTCCAACACAATCCGTTTCTTCTTCAGCTGAGCGGGGATATGCTTAAGCTTACCATCTGCAGTGATGAAATTGCGCAGAACGGATTGTTTCAATCGTTCGTTCTTCTCATCCATAGGTTCGATCTCCTTCGTTTCCTTTATTGCAGGCTGCGCAAGGATAGCTTGCAGCGAGCCTTCGTATTGCCTCAGAAAATAATGATCCAGCGAGAAGAAAATCGCATTCTTGTCGCGGCGCTCGTGAATGAGGCTGACTGCCCGCAGTTTGGCGGCATGATGCGTTATTGTAGCGGGGGATAGGCAAAGCTTCTCCGCAAGCAGTTGTCCGGTCATTTCACCTTCCGCCAGCAAAATAAGCATACGGATGCGAGTAGGATCAGCGAGTGCCTTATGATAGTTAACGATCTTGTCAAGCTGCATCATGGCTGTGGCCTGCCTTTCGATATATGTTAGATGTTCATCTAATTAGAAGATAATCTAATTAGATGAACATGTCAATCCGCAATATGTAAAATAGGCAACGAATGGATTCGCGGTTTCGCTAAGAACGCAATATAATAGGGATTTCGCTTGTCTATGACAACCGAAATCCCTATCGATACGAACCATTCCTATTCAATTTGGATACTGCAACTCCATTCCATTTTCCAAACAACAACCGTTGCTAATCAAATTTCACGCTGATCTTGCTCTTACTGTTGATGGATCCTCATTCTTGAATTTGTAATTGTTGTAAACTTCTTAAACCTTGCTTGTAAACCTTGCTTGTAAACCTTGCTTGTAAACCTACCTTAAGACCATAAAACTTAACCTGACCATTGATTCTATTGTCCGTCTTTGCTCACCGTTTCCCGCATGTCCCGAAAACAACTATACCGGATAACTCCTTTCCCGAATCATTGAGGGACATACTTCGCTAACCTACTTCAATGGACTATCCCCTCTCAGAGAAAGTGGAGATCTTCTCGATCAACCTGCTTTCATCTCTACCCGAACCTCTCGGCTTGGGGGCGAGCTGCTTGTTTGATCTGACCTTAGTGTACAGGCAATTCGCCTATTATGTAAATATTCAGAAAAATCAAAATAATGCCAATATGACAAGAAATCCGCCTATTATCTCTGCTTCTCTCGGGATTCTTTACAATTACTCCATATATCGAAAAATGTCGTTTTTTGAAAAAGGGAGAAATGATGTTGACAGAAAGGGAGTCGGGGCATATATTATAACCAATGGTTAGTAACCGTTGGTTATGAAGTATCACAGCTACGAATAATCATGGGAAAAGGAGTGGAGAGTGAGTATGAAATCCGAGCAAATTTCTGAGCATGTATGGACTTTACGGACATGGATGATTATCCCCTTCCGGGTATGGGTGGTACGCGAGGAGGATGGCGTTACGCTGGTGGATGCGGGAATTCCGCTCATGACGAAGGGTATCATTTCTTTTATAGATCAATTGCAGGCTGGGCCGCTGAAGCGTATTGTGCTTACTCATGGGCATTCGGATCATGTCGGTGCGATTACGGGATTATTGGCTCGATACCCGGATGCCGAAGTCTATGCGCATGAGATTGAATTTCCGTATATGGAGGGGAGCAAACCTTATCCGGGGCGCAAGAAAGCGGGGCAGTCGGTCAAAACAGGACTGGCAAAGCCGCTGGAGCAGGTTAATGGGGAGCTTGCCAATATCGGCAGCTTGAGCGTTTATCATACGCCGGGTCATGCACCTGGGCATGTCGTATACTTCCATGAGCAAGATGGCATGCTGCTGGCGGGAGATTTATTTACTTCGAAGAAAGGCCGTTTGCGCAAACCGATGGCGATGTTTACGGCGGACATGGCAGAAGCGATTCGCAGCAGCGAGATCGTACGGAAGCTGAAGCCGAAACGATTGGAAATTTGTCATGGGGGACCGGTCATGCAGCCCGCTGCACAGCTCGATGAGTATCAAGCTGCAAGCAGGGCGCTTTAACGGGAATGGTGCTGAAGAAGCTGACCGGCTATTACGACTAATCTGTCCTGCAGCTGCAACGGCTCCAACACTTGAATGCGAGTTCCGAAGCTGAGCAGGTGATAGGGGACGAAGGTTTGGAGCAAATGCTCCTCCATCATAAAGTGGGCGGTATCGGTATAACGGTTGACGAGCGCATCACTGAACAACCAAATTTCACTTAGTGCATTCAGTGCTTGCAGGTTGCCTTGAATGACGACAGAGGTGAGCTGAACGTCACCTTCGGGTTGTCGTTTTAAATTCTGAATTAGAAAAGAACGTGCCGAGAAGGCTTCCGGTCGCTCGAATACGTGGTCCGTTCCGTTCAGCGCCGTAATACGGTCCACACGGAAGCTCCGCGTGGATTGCCGGAGATGGCAGTAGGCGATGATGTACCATTTGCCTCTCCAGTGCACGAGTCCGTATGGGTCGATCGAGCGCTCCTGTTCATCCAGACCGTAGCCTTTCTGATAGACCATATGCTGCGTCGTGCAGCTTGCGACGGACTGCTCCAGCTGTTGAAGGAAACCCTCGATATGTGATTGTGGAGCGGATGGATTTACAACCTCGAATCCGACCATATGCCGTTCAATCTCGCTGCGCTGCGCCTCATTGGTGTAGCGTTTTAATTTTGTAACGGCTTGTTTCAGCACGTCTCCGTAGGGATATCCCGCTTCCTGTGCGAAGAGTGCGGCATGGATGAGCGCCTTTTGCTCCTCCAGATCGAAGAAGAGCGGCGATTCCTTGAAGTGCTCGAGCAGGCTGTACCCGCCATTATGGCCGGAGTCGGCTACAATCGGGACGCCGCTCGCACAGAGCGCATCGATGTACCGGTATACGGTTCGGATGTGCATTTCTAGGGAGTCAGCCAGCTGCTTGGCGGTCATTCGTTTGTTTGCTTTGAGCAGCCACAGAATGGCCAGCATGTTGTCTGCTTTGGACAAGGTGGCTGCCTCCTTATTATTTGGGAGTAAAGCCATCCTTGAACGGATTCAAGAATAGCTTCGGAATATCGGTTTCGAAGCGAACCAGCTTGCCTGTCGACGGATGCAAGAAAGCTAAGAGCCGCGCATGGAGACCAAGGCGAGGAATAGCTCTGGATTTGGAGCCGTACTTCTTATCACCTACAATCGGATGCCCGATGTCTTCCATGTGGACGCGGATTTGATTTTTGCGGCCTGTTTCTAGCGATACCTCGAGCAGGGAGTAATTCCGATTGCTCTGCAGCACTTTGTAATGCGTTACGGCATGCTGGGCGTCGGTTGGATTGGAGGTGGAGTACATTTTGAGCGTCTTGCTTTCTTTGAGATACGACGAAATGGTGCCTTCCTGCTTCTTGACCATTCCTTCGACAAGCGCGATGTACGTACGTTCCTTCACCGTGTCCTGCCATGTATGCTGAAGCTCCTGCTGCACGCGTTCACTCTTCGCGAACATCATGACGCCGGAAGTATCGCGATCCAGGCGATGGACAACGAAGATCCGATTGCTGGGATCCGTCAAGCGAACATGTGCGGTTAGCTGGCGATAGGCGGTCAGCTCCGACTCTTGATCGGAAGCGATGGACAGCAGTCCCGCTTCCTTCACAACGACGATGAGATCATCATCCTCAAAAAGAATCGACAGCCCAATCAGCGGAGGCGCCTCAACGATGCGTTCTTTGGACACGGTCACGGTTTGTCCGGGCTTCAACGCATAGTTGAACACTTTCTGCGTCTTGCCGTTCACTGCGATTTGTCCGCGGCTCAGCATCGCCTTAATGGCGTTGCGGCCTTCGCCTTTGACGGTTTGGAGCAGGAACGAGAGCAGCTCGGCGTTCTCTTGCACGGGGTAGCTGCGGCTCGGTGCCGGCGCAGCTTGGCGCGGTGCTGCCGCTGCTTTGGCGGCGCCGCGCGGAGCGGACGCACCGCGAGAGCCGGCGGCGCTGGCGAAGCCGGGCTTGCCGCGTGAAGCGGACGCACCGCGGGAATCGCGCGAAGCTCCCGATTCGGATCTACCGAATGCTGTTGACTGCCTGTTCCCGGCATTCGATTTTTGCTTAGGTGATCTTGGTTGTTGCTTGTTATCCATCTATAAACGCTCCTAGTACGAATTGTATATTCATTTTACTATACCGAAAGAAACGCGGTCATACAAATAAGTCATTGTCGTCGGTGAGAAGGCTACTTGTGTTGTGGGTGTTTAAGATGCTCGAAATGTTACTGGTATAAGTTGGTTTTATATGTTGAAGTTTGCTTTCGGATGCATGAAGCGAATATTCCGCTTCATGCATCAAAACGAGGTCGAAGAAGAGCGCATAAGAGGATATACCGCTAAAGAATGGGTACAATCGCTAAAACTACGGTAAATTCGTCCATATTTGAGGTTGTAACTATTAAGAGGATATCCCTCTAATAACATCAAAACGAAGTCGAAGAGGAGCGCATAAGAGGATATACCGCTAAAAAGTGGTACAATCGTCGAAAATTGAGCTCTCACCAACCCAATCAACTCAAACTAAGCCCATAACAACCGTTCCGGAAGCTGAGAGTACATAAACCGAACTCTCACGAGCCCCATCCCTTCGCCGCCCAAACAAAAAACCGAGACGCAAGCGCGCCTCGGCTCCAATCTCTTACACCTGTACCCCTTGCCTCCGGTATACCTCCGGAAAATGCTCCCCGACCAGCAGCTCGCCCGGCTGGACGTTCACATAGGAGAGCATGACATGCTCGCCTACCGGCTCGTAGCGGGTATGGCCCGGCATATAATGAACCGCGATGGCGCGGCGTTTCATGTCGGAGCGATTATGCGGGCTGCCGTGCCAGGTCAGGCAGTGGTGGTAGCCCACTTGGCCTTTCTTGATTTCGAACGGCACCGCTTCGACGACGGCGTTGTTTGGCAGCATCTCCGGACGCTTGTGGAACGGCTTGAATTCCTTCGTGCTGGAGAGGTAGCGCTGATGATTGCCCCACTTGTGACTGCCCGGCACCATCCACATGCAGCCGTTCTCGATGACGGCATCATCAAGCGCGACCCAAGCACTCACAAGATCAGCAGGCTGGATGATCGGCCACAGCGGATGATCCTGATGCCAAGCAGTCGGTCCGCCGGTAACCGGAGGCTTATATTGAATTTGATCATGCCAGATCCGCAGCGAGTTGGTGTGCGACAGCTGTGCAACCTCCTCGCAGATGACCGGATGAGCGGCATGCTGCAAGAACCGATCACTCGCGAGCCAAATATTCACGATTTGAACGACTTTCTCGCTCGCAATCATTTTCATATTGTCGTAGGGGGAGTCCGATGAGAGCATATTGTGGTTCAGCACCGGCTTCGTCACGCTTTCACCATTCATGACTTTATCCAATTCTTCACGCAGCGCCTCAACCTCCGAATCGCTGAGCACGACGTCGCCTTTCAGAAACCCGTTGTTTTCAAATTCCTCAATTTGTGCTTGACTTAACATAGAATAATTCCTCCCTGACCCCTAGTTAGTTTGCTTTGCCTGAACTGCTATGTGCTAAGCATATAGCAGATTGAAAGCGGTGTATTTACACATACACAACAGGGCTTTGCACTTTTCTAATATTGTTTCTAATATTGTTTCAACTGTTGTTTCAACTATTGTGATGAAGGAGTTGAGCCCCACTTGTCGCTGCCACATCCCGAATATGTCATCGGAGCGATCGAAGAGCTGCTGCCTACCGTTAATTTCGCAAGCCATGCCCAAGCAGAGTCGCAAATGGTATTCGGACCCCGAATCATCCCGGATTACCAGCTATTCTACATCCTCTCAGGAGAAGCCGAAGTGTGTATCGGATCAGAACGCTGCATCCTGGGACCGGGAGACAGCGCGCTCTATGGCCCTCATTGTCCACATAAGTTGACCATTACCAGCGAGGTCGTCTTTATCGGCATCCATTTTACTTATCGCGGATCAACACTGGAGCCCGTGCATCCCGCTTTTACAATTGAGAGCTGCAGTGAGGAGACACTTCTAGCGAGCAGAAGAAGCAGCTATAAGCTCGACATTGCAGGCCAAGAGGGGCTGGAGCTGCCGCCTTTCTTCACCATTCCGGGTCTTGAACCGATACTGATGCGGATTGTAAAAGAATACTTAAACGAGCAGCCCGGCTACACGATCGTGATGCGCGCTCTAATGACAGAGCTGCTGGCCACAATTGTGCGGAACCAACTGACGAAACGTCCGAAGTCGCAGGAGCAGCGCAAGATCGATCCGGCTCTGCATGCCATGAATAAGGAACCGGAGAAGAACTGGAGCGTTGCCGAGCTCGCTGCGCTGTGCGGTTACCATGTGATCTACTTCTCTTCATTATTTCGTAAATGCACCGGAGAGAGTCCGAAGCAGTATCTCATCTCCGAGCGAATTCGCAAGGCCAAGTACTACTTGCTAAGCGGGGACAAAATGGAGGTTATTGCGGAGCGGCTCGGCTATGCGAGCGTTCATTATTTTTCGCGGAATTTCAAAGAAGAGACGGGGCTCACGCCAACGGAATTTAAACAGCAGTAGCACAAGTTTTTCAAGTTGTCCCATGGTTTTCTAGCATCTAGCAATATGCATTTGATAGACAAAATAGAGGGTGGATGATACGATGGTTTGATGTAAGATTTAGGGATTATTGGAGGAAACACGCGTGAGTCTGACTATGAAATTGAAGCAAAAATGGCTCTTATCCGTCTTATCCGCAGGACTTGTATTAGCACCGCTTTCCATGAACGTGAAACTGAATTCAGCTGAAGCCGCAACAGCAGGAACAGTAACAGCTCCGATAGCCTATGCCTCCGCAACCGCTGCTAAATCGAATAACCAAACAACTTCTGTCTTCGTAGACGGGAAGAAGCTATCGACCAACCCCTCGCCGCTAACATTGAAAGGTACGACTTTTGTTCCTATGCGAGTGATCTTTACAGCGTTAAGAGCAAATATTACCTGGGAACCTACGACCAAGACCATTATTGCTGTTAAGGGACGTACAACGATCTCCTTGCAGCTTGGCAATAAGAAAGCGGTCAAGAATGGCAAGACGATTCTGCTTACGCAAGCCCCGCAGCAGCTGAATGGCGCTACTATGGTGCCGCTTCGTTTCATTGCAGAGGCGCTTGGAGCCGATGTGCAGTTCGATCAAGCGAAACATGTGATTCGCATCACGTCAGCTGAGGTTATCGAACAGAAGCAGCAGCATGCCATGGATCTGGCTGAGCAAGAGAAACACCCTGTGCTCATGATGACCAAACAAATCGTCGCGAAGAACGATAATAAGGTCGTCATGATCATGACGGACACTGCGCAAGGCAGTGGAGTTGTCATTGGCAAAGATGAAATATTGACCAATTATCATGTCATTGCGGATGCGACCAAAGGAAGCGCGCTGCTTCTGGATGGGACAGAACTGGAAATCCAAGGCGTTGTCGGGTATAACGAGAATTACGATCTGGCTATCGTGAAGACGAAAACCGCGCTGAAGGTTGACCCTGTTGATATCGGAGTCGGCGCATCCAAAGGCGATCATGTCGTTGCGATCGGCAGTCCGCTTGGTTTGCAGAATACGATCTCTGACGGCGTAATCAGCAACATTACCTTTGATGGCGCACAATATTATCAAATCAGCGTGCCAATTGATCATGGCAGTTCCGGCGGCGGTTTGTTCAATGATTACGGCGAGCTGATCGGGATTACGGCTGCGGGTATTGATACTACGCAGGCTGATTTGAATTTCGCGGTATCTTCTATGAATATCTTAATGCTGAAATACGATTTGGAAGAAACGCCACCGAAGAAGATCGAATTTCTGCCTCCTACTCTTCCGGCGACACTGGTAGGGGAATCAACCGATACGATTAAGCAGCTGATCAAGGATGAGTTTGCGGAGCTGCAAACAACAGGCGGCACAACCGAGCTGGGTCAAGTGGACGTGAAACGGGATGCGCAAGGCTGGCTCGTCGTAAGTGCCGTGATCGATCCGGCTATCTATATGCAGTATGGTCATGCGTCCAGTGAAGATTTGCGCACATGGGCACTGAATACCGGCTATGAGCTGCGTCGCATGCTCCCGGAAGATACGATCCAACTGCTTGTGTATTATGATCAAGAGTTTAGTTTCGAGCCGCGCGGCTTCGCGCAGGATGAAGTAACCGCGCTTGGCAACGGCAAATGGCGCGTGAAATTCCCTGTTATTTCGTATCAAGGCAAAGACAAAGTATTCGTCAGCGTCCGCGCATAGCGGATGGAGCAGTCCGGTTGAGCCAGGCAGGATGCGTTAGCAGCCGCCGAGCCCAAGGGGCTGCTCTTCTTTTTTAAGTTGATTTTCGTTACAATGGGATAGTTAGGCTAGTCCAGATTCATATTCAAGCCAATGAAGGAATGACGTTCAATGAAAGTAGTGCTCTCCACCTTAAACGCTAAATATATACACACCTCGCTCGCGCTGCGCTGTTTGAAGGCCTATGCGGAGAAGGATTTTGATATCGATATCGCGGAGTTTACGATTAAGGACCCTGCGATGAATATCGTCGCTGACTTGTTTGCCCGCAACCCCGATGTTGTGGGTTTCTCCTGCTATATTTGGAACATAGAAGAGACGATTACAGTGATCGACATGCTGCGCAAAATCAAACCTGAAATCCGCATCGTCCTCGGCGGTCCGGAAGTGAGCTACGACACCGCATTCTGGTTGGAGCGTCTGCCTCAGGTCGACTATATCGTCGTTGGGGAAGGCGAAGAGACTTTCCATCACTTGCTCACGGAGCTTGCGGATACGCGCAAATTCCATCTGGTGTTTGGCCTTGCCTATCGCAAGGAGCACCAAGACGGCCGACTGGAAATTATCGTGAACCCGCCTCGTCCGAAGCTTGATCTGGCAACGCTGCCTTCGCCGCATCGTTTCGAGGAAGATGTGCCGCGCCTTGCAAGTCGTGTTGTCTACTTCGAGACCAGCCGAGGCTGTCCGTTCAGCTGCCAATTCTGCTTGTCGAGCATCGAGGTCGGCGTTCGTTACTTCGATATGGAGCGAACCAAATCGGATCTGCTCTACCTCATTAATGCCGGTGCGAAGCTGATCAAATTCGTCGATCGCACCTTTAATATCAAGCGCGATTACGCGCTGGAAATTTTCCGTTTTCTCATCGAGAATCATGGCGGCTGTGTATTCCAGTTTGAAATCACGGCGGATATTATGCGTCCGGAAGTGCTGGATTACTTAGCGGAGCACGCGCCGCCGGGTATCTTCCGCTTCGAGATCGGCGTTCAATCGACCAACGATCTGACCAACGAAGCCGTGCAGCGCCGCCAGAACTTCATGAAGCTGACGCGAACGGTCATGAAGGTCAAGGAAAGCGGCAAAATCGATCAGCATCTCGATTTGATTGCCGGCCTGCCGCACGAGAACTACGATTCGTTCCGCAAGACGTTCAACGACGTGTTTGAGCTGCGTCCGGAGGAGCTGCAGCTGGGCTTCCTCAAGATGCTGCGCGGTACAGGCATGCGCCTTGACGCGGAGAAACACGGTTATATCTATATGGACCGTGCGCCATACGAGATTCTCGGCAATGACATTATGCCGTTCTCGGACATCGTTCGGATCAAACGAGTTGAAGACGTGCTCGAGAAGTATTGGAATGCGCATCGGATGGATCATACGCTCCTTTATCTAGTGGAGCGGGCATTCCCGTCCGCCTTCGACTTCTTCCAGCAGTTCGGCGATTATTGGGAAGGCCGCGGCTGGCAGAAGATCGGTCACCAGCTGGAGGATCTATTCTCACGGCTGTGGGCTTTTCTCACGGAAGCCCACAAGAAGGATGAATCTGCAACTTGGCAGCTTGATGTCGCGCTTGGCCTAATGAAGCTGGATTACTTCTTGAATCACAACTATAAGCCGCGCAAGGTGTGGTGGGATTTCAGCATGGAGAAGTCGGAGTGGAGCGGCTGGATGCAGCGTCTTGCTGAGCGCCCGGACGATGTATCGGAAGCTTTTGCAGCGCTGGGGCTTGGCGAGAGAGAGCTTCAGAAACATGCTGTCATTGAGAGACTGCCATTCCAATTGAAGCGGTATTTGGAGGAAGGCGTCGTTTCGACGGAAGAAGAAACGCTGCTGGTTGTCATCTACAGCGGAGGCGGCAAGGGAGATTCCAAGTCACCTGAATTCTTTACTCTATCGCTGGTTCCTTCCAGCTTAACTTGAGCCGGGTTGGCATATGGTGTAAACTCTAAGAGGTTTTATATAATCCGGACTACTAAGGAGCAGTGAACATGGTATATGCAGCTAATCAAGAGCGTTATGCGACGATGAAGTATAACCGTTGTGGACGTACAGGCCTTAAACTGCCTGCGATCTCGTTAGGGCTTTGGCATAATTTCGGCGGCGTGGACAAGTATGAGAACGGCCGCGCGATGCTTCACCGTGCTTTCGATTTGGGCATTACGCATTTTGACTTGGCGAACAACTACGGTCCTCCGGCAGGTTCTGCAGAAGAAATGTTCGGCCAAATGATGATCTCGGACTTTAAACCGTACCGTGACGAAATGATCATCTCCTCCAAAGCCGGTTACTATATGTGGCCTGGTCCATACGGCGAATGGGGCTCCCGCAAGTATCTGATGGCAAGCTTGGAGCAAAGCTTGAAACGGATGAACCTGGAGTATGTTGATATTTTCTATTCGCACCGTCCGGATCCGGAAACACCCCTTGAAGAAACAATGGGCGCGCTGGATCACATGGTTCGCTCCGGCAAAGCGCTTTATGTCGGGATCTCCAGCTACAGTGCAGAGCAAACGGCGCAAGCCATCGCAATCATGAAGCAGCTCGGCACGCCGCTTGTTATTCACCAGCCAAGCTATAACATGTTTGACCGCTGGGTGGAGAACGGTTTGCAGGATGTGCTGGAAGAGAACGGCGTTGGCAGCATCGCGTTCTGTCCACTGGCACAAGGGTTGCTGACGAACAAATATTTGAACGGTATCCCAAGCGATTCGCGCGCGGCAAGCGCAACAGGCTTCCTGAGTGAAAGCGCAGTGTCACCGGAGCGTATAGCACAGCTGCAGAAGCTCAATGCCATTGCAGCAGAGCGCGGACAGTCGCTGGCTCAGATGTCTCTGGCATGGGTGCTTCGCGGCGGTCGCGTCACTTCGGCTCTGATCGGCGCAAGCCGCGTCAGCCAAATCGAAGACAACGTGGCAGCGCTGAACAATCTCTCGTTTACGAGCGAAGAGCTGGCAAGCATCGAAGATATTCTGCGTCGTTAATCAAACTTATAAGAAACCTAGGAGGCATGCCTCCTAGGTTTTTCTTTTTGACAGGTTCAAAGGAGTGCCAATATAATGATTAATAATTCTGAGTACTCTACTAGAGGTGGGTAAAATGAAATATAATTTCGATCAGGTTATTGATCGCCGGAACAGTGGGAGCTTAAAGTGGGACGAGCTCGAGAACTTCTTTGGCATGAAGGACATTATACCGATGTGGGTTGCGGATATGGATTTTGCATCGCCGCCTGAAGTTGTTCATGCGTTATCGAAACGGGCTGAGCATGGCGTATTCGGTTATCCCTTCAGACCGGAGTCTTATTTGGATGCGATCGTGGAGTGGCTCACGCAAAGACATCGCTGGACGATTGATAAGCAGTGGTTATCGCACAGCCCCGGCGTCGTTCCCTCCTTATCGGTCATCGTAAACACGTTTACGAATCCGGGCGATAAAGTTGTGGTGCAATCGCCGGTTTACCATAATTTCTTCCGGCTCATAGAGGCGCAAGGCCGCAAGATTGTCGATAATCCGCTCATGCTGAATAACGGGCGCTATACAATGAATTTTGATGATCTGGAAGCACAGCTTGATCCAAGCGTAAAGATGATTATTCTATGCAGCCCGCATAACCCGGTAGGCCGAGTATGGAGCCCGGAAGAGCTCACTCGTCTGGGGCAGATCTGCATCAAGCACAACATCCTCGTAGTTGCGGACGAAATTCATTGTGATCTTGTCTACAATAACCATACCCATCTCCCATTTGCATCCCTATCGGCTGCATTTGCCGACCAATCCATCACATGTATTGCACCAAGCAAAACCTTCAATCTATTAGGTCTACATACATCGAGCGTTATTATTCCGAACCCTGAAATACGAGATAGATTCAACAGAGCCATGGAAGGACTGTCCATGAACGCCCCTAACACGTTTGGGGTTATCGCATTAGAAAGCGCTTACCGATATGGCGGAGAATGGCTGGATCAGTTGCTCATTTATTTGCAAGAGAACGTGCAGTTGGTGAAGCGCTTTATGGAAGGGAGGATCCCACAGATCAAAGTAATTGAACCGGAGGCTACTTATTTGGTTTGGCTGGACTGCCGTGAATGGGGTCTGACACGAGAGGAATTGGATCGACTCTTTATTCAACATGCGAGGGTAGCCGTCAATCAAGGCTATTCGTTCGGAGCAAACGGAGAAGGCTTCATGCGTATGAATGTGGCATGTCCGCGCTCCGTTCTGATACAGGCGCTGAATCAAATCGAAGATGCCGTGAACTCGCTGAAGGAGATAGCTTTTTGATTACAGATAGCTTTTGATCTATATCATATAACGTTTTATGTAGTATACATGATTGCACTTTATCACTATAATTAGGTCCAACTCTTTGAAAATGACGAATACCAATAGGTGGTGTGAACAATGGATGATTCTGTTTTAGAATTTTATGATGACCTGGCTGAAACGTATCACCTCATTTTCGTGGATTGGCATCAGGCTATTGCTAGACAAGGTGAGATTTTAAGCAAAATCATTCATTCAAAGACGGCAGATCGGGACCAAGCGGGATCCTCGCTTTTAGACTGCTCCTGCGGGATCGGCACACAAGCCATTGGGCTTGCTAATCACGGATTTCAAGTATCGGGTACTGATTTAAGTTCAGTTTCAATTGAAAGAGCAGCCAAAGAAGCAGCAGCTTTCGGGGTTGAAATAAAGTTTGGAGTCGCTGATTTTCGTTCGTTGGCACAAGAGGTTTCAGGCACGTTTGATGTCGTTCTTTCCGCAGATAACGCAGTCCCGCACCTGCTGACGGATGAAGATTTATTTCTCGCTCTAAGCAATATGTACGCGAAAGTTAACAATGACGGCGTTCTTCTGATCACAATCAGGGATTACGATGAGCTGGCACGAGAAAAGCCAAGAGCCACAGAACCGCGCATTTTCGACCAGGGCAAGCGTATTGTATTTCAGGTTTGGGATTGGGCAGATGATGGGACAACCTATCAGACGAACCAGTTTATTCTGCAAGAAATAAACGGGAATTGGACAACAAAGCATAATAAAACAACGTACAGAGCTTTATTGCGCGAAGAATTAACTACGATGTTGATGAAAGCGGGATTCTCGGAAATCGAGTGGTTGTTGCCATCCGATTCAGGGTATTATCAGCCAATAGTAACTGCACGAAAAATAGAGCGAAGTCTATAGTGTACTGAGGGAGTTACGGAAGCCGCCTATTTATAAGGCGGCTTTTCTATAGATTCCAGCAAAAGGGGGGAGTATTAATGATTAAAGCACTCGTCGTAGACGATGAGAAACTGGCCAGAAAAGGCTTTATTTCGATCGTACCTTGGGAGCAATTTGAGATCGAAATCATTGGTGAAGCGGTCAATGGAAAAATAGCGCTCGAGTTTATGCATCAGCATCAGGTTGACCTTATTTTTATTGATTTGACTATGCCGGTAATGAACGGCATTGAGCTTATGAAAGCCATTCGGGAGCAATTTCACCAGACCAGAATGGTTGTGCTTACTTGCCATCAGGACTTTGACTACATTCAGGAGGCACTTCGCTTAGGCGCATTGGATTATATCGTAAAGACGCAGCTCGACACAGAGAAGATCGAAGAAATCATCGGCCGGATCGTGGACCGTATTGAACACGAGAGCACAGGCTCGTATCGCAAGGAGAAACCGGCAGTCCAACATTTCGGGCTGTTAGTTGACGTGACTGCTGCCGGCACGCCGCATCAACGTGCATTCCCAGGCGAGATTAACAGATCCGAGCATGTCCTTGATCTAAGCAGCGGCATGTGGCTGTTCCGCAAGGAGCATCAAGAAATCGACAGCGTCACCCGGCAATTTATAATCGGTCAAGAGAACTGGCTATGGGTGGATATTGAAGGCGCAAGTCAAGAATCGGTGAATGCGATCAGCAAAGCAGTCCAGTTTGAAACACCCAAGCAAATCTATTATGACTTTCAGCCTGGTCAGAAATTCGGTTTCATTTCCTTAAACTTGTCAACCTCGGACGAGACGAAACTTTCGAATGACGGGGACAAGCTGTATTGCAATTGGAGAGAGATGAACTGGATTTATGAGGACGAAGCCTTCCATGCGCTTCTCGGAGAAATCACCGATTTAAGACCCAATCGCGATACGATCATGAAGCTGATCGATGAGCATCTTGCCCTTTGGTTTTCGGTATTGAGCGAGGATGGATTTGGAGACCTGTTGGCAGATAAAGATAGGCTTTACTTCTGGCATCAAACCTCAGCGTGGCTCACAGCTTTACGAGAAGCTTTGCGCAATAGAACGGGAGCGTTTCCTTACTCTACCGACATCATCATCCTTGTCATGAAGGCAATCCGCCTTATCCATGAAAGCAGCGACTATGATTTTAATCGCGATGAATTGGCGGCAAAGTTCTTAATGAGCGGCAGCTATTTCAGCCGGTGCTTTAAAGATATCGTAGGGAAGCCTTATAGCGAGTACACCAAACATTTGCGTTTGGAGAAGTCAGTTGCCTTGATCGAGTCCACGCTGCTGCCAATCTACACCATTGCCGAAAAAACGGGCTTTCAAGATGAAAAGTATTTTAGCCGCGTCTTCTTCAAACAGTTCGGGAGAAATCCGCTGGATCATCGCAAACAGTTCGGGAAGAAAAGCGGGAGGATATTGTGAACGCACTTATACCCAAACTGCGAAGAGCACGATCGCTTAAGAATAAACTCATTCTCATTCTGCTGCTCAGCGCATTCATTCCATTAGCTCTGTTAGGATGGGTATCGTATCTGTCCATTGAGGAAATCACAAGCAAGAAAATTGAAAGCGGTTTATTCAATTCGCTCAACCAGGGCAGCTACAACTTGAACAGTACGCTGAATAATATGGATTACGCATCTCTTCAGCTCACCAATGAAGGCAACGTCGGTCAGAAATTGACGGATTATCTGACGACGGAGAGTATTTATCAGCAATTGGAGCTGAGTCAAGATATCCAGCAAAACTTGAACCTGGTTAACTTTACGAACCCCAATCTTGGCGTTATGTTTTATTATTTTCCGAAAAATAAAGAAGTGAAGTTTGAGAATTTGGTCGTAGATCGCAAATTCAGCTTCGATAAGCTGCCTCGTCTGGCAGCCGGGAAAGCCGTGACCTTCTACGGGCCGCATGAGACGCTGTATCGTTACGGAAAGAAGAAGATTGTATTTTCATTGGTACGGCCTGTGTATTTAACGGGGGAAGACCAAGTGTACCTGTACGTGGAAACGAATAATAAATTGTTCGAGCAAATCATGGACAAGCAGCAATATGGAATGAAGGCTTCGAATGTATTGATTAACGATCAAGGAAACATTGTTTACAGTGATTTTCCGGAGAGGTTCCCGCTTGGACAAGCATTTGCGAGATCTGGCACAGCCGGTACTTTTAAAGAAAAGCAAGGGGATTACTATATCTTCGGTCAGCATAATGAGCAAGGCTGGACGCTGATGGTCGTCATCGCGAAACAAGATTTTGAGCGAGAATTCCATAAATGGTTAGTCAAATATTTCTTGATCGGTTCCGGCAGCTTGTTCATCAGCTTGTTGTTTGCCTATGTGCTGTGGCGAACGGTTTATCTGCCGCTGAAGAAGGTCGGCCATGACATTCAACTGCTCGCAAGCAGCAAATTCGATTCTCCGGTTAGCTATACCAACATCAAAGAGTTTGATATTGTCATGCAAAAATCCTATCAGATGAGAACCCGGATTCAGGATCTGATCGGCGATATCGAGCTGAGAGAAACGAACAAGCGGCAATTAGAGGTGGAGAAGCTGCTGTATCAAATCAACCCGCACTTTATTCACAACACCTTAAATACGATCCAATGGCTTGCCCGGATGAAGGGCCAAACGGAGATCGACCAGTTTGTATCGGTCTTTACCCGCATTCTTCACTATAACCTTGGAAAAAAAGGAGAAATCGTTCCGCTCCGGGATGAATTGGCAGCCATACATGACTATATCGCGCTGCAGCGTGTCAGGTACGATTGCGAGTTCAAGGTCGTTGCCGACATTGATGAGGGGCTGCTCGATACGGACGTTCCCCGCTTCATTCTGCAGCCGATCGTTGAGAATGCGCTCTATCACGGCCTAAGCGACGAGGATGGACGAATAACGCTCGACATTCATAAAGTCAGCGATCATTACTTAATCATCGAAGTCATCGATAACGGCGAAGGGATGACAGCAGACGAGATAGCCAAAGTCATGCTGGAAGAGAAAAATCCGCTGCGGGACTCCGGTCTTGGCATTGGACTCGATTATGTAAAGAGAGTCATTCAGGCTCATTACGGCGATGACTGCCTATTCTCTATAGACAGCCGGATTGGGCAAGGAACGACGGTAACGTTGAAGATCCCTTTTTAGCGTATTGGGAGCAAGAAAGGTGCGAAAATGGTTACAACAGGTGAGAAAATGAGATTATCCATGTACAACCTCAGCGAATGAAGAACCAAATTCTAACCAGCAACAGCAGGCTTCTCTCACTTTATTTGCCCTGCCAAAGGTAAGATAAAGACGTAGTGATATAGATCATCAAGGGGGCTGAAAGATGAAGGGCAATAGCAAATGGGCAGCACTCAGTTTAGTATCGTTAATGCTTTTGGTAAGCGCTTGCGGGGGCAATAACGGGAACAACACAAGCAACTCAGCAGGCAGTGAGAATACCAACACAGCCAATTCCTCAACGAATACTGCAACGAATACGGCATCGGACGCTGCACAGCCAGACCCGTTCGGTAAATTCGATCAACCTATTTCTCTTTCAATTGCGAAATCGATTAACTCCAAAAATGTCACTTTCCAAAACGGTGATACGGTTGAGGATAACGAGTTCACTCGCTGGGTCAATAAGAAATTGAATGTGAAGGTGACGCATGCATGGCAGGTGGAAACGCCTGAAGCTTACGAGCAGAAGCTTGGTGTATCGATGGCGAGCCGAGATTTGCCGGATGCATTCCTCGTGAATGAGCAGCAGCTTAAGCAGCTCGTAGCTGCCGATCTGATCGAAGATTTGACGGATGCTTATAACAGCAACATTAGCCCGCTCATCAAAGGCTACTACGATTCCTATGGCGAACGAGTGCTTAAGAGAGCGACATTTGACGGTAAATTGATGGCGCTTCCAAATACGAATATCGGTCAGCAATACAATATTATGTGGGTGCGCCAGGACTGGCTGGACAAATATAACTTGCAAGCGCCTAAGACAGTTGACGAGCTGATGTCGGTAGCTAAAACATTTATCGATAATGATGCTGCCGGCAACGGCAAAACGCTTGGCATTAGCGGTGTTCCTTCGCTTGCCGGCTGGAATAACTTCTCCGGCTTCGACCCCATTATGAGCACATTCCACGCGTTTAAAGGCCAGTGGCTGAAGGACGCTTCTGACAACGTCGTGTACAGCTCGACATTGCCCGAAATGAAGACGGCACTCGGCAAATTGAGTGAAATGTATAAGCAAGGCTTAATCGACAAAGAGTTCGCGATCCGTAAAGATCCGGCTGAAGTTGTAGCGAACAACCAAGTCGGTATCGTCTTTGGTCCATGGTGGATTTCCTATTGGCCGCTGAACGACTCTGTTAAGAATGATCCGAAAGCGGAATGGAAGCCGTTTATCGCTCCACTTGACAGCGAAGGCAAGTTCAACACGGTTGACCAGGACCCAACAGGCCAATACCTTGTCGTACGAAAAGGTTATGAGCATCCGGATGCGGTTGTTCGCGTACTGAATGTGGAATATAACGGTATTCGCAAGATTGACCCGGAAGCGGCTGATCTGTATAAGGATCAACCTGCCGTTCAGCAGAAATGGGAGCTGTGGCCATTCTCGCTTCAAGTTGGCCCGGAAACTACGGTATATGATACGCATGCACAAGCTCAAGCCGCTGTAGACGCAAAAGATGATTCGTCATTGGATACGGAGCTTAAAGGCTGGTACAAGGATTACTTTACGAATCAAGCTAATCCGAAGAAGGATATAGCCGCTTGGGCTAACGCTACGGCAAGATTCGAAGGCGCAAAGCTTATGAATGCAGACAATGTTGTATTCTCGAATAACCTGTACTTCGGAAAAACAAAGTCGATGCAAACGAAGTGGTCCATTCTGGAGAAGCTTGAGAACGAAACCTTCCTGAAAATTATTATGGGCGAGCAGCCTCTAGACAGCTTCGATAAGTTTGTAGAGCAATGGAATACGCTTGGCGGTAAACGTATTAGCGAAGAAGTGAAAGAAGAGATAAGCAAATAGTAAGATGGGGGAGCGCCAATGCGATATGCTGGCGCTTCCCTTATATCATTCCATAGGACAGGTGGAACACCGATGATATCGAAGAAATGGCTGCTAAACTATCACCTGATGCTGCTTCCGGGCATCGTGCTGCTCATCATTTTCAGTACGATTCCACTGTTTGGTACCGTTATTGCGTTTCAGGATTTTATACCGGGTATTCCGATCTTTGAGCAGACATGGGTCGGATTGGATAACTTTAAATTCATGCTTCAACTTCCAGGCAGTAGACAGGTGTTCATCAATACATTAGTTATCGCTTCCATGAAGATTGTTCTGGGCATTATTATTCCAATTACGTTCGCCTTGCTGCTGCATGAAATTCGAGCGCGCGCGTTCAAACGGTTAGTTCAAACTATCGTATATTTGCCGCACTTTATGTCCTGGGTTATTCTATCCGGCATACTGATTGCGATGCTATCTATAGACGGAATCGTCAACCAGATTACTGGATTTTTTCACATGGAGCCTATTATGTTCCTCGCCAGCAATCATTATTTTCGTCATATTATCGTATGGAGCGATGTGCTGAAGGAATTTGGTTTTAGCGCTGTTGTCTATTTGGCTGCGCTTGCAGGCATTAATCCTTCGCTCTATGAAGCAGCCGAGATCGACGGCGCATCAAGGTTCCGCAAGCTATGGCATGTCACGATTCCCGGCATTATGCCTACAATCGTGTTGCTATCGACACTAAGTCTTGGCAATATTTTGAACGCCGGCTTCGATCAAGTGTTTAATCTGTACAATCCGCTCGTTTATTCGTCTGGCGATATTATCGATACGTACGTATACCGCATGGGCCTTGTGGATCAACAATACGGACTCGCCACCTCTGTCGGGTTAATGAAGTCTGTGATCGCTATTATATTGATCGCGCTCTCCAATAAAATGGCCGACAAATTTGCTAACTACCGCATCTTCTAAGAAAAGGGGTCTAGGCATGGTTTCCTCAAAATCGTGGAGCAGCCGCAGCGCTGATATGTTTATCTATTTGGCTTTGATCCTTATTGCGTGCATTTCGTTGTTCCCGCTCTGGTACACGATTGCACTATCCTTTAGTGACAAAGCTGCTGTAAATGCCGGTAGAGTATTTGCATGGCCTGTTGGCTTCAATTTAACATCGTATAAAATTATTTTGGAAGACCATAAATTTTTTGCAGCCTTCTACATTTCTGTAAAACGAGTGCTGCTTGGCGGTGTGATCAACTTCGTACTGACCGTCATCATGGCTTATCCGTTAGCAAGAGATAACAAGATGTTTCCGGGCAGAAAAATTTATATGTGGTATCTGGTGTTCTGCATGCTCTTCTCCGGCGGACTCATTCCGCTGTATATGACTGTGACGGAACTGAATCTGCAGAACACGTTATGGTCGCTCGTTTTGCCAGGGGCAGTACCTGTCTTTAATGTCATTCTCATTATGAATTTCTTTCGAAATTTACCTAAAGAGCTGGAAGAAGCTGCAATCGTTGACGGTTCCGGTCCGTGGCGGACACTAGCGAGTATCTTTATTCCCGTATCGATGCCGGCCTTGGCGACTGTAACGCTATTCAGCATTGTCGGCCATTGGAATTCATTCTTCGACGGACTCATCTACATGAATAAGCCGTCTCTCTATCCGCTGCAGACCTACATTCAACAGCTTGTCGTACGGATTGATCCAGAGTTGATGAAATCGCTGACGACGGATCAATTAATTGAGCTGTCGAAGGCGTCTGACAAGACGCTGAACTCAGCCAAGCTGATCGTAGCGATGATTCCGCTATTGACGATCTATCCGTTTCTTCAGAAATATTTTGTTCACGGTATCGTGCTTGGATCCGTTAAGGAATAAGAGGAGGTACGCTTGGGATGGAAAACATACGTAAAGTTCATGTTGTATTTAAAACGCATCTTGATATCGGGTTTACGGACTTGGCAAGTCATGTCGTGGATCAATACTTTCACTCCTTTATTCCTCAAGCGCTCGAGCTGGCTGACGCATTCAATCGCGAACAGGGCCCGGTAAGGTTTGTGTGGACAACCGGCTCTTGGCTGATTCATGAATTTCTAAAAACGGCTGATTCGGAGCAGCGTAAGCGCATGGAAGATGGGATTGCTGCCGGCAGTATCGTTTGGCACGGACTACCTTTTACAACACACACGGAATTAATGGATCCTGCGTTATTCGAGCATGGTTTGTCGATCGCGCGCAAGCTGGATGAGAAGTATGGCAAACGTACGATCGCGGCCAAGATGACGGATGTACCCGGACATACGATTGGCATGGTTCCCTATATGGCGAAGTACGGTATTCAATACCTGCACCTTGGCGTTAACTATGCCTCGACGAAGCCGAGCGTTCCGGAAGTATTCGTTTGGCGAGCGAAGGACGGATCGGAAATCGTTGTTAACTATGCCGGCAGTTACGGCAATATCACGTTCATTGACGGTTTGGATGAAGTGCTGGTGTTTGCGCATACGAACGATAATATGGGGCCGCCGAAGGCAGAGGATATTCGGAAGCAGTTCCTACAGCTTGCCGAACAATTTCCGGGAGCCGTTATAGAAGCCTCAACAATGGATGCGTTCGCCGAGAAATTAGTAGCTATGAAAGATCAATTCCCCGTCGTTACGGAGGAAATCGGTGATTCATGGATTCACGGAGCAGCCTCCGATCCGCTGAAAATCGCCCATTATCGGGAGCTCTTAAGGCTGCGCAGCAAGTGGGTAGGTGAAGGTCGATTGGACGCAAGCAGCAGGCAATATGCCGACTTCTGCGATCAGCTCATACTCATTCCCGAACATACATGGGGGATGGACGAGAAGACACATTTGACCGATTTCAAGCATTATTCCGTCCATGACTTCCATGCGGCAAGGCAAGCCGATGTCGTCACGAAGGATGCCATCCATCCTCGTTATGGCTATTTCGGCATTTATGGCGGCGACCACTCGGAGAAGTTCGAATCAGATTCGGGGAAAAGCTTCAGCCTGATCGAAAGTTCATGGGAGGAACAACGGAATTACCTCACGCAGGCGATATCCATGTTATCGTCGGACTTGCAGAACGAAGCACGTCAGGCACTGTTGATGCTGGCTCCGAATGAAGCGTTTCATGCGAATGGCCGGGAGCTCCCCTTCGGACAGCCGCAACGACTAGGCTGCTTCGATGTCGAGTTTGGAATCGACGGCTCGATTATTCAGCTTGTCGACGGGCGGGGTAAAGTTTGGGCTGATGATCAGCATCGGTTAGGCGTATTCGAATATGAAACGTTTGGCATGGATGACTACCATAATTGGTATCGAGATTATGTTGTGAATTGGGCTGAAACGTATTACTGGTCGGAGCCGGACTTCGGCAAGCCAGGCATGGAGTTTGCAGAGCCTAAACCGGAACATAAGCGATATTCACCCCGAGTCAATGGGGCAGTTGTCCGGGAAGAGGAGCAGTATGATGAAGTCAGTTTGCAGCTTAACATGAGCCAAGAAGCCTCGCAGACACATGGCGCTCCCAAGAAGCTTCATATGCAGTATCGGTTCTACAAACAGGAGAGTAAGATCGAGGTCGAATTAGGCTGGTTCGATAAACAAGCCTATCGACTGCCGGAGGCAAGCTGGTTCTCCTTTGCTTTGAACGTAGATAACCCGAACCTGTGGAAGATGGATAAGTTGGGGGAACGTGTTTCGCCGCTTGAAGTGGTTAAGAACGGAAACCGCAGTCTTCATGCCGTTCATTCCGGCGTGCATTACCAAGGCAGTGATGGGATTGTCCATTTGGAAACGTTGGATGCTCCGGTATTAGCTCCGGGAGAGAAGCGAATGCTTCAATTCGATCAAGCATTCGCTCCATTGGATGGCGGCATGCATTTTAACCTGCACAACAATGTTTGGGGTACTAATTTCCGCATGTGGTACGAGGAGAATACCAAGTTTAGATTCGTGATTCGGTTGAAATCAGAGGGATAATAAAAAATGTACGTGATAAGGGACGTTAGCTGCGTCCTTCATCACGTACATTTCTCTGTTTATTTATTGGATGCGAGGGTGGTTTCAATAGGCTGGTTATTCGCGCGCTGTTCGGCAAATGCGCGGTATTTCGGTACGACATAGGCCGGATCTTTCTGTGCATGCCATAAGGCGGAAACCGTTTCACGAAGAGCGGCTGTGAAGCTTGATGCGGCGGGCGGACAGTCATTCTTAATCTCTTGATGCAGGGCAGGTAAGTTATAATAAGGCACCATCGGGAACATATGATGTTCCATATGATAATTCATGTTGGTATACAGAAACCGAATGATCGGGTTGGTATAGAAAGTGCGCACGCATAACCGGTGATCAAGCGTGTCTTCGTATAAGCCAAGATGTTGAGTAGAGTTCAGGGCGGTCATCAAGAAGAAGCCGTAGAACGCAGGTAAACCGACAAACATAAGCGGCAATAGGCTCTGAATATAGAAACACAGCCCGATAATAGCAGCATAAACGAGAATGAAAATGCGAGCTTCCCAGAACAATGAACGATACTCGCTTACAGGGATCAGTTCCTTCTCGCTATTGGTAAGGCGGCCGAAAGCATGTCGGAACAAAGATTTAAACGTCCCGAAGATATCGCCGAATCGGAAAATCATCTTGAGCAGTCTGCTCCACATTGGGGGGCGCGGCTCCATAATTTCCGGGTCGCTGCCGACGATGATCGTATCGGTATGATGACGAACATGACTCCAGCGATAATTCGTCGCTTGAATGAGAATGAGGAAGGAGCACAGCTGATACAAAGCTTCATTCATCCATGGTGTTCGAAAAGGTGTCCCGTGACAGGATTCATGCCACTTCGAGACGGCGGGAGTGGAGTAGATGATGCCGTAAAGGGCAAATGCGGGGATCGCCCACCAGGTTCCCCAGGATAAATAAGCGAGATATCCTGACGCTGCTAGAAACATAAACCATAGCAAGGTGTCTCTTATTGCTGGACCGTTTCTGCGGACCATAAGCTCCTTCATGCGTTTGCGGGGAACGGGACATTTGTACCACTCGGCGGATACAAGTCCTTTGGCGATCGCTTTCTCTCTTTCCGGTCCTAGTATGCTGTAATCCCGTTGTGAAGTTTCGCTCATATGATTACTCCTTATTGGCGCAGAATAGCTTCCTGCTTCTAAGTGTAAGGGATGGAAGCTCGACAGGCTTTCCAAAAAATACGAAATAGTTTTAGACACATAACGATTGTATGGAGATGGGGGAACGGGCATGGCAAGAAAACAATCTTCTACATCGATGCGCTGGATTTACCCGCCTGATTATGATGAAAGTCACGGGATGGATGCAGTCGGAACCAGCATTATTCCGGAGCTGATCGTGCTTGGCTGTCAGAAGTATTCGGAAGCTTATCAGCTGACCTTGCATCGTCACATGATCGGATACGAATTTGTCTACTTGGAGCATGGCAGCGTTACTTGGGAAGTAGATGGTGTGCAATATCCTACTAGTGCAGGCCAATGGTTCTTCACAGCTCCGGGAGAGCTGCACAAGGCTAGATTCAACCATATCGAGCCTAGCCGCATTTGGTGGTTTATCATAACGGACCCTGAGCGGGACTCAAGTTGGTTTAACTTAGGACAGCAAGAGCGTAACTTCATCGTGGCCGGGCTGCAGCAGCTGCCGCATGTATTTCGTGCCGATGATCGGGTGCATGAGCAATTCGCGCGGCTAAAGGCGACCTTAGAATCGGATGGACCGGCGAAGAGGCTGTTTGCCCATCATCAGATGCTGGATATTCTGCTTGGACTGCTGCAGCCGGTTCCACTGAAGACGATTGAACCTGAATGGTGGGGCAAGATGACTGAGCTTGTTCAGCGATTGGAGCAAACACCTGAGAGACGATTATCGATTGCTGAGATGGCGCAGGAGGTGCAGGTGAGTGAATCGCATTTCTATAAATTGTTTCAAGAGCTGTTCGGACAATCGCCTGCTGCATACATGGAACGTGTTCGGATTGAACATGCCTGTGAGCTTCTGTTGAACTCGAGTTTATCCATCATTGAAATTGCTCTTGAGCTTGGATTTAAGACAAGCCAGCACTTTACGAATGTGTTCCGGAAATTGATCGGATGTCCTCCAAGCGAATGGAGGCGGCGGGAGGCGAGCAGTTGAACGCTTCCAAACGTTGTCCTACACCTGAGGAAGCGGCTATAATGGGCTTATCAGATGAAGGAGTGAAGTGAAGATGAAAGTGGAAATTTGGTCGGACATTGCATGTCCGTTTTGCTATATTGGCAAGCGTCTCTTCGAGAAGGGGCTGGATCAGTTCGAGCATAAAGATCAGGTGGAGGTCGTTTATCGCAGCTTCCAGCTGGACCCGAATGCGGAGAAATATCCGAAGCATGATGTCTATGGATTGGTAGCGGACAAATACGGAGTAAGCCGTGAGCGTTCCATCCAGCTTCATGAGAATTTGGTGCAGCAAGCTGCGGCGCAGGGGCTTACGTTCAACTTCGAGCATGCGATTCCCGCGAATTCGCTTGATGCGCATCGTTTGATTCATTTTGCAGGCACACATGGCAAACGGACTGAGGTAGCGGAGCTGCTGTTCAAGGCGTATTTTACAGATTCCAAGCATATTGCTGAGATGGATACGCTCCGCGAAATCGCGGTTGAAGCCGGACTGAACCCGGATGAAGTGGAAACGATGCTCGGCGGCGATGCGTTCATAGCCGAAGTGCAAGCAGAGTCCAGCGAAGCTAGCATGCTTGGCGCGAATGGCGTACCGTTCTTCGTGATCAACCGCAAATACGCGGTAGCCGGCGCGCTTCAAAGCGAGGTGTTCCTCGATGTCCTGCAGAAGGGCTGGGAAGAGGAGAAGCCGCTGATCATTCTCGATCCTTCTTCGAACTTCAGCACCGGTGTTTGCACCGATGACGCCTGCGGAATCGGCGAGAACGAGCAGAACTAAAGCACAGCGATGTTAAACAAGTAAAGCACGGTAAAGTCTGCAGGAGGCAATCGCTCCTGAGCTTTACCGTGCTTTTTAGCTTCTACGCATAACGAGCTGACAAGCCGATGCATGCGACACCTGCAAGTATGAGCAGACAGCCGATGATTTTGAGGGCGGACAACGATTCTCCAAACAGGTAATAAGCGCCGATGATGGAGATTATGTACGCGAGGCTCTGGATGGGATAAGCCAAGCTGAGGTCAACCTTCGATACGATAAACAGCCACAATACCGTTGCGCAGCCATAGATGAACAATCCGCCCATAATGTAAGGCGAGAACATCAGCTCCACAATCGTACGCAGCGATTCGAAAGGTTTCGCGCGCTGCATGAGTCCGTATTTCCATAGAAACTGTCCGCTTA
Organism: Paenibacillus sp. J22FR21; assembly: GCF_056269135.1. NCBI lineage: Bacteria > Bacillati > Bacillota > Bacilli > Caryophanales > Paenibacillaceae > Paenibacillus > Paenibacillus sp. J22FR21. The sequence continues at coordinate 251,538 of NZ_JBWDNJ010000003.1, forward strand.
CAAGCATGAGCGTATTGGCGAGAATGAGAAGGAATTGGACCAGATTCACAGGGTCTCACGTCCTTCCACTGTCTTCTGAAGATCGAGCAGCTTCTTCTCCATGACGGCGAATTCCTGCGTCAACGTCTTCATTTTCTCCGACTGGTTCGACAAACTCATCGTCTGCCGCACGAGCAGCGCAAGGATGAAGATGATGGTGACCAGAAACACGAAGGTAGGCATGTAGGCGATGCCGATCCATAAGGCAAACCGGTTAAGCAGCGGGATGCAAGCCGCGGCAAGCACGCCGGCAACGGCTGTAATCAGCCAGAGGAACGCGTAGCGGTCCTTTAATTTATGGGTTACCGTGAAGGAAACGATAAGCCCGAGGAAAAACAACGTAATGAGAATAGCGACAAGCTGATTCATCTGGACGGGTCCTTTCGTTTAGGAGAAGCTTTTGCGAATGAGCGAGAACATCGTAACCTTCATCATATAATAGATCGATTTGGACCAGTTGATGGAGGAGGAGCCGCCTTGACGGTTGCGCATTTCAACACTGATCTCTTTGAGCTTGTAGCCTCGCTTGGACAAGCTGACGAGCACTTCGACCTCCGGATAATCCGTCGGATAGGTGCGTGAGAACAGCTCGATCGCTCGGCGTCCGACGATGCGGAAGCCGGATGTCGGGTCGTAGACCGGAACGCCTGTCAGCATCCGAATCAACCAGTGAAAGTAAAATATTCCGAGTCGGCGGGAGAGGCTTCCCTTGTAGCTGCTTGCTTCCACAAAACGCGAGCCGATGACCATGTCATAGTCATTAATTGTTATTTCGTTTACAAGCTTCTCAATATCCGCAGGACGATGCTGCCCGTCCGCGTCCAGTTGAATCGCATATTTATAACCGCCTCGGTCTGCATACTTGTAGCCGCTTTGCATCGAGCCGCCAATTCCGAGATTCACGGCATGGCGAAGGGAAGGAAAACCCTCTTTGCGAATGATCTCAGGCGTGCGGTCCTTAGAGCCATCATCTATGACGACAAAATCATAGGGTGTGTGACGTTTAAGCTCCTGCACGGTGCGGGCTAGAGTATCTTCTTCGTTATAGGCAGGAATAATGACCAATATATCGCTGCTCCGTTGCTGCTGCATCTTGTATTACCTTCTTTCCCATCCTTCTACTTGCGCGTCTTGCTTTTCAACAAATCTTTTATAGTATAATAGAAAACGGTTCTTTATAGAATACCAGTTAAATGGAAAGGGAGTTATGCTTTGTTTTCACTACGGTCCGAAACGTCCCGGATGCGGAAGTTCGTTTGGATTCTTATGGCGGCGGTTTTACTCATCCATGTGATTACGGTCTTGTCGCTCGGCGACCATTTCTTGCTTGGCTCCTATGAGAAACGCAACAATGATGACGTCAAATATGTACATGCCGCGCAAGTGCTGCTCGAGCATCATACGCTTGTTTATAACAGCGGAATGAACCCGACCAACTACATCATGCCGGTGGTTCCGGTTGTGCTCAGCGGATTTCTGTCGTTTCTGGATCGCGATGCTGCAGTGATGAGTTTCCGTTTGCTTCAGTGCTTGATGCAGGCGGCATCGGTTTATCTCATTTTCATCATCGCACGTGAAATGCTGGGCAGGCGCGTCGCTGTTGTGGCTGTCTTGCTTGATGCGCTTTATGTGCCGAACTTGTTTGCCTCTGGTGCGATTCTAACGGAATCGACGTTTAAACTGCTCTTTTTGTTGCTGATTTGCAGCATTATTTATGCGCTGAAGCGCCGAAAGGCATCTGCCTATGTGTTTGTCGGCATCATGCTGGGGCTCGCCTGTTACGTCAAACCGCAATGTGCACTGATACCGATCTGCTTGTTGATTATATGGCTGGTGAAGCGTTACAACTGGAAGGATATTTTTAAATATACGGCTATCGTTGGCGTTTGCAGCATGCTGCTGCTCTCACCATGGTGGGTTCGCAACTACTTCGACTTTCATGAATTTATTCCATTCACCAAGTCTACCGGTAACCCTATGCTGCTGGGAGCGCTGATCAAACGGGCCAATCCGCCAAAAGGGTTCTTCGAGCAATATCCGGAATACAAGGATCAGAAGCTGTTCGTGGGCAGCGACAGTGCGGAGAAGCTGGCCGCGCAGCGAGTCATTGCTTATGGCTTCAAGCATCACACGTTCGATTATGCGTACTGGTTTACGGTCGGGAAGTCCATCCAGCTCTTCGAGAGCCCTTTCTACTCCAAGCCGGTGCCGGGCTTGCCTAGACCGGCGATCAACGTGGTGCACTGGCTGTACGTGCTCGCTGGTTTTGCTGGACTCATCGTACTTGGCATTCGCGGACGGTTGAAGCTGATTTTGCCGGTGCTGCTGCCCTTTCTCTATTATTGGTTCATTCATCTACCATTTATTACCTTCGGACGCTATGGTTATCCGCTCGTATGTCTATTAACGATATTTGCTGCTGCGGCAATTGTGGCACTGCTGGAGCGAAGAGGCGTTTGGAAGAAGGAAGAGGAGACTGCCGTTTAATCGGCGGTCTTCTTTTTTTAGCTGGTCCAGTAGTGGAAATACAAACCGGCATAGTACAATAAAACAAGAATGTGAAGGCGTTTACAGCCTTTGCAAAATGACAACTCCGGAGGGACGCGCCATGCAAGCAGTTCCGATTCAAGCTATGAATACACGTGTAGTGCGAGTAAGTACGGCGAAAGATTATTGGACGATTGTATTTGGCATCTGGCTGATCGGCGGTATCTTCGTGGATGGATTTGCTCATAATCACGGGGTCGTCGAAACGTTCTTTACCCCATGGCATGCCATTCTTTATTCGGGTTTTATGGTTTCAGCGATGTGGATGTGCTGGCTGCTGTACCGTTCCAAACGGACTACCGGCATGCCTTGGCTCAAGGCTGCGCCTGTAGGCTATGGGCTCGGATTAACCGGCGTTGTCATCTTCCTGCTCGGCGGACTGTTCGATATGTATTGGCATGTTGTGTTCGGCATTGAGCAAAACACGGCAGCGCTGCTGAGTCCGTCACATCTGATGCTGCTGTTAGGCGGGTTATTGATTTTATCGAGTCCGTTTCGGGCCAGCTGGCATAATGAGAAAATGACAAAACCAAGCTGGCTGGAGTTCGCGCCTGCTTTTCTATCCTTGGTCATCACAGTCGGCGCCGTCAGCTTCTTTCTCATGTACGCTTGGGCGTTCCGCTACAATTTGCCGTCAGCCTCTGTGGTAGATTGGTATGTCAGTCATTTTAGTAATGGGATTGTTGCTGAAAGTAACGAAATGCGCGGTCTTACATACATCTTGCTGGATACGCTTATCTACATGTATCCGGTTTTTCTGCTTATGAAAAGATGGCAGCTGCCCTTCGGCGCTATGACGCTGCTGTTTGCGATGATCACGACGATGATGAATGTACTGGACGGGTTCGTGTACTACCAGTCGATTATTATTGCAGGTGCCGCAGGTCTGCTGGGTGATCTGCTTTACCGATATTTGAAGGCTGGTGAAGGCAGAATATGGGCTCAGCGAATAATAGCAGGGGCACTGCCGATTGCACTTTGGGGCTTTTATTTCGGGTACATGAATGCTGTGGATGGCATCGGATGGTCGGCAGAGCTATGGTCAGGCTCGATTGTAGAGGCGACCTTGCTTTCACTTGGCGTTCATTTCCTGTCTGCTTCGAAAGGGAAAGGATAGAAGTCGGATGCAGCACAAGAGTTTGAGAATAAGAGGTCTGGTTATTGCCGTTTTAGCAGCGCTTCTCTTGGGCGGCTGTACAGCCAAACCGCTTCGCAATGTGGAGATCGATCCCCCAACCAGAGGACTGCTTCACTATTTGCAGCAGGATCAAATGACTAACGTATCTGACCGGGGATATAAAGTGATCGTAGCGGAGGAGAAGTCGGCCCAGAGCGGGCGAGAGATTGAATTAGAGCTGCAGGTGCTTGATCCGTCAGGTGTACCGGTCGAGCGTTTTACAGAAGATATGACAAAGCTGATGCATCTGATCGTAGTCAGCTCTGACTTATCCACGTTCTCACATGTTCATCCGGTTCAAGAGGGCCAGGGGAAATTCAAAGTAAAGCTGAGCTTTCCGCATGGCGGTCGGTTTCTGCTTATTTCGGAATTTATGCCGGATGACGCCGGGCTCACGGTATATAAGAAATGGATCACGGTTGGCGGTGCGGAGCCGGCAAGTGAGAAGCTTTCCGTTAGCGAGCCCATGCAAACGATCGTTTCCGGCGTAGAGGTTACTCTCAGCGGAATGCCTGACTTGAAGGAAATGAAGGCAGGGGAGATGGCGATGCTCAACTTTACGTTGAAGGATGCCGCTACAGGAGAGTCCATAAAGCTGGAGCCCTATCTGGGAACAGCGGGACATTGCGTCATTCTGGACGAGAGTGCCACGCAGTATTTGCATGTGCATGCCGTATCTGAAATGAGCGCTGACTCTGGTTCGAGTGTGATGTTCCATACGCAGTTCCCCAAGGCGGGCAAGTATAAGCTATGGGCGCAATTTCAATATAAGGGGAAGGTGCTCGTTGCTCCGTTTGTGATTAAGGTGTAAAAGCAGCATTTTACCTCGATGTATTTTGGAGGCGCGCACCTCCGTACATGAAGCAGCATTTTTAGCTTGGAATGTGCCGTAGCTCTAGTCATTAAGAAGCCCTCTCAAAAGTCGTCTTGCACACTTTTGAGAGGGCTTCTTCGTTTGTTTGTTCGTATTAAGGCGTAACGCTGCGCAGAACGGTCATGCTGCCGTCCAGCTCGTAGCTGCCAAGGCTAGCGGGAAGCAAGAAGCATTCGCCGGCTTTAACGGCTTGTGTGCCGCCATCCCAGCTCAGCGAGCCAGCTCCTTCTGCAATAACAATAATGACAAAAGATTCAGGTGTCGTTGTCAATTTCCAAGGAGCGCGTACAAGACCTTTCTCAACGACAAAATAAGGGGACTCTGCAATAGTGAGCCATTCATTGTCGCCGATCGCATCGGTCTTCATGCGGCTCGCGCCAGCGCCCTCATAAGCGGTAACATTGAGGGAGTCTTCCACATGCAGCTCACGAAGCTTGCCGTCCAGACCCGGACGATTGTAGTCAAACACGCGGTAAGTAGTGTCGGAGTTTTGCTGAATTTCAGCGACTACAACGCCTGCGCACAGCGCGTGAACCGTGCCGGCCGGAATGTAGAACGCATCTCCGGCTTCAACCGGTACTTCTTGCAGGCAATCCATGACGCGGCCTTCTTCAATTGCAGCAGCGAGGGCAGCGCGATCGACGCCTTCTTTGAGGCCGTAGATGATTTTGGCGCCGGGCTCTGCAGCCAGTATGTACCACATTTCGGTTTTGCCAAGCTCGCCTTCAGGCAGTCCTTCGTAAGCATCGGTAGGATGCACTTGAATGGACAGATCATCATTGCAATCCAGCAGCTTGATCAGAAGCGGGAAACGACCGTTCTCGGCGTAGCCTTTCGTACCGAAATATTCATGGCCGTATTTCTCGCGAATATCATCCAATCCAAGTCCGGCGAGTGCGCCGTTCATGACTTTGGTCGTGCCGTTCGGATGATCGCCGATCATCCAGCCTTCGCCGATAGCGCCTTCCGGCAGTTCAAGGCCGAATTGCTCCAGTGCGCGGCCGCCCCAGATCCGTTCTTTCATTTCGGGTTTAAATTGCAAGGGGTAAGTCTGTGTCAATTCAATCACTCCTCTGTCTAAACTTCCTGGTTTCCTCAAACTACAATAAGACTTGCGGTTGTGCAGCAGGTTGGAACATTTCTAAGAATTCGCCATCCGGGCCATAGAAGAAGAAATAACGTGCGCCATTCGGCAGCATTGTAATTTCGGTATCTTTCAGCGGAACGCCAAGATCCGTGATGCGCTTAAATTCAGCGTCCACATCGTCTACAGTGAATGCCACATGATGCGTGCGTCCTTCATCTGACAATTGACCGTTGTAACCTTCGATCAGCTCGACCTCGGACTCACCGCCATCTGTGCCGGAAAGGAAAGCAAGGCGGATGACATTGTTGGAATGGTTTAACGTGTACAGGTACTTCAAACCAACAATCTCGGTATAGAATGCGATCGATTTCTCCAAATCAGATACCATAATGCCTACATGCTCAAGTTTACGAACTGCCATGAATAATTACCTCCTCATAATTTAGCTATTCAGGATTTCTTCTTCAAGAAGCCAGCTTGTCCCACAACGAAGACTACACTACCGTTTCTCGATTGCAAGCAAATAAGGTGCCTCAGGTTTCTGTGCCATACGATACAGTACCGTTTGCGCAAGCGACTGAGGCAGTGAGGAAGCCCATTGCACGGCAGCTTCGGCTTCCTCGGCGCCGCCGGGGTGACCTGGATAAAGCACGACGGTTACGATGCCGGAAGGCCGAAGGACCGAGAGAGCGGCCTCCAGAGCGGCCAGCGTGCCATCAGGAGTCGTAATCACGGACTGATCCGCGCCGGGCAGGTAGCCGAGGTTAAACATAACGGCGGCTGCCTGTCCGCATGCCTCGGCGGAGATATGCGCCACCATATCGGCATGACTCGCATGAACGAGGTTTAGCGCCGCATCTGCTGCACTGCCGTTCAATCGCTGCCGCGTTCGTTCCAGTGCTTCCTCCTGGATGTCGAAGGCATAGACGCTTCCCCGGGGGCCAACCAGCCCCGACAGAAACAGCGTGTCTATGCCGTTGCCGCAGGTCGCGTCTATGACGATGTCGCCTGGTGTCACTCGTTCCTTCACGAGCTTGTGAGCCATGCTGAGTACGCTCAGGAACCCCATTCTACTGCGCCTCCCACAAGCGGCCTTGCCAGGTGTTGCGGGTGGTCAGCTCGCGGTCGATCGCATTCAGCACTTCCCATTTCTTAAGACTCCACATCGGACCGATCAGCAGATCGCGAGGCGCGTCGCCCGTAAGCCGGTGAACGATCATCTCCGGCGGCAGCAGCTCCAGCGTGTCAACGATCAGCTTCACATATTCATCTTGATCCAGGAAGCGGAGCAGGCCTGCTTCATATTGCTTGACCATCGGCGTCTTGCGCATAAGATGAAGCAGGTGAATTTTGATCCCCTGCACATCCATGGCGGCCACAGCTCTGCCGGTATCAAGCATCATTTCATGCGTTTCCTGAGGCAGGCCATAAATAATATGCGCGCAAACGCGAATGCCGCGTGCCCGAAGACGCTTGACAGCATCTTCATAGCAGGCTGTGTCGTGAGCGCGGTTAATCAAGGTGGAAGTGGACTCATGGATCGTTTGGAGTCCCATCTCGACCCACAGATAAGTCCGCTCATTCAGCTCGGCCAAATAATCGACAACGTCATCCGGCAAACAGTCCGGCCGCGTTGCAATGGACAAGCCGACAACACCGGGCTGAACGAGGATGGCTTCGTAATATTCCCGCAGCTCTTCTACCGGCGCATACGTATTCGTATACGCTTGGAAATACCCGATATATTGCGCTTCCGGCCATTTCAGATGCTGCAAATCTCGGATCTTATTGAATTGGGTCACTAAGTCGTCTCTGCGGCTGCCCGCAAAATCACCTGAACCTCTCGCGCTGCAGAAAGTACAGCCGCCTGTAGCGATCTTCCCGTCCCGATTCGGGCAGGTAAATCCGGCATCCAGCATGACCTTGAATACTTTGCTCCCGAATTGCTCTCGCATTTCGTAATTCCATGTATGAAACCTTTTGTCGCTCCACAGGCTAGGCTGTAGGGAGTCGACATCCGGCTGAGTTTGAACTTTCATGGGTAGGCTCCTCTTGCTTTTATGAAATCTTATATCCCCAATCATAACGAAAAAAGAGACAAAACGCTACGTTGAGGCAGTAAACGGCCACCTAATCGCACTTCATTAGATCCAAAAAAACGGTTTCAAAATAGGCGCGATGCTGTAAAAAAGATTAGAAAAGGGCTTGCTAAACCTAACATGAAGTGTTATATTAAAAGTGCGACAGAACAGCAAAAACACCACATTTAACCCTCTTCCAACCACTTGTCATAGCAGGTCGATTTTCTGGAAATGTGCTTGAAAATAATCAAGTTGAGGTGATGAGGAATGGATTCACAAGTTAAAATTCCACATGGTGACGAGAAAGTTACGGTCGAATTAACGAGAAAAGAATTAATGTCGCTCGCAGGGATCCGTTTTTACGGTAATCATAATGTTGAGGTTTCCGCCCGGAAGAAGCTGCATGACATCTTGGAGTCGCAAGAGACTGCTCAGAACCAATTGCTCAACTAAACTCTGCTATTCGCATCAGAAACAACCTCAGCCGAAGGCGCTAACTGTGCCCTCGGCTTTTTATATGCACAATAACTGGCAAAGGCCTGCATTACCGTAGACTTTACAAGTGATGCGGAATTCGGGCAGAATAAGTTTATAGATTGAACGATGCTCGTTCAGCATTTAGCGATAGTGGAGGAATCAATTATTATGCGTCTTAGAGGAAGAAAAGGAATATTGGAGAGCTTGGAAGCACAGCCGGAGCTGGTGGTGCTGGATGCAGCGCCTCATAAAGGACGCTGGCGCGAATTTTTCGGCAACGATAACCCGATTTATGTTGAGCTTGGCATGGGAAAAGGCCGGTTTATCAGCGATATGAGCGTTCGGAATCCTCATATTAATTACATCGGCGTGGACATGTACGATGAGTTGATCCGCCGTGCAAGTGATAAAGCGCGTTTGGCATGGGAGAAGGAAGGCGTTACACAGCCGCCGAATTTGGCACTGCTGCGTGCGAATATTGAAGGAATTGAAGAGATGTTTGCACCAGGGGAAATCCAGCGCATCCACTTGAATTTCAGCGATCCATGGCCCAAAGCAAAGCACGGGCGCAGAAGACTGACGCACCCGCGCTTCGTGAAGAAGTATATGGAGATTCTAAACGAATACGGCGAAATTCATTTCAAGACCGATTCGCAGCTGCTATTCGAATTCTCGCTTAACAGCTTCGCGGATATGGAACTGCATATGCGTAATATTTCACTGCATCTTCATAAAGAAACGCTGCGCGATGATCTTGTGCTGACGGAATATGAAGCCAAGTTCGTTGAGAAGGGCAATAATATTCACCGCGTCGAAGTGGTGATCGGTGAGAAGGCGATTGCGGCTCATAGAGAGGCTAAGCTTGCAGCTGCTCAGAAGAGTGACCAAGCTGCGGAAACGGATAATGATACAGACGAGCCAATTACCGCACCTGCCGCAATATCGGAAGGGTAATGGAGACCGAGATACATTCTTGACCAGCCAACGGATACACCGAGGATGATTGCTGCAGGAAGAATGATCGGCAGCATAGCGGTTTCCGTCACGAGCCAAGGCAAGAGCCAAGCGAATATAGCCGTTGTGTGACCCGAAGGAAACGAGGAGTCGCGCAGCGGTTTTTTGCATACATGCACACTGCTAAGTGCTTGATAAGGGCGAAGTCTGCTGAACTTACGTTTCATGATGGCAACGGGTATATGACTGATAATGATGGCTGCGAAAGCTTGCCAGCCGGCGGTACCCCATATGCCAGGTGCGGACAATCCGCAAAGCAAAGCAGTCAGTAACGTGAACGTTGCCCCGCCTGCATGGGTAATCGTCCCCAGCCATCCTCCTAACAAGCGATTGACAGCTCTGTGCGCCGATCTGCGATTTGCCCATAATAATAAGCGTTGCTCCTGTGTTAAAGCCCAGAACACGACATTAACCACATGAATCCCCTCCTGGTTGTATGCAAATGTCACGCCTATTCATCAGCTGCAAGCCACCGATCACTTGCCACCTGCAAATCAAGTATAGGTTGGAATTGTTTCTGCGGTATTAACAAATAAATAACCGATTATGAAGGATACATGTTTATGAAGGATACATGGCGAATGCTTCTTCACTCACTCTTCATTTTCCATTAATACACTGGAAATACAACTCATGTAAACTGGCTCCACAAGCTGGCCGCGCATCTAAGGCGGTTCTAGCAGATGGAGGCGATGACCGATGCGTCTTGCATTATTTACGGATACTTTCACTCCTGAGGTTAACGGAGTGGCACGAACGCTTGAACGGTGGGAGCAGTACCTGCGCCGCCGCGATATTCCATGTCTTGTTTTCGCTCCACAGCCTGCAGCCGCCGCGCATGAAGAACCTCAACCTATGGTTACTCGGTTTGCCAGCATGCCTTTCTTCCTCTATCCCGAATGCCGCCTGGCATTGCCAAATCCGATTCATATCAATCGCACCTTGCAAGCGTTCAGGCCTACACTTATTCATGTTGCGACCCCGTTCAATCTTGGGCTTTGCGGCATTCATTATGCGCATAAACACCGAATACCGCTGGTTGCATCCTATCATACACATTTTGACCGCTATTTGGCGTTTTACAATACCCGTTGGATGGTTAAGATGTTATGGAGGTATATGGAATGGTTTCACCAGGAATGCAGGTTCATTTTCGTACCCTCCGCATCGACGCTTCTTGAGCTGAAGGGACGGGGGTGGGATGAGCATCGTCTAGCCATTTGGACGCGAGGTATGGATACGAAGAGCTTTCATCCGAATGTGGATAAAGCCGCGCTTCTGGCGCAGTATCAAATACCGAAGGATCGCTTCATCGTGCTTTATGTAGGCAGACTGGCTCCTGAAAAAAACGTGGATTGTGCGATTGCCGCATTTGCAAAGTTTCAACGAGAGGTGTGCAAAGACGCCGTTTTCGTTATAGCCGGCGACGGTCCATCCATGAATACCTTGAAGCAGCAAGCTGTGCGTGAAGGGATTTCGACTTGCTTTCTTGGGTTTACTGCGATGCCTGCGCTTCAACAATGGTATGCAGCAGCGGATGTCATGCTGTTTCCGTCACCTACCGAAACCTTCGGCAATGTCGTATTGGAAGCGATGGCTTGCGGTACGCCTGTCATCTGTGCAGATACGGGAGGTGTGGTGGACACGGTTGTCCACGAGTGGAGTGGTTTGAGGTGCGAGGCCGGCAATGTGAACGCCTTCAGTGCAGCGCTGGAACGCATGTACCGAAACCCGGAGCTTCGCAAGCGTTTCACAGCGAGGGGGTTGGCACATAGCCTAAGACAATCCTGGGATGCCATCTTTGAAGAACTTCTCATGAGGTTCCGGCAAGCGGAAAGCGAAGTCCCGAGTTCAACAAATCGTCACACTAGGGGATAATTTACATGAAACCTTTGCCAGTTCTATACGTTTATTGAAAAAGAAACATGTTTTTATCGTAAATGGCTGAAAATAAGGGTGAGACGGACGAAAACAAGGTATCAGTCCTGTCAGCACCCAATGCAAGCGCTTTTCTCCGACTTCTTGGCGGTTAAGCGACATTTTCTACTTTTGACAAAAGGACACAATGTGTGGAGAATCAGTAGGGTTGCGGAATAAACAAAAAGAACGGCCGCGATTCACTGACAGCGAGATCAAACAAAACTAGAGAGAATATAAAAATGGGGTCTCAAGGGGGTAGTAAAAAATAATGGTTAATACAATCATTATTATGTTTCAAATCTTTTTGGCGTTTGTCGGTTTGTATCAATTCAGCATTTCCCTGTTCGGTATTGTAAGGAAACGTAAGGAAGTGAAGCATGCACCTCAGAAATCCTTTGCCGTTCTGGTCGCTGCACACAATGAAGCACAGGTAGTCGGAGCGCTTGTTGAAAATTTAAAAAAGCTGGATTATCCGAAGGAACTTTACGATATCTTCGTCATTTGCGACAACTGCACGGACAACACGGCAGAGATCGTCCGCAGCTATGGCGTGCAGGCATGCGAGCGTAAGAACCCGCATTTGCGCGGCAAAGGCCATGCGATCGAATGGATGCTGAAGGAATTGTGGGCCATGCCCCGTCAGTACGATGCCATCGTGATGTTCGACGCAGATAACTTGGTCGGCAATGACTTCTTGATTCATATGAACAATGATTTATGCGAAGGCCACAAGGTTATCCAAGGCTACTTGGATACGAAGAACCCGACGGATTCTTGGGTTACGGCGTCTTATGCGATCACATACTGGTATTGCAACCGGTTGTGGCAGCTGTCCCGCAGAAACTTGAACATGGCCAACTATCTTGGCGGCACGGGCATGTGCTTTGATACCGCGCTCATGAAGGAAATGGGCTGGGGTGCAACAAGTCTCGTTGAGGACTTGGAGTTCTCGATGCGCTGCGTGAAACGCGGCATTCATCCGGTCTTGAATTACGATGCCAAAGTATACGACGAGAAGCCGCTTAGCTTCAAAGCTTCTTCCAGACAGCGTCTGCGCTGGATGCAAGGACACTTTACCGTAGCTCGCAGTTATTTCTTCCCGCTGCTATGGGCAAGTATCAAAGAACGCAGCTTCGTGAAGTTCGATGCGGCGCTGTACTCCATCTCGGTGTACAACACCTTTATCGGCTTCCTGGTTACTGCGCTGCTCTGGATGGATAATATCATCCCGGCGAAGAATGCTTTTTCATCCATCTACTACTACATGCCGTATTGGGTAGCAGGTGTTGCGATTGCGGCTACAGTAGTCATGTTCCCGCTCGTTATGATGCTTGAAGGCATCCGCTCTGGGAAGATGTATGCACATCTGTTCTCGATGATTTTCTTCCAGCTTTCCTGGCTGCCGATTACATGCTACGCGTTCTTCACGCAAAACAACAAGCAATGGAGCCATACGCAGCATACGCGTGTACTTCGCTTGGAAGAAGTGCAGAGCAAACAGGTTTAATGAGCTTCTAGGGCAGCCTCGTCAATCGATGGTTGACATTCCTGAATAGGCTATGCTATAGTATTTCAGTAACATGTCTTACAGTAACTTAAACATGTATACGCACAAGTAGAGGCACCCGCTTCTCACCTACTCGGCGATGGCCGAATGGTTCGCGATCGATGATTGAACAGGCTACAGCTTAACAGCTGCTTGAACAGCCAACAATCTTGATTATTGGAATGCGGGTCCCGAGCGGATCCGCATTTTTTGATTTTTGCTTGCGTGATTCATAATTTTTGGAGGTGGCAGGTTATTAGCAGGGAACATCAAATCAACGATGAAATTCGGGCCAGAGAAGTGCGTGTAGTCGGTGCTGAAGGCGAACAACTAGGCATCAAGCAATTCCGCGAGGCACTGCAATTGGCAATCGATTTGAACTTGGACCTAGTGAACGTTGCACCGACAGCGAAACCGCCGGTGTGCCGGATTATGGACTATGGCAAATTCCGTTATGAGCAGCAAAAGAAAGAAAAAGAAGCTCGCAAGAATCAGAAGATTGTAGACACGAAGGAAGTTTGGTTCCGTGCTAACATCGACGAGAACGATTACCAAACGAAATTCCGCAATGTTGTAAAGTTTCTGGGTGAAGGCGATAAAGTGAAATGTTCGGTTCGTTTCCGCGGACGTGAAATTACACATGCTTCTGTCGGTCAGAAGATTCTTGATCGGCTTGCAACAGAGGTTGCTGATCTGTGCGTCATGGAGCGTCTTCCTAAGCTTGAGGGCCGCAGCATGATTATGATTTTGGCACCGAAACAGGTTAACTAACATTCTTTGAGGAGGATACACCAACATGCCTAAAATGAAAACTCACAGCAGCTTGAAAGATCGTTTCAAAATTACGGGTACTGGTAAAGTAATTCGCTATAAAGCGTACAAAAACCACCTTCTTTCCGGCAAATCGTCCCGTCAGAAGCGTGTACTGAACACTCAACCAAACCTGGCTAAAGGCGATTTCAAACGTCTGCAACAAGGCCTAGCAAACATCAAAGGTTAATTAGATCGATCTAATTCGTATAACTATTACTCGGGAGGTTTCTACTCATGGCAAGAGTTAAAGGCGGATTCGTCCGCGCACGTCGTCGTAAAAGAATTTTGAAGCTAGCAAAAGGTTATTTCGGTTCAAAGCATCGCCTGTTTAAAACAGCGAAAGAGCAAGTAATGAAATCCTTGCTTTACGCTTACCGTGACCGTCGTCAACACAAACGTGACATCCGCAAACTGTGGATCGTTCGTATCAATGCAGCAGCTCGTCTGAATGGCCTGTCCTACAGCAAATTCATGTACGGTTTGAAACTTGCTGGTATCGAAGTAAACCGCAAAATGCTTGCTGATCTTGCAGTTAACGACATCAACTCGTTCAACACGTTTGCAAACCTTGCAAAACAAAAAGTAAACGCGTAGTCTTCGGATTACCGTTTTATGATAAAAGCGCTCTTCCGCTCTGCGGAAAGGCGCTTTTTTTGTTTTGATCGATATGGACAGCGGTACAATCGCATGAGGATGCTAGTGAATAGAGTATAGGACAACGCCGTTTATACTTCCGAGATAAATATCCTCTATGAGCATTTGTCGGCGGAGGCAAATCACATGCATTGTAAGCTATGTCGAGGAGGGAAATCCTTATGCAACGCGTTACGAAAGAACAAGTTCAGAAGATGGTCGGCAAAACGGTCTATGCGGTTCGCAAAGACGGTTCTGTTGTCACCGGCAAACTCGTTCGCGCCCATCACAATCAATTGCAGCTTATGCCGCTTAGCAATGGTAAAGAGGTTCAAACAAGAGCGATCATAGCACTTGTATTATTCGATCTGCTAGCAATCGGTCTATTTGCCGGAGGCGGCTTTGGCTGGGGCGGCGGCTTCGGCGGACCGGGCTACGGACCGGGCTTCGGTGGACCAGGCTTTGGCGGACCAGGCTTCGGTGGCCCAGGCTTCGGTGGTCCGGGCTTCGGCGGACCAGGCTTCGGCGGACCAGGCTGCGACTGCCAGCCTATTGCCGGTTACAATAACACGCCATACTACTAATCGCACCCATGATTCATGTCTGTCTTAACCAGCGAATTAAGTTACTAATGATTTAACCATCTCGTAGCAGCGAACCTGATGAATGAAACGGACGGTCTGATAGCCCAGCCTCGAATAGAGCCGCTGGGCTTTTGGATTTCCGTGATCGACGAACAGCCTGGCGTAGCTGCAGCCCTTTTCTTTGGCGTTTGTTTCCGCTTTGGATATAAGAAGCGTGCCGATCTGCTTACCGCGATGCTGCGGATGGACGACGAGCATATCGAAGAGGAGCATGTCGCCGCGCGTATAGTAATGAATGACTCCAAGCGGTATGCTTCTTTTTGACCGGGAATAAACAAGCGAGACTCCGTCGCTTAGACGTTTGGGCAGCTCGCGAATGGTTTGCGCATCTCTGGGCGAAGCTGTATACGAAAGCGGTATGAGCTCGGTTTTGATCAGACGGATGATCTCCTCGTCATCCGTGCGTGCTCGTCTTGCTCGAATCATAGGACATCCTGCTTTCCGGAATTTATAGATGATTAAGTTTGCGCGTCAGCCGTTTCACCTTGGCGCATGATTCTTCATCTTATGTAGCAAATAGCGGAGCGGCGCGCCTAAGAATGGCGTATACATAACTTTTTATAATTATGCTGGCGCAAGTCCTTGACGAATGAAATTGGGGAGCATATAATAAACGATAAGCTAATAAGTAAACGGCTATGAAGAGGACGAAGTGTTAAGGGCTCTTTTGCTCCAGAGAGCGATCGGATCTGCTGAAACCGACGCCAATACCCCTTTCCAACGAGCTCACCTCGGAGCTGTTTCCCTGAAAAGATCATGATTGATCGTATTAGGGGAAATCGTAAGGCACACGTTATTGTGCCAAGGTAATGAACGATGGTTCGTTCTTACCTCATGAGGTTATGCGCTGTGAGGCGTATAACATATTTGGGTGGTACCACGGAAGCTAAACCTTTCGTCCCTAGACGCAATAGACGTCTGGGAACGAAAGGTTTTTTTGTTTTTCTACAATTCCAACTCGTTTCACCTAGGAAGGGAGGACGACTTAATGGTCGCTCAACATGCAACGTTAAGGTCAAAAGAAGAAATTAAGGAAAACCTGAGAAAACCGGAGGTTATTACCGGCTCAGAAATTTTGCTTCGCAGCTTGGTGCTCGAGGATGTGGAGTGTGTGTTCGGCTATCCAGGCGGAGCTGTGTTGTACATTTATGATGCCATGCACGGATTTTCGGATTTTCAGCATCTGCTGACCCGTCACGAGCAAGGCGCCATTCATGCGGCCGACGGCTATGCGCGGTCTAGCGGAAAAGTTGGCGTATGTATCGCAACATCAGGACCGGGAGCTACGAATCTCGTCACAGGAATCGCAACTGCGTATATGGACTCGGTGCCGCTTGTCGTCATTACCGGCAACGTAGCGACTTCACTTATCGGTACGGATGCTTTCCAAGAGGCTGACATTACCGGCATTACGATGCCGATTACGAAACATAGCTATCTGGTGCGCAAGGCTGCTGATTTGCCTCGTATCATTCATGAAGCGTTCCACATCGCCAATACCGGCCGTAAAGGTCCAGTATTGATCGATATTCCGAAGGATGTTTCCGCCGAGCTTGCGTTGTTCGAGCCGGTAACGGAAGTGAGCATCCGCGGCTACAACCCAACGGTGACGCCGAATAAACTGCAAGTTGACAAGATGATTAAAGCGATCACGGAAGCTGAACGTCCGATCGTATTGGCAGGCGGCGGCGTTGTTTACTCCGGCGGTCATGAGGAATTGCTCGAGTTCATTACGAAATCAGGTATTCCGATTACGACGACATTGCTCGGACTAGGCGCATTCCCAAGCGGTAACGAGCTATGGCTCGGCATGCCGGGCATGCACGGTACCTACACAGCTAATACAGCCATTCAATCGGCGGATTTGCTAATCAATATCGGAGCACGCTTCGATGATCGCGTAACGGGCAAATTGTCCGGCTTCGCGCCGCTGGCGAAGATCGTTCACATCGATATCGATCCGGCGGAAATCGGCAAGAACGTTCCGACGGACATTCCGATTGTTGGTGATGTAAAGACTGTACTTCAAATCGCAAACAAAGAAGTGAAATATGCGGAGAAAGCTGATGCATGGCGTGCGAAGCTTGCAGCTTCCTGTAAGGAAGTACCTTACAGCTACACAGATTCCGAAGAAGAGCTGAAACCGCAATGGGTTATCGAGATGCTCTACGAAGAGTCGAAGGGCGAAGCGATTGTAACGACTGACGTTGGCCAGCACCAAATGTGGGCAGCACAGTACTACAAATTCAATCAGCCGCGCTCGTGGGTAACTTCCGGCGGATTAGGTACGATGGGCTTTGGTTTCCCATCGGCAATCGGTGCCCAAATGGCGAATCCGGACCGTCTTGTTATCTCAATTAATGGTGACGGCGGTATGCAGATGTGCGCGCAAGAGCTTGCGATTTGTGCCATCAACAACATTCCGGTAAAAGTCGTTATCATTAACAACCAGGTGTTAGGCATGGTTCGTCAGTGGCAAGAGCTGATCTATGACAATCGTTACAGCCACATCGATCTCTCAGGCAGCCCTGACTTCGTGAAATTGGCTGATGCTTACGGCGTACGCGGATTCCGCGCTTCTAATAAAGAAGATGCACGTGCCGTTTGGCAAGAAGCGATGAATCATCCGGGACCGGCAGTAGTGGAGTTTGTCGTTCGCAAACATGAGAATGTGTATCCGATGGTTACACAAGGCTCCACAATTGACCAAATGCTAATGGGGGATTCCGAATGATGAAGAGACATACGGTAGCAGTTCTCGTAAACGATCAGCCAGGCGTCCTTCAGCGCGTTTCCGGTTTGTTTGGACGCCGTGGCTTCAATATTGAAAGCATCACAGTAGGGACGAGCGAGGAAACCGGCTTGTCCCGGATGGTCATCGTCACTACAGGCGACGACAAGATGCTTGAGCAAGTCATCAAGCAGCTGTACAAGCTCATTGACGTTATTAAAGTCGTAGACTTAAGCGCCAATCCGATGGTTGGCCGCGAGCTTGCGCTTATTAAAGTAAGTGCGGAACCAACGTCCCGTCCTGAAATTCTCGGCGTAGTGGAAACTTTCCGTGCTGCTGTTGTCGATATCGGCACAACGTCGCTGATGGTGCAAGTAGTAGGCGATACGGAGAAAATCGATGCGATGATCGAGCTGCTGAAGCCTTATGGCATTCGCGAGCTGTCTCGTACAGGTGTGACGGCAATGATCCGTGGAAACGCTAGATAACTAGATCATAGGTAACGCCCCAAGCACGTACATCTTCAGACCAAATCATAAGGTCAACACCGCTTTTGAGCGGGGGTTAGAGCGAGGGAACCGGGGTTGTTTACACAACGAAATGCTCGGGTCAAGTCCCTTCTGTAACACCCGCTCAAAAGGGTTAAATTAAAGGAGGCAACATTCACATGGCAGTTACATTGTACTATGAGAAAGATGCAGACCAAAGCGTTCTGCAAGGCAAAACAATCGCAGTTATCGGTTATGGTTCCCAAGGTCATGCTCAAGCACAAAATCTTCGCGACAGCGGTCTGAAAGTAATTATCGGCCTTCGCGCTGGTAAATCTGCTGAGAAAGCTAAAAACGACGGCTTTGAAGTATTGTCCGTTGGCGAAGCTGTAAAACTTGCTGATGTTGTTCAAATCTTGATGCCTGACGAAACGCAAGCTCGCGTTTACAAAGAAGAAATCGAGCCGAACCTGAAACATGGCGCTGCTTTGATGTTCTCCCACGGCTTCAACGTTCACTTTGGCCAAATCAATGCTCGTAAAGACACAGATGTATTGCTGGTTGCTCCTAAGTCCCCGGGCCACATGGTTCGTCGTACTTATGTTGAAGGCTTTGGCGTACC
Source organism: Paenibacillus sp. J22FR21 (assembly GCF_056269135.1). Lineage (NCBI taxonomy): Bacteria > Bacillati > Bacillota > Bacilli > Caryophanales > Paenibacillaceae > Paenibacillus > Paenibacillus sp. J22FR21. Next base: position 270,231 of record NZ_JBWDNJ010000003.1, read on the forward strand.
TGGTCTTATCGCAATCGAGCAAGATGCTACAGGCAACGCAAAAGCAATCGGTCTTGCATACGCAAAAGGGATCGGCTGTACTCGTGCAGGCGTTATCGAAACTTCGTTCCGCGAAGAAACAGAAACAGATCTGTTCGGCGAGCAAGCTGTACTTTGCGGCGGCGCAACTGCACTTGTTAAAGCCGGCTTCGAAACGCTTGTTGAAGCAGGTTATGCACCGGAAATGGCTTACTTCGAGTGTCTGCATGAGCTGAAGCTTATCGTTGACCTGATGTATGAAGGCGGCCTTTCCACTATGCGTGATTCCATCTCCAACACAGCTGAATACGGTGACTATGTAACTGGTCCTCGCATTGTAACTGACGAGACGAAGAAAGCTATGAAAGCCGTTCTTACAGATATCCAACAAGGTAAATTCGCTCGCGACTTCATCTTGGAGAACCAATCCAACAATGCATTCATGACGGCAACTCGCCGTAACGAAGCTCAACACCCAATCGAAGTGGTCGGCGGTCAACTTCGTGAATTGATGCACTGGATCAAGAAATAATAAGGCATTATCCGCCTAACCGGTTATGCAGATTGGTTTGACTTCCAGGTTCTTTGGGAGGCAGCATTCTGCGGTTGAATGTATAAATATGCATACCCGGATAAAGTGACCGGTCCCTGCGTCTCCTACTGGAGGCGTCAGGGCCGTTTCGCTATCCGGGATTATTCTTGAGTCCGAGGTGTAGCTAATGCGTAAAATCTATATTTTCGATACGACGCTTCGTGACGGCGAGCAATCTCCTGGCGTTAACCTCAACACGAAGGAAAAGGTTGAGATTGCGTACCAGTTGGAGAAACTTGGCGTCGATCGGATCGAAGCCGGCTTCCCGGCTGCGTCCCCGGGCGATCTTGCAGCGGTTAATGCCGTTGCGCGTGCCGTCAAGAATGCTTCTGTCATCGGCCTGGCGCGTTCTCGCGAACAGGACATCGATGCGGTTGCTGAAGCGCTGAAAGGCGCTCAAGATCCATGCCTGCATCTGTTCCTTGCGACGAGCCCAATTCACCGTAAGCACAAGCTGCGTATGGAGAAGGATCAAGTACTGGAGACAGCAGAGCGTGCGATCCGTTATGCGAAGCAATATTTTAGCAAAATCGAATTCTCGCCTGAGGATGCGGGCCGTACGGAGCTTGATTTCTTGTGTCAAGTAACGGACATGGCGATTCGCGCAGGCGCAACGGTTGTTAATATTCCGGATACGGTTGGCTATATGAACCCGTCCGAGTATGGTCATATCTTCAAGACGCTCAAGGAGCAGGTGCCGGGCATCGAGAAAATTCAGCTTAGCGCACACTGTCACGACGATCTTGGCATGGCGACAGCCAATGCACTGGCAGCGATTCTTAACGGTGCGGATCAAATCGAGGGTACGATCAACGGAATCGGCGAACGCGCCGGTAACACGGCACTCGAAGAGATTGCGATGGCACTTGCTACGCGTGCGGATTACTTCGGTGCGACAACGACGCTCAACCTGAAGGAAATTGCAAAAACAAGCCGTCTCGTGAGCAAACTGACGGGCATGGTTGTCCCTGGCAACAAGGCCATCGTAGGCGCGAATGCGTTTGCGCATGAGTCTGGTATCCATCAGGATGGCATGTTGAAAGAGAAAACGACATACGAAATCATCTCTCCGGATTCAATCGGTCTGCGTGATTCCAAGCTTGTGCTTGGCAAGCATTCCGGACGCGCTGCGTTCCGTGAGAAGCTGATTGACCTAGGCTACGAGCTTGACGACGAAGCAGTAAACACCGCTTTCGCGAAATTCAAAGACCTGGCGGACAAGAAGAAAAACGTCATGGACGAAGATATTCGCGCGATGCTGGAAGAGAAGCTCACCGATACGCCTGAGGTGTATTCGCTTGAGACGATCGAAGTCAGCTATAGCAACAAATCCGTACCTAATGCAACGATCCGTGTGCGCACTGCAGAAGGCGAAGTGAAAGAGCAATCCGCAGAAGGCAACGGTTCTGTGGATGCGATTTACAACGCTATTGATGCATTGACGACAGAAAACGTGGAGCTGGAGGACTACTCCATCAAGTCCGTTTCGCATGGTAAAGATGCGCTTGGCGAAGTGCATGTTGTGCTTAAGCAAGATGAAGTATCCGCTCAAGGCCGCGGCCTTAGCACGGATATTTTGGAAGCGAGCGCACGTGCTTACATCGATGCACTTAACCGTCTCGTGGAGAAGCGGAAGTCACCTGGCAGACGCGACAAAATGAGCTTGATCTAGAGTTGATACTTAACAACGCTTCGGCGGCCGTTATTATGGCCTGCCGGAGCGTTTTTTGTTGTTGGGACGCAGTTGGACGCAAACCAATCAGCTGCAGCCATGTTATACTATAGGAAAAATCGACATTGGTAGTCGCCTCGGTCTGTAACTGGGATGCGCGCGCAGTGCCGATTGGGGGAACACTAATAGATGCTGTTCGTGTGGATTGTGTTATGGGTTACATCTGTGCTGTTAGTTACGGCTAACCGGAGGAATGCTGCGGGTCGCTGGCTCAGCTTAGTCGCCTTCTGCGGGGGAATGGGAGCGCTGGCATCCGTACTGGAAGGCTGGATCACGACGATGCTGGCCAATCAAGATATCGATGCGGCAGGCGAGCAAGTGCTTCGGATCATCCAACGTACGTGCTCCTGGACAAGCTACTACGGATTGCCTTTCGGGTTTCTCTGCTTCGGGGCAGCTTATAATTCGGAACGTATACCGGTGATGCTCTCGCGTAGAATACCAGTGATAGCAGCGGTGCTGCCTATTGGCATGCTTGCGCTGCCAATAGCGGAGTCGTATCCCGTGCATTACAATATACTCGCCATTTGGGCGATTCCGTATTTTCTTCTCGGAGCGTTACTGGTGCTGACAAAGTCCCATGTGCACCCGGCGGAGCGCCGCGCTCATGCGGTGCTGTTAATCGCGGTGCTGCCGGCTGTACTTATTGCGCTGACGATGAATTTCATTATGCCATTGTTCGGCTTATATGGACTCTGGCGGTATAACGTATGGCCAATCAGCATTGCTTTTGTCATCTTCATCTTTGCTCTGTTCAATTTCGGGTTCCTTGGTGTTCAGCTGCTCATCGAGCGCAGGCAATTGAATTACTCGCTGCGAGCAATTACGAGCGGAACGGCAATGCTGAATCATGCAATCAAGAACGATATCGGGAAAATCAAACTGTTTACCGATAAAATGAACCGCGAAGCCGGAGCGAATGAGGAGCTGCGCAGCGATCTGAGCGTCATCAGCACAGCGGCCGGGCATATTGAGGCGATGATACGCAGCGTGCATGAACGGACGCAGGAGCTGCGTCTGCAGCTGCAGGAGGTTCGCCTGACGGAGCTGGTGCGCGGGCAACTGGCGATGCTTGAGGAGCAAACAAGCAGCCGCGGCATAGGTGTAACCGTGCACTATGACGAGCAGGTGACGGCAATGGCAATGGCAGATGCGGCGCAAACGTCGGAAGCGATACATAATGTACTGCAAAATGCGATCGATGCGATGCCTGGCGGCGGTAGTTTATCCGTCACCGTAATCGGCGGCAAGCGCGGCAGCACGATTGAGATCAGCGATACAGGTGCAGGAATCGAGCGCTCGCAGCTGAGGAAAGTGATTGAGCCGTTCTTCACGACGAAGAGCGGCAAAGCGATGAATTTCGGGCTGGGACTGGCGTACTGTGCCCAGCTGATGAGCCGCCAAGGCGGGGAGCTGCGGATCAGCAGCGAGGCGGGAGTGGGCACGGTGGTTCGGTTTCATTTTAGAGCGGTCAAACGGGGTAAAGGAGCAGAGAGATGAGCGAGGGAGTAATTTCGATCGTGCTGGTCGAGGACGATCCGGATTGGCGCAGAGGATTAATCGCCTATTTAAACGGTGAGCCTGATATGAAGGTTGTTGGCGAGGCCGATCATGCGGATGCGGCACTCACCGTTGTGGCAGAGAGGAATCCGGATGTCATTCTGCTAGATATTATGCTGGCTGACAGTCCGGAGGGCTTACGGCTGGCAGCGGAGCTGTCTGTCGCGTCGAATGCGCGCGTTATTATGCTTACCTCGATGGAGGATCGTGCTTTTGTCGTGGAGGCATTCCGTGCAGGAGCGGTCAATTACTTGGTGAAGTCGGATTTCACTTCCATTCCAAGCGCGGTACGCAAAGCGGCTGAGGATCGGTCGGCAATCGACGGCTCTGCGGCAAGGCTGATGCTCGAAGAGTTCAGGCGGCTCAAGAAGCTCGAGCGCGAATACGAAACGGATAAGTTCAAACGGATGCTGACTCCATCGGAGGTTCAGCTGCTGTCGATGATTCACGAGGGCTACAGCCAGACGCAAATCGCAGAGAAATCATTCCTCTCGCTCCGTACAGTGAAGAACCATGTGAATAACATCCTGCGCAAGCTTGGCGGCAAGAGCAGCAAAGAAGCAGCGCAGCGAGCGAAAGATAATGATTTGTTTTGAACCAGCTGATTGGTTTGCGTGTACATATTTGACGACTTATTCGCTCAGCCTATAAAAGTCATAGCTTTCATATCTTTGTCAATGTCGGTTTCTTATGGTACAACTAGGAGTAGACTGAGAATCATAATCAAAGGACGACGATAGAAGAAACTTACTGTGCCGCACAAGGCTGGTGACAACTATTCTTCTCAAGTCCTGAATAAAAGGGAGAGTCAATCAGACATGGCAGACGTGAAAAAGATTGCAGTTATCGCCGGTGACGGTATTGGACCGGAGGTTGTTGGCGAAGCGATTAAAGTAATGAAGAAAACAGAGGAGCTGTTCGGCTTCCAGTTCGAGTTTGAACATGGTTTGTTCGGCGGTATCGCGATTGACGAGAAAGGTACTCCGCTTCCGCAAGAAACGCTCGACATTTGTAAAAATGCCGATGCCGTTCTGCTTGGCGCAGTTGGCGGCCCGAAATGGGATAACAATTCCAAAGAGCTTCGCCCGGAAACAGGCTTGCTCGGCATTCGTAAAGCACTGGGCCTCTTCTCGAACATTCGCCCGGCTAACGTATTTGATTGCTTGATGGAAGCTTCTACGCTGAAGCCGGAAGTTCTTGAAGGCACAGACCTAATCGTTGTGCGCGAGTTGACAGGCGGCATCTACTTCGGTGAGAAATTCCGCCGCGAAGGCGCTAACGGTGAAGAAGCTGTAGATACTTGTGTCTACAACGTGCAAGAAGTGGAACGTATCGCTCGCCAAGGCTTCGAAATCGCACAAACTCGCCGAAAGAAATTGGCGTCGGTAGATAAAGCTAACGTACTTGAAACATCCCGTCTATGGCGTGAAGTAGTAAACCGGATTGCTCCTGAGTACCCGGATGTAGAGCTTGAGCACGTTCTGGTCGACAACTGCGCCATGCAGCTGCTTCGCCGTCCTTCGAGCTTCGACGTTATCGTAACAGAGAACATGTTTGGAGATATTATCAGTGACGAGGCAGCGATGCTGACCGGCTCCATCGGTATGCTTTCCTCCGCTTCGCTAGGCGAAGGCAGCTTCGGCTTGTACGAGCCGGTGCACGGCTCCGCTCCTGACATTGCCGGACAAGGCATCTCGAACCCGATCGCAACAATCCTTTCGGTTGCGCTGATGTACCGTTTGACGTTTGGCTACGCAGAAGCAGCACAAGCTATCGAAGATGCAGTTAAATCCGTGCTGGACGCTGGCCACCGCACAGGTGACATTGCAGTCGATAAGAGCAAAGCAATCGGTACCGTTGAAATGGGCGACCTTATCATCGCGGCATTGAAGAAGTAATAGTGGAGGTAACGACAACATGGCAGAACGTTTGGTAGGTCGCCTTGCTCCGGATTTCTCGATGGAGACGGCAACAGGCAACGGTCAAGGCTTCAGCACGGCGGCACTTTCCGATTTCAGAGGCAAATGGTTGGTCCTTTTCTTCTATCCTCTCGATTTCACGTTCGTTTGTCCGACTGAAATTACGGCACTTAGCGAGGCTTATGATCAATTCAGCAAAGTCGGCGCAGAAATCCTTGGCGTGAGCGTGGACAGCAAACACTCCCATCGCGCTTGGATCAACACACCGATTACGGATAACGGTCTTGGCCAACTGAACTTCCCGCTTGCTTCAGACCTCACCAAGAACGTTGCTCGTGACTACGGCGTACTGATCGAAGAAGAAGGGATCGCGCTTCGCGGTTTATTCATTCTCGATCCGGAAGGCGAAGTCAAATACCAAGTTGTTAACCACAACAATGTAGGTCGAAGTGTTGAAGAAACATTCCGCGTATTGCAAGCATTGCAATCCGGCGGTCTGTGCCCGATCAACTGGAAACCGGGCGATCAGCACCTCGTTGCGAAATAAGAATCGACATCTTGCATACGATCAACCCGGGACCTCCAAGAGGCCTCGGGTTTTTCTATACTCTGGAAACGCAGGAAAGCAGGAATTTTGCCAGAGAGACGCGAATAAGTTATACAAAGTTTCAGATGTGATTGATGAAGGGTAATGGAGGCTAAGGAGGAGACTGACATGAGCTTTTGCTGTGGAGCAAGCATGATCGGCACGAATGGCACGCTGAAGCATTTTCGCACGCATATTCATAATGTTCCTATTCTTTTCTGTCCAGTATGTCATCGCGTTGAAATTCATCACATGATTGAGAATGAATATGAGATTCTTGCTGAGTATGCACACGGCGACGGCGCATCGGAAGTCGACTTTATCGAATATGTGGAGCAGGAAGATAAAGAACTGTTCGAGAACTGTGTAAACAATGAGAACGAAGATCCTATGGAAGTCGTCACGAATCAAATCGATATGGCACTTGATCTCTTGAGCTTCGCGAAGCAAATCGCGGATGAGGCTTGGGAAGCGGAATTGAAAAAGCGGCTCGGCGTATTAAACCAGCGGCGTAATAAGCTACTGCAGCGACGAACCTCCGAAGGATATTGTTAAGAACGCAACGCCTCCTGACGAAGGAGGCTTTTTCTTTTATATACCCATGTGTTCGACCCCCTCAAGCTAAAGGGACATCACGAAAAATGTAAATGTGAGGTGGAGCGGTTTGTTACTTGTTCTGTTCAAACGGATTTTTGGCGGTAAGCCCGTTACGTCCGCTGTCACCTTAGATACCAAGATCACTCCGGAAGATATGGTGGAGATGATTCGCAGCGGCGAAGCTTCGCGGAATGATTTTATCGCGTCGTATAAGCCGTATATTGCGAAGGTGACAAGTCGATTCTGCAAGAGATACATAGATCCTACTCGTTCGGATGAGTTCAGCATTGCGCTGGCTGCCTTCGACGAAGCGGTAGAACAATTCTCAAGTCAGGCAGGAAAATCGTTTCTCGGCTTTGCCGAAACGGTCATTCGGCGCAGGCTTATTGATTATGTGCGAAAAGAACAAAGGCATTCGGGCACTGTTCCATACAGCGCCTTTGATCAGGATGACGAGGAAGAAATGACCGTCAATCCTATAGAGATGAAGGAAGCATTGCAGCGATACTCCGTTTCGCAGGATGTGGAGGCCAGGCGCCTTGAAATCAGCGAGTATGACAGCCGGCTCAAGCAGTTTGGCATCTCGTTTGGCGAACTGCCGGATTTATCACCGAAGCACTCCGATTCAAGGGTTCTGCTGATCTCGATCAGCAAGCTGCTCGCTAACGCTCCGGAGCTCTACGAAATCATGGAGACGAAGCAGAAGCTGCCCATTAAAGAATTATGCGAAATGGCAGGCGTGTCTCGCAAGACGATCGAGCGAAATCGTAAATACATAATAGCCATTGCACTACTACATAACGGTGATTATCCTTACCTGCAGGAATATATACAGCCCCAAGAGCCACCGCAGCAGGAACAACCCCAGGTGAAAGGAGTGAGAGCATGAGTCGTGGAATTGTGATGGAAACAGGCCAGAAATACGTCATTCTACTAATGCCGGATGGGCAATTCCGCAAGGTGCCGACAAGCCGGAAGCCACAAATTGGCGAAGAGTTTAGTTTCACCGAGCAGCGAAGATTCGCCCAGCCGCGTAAATTGTACAGCTTTAGTGCAGGTGCAGCAGCGATTCTGCTTCTCCTCTTTGTTCCGTTTCTGCTAAATCAAGTGAATAAGGGACCGCAGGTTGTCGCTTATCTGACGATGGATGTGAATCCAAGTATCGAGCTTGGCATCACGGAAGATGAGCATGTAGAAGAGCTGCGCGCGATCAATGACGATGGCAAGGATGTTACGGAAGGTTTGACGTATAAGGGGCTTACGCTTGAGCAAGTTACGGAAGCCATTATGGATCGAATTAGTGCCGGCCCGTATCTGAACAGCGGTGAAGGCGACGTCATCATTACGAGTGTACTGGTAGCTAATCCGACAGCTTCAGAGTACGAGAATACGGTAACTACGCATATGGATACGGCAGTGCGCAAATCGCTTTCGAAGACGGATAAAGGACGCAATTTGAAGGTCGAAGTGACCACACTTTCAGCGCCTGAAGAGATTCGAGAAGAGGCGAAGCAGGATGGTTTGTCTGCGGGCAAGCTGGCCTTCTACCTAATGGCGAAGAAGCAGGGCCATAAGGTGTCGATTGAGCAGCTTAAGACGCAGTCGATTCACAAGACAGCGAAGCCGTGGGGCGGCGTAAAAGCGGTCATTAACGAGAACAACAAGCCGCCGGCAACTGTTGCGAAGAGCGATCAAGAGCAAGGGGATACGGTGAGAAAGTCAGAACAATCGACAACTACTCCAGCGAAGCAGTCCTGGGAGCAGCAGAAGATACAGCAGAGAGAGCAGTTAAGAGAGCTGCTGAAGAAGGAGCAAGAGAAGCGGGATAGGAAGAACGATGATCACCGCGGCAATCATTCGGGTTCTGACAACAAATCAGGATCGAACGATAACAAGGGTCACGCGAACATTGGCATAGGCAAGGTCATTAGCGCGGAGACCAAGAAGGACGATAACAAAGGAAACAATAAAAGCAATAAGAACAATAACAAAAGTAACAATAAAGGCAACGTCAATGATGATAATAAAGTCATCAACAAAGGCTGGAATCGCTGGAATCATTCCTCAGGTGGAGGCATTACAGTCGGAGCGCCTACTCAGAACCCGCCACAGAAGGAGAATGTCATTCGTAAGGATGATAAACCCAAAGAAAACAGTCGTGATGATGACCATGGAAAAAGTGACAATAAGCAAAACGTTGACGATCGCAAGAACGATGATCGCAGCAACGACCAAAAAGGCGGCCAGGGCGAAGTGAAAAACACTTCCAATGGTCGTCATAATGGCGTTTCTAAGGATGATAAGAAGCAGGACGATCGCAAGAACAATAATAAAGACGATAACAAGGATAGTAAGAATGACATTAAGAATGACAATAACAAAGACAGTAAGAATGATGATCGCAATCAAGGAAAAGACAGCAGCAACGGCAGGGGGAACAACGAGGGGAAGAACGGCCGCGGACAAGGAAAACAGAATTAGTATAGGACCACGAAAGGCGCAGGCATCAGAGCTGCGCCTTTCGTACTACGTATATTCGATATCATTCGACAGGATCTCCTGTTGACAGAAAATGGACGTCATAACTATGATTATTGTAAGCGATCTCGGGCTCGGAACCTGCATAAAGAAAGCAATTTTTTGATGTGCGGAGGCGAGAAAAAAATGGAAATGCTCCATATTCGGGAAAAGGCTGATGCGATTAAGGCACGACAAAGAGGAAGAGACATCGCGAAGGCGATCGGTTTCAGTCTTGTTGATCAGACGGTAATTGCGTATACGATTTCCGAACTAGCCCTTCAGCTTATTTCTTTCTCGGAGAAGGGACATGTGACCATTCGGCAAATCAGTCCGTCCAAAGGGGAACCCGCGAGCGGCATTGAAGTCAGACTTTTCGATCATTTTCGCGGAGCCAGTCGAATCCATCTTCAGTTGGTAGAAAAACTGGCAGACGATATTGAGCTGTCCCATGATCAGTTACGAGGAACCATGATCACACTCCGTAAATGGATTGTTTCTCCATTGCGCATGGATTCGCCGAACTGTGCAGCAGGAGAGGAGTAAATCAATGCAAGCCATTCGAAAGCGATATTTCCCGGCGCTTGCTGAATATATTCGAAGCGGCAGCGAGGCATCGCTTTTTGAAGCGACTGAAATCGGCAAGCAGCTTCACGGCATTCATCCGGAGGATATCATTGCGATTCATGAAGAATCGATGCAGATGCTCGTTGCCAACGTCGAATCAGAGGAAGCGCTCCAGCTGTACAGCCGGTCGTTTATTTTTCTGATTGAGCTAATGGTTGCTTTCCGATTCCGACTCCAGCCGGAGCAAACGCCGGAGCAGCGCTTTAGCGAGATGCGGGACATGCTGCTCAGCTCGCACCGGTCATTCCGTATGGTGAAGAACAAGTATGAGAATGTACTGCAGCATATGGACAGCGGCATTGCGATTCTGGATAGCGATGGGATTGTTTCCTTTATCAATGTTCAGATGGCCAAGCTGCTCGATATTCCCCGCAAAACGTTAATCGGCTGTAATTTGACCGATATACTATGGCATAATCAACTTGGTCGGAGCAAGAAGCGCATTATTCTCAGGCTCTATAAAGAAATGTTTCTGCGAAGAAGCCGTTACTTGGAATTTCAAGATGTGAACGGTCGCTTTCTGCTCGTAACCGTTACGTACGGGGACCAGCTGGACGGTGATTATTTATTCAGTGTCAAGGATGTCACAGAATACAAGCAGATTGAGCAATCGGCTTATCAGAACGATAAGCTGGCGATGCTGGGTAAGATCGCTGCTGCTATCGCGCATGAAATTCGCAATCCCCTTACTTCCATCCGTGGTTTTATCCAACTCTTGAAGCCTCACCTCACCCAGTTAGGGAAAGAAGAGTATTCCCGCATCATCTTGACTGAAATTGATCGCGCAAACGATATTATTTATGAGTTCCTTAACTCTTCGAAGCCATCTGCTCCGATGAAGCAGAAGGTGCTTATTAATTCGCTGCTGAAAGAAGTCATTCTCCTATCCGACAGCGAGGCGCTTATGAAGGGCTGCCAAATTCATCTGGAAACGTATGACGAGGATCTCTCCACTTCCATTGATGTGAAGCAGGTTAAGCAGGTTATTTTGAATATTGTTCGCAATGCCATGGAAGCCATCGACGAAATGGGCGGTGAGCGAAGCGGCCGAATAGACATTATTACAAGGCGAGACGGCAAAGACGCCGAAATTACGATCCGCGATAATGGGAAGGGTATGGATGTTGTGACCAAATCCAAGCTGTTCGACCCTTTCTTCACGACGAAAGCATCAGGTACCGGGCTAGGCCTTTCAGTTAGCTACCGCATCGTTCGCAACCACGGCGGGAAGATCCGTGTTTCGAGCAGCAGCGGTGAAGGTACGGAGTTTAATATCTATTTGCCATTGGCGGAATAAAGGATTAGAATCGGGGTATAACCCGTGTTAATTGCAGAAGTTGTCTTGCAGAGGCTGATTATGCTTGCCTCAGAGCTGCATGACAAGGACGAACCAGGAAATCGGGGAAACCCGGTTTTTTTGTGTTGATTAGCTTTGTGCAGCATACGAGTTTCAAGACAGGAGTTGTTCACACACGATGAGCATTACATTTATATATGAGACGAAGAGCGCGCGGAATGCAGCAGATGCTGCCGATGTTGTCGTATCCTTCATCAGTAAAGAAGAACTAAAGCAGCCCGGAGGGGCGGTAGCGGGCATCCATCCACAGCTAGATGAGGCGCTGCGCAAGCATGTGGAGAAGGAGCTGTTCAAAGGTGATCTCCGTGAAACGCTGGTGCTGCCGACATTAGGGCTGCGGCCGGAGTCGCATATCATCTTCGTTGGGATTTCTTCGCAGGACCATCTCACGGTTGACGGACTGCGAGATGCGGCAGCGACTGCAGCTAAAGCGGCTAAACGGTTAAAGGCAGTGAGCGTGCAGCAGCAGCTGCCTCAAGTGCTGGCAATCGGAACGCCCGTGTTTACGGTGTGTCAAGCTGCGCAGGCGATGACAGAAGGTTATATTCTTGGTTTATTCACACGTAAGACGGCGAAGAAGATTGATAATCGGAGACAGTCGCTTGTGAGTAAAGTCGCCTTCACAGTGACACAGACATTACCGGAGCCGCTGGCAGCAGCAGCAGCGGATCAATGGGAGAGCGGTACCCGCCGAGGTGTCGTATTCGCAGAGTCCGTTGTGTTTGCTCGGGATTTGACCAACTTACCGGGTAACACGTTGACACCGGAAGTGCTGGCAAACGAAGCACGGACGCTGGCGCAAGCCTATAGCCTGAACGTTGAAGTTATGGATGAACAGACCTGTAAGAAGCTCGGCATGGGTGGACTTATCGGCGTCGGCAAAGGCAGTATTAACCCGCCGCGTATGATTGTTATCCAGTATGAAGGCGCTCCGGGGGACGAGGACAAATGGGGCATCATTGGTAAAGGCATCACGTTTGATACAGGCGGCATTTCCTTGAAGAAGGGCCTTGGCATGGAAGAGATGATTTCCGATATGGGCGGCGCTGCTGCCGTACTGGGTTTGGTACGTATTCTAGGCGAGCTGCGGCCGAAGCTAAACGCGGTCATCGTCATTCCGACCGCGGAGAATATGCCATCCGATCGTGCGATGAAGCCGGGCGATGTGCTCACGATGATGAACGGCACCACAGTTGAGATCGTGAATACCGATGCAGAGGGACGGCTCGTTCTTGCGGACGGACTCACAACCGCAATCCGCCGCGGCGCAACGAAGCTGATTGACGTTGCGACCTTAACCGGGGCGGTTATGGTAGCGCTTGGGGATGTTGCTACAGGCGTCGTCACGAATGATGAGACGCTTCAGCAGCAGGTTATTCTCGCATCGAAGCGAGCCGGCGAACGCATTTGGCCGATGCCTGCATACCCGGAATTCCGCAAGCAGCTGGACAGCGATGCTGCGGATATGAAGAATGGCGGCGGACGATACGGTGGCGCAAGCATCGGCGGGTTGTTCATCGGCGCCTTCGCAGAGGAGAAGCCATGGGTGCATTTGGATATTGGCGGTACGGCATGGCTGGAGCGGGATCGGTCATGGGAGGTTAAAGGCGGTACAGGAGTCATGGTGCGCACGCTTGGCGAACTGCTCGTTTAACACTTTTGATATAGCGCGGCCATTTATAGGGGTAACATCACGAGGGAGATAACCGCATGAATTTCTGGAATCACTTAATGTCTGTATTTCGCCGAAAACAAATGTCCGATCAGCGCAGAGGGTTGTTAACTTCCATCATGGAAGGAATACCGGCTGTCATTATCGCGAACCTGCTTGGCGGTCCTATCTTAACGATTTATGTTGTATACTTGGGCGGCTCGGCATCGGATGTCGGGCTGGTCATGGCTATTCCGGCGCTTGCCAATCTTGTGCAGCTGTTGGCGGCTTTCTACATGCAGCGGTTAAATAATCGTAAACTGCTCCTCACGATATTCGGAACGGTCCATCGACTTTTCTGGGTTGCGACCGGGCTTATTCCGTTCTTCGTTTCGGAAGGACTGCAGGTTGAGGTCTTCATCGGTTTATTTCTAATCTCCTTTATCTGCGCTTCTACCAGTTCCGTCTTCTGGACCTCGATCGTTGCGGATATGGTACCGCCGCAAGTGCGCGGAAGATATTTTGGCATCCGAAACACCATTCATTGGGCCGTTGGCAGTATAACGCTGCTTGTTGGCGGTCAGATCCTGGAGCGAATGAATGCAGAGACCGGATTTGCCGTTCTTTACATTGTCAGTGCATTATGCGCGGTATGGAACGGGCTGGAGCTGTGGCGTTATCCGAATCCACCTTTCGAGAAATCAGCAGCATCGAGCTCGGCAGCACTTTTCCTTAAGCCTCTTAAAGATAAAGGTTATATGAAAGCGACGCTATTCATTGCGGTGTTTATTTTGCTGCAAAATGCGGTCGTCCCGTTATTCTCGTATGTGATGCTAGAGACGCTGCATATCAGCAAGTGGGGCATTACGGTACTCACGACGGTTCAGATGCTGACGACGATGTTCAGCTACTATTATTGGGGGAATCTCAATAGTAGATTTGACTCGCGGACGCTGCTGCTGTGGGCGCTGCCGATTATTGCCGCTTCCTGCGTCCTCTGGGTAGGGATAGAAATCATGCCTGTCCTGCTCGTCCTGACCATCGTTAATATCGCGCTGGGTGCAGGGCTTGGCGGCTACAACTTGCTTGTCTTCAACTTTATTATCGGCGATACGCCAAAGTCTGATCGACCGATGTATGTTGCGGTATTCTCCGCACTTACAGGCGTGACAGGGTTTATCGGGCCACTCTTCGGAGGCTGGGTATATAAGCAAATCGAGGACAGCCCGTATTGGCTGCAAAGCTATGGCATCTCCCTTATTACAGGAGCAGCATTGCTTCTGCTTGCGCTTACTGTAGGTCCGATCGTGCTTCGAGCGGAGCGCAGCGAGCAGCAGACGTTGACGGAGCATTCATGATGATCTGATCTGCATATTAGCTATGCAACCATTGCATTAGTGGCCTTCCCAGCCGGGAAGGTTATTTTTTTGTAAAGGGGAACCGAGAAAATCGAAGTGGTGCTCAGCGAAGATCAGTTGCTATAATGATAGGACAGAGAGGGGCGTTACGTCATGGAATACAGGTTGGACGTGAGATTCAAACCATTATACGAAATCATGGGCAGCTTGCATGCCTATATTTGCCGTAAATCGCATAAAAAGCTCGATTTAACTCCGTCCTGGTCCAAACAGGTCCGTCAAATGATCACGCCTGAATTAGCGGATGTACTGGATCGTGTTCAGATCGACGGCGACTGGAAACTAACGTATTTACTCGTACATTTATGCCCGGGAGAAGATGTCGTCGATTTCGTGGAGTGGCTCAAAGGGATGTCGGCGGGAGACCTGTATGAATTAATGTCGACTTACGGTAACCAGTTCCCGGACCAGATGGGTGAATTTCGGGATCATACCATCAATCTGTTCGAGCAGTGGAATGATCAATATTTTCGACATATCGATCCCTTTATTCTGAAAGGGCTTCGCGAACAAGCGCTTATTCGCAAGGAAGCGCTTCAGTCGACGGATCCGAATGCCTTCATCGATGAGACGACGAATGGACTGTCTTTCGCACCGATCAACGGACTGGAACAGTTGATTCTCATGCCGCAGTATCATTTTCAACCGATTAACGTTATTTTCAGCTTTGGCAAAGTTACCATTTGCCATTACGCAGCCAGAATTTACGCGGAGGACGAAGAATTTCTGGCGCCGCATGAGTATCGCATGATCCGAAGCGTGGCAGAGAAGAGCCGGTTGAAGATTTTGAGATATCTCAACCAAGGGCCGCGCTCGTTCATCGAAATCGTACGCCATATGGAATTATCCAAGGGGATCACCCATGATCATATTGCAAAGCTTCGATATGCCGGCATGTTATCGGCGCACTTCGAAGGGGAGACGCTTACTACTTATAGCCTGAGGACAAGCGCCTTGGAGCAGGTTCATAGCAAAATCTTGGGTTATATCGAGCAGGGCTGAGGATAGAAAGTCAGCTTTCATAAATTAACCGCTTCCACACACGTGATTTCACGGTGGGGAAGCGGTTTTTTCGTTTGCTGCAGCCTATCCGAACGAGGGGGTATTTCTAGTCAATTCTTTATATATTCTTTAGATAAAGAATAAATTTTGAGTTCTCTATTTACAGAACCGAAAATCGATCCTATAATAAGGACGAAGAAAGTCGAGTAATTCTATCGGAATTAAAGAGGCGCCAAAAGCTGCCTAATCTAGGAGGGTATCATGAAGAGAAAAATTGCAACCTTATCAACAGCCATACTTGCGAGCGCCA
Source organism: Paenibacillus sp. J22FR21 (assembly GCF_056269135.1). NCBI lineage: Bacteria > Bacillati > Bacillota > Bacilli > Caryophanales > Paenibacillaceae > Paenibacillus > Paenibacillus sp. J22FR21. Next base: position 286,117 of record NZ_JBWDNJ010000003.1, read on the forward strand.
TCTTGTTATCTGCTTGCGGCAATAATAATACCACGGGGGCTGCCAACCGGACGGAAGTGAATCAGCCTGCAACGAACAATGCAGCGAACACAACCGCTCCGGCAGAGGATGCTTCCGGCCTCTTCACAGCGTCAGACATGTCTAAACTTCCGGACATCGCCAAGCAGCGCACGGATACGATCATCGTCGGCTTAACCGATCCAAGCGGCGCGTTCACTCCGTACTTCCAACAAAGCGGATATGACGGCAACGTCTCGTCGTTGCTTTATACGCCGCTAGTCAAAGTCGACGACAAAGGACTTCCGATTCCCGGCTTAGCCGAAAAATGGGAAGTATCCGCGGACAACTTGACTTATACGTACCATCTTCGCAAGGATTTGAAATTCAGCGACGGTTCGCCGCTTACGGCTGAAGACGTCGCCTTTACGTGGACGATTCTGTACGACAAGTCGTACGACGGCGACTCCATGGTCAACACGCTGCATGTCCAAGGCGGCGACGCCTATAAAGCAGGTACGGCGAACAGTATATCGGGGATCAAGGTCATCGACCCGCAGACGATATCCGTCGTGCTTGAGAAGCCGAACGCCAGTGCGTTGACCCTGCTCGGATCAGACGTGCTGTCCAAGGCGTATTACGGCAAGGACTACAAACAAGGTCAATTGGATTACATGAAGAAGTTAAGCGGCAGTCCGCTGGGCACCGGACCCTATAAGCTGGAGAAATTTATTCCGGGTCAGGAAGTTCGCATGATCGCAAACGAGAATTACTTCGATGGCAAACCAAAAACAGAGCATTTTATATACAAAACAGCACAGGGCGATACGTGGCAGTACCTGGAAACAGGCGAGGTCGATTATGCGTCGTTCACGGCTACGAAGGAAAATATCGATAAGCTGAAAGCACTTGGCTTCGTGAATATTCTTCCTTATACGCCAAGCACGTATGGCTATCTGCAATTGAACCTGAAACATCCGGCACTGCAGGATAAACTAGTCCGTCAAGCGCTCACCTACGGCTTAGACCGTCAAAGCATTTATGTGGATGCTGCTCAAGGGGCTGGCCAAGTAGCGAACATTCCTTCTTCTCCGATCTCATGGTCGTATACGGAGGATGGGATCAATTCCTATAAGTTCGATCCGGAGAAAGCGAAGGAGCTCTTGGATCAAGCAGGCTGGAAAGCAGGTGCAGACGGCATTCGCGAGAAAGACGGCAAGAAGCTGACGATCCATTACCTGGGCTACAAAAAGCCGGAAACGGATGTCTTTATCGCTGTAGCCAAAGAAGATTTCGAAGCACTGGGCATCAAATTCGAGCCTGAAGTATTCGCGGATTTCAACGCGCTTGTATCTAAGGTGGAAGGCGGCGACTATGATATGGCTTCCTTCTCGACATCGCTCTTGACCGATCCGTCGGATGGCTTACTGCAATTCGTTGACGGAGAGATTCCAGGCTACGATGATGCAACCTTTAAGGAATTGTACGCGAAAGGCTTGGCAACTTCGAATATTGATGAGCGCAAAGCCGTGTACAAGGATATTTACAAGCTGCTGAACGACCAGTTGCCAATCATCTTCACGAATTATAAGAAGAGCGTGTACGCCTATAACGGTCGGATTCAGAATCTAAGCGTTAGCCCGTTCAACGGCCTTGCTCCAAGCTTGCCGAATTGGACGCTGAGCCAATAACGATACAAACGAATGCTATTCCCTGCTCGGATTTCCCGGGCAGGGAATAGCAGGTTAAGGAGTCCATATGAGCACTTACATTACCAAGCGTATCTTATATATCATCGTCATATTGTTCGCTTCTTCATTCTTGATATTTTGCTTGTACGCGTTGACGCCCGGAGATTTTATCACGGGAAATATCAAGCTGACGCCGGAGCGCAAAGCAGAGCTTCGGGAGATCTATGGGCTGAATAAGCCTGTGATTGAGCGGTATGCAATCTGGATGAAGAATGCGTTCCACGGCGATTTCGGTTATTCGTTGTCGCAGCAGAAACCGGTTCTCACTTTGTTTAACCAATATATTTGGAATTCATTCCTGCTTGCGGCCGTTTCCACGTTTCTGACTTGGTTGATCGCGGTCGTCGTCGGCGTAATCGCCGCGTACAAGCAGTATTCATGGTTCGATACGTTCGTCATGGTGGCGCTCTTCGCCGCTATGTCTATACCTTCGTTCTTTATCGGCCTCTTCCTGATCAAGATTCTAGCCGTCGATTGGAAGTGGCTGCCTCCGGGAGGCATGATGACGACGGGCAGCAATGCAACGGGATTGGCCTATGTCAAAGAAGTCGTACACCATATGATTCTTCCGGTGATGGTCATGACCTTGCTCGGAGTCGGTTCTTTGACGCGTTACTTCCGCAGCAATATGATTGACGTTATTAAGCAGGATTATATTCGTACGGCCCGCGCGAAGGGGTTAAAAGAACGTAAGGTGTTGTTCACGCATGCGCTGCGCAACGCGCTGCTGCCAGCCATTACGCTGGTCGGCTTCGAGCTTCCCGCGCTGTTCGGAGGGTCGTTGATTATCGAGAAAATTTTCAACTGGCCGGGAATCGGGCAGCTCTATATGCAATCCTTCGGCTTGCGGGATTATCCGCTGCTCATGGGATTCACTTTGTTTATTGCTATATTGACCGTCATCGGCACGTTGGTCTCCGACATTCTATACCATGTCGCCGACCCGCGGGTCAGGCTGTAGGAGGTCCAAACGGATGTCAACGACTCATAGTGAGGGGACTGCGGTTTTGTCGGCCCCTAAAGCTAAACCTGTATATACGTCGCTATGGAGGCAATCCTTGAGGCGACTGCTCAAGAACAAGCTGGCTGTGTTTGGTTTTGTTGTCGTGGCGTTCATGTTCGCGGCATGTTTCATCGGTCCGTTGTTCTCGCCGTACACGGATAACAAAATCAATATGGCCTTTATGAATAAAGCGCCGAATCTCAAGCACTGGCTGGGAACGGACGCGCTGGGACGCGACGTACTGACCCGGGCACTGCAAGCGGGACGAATTTCATTGACCGTCGGCTTGGCTTCGATGGTTCTGTCTGTTTTCGTCGGCTCACTGCTTGGGGTTATTGCCGGCTATTATCGGGGGATCGCCGATCAAATCATCATGCGTCTGGCGGATTTGCTGTTGACGATTCCAAGCCTTCCGCTTCTATTCATCTTAGGTGCACTGCTGTCAGAGTGGAAAATACCGACGGACTATCGCATGTATATCGTCATGCTGATGCTTAGTATTGTCGGTTGGCCCGGGCTTGCCAGGATGGTTCGAGGACAGATGCTTAGCCTGCGCGAGCGAGAATATATGCAAGCAACCGTCGTCCTCGGACTTCGTGACCGAAGGAAGCTATTCAATCACTTGCTGCCGAATTTGGTACCGCTGCTCATCGTCATTGCCACATTAAACATCGGCGGGGCGATTCTATACGAATCCGTCCTCAGTTACTTCGGACTCGGGGTCATGGCGCCAACACCAACATGGGGCAATATGATCGATGCCGCTAACAATATGATCGACTTTCAAGACCATCCGTGGCTTTGGATTCCGCCCGGTTTCTCGATATTCGCGACTGTCATCGCTATTAATATTTTCGGGGATGGATTAAGGGATGTCTTGGATCCCAAGCAGAAAAGGTAGGTGTACGTGAGCATGGAGAACGTACTTGATATAGAGCACTTAAGCACGATTTTCAAAACCGAGGAGGGTGTCGTTCGAGCTGTAGATGATGTCAGCCTGCAGGTCCGCCAGGGTGAGATCGTCTGTATCGTCGGAGAATCAGGCAGCGGGAAGAGCATCACAGCGATGTCGGTGATGGGCTTGGTCGAAGCACCGGCAGGTCAGGTGGTGGGCGGAAGGATTTCTTTTCATGGCGAAAACTTGCTAACACTAAGCCGCAATGAGCTCCGTACCGTTCGGGGCAATGAAATCGCCATGATTTTTCAAGAACCGATGACCTCACTCAACCCTGTGCTCCGAATCGGGGAGCAGCTGATGGAGCCGTTGATGGAGCATCTTAAGCTCAGCAGGAAAGCTGCGCGGAAGCGGGCAATCGAGCTCATCGGCGAAGTAGGGATTGCGCGCGCGGAGCAAATTGCGGATTCGTATCCGCATGAACTAAGCGGCGGCATGCTCCAACGAATCATGATCGCCATCGCGATTTCGTGCGGTCCGAAGCTGCTTATCGCCGACGAACCGACGACGGCACTAGACGTTACGATTCAAGCGCAAATTCTCGATATGCTGCGCCGCTTCAAGGATGAATCCAACATGTCCATATTGCTCATTACGCATGATCTTGGCGTCGTGGCGGAGATGGCGGATTATGTCGTGGTCATGTATGCGGGGAAAGTCGTAGAGGAAGGCGAAGTTGTTGCCTTGTTTGAAAGTCCGAAGCACCCGTACACGCAAGGCTTGCTGAAATCCAAGCCCATTATCAACCAGCGCCAAGAAGAACTGTATTCCATTCCGGGTCAGGTTCCGAATCCGCTGGAGCTCGTTCCATCCTGCTACTTTCACGACCGGTGCGCGCACTGCATGGACATTTGCAGAACCACGCAGCCTGAATTAAAGGAAGTCGGAAATGGGCAAAAGGTCGCATGCTGGTTGTATGAGGAGGCGATTGCTTATGTCTGAGATACAACAACCACTGCTCGAGGTAAACGGGCTAAAGAAATATTTTCCGATCAAATCCGGTCTGCTCAGCCGTACAGTCGGCAACGTCAAGGCCGTTGATGATATCAGCTTCTCGATTAAGCAGGGCGAAACCTTCGGGCTCGTCGGAGAATCCGGAAGCGGGAAAAGCACGGTAGGGCGTACGATCCTGCGACTGACGGACAAAACGGCCGGTGAAGTGAAATTCAAAGGCGTTGATCTCTATAACTTGCCTCCGGAGGAATTACGCAGGCTTCGCCCGAAAATGCAGCTTATTTTCCAGGATCCATACAGCTCGCTGAATCCCCGGGTTCGTATCGGCGATGCGATTGGCGAGGCGCTGCTCGATCATGGTCTCGTGCCGCAGGAAGAGATACGCGATCGGGTCATGGATGTTCTTGCCGCTTGCGGATTGTCGTCGTATCACATCGATCGGTTTCCGCATGAATTCTCAGGCGGACAGCGCCAACGTGTCGGCATCGCCCGCGCTCTCGTCTTGAATCCGGATCTGATTATTGCAGACGAGCCGGTCTCTGCACTGGATGTATCCATTCAGGCACAGATTATTAATTTATTTCGCAAAATGCAGGAGACACAGGGATTAACGTATTTATTCATTTCTCATGATCTAAGTGTCGTCGAGCATTTATGCTCCCATATCGGCGTAATGTATCTTGGCTCGATGATGGAGACCGCTTCGCGCGACGAGCTGTTCCGCAATCCGCTGCATCCGTACACGAAGGCTTTGCTCTCGGCCGTGCCGATTCCGATTCCCAAACTCAAGCGCGAGCGGATCGTGCTGAGCGGGGAACTGCCAAATCCGGCGAATCCACCGTCCGGCTGCAAGTTTCATACTCGCTGTCCCTTTGCGGTAGCCCGTTGCCGTGAGGAAGTGCCGCTGTTCAGAAATGTAGGGAACGATCACAGCGTCGCTTGCCATCTGGTATAAGGGTATAAGGACTAATTAAGAAACCACTCCATTAGGAGTGGTTTTTCTGTTTCGACGAGCTCCATGATCCGTAAACTTTGATGAACATATCAAGAAGCGATGACACGCCACTACGGCGCTGCCATCGCTTCTTTTTTTATGATGTGGTTTATTGTTTGTTTTCGATTGTAAAAGAGTATTAACTCCGTGTTAATTTTACCGAAATCGATTGAATCGTACGGTTTATCGATGTATCCTTGATATAAACCACATAAAACAATTTATAAAACAACAACAAACCAAGTGGAGGTAAGGCATATGAAGAATATTATCTTGCTCGACCGCAATAAACCGATGTACAAAGGAAATCTACACCTTCACACGACCTGGTCAGATGGTCGTTTGCCTGCCGCGGATGTCGTTCAAGTTTTCAAGGAGAAAGGCTATCATTTCATTTCTCTGAGCGATCATGATATTTATACACGTACAGAAGAGTTCAACACGCAAGACTTTATTACACTCCCGGGAACGGAGAGAGGCGAGCTGAATCCGGTACCGGACAAGAACCCAGGATATCACTTTGGGGTATTGGACGATCCAACCGCTCAACCGGAGCAACCGCGCTACGAGCATCTTCACGCTTTCCCTACGCCTGTGCCATGGGTTGGCGACCATTCGCCGCAGCTGTTGATCGACGAACTTCGCTCGCATGGTAATCTCGTCGTCTTCAACCACCCGGAATGGCACTTAACGAGGTTCGAGGACATGGTGAAGTACGATGGTTTCTTCGCCGTCGAAATCTACAATCATGCTACGGAATGGTCGACAGCCAGCTCATACGGTGCCGCTTATTGGGACCATGCGCTGCAGAACGGCAAACGCGTGTACGGCATTGCCGCAGATGATTCCCACAGCCACGACCCGAATTGGCAAATTCCGGAGTACGGCGGAGGTTGGGTTCAAGCACAAGCGGACTCGCTCACGCATACGGATGTGATTCGCAGCCTCAAGTCAGGTCAATTTTACTCAAGCTCTGGTCCGGAAGTGTACGATCTGCGGGTGGAGAACGGCAGACTTAAGATCGAGTGCTCCCCGTGCAAGTTCATTATGTTCAAAGCATTCCCGCAACGCGGGCCATTCTTCGGCAACTTTATGACCGGCGAGCCGCTTACACAAGCAATGATGGAAATTGAAGAGGACATGACCTATATCCGCGTGGAATGCGTCGACTTCGATGGCAATGTGGCTTGGACGAATCCCGTATTCGTGGAGGATCTACTATGAAACCGATGATTTTTCTGGATGGCAGCAAACGCAAATACAAAGGCAATCTTCATACCCATTCGACGAGAAGTGATGGACAATACGAGGCGGAAACGGTAATCAAAGCATATCGCGAGAAAGGCTACGATTTCATGTGCCTGAGCGATCACGAGATCTATTGGAAATCGGAAGCCTATGACGACGAGAATTTCCTGATGCTGAGCGGGTACGAAATGGCATGCGAGATGAGCTGGAGAGAGACGGGGCAGCAATACCATATCCATGGCCTGCTTGATCCGTCGCTCGGCTCCACGTCCGAATTCGAGCATGATGAAGAACACGCCAAGCCGGATTATACAAGCCTGGATACGATTCAAGAGCTGATCGACGAGATGAGGGCCAAAGGTAATCTCGTCATCATGAATCATCCAACGTGGTCGCGCAACAAACCGGAGGACTTGCTTGAGCTCCAGCATTATTTTGCCGTCGAGATCTACAATCACCAGTCCGAGCTCGACGAAGCGGTCGGTTATGGAGTAAGGCATTGGGATTACTTGCTCAGCAATGGACGTAAAGTATTCGGAATCGCTGCAGACGATGCACATGGCGGTCCCATGGACAGCGCGATTTCGGAATTTTTCGGGGGATGGATTTCGGTTCAGGCAGAGAGCTTGCGACAAGAGGGAATTATTGAGGCCTTGAAAGCCGGCAGTTATTACTCCTCAAACGGTCCTGCCATTCATGATCTGCGAGTGGAAGATGGCTATCTCAAGATTGAATGCTCGCCCGTCAAGTTCATCAAATTTATTACGCATCCCTTCAATGGCCGTACGGTGTTCAATCGGGATGCTTCAGCAATAACGGATGGGGCATTCCTTCTGGACGCCGGGATGCGATACGTTCGGGTGGAATGCATGGATTTCGAAGGCAATGTCGCTTGGTCCAATCCTATCTTCCCCGAAGAATGGATGTAGACAGCACCTATGAGCAACTCAGCATTGCATACTGAATTTCGTCAAAATCTGATTAAGCTGGTCATTCCGACTGTGCTTCAGATGCTGATAGGCAACTCGTTCTCTCTTGTAAATACGCTTATGGTCGGCGGGCTTGGCGATACGGCCATTGCGGTCGTTGCTGCTGTCGGTCAGATTGGATTCATCCTGAGCATGATCTTATCGGGCGTATATGGCATTACAGCTTTCATCACCCAGTTCCATGGCAAAGAGGATCGGGAGTCCACGCAGAAGGCGTTCTCCTTGATGCTCACCTCCAGCATTGGCATAACGCTAGTGCTGGCAGGGGTTGCATTTGTTTTCCGTCATGGGATGTTAACGGCTTTCATTAATGATCCAACAGCGGTGGCCTATGGTGTGCATTATCTTACCATTCTGTTAGTGGTCTATCTCATTAATTCGGTAAAGGACACGTTCGGCCAAGCGCTTGGGTCCATCGGTTTGGTTAAACCGACGCTCATCGTGGGCATCATCTCGATGTCCGTTAACGTCTGTCTCGATTACGTATTGATTTACGGCAAATTCGGGTTTCACGCCTATGGGGTCGAAGGAGCAGCTTGGGCGACGCTTGTATCATCCGTCATCAGCGCTGTTGCGCTTATCGGGTACGTTTATGCGAGGAAAGCTGCTTTCAACGTGCCTATCAAGTCGCTGTTCTCGTTCAAATTATCGTTCGCAAGAAGCTTGTACCGAACGACGATGCCGCTTGTTCTCCATGAAGGACTCTGGTCAGTCGGCAACATGCTGTATGCTGTGGCATTCGGTTACATGGGCGTGACTGCTCTCGCTACCTTTCAGCTGTCTCGGACATTCAATGGTTATTTTATGATGGGAATATTCGGTTTCGCTTATGCGGCCAAAGTCATGATTGGACAGAAATTAAGCCAAGAGGATCCGAGTGAAGCGATCCTCTATGGAAGGAAATTTACGAAGATAACGGTCATTCTCTCGTTATTGGTTAGTGTTGCTGTCGCCGTGTCCAGTCCTTATATCGTGAAGTTGTTCGGCAACACGAGCGAGGAAGTAAAGACGGCTTTTGGACATGTCATGCTGATCCAATCGCTCGTGCTCACCGCCTATTTTCTCAATAATGTGTGGATCGTCGGCCTGTTCCGCGCAGGTGGAGATAACGTCTATACAATGAAGTTGATTCTGGTTACGACCTGGTTCATTTCATTGCCGCTTGTTTTTGCCGGTGTTTACGTGTTTCATTGGCCGGTCGAATGGGTCTACTTCGTGTTTGCGCTCGAAGAAGTATCGAAAGCTTGTATCGGATGGTTCCGGTATCGATCGAATAAATGGGCCAAAAATTTGGCGCAAAGTATGTAGCAAGTTAGCACCTATGAAAGGGGAGCGACTAGTTGGAATTAAAAGCCTTTATGAAGACGGAAGGGGACATTAACCTTACTTCTGAGCGGAAGCTCTGGCAAGAAACGCACTTAAGCGAGGAAACGATGGATGTATTGCTGGAAGACAGCCAATATTTTATCCATCAATCGATGTCGACCCCATGCCTTAACGTCGTTACCGATGCGGATGGCATCTACCTCATCGACATGGACGGCCGCAAATATATGGATTTCCACGGAAACAGCGTCCATCAGGTCGGCTACAAGAACCGATATGTGATCGATGCGGTTAAGAACCAGCTCGACGAGCTGCCGTTCCTACCGCGCCGATTCACGAACCCCGTCGCCATCCAACTGGCGAAGAAGCTCAAGGAACTCGCACCCGGCGATCTGAACAAAGTCTTGTTCACGCCGGGCGGCACGAGTGCGATAGGCATGGCGCTGAAGCTCGCGAGAAAAGCTACGGGCAAATTCAAAACCATCTCGACATGGGATTCGTTCCACGGTGCAAGCCTCGATGCGATCTCGGTCGGCGGGGAAGGTGTATTCCGCAACTCCATGGGCCCGTTGCTTCCGGGTACGGAACATATGATGCCTTTCAACAGCTACAGATGTTTCATGGGGGATTGCGATGGCTGCGGCTTGAAATGCTTGGATTACTTGGAGTTCATGCTGGAGCGGGAAAGTGATGTCGGCGCGATTGTGATGGAGCCGGTCCGAAGCACGGATGTGCAAATTCCGCCTAAGGCGTATTTCAAACGACTGCGTGAGCTGTGCGATCGTTATGGCGTGCTTCTAATATTGGATGAAATTCCGACGGCGTTCGGCCGAACCGGGAAGATGTTCGTGCATGAGCATTACGACATCGTGCCGGATATCGTGGTAATCGGTAAAGGTTTCGGAGGCGGCGTGTTCCCGATGGCAGGCATCATCGTTCGCGAAGGGCTGGATGTCGCGCAAGACATTTCACTTGGTCATTATACGCATGAGAAAAGCTCGGTCGGCTGCGCCGCGGCGCTCGCCACGATTGAATATATCGAACAAAACGGTCTCGTAGAGCACGCAGGCCAAATGGAGAAGGTGCTTAAAGCCAGACTTGAAGACATGAAATCGCGTTATATGCCGATCGGAGACGTGAGAGTCATCGGCATGATGGCTGCGATCGAGCTGGTGAATGACCGCAATACGAAGGAAAAGGCGAGCGATCAAGCGGAGAAAGTGATGTACCGCTGTATGGAGCGAGGGCTCAGCTTCAAGGTTTCCAGCGGGAATGTGCTTACGTTGGTGCCGCCGCTAATTGCAACCGAGGAACAGCTGCTTCTGGCTTTGGACATCGTAGAAGAAGCGATTCAACAGGTTTTCAAGGATTAAAACAATGAAATAACAAATAAAACAACAATAAACAAAATCTTAACGTTGTTTTTATAGCGAGTTTACAAACGAGCTCTATACTCAATCTTGTAAGGTATCCATTCAAGAGACTCGAAGGAGGAAGTATAAGCTGTGAAGAAATTTGCTGGTATTGCATTGACAATGGTCATGAGTGTGGGTGTCTTGGCGGGGTGCGGAACAAACAACAACAGTAACACATCCGCTAATGCTCCTGCTAACAACGCGAACTCGGCGGGAAATAAAGAACCTAAGGTCGTGACGATTTCGGTTCGCGAGAATACATGGGGAGCACGTAAAGATAACTTCATTGAAGCGGAGAAACGCACAAACGAGCAGCTGGCTTCCGAGAACGTGCAAGTAAAGCTCGATTGGTGGCCTGGCATCGGTGACGATGAGCTTGTCCTGCAAGCACAAGCCGGCAAAGTTGCAGATGTGTTTATCAACTCCAGCGTTGACATCGGTTGGGAGAAGGACGCAGGTCTGATCCGCGATATCGACTGGGTGAAGGATTCTGCCGTGTTCAAGAGCGTACCGGAATCCTACACGAACATTATGAGCTACGACGGCCATTACTATGGCGCGATTCAAGATATGGATGCTTCTCCTGTATTCATCAGCCGTAAGGCGCTGGAAGGCATCGGCTGGACGAAGGACCAAATCGATGGCTTGAAAGCCAAAGTCGACAGCGGCGAGTTTACGTTCCCGGATCTGGTTAACTTGGCTGATGAAGCGAAGAAGAAGAAGCTCGTGAAGACCGGCTTCGCTGTAGAAGATACGCGTTTCGAAGGCTGGAATTACGCGTTTGACTTCGTGAACTACGATGCTGCGCAGAACAAAATGATGCTGACACCGAAAGCGAAAGACGTATACGCATTCTGGGCAGATGCCAAGAAACGCGGCGTTATTGCAGAGAATATCGGTGACGTTGACACTGACATGTCCGCGCCAATGTTCGTGAAAGGCGAGATCTTCGCCCAATTCGCGCGTACGGAATTCTACCAAATGATGCGTGAAGCAAACGGCATGAAAGATGATGTGCAAGCTTATAACACTTGGTTCGATCAGAACGTAGTTTGGATCCCGGTTCCTTCCGCGACCAAAGGCGGCAAGCCTGTTTCCTACAGTAACCCGGCTATGATCTTCGTTGGCCCAACCGTTGACGATGAGAAAATGCCTTACGTGCAGAAGCTGATCGAGAATGTACTCGCGCCTGACCTGCAAATCAACCATACGGTTGTAAGCGGCAAGCTGCCGGTAACGCCTGAAGCACAAGAGGATGCACGTTTCAAAGAAATGTCCTTCTACAAGGATCACGCCTACCTGGTCGAGTTCACGAAGACTCGTCCGGCTCTACCGGATTATGCAGTATTCACGAAAGGCTACACACTTGGCATCGATGCGATCCTGACCAAAAACGCAACAGCTGAAGAAGCTTATGAATTGTTCGAGAAGGAAGTAAAGCAAAACGTACCAGCGGATCATCTAATCATTGAGGAATAAGGCATAAGAGGAATAGGCGCTCAAATCCCGATTAGGGCGCCTACCCTCAAATATAAGAAAGTATAAGTTTCACCTTATACCATGCTTATATTTCACCGGAATGAAACGCGCTTCTCCGCCGGTAGCACGGCGACAGCCGTTTCACCTTGTCTCTAAGTAACGCCGCACAACGGATGGAGGCCGCAACGAAATGACTCAAGCACAAGCACTCGAATCAAAGCCATACAAGAAACCTGTTCGCAAAATCATTTATCCTTATCTGTTCATCATGCCATTCGCTTTACTCGTCCTTGTCTTCTTCGTCTTGCCGGCGATTGCGACGGTAGGGATGGCTTTCACGGATTTAAACGCATCCATGAAACCCCATTTCATTGGGCTAACCAACTTCAAACGAATAATGACTGACTACAACTTGCCGCAAATTCTGGGCAATACCGCCGTATTCGCCATTCTAACTTTGGTCATCTCGCTGCTCTTTGCGCTTGTGATTGCCATTGCGACGCAATATTTTCTTAAAGGCAAAGTGACGGCTGTCATTTATAGAGTGTTATGGCTCATCCCGAGCATCATTCCGTCTGTCGTGTACGTCACCTTCTGGAAGTTTATTTTCGACCCGACCGAAGGCGGCTTGATTAACGAATTCCTGCAAAATATGGGCATTATCTCGGAGCCGGTATCTTGGTTCACGAAAGGCGCAATGGCCATCGTCATTCTGGCGACGATCGTATCGACGGTGTCAGGCGGCATGATCTTACTGTCTTCGGCAATCAACTCGATTCCGGAGGATTTGTACAAGGCGGCGCGCGTCGATGGTGCCAGTGAGAAGTCCGTTATTCTGAAAATCATTCTGCCGACGCTCAAATGGCCGCTCATGTATATCACGATTTCGGATTTGATCGGCTTCGTATCCTCGTATTTCTTCATTATGCTGCTTACGAATGGCGGACCGATGCGAGATACGACGACATTATCGCTTTACGCCTTCCAGCAAGCATTTAATCTCAAATATTATGGCTACGGGGCAGCGGTATCGCTGATCGTCGTGTTCATTTCCTTCGTGCTGACGCTGCTATTGATCCGCCTGTTCGATTTCGATCAGATGATCAAGCCTTCACGAATCGAAGACTAATCTAGGAGACCGGTGGTGAATCCCGATGTCGACCAGCACGTTAAAGAAAGTGCTAGTGCACACCTATATGACGCTATTTACGCTTCCGATTGCTGCCATGATCGTATGGTATTTTCTCGCCGCGACGATGAATTTCACGACTGGGGAGTTCTCGCTCGACAATTTCTCCTTCTTTACCAAACCGGTGGAATACTCAGGCGTGAAGCTGCCGATGATCTGGCCGATTGTGCTCAATACAATCGTGTACTCCTTTCTTATTGTCGCAATTGAGGTTGGGATTTCCGTGCCCACCGCCTATGCGTTCTCGCGTCTTGATTTTGTTGGCAAAGGGGCGGCTTTGAAGTTTCTGTTCCTGATGCGTTCGTTTCCCGGTATTACGCTCATCATTGCTACGTTCTTCATTCTTGTCAAAATGGGACTGGTGAACAACTACCTCGGTGTTATGCTCGTGGCAACAACAGGCTCCCTTCCGGGTCTGGTTTATATCATGAAAGGTTTCTTCGATGAGGTGCCTTGGGATATTGAGTGGGCGGCCATGGTTGACGGATCAAGCCGATTCGGCGCATTCCGCAAGGTGCTCGTTCCTTATGTGTTTTCCGGTATAGGAGCGATCGCGGTATTCGCTTTCCTAGGCGCCTACGGCGAGTGGTTCCTCTTCACCTTGCTCATCTTCGATGATAAAATGCTGACGCTTGCCGGTTACTTGGCGAAGCTCGTAACGAAGGAGAACCATATCATCAACTACGGCCTAATTACCGCGATTGGCTTGTTCTACACGCTGCCGGTTGTGCTGTTCTATATTTTCACGCAGAAGATGTTTATGAAGGTCAATATGGGAGGGGCGAAACAATCGTGATTACAATGAGGAATATCGTCAAATCCTACGATGGCAAAAAAGAAAGCGGAAGAGCCGTAGACGGGCTCGACCTGGAAATTCCAAAAGGGGAATTCGTTGCGTTGCTTGGCCCTTCCGGCTGCGGCAAAACGACAACGCTGATGATGCTTGCGGGATTGCTCAAGCCTACCTCGGGTGAAATTTTCTTCGGAGACCGGATGGTCAATCACGTGGAGCCCAAGGATCGCAACATAGGGATGGTGTTCCAGTCCTACGCCTTGTATCCGCATCTTACGGTTCGCGACAACATCGCTTTCCCGCTGAGGGAGCGTAAAGTGCCGAAGGCGCAGGCGTATGAACGCGCTAAAGAAATGGGCCGTATTCTGCAGATCGACCATCTGCTCGATCGCAAGCCATCGCAGCTGTCCGGTGGTCAGCAGCAGCGGGTCGCGATGGCGCGTGCCCTGGCTAAAGACCCTGAGATTCTGCTGCTCGATGAGCCGATGTCTAATCTTGATGCGCGGCTGAAGCTGGACGTTCGCGATGAGATCCGGAAGCTGCAGCGTCAGCTCGGCGTTACGACGATTATCGTGACGCATGATCAGGAGGAAGCACTCGCCATTTCCGACCGTGTCGCGATTCTGAACGGTGGCAAGATCCAGCAATACGCGCCGCCGGAGGAGCTGTTCAACCACCCGGTGAACCTGTTCGTCGCAAGCTTCCTCGGTAACCCGCCGATGAACTTAATTGCGGGCAAAATCGAACAGCGTGACGGTGTGCAAATAATCGTGACGAAGGGATTCCAATACACCGTTCCGGAAGCGCGCAAGGTAGATGTTAAACATATCGGCAAGCAGGTTCATTTAGGCGTGCGGCCGCATGATATCACGTTGACCGATGCTGCGGACGCGCTGGGGATTCCGATGAAGGTTGACCTCATCGAGCATCTGGGCAGCGGCAAGCTGGTGAAGGTCATCGATGCGCGGAACCAGCTTGAGGGAATGATCCGTTTCCTGGTCGATAACGAGGCAGATGTTCATTCCGGTGACATTGTTTACATTCGATTCCGTGACGATAAGTTTCATGTATTTGATTCGACTGATAACGGGCTCAATCTGATGCAGTACCGATAGACGATTATGATCAGCGGAGGAAAAAGGTCATGGAGATGAGCAGGGAGCAAGGGGACATCAACCAAACCGACGCGCGGAGCCGTTATTGGAAACGCAACTTGAGTGCAGCGGCACAGGCTGTTTTCGAGGATGACAACCGCTATTTTCTACATCAAAGCTTGTCTACTCCGGTCATGAACGTCTTGTCGAAGACGGAAGGCATCTATATCTATGACATGGACGGCAAAGCGTACATCGACATGCACGGGAACGGGGTCCATAACGTTGGTTTCAATAATGATGATGTGATCGAAGCGGTGATTACGGCACTACGGAACAAGCAAACGTTCACGCCAAGGCGGTATACGAACGAATATGCGGTGGCGCTGGCTAAGAAGCTTGTCGAAATCACGCCGGCTGGGCTTGATCGCGTGCTGTTTGCACCCGGCGGTTCGGAAGCCATTGAGATGGCGGTTATGCTGGCGAAGCAGATTACGGGCAAGTGGAAGACGATCTCGTTCTGGGATTCCTACCATGGAAACGGATTTCAGGCTTCAAGCGTCGGTGGCGAACGCCTGTTCAAAGCAGGCAACGGTCCAATGGTGCCGGGAGCGCTCCATGTGGAGTTCCCGAATTACTATCGTAACCCGTGGGGCTTCGATTCAGATGAGGCCGTGGATCATGAAATTCTGCGCCAGATGGAGCTCCTGTTCGAGCGCGAAGGTGATATCGCGTGCGTCATCGGTGAGCCGATCTCGGCTACTCCGATCGTGCCAAGCCGTCGTTTCTGGGAGCGGGTGAAGGAGCTGTGCGAGAAACACGGGGCACTGCTTATTTTTGACGAAATTATTGAAGGTTTCGGTCGTACGGGCAAAATGTTTGCTTGTGAGCACAGTGTGACGCCGGATATTCTTGTACTTGGCAAGTCGCTTGGCGGCGGGCTTCTTCCTATGGCTGCCCTCGTAACCAGAGAGAGCTTCAACGTGCTGGGCCACTTGTCCATCGGGCATTTTACACATGAGAAGAATGGGCTGTCTGCTGCGGCGGGGCTGGCCATGATTGAATATCTGGAGAAACACTCGCTTGTTGAGCATGCAGAGAAAGTTGGCCAATTTACGCTGGAATGGCTTGAAGGGCTTCGCGAGCGTTGTCCGATGGCGGGCAATGTCAACGGGGTCGGCTTGCATCTTGGCGTCGAGCTCGTGAAAGATCAGCGGACCAAAGAGAAAGCCGTCACGGAAGCCGAAGCTGTCATGTATAAGGCGATGGAAAGAGGCGTCGCGTTCAAGATTATTGAGGGCAATGTCATTACATTGCGGCCATCTCTATTGATTACAATCGAGCAAATGCGCTGGGCGCTTGAGCAAATTGAGCTGTCGATTCATGAGGTTGCAAGTGGAAGCTATTACGAATGAATCCCCTTTTGATATAATGGCACTAATAAGATCAAGGGGTGAACAGCATGTCGCTGGCAAGTGAGGAAAGAAAGAAACGCGTTCTTGAGCTGTTGGTCATCCAAGGGAAGGTTCAAGTGAACGAGCTTGCACAGAAGTTCGAGGTGACGACGGAGACGATTCGGCGCGACCTTGATGATCTCGAGAAGGACGGCAAGCTCAAGAAGGTTTACGGCGGGGCGGTTAAGGTACAGGCCGATTTCGAGCCTGCCTATCACGAACGTGAGGTCATTCATGCCGAAGAGAAGCGGAAAATCGGTATGCTGGCGGCGAATTTAATCGAGAATGATGACGTTATCGTTATCGATGAAGGCAGCACGGCTATGCAGATTCTTCACCACCTGGCAGACAAACGCAATCTTACCATTCTCGTATGCTCCATTCCGACGCTTATTCTTCTTATCGACTATCAGAAGAGAGGGTTGTTCGACGGTAGAATGATCTTCATCGGGGGAGAAGTCAATAGCAAGCATATGCGGGTGTCAGGCCCGATCGCAGAGAAAGTGATGGAGGACTTCTATGTGCATAAATCCTTCCTCTCCGTGGATGGCGTCTCGCTCGAGAACGGAATTACGAGCTACGACTTCGAGCGGGCCTTATTCACGCGCAAGCTGATCCGCTGCTCGGAAACGTCGATCGTAGTCGCCGATTCCTCGAAGATCGGCAAACGAACGGTCGCGAAGATCGCCGACCTGACGGATATTCATTGCATAGTCTCTGATAATGAGCCCCCTGCCGGCTGGAGGGGATCGTTAGAGGAGATGGGGGTTAGTTGGTTGGCTTGATCATAATAAGCGATTGCATCTCCTTTGCGGGAAATGCATTCGCTTTTTTTATTCGTAGGGATATCACAATCTAACAGGTTTCGATAGAGGCGAAGCAGAATAAGAATTAATAGTGATAATGCCGCCAGTCGGTCAGGGAGGATAGGAAGATGTATTTGACGAGAATGCGTCCTGAGCAAATTCGAGGTGCAGCATCATCAGGGTATGGAAGGGCTGCAGGCGCTTAGTCTTTGACGTGCGGCGGCAGAGCTGACACGTGAGGAAACGCTGGAGTGGGGGCATTCCTGGGGCTGGAAGGCGATGGAGGAGCTGCCGAATCCGCTTGTTTTCGAAACGATCCAGGTTGGAGGCATCGATAAATATGTGGCGTATCCGCCTGACAATGCCGGACCGATGCCGATCGGGCATGCGGGTAAAGGCGAAACGCAGATGACTTCTTCCTGGATTAAGCACTTCTGGTTCAATTCAAAAATGTTGCGCATTATGCAACATTGAGCTCTACTTTGCGTTCCAAACATGTGAATGTTGCGAAAAATGCAACAATTATTCCCAAATAGGGACTTTCCCGCCGATTTAGACAGCATGTGTTGCAGAATCTGCAACATTTTCTCTCAGATGCTCATCTATATGGGAAAATGTTGCACAATTTGCAACAACTACTTCGAAAACGAGGCTATTTCCATGAACTGCTGAAGTAAACTTCAGCATATCAACTCGCAGGAGGTATGTATGAACAGGAGATCAGTCGGTATTATTCTCATCAGCATCGCAGCTTTTCTCTATGGCATCCGGTACGTATCAGCGGCTATATTCGGCTCGAACGTCACTTCCTGGAACCGTGAATTATTCAATGCCATGCTGGATTATGTAGGCAACGGACCCTTAGTCATGAGCAGGTTCGCCTTAATTGTGGGCATCTGCTATTTGGTTGCTGCAGAGTTTGAACGGCCGCTCTCCAAGCTGATGAACCAGATTAAGACCAATTGGAAAGAGTTCGGCAGTAATGAAAATCAGGATAATAAGCCACAACTTTGAGAGGCGGTTCCCCCTATGACAAGAACAGAGCTGCGCCTGCCCAGAAGCCGGCCCGAAGAGCTGGGCATTCATCCGCAGGCGATTACGGCCCTGCTGAATGAATGGCAGGAGCGTCAAATCGAAATACATAGCATGATGATGATGCGGAATGGTCAAGTAGCAGCCGAGGGATGGTGGGCGCCTTACTCGCGTCAGCTTCCGCATATGCTGTTCTCGCTAAGCAAGAGCTTCACCTCTACAGCAATCGGAATGGCCGTGATGGAGGGGCTGCTATCGATCGATGACAGCGTCATTTCCTACTTTCCGGATGAGACGCCGCAGGAACCATCACCGAATTTGCAAGCGATGCGTATTCGCCATTTGCTCATGATGGGAACCGGCAATGAAACGGACACCATTGTTAACCTCATAACCGGCACGGATGACAATTGGGCAAGAACTTTCCTGCATCTACCTGTGGAGCGGGAGCCGGGTACTCATTTCGTCTATAACAGTGGAGCCACCTACATGCTGTCGGCAATTCTTCAGAAGGTCACCGGACAGAAGCTGATCGATTATTTGCAACCACGATTGTTTGGCCCGCTTGGGATTATAGGCGCGACATGGGGAGAGTGCCCTCTTGGAATCAATGTAGGTGGATGGGGATTGGCGCTGACCACCGAAGGCGTTGCGAAGTTCGGGCAGCTTTACTTGCAGAAAGGGCTCTGGGAAGGCAAGCGACTGATCTCCGAAGCTTGGATCGAGGAAGCAACTTCGAAGCAAATTGACAATGGCGATGGCGGAGACAACGAGTGGGCACAGGGGTATGGCTATCAGTTCTGGCAATGCCGTCACGGTGCGTACCGCGGGGACGGCGCATTCGGTCAGTTCTGCATCGTTATGCCGGAGCAAGACATGGTAATCGCGATCACAAGCAGCACGAATGACATGCAAGGTGTCTTGGATGCTATCTGGACGCATATCCTGCCCGCTGCCTTGGATCAACCGCTCCCACTGGGAGCAAATGGCGAACAAGCCGCACAGCTATCCGAGCGGCTCGCATCCTTAGCTCTTCATCCGCCGGCTATCGGCAAAACTAGCTCTGCACGAGAGGAACTTGTGTCCGGCAATAGATACCGACTGGATAAGAACTCGCAGCAGTGGGAATTTCTTACCCTCCAATTCGAGCGCGATGAGGCTGTCATTACATTCGAAGGAGCCGAAGGCCAGTTTCTCGTGAATGGCGGACGCGGTACGTGGAAGGAAGGCAGCGGCAGACTCCTCCAACCGGAACCGAATGCACGTGACAGGCAGCGGACGATGGCCAGCTTTACCTGGCAGGAGCAAGACACGCTAATCATAACGCTGCGTTTCGTCGAAGCACCTTTTACGGTGACTTTCGAGATTCAATTGGGGGATCAAGAGCTGGAGCTTCGTTACCGGCAAAATGTTTCTTTCGTATCGACCGACACGAACATCGTTCGCGGAATCCGTTAAATCATGAACATCATGATTTGGGTTGGCTTGCTGGCACTCCTTCTGGTTTCCTATCTCGATCAGCGTAAAGCCATGACTGTACGGATGTGGCTGATGATCGTCGCGCTCTATTGCTTATGCAATTTCTACGTCAATATTAGTAAGGTATTGATTCCGGTCGGGTTCCTCATCGGACTGTCCTACATGAACAAGAAGAAGCAAGGATTCTTGCTGAGAGCGCTGATCTTCGGCTTGGTTACGGTAACGGCAAATTTCTATTTGCCTACCCTCTCGTTCCACGAGCTGCGCGTACATGCCAAAGCGGATCAATATGCGGCACAGTTCAATGAAGTACGTTCCATAACGACCATTACAGCGGATTCGGAGATTCATGAGCTGCTGCGAAAGGAAGCGGAACGTTTAAAGACCGTGAATCTGGCATCGCAAATTGATATCAAAGATCCGCATGTGCTTTTTCAAATCTGGGTACTGACGCATCACAATCAGACCATCAAAGATCTGGATTGGCTGTGGTATGAAGCACCGATTCAGCTGCATTATTACTGGCAATCAAGCCGCAGCGATGAGATGCGGACTGACGTGGAAACGATGATTTTCGCCGATGTCGGCTATATGGGCCTTTATCATCGGGATGACGAGAACAGTGAGTATAAGCTGCAAGCGATCTATGAATTCGACCGTTTGAAGAATGGTAATCCCACGATCCCGTGACCTGAGATAAATGTGAGGTAACCGGCGACTATGCAGCTAGGAAGGCAGACAGATAGTAAGGTGGGGATTACAAGTGAATCAGTACTTGATTAAGCTCCTTCAACAAGCGGAGCTGAATGTGTCGGAGTTTGCCATTCATACACGCAGGGAAATGAACTTTCGCGAGCGAGCGTTCGCGAGCGAGTACATGATGTCCTATCACAAAACAGGCACGGCAAAGCTGCGTATTGGCGATGCGGTCTATGAGATTGTGCCAGGCAGTGTAATCTTCATTCCGCCTCATTTGATCCATGATCAATATAAAGACACGGATGATGAGGCGATTATTCTATGGTGGCATTTTACATACAAAGTGGAGCGGGTGTTGGATGTGCTGCCGCTGTTTCAAATTCCGTATATCTATCAGCTGAAGCAGAAGGAACGCTTCGAGACCGTCTTCGAGCAGCTCATGGAATCGAGGCGCAATGCCTCATCGCTGCCGGCGGCGATTCTGCAGAAAGCGAAGTCGCTGGAGCTGTTGTATCTCTTGTTTGATGAGGCGATCGGACAGCGAGCGGTTGCCGATACGGCAGCAGGCGGGCAGCAGAGCTTCCTCGGCATGTTATGCCAAATCGTGCAGCAGCCGGAGAAGCCGCTCTCGTTAGCGGAGATGGCACAGCAGCTGCACTTGAACACGGCGTATGTAAGCAGCAGATTCAAGGAACTGTACGGCATGTCGCCGATCGGACTGCAGCGCAGGCTGCGAATTGAGAAGGCCAAAGCGCTGCTGCTTACCGATCTGGATATGAGCGTTACGCAGGTAGCGGAGGCGCTTCACTTCTCTGAGGTGACGAACTTTACACGGCTGTTCAAGAAGTATACCGGTATGGCGCCCATTCAGTACCGCCGGTTCATGCAGGAAACGATAACCTAAAGAAATGATCATTATAGCGATAAAACTGCTCTATTGTAAGCGCACTCTTTTCTCCTACAATGTCCGTATAGACGAATGGGAGGGAACAGTTCCATGAATTCCACGAATATTATTTTTCCAGCGGCGCAGGTCGTTGAAGTACGTGAGGAAGAACTAGCTCCTCTGCAGCCCGGCGAGGTGCGCTGCAAAGCCAGAAAATCGCTAATCAGCACCGGCACGGAAACGCTTTGCCTGCGCGGAATTTTCGATACGAATACGAACTGGGAATCCTGGGTGCAGTATCCGTTCTACCCGGGGTACTCCATGGCTGCTGAAATTATGGAAGTGGGCGAAGGCGTCGAAGCATTTAAGGTTGGCGATCGAGTCACGTCCAATATGCAGCACAGACAATACTTCAATACCCAAGCGAGCAACGTAAAACCGATTCCGGACGGCATTACAGATGAGCAAGCTTCCTGGCTGACGCTTGGACAAATTACGCAAGTAGGCACGCGCCGCGCGGAGCTGAAGCTCGGCGAATCGATTGCCATCATCGGCCAAGGCTTGCTCGGCCAGCTGGTCGTGCAGTATATGAGAGCCGCCGGAGCCAGACATATCATTGTGATTGATCAGGCGGAATCGCGCCTGGAGTTCTCCCGCAAGAGCGGAGCGACGCATACGATCTGCGCTGCTGCTGATGTAGCGGCTGAAGAAGTGCGCCGAATTACGGGCGGAAGCATGTGCGACGTGGTGTATGATATTACGGGCCATCCGGCTGTATTGGCGCCGGCAACGCTGCTTGCGAAGGAAATGGGCCGTGTCGTATTGCTCGGCGATACAACTCAGCCGTCCCAGCAAGTAATCGGGCCGCGCGTCGTTTCGAACTCCGTAGCTATTCTTGGTGTTCATGCCAGCATGACGCGCAACTACAACGGCGTGACCGGCGATCAAATGACAGCCGTATTCTACGATTACCTGCTCCAAGGTCGAATGAACCTCGAACATTTGATGACCCATACCTATTCGCCGCTTGAGGCGCCTGCTGCATATGACTTCCTGATGAAGGATCGCACCTCGGCGATTGGCGTTATGTTTGACTGGGATTTGCTGTAAAGATAGAGTGTGTAATTGCAAGCCGTCCAGGCTTCCTCTTATGAGGGGGCTTGGGCGGCTTTTTCTGCGGCAGGTCGCATCTCCCAACATTGCGCTCTAAAGGCAGGGAATATATACTACATGGAAAGTGATGATAAACGAAATACATACTCGGGCTAAGCGCGCGAAGCTTGTATGTGTTGACGGGGAAGAAGGCTTAACGATGAAGAGCGAACAGATGAACTATATGATTGGCGTGGATATTGGGACTACGAGCACGAAGTCCGTGCTGTTCCGGGAGGACGGCAGTATCGTCACCTCGGCACATGTGGAGTACCCGCTTTATACGCCGACACCGGAAGTGGCGGAGCAGGATCCGGATGAGATTTATGCCGCGGTAGTTTCGACAATGAAGCAAATCATGCAAGGCGTGAATGCGGCGGATGTGCTGTTCGTTTCATTCAGCTCGGCCATGCATAGCGTGATTCCGGTTGATGCTGACGGGAAGCCGATCATGAGATGCTTGACCTGGGCGGACAATCGCAGCGCAGTATGGGCAGCAAAGTTCAAGAATGAAATGGGCGGTCATGAGGTTTATTTGCGGACAGGCACACCGGTACACCCGATGTCGCCTATTACGAAGCTGCTCTGGCTGCGACACGACGAACCGGAACTGTTCGTCCTTGCGAAGAAGTTCATCTCGATTAAGGAATATGTGTTCTTTAAGCTATTTGGCCTCTATGTCGTCGATCATTCGATTGCTTCGGCAACCGGGATGATGAATCTGGAGAAGCTGGATTGGGATGAGGAAGCGCTTCGTATTGCGGGCATTACGAGTGAGCGGCTGTCGGAGCTCGTTCCGACGACACATGTACTAAGCGGGCTGAAAGCCGAAGCAGCGGAACAAATCGGCTTGCTGCCGAGCACACCATTCGTTGTAGGTGCGAGTGATGGTCCGCTGTCCAATCTAGGCGTGGATGCGATTGCTCCCGGCGTCGTGGCGCTTACGATCGGAACAAGCGGCGCGATCCGTACGATTGTAGATAAACCCGTAACGGATCCGAAGGGCCGTTACTTCTGCTATGCGCTGACGGCGGACAAATGGGTCATCGGCGGGGCGGTTAACAACGGCGGCGTCATCTTCCGCTGGCTCAGAGATGAGCTGGCTTCTGCAGAGGCGGAAGAAGCACGTCGTAAGGGGTTAGACCCTTACGACGTGCTGACGCAAATGATGGAGAAGGTACGTCCCGGCTCGGACGGATTGATTTTCCACCCGTACCTGACGGGTGAACGAGCACCGCTCTGGAACCCCGATGCGCGCGGTTCTTTCTTCGGTCTGTCGCTGCATCACCGCAAGGAGCATATGATGCGTGCTGTGCTGGAAGGCATCAACTACAATTTGTATTCGGTTCTTCATGCCTTGGAGGAAACGATCGGTAAGCCGGCCAAAATCCATGCCACCGGCGGATTTGCACGCTCTGCGCTCTGGCGTCAGATGATGGCGGACATATTGGGGCAGAGGATTGTCATTCCGGAGAGCTTCGAGAGCTCCTGCTTAGGGGCGGTTGTGCTCGGATTAATGGCGATCGGCCGTGCCGATTCATTGTCGATCGTCTCGAAGATGATGGGCTCGACGTTCGAGCTTACGCCTAATAAAGAAGCAGCAGCCCACTATGAGGAGCTGCTGCCTATCTACTTGCGCCTATCGGAGAAGCTGACAGATGAATACGCTAGTATTGCCGATTATCAGCGCAAATTGTTTCAGTAGCTCGACTGTCAGCGAATATCGTGATTAATGGCGATGATCCCGATCACCTGAGGCTTATCCGCGCTGCCGCCGAACCAGATGTCGCCGTTGCCGACCATGACGCCTTGATAATTCACGAATACTTGATCCGCTTCTTGCTCGGCAATCGCTTGTTTGATCGACTTGTCGATGATGGTGTCGTATTGATCGACAAAATCACGGCGTGTCTTGATCAGCTGCGAGCCAGATGTGCTGTTCACTCTGAGCGGGTATAGAATATGATTCGCTACAGTGACCTTATCGTCCTGGGCGATGGCTGTTTTGACCTCATCGAATACGTCGAAGAATGCCTGCGGATCCTCGATGCCGGCTACTTCGAACGGATTGGTTCCGGCTTTGATTTGACTCGTGATCGTTGGCAAATTACGGACTTGATGCTCCGTCGTGCTCTTATTTTGATCCGATTGGCTGCAGCCAACTACAGCGAAGACGGTGACGGCTATGAGAACGGCTGAAGTCAGCCTGTACCAGACATTTGAACGCTTACCAATATGTGCTTGCATTACCATCATCCTTTCTACCTTTATGCTTTCACTTTATGGACGAATAGATACAGCGTAATGTTTCGATCTGCTAAATAGAAAATTGTACTAATCCAGATGAAACGGCTTTCTCCTTCCTAGCGGAGATGCGCTTGTCATGCAGGTGATGCAAAAAAGACCAGTGATCGTTCGGCTAACGAACGATTCACTGGTCTTTTCTTAATAACGCCTCTTACGAACGGTCAATAATCGTCTGGTAGGTCGTGCGGTCGCAATGCTGTACCAATTTCACGAGCAGCTCTTTAGCTGCATCGTAGTCATCCGTATGCAGGACGGAAGCCGAGGTATGAATGTACCTTGCGCATACACCGATGACGGTTGAAGGGATGCCGATTCCTTGCGTATGTACCGCTCCGGCGTCCGTTCCGCCCTGGGATACGAAATACTGGTACGGGATGTTGTGCGTTTGCGCCATATCCAGCACGTACTCCACCATACCGCGGTGAGTCAGCATGCTTGGATCATAGAGACGCAGCAGAGTGCCTTGACCAAGCTGGCCGAACTGCGACTTGTCGCCGTTCATGTCGTTCGCCGCGCTGGCATCCATGGCGAAGAACAGATCCGGTTTAATCATGGCAGATGCTGTTTTGGCACCGCGAAGTCCGAGCTCTTCTTGTACGGTTGCCCCTGCATACAACACATTCGGGAGCTTCTGACCATGCAGCTCTTTAAGCAGCTCGATGGCAAGCCCGACACCGTAGCGGTTATCCCATGATTTCGCCATAATTTTCTTCGGATTCGCGAGCGGAGTGAACGGACAATACGGAACAGCCTGCTGTCCGATGCGCACGCCGACTTCTTCCGCATGCTGGCGGCTGTCCGCGCCGATGTCGATATACATACCTTTCACATCCAGCGGCTTGCCGCGCGCTGCTTCATCGAGCAGATGAACAGGCGTCGTTCCGATGATGCCGACAATCGGCCCGTTCTCGGTCATCACTTGAATGCGCTGTGCAGGCAGCACTTGGCTGAACCAGCCGCCAAGCGTTTGGAACTTGAGCATGCCGTTCTCTGTTATTCCCGTAATCATAAAGCCGACTTCGTCCAAATGACCAGCCGCCATAATGACCGGACCGCTCGCATCGCCGCGCATAACGCCAAAGATACTGCCTAGCCGATCCTGCACGATTTCATCTGTATATTTCGTAAGCTCACCGCGCACAAAGCTCCGCAGCTCCCGCTCAAATCCGGAAGCCGCTTGAAATTCGGTTAACGTACGCATCAGTTCCATTGTTTCTTGGTTCATGATAATTCCTCGCTATCGTAATGGGATGGGGGATATGCATTCAGGTAAACCAAACACCCCTATTCTACCGCCTTTCCAAACGAAGGTAAATGAGGCGTCCAAGCCATTATTCATAATCGCCTCAAAGTTTCTTTGGCAAACCATGTGGAAGGGAAAGGACAATTGTTGTCGAACTGTAATGAAGCGCTTCCAAGTTGGTTTCGATTGACCTGTTAAAGATAATATTCCCCCATTGCCTGCCTGGAATTAAGAGCGATAAGATAACGGTACGTTCATGTTGAAGTCGCATACATACTCGGTAAAGGGTGATGAGAGAACATGTATCGAGTGCTGATTGTAGATGATGAGAAGGAAATCAGAGAGGGGCTTCGGCTTCGTTTTCCTTGGATGGATTTTGGCATCGAAATGGATGAAATATATACAGCTGACGACGGTGAAACGGCGCTTGAGCTGACGGAGCAGTTAAACCCGGACGTTATCGTGACGGATATCAAAATGAGCCGCATGTCGGGTCTCGAATTCATTCAGTCCCTGCATCAGCGGGGTAATTTCTCGGGCAAGTCGATCGTAATCAGCGGTTATGATGATTTTGATCTGGTGAAGCATGCGATGCAGCTTGGCGCCATTGATTATGTGCTGAAGCCGATTAATATCGAGGAGCTGTCGCAGGTTATACACAAGGCTCTTAGTCAAATCCGCGAGGAGCGGCTCGACAAGCAGAATAAGCTGCTGCTGGAGAATCAGGTGCATTTTGCGTTGCCGAAGATGCAAGAGGAAGTCGTTCGCGAAGCGGCGGAGAACGAGTATAACCCGTACTGGGAATCGCGCATGATGCACAGACTCGGCAATATGCAGCTGGAGTGGCTGACGCAGCACAAGCTTGCGCTCATGCTCATAGAAGTAGACGATCTGAAGGCGATCGATCAAGGGAAGCTGTATCGCAAGGAGAAGGAGCTTGTCCTCTTCGGCATCAGCAATGTCGTGAAGCAGACTCTGCAGGAGGAATATGGGCATCCGGCCTGCATGTACAGCGATGCGAAGTCTCGATTTGCGATCGTTCTCAGCTGCAATCATCAGGAACAGCTTTGCTCCATTAAGGATATTGCTGTTACGTGCATCGACCGGATTAACGGCTATGTCAAAGTGAAGGTCAGCATCGGGCTAGCCTCAACGGTCGGCGGCATTAAGCAGCTGCATGATATGCGGCAGGAAGCGGCAGATATTCTGGAGCAGAAGGCGGTCTACGGCGGCAATCGGCTGCTGCTTCGTCAGGATCTCGGCGTCGATGCGGAGTTCTCGGAGCTGTCGATTGGCAACGTCAATGAAATGTTCGATCTCATTCGTTACGGATCCGACCTTGAAATCCGGACTGTCATGCAGTCCTTCCCTGAATTTGTACGGACATGGGGCGCGACCAACATCAAAGATATTCAGCAGAAAATATTCGAATGGCTGCTTGAGCTATTCAAGAAAGCGGCCGCCGGCGGATGGAAAGAAAGGGGCTGGGAACGCAACCCCATCGCCATCTGGGATCGGCTGGAGCAGTACGATACACTCGAATCGCTGCGAATCCAGGTGGAGAGCTATCTGGTATCCATTGCCGCGGATTTCAGGAAAAACTGGGTGCCGCAAAGCCAAATTATTTCGGAGGCGGAGAAGGTGATTCAGCGGAATTATGGGGATAATTTGACGCTGCACACCGTTTCGCTGGAGGTTCATGTTACGCCGGTGTGGCTGAGCAAGCTGTTCAAGAAGGAGAAGCAGCAGACCTTCTTGGAATATTTGACCGAGGTGCGGATTGAGAAGGCGAAGGAAATGTTAGGGGATGTCGGGAGCAAAATTTATCAGGTCTCGCAAGAGGTAGGCTACCGGGACCCGGTACATTTTACCAAGCTGTTCAAGAAGAACGTTGGCCATACGCCCAAAGAATATCGGAAGCTGAGAGGAATCATCGATGAGTAGCTATTCGCTTCAGCAAGCGGCCTCCTTACGCAATAAAGTAATTGGCATTTTCTTCATCATTATCATCGTGCCGTTTCTGCTCTTTGCTTATTATGCGCATATCAAGTCGGTTGAAGGCATCTCGAATGCCAATGCCTCCTTCTCGATGGACTACATGCTCCAATCCAAGCAGAATCTGGATCGCTATCTCAACCAGCTGAACGAGCAGATTAACGGCATTATCGGCAATACGAAGTTTCAGCAGCTGATGGAGAATTCGATGACTAGGGCGGAGGATGAGAGTGCTTTTATTTCCGGCATGATGCTGCTGCTCGATCAATCGAAGTCGCAGGTGGATGCTTTTCGAGTACGTGTATTTCCGATTGATCCGAACGAACATCCCATGTATATCAACACACTGGATGAACAGAAGGGGTTTCAGACAAGCAACTGGTTCAAGGCGGCACAGAAGACGATTACGCCGACGTGGCATCTGTTCATGCCTGCGGAAAGTACGTATTTTCGACCGATGCTGTCCAAAATCAAACGGTTTACAGGGCTGCATGATCAAATTCCGCGTGGGATCGTCATTACGGATTTGACCGAGGATCAGCTGAAACGGTATCTCTCGCCTTCGCAGCGGATGAAGGGGCAGCGCATGTTTCTGATGACGCGCAGCGGGTATGTGCTCTATGATACGGCAGACAATGCGCTGGCCGGCAAGCTCATCCCGTCCAAGCCGCTTATCGATTCGATTGCGGCCTCGACGCAGAAAGCGGAGACGCTCACGATTGACGGCGAGAAGCAGCTGGTCACCTATGTGAAGCTGGATACGGAGCAATGGATGCTCGTAAGCACGACGCCGCTGGAGCAGTTGACGCACCCCATTCAGGAAATGGATAAGCTGCTTGTTTTCTTCCTCATTATTTATTTGATCTGCTGCATCGGGGTCATCATCTATATGACGCTGTATTTCACTCATCCGCTGCATAGGCTGGTTCGTTCCATGCGTAAGCTGGAGTCCGGCGAGTTCCAGTTCATGCTGCCGCCATCGGACCGAAGAGACGAGATCGGCTGGCTGTATCGGGGCTTCAACAACATGACGGGCAAAATCCAGCAGCTCCTCGACCAAACGACGCAAGCCGAGCGGACGAAGAAAGAGCTGGAGTTTCAAGTGCTGAGCCATCAGATCAATCCGCATTTTCTGTACAATACGCTGGAGTCGATCCGGTGGAAGGCGGAGTACCATAACATGCCGGATATAAGCGAAATGGTATCCTCTCTAGGTAACTTGCTGCGCTTGAGTCTCAATCAAGGCAAGGAAATTACGACGGTATCGAGGGAAATCGAGCAGGTGAAGGCCTATGTCCGCATCGAGCAGGCACGCCTCGGCAACCAGGTACGGTTCTTGATTTCGATCGATGAAGAGGTGCTGCATGCGCCGTTTCTCCGCTTACTGCTGCAGCCGCTTGTTGAGAATGCGATTCATCATGGTATTCGGAGCAATCCGGAGAAAGGGAAGATCATGCTGACCGGGCGCTGCGAGGGGACGGATATTGTCATTGAGCTGAGCGACAATGGACAAGGTATTCCGGAGGCGGTGCTGCAGGAACTGACCCATCCGGAGGAGAAGGCAGCCCCTGTAGCCAAACGCCGCGGCGTCGGCCTGCGCAACGTGAATGACCGGCTGAAGCTGTATTTTGGCGAGGCGTATACGCTGCAGATCGAGGCCAGAGCGGGGAGCGGGACGCGCATCGTATTGCGCCACCCGATCATGGAGCCGGAGGAGGAGCAGGGTTAGCGGTCGGCGGGTTGTGTGTGTGAGGGAGTGCTTGCGTGCTTGGCTGAGCGAGGGAAGGGAGGGCACTATTCCGGAGTTGGAATAGGTGCCCTTTTGTTTGGGCGGCTAGTGGTGCAGATGAGAGGCAGCAGTTACCGCACATGTGCGGGATAAGTGCGAAGTAGCGTCGAGAGAGGTACGTGCTACCGCACATGTGTAGAACTTCGAGAAAGTAGCTTCAAGAGAGATAAAGTTACCGCACAGTAGTAGGAAGTAGAGATAAAGAAGCCCACCAGGAAGTCTACATGGGAGGAAACCAGCGTTTTTGAGCGGATGAAGCCCACCAGGAAGTCTACTTCGGAGGAAACCAGTGTTTTTGAGCGGATGAAGCCCACCAGGAAGTCTACATGGGAGGATATCAGCGTTTTTGAGCAGATGAAGCCCATCAGGAAGTCTACATGGGAGGAAACCAGAGTTTTTGAGCGGATGAAGCCCACCAGGAAGTCTACATGGGAGGAAACCAGTGTTTTTGAGCGGATGAAGCCCATCAGGAAGTCTACATGGGTGCTAAAACGGTGATATCAGCAGAAAAGTAGATCCCACAGCCACACATCAGCAATTAGTCGGCGATATGAGCGAAAGAGTAGCTCCCAGAACCACACATGAGAGGAGAATGAGCGAATTCGGAGAAAGAGTAGTTCTCAGAGCCACACATTAGCAATTAGTCTGCGATACCAGAGCAAGAGTAGCTCCCAGAGCAACACTTGCTGCTCAAGCTCGCAGCGCAGCTCGTCGCACCGTGACGCAATACGCCAACGCGCACTTTCCCATTCAGAGGCCAAGTTTACACCACAAAGTTTAATTTTGGCTCATAGTAGCTAGGCGGGCCATCCATTATGATGATTATAGCAACGATAAGCAGCTACCAAACATGAACAAGAAAGGTAAGGACGCCCATGAAACCAAGCAGCGAAGTTGGGAATAAACCGATATCTGCAGCTGTCTATCGCAAGAGGTCGAGCTTCGTCTCCGATCTCATGCGAAACCACTCGCTCTACGTAATGTTCCTCCCGGTCGGCATCCTGCTCCTTGTCTTTAACTATTTGCCGCTCGCGGGTCTCATCATCGCCTTCAAGAATTACGACTTCGCCAGAGGGATCTTCGGCAGTCCATGGGCCCAGCCCATTCTCAACAACTTCGATTACCTGCTATCGTCGGATGCCGCTTCGCGTGCAGTCCGGAACACGATACTGCTCAATGGGTTGTTCATCGCAGTGGGGCTGATCTTCGAGGTGGGACTTGCGCTGATGCTGAACGAGGTGCGTAACAAATATTTTAAACGAATTACACAGTCGATCACGTTTCTCCCCTTCTTTATCTCCTGGATCGTCGTAGGCGTCTTTACATATAACCTGCTCAACTACGAGAATGGCGCGATCAATCGCATTGTAGAATGGTTGGGCTTTCAGCCCATTGATTTCTACAGCGAAGCAGGGCTTTGGCCGCTGATCCTGACCATCGCCATCCGCTGGAAAGTAACCGGATATGGCACGATTATTTATTTGGCCGCGCTAACGAGCATTGACAACTCGTATTATGAAGCCGCTTCCATTGACGGTGCATCCCGCTGGCAGCAGATTCGGTTCATCAGCATTCCGATGCTGAAGCCGACGATCATCATCCTCACCTTGCTCGCCGTCGGACGAATCATGAATGCGGATTTCGGCATGTTCTACGCCATGGTCGGCGACGCTTCGCTCCTCTATCCGACAACAGATGTTATCGATACGCTGGTCTATCGAAGCTTACGGAAATCCGGCGATATCGGAATGGCCTCAGCAGCCGGCTTCATCCAATCGGTCGTTGCCTTCGTCCTCGTGCTTGGCAGCAATTATGCGGCAAGGAAAGTCGACAAGGACTCAGCGATTTTCTAACTTCACTTCGTGACGAACATAAGGAGGGCACCATGCCGGTAAAACGTATATCCATCTCGCAAACGATCATTATCGTCATCATTTCCTTGTTCAGCCTTGCTTGTCTGCTGCCGTTTCTCATGGTCATTACCGGCTCGCTTGCAACGGAGAACGATATTATTAACAACGGCTACTCGCTATTCCCAAGGCATATCACGTTCATGTCGTATGAGATTCTGCTGCTCGGCTCCAATCGAATTGTGGATGCGTACGGCATCAGCTTACTCGTCACTGTTGCAGGTACAGTGTTCTCCGTTTTCCTGACCAGCTTGGGCGGGTACGTGATGGCGAGGCGCTCTTTTAAATACCGCAACATTCTCTCGATCTACGTCATCATCACGATGCTGTTCAGCGGCGGATTGGTGCCTTGGTACATCGTATGCGTCAACTACTTGCACCTGAAGGATACGATCTTCGCGATGATTCTGCCACCGCTGGCGAACGCGTTCAATATGTTTCTGATCCGCAACTTCCTGTTCTCCATCCCGGAGGACATTTATGAATCCGCCAAAATGGACGGAGCCAGCGAGTACCGTATCTACTGGCAGCTAATCATGCCTTTATCCAAACCGGTTCTCGCCACGGTCGGCTTGTTCGTCGCACTGGGGTATTGGAACGATTGGTTCCTGGGCCTCATGTTCGTCGATAAACAAGAACTGCAGCCGCTGCAGCTGCTTCTTCGCACACTCGTTTCAAACGTGGAGTTCCTCCGAAGCTCCAGCAATGCCGCCGATATGCAGCGTATCTCCGCGCAGCTGCCGTCCGAGTCCATCAAGATGGCACTCACGGTAGTGACGATCGGGCCGATCATCTTCTTGTATCCGTTCTTGCAGCGGTATTTTGTCCAAGGCTTGATGGTTGGCGCAGTGAAAGGGTAACAGACAGACAGCTATAACGGCGCTACCGGTAGCGCTGGATAGTATAAAAAACAAGCTCAAGGGGAGAGGTACACGATGAAGAAGATGCATGCCAAGCTTCCACTGCTGCTCACGATTGTGTTTATGCTTAGCCTATTACTCTCAGCATGTAGTTCAAACAACAACGGCAACTCGAAGGACAATTCATCCGGCACGACGAATACGGCGACCGACAATACATCCAATGCAACCACAGATGATACGAACAATACAGCAGCTACGACTGACAATACAGCTAAGGAGCAAGAGGAAGTAACGTTGAAGTTTTATTTTGGCGGAGATAAGAAAGCAGCTACGGATGAAGTATGGTCTGCAGTCAGCGATTATGTGAAAACAAAAGGGCTTAACGTGAAATTCGATATCAACTTTATCCCGTTTGGCGACTTTAAGGACAAAATGCTCGTTATGGCCGCTTCCGGCGATAAATGGGATATGAACTTTGACGGCGACTGGCTCTCCTATAAGCAAATGGCTGCCAAAGGCTCCTATATGGCGCTCAATGATCTCCTTCCGAAATTCGCACCAACCCTGTTTGCCAAGTATCAAGAACAAGGTACGCTAACGGCTGCAACAGTGGATGGCAAAATCGTCGGCCTTCCTTGGACGATGAGCATGAACCAACGCAAATATGCGGTATGGCGGGTGGATCTGACCGATAAAGCAGGCATCACGCCGGCTGTGGATTCCATTAAAACAATCGAAGACCTCGATGCGTTCCTGCACAAGCTGAAAGAAGCGTTCCCGAAAGATAAGCTGTCCCGTTCCACGCCGCTTGGCATCTACATGGAGCGCGATGAGTGGGTTGACCTTGGCTTCCACGGCATGGGCTTTTACCTGAACGATCCGGCTGTGAAGATCCAACCGGTTGAACAACAACCGTTCTACAAAGAAGCAGCGCTTATGGCGAAGAAATGGTACGACGACGGTATCATCAACAGAGATGCCATGATCGATAAAGAAGACGGCGCGGCACAATGGAGAAACGGCAAAATGTTCTACACCGACTCCTCGCATGAATGGGTTAACGCAAACCCGGGCTTCGCGGATCCGTCCTACAAGCTGTCCAGCTCGCTTCTCTACCCAGACAAGAAATATGTCAACCGTACAGCGCTGGCTAACGTTGTAGCAATTAATCGCAACTCCGAGCATGCTGACCGTGTGCTGCAATTCCTGGATATGCTTGAAACCGACAAAACGCTCTATGATCTCGTGCAATACGGCATCGAAGGCAAAACCTACGTGATTGACGGCGAAACAGCGAATTATCCGGAAGGCATGCAAACGACGACGTCCAACTACATGGAGTGGGGCGGCCAATGGGCACTGTGGAAACCGCAGTTCATGCGTCCAAACCCAGCCTATGGCAAAGACTTCTGGGTGCATGAAGCCGAATTCGCAGCATTGCCGGTTAACGTAAACTCCCCGGTAGACGGACTGTTCATCTCCGAGGACAATATCAAGAACGAAGTAGCTAAACGCGACCAAGCAGTCGAAGAATTCCACAAACCGATCGAGTACGGGAATGCCAAAGATGTGGATAAAGCAGTAGCGGATTACATCGAGAAGCAGAAAGCAAACGGCCTTGACAAAATCATCGCGGAAGCGCAAAAACAAATCGATGCTTACTTGGCTACGAAGAAATAATCGAGAAATCCGCGCCTCTCACCGGGCGCGGATTTTTGCTGACGCTGAGGAGCAAACAGATAAGGTTGCCCCAGATAACGATTGGATTGACTCATTACAAGTGGCAGCGGGACTCCCTTATACTCTATTTGTAAACGATTACAAATATGGAAGGGTGTAGATCATGAAGAAGAGGTTTTCTCCGCTCATCATGGCTTTCTTACTCGCTGTATCCTGTTTTCCGTTCTTACCGCTCGTCGCATCGGCGGATACCGTCCTGTTCACGACAGGCTTGGAATCCGGACAAACCGCACCGAATTTCGTGGACACCATTGATTTCTCATCGAATGTGAGCGGTATTACGTCAGGCGTTTCACCGGAGGCTTCGCCGCGTACCGGTGAGCAGGCGCATTCAGGCACCTCGGCGCTTATGTATTCAGGCAACGCGAACGGCGGCTCTACTACGTATGCGTATTTCAAAGTGTTCACCGTGAGTATTCCCGTTACATCGGCATCCAAGCTGCAATACTTCATCTATCCGCAGCAGGATAATGGGAGGTACATGGCCGTTGATTTCCATTTCACGGACGGGTCGACGCTGCGTGACAGCGGATCGGTGGATCAAAACGGGAACACCGTTCATCCGGCCGGCGGTCATGGCGGCACGATTCCGCTCAATGCTTGGTCGCAGATCGATTCGAGCTTCGGCGTGCAGAATGCCGGGAAGACAATCGACCGCATCTGGGTCGCCTACGACCGTGCTGGCAGTACGGGCAACTACCGCGGCTACATCGACGATATTACGATTTCCAATACAACGACGACAAGTTCTGTCCGTAACAGCGTTATCGTCAGTACAGTCTATCCAACGAGCGACATTGTGATCTCGGATTACAATGCCGTCACGGGGTTCGGCGCTGATAACACAGGTGTGAACGATGCGACCACAGCTATTCAGAGTGCGATTGACGCCTGCTATAACGACGGCGGCGGCACGGTGTGGCTGCCTGCCGGGACCTACAAGGTATCCGGTACGATTCAGGTACGAGCTTTCTGCTCGGTCCGAGGCGATTACCGGGATGCGGACAGCGGGAGCGGGAGTTATGGCACTGTGATTTCGGCGAACTTGGCTTCCGGTGATTCGGGATCGCTGCTGTTCCGTATCGGGGGCAGCGCATCGGTACAGGGCTTGACGGTGTATTATCCGAACCAGAATGCGACAAGTCCGGTTCACTATAACTACACCTTCGAAATTCCGGGGAATGCTTGGATCGGCAGCGAGAATTATATGACAGCGTCCATCATGAACGTGACCATGCTCAATTCGTACCGCGGAATAGGCATCAGCACGATGGCCTCCGACCATACCGGCGGTTCGCAGGTTCATGAGCAAGCGACGGTGAAGAACGTGAAGGGCACGA
This sequence comes from Paenibacillus sp. J22FR21, assembly GCF_056269135.1. Classification (NCBI taxonomy): domain Bacteria; kingdom Bacillati; phylum Bacillota; class Bacilli; order Caryophanales; family Paenibacillaceae; genus Paenibacillus; species Paenibacillus sp. J22FR21. The sequence continues at coordinate 321,999 of NZ_JBWDNJ010000003.1, forward strand.
TTCTTTACCGAGGCGTGGAAGCTTACAACGGCGCAGATGTCGGCACATGGGAGCATGTGAATTTCAACAGCTCGTATTGGGCCGGTGCAGGCGCATCCTACAATGCTCCAAGTGCGACAACGATCAAGAACTGGACGCGTGCGAACGCCACTGCGTTTACGATTGGCGACTTGGAGTGGGATCAGTTCTATGCGATGGAGGCATCCGACTTCAATATCGGAATCAACATCGTGACAGGCCAGCGGATTCAGTTCTCGGGCGCTTTTATCTGGGCGTATATTCAGAACACGAATATCGCCGTGAAGGTCGATAATATCGATACTCGCTGGGGCGTATCGTTCTTGCGCAGTGTGCTTAAAGGCAGTACGGCTTCCGTTCAGAACAACACCGCTGGCTATGTGAAAGTTACCGACTCCGATATGACCGGCGCCACATCAGGCACGGTAACGATCTCAGGTACGGGCACATCGCCGGTCGTGTCCCCTTCTGCGGCGACGCCGAAGGTCAGCCGGGCTGTGCTGTACGATGTCACCAAAGCGCCGTACAATGCGCCGTTCACTTCCTCGCGCGGCCCAGCGCTGCCAACGGTGGATGCGACTTCCGCGATCCAATCCGCGCTCAATGCTGCGGGAACAGCCGGCGGCGGTGTGGTCTATGTGCCTGCAGGCTGGTTCAAAGTCAGCACGCACTTGACCGTTCCGGCCAATGTAGAGCTGCGCGGCTCGGCATCGTCACCGACGAGGGATCAAGGCGGATCGAGTGCCGGCACAGTGCTATTCGCTTATGAAGGCAAAGATACGACAACACCGGATTCCAGCACGGCGTTTATTACGCTGAATGGGAATACAGCCGGCTTGCGCGGTTTGCGTGTATTTTATCCGGAGAACAACCCTGCGGCAGGCATTAAAGCTTTCCCATATACGATTAGAGGCAACGGCAGCAGCGTATACATCATCAATGTGGGACTGCCCAACTCGTATAACGCCATCGATTTGATGACAAATCGTAACGATAACCACTATGTCGAGAAGGTACAAGGGACCTTGTTCAAGAATGGTATTACGGTAGGGCTCAGTACGTCCGGCTATATAACCGGCATTCTCACGAACGGTAACGCCGTATGCCGCACCGGCTACAACATTCCCGGCTGGGTCGTGGAGAGCAACGTCTTCTCGCAGGTCATCGATGCGTTTACGAGACCGAACGAGACGCTTGTAACCGTGAACGGAGCTTCCGATGAGAAGCTGGTTAACGTGTTTGCCTACGGCTCCAAGAACGGTGTAGTTGTGCAGTCGGGAACGGTAAACGCATTCAACTTAGGAACGGATAACCTCGGCTCAGGCGGATACACCGTGAAGGTGGACAGCGGCACGGTCAAAGTGATGAATCTGATGCGCTATAACGGTACGACATCCTTGGGAACGGTCACAATCTATAACGAAATGCACCTATGAGCAGATCATACTAATCATAGGTCCAAGAATCGGAGGAGCAAACAGTGGCAAAGATCACAGGTGTGAAATGTATCCGAACACGGCATGACGGCAGCTGGACGATTGTAAAAGTAACGACAGATCAAGACGGATTGTATGGCATCGGCTCGGCGACGGATATGTTTAATCCGGAAGCCGTCGTGCAGGTCGTGGAGCAGTTGTTTGCCCCGCTGCTGATCGGCAGAGAGGCAGGCCAGATCGAGGACATTTGGCAAATGATGCATACGAGCGGGTATTGGCGGCACGGCTCCATTACCCAAACCGCGATCGGCGGCATCGATATGGCGCTCTGGGACATTAAAGGCAAAGAGGCTAATTTGCCGGTGTATCAGCTGCTCGGCGGCGCGTGCAGATCAGCCGTTCCCTGTTACGGCCATGCGGATGGACGCGATCAAGAGGAGCTGACTGAAGCGGTTCACCGCTATAAGGAGGAAGGCTACACGGTTATCCGTTGTCAGCTTGGCTCCTATGGCGGCGGCGGTTTCGTGCCGGCAGACCAAGCGAACGTACCTGTTCCGAGTTGGTCCCCTAATGTGTTCAACGAAGCGATCTATATGAACGCCATTCCGGCCATGTTCGAGAAGCTGCGTGTTACTTTTGGCAACGATATTCAGTTTACGCATGACGTTCATTCCCATCTGCAGCCGATTGCCGCTGTACAGCTGGCCAAACGCCTGGACCCTTACCAATTGTTCTTCCTAGAGGATATACTGCCGCCGGAGCAGATCGGCTGGTACCGCCAATTGCGGCAGCAATCTTCAACGCCGCAAGCGGTTGGAGAGCTGTTCACCAGTCCCCATGAATGGACCGATCTCATCACGGAGAGGCTCATCGACTTCATTCGCGTGCGCGTGTCCAAGGGCGGCGGCATCAGCGCCTGCCGCAAGCTGGCCGCGCTTGGCGAAACCTTCGGCGTTCGGACGGCCTGGCAGGAAGGCGGGGAGAACGACCCCGTCAACCAAGCGGCAGCCGTCCATCTGGACCGCGCGGTATGGAATTTCGGGATTCAAGAGATCAATCATTTCAAGGAGGCGGAGTGCGAAGCATTCCCGGGTCATGTGGAGCGCAGAGGCGGCTATCTCTATTTATCGGAGAAGCCGGGCTTGGGGATCGACATCGATGAGGAGAAAGCAGCACTGCTCGTGGATGATGGATGGAGCCGGTCGGCTTATCATATTCCGTACAAACTTGACCGCAGGCCGGATGGAACGCTGGTTAGGCCATAGGAGGGCGAATAGATGAAAACGATAGCTGTAACCGGAGCAAGTGGAAAGCTTGGCGGATGGGTTGCCTCGGAGCTGCTGAATCAAGGATATACCGTCATTGCGCTGGATAACCGTCGCTCCGACAAGCTGCGCTGCCGGCAGATCACGGTGGATCTGGGCAACCTCGGGCAAGTCATCGGCGGCGTGAACGGTGCCGATGCTATCATCCATCTGGCGGCTATTCCTGCGCCGGGTTCATTTTCGAACGAGTTTATATTCGCGAACAATGTGCAATCGACGTATAACGTGCTGGAAGCGGCTTCGGTGCTCGGTATCCGGAAAGTTGTGCATGGCTCGAGTGAATCCTCATACGGCTTCGCCTGGGCGCCGAGGAAGTTCGATCCCGATTATTTTCCGGTTGATGAAGTACATCCGCAGCAGCCGCAGGAATGCTACGGACTATCCAAGATCGTCAACGAACAGACAGGCGAGATGTTCAACCGCCGGACCGGTATGCAGGTTGCGGCCATGCGCTATTCGCTGATCGCTACTCCGGATGAGCTGAAGTCTTTCGGGGAGCGCATCAAGCAGCCGGCGAACTTCAAGAAAATTTTGTGGAGCTATGTCGATATAAGAGATGCGGTTTCCGCCACTATCGCGGCCATGACGACGGACGGTTACGGCGCGGTCTCCCTCAATATTACGAGCAGCGATACGCTGAGCGATTGGAATACGGAGCGTCTGCTGGATGAGTTTTATCCAGAGGTGCGCGACCGTAGAAGAAGCTATGAAGGACGAGAGGCGCTGGTCAGCAATGAGGCTGCCTGCCGGGTATTAAACTGGAAGCCTGTCTATTCGTGGAAGGATCAAGCGGAATGAACAGAAGGAGCTCCTCTGACCAGGGGGGCTCTTTGTTGTATTCGACGAAAACTAGGACATCTGTACATAGACAGCTTACACGGGATGGAACTATACTACTAAGAGAGTTCTAAATTGTCCCAGAGAGAAAGTGTGAGTTTCATGCGGATTAATTCCAGAATCATCTATATTATTTTCGGTATCGCCGTGTTATTGGTCGCAATTAACAATGCATCCTATTATTGGTATACGAAGACTCTATTAAAAGATGACTTGTCCGCGCGTATGGCCTCAACGGCCATTCAAATCCGAACCTCCATTGAGCAATCCAAAGAAGGCTCTTTCTACACAGAGGATCTAATCGGTGAGAAATTGCGCATGGCCGCGATGTCCATCCAAGGACAAATTAACCCTGATGTGAATTTGATTACGAACGAACAGCTTCGTGTACTTGCGAAGCAGGCAGGTGTTGCCGGCATTTCGCTCATGCAGCGTGTTGCAGGCAGTGACGACATCGGAGTTATCAAATCCTCGGAGCCCAAAGAGCTTAAGATTACGAGCACGAAACCGTTCGGATATTGGTTCACGGCATATGATCAGCTGTTAACGAAGCACAATGTCACGATAGCAGAAGGTCAGAGCTTAGCTAACTTTTGGTCCGGCATCGCTGAGGTTCCGGCCTCCGGCGCAAGCGAGGTTAGTAAATTCGGTTTCTATAATGATGGATCGACGGATTATATTATTGCGGTCTTTGTGAACGCCGATCAGGTGCTGAAATATCAGGAAATTGTCGGCAGTGATACCATTGTGAAGAAGACGGTTGCGGCGAATCACGATATTATCGAAATTTCAGGCTTAAACGGCGTTACTTTCGGCAAACCTCCTAAACTGTATCGAGATAACAACGGGGCATCTTTTATCTCCATCTATGATCGACAGGTTCTATTTGGCAGCTATGCAATTAAACATGCCGATGACATCGACAGCTTTACGGAGGCTGTTCAAACGAACAAGCCGGTAAGCAGTCTTGAGAAATGGAAAGGTAAGACTGTTCTCAAAACATTCGTCTACATACCTGCCAAAACGCGAGTTTCGGAAGTGCAAAGAGACGTCCCTTACGTCATCGCGATCGTGTCCGATTATAGCTCGGTTGAGCAAACATTGAATGTGCAACTGGTTCGACTGGCGCTGCTCGTTGTGCTGTTTACGATATTCAGCCTATTATGCATGTATCTCGTATTCCGGTTTACGGGCAAAAGCAAGGAAATCGCCGTGCGCTCCACGCAAGAGCTGTATATTCAGAATATGGACGTTATGTTTACGGAGATTCGCAGCCAGCGGCATGATTTCCTGAATCATGTGCAAACGATGTATGCCCTCCTATCAAGAGGGAAGAAGGAAGAACAGCTTCGGTACATGGAAGAGTTAATTGAAGAAATCAATGAAGTGAATGATATTATTCGCATCGGCCATCCTGCCGTTGCTGCGTTGATTCAGGCGAAGCTGGCGCAGGCGATGAGAACGAAGATCTTGTTTGACCATCATTTTACGGGACTCGAAGGGTTATCGCTTGGTGTGAAATCGGTGGATATTGTGAAAATAATCGGTAATCTTATCGACAATGCATTCGACGAAGTAAGCGGCTTGGCTCCCGAGCTGCGTCATGTCATCGTCAAAGGCTGGTCGGAATCGGGCATGCTGTTTTTCTCCGTTGCTAATCTGGTGCATGAGGATTTCGATCCCGCGCGCGTCAACCAGATGTTCGGAACGGGCTTCAGCACGAAAGTCGGCGGGGAGCACAGCGGGCTTGGTTTGGCTGTAGTGAAAGAACGTGTAGAGTATTACAAAGGCACAATCGATGTGAAACTGGTAGAGGGATATATCCACTTCGAGCTGTCTATTCCCGTACTGTAAGGTTTGACCCTTCAACTCAAGAACCTCTTGCGCTTCATCGGGCGCAGGAGGTTCTTTTTGCTGTTGGGAAGAGTATATGCTACTCAACTGACGGGGGGCGATCGCAAGTCGAATCTCCCTCCCGGTATCCACTCACTCCTGAACTCGCATCCAGCTCCCGGCCTCCACGCATTGCGGCATAGAAGACATTTCAACCTCGAAACACAACTAAAAACAACCAATACACAAACAAAAACAATTTCTTAACTTGTATTTAATATTGAAATTACAATTGCCCCCTATATTTAGAGTATCGAAGCTTGGTTAATCCGAGCCGAATAAATAAGGAGTGACAACGAATAATGAAAAGGTTTATCGCACTTATCGTTCTAACACTGATGACAATCTCCATTATGGCAGCTTGCGGACAAGCAAAACCGGAAGCAAATACAGAACAAACATCTGCGGGGGCAAATGAGGGAACAAACAGCGGCGTAGATACAGAGAGTAAAGATTTGACGATCTACACCGCACTTGAGGATGATCAAATTAACGCATACCTGGTAACTTTTAAAGAAAAGTACCCAGACGTGAAATTGAATATTGTTCGTGATTCAACTGGCGTTATCACAGCGAAGCTGCTGGCAGAGAAAGACAACCCGCAAGCTGACGTCGTCTGGGGCGTAGCGGCAACAAGCTTGCTCGTCTTAGACCAGAACGAAATGCTGGAAGGTTATTCACCGGCAGGCGTGGAGCGTATCCAACCAGACTTCAAAGACAAGAACGAACCTGCTCACTGGGTTGGTATCGATGCTTGGGAAACAGCGTTTGTAGTGAACAAGATTGAGCTTGAGAAGAAGAACCTGCCAATTCCGCAATCCTACGAGGATCTAATTAAACCCGAGTATAAAGGTCTTATCACCATGCCAAACCCATCTTCTTCCGGTACAGGATTCCTTACCGTATCCGGCCTCGTTCAACTGAAAGGCCAAGACGATGCATGGTCGTACATGGATAAGCTGAACGATAACATCGCGATGTATGTGCATTCCGGCTCCAAGCCTGCGAAGATGGCAGGTACAGGTGAGTATCCGATCGGGATTTCCTTCGGCTACCGCGGTATCGAAGAGAAGAAGAAAGGTTCACCGGTCGAGGTTGTGTTCCCGAAAGAAGGTTCAGGCTGGGATGTGGAGGCCAATGCTTTGATGAAGAAAGCAACCATCAAGCAAACAGCGAAGAATTTCCTGGATTGGGCAATTACAGATGATGCAATGAAGGAATATAACAAGAACTTCGCCATTCTCGCAACAAAAGCGGATACGACTGTAATCCCTGAAGGTTATTTGCAGGATCCGGTGAAGCAGCTGATTAAGAATGACCTCTATGAAGCGGCCAAAAACAGAGACAACACGCTGGCAGAGTGGGATAAACGTTATAACGCGAAGAGCGAACCGAAAACGGAATAACGCCTTACATCACCCTATTACTAAGCAAGGAAGAAGCTGCGCGGGCATGATGCCGGGCAGCTTCAGTCCAATAAAGGGAGGCTCTTATGTCACAAGCTTACCTGTCACTGCGACATATTCATAAACATTTCGGCTCATTTACCGCACTCAAGGATATCAACCTGACGATTCAAAAAGGTGAATTTATTTGTTTGTTAGGCCCAAGCGGATGCGGCAAAACAACCTTATTGCGTATCATCGCAGGCCTCGAAACGCCAACCGAAGGAAGCGTCCTTGTAGGGGGCAAAGAGATCACGAAGCTTCCGCCGGCAAAACGGAATTTCGGAATGGTTTTTCAATCATACGCCCTGTTTCCGAATTTAACGGCTTATCAGAACGTGGCCTACGGCTTGCAAGGCAAGAAGTTATCCAAGAAAGAAATGAACGAGAAAGTCAGACATGTGCTGGATCTCGTAGACCTGGCGCATATGGGTGAACGATACCCGGCTCAGCTGTCAGGCGGACAGCAGCAGCGAATCGCGCTTGCTCGGGCAATTGTTTTATCTCCCGATTTTCTGCTTCTGGACGAACCGTTATCTGCGCTTGACGCCAAGGTTCGTGAGAAGCTGAGAGAGCAAATCTGCGAGCTGCAAGAGAAGCTCGGCATTACTACGGTCATGGTTACCCATGACCAAGAAGAGGCGTTAACGATGGCAGACCGTATCGTGGTCATGAATAATGCCGAGATCAAGCAGGTTGGAACGCCGCAAGAGGTTTACGATGTGCCGGCATCCCCGTTTGTCGCTGATTTTATCGGTGCCATCAATTTCATGGATCATGGGAAAGCTGCTGCCGCACAAGGCGGAATGGCAATTCGACCCGAGCATGTTCATATTCACACGATGCCCATTCCTAACGGAATACCAGCCATTGTGCGAAATATTGAATTCCGCGGTTCCTTCTATCGCTTAACTGTACAAGTTGAGCAGCAGGAAATGGCATCGCAACAGGGCACGATCGCCGCCCAAACGATGATCGTGGACATTTCGTCACAGGCCGCTGCTCACATGCAGCTATCCAGAAACGCCAACGTATTCCTTGAACTTCCCACAACTAAACGCATCCACTTTCAGCCCGAGAAGTTGGTGTTCGGATGAGAGACCGTGAGCAATGGATACGGCGCATCATCATCGTAAGTGTCGTATTCATCTTAATGGTGATTGTATTATTTCCACTCTGTACCTTGTTTAGCAAAGCTTTTCTAAATCGGGATGGTCAATTTAACGGACTTGATAATTTCGTTCATTATTTCACGACACCGGCCTTGTCCCAATCCTTAACGAATACAATCTTTATCTCTGTCGTGTCTACGATTATCGCGGGTACACTTGCTTTCTTCTATGCCTTTGGCATATCGCGAACCGCTGTGCGGGGCAAAGGATTCTTCAAATACGCGGCTTTGCTTCCGTTATTTGAACCCACCATCATGCACGGCATCGCTTTGACGTATTTGTTCGGGAATCAAGGGTTGGTTACAACCGGGTTTTTCGGCCATATCCCAGGGGTCAACATTCATTTGTACGGCCCGGTTGGCATTATCATCTCTGAGGTCATCTACATCTTCCCGCAAGCGTATATGATTTTCCTTACGGCACTTTCGATTACCGACTTCCGTCTCTACGAAGCCGCGGAGTCGATGGGAGCCGGCAAGCTGAGAAGATTCTTCACGGTTACATTACCATCGGTCAAATATGGATTAATTAGTGCCGTGTTTGTCTGTTTTACAGCCTCTTTTACGGACTTCGGAGCGCCACAGGCGGTTGGCGGCTCGTTTAATGTGCTGGCAACCGACATCTACAAGCAGGTTATCGGTCAGCAAAATATGTCCATGGGAGCAGCGGTCGGCATCCTGCTTACCGTTCCGGCAGTAATTGCCTTCGTCGTAAACCGCATCGTCGATCGCAAGCAGCGTTCGATGCTGTCAGCCAAATCTACGCCTTACCGGGTGGAGAAGAAACTAACGCGCGACGTCCTGTTTACGGCATTCAGCACTGTCATGGCATTAGTTATTCTCATTCCACTCGTAACGATGGTCTATGCTTCATGCGTCAAAGTATGGCCTTATGATCTGAGCATCGGCTTGAAGCATTACGACTTCACAACAGTTGCGGCAGGCGGACTTGGGCCGTATATCAACAGCTTGAAAGCCGCTTTCTTTACCGCCGTAATCGGTACGATCGTCACGTTCGTTTTTGCTTATTTTATCGAGAAGTCCAAGGAATTGAAGCTCATCCGAGAAGCGGGTTACTTTCTATCGATCCTGCCTGTTGCGTTGCCCGGCATGGTCGTCGGTCTGGCCTATATCTTCTTCTTTAATAATCCGAGCAATCCGCTTGGCGGAATCTACGGCACATTGGCGATTATCGTACTTGCTAATATCGTTCACTTCTATTCCGTGCCGTTTATCACGGCGACAGCTTCCCTGAAGAAGCTGGATAAAGAGTTCGAGCTTGTCTCGGAATCGATGCGAGTTCCTTTCTACCGCACCTTCCTGCGCGTAACGGTTCCGTTGTCGCTGCCGGTCATTCTCGAGAATGCGATCTACTATTTCGTTAATGCCATGGTTACTGTATCTGCCGTGATCTTCTTACGGTCGGCCGATACGAACTTGGCTTCTGTTTCCATCGTTAGCATGGATGATGCCGGAGACGTCGCGGCTGCAGCTGCAATGTCCACGTTGATCGTTCTCACGAACATTGTTGTCCGCTCACTCTATGAGCTGGCGGTAAAACGTATAAGAAGACAATCCGAAGCATGGCAGGTTCACAAATAAAGGAGGCCATTTAGATGACGATTAAAGGTGTTATTTTGGACTGGGCAGGGACTACGGTTGATTATGGTTGCTTCGCACCGGTTGCGGTGTTTATAGAGGTATTCGCTAATAAGGGCATCGACATTACAATGGATGAAGCGCGCAAGCCGATGGGGATGCTCAAAATCGATCATTTGAGAACATTGTGCGAGATGGAGCGTATCGCGGGGCTGTGGGAGGATAAATACGGCAGAATCCCGAATGATGCCGATGTGAATGAGATGTATACGGATTTCGAACGCATACTCTTCTCCATTCTGGCTAACTATGCAGAGCCTATTCCAGGCGTGATAGAGCTCATGGAACGATTGCGTAAACAAGGAATGAAGATCGGATCCACGACAGGCTACACATTCGAAATGATGAAAGTCGTAGCGCTGGAAGCAAATAAGAGAGGGTATGCCCCGGATTCACTCGTTACTCCTGATGATGTTCCGGCTGGACGTCCGTATCCGTGGATGATCTATGAGAACGCCATTCGTTTGGATCTTTATCCGATGAAGCATATTGTCAAAGCCGGGGATACGATCAGCGATATTCAAGAAGGCGTCAATGCAGGAGTCTGGACGGTTGGGATCTTGAAAGGCAGCAGCGAGCTCGGCATGACGGAAGCAGAAGTGGCTGCGTGTCCTCCTCAAGAGTTAAGTGAGAAGCTCCTTGCTGTTGAACTGAAATATCGGGCGGCAGGCGCACATTACGTCATCGATACCATCGGCGAACTGGATACCGTTATTGCATTAATCAATGCTCGTTTGGAGCAGGGGGATAAACCATGACCTACACAAACATTCCCGAGAACCCGTATTTGCTCCTAACACCAGGTCCGCTCAGCACGACAAAACGAGTCAAATCGGCGATGCTGCGGGACTGGTGTACGTGGGACAAAGAATATAATGATCTGGTCCAAGACATTCGAGCAAAGCTCGTGCATCTGGCTACCAAACAACCAGAATCCTATACGAGTGTGTTATTGCAAGGAAGCGGTACGTACTGCGTCGAGTCGGTCATTGGATCTGTAATTCCACAGGCCGGTAAGCTGGCTGTGTTAGTGAATGGTGCATACGGACAGCGGATTGTTCAGATGGCTAACACCTTGGGCATTGAGACGGTTGTGCTTGATTTCGGCGAAACAGAGCCAGCAGATCCTCAACATCTCGACGAAGTGCTGGCTGCAGACACGTCCATCACTCATGTGGCTATGGTGCATGGCGAGACGACTACCGGCATGTTAAATCCACTCGCAGACATTGCGGGTACGGTGAAACGACACGGAACAGTACTGATCGTCGATGCGATGAGTACATTTGGCGGAATTGAAATGGATGTTCAGGAGCTAGGCATCGATTTCTTGATCAGCAGCTGCAACAAGTGCATTCAAGGGGTGCCCGGATTTGGTTTTGTCATCGCAGTCAAGGAGCAGCTCAAGCAGTGTAAAGGGATAGCTCGGTCGTTGTCGCTGGATCTGTATGATCAATGGGATTCCATGGAGCGGTACAGCGGCAAATGGCGGTTCACTTCTCCGACTCATGTCGTGCATGCTTTCCATGAAGCCTTGCTGGAGCTAGAAGATGAAGGCGGCGTGAAGGCGCGTCAGCTTCGTTACGAAACGAATCAGCGGATGCTCGTTCGCGGCATGGAGCGTCTTGGGTTCCAAACGTTGCTGCCTGCTCGCCATCATTCGCCTATCATTACGTCCTTCTATTTTCCGGATTCGCCGTCGTTCACATTCGAGCGTTTCTACCAAGAGATGAAGGAAGAAGGCTTCGTGCTATACCCTGGGAAGATCACAGCCGCAGATACGTTCCGAATCGGTAATATCGGGGATGTACATGCTGCGGATATGGAACGTTTAATCGAAGCTGTGGAGCGGAGACGCTTCTGGCTCTGAGGAGGTTGCGTACACATGTCGTTGATCGGCGAAGAACGTAAGGACTATATCTTAAATGCACTGAACCTGAAGGGGACAATACGGACATCCGATTTAGTGGATCAGTTAAAAGTATCCTCTGAGACCATTCGTCGCTACATGGAGGAATTAGAGGAGCAGAATAAGCTGAAGCGTGTGTACGGCGGTGCGGTGAAGATCAATCTAACCCGCGAAGAGCCTACTCATCTCAAACGCGAGGTCATTCGGGCTGAAGAGAAGAAGCGGATCGGACGCGCTGCTGCTTCGCTCGTGGAAGATAACGATATTATTTTTATCGAGGACGGGTCAACGACACTGCAGATGGTTCATTATTTGCTCAATCGTAAAAATATTACGGTCATCACCCTCTCGGCCCCAATCATGTATCTGCTTATCGATTACCAGAATAAAGGTTTCTTCTCCGGCGAAATCTATTTTCTCGGCGGCAAAGTGAATGCCAAACATTCCAGAGTGAGCGGGTCTTTAACGGAGCGGATGGTAGAGCAGTTCTACGCGGATAAAGCCTTTATCTCGATAGACGGCATTATGATCGAGAAGGGGATTTCAAGCTTCGATGCCGAGCGCGGTCAATTGGCCAAGCAGCTGATGAGCCATGCGAAGCAAAGCATTATCTTGTCGGACCACTCCAAGTTCGGTGCCATGCAGTTCTACAAAATCGCCGATGTCAAAGATGTCGATATCATCGTCAGCGACGTGGAAGCGCCGAAGGAATGGCATGCTTATTTGGCAGATAAAGATGTAAGCTGGATTAATGCCGACTAATAGTGAGAATGCTATAATAGATGTAAATCTATGGATGAGGTGATTGATCTTGCTAGGTCGCAGCGGCAATCCTACTTTGAATGACAAGTCCTTCGAGAATTCAGGTCAATATCTCGGTGCTGATCGCATGACGATCGAAGGTACCGTGAACAAAGCATTTATTACACTAGCGATTCTGCTCGGGGCTGCGTTCGCCACATGGTCGATGTATTTCAATGGCCAGAATGTTACGGGATTAGCGATTGGCGGAGCAATAGGCGGTTTGATCCTGGCACTCGTGATTAGCTTCAAACCGACAACAGCGCGCTATCTCGTACCGGTCTATGCGGCGCTGGAAGGTGCGTTCCTCGGCGCACTTTCGGCCAGCTTTGAAGGAAGATTTAATGGTATTACGCTGCAAGCCGCTTTGATAACGATGTGCGTGTTCATCGCCTTGCTGCTCGCGTATAAAACAAGAATGATCAAAGCTACAGAGAACTTCAAGCTTGGGGTATTCGCGGCAACGGCCGGTATTGCGCTGGTTTACCTGGTCAGCATCGTGCTCGGGATGTTCGGTGTAACGGTTCCGTACTTGCACGACAACAGTCTGATCGGAATTGGTATTTCGCTCGTAATCGTTGTAGTTGCTGCTCTTAATCTCGTGCTCGACTTCGATTTCATCGAGCAAGGGGCGCAGCGCGGAGCGCCGAAGTACATGGAATGGTACGGGGCGTTCGGCTTGATCGTGACGCTGGTTTGGCTTTACATCGAAATTTTGCGCCTGCTCTCGAAGCTGCGTAGCCGTTAGTTTAAGCATAAGATACAAAGAAGTGGCTGTCCGGGCAAGTCTCGGCAGCCACTTTGTTGTCTATACAACATGAAATAGCCCCGCTAACGGTTGTCAGCGGGGCTATTTCATGGAAATATGCCATTTTGAAACGCTAACGGTTGCGACAGAGGTTATTTCCAGCAATTTGGTCGATTCCAAGTGGAAAACGTTCATATAAGCTCGCTGGCAACCGTTAGAAATAATAAAGGGGCGATTCGCGCCAAATAGCCACTGTCACAACCGTTAAAGCTAGAAAGCGACAAAACATACGCTCATCGTGGAGTTACATTTCAAAGATCCAAAAAGAAACCCAACGTTGGAGAAGACGTTGGGTTTCTCGACATTCTGATCGTTTCTTCGTGAGAAGGGACGATGCTTCTTTAGTGTTCCGCTTAGCCTCGGAACACAGAAGGGCTGGTTCCGGTTACTTTCTTGAACACGTTGCAGAAGTAGTTCTGATCTTCGTAGCCGACAAGCTGCGAGATTCGGGCAATCTTGAGCGTTGTCGTCCGAAGCAGCTCCTTGGAGCGCTCAATTCGCGCCTTGGTTAAATAGTCATTGAAGCTGATGCCGGCGACCGTCTTGAAGCGTTTGGAGAAATAATTAGGATGAATGAAATAGGTCTCGCCGACCCACTGCAAGGACAGCTCTTCCGCATAATGAACCTCGATGTATTGTTTGACGCTCTCGATAATTTCGTCGCAGGATTGATCGGTTCCTCGGTTCAGCATGCCGCTCAGACGCTGCAGCTGCTGCTCGATGATGTCGATGATATCCTTCCAGCTTCGGAGATTGTCTAAGCTGGCGATGGGCGTGCCCAGGTTCCAATTGGGCAGATCGGTTGCGGTCTTGGCCGCATACTTGCGCAGCATGTGAATGATATCCGTATAGAGGTACTCCACTTGTTCGTATCTGGCACCGGACGTTTCAGCGAGCGTACGGAACAGCTGGCCCGCATAATCGAGAAACTCTTGATGGCGCCCTTCCTCGAGCATCGCGCTGAGTCCGCGTTCTGCCTGGACGAAGATGCGCGGGTATGCGGCTGCGGCAGAGGAAGTCGTTTCGATATCGGTATATACGTTGCCATTGCCGAAGAGCAAGCGATTCTGCAGTACCTTGCGCGCTTCCATGCAGGAGAGGCGCAGCTGCGTCATTTCCGGTTTGATGCCGCCAAGGCCGATAGAGATCACGAGACCCAGATGCTGCTTGATCCACTCTACCGTTTGATTCAAGGTTTCAGGCAGTCTTTGCAGTTCAAGCTCGCTCTGTGAGCCTAGGAAAACAACGATCTCTTCGGAGTGGTAGGCGTGCTTGAATACTAAGAACTGGATGCCGGATTCGGCCGCTAATGTATTCTCTATAATGTTCTGAATCGCAAACCTCGCGAGCGGCTCGTCATTCTCTTGAAAGCGAGAGGATTCGTTGCGGTACACGATCTTGACGGATGCTCCGGCGAAAGAGGTGCATTGCATGAGGCTAGTTGGAATGCCGTCCCATCGCAGTTCCTGTTCGGAGATGAGATGCGTCAATTGGAAATCCAGCGGCTGCAGATTGCTCTGGCGAATCATATCGCTTAGTTCACTGAGCTTGCTGCGATCGGCGGCTTCCTGCTGCTCCTTCCGAAGCTCCTCGCATATACCCTCGAGCAGCACATTCAGCTTCTCTTTGTCGATCGGCTTTAGCAGGTAGTCTCTTACATTGTAGAGAAGCGCTTCGCGTACATACTCGAATTCATCGAATCCGCTGATGATGACGAATTTAGTCCGTGGAAAATTAACCCGTGCGGAGTTGATAAACTGCAGCCCGTCCATCCCCGGCATGCGAACATCCGTCAGGACGATGTCCGGCTGACAGTTTGCCAGCTGAAACATAGCCTCGAAGCCGTCTCCGGCCTCTCCTGCAAGCTGCAGACCGAGCGTCTCCCAGGCGATTTTGCGAATTAATCCTTCTCGAAGCAACGGCTCATCATCCACGATTAACACTTTCATCGGTACCGCCTCCTGCCGTTTGCTTTGGTAATACAAAATAAATCCGCGTTCCCGCCCCCGGCTTGCTGTCAATAACGACCTGAGGATCGCTGCCGTAATACATCTGAATGCGTTTAAACACATTGGAAAGTCCAATCATCGTTCGGGACGAAATCTGACGGGACATCATGTCGTTCGGGTCGCTTAGCTTGCGGTGAAACAGCTCAATCATGGCCGGTTCCATGCCGACTCCGTTATCCTCAACAATAATTTGCAGCGAGTGCTCATCAAGGCTGACGAGCGTCACGCGGACGAATTTATAGCCAACCTTCTGCTCCAGACCATGAATGATGGCATTCTCCACGAGCGGCTGAATGAGAAACTTCGGTAGAACGTAGGAGCCGATCTGCTCATCCGTATGGATTTCGTAATCAAACTTCTCGGGAAACCGTATTTTATAAATCGATAGATATTGGTGCAAGTGATCCAGTTCTTCCCTGATCGTGGCAATGCTGCCGCCATTGAGGTTGTACCTGAGCATCTTGCCAAGCGCCAGACAAATATATGAAATCCGCTCATCGCCATGAATGGAAGAGATGCTGTCGATCGTACTGAGCGTATTGTAGAGAAAGTGAGGATTGATCTGCGTTTGCAGTGCTTTGATCTCTGCTTCTTTCTTTAAGAGCTCGGTTTCATACACCTTGGAAATCAGCGTGCTGATTTCGGATGTCATCTTATTGAAGCTATGCTGAATGGTGGACAGCTCATCGGAGCCTTTAACCTCAATGAACGCTTGGAAGTCGCCCATCTCTACGAGCTTCATCTTCTTATTCAATTCCTTGAGCGGACGTGTAACCCCGGCGGCAATGAGGGAACCGAGCAGCATGGCAATCAAGAAACTGATGGCTGCGATAAGAATAAGCGTATTCCGGAACGTATTGACCTTCTCGAGAATGCGGTCAAGCGGCACGCTGCCGAGGACGATCCAATCGCTGACCCCAAGCTTGTGATAGAAACCGATATTGGTATTCTCGTCATCGTCCTGAAACCGGAAATCCACATATTTCGTATTCGTCTGTGCTTCCTTATAGCCGTTGAATAAAGGGCTGCCGGCAATGGACTTGCCGATCTCCTCTTCATTGCGAGAGTACACAATATGTCCGCTTGTATCCGCAATATAATACGTACTGCCGTCATCGTTCTGTAAGCCCAGCAAGGTTTTCTCCAGCACGCGGGGGTCAATATCGATCTTGATGTAACCAATGGGATGCTGGGCATTCATCGTAATTCGTTTAAGCAGCTGGATGTAGCTGACAGTCTTGACTGGCGTAACCGTTGTGCTGATTGTGGTATAGGACACACTCCAGAAAGGAAAGCCATCCAGTTCGAGCGCCTTCTTGTAAAGAACAGCTTGTTCCTGATCGAGAAGCTTCCTAACACTGGCATTGTAGTAGTAGTAACTGCTGATCTGCTCACCTTTGAGGTCAGTGATCGCAATGAATGAAATGAGTGGATTCTGTACTTTCTGGGAGGCGAGCTTGTTTCGATAATACTGCTGGGTATCAAAGTTGAGAGGGGCATCCAGAAACTTCTGCAGCGACGTATCGCTGAAATAACTGTATCCGGTATTACCGATTGTCTTGAAATGGAGGTCGAGGGTATCCACCGTTTGTTCCGTCAGCTTCTCAAGTCCCTCCAAGGTAGAGGCTTCCAGCTCATGGCTCATAATTCGATAGTACGAATAGCCCATGATAAAAGCCGTAAGGCTGATGACAATAAAGAAGGATAATATCATTTTGTTGCGGAATTGATTGTTAAGACTTTGAAAGTAAGACCACATCTTGCTCAAACAAACCCCTCCAGGCACTGACAGCGCTTACTCCGAATATTCGACAACTTCCGAAGTTTTCCTTTAATGGCGATTCTGAATTTACAGAGAAAAGTTAAAATATTGCTAATAGGATGTTAGGATATTACATAGAAAGCGCTCTCAATAAGGAACTATACTACAGTTGTAGAAGAAATCATTTAAGGGGAGGCAGTCAATTGAACAACGCAAAACGACTTAAAAAATGGACTGTATTAGCATGTGTCATGGTCTTGATGCTTGTTGTATCAGCTTGTGGGGGCGGCAATAACAACAACACAGCTAACAACACGACAACGAATGAAAGCACGGACACAGCGACTACGGAAACAACCGACAACACGAATAATGCTGCAACAAATGAAGCAGCTACAACAGATACACCGGCAGCAAACGTCGAAATTACGGTTTGGGATCAACCAACACCGGAAGACACACAGAAAGAGCTGAAAGAAGAAATTTACGCGGAGTTCGAAACCCAAAACCCCGGCATTAAAGTCAAGCATGAATTAATGCCGCAAGGTACGAATGACCGTGAAGTTTTCGTTACAGCAATGGCTGGCGGCAACGGACCGGATGCTTACCACGCAGCTCACTTCCCAATCATTGCTGACTGGGTTGGCCAAGGCCTAGCGCTTGACTTGACTCCGTATTGGGATGGATATGCGGACAAAGATAAATTTATCGCATCCTCGTTGCAAGCCGGCACAATCGACGGCAAAGTTTACGGCGTGCCTCATGATATGTACGTAACAGGTTTGTTCTGGAACAAGAAAATGTTCGAAGCAGCGGGTCTTGATCGCGATACGCCTCCTGCAAACTGGGATCAACTGGTTGAGTTTGGTAAGAAGCTGACGAACGTAGACAAGAAACAATACGGTATCACGCTTCTGGGCATGGAGTGGGCTGACTGGTGGTTCGAGTATTATGTATGGCAAGCTGGCGGCGACTTGACGCACCTGCAGCCGGACGGTACTGTACAATTGGCCTTCACAGAAGATCCTTCTGTTAAAGCACTTCAGTTCTACAAAGATTTGAAATGGACGCACAAAATCGTTCAGAACAACGTGCTCCAAAGCTACCAAGACAACATGAATGATATTTTCCAAGGCCGCGCAGCGATGTCCAATGCAGCATCCGGCGGATTCGGCGACTATGTTGCTCAAGGTATGGATTTGAATGATGTAGGCTTTGCACCATATCCGGTAGGTCCTGGCGGCAAAGGTCCAGGCCAAATCGGCGGCGCGTACTGGATTATCAATCCGAAGACATCCAAAGAAAAACAAGATGCAGCTTGGAAATACATCGTGTACATGAACTCCAAAGAAGTGATGGAGAAAGTCCTTACATTCCAACAAGACAACGGTATGTTCCCGAACTTGTTGTCCGTTCGGAGCGACGTGGATCCTTCCCAATTCGCGAAAGATATCTCTCCTGAGCTCGTTGCTGCTGTAAACAAAGCGGCTTCCGATACTCACCTGGAGTACTTCTTGAAAGAGCGTCTTACTCCTTATGTAGTTAAAGCGGTTCAAAAAGCGTTGACGGATGAGAAATCCGATCCGAAACAGCTGCTTCAAGAAGCGCAGGATGCAGCACAGAAAGAAGTTATCGATGCGTATAACGCATCCGTGAAGAAATAATATGACGCAGGCGGAGGCAGCGAGCGGGCTAAACATGCCGTGAGCTGCTCCGCCTGTCATTCCGAAAGGAAGCGGAAGCGATGAAAACAGCCACCGGACAGCAGCCGCAAGTGCAATTAAAGACTCCCTACCGATTTAAGATATCGTGGACGCCTATTTTCTTTTTGACGCCGGCTATCGTGTGTTTCTTGGTATTTAAATATTACCCGCTGCTGCAAGCCGTATATATGGGTTTCTTTGATTATAAGGTCATTAACCCGCCCGGCAAGTTTGTCTGGCTGGATAATTATAAGTATTTATGGCATTCGACGGAGTTCTGGAATGCGCTCCGGAACACCTTTGCTTTCTTTTTTATTTATTTTGTACTTACATTCTGGGTGCCGATCGTGCAGGCCGTCTTGCTGAACGAAGTTAAATTCGCCAGCAAAACGATGCGCTCGTTGTACCTGCTCCCTACAGCCGTTCCGTCAGTAGCGGGCTACCTGCTTTGGAAGTGGCTCTACAACCCGGATTACGGTTTATTGAACTATTTGCTCAGCTTCATCGGTCTTGGTCCATACGGCTGGCTCAACGATCCCGCAATGTCCAAATGGTCGATCGTATTGCCAGGCGTGTTTGCAACCGGAATGGGGATGCTCATTTACTATTCGGCGCTTCAGGGCATTCCGAGCGAGAACGTAGAGGCAGCCAAGATTGATGGTGCAGGACCTTGGCGCAGAATGACAGCGATCGTGTTCCCAAGCTTGAAATTCGTTATCGGGATTCAGTTTATATCGTTTATAAGCGGTGTATTCCTGACCTTTGACCCGATGTACATTATGACCGGCGGCGGACCGGCAAACAGCACGCGGACACTGGCCATGCTCGTGTTCAACAGCTCCTTCAAGGAGTTCCGATTTGGGGTAGCGGGTTCGATCTCACTCGTTATGTTCGTAATCATCGCGTTGATCACTTACTTGCAGCTCAAATTGTCCAACAAGGATTAAGATGAGTGGTTTGAGGAGATTTCCGGTCGACTCAGCATTCATCTAATTTAGAGGATCCAGGAAGGAGTATCTCATGGCTGGACGCGGACGCATTAAGGAGAAGGGCGGATTATCCGTCAAAATCGTCTCCTACTCAGTTGCCATTTTCTTTATTCTATCGTCGATCGTTCCACTTGTCTGGATGATCAGCTCATCCATGAAAGATAACATTTCTATTTACAGCTTTCCGCCTAAATGGGTTCCTGAGGTACCCAAAACCGTAAGCGTGACGCTCAATTACGATGGCGCGGATATTACGAAGCCTGAAGAGTATGAGCTGGATGCCATGGAGGCCATTTGGTTCACTTGGAAAAGAATGCAGAATGAAGCGGTCGGCGCGATGAAGGTAACCGGCGTAAAGGATGGCGTCATCGTGTATACAGCGTCGATGCCGGCTTATAACTTTACGGTTGGACGGCCGCAGATCGTTCCGACCATGGTAGCGACACATGCAGTGATGAAGAACAAGCTGGCCAAAATTCGTGCCGGGAAATTTACAACGTTCGATTTCAAAGGTGAAGGCGGAGCTTATAAGGGCTCCACTGAAATTGCAGCGGAATTGCCGCTTCACGCGACAAACGCGCTGAAATGGCTTTCGGAATCGAAAGTTGTGAAAGGTAAAGTGCTCACCATCTCTGAGGTGAAGGACTGGAAAAGGCTGTTCGACAATTACATCGTGCTATGGAAAAAGTCCGGTGACGAAAGCAAAGGCGCTAATTTCGGCTTCCCGCACTTCTTATTGAACAGCGTGATCGTAACCGGATCAACGATTATTCTTCAACTGCTGATCGGCGGAACTGCAGGTTACGCGCTTGCTCATCTTGTTCGGAGCAAGGTCGGTACGTGGCTCACGTTGTTCTTCGTAGCGACGATTATGATTCCTGAGATCGCCATCCTCGTTCCGCTCTATTTAACGATGGATAAACTCCACCTGGTCAACTCGTTGTGGGGGATTATTTTACCGCATACGGCGTGGGGGATCGTTATCTTCTTGTTCAAAGGATTCTTCGAACAGCTGCCGGGCGAGCTGCTTCAGGCGGGACGCATCGACGGTGCCTCCGAGTTTAAGATTTTCTGGAGAATCATCGTACCGATGTCGGCACCGATCTTTACGGTTGTCGCGGTTATGACGTTTATTGCGGTATGGAATGAATTCCTGTGGCCGCTTGTTGTTGCTCGAACGCAAGATGTATGGACATTCACCGTTGCGCTTAATGACTTCCAGCAGCGGCAAAGCATGGGGTCCAACGTCATTATGTCCAGCTTAGTTATCGCTACTATTCCGCTCATGATTATCATCACTTCCTGTCAGAAACTCATCGAGAAGGGTGTTTCTTTCACAGGCTTGAAAGGGTAGGGGACTTACGTGGATCGCAAAGTTGCTTTAGTAACAGGCTCAGGTCGCGGGATCGGCAGAGGCATTGCACTTGCTTTTGCAAGGTCAGGTTATGATGTGTGCGTCAATTACAACACCAGTGCGGAGATGGCACAGGAAGTAGTGCGTGAGATTAACGCCTTCGGCGTGAAGGCGGAGGCCGTACAAGCCAATATCTCAACGCTAGAGGGAGTCGAGTCGCTGTTCGAGCAATTTAATAGTCGATTCGGCAGATTGGATGTACATGTCAACAATTCGGGCATCACGCGGATGAAGCCGTTCCTTGAAACGCCGCCGGAGCTGTTCGACGAGGTGTTCAATACCGATTTGAAGGGACTCTACTTCTGCTCGCAACAGGCGGCGCGGCTCATGGTCAAGAACGGCACAAGCGGCGTTATTATTCAGATTAGCTCCAACCATGCCGAAGGAACATGGGCGAATTCCACCGTCTATGCCGCGGCGAAGGCAGCTGTAAACAAGCTGACGAAGAACATGGCACTCGATTTGTCTCCTCATGGCATTCGGGTTGTCGGCATCGCGCCGGGCTACACGAAGAACGGTTGGGGCGATGGCAATGAGCGCGTTCAGAAGATCATCGAATCGGTCTCATCACGTATCCCTATGGGACGATTCTGTACGCCGGCGGAAGTAGGCGAAGCGGCTGTATTTCTGGCTTCGGACAGCGCGGGTTATATGACAGGAACGACTATGTTTATGGATGGCGGCGCATTGCTCCCGGTATGGGCAGAGAAGGGGAACGGGTAACGGAGAGTTGCTCAATGCTCGATGAAACCAGTATAGGACGTAAAGGAGATCGAAAGCTGTGAAAATAACTGATTTGAAGCTCTATCATGTGAAACCTCGCTGGTTGTTTCTGAAAATTGAGACCGATGAAGGCATAGTTGGCTGGGGCGAGCCAATCGTCGAAGGTCGTGCTCTTACCGTGGCGACAGCCATTGAAGAGTTGAAGCGTTACTTGATCGGCGAAGATCCGCTTCGTATTGAGCATCATTGGCAAATCATGTACCGGGGCACGTTCTATCGCGGCGGCCCTGTCCTCGTGAGCGCGATAAGCGGGATCGAGCAGGCGCTGTGGGATATTAAAGGCAAGTTCTACAACATGCCTGTCTATGAAATGCTCGGCGGCAGAGTGCGCGATAAAATCCGCATGTACTGTCACTGCCACGGTGAAACACCGGAAGCGTTCGCAGCCAACGCTAAGCGTAGAGTAGAAGCTGGCTTCAACGCCATTAAAACAGGTGTAGACGCACCGGTACGGCATGTGGATTCGCTGGCTTTCGTGGAGAGCCAAGTGAACAAGTTCATTGCAGCCCGCGAAGCTGTGGGCAGCGGTGTCGACATTGCGATCGACTTTCACGGTCGGGTCAGCCCGGCTATGGCGATTCGCCTTGCCGCGGCACTCGAACCCTATTATCCGATGTTTATTGAAGAGCCTTGCTTGCCTGAGAATGTGGACTCCCTCCTGCGCATAGCACAATCGACAAGCATTCCGATCGCAACGGGCGAGCGGTTGTTTACACGGTGGGGCTTCCGCGAAGCGTTGGAGAAAGGCGCAGTAGCAATCGTTCAGCCGGACCTATGCCATGCAGGCGGAATCTTCGAAGGACGCAAAATCGCCGCAATGGCGGAAACGTACTACGCTTCCATCGCACCGCATAATCCGCTTGGACCGATTTCGCTTGCGGCCTGCTTGCAGCTCGATGCTTGTACGCCGAACTTCTTGATCCAAGAGCATCCGTCTATGGCGGAGAAGTGGGACCTTGGAGAAGGCTACTTGAAGAAGCCGTTTGAAGTTATCGATGGTCACGTCGCTATCCCGCAAGGGCCTGGCCTCGGTATCGAAATTAATGAAGAAGCGCTCATTGAACGCGGCTACGCAGGCGACTGGGATACACCTCGTCTGGCGTACGACGATGGCTCGTTCGCAGAGTGGTAAAATGATAGGCCGTTCTCTCCGGTAGGTTCGGAGAGAGCGGTCTTCTTGCTGTTTTGCATGGTGAATGATAGAGAAGCTTAATGGTTAGTTTGAAAACTTGAGAGTTCGATATTTCGACTCTCAGCCGTGTATCGGCATATTTTCTGCGCTGAGAGTTCGTTTTCTGCACTCTCAGCGTCTAGCGCGGGGAGCGGAATATTGCCTTTTCATGACTAGTTGATTTGGCACTCTCCACTCGCTTTGACAAGCATACTCTCGCCCGCTAACATGAAGGCAACTAGGTCTGATCTGTACAAGGCGGCTGCAACAACGGAGGAGTGTGTGGATCGATGCAAGCGAATCTGGAGCTAATCGTCCGTTCAACGGAAATCGATGTGAACGGGCATGTGAACAATGCCAAGTACTTGGAATATCTCGAATGGGGACGGGAAGCATGGTATGAGCAGGCGGGCTTGCACTATGATGTGTTACTTGCGATGGGTGTTCAGACGGTAACGGTCAATATCAATATCAACTATCGCAAGGAGTGCAGGCAAGGCGATCGGTTGACGGTTACAACATCCCCGGAGCGGGCCGGGCGTAGCAGCTATGTGCTCAAACAGGAGATCGTGAACGAGAAAGGCGAGCTATGCGGGGACGCGGTCGTTACTTGTGTGACGATGGATTCCAACACGCGCAAGAGCCGGGAGCTGCCTCCGGAACTAAGAGGTCAGTTTTAAATGTTGCGATAGAATGCAACTTCGCCCCTGGATCAGCCAATGACACGGAATCGCAGTTGCGAGGTTTCAGACAGAAGCCGTATTGCAAGCCCGCAAATAGGCAATCATGGGAAAGAGGCGATGCATGCTCGTAGATGCATCGCCTCTTTCATAGGGTATATAGAGAGTAAGCCGAAACAGAAATAATCCGTAATGAGGAGGTAGTCGCGATGAGCGATTTTCGCATGGAGAAGGATTCTATGGGTGAGATACAGGTTGAGGCGCACCGGCTGTGGGGAGCGCAAACGGAGCGCAGTCTGCACAATTTTCGAATCGGTACGGAGAAGATGCCGCGCGAGTTAATTACCGCTTTCGCTTATCTGAAGAAAGCAGCAGCAACCGTGAACGGAAGCTTGGGGAAGTTGGATGCCCTTAAATCAGAAGCGATTGCGGCTGCAGCGGATGAGGTGATTGCAGGAAAGTGGCAGGATGAGTTTCCGCTTGCTGTATGGCAGACCGGGAGCGGCACGCAGTCCAACATGAACGTCAATGAAGTGATAGCAAGACGTTCGGCACAGCTGCTCCGGGAGAAGGGGCAAGAAGCAACCGTTCATCCCAACGATGATGTCAACCGCTCGCAGAGCTCCAACGATACATTCCCCACCGCGATGCATATCGCCGCGCTGATTGCGGTAGAGGACCTCGTCCTGCCGGCGATTGCGCAGCTGAAATCCACACTCGAGCAGAAGAGTGCTAGCTTCATGGAGGTCATCAAAATCGGCCGCACCCATCTGCAGGATGCCACACCGCTTACGCTCGGCCAGGAAATCAGCGGCTGGGTTCGGATGCTGGAGAAAGGGGAGCGTAATATCAGAGCAAGCCGCGAGGAGCTGCGTGAGCTTGCCATCGGAGGCACAGCCGTGGGAACGGGCCTGAATGCCCCGCAGGGCTTTAGCGAGAAGGTGTCGGCGGAGATCAGCCGCCTCACAGGCAAGAACTTCATCAGCGCGCCGAACAAATTTCACGCGCTGACGAGCCACGACGAGATCGTCTTCGTACACGGCGCAATTAAAGCGCTCGCCGCGGACTTAATGAAGATCGCGAACGACGTGCGCTGGCTCGCAAGCGGACCTCGCTGCGGGATTGGCGAGATTCGTATCCCGGAGAACGAGCCGGGCAGCTCCATTATGCCGGGGAAGGTCAACCCAACGCAGTGTGAGGCGCTGACGATGGTCGTCTGTCAGATCATGGGCAATGACGCGGCAATCGGCTTCGCGGCCAGTCAGGGAAACTTCGAGCTGAATGTGTTTAAGCCTGTCATCATTCACAATTTCCTGCAGTCGACCCGTATTCTCAGCGACGCGATTCGCTCCTTCGATGAGCATTGTGCGGTCGGCATTGAGCCGAATCGGGAAGCCATCGCTCGGCATCTAAACGAGTCGTTGATGCTCGTCACGGCGCTGAATCCTCATATCGGCTATGAGAATGCGGCGGCCATTGCCAAGTCCGCTCACAAGGAGGGCCTGACGCTTCGCGAGGCTGCCATTCGCAGTGGGCTTATTACGGCAGCCAAGTTCGACGAAGTGGTGAGAGCAGAAGAGATGATCTGACAAATTCGACAAAACAATACAAATTACGCTATGTACAAACAGGGCTTTCCCCTCATATAATTAACCCTGTTAACAGTACCATGACCATAGTATCCGACTACTTCTTCATATGATAATGGCAAACCAACGGAAACGTTGGGACGCAAAGCCTAGGCCTAAAGCATCGCAATGCAGATGCCATGGTGGACAGGTTACCGAGTGAAAAGGAGTCCATCCTTAACGCGGGTGGACTCTTTTTATATGTATACATATATGGGGAGGTAGGCAAGTTGTATGCTTAGAGAGAAAAACCGTGTCATGTTATTCATTTCTACAATTATTGTGCTATTATCGCTTCTGGTACACGCATTCGATTGGCTCGGTTTCTCCATGCATCATGATCATCAAACGGACATGAATGGTTCTACGTTCCACACTTTCCTTAAGCAAACGTTCTTGGCATTACCGATTATTTTCTTACTGCTTGCCGGGATTTGCATGCGGTTGCAGAAGGAGCAGCAGTCCGTTCCGCTTCTATTGACACTGTCGCTTACCTTCAGCAGCATATCGATCATCTCAGGCGGCAACGGCATGGTGGAATATCATTTCTCCATCTTTATGGTACTCGCTATTATTTTGTACTACGACCTCATCGCAATGCTTCTCATCAGCACCGTTATCTTCGCACTTCAGCATGTACTCGGCTTCTTAATCTTCCCAGACCTTGTCTACGGAACCCGTGATTACTCACTTGCCATGGTCTCCATTCACATCGTATTTGTCGTCTTGTTTATCGGCGCGGTTACCTATCAAATTGTGACGCGCAGAGCATTCATCCTCGCGTTGGAATCGGCCCAACAGCAGAAGATTCAAGCAGCGGTCAAACAAATTATTGAAAATGTGACGGAAACGTCGGACCAAGTGCTCATGAATTCCAAAGAGCTCAGCTGCAATGCGGCTACGCTTAATCTCTTGGCAGGGGATATTGTACAAACGATGCATAAGGTTGATGCCACGGCGCATTTGCAGGAGCATGGCGCACAGACAGGCAAGAGGGTCATCGGAGAGATGCTCCGAGACATCCATACCATTGCCGAAACGTCTGCTACGGTGTCAACTTTCTCCAGTGAGGTAGCGACGGAGGCCGATAACGGAAATGAGGCCATACAGAAGGCTGTCAGGCAGATGACATCGATGAGCAATGCCGTCCAAGAGTCCGCAACCAAAGTAAAGCTGCTCGGTCAGCGTTCGCAAGAAATAGATGACATTACAAGCTTAATTGCAGACATCGCTTCACAAACCAGTCTGCTGGCACTGAATGCGGCGATTGAAGCGGCGCGGGCCGGCGAGCATGGACGTGGGTTTACCGTCGTATCTAATGAAGTGCGCAAGCTGTCTGAACAAACAACTGCCTCTGCCCAGAGAATCGCTGAGCTTGTTCAAGACATTCAGGCTAATAACCGCGCTTCTATCCATTCCATGGATCAAGTCATTGAAGAGGTTGCATCAGGCAACCAAGCCGTATGTGATGCGGGAGCCGCATTTGAACGGATCATGCGATCCATCAAAACCGTCGCAGAGCAAATTCATTATATTTCCGGTGCCTCTCAGCAAATGACAGCAAGCACGAAGCAGTTCAGCGTCAACATTGAGGAAATCTCCCGAATGTCCGTTGAATTAACAGGCAGCGTCAAGACGGTTACGGGCAGCTCGAATGAGCAGCATCAGCTTATTTCCAGATCGTCGGAGCTTGCGACAATGCTGGAGAAATTAAGCGATAAATTGGATCAAACGATGGTCAGCACGAGGAAATCGTTCCGCGCCATTTAATCCGAAGAGTCCTGCAATTCTGACAAAAATGACTTTGCGTTCATAGCCAATATCAAGTATTATGAGTAGAAAAGACAAGATCTGGCTAAAAAGGAGACACAATGCTATGAATGCTTCGAAAAAAAGTCATTGTAAAATCGTCGACTGCACGATCCGCGACGGCGGGCTCGTCAATAACTGGGATTTCAGCGTTGAGTTCGTTCAGCATCTATACAACTCGCTGAATGAAGCTGGCGTCGAGTATATGGAAATCGGGTACAAAAACTCTCCGAAGCTGCTCAAAGGCGCTGAAGATGCGGGTCCATGGCGCTTCCTGGACGACGACTTCCTTCGTAAAGTCATCCCGCAGAAGCTGAATACGAAGCTCTCTGCACTTGTCGATATCGGACGGGTAGATGAGAACGATATTCTTCCACGCGAAGAGAGCATGCTCGATTTGATTCGCGTTGCCTGCTACATTCAAGACGTGCCGAAGGCGCTGGAGCTGGTTAACGTATTCAACTCGCGCGGCTACGAAACAACCTTGAACATTATGGCACTCTCCAACGTAATGGAGAACCAGCTGCTTGAAGCATTCGAATTGATCGAAGCAAGTGTAGTCGACGTCGTGTACGTCGTTGACTCCTATGGCAGCTTGGCGCCGAATGACTTCAATTATTTGGTCAGCAAATTCCAGAAGTACCTGCCAAGCAAACGTCTTGGTGTTCATACGCACAACAATATGCAGCTTGCTTTCGCCAATACGCTTATTTCGGTTGAGAAAGGCGTCGAGTTCCTGGATGCTTCCGTATACGGTATGGGCCGCGCGGCCGGCAACTGCCCAACGGAACTGCTTGTCGCACATCTGAAGAACACGAAGTACAATGTGCGTCCGGTTCTGGATATGATCGAGAAGTACATGATTCCGCTTCGTGAAAAAGAAGAGTGGGGCTATATTATTCCTTATATGATTACAGGCATGTTCGATGAGCATCCTCGTTCCGCAATGGCGCTTCGGAATTCCGATGACAAAGATAAGTCGGTTGATTTCTACGATAAGCTGACTACGCCTGAAGTATTGCACAGCAAATAAGTTCTTCAATAATGAACGAGCTCCCAGACCTTAGCGGTTCGGGAGCTTGTTTGCTAAGGAGGATCGTCGCCGTCTCCGAACTTCATCCGCGCGGATTGTAAGGATAAATAGGCATATTCTCATTGAATTTTCGAAGGGCATCTATTACAATAGAGTCCACTCATGCAAGTGATTGGCGTTACGAACTGTTGAAGGAGTGGATGCGGCTTGAAGAAATCATTAGCGCTAATCATCGAACAATTGGAATCGCGTCAGACCATGCAAGCCCTGTCTCCGAAAGGGGTATGGGATGCTGCACTCGATCAAGAAATAGCCGCTTTGCCTCTAATTACTGTCGGAACTCCGAAATCCGCTCAACCCGCGCTCATTGCGCTCAAGGCCGGCTTGCATCTGCTTAACGAGAGCTTGGACGCGTCGCATGAACAATCCCAAGAGATTGAAGACGACCCGACAGGCTGCTATTGGCATGGTATCATGCACCGGATGGAGGGTGATTACTCCAATGCGAACTACTGGTTCAGCAATGCAGGCGCCCATCCGGCGATGGAGAGCTTGCAGACACGAGTAGCGGATTGGCTGCAGAACAGCGTCGTATTAGGCGATTTGCAGGAAGGCACCATTCGCGATTCGCTGCAGGTAATGAAACGCCAAGTGCGCTGGCAAGCTTCGGCACTCACAGGCATGATTGCGCTTCAAGAGAGCGGGACGATCTCGGAAGAAGCCAGGAGCGCGATTGAATATGTGCAGCATATGGAGCTTATGGAGCTGTTTGCTTATACGCATCAAGCAGCCAAACGTGCTGTAGCCGAATCTTCGATATAAATAAAGCAAAAGCTGTATCCGCCACCTTCGAAAGGAGCGGATACAGCTTTTTTTATCGGAAGCCTGATTTATTCAGAGGTTTGCTCTTTGTATCTTGGGCTATTCCCTTCTTCTTGGGCCTTCGCTGCTTCTGATTGAGAGGTTGTTCTTTGGCGGAAAGGCCACCAGTTGGCTTCACCGAAGAGATTAGCCAAAGCAGGAATGACAAGGCCCATAAAGACAGTCGCATACAGAATCAGACCAATGACGATGCCTGCACCGATCTGCAGGAGCGTATTCACGCCGGACATCATAAGTGCAGCGAACGTGCCGCCCATGATGACCGCTGCGGATATGATAACGCCGCCTGTCGTCGACATCGCTTTCGTCATCGCATACGTAATGCCCCGCGGTCGATATTCTTCCTTGAACCTAGCCATGAGGAAGATGCTGTAATCGACGCCAAGCGCTACGATAATGAGGAAGACGAAGAATGAAGCGCTCCATGACAAGCCTTCCTTGCCGAGCAATTGAACGAATATGAATTCAACAATGCCCATGGTGACCAGGAAGTTAAAGCCAAGGGAGAGCAGTACATAGAGCGGCGCCAGAATGGAGCGCAGCAGAATCATCAGTACGATGAAAATCCCGATCAAGACAAACGCACCTGTTCGCGTAAAGTCATTCTTCGAAATATCCTTGAGCTCCGAAATTTGTGCCGATGTGCCGGATACATACACATGAGCTCCTTCAATGGCACTTCCTTCGAAGCTATGGTTCAGCGCTTCTCTAATCTGATCAACCGTTGTCAGCGCTTCGGGAGAATACGGATTTACCGAGAGGACGATCTCCATCTTGGCGGTTTCCCCGTCGGTGGAAATATAGTAATCGAGCGCTTGCTTCATCTCAGGACTATCCAATGCTTCTTGAGGAAGATTCCAGCCAGGGATCTGACTGTCCCCAATCGTACGCTGTGCATCCTTCACCGAAGTGAGACCCTTCGAGATGTCGCCAAGACCTGCAGCTCCATCCTTCAAGCCGCCGGTAAGCTCTTGAAGTCCGCTTCCGAGCTTCGCTGTACCGTCGGCGGCTTGGGTTTGACCGTCAGCCAGTTGGCCAAGTCCGTCGGCAACTTTATTGACGCCGGGGTTTAGTTGAGTGAAGCTTGCTGACAGCTTAGCTGCCCCGGAATATAGTTCATTTAATCCGCCGGAGAGTCCTTGCTGCTTGCCTAACAATTGCTGCATGGCAGGCTCGTTCTTCAGCTCCGGATATTTCTTCAGCAACGCCTGCAAATCTTGGCTCATGGAGCCGGATACTTCGGCGCTCTGCTTGAGTCCGCCGGATAACTGGCCGGCGCCTTGGGACGCCTGCTGCATGCCGCCGTAGATTTGCTTCAGCCCGCTCTGCGCTTCAGAGGTGCGGGAAGCCATCGTTCGCAAGCCATCTGTCAGGTTCTGAATATCGGCCTGCCCGCTCGCAATTGAGCTGCCGGCGGTAGTTAAGCCGTCTGCTACTTGATCGACGCCATTCTTCATCTGATCAAGCGCATCAGAGGTTCGCGTCAGCTGATTCGAAACCGTTAGGTCCGCCAGCTGTTCGCCGAGCGGTCTTACGGCGCTTCGCACTTCTTTGACGCCGCTTAGCTTCGCTACATTGGCGCTTGCCGTTTCGAGTGCGGCCAGTGCGGCAGGATTGCGCATCGACTCATCCGATCGCAGCGCTACGGAGAGCGGGAAGACTTCACCGGCACCGAAGGCATGCTCCACTTGTCGGAAGCCTTGCACGGAGCCAAGCTGCGGATTGATTTCGGCCAAGTCGTCAAAGGACCGCTTGCCATGGTACAGGAATGTAATTGGCGTAAGCAGCAGAACCGTAACAACCAGAATGGCTACAGGTCTGCGTGCGGCAAGAGCTGCCATCGCTCCCCACAGCTTAGACTCGCCGTGGCCTTGACCGCTTGCAGCCTTGCTCGGCCAGAAGGTAGCTTTACCGAAGAGCATCAACAAGGCAGGCGTTAAGGTAAGTCCTGCAATGAGCGTAACCGCAACGCCGATGGATACGCCAACGGCTGATTGATAAAGGCCGAACTGGGCGAAGCCGATGAGGAAGAACGCAACGAATACGGTACTGGCGGAGAAGGCAACGGTCTTGCCGACGGTCCGCATCGTCCTTACGAGTGCTTCCACTTTGTCACCGTCATGGCTGAGCTCTTCGCGGAAACGCTGGATAAGCAGGATACAATAATCGGTTCCCGCACCGAACAAGACGGCAATCAGGAAGGATTCAGTAAAAGACGAAACCGGCATTCCGTAATCCGTGGCCAGTGCAACGAGCCCGCGTGTGATGACTAAGGAAATGCCGATCGTAATAAGCGGAATGAACGGCGCGACAGGGGAACGGAAAACGAGGAGAAGAATAACGAGTACGAGCGCTACGGTGAGCAGCTCCGTTTTCTTCAAGCCTTCCTCAGAGCTCTGTTGAAAATCTTTGCCGATAGGAGCACTCCCCGTGAGCTCCACTTTGCTTCCGCTCGGCGCATCTTTCACTTTAGCTGCGAGTATATCAACCGCTTCTTGGGTGAGCGTATCATTATCCGCACGAGAGAATCCGACGATAAGCAGCTCGGTTGTGCCATCCTTGCTGCGGAATTTCTCCGCCAGCTCCGGCGTTTCATAAGCCGACTGCACCGACTTGAAGCCATCCTTGCCGCTAAGCAGCGCAAGCTCGGCAGCTTTGGCCTTGAGCCAATCGCGGTCCTGTGCGGTCATGCCGCCTTCGCGGGAGTAAACAAGGATTGCGCTGGATTTGGTGGTGGTCTCCGGATTAATCCGTTCCATGAGCTGTTTGGCTACGACGGATTCGGAAGCGGCCGGAATAAATTTCTGCTCGGTTTGACGGACAATGGCCGCAAGATCAGGCAGGGCAAACATGGAGGCCACGGTAATCGCCAGCCAGCCGATTAGGACTGCCCATTTGGCGCGGGCAATACTTCGAATAATACGTTCAGACATTTCAATACCTCCTCGAAACTAAACTAACAGGTTCTCTATGAATAGTTATAGCGCAAGACAAAACCATTCGTCAATAATTTTGAACTAATGGTCATAATTATTTCACACATCAGAATTCGGTATCTTTATTGAATTCGGTTTCATTCGCGATAGATTGAATTGTATGCATAAAGCTAAATTTTATACCGATGGTCAACTCGTGTTTACGGAGCTTAAGTGCTATGCTACAATTAGCATTGACTGAACGCGAACAACTTAGATGGAGGATATAGCGATGAACCGCGAGCTCAAGAAAGAACAGACCCGCATTCGAATCAAAGAAGCTGCGCTCTCTTTATTTGCTGAGCTGGGTTACGAGCAGACATCCGTTGAAAGTATTGCCAAGCAAGCCGGCGTTGCGAAAGGCACTTTTTTCAATTATTTCGCTTCCAAGGATGAACTGATCTGCGATTTGCAAGCGATCTTCGCGTTAAACGAGGTGGCGAAGCTCAAAGACAAGCCCGGACCGCTGGTGCCCCGTCTACAGCTGTTGTTATTCCAAATCGTGAAACAATTTGTACTTAGCAAACCACTCACGCGCGCATTATTTCAAGCCATGCTCGGCAGTGCCAAGGCGCTTGATACCCATAACTCGATGCTCACTACGCTTAAAGAAGCCTTGCTGCCGCTTATTGCCGAAGGGCAGGAGAACGGCGAGTTTCGCAGAGACATGCCCGCTGAGATGATGGCTCAGCAAGCCTTTCAAGCTTACTTCGGCACGCTCTTCGTCTGGTCGATGGAAGAGAATGAGGATTCACTCGATAACCGAATGGCCATTACTTTTGAGCTCTTCTTCAAAGGTATTGCCGTGCAGTAACGCCCTTATAACACAAAAAGCAGCTCCGGTTCATTCCTTCCATCGTGGAATGAGAACCGGAGCTGCTTTGTTGTGTGCGAAAGTACTAGTCGTTTCTAGAAACCGTGCAGCTCGCCGTCACCTCGGATAGCCGCAGCCTGATGCTGGACGTTCGGATGGAAATATCCGCCCGCTTGGAACGGTTTGCCGCCGGCTGTTATGCCGGATAAGGATATCCCAATGTCCTCGGATTCATGGAACATGTGAAGGAGCGAGGTTTGAGTCATGCCGTCGATCTCGATGTACCACAGCTTATAGCCGGAGTCCGTGACGACAACCAAATGTGCAGACTTATAAATTAATTTCGTAGTGACATCGTTATAGGTAATGCTCAGCTCTGCTAGTGAGTAAGTTTCCATAAGGCAGCAGCGCTCCTTTCTTCCCCAAAAATATACTTCCCCCGATTGTACTGTCGTGCCAGCGAGAATGCAACAATTCGGAGAGCGATTCCGTCGATGGTAATAAGCCGGCTTTTACATATAATGGTTCGGCTACCAACAGAATCGAGGGGGAATTCGGATGCAACAACGTAAAGGAATAAACAGAGAACATGCACCGGGTAAAGAGAATGTAAGGGGACAAGGAAAGATGAAGACGTCGCTTCTACTGCTCGCGGCATTAACGTTCCTGCTGGCCGGGTGCTCCTCGGCTGACAATCAGAACGACAGCGCGGCGAACACGGATTCTTCAAGCAACAGTTCGAACACGGAAGCAAGGGACAACAGCAGCACAAGCAACCGGGGTGAAGCCACTACCAACTCAAGCAGCAATGACAAAGCCGATTCATCCGTTTCCGAAGAACCTGCTCATGATACGGATGATTCCCCGATCGATAAGGATGAGACAACTCCGCCGGGCAGCCAGTACGACGACTCACAAGCGGGTCAACTGACAGCCGGGGAGTCGGACGATCTTACCTCCTGGAAGGAGTGGATCCGGCTGCTGAATAGCGGCGAGGGCAGAGAGCTGCAATCCTATTGGTCTGTTTTTCCGCAAAATAGATTGGAAGTTGTTGTGACCGGAGGCGGTAAGCCGGTATCCGATGCAGAAGTCAGCCTCGTTGATGACGATGGCGATACGGTGTGGGAGTCACGTACTAATATTGATGGAGAAGCGTCTGCCTACGCGGGATTATTCGATGAGCAGCAGAATCAGGAGAGATATGGGGTTATCATTCGTTCGGGGAATCAAGAGAAGCAGTATGAGAATGTGCAGATCCCAAGAGGTTCCGCGCTGCGCGTTGATCTGAACGAACAGGTGAAGCCGTCGCTTGGTGTTGATCTGATGCTCGTTGTGGATACAACAGGTTCCATGCAGGATGAGCTGGATTTTCTGAAGTCGGAGCTGAAAGACGTCGTCGCCCGCGTCGGCAAGGATAACGGCCAACAGCTTGATATTCAAGTCAGCACCAATTTCTACCGAGATCGCAGCGATAAATATCTGGTCAAAGATTATCCGTTCACGAAGGATATCGATACGGCCGTCAAGCAGATTTCGCAGCAAGATGCTGCAGGCGGAGGCGATTTCCCGGAAGCGGTAGATGAAGCGCTGGAGAATGCTGTCGATGATCATAAATGGAGCGGTGATGCAAGGGCAAGACTGTTGTTTCTCGTGCTTGACGCTCCGCCTCATCATGAACGTAAGGTGACGAAACGCATTCATGAGCTGATGGAATCCGCGGCAGCAGAAGGCATTCGGATCATTCCGATTGCTTCAAGCGGTGTTGATGTACAGACCGAATACTTGATGCGTTTCATGGCCACTGCCACAGGCGGGACTTATTTATTTCTAACGGATCACAGCGGTATCGGGAATGATCACATGGAACCGGCTGTCGGGGAATATGAAGTGAAACGTCTCAATGATTTGCTCGTGGAGGTCATTAGTCGGTACACGTCTGAATAGAACACTTTTTGTCGGAAAATGTTTTAGGAAAGCTTTGTAAAGATGCTGGACAAAAAGGCACGCAATGGTACAAACTAAAGGAGATTACCCTTTAACGGCATTACCTTCCAATTCGTAATTGCAATGTTGAAAATATGAGAAAATTGGTGAATTTTGTGGGTGACGCTGCGGAGCGAACGTTCAGTATCAGGCCACTTGGAGACCGGGCTCTTGTCGTAATTTTGGATGACGAGGGGCAAGAAGGTGAGCGCTGGCTGCTTGCTGCCGGAATGGCGGAATTACTGCGTGAGGCAGGACGGACCTGGTTCGTCGATGTGGTTCCTGCCTACGATACGGTAACCGTCGTCTATGAGGGGTTCAACTATGAACAAACGGCAGCCGATGT
Organism: Paenibacillus sp. J22FR21; assembly: GCF_056269135.1. Lineage (NCBI taxonomy): Bacteria > Bacillati > Bacillota > Bacilli > Caryophanales > Paenibacillaceae > Paenibacillus > Paenibacillus sp. J22FR21. Next base: position 357,282 of record NZ_JBWDNJ010000003.1, read on the forward strand.
GGAACTGATTCTGCTAGGCAGGCAGCATCATAACACTGCTGAACCCAGGCTGGTCGAAATTCCGGTATGCTACGGCGGTCGTTATGGTCCCGATCTGGCGGCGTGCGCCTCGCGTTCAGGCATGACGGAAGCGAGCTTCGTTTCCTGCCATGCCTCTGCGGAGTACCGCGTTGCCATGATCGGTTTCATGCCGGGCTTTCCTTATTTAACCGGCTTACCGGATGAGCTCCGTCAACCGCGTCTTGCCATGCCGCGAAGCAGCGTGCCCGCAGGGGCTGTCGGCATTGCCGGCGGGCAGACAGGCATCTATCCGCTATCGACGCCGGGAGGATGGCAGTTGATCGGCCTCACGCCGCTTCGGTTGTTTGATCCGAAGCGAGCGGAGCCCTTTCTGCTGCGCATGGGCGATGTGCTGCGTTTTGTTCCGATTTCCGAGAAGGACCTGAAGGAGCAAGGTGAAGCGCCATGAGTCTGCGAATAATCAAACCGGGCTTACATACAACGGTACAAGATTTGGGACGACCGGGCTGGCGGCGCTTCGGTATTCCCGAAGGCGGCGCGATGGACAGCATCGCGCTGCGGACGGCGAATTTGCTCGTCGGCAATGCGCCTGGAGCTGCGGGGCTTGAGCTAACGCTTAACGGCCCGCAGCTACTGGCGGAAGAAGCGATGCTGATCGCCGTGTGCGGCGCCGACTTGGCACCGTCGATCGACGGTGAGGCGCTCCCGCTGAGGCGGCCGGTTTGGCTTGACGCCGGAACGGTCGTCAGCTTCGGTTCCGCGGCTAGCGGGTGCCGCGCTTACGTTGCGGCAGCCGGCGGCATTGCCGCCGAGGCGGTGCTCGGCAGCCGCAGCACGGACACGCGTGCCGGCATCGGCGGCATCGCCGGGCGCAAGCTGCAGGGCGGCGACGTGCTGCCGCTCGGCAGCGCCGCGCCTTGGGCTGCCGCGTGGCACGCCGCGCTAGCCGCGCGCGCCGCGGCCGTGCCGCAGGGCCGCCGCCGCAGCTGGGCGGCCCCGGGCTGGTTCGCGCCGCCGCAGGCGCTGCAGCGCGGCAGCGCAAACCCCGCCGGCATCCGGCTGCGCGTGATGCCGGGCGCCGAGTACGGGCAATTCCGCGAAGCGGCCCGTACGGCGTTCATGCGGGAGCGCTATCGCGTAGCTCCCGCATCAGACCGTATGGGGGTCCGCCTAGATGGCCCCCCGCTGCAGATGGAGGACAGCGAAGAACTGCTGTCCCACGGCGTCATCGCCGGCACGATACAGGTGCCGCGCGGCGGCGCGCCGATCATTCTCGGCGCAGACTGCCAGACGACCGGCGGCTATCCGAAGCTAGCGCATGTCATCACGGCCGACTTGCCGCTGCTCGCGCAGTGCAAGCCCGGCGATTACGTCACCTTCGAAGAAGTGACGCTGGCTGAAGCCCAGCACATCGCTAGAGAGCAAGAACGCGGCATGCAGCAGCTCGCCGCCATTCTCGCGATTTGTAAGAAAGCAATGAAATTGAATTTGTGATCATGAAAGGACCGCCAAAAGCCGATATGACTAATATCCACGATTTATCGCAGTCACAACAGGTGATCGATCTGAACTGTGATTTTGGCGAAAGCTATGGCATCTATACGTTTGGCCAAGATTGTGAACTACTCGCACATGTCACTTCAGTGAATATTGCCTGCGGCTTTCATGCCGGAGATCCTCATGCGATGCGTGAAGCCGTATATCGAGCAGCAGACGCCGGTGTGTCAATTGGTGCGCATCCGGGCTTGCCGGACCGACTCGGCTTCGGGCGACGTGAGATGGCGGTCAGCGCACAGGAAATCTATGACATGACGCTCTACCAGATCGGCGCATTAGATGCATTCGTTCGTGCTGCCGGCGCTAGCTTGCGTCACGTGAAGCCGCATGGCGCGCTCTATCATATGGCAGGTCGCAGCGAAGAGCTTGCAGAAGCCTTCGTGCGCGCAGTGAGCGTGTACGACCCATCCCTGATCATTTACGGACAATGGGGAAGCATGCTCCTCGCAGCAGCGCATAAGCAAAACATGCAATCGGCATCTGAGATCTTCGCAGACCGTTCTTATCAAGAGGACGGAACACTTACTCCCCGAAATCAGCAAGGGGCGACGCTCGCCTCCGCTGATGAAGCGCTGCTCCAAACGCTAAGTATCATTACAAGGGGGACAGCAAGGACAATCGAAGGCAAAGAGATCGCTATTCAAGGAGACACGGTTTGTCTCCATGGCGACGGACAGCGCGCAGCAGAATTTGCCGCTGCACTGCGTAAAGGCTTGGAAGCGGCGGGAATCGCGCTTCAGCCGCCGACACCGCGTAGGTAGCTTGCAGCTTTCGAGAAGATACGGCTCTGCTCGTAACATTCAAACATCATCACATGGGCATGCAGGGCAGCATCGGCTTTCTTTGTTGAAGGAGGACATCAAGACAATATGTCTATCAATAGGGCGGAAAAAATTACGATGTGGACGGCCTTTGCCGCCATCATCAGCTTTATACTTATGCGGGTGTTTCATAGCGAACTCTATCGGCCGATTACGGGCCGGGCGTACTTGTTTGTGCATTCCGGCATCGAATTTAATACATATGCAGTGAGCTTCACCATGCTGGTGTTAGGCTGGTTGTTTTTCGTCAAATCGTTGTCGAAGCATCGGCTCTATACGGCGGCATTATTCGGCGCTGTCGGCGTGTTCGACATGCTTCACGGACTTACAGCGGAAGGAATGCCGTTCTTCCATCCCGTTGGGGAAACCAACTTATCCGCCCTGTTCTCCATGTCTGCCCAGTTCATCGGTTCTGTCGGGTTGTTTCTCATCTTCCGCAAGAATGATGCACCGGTTTCGGCAAGGAAACGGCTTCCGGCTGTGTTACTGTCACTTGGTTTTGCGACTGTGGTCGCGCTGGTCTACTTTGCATTGGTTGATCGTGCCCACATTACAGTGCTCACGGGCGAAACGCTTGAATTGGTGCGAGTACTTGTTTATTTCGTTATTATTTTCTCCTACTTGAGTACGATCGGCATGGTGCTTTACTTAAATCGCAATGAGCGGCCTCAAGCGCTGCTAACCATTATCCAATCGCTTGTTTTCTTCTTGTTTGCCAATCTGCAGTTCATCTTAAGCTCCGGTGGCGTTGACACCGATATGCTCCTCGGGCATGTGTATAAGCTGGCCGGCTTCTACTTCCTGATGAAAGGGATCTATTACGTCACGCTGGATGAGCCGTTCAAACAATATAAACGGACGGAATCACGCATCCATTTCTTGGCTTACCACGATGAGCTAACCGGATTGTCCAATCGGCGCCAGCTGCAAGAGCAGCTAAGCGCGGAGCTGGTGCGCGCGCAGCAGAGCAACCATAAACTCGCTGTTTTTCTACTGGATATTGATAGGTTCAAGACCTTTAATGATGCGCTTGGTCATTCCTTTGGCGATCAAATGCTGCAGGCTGTTTCCCAGCGGCTGAGGCTGGCAGTGGGCCCGTCGAATCATGTGTTCCGCATGGGAGGGGACGAGTTTGTCGTCTTAATGGCGGACATTAAGGATGCGGAGACCGAACAGGTAGAAACAAAAGCCAAAGCGCTCATGGGGCTCTTCGATGCACCGTTTGTGCTGGGCGAAGCGGAATATCATATTACGATCAGTCTCGGGATTTCCTTCTATCCGCAGGACGGAGAGAGCGTTGAGGTGCTGCTCAAGAACGCAGATACGGCCATGTACAGCGCCAAAGCACATCGCAATGAATTCTCCAGCTACGATCCGGAGATGAACTGTAAATCGCATGATCGTTTGAGGCTGGAGAGCGATCTGCGCCGTGCGATCGAGCAGGAGCAGTTCACGCTGGCTTATCAGCCGCTCGTTAATTTAAGCACGGGCAAAGTAATTGGAGTCGAGGCGTTAGTGCGCTGGAATCATCCACAGCGGGGATTACTGCCGCCGGGTGATTTTATCCCGATCACGGAAGAGAATGGACTTATTCTGCAGCTCGGCGAATGGGTGCTCAAGGCCGCCTGCAAACAGAACGTCGCTTGGCAGGAAGCCGGCTTGCCGCCGATGATGATGTCCGTGAACTTGTCGATGCGGCAGTTTAGACAGCATCAGCTGGCGGAACGCATTAAGGGCATATTGGATGCAACGGGCATGCCGCCGAAATATCTGGAGCTGGAGATTACGGAGAGTATGACCAGCGACGTGGAGTTCGCCAGCGATACGCTGACCAGCTTGAAGGAGATAGGCGTACAGATCAGTATCGATGATTTCGGTACGGGCTACAGCTCGCTGATCTCGCTTAAACGGTTCCCGATTGATAAGCTGAAGATCGACCGCTCATTCGTCAGCGACTTGGCGAAAGGCGGCAGCGATGCGGCGATAGTCGCAACCATTACAACGATGGCTAGAAACTTGAAGCTTAAAGTAACGGCCGAAGGCGTAGAGAACGACGAACAGATTAAGTTTCTGCGTGAACGTAACTGCGAGGAAGCGCAAGGCTTCTACTTCACCAAGCCGATTCCGGCGAACTTGTTCGAGAACTGGTACAGGCATCGCAATAGTCAATTGGCTTAGGCTCTTAAGAGGCTTAAGAGGAGTGTTTACATATGGAACAACTCACAACCGTGTTTATCTATGGCTCGCTCTTGCCGGGCCATAGCAATCATCATGTCTGTGCCGGATTCATTCAATCTGCTGCACCCGGTGTCATTCTTGGGAGGCTGGTTGATTACGGACCTTACCCGGCGCTGCTGCGGGATGCCGCAGCTTACACAAGTGGTGCCCGTGTTCGTGGAATGTGGATTGTCGTGAATGAGCAAGGTTTGAAACGTATGGATGATCTGGAGCAATTCGTGGGGATCGAAGAGGTAAACGATTACGATCGGATCTGGGTAACCGACAACCATCAGCCGGAGCAAAGCGGGTGGGTTTATGTATGGGATACGCCGAGAGGCTGCCCGCCCATCGCGGAAGATTATTGGCCTGACTTCTACGCCCGCAAGCGGGGCTGACATGCAGATGCGATTACTCGTTCGTTGAGGGAATTGACATCGATATACGTAAGGATAAATTTCGCTCAGTCGCCTTGCTGAGCGTTTTTGCGTTGTTGAACGTATGGATAATTCCGAAGGCGAGCAACAAGCAGGCCATCGTAAAGACGATAACGCGTTTTACTTTGTGAATGACAGCCGTTCCGTCATCACGGTGAATTCGCCTGCGTCTGATCGATTGGCGCCAGATAAGCAGTAATGGTGCAGCGAGGATAATGAGTCCGACGGTAATCATCTGCTTCCGGTAAGCCATGCCAAGAGGGAATACGTTAATGGAAGCATACAGGAACGCTTCGATGACCAGCACTTGAATGGGGACGACTAAAGCGACTTCAGACGCCGCACGGCGCTTTGTACGGCTCACGACATCATCCGGGTGCTTCACGGTAAGCCGAGCCAGATTAAGCAGTCTAGAAACGGAATAGAAGGCGATGGCTGCAGTTGGCAGCATAATGAGCGCGAAGAACATGAGCGCATTATCGAGCACAAACCAGTTGCGGTAAGAATACGTCGCGATCAGCATGATCATCTTGGCCAAAGCCAGAAGTATCATTGAGCTGAGCAGGGCAAGCGTAAGGATGGCAGTGCGTCGCAGACTGTGAGTCGTACGCCGGAAGGCCATGCTGCCGGTTGTGAGCCCCGCAAAGAGAGACAATAAGAGTAATAGAACAGCCATCGCAGCATTGATGACGTAAACTTGTGTGGACATATTCGGTTTCCCCCATTTCCACGGAATGAACTAGTATTAGTTTACTTGGAAGCACTATGGTTCAAGAACGGGCGCAAGTCCAGTGCTGAAACTGGACTTAGGTCGTAGATTTAGGTTTAAGGTGTATCTCTCGTATCTCCTCTAAGCATTACACTTTGCGTTTGCGATATTGGGAGGGAGACACGCCATAGTAGGCGGTAAACTGTTTCGTAAAATGATGAATAGAGGCATATCCCAAATCCTCTGCGATCGCCGTAATGGATCGATTGCTCTCCCAAAGTGCGGCTGCTGCTTGTTTCATGACAGCGCGGCTCCAATAGGCTTTTGGAGAGATGCCCGCGGTTTGCTTGAAGAGCGAATGGAATCTCGTTTTCTGAAGCCCGCTTTGTGCCAGCCAGCTCGTATAATTCGATCCTGCATGCGCTTCTTTATCGATGCGGTGCATAATCGTTTTCATTCGGTAGTCACTGTGCCAGCTTTCCCCGGCAATCTGGATGAACTCCAGCATAAACGCTTTGAGCAGGCTATGTGCGATCGTATCGCCGAGTGTGCGCTGCTGTTGATGATGCTTCACAATATGGGGAAACAAATCCATCAAGATGGTATGGTGCTGCAAATGAAAGAGATGCGGCATTGTATCCAGAACGGTGTTTTCCTGTACTGCTGTTAACAACTCTGGCAGTAAATCCGACGGATGCCAATACAAGTGATGCTCAGTTGACCGCGGCTCCTCATTCCATAGCTCGAAATAGAGATTATAAGTTGCTAAACGATTCTCATGGTCCGTGTAGAAGGAATGCATCAGCTGAGGCGGCAGGAAGATCAAATCGCCCCTCTTCAGCGGATAGACCTGCCCGTTAACCGTAATACTTCCTCTGCCGCCATCAACGAGATGAAAGGCATAACAGTATCCGAAGCGGCCATATTCGAACTCGTTTCGCTCATAAGGGAATTGGTAGTGATGCCCGACGCGGATGAATGGCATTATCTCGCTAATAGGCTGCTGTGTAGCTGCATCCACCCTCAATTCACTCCCCGCCGCATGTCCCGCCTTATTCCTATTGTATCATGAAGCGTGCAGATCCTGAACTCTGCCGAGCATGAAAAAAAAGCCCAAGCCTCTCGAGTGGAGAGGGCTTGAGCCCTTTTGAAGTATAAGATGGTTCACCTTATATTAAACTTACAGGTCGCCCCAGTTAAGGTTGGACGATTTGCTGTAGTTGGTTACTTTCTGCTCGAAGAAATCGGTTTTCATCCCGTTCATATTGCTGAAGCTTTCCACCCATTTCATCGGATGCTCGACGATTTCCGGATACAGAATATCGAGATTCAGCTTGCGCAGACGTTCATTGGATAGAAACTTAATGTATTTCTCGATGATTTCATCAGTGAGGCCCGGAATGGTGTTGTTCGTAATATATTGACCCCATTCGATTTCATGCTCAACAGCTGTACGCATCATTTGGCGAAGCTCTTCGATGAGAACCGGCGTGAACAGCTCCGGATTTTCTTTTCGCACTTCACGGAAGATACCTTGGAACAACGCTAAGTGAGTCAATTCATCGCGCTGGATATATTTGATCTCAGAGACGGTACCGAGCATTTTGCCTTGGCGGCCAAGCGCATAGAAGAAGCTGAATCCGCTGTAGAAGTAGATCCCTTCAAGGATGTAGTTCGCCATAATGGTCTTGATAAGATTTTGCGACGATGGATTAGCAATGAAGTTCTCGTACAGGTCGGTGATGAACCGATTCCGCTTCAAGAGGTTCTTGTCCTCGCGCCACAGGTTATAAATTTGATCGCGTACTTCCGGAGAAACCACGCTGTCTAGAATATAGGAATAGGATTGGCTGTGAACGGCTTCTTGGAACGTATGAACCGTTAAGCACAGGTTTACCTCAGGTGCAGTAATATATTCGTTGACGTTCGGCAGGTTTGCCGTTTGAAGCGAATCCAAGAAGATGAGGAAGCTGATAATTTTATCGTAGCTGTTACGCTCGGAGAGCGACAGGTTTCTGTAATCTTTGGCATCCTGAGCAAGAGGAATCTCTTCCGGAATCCAGAAGTTATTCATCATCGTACGGTACATCTTCGTTGCCCAGTCATATTTCACGTTGTTAAGCTCAATCAGATTGGTCGTATTGCCGCCAATCATGCGACGCTTGCCCCAATCGCGGTCGCCTTCTTCATTGAACAATTTTTTCTTTTGCAGATCCATTAAATGGGCTGCCTCCCTCTATTCGATCCTAAAAATAAGCTGCAGTGGTCTTAAGATTACGTTGAAAAGTGGCCCGGAGGGCAGTATGGAGTCGGAAAAGTGTCAACGTTCGCCTAGGCTGAATGACTGGCGTAGCTTCTGTCACGTCAATCATTCAGCCTTTGTAGCCCGGATTTCTACCTCTAAATCATTTATAAATTCAAAGAAATCCGGTCTACAACAGCGATTGGAGACCCATACTGACCGCAGGGACACCTTTTTTCAACGATTCCTTAAGAGCTGCAGCTTACGCAATCTTCAACTTCCAAGCTCTTGTTGCGGCAATAGTAAACGGTTTTGAGGCCGTTCTCCCATGCTGCCATGTACAGTTCCATAAATTCCTTCGCCGTGTATTCCGGCGTGATGTACAAGTTAAACGATTGCGCTTGATCGATATGGCGCTGACGGCGGCCCGCTGCGCGGATGCTCCAGTGCTGATCGATGTGATGCGCTTCTTTGTAGAACCAGAACGTTTCTTCGTTCAGGTTAGGCGCTGTTTGCGGAATGACCGCATTCTTCTTCTCTTCAACGAAGAACTTGTTGAAGATCGGGTCAATACCTGCAGTAGAACCGGCGATCAAGGAAGTGGAGGCTGTAGGTGCAATCGCGAACATCCATGCGTTACGGACGCCGTTCTCAGCTACATCCTTCTTCAGTTTCTGCCAGTGCGGCGCATCATAACCGCGGGATTCGAAAAATTCTCCCGTATGCCATTCACTGCCTTCAAATACGCGGTAAGCGCCTTTTTCCTTGGCGATTTCCATCGATGCTTTGATTGCGCAGTAGTTGATCCACTCATACAGCTCATCGGCACGATCCAAATGCTCTTCGGATTCCCATGCAATGCTGTTAAGAGCAAGCCATTGATGGTAACCGCTCGTACCAAGTCCAACCGCACGGTATTTCTGGTTCGTAATTTCCGCTTGCGGGATCGGGTAATGGTTAAGGTCGATAACATTATCCATCATCCGCATTTGGCAGGTGACAACCTCTTCGATTTCCTCTTTCGTTCTGGAACGGCCAAGGTTAAGGGAAGAGAGGTTACAAACGACATAGTCGCCGCTTTTCACTTGTGTTGTAATAACGCCGTCTTCATGAGTTGTCGTGATATATTCAGTCGGGCTCATGTTCTGGCAAATTTCCGTACAAAGGTTAGAACAATAAATGATGCCTTTATGTTTATTCGGGTTCGCGCGGTTTACCGTATCGCGGTAGAACACGAAAGGTGTGCCTGTTTCAAAGGAGCTTGCAAGAATTTTCTTCATGATATCGATAGCCGGTACTTCGTCACGGGAAAGCGCAGGGTTGTTCACGCACTCTTCATAACGAAGTTCCCACTCTTCGCCCCATGAATCCTCAAGTGCCCAGCCCATGTAGCTGCGTACTTCGTGAGGATCGAACAGGAACCACGAGTCACGCTCTTGTACTTTGCGCATGAACAAGTCAGGGATGCAGACACCAGGGAAGATGTCATGTGCTTTCATCCGGTCATCGCCGTTGTTGGTTTTAAGATTAAGGAAGTCGAAAATATCCTTATGCCATACGTCAAGGTAAACCGCGACTGCGCCGGAACGAACGCCGAGCTGGTCGACGGCAACCGCCGTGTTGTTGTAGTTCTTGATCCAAGGGACTACGCCGCCGGCAACGCCTTTGTATCCGCGGATGTTGGAGCCGCGGCTACGCACTTTACCGATGTAGATACCCATGCCGCCGCCGAATTTAGATACTTGCGCGAAGCTGGAGTCTACGTTGTAAATGCCCCACAGGTTATCAGGCACGGTATCGATGAAGCAGCTGGAAAGCTGGTGGAACGGTTTGCGTGCATTGGCAAGAGTAGGTGTGGCAACCGTCATTTGAAGACGGCTGAGCACATCGTAGAACTTGCGCGCCCAAGCGAGCTTGTCATCTTCTTTCATAGCGAGATGCATCGCTACGCCCATGAACAATTCTTGCGGAAGCTCAAGCACGTCGCCGCTGAAGCTCTTGATCAAGTAGCGGTCTGCAAGTGTTTTGAGGCCGATGTAGTTGAACAGGTAGTCGCGTTCAGGCACGATGTAATTGCCGAGCTCACGGATTTCATCACGGGTGTAATACTCTAATATGTAGCTCCCGTAAAGCCCTTTGTCTGTCAAATACGTAATCAGCGAGTAGAAGTCTCCATAGCCGAAATAGCCGTATTTGCGATTGATTGCAGATTCTTTATAAAGATCGTACACAAGAAGTTTGGCTGCAACGTACTGCCAGTTCGGCTGTTCGATGCTTGTTTTTTCTACCGCAACCTGTGTGAGTGTACGCTGAATTTCTTTGGTTGTAATGTTGTTGCGGAAATAAGGAAGCAAAGCAGTTTCCAGCTCAAGCGGATCGCAGTCGTTATAGCCGACACACGAGAAATCAATAACCTTCTTAAGCTTTGAAAAGATCAATTCTTCTTTCTGACCGTTCCTCTTAATAATATCCACGAGCAGAGCCACTCCTTGTCGAAGGATGTCGTCTGACAACCTCTAATACACAATATGTTGTTAGTACTTCCCTAAATTACACCAATATATAGTGGCTGTCAAGTTATACTATTCGACATCAGACCATACCGTTACACCTGTTTTGAGGGGGTGAAAAGCCCATGAAAACGTACAGCTGCGGCATTTTTTATCGATCGGGACAGCTAGTTCTATAAACGTAGCTAATATAAAAAAGTGAGTACTATATCAATTGCGGAAACTAATTATAGCACTAACTTTAGTAGTCGTGTGGTGACAATAATAGGGATAAAGGCAAGCTGCTTCTAACCGTGTAAGATGTTCAAACAACGTTTGGATTTATCGTTGGTGTTCGACCATCAGCTTTAGTACACTTATTCTGAGTTTATTGTTCAATAATAAGGAGAGGACGTGACTACACAACATCATGAACCTTCGCATTCAATATAAATCCCATTCCGCAATACAAGCGGTAGTCTTGTGCATCTGGATGTGCCTCGTACTTATCAGCATCCCTGGCCTGGCGTCCGCGCACGCTGAGCTTGAGCGCTCCGAACCGGAGGCTAACGTCAAATATGAGCAAAGCCCGAAATCGGTTGAGCTGAGTTTTAACGAATCCATCGAGGCGAAGGTAGGCTCCATAGAAGTACTTGATTCCAAATCTCGACCCGTTACGAGCGAAACCGCGCAAGCCAGCAAAGATCATCGTTCGCTGATACTGCCTCTTCCTTCGCTTGGCGAAGGCGTGTATACCGTGTCTTACTCAATCATCTCTGAGGACGGCCATCCCGTTAGTGGATCTTACGTCTTTATTGTAGGAAATCCTCAGGAGGGCGTGGATGCTGCCACATTTGATCCCCATAAAGAGCTTGGTCATGAAGGACACAGCGCTACTACCCAACTGACAACAGGACAATTTATCATTTACGCTGCCCGCATCGTTTATTATGGGGCGCTGCTATGGGCAGCGGGACTAATGCTGTGGCCATTACTGACCCGGGGACGTGGCAAACTGCTTCCGGACATTCAGCGAAAATGGGAACGGATTGCCTTGCGGACACTGCTTGTTGGTTCGCTTGTTTATATTTTCGTCCATGCTCGCGAGATATTGACAGGTTATCCACGGGATGAATATAGCAAGCTCTTCCTGCAGACGAACATCGGGCGTGAATGGATTGCGCTGCTGGTGCTGGTGCTTCTCGGATTTATTATCGTCCGTTTCCATGCCGTTCTGAAGACCATCTGGGCGCTGCTCATTCTTGCGCTTGAGAGCTGGAGCGGTCATGCGGCGGTATTTGCTCCGAAATCAGCGTCTGTCATGTTTGATTTTGTGCATCTGGCAGCTGCAGCCATCTGGGTAGGCGGTTTGATCCTGCTTGGTTTGCTCTGGCAGTCCGATCGCAAGGAAGCTGGGAGATTCGCCGTCTTATTCTCCAGGGCGGCCTTGCTGTCGCTTGCACTTCTTATTTTGTCAGGCATTGGCATGACTTTGCTGTTTCTGCCTTCCCTTCACTATTTGTTCTACACGGCATGGGGAACGATTCTACTGATCAAGACAGGTTTCGTCCTGCTGGTCCTCATCGTTGGCGGTATTCTTCATCTGCGCATACGCAGAGGCAATCTGCCGACAACCGTGCTGCTTCGTATCGATGCCGCACTGATGGCCCTCATCCTTGTATCGGCAGCACTCTTTACCTATATAAGTCCATTGCCGGCGAATGAGCCGGTTGTTTATCACAAAATGGGTGATACGATGCATCTGTCACTGCGAGTAACGCCGAACAAGCCGGGCGATAACCAGTTTATCGTGAAGGTATGGCTGCCTGACGCGGTAGGCGCCCCGAAATCCGTTACGATGCGCTTGTTTGCGTTGGATCAGAAGGAACTCGGCCCGATTCAAGTGCCGATCAAGCTTTTCGAAGATACTGAAATTACCTCATTCGATGGCTATGTGAAGGCTGCTTACAAAGCAGAGGGACCGTTCGTTCCATTCGCAGGGCGTTGGCAGGCTGAAATCCGCGTGTTGGATAAAGACGATAACGAGCAAGTGCAGAAGGTGGAGTTCCGAAATTATTAATAGAGGCGGCAGGTGACAAAATGACATATAACCGAATAAAATGGTTCATTTTGTGGACGCCGACTTTAACGATAGCGTTGTGGGAATATTTGCGACATACGTTTCTGCTCCCTTATGTTTCGATGGATCTTGGCAATGCGCTCGCGCCCGTTATTGTCATGACCGTAACGGCGACGCTCCTTATCAAGCTGTTTCGCATGCTGGAGTCCACTAACGAGTCGCTGCAGCAGGCGAAAGCGGCTAAGGCAGCGTTCATGGAACGAGAGCAGCTTGCCCGGGAACTGCATGACGGCATCTCGCAGTCACTCTTCCTGTTGTCCGTGAAGCTGGATAAGCTGGAGCAAGCGAAGGACAATGAAGCTGTCATGGAGACGACGCAGCAGCTCCGCCGTACGGTGCGGCACGTATATGAAGATGTGCGGCAGTCGATTGCCTCGCTTCGCAGCGAGCCTTCGAGAACCGATGTGCAATGGATGCAGGCGGTTCGGGATATGGCGGAGGAGCTGCAGCGCGGCGGCCTCACAGTGGAGCTGGATTGGCAGCTTACCGAAGGTAATTTAAGCAGCAAGGAAAAGGTCGAGCTGCTCGCGATCGTTCGCGAGGCGATGCTGAACGTGCGTAAGCATGCCAATGCTTCATGCCTGGCCGTGCATGCTTGGCCTGACTCGGATGGGGGCAACGGCTTTCGGTGTACCATCGAGGATGATGGAATTGGCGCTGAGCCGGCCCAGCTTATGGCTAAGGGACGATACGGCATTCGGATGATGCAGGATCGTGCCAAGGCGATGGGCTGGCAGTTTGGGGTTCGGTCGACTGGTGCGGCGGAGGCATCAGATGCAAAAGATGTGGAAGATGAGATGCCGATGGTTAAGGGTACCGTCGTTGAAGTGAAAAAGGAGGCGGAGCGCTGACATGAGCGAAACTCAAATAACGGTGCTGATTGTCGACGACCATCCACATGGACGGGAAGGGATGCGGGACATCCTCAGCGGCGACGCATCCTTCTCAATAGTAGGAGAAGCGTCAAACGGCGAGCAGGCAGTCATGCTTGCGGCTTCGCTGGTGCCTGATTTGGTGCTAATGGACATCAACATGCCGGTGATGAACGGAATGGAAGCGACGCAGCGCATTAAGACGATCGATCCGCGCATCAAAATCATTATGGTGACCGTCTCGGACGATATCTCCGACCTGTTCGAAGCGATCAAACGGGGGGCGCAGGGCTATCTGCTGAAGAACCTGTCGCCATCGGCATGGCTGGAGTATTTGCGCGCTGTTGCCGTGGATGAGGCCCCGTTGTCCAAGGAGCTTGCTTTTCGCATGCTGCAGGAGTTTAACGGGGGAAGCGCGGGGCAGGCAGGGGCAGGAGCTGGGAAAGCTGTTGTCGCTGAGGTCGTGCGCAGCGAGACTGCCGGCGTAACGGAGCAAGATGCCGTACACACCGCATTGACGCAGCGGGAGCGCGAGGTGCTGGAGCGGGTAGCTTTTGGCGGCTCTAATCGGCAAATTGCCGAAAGTTTCGGGATTTCCGAACATACGGTGAAGAACCATTTGAAACATATTTTGCAAAAGCTGCATCTGGAGAATCGGGTTCAACTCACTCGCTATGCGCTGGAGAAAGGGCTTGCGAAGGAGTAGCACGGGCAAGCCAAGACACAAACTTGTAACATGCGAATAGCTCGAACGAGTCATGGCGGATAAAGCTTCTTGCGTTATACTGCTCCTATATAGACGAGAGCAGGAGGGTGTAAAATGAAAAAATTAAAGAAATGGTCAGTGCTCGGCATGACGCTGATGGCGATGTTCCTTTTTGCAGGAGTTGCAAGTGCACACGTAACGGTTTGGCCTAAGGAAGCAGCTCAGAACAGTTATGAAGTCTTCTCGGTGCGCGTTCCGAGCGAGAAAGAGAACGTGACAACGAAAGTCGTGAAAGTGAAAGTGCCTGACGGCGTGGGAATTAGCCGCGTTGAGCCGAAGGCGGGTTGGAAATACGAGCTTGAGCGCAATGCGGACACGAAAGCCATTACTGCTGTGACGTGGACAGCCGAAGGCGATGGATTGGCGCAAACGGAATTCACCGAATTCCGGGTATCCGGTAAAGTTGCAGCGGATGCGAAGCAGTTGATCTGGAAAGCTTATCAAACCTACAGCGACAGCTCAGTTGTGGAGTGGGTCGGCGGTGACGGAGCGGACTACCCGGCATCGGTAACTACGGTGACGGCGGCATCAGGCGAAGGTGACGCACACGGCGGCGGTACTTCTGGTTCCGCAGGGTCAGATCCGAATACGGCAACGTCTTCGGGTTCGGAAGGTACGGGGAACACAGCGACGACGGATGTAGGTAACGAGGCCGGTACGCCGGAAACAGCGGGTAACGGCGCGGCAGAGACTGCTGCGGCCGACAAGTCGGATAGCGGCTCGGATCCGGTCAACCGTACGCTGTCCATCGTCGCCGTAGCACTGGCGGCAGCAGCGCTCGGCGTTGCGGTTTCGCGTAAGAGACAGCGTTATTAGATGCAGGGGCAGACTCAAAAGCGTGCAGGCGGCTGATGAGATTGCCTCTTTTGCGTTTCTTGGAGCTGAGAGAGGATATGCCGCTTACAGAAGTGAAAGATGGTCGAATAGCGGCGCTTAAGAGGATATACCGCTCTCGGAGTGGTTCCATCAGTGGCAGGGCAATCCGCCCTTGCGAAAGGGTATGTAAACTTTGTATAATAGGTTCTATATACGTTAACGCGATGAGGAAGAAGAGTACGCAGTGCTTTCTTGACAGGGAGAAGACGCCGTAGATTGAGAGCGTCTTTGGGAAATCAGGCTGCCGAAGTTCCCTTCCGAGCAGACTCTTGAAGGTGTACGGCTTCGTGCCGCACAAGGTAGGGAGTACCGGGTTCCGGCCGATATTCGGACTTTGAGGAATTGCCTCGCCTACAATCAGGCTGCGGTAATTTGAATTAGGGTGGTAACACGGTTCTTTCGTCCCTTACGGGGAGAAGGAGCCGTTTTTTTGTTTTCAGAAATTCGATTTGGTTAAAGAAGGGGCTGGATGGAATGAAAGAGCGTTTGGAAGCATTGCGGGTCGAGGCGCTGCAGGAGCTGCAGCAGGTTGACGGTCCGCAGCAATTGAATGATCTGCGTGTCAAATATCTAGGCAAGAAAGGCGCGCTGACCGAAATTCTCCGCGGCATGGGTTCTCTAAGTGCTGAAGAGCGTCCGGTTATCGGGCAAGTCGGTAATGAAGTACGCGCCGCTATTGAAGAAGTTATTGAAACGAAGCAAGCGGCGTTCCAGCAAGCTGAAACGGCGAACCGCCTTCGTGCCGAAACGATCGACGTTACGCTGCCGGGCAAGAAACAATCCGCAGGCGCCGTTCATCCTTTGAACAAAGTAGCGCAAGAAATCGAGGACGTGTTTATCGGTCTTGGTTACACGATCGCTGAAGGACCGGAGGTCGAATCCGACTACTACAACTTCGAAGCGCTGAATCTGCCGAAGGATCACCCTGCGCGCGATATGCAGGATTCCTTCTATGTAACGGACGACATCCTTATGCGTACGCACACTTCGCCGGTACAGGTTCGCACGATGAAAGCCATGAACGGCAAGCCGGTTAAAGTGATTTGCCCGGGTAAAGTTTACCGCCGCGATGATGACGATGCAACGCATTCGTTCCAGTTCAATCAGATCGAAGGACTTGTCATCGGACCAAACATCCGCATGAGCGATCTCAAAGGCACTTTGCTTCAATTCGTACAGCTGATGTTCGGCAAGCAAGCCCAAATCCGTCTTCGTCCGAGCTTCTTCCCGTTCACGGAGCCAAGCGCTGAGGTTGACGTAACTTGCGTACAGTGCGGCGGCCATGGCTGCCGGATGTGTAAGCAAACCGGCTGGCTGGAGATTCTGGGCTGCGGCATGGTTCATCCGCGCGTGCTTGAGATGGGCGGCTACGACCCGAATGAAGTCAGCGGCTTCGCATTCGGTATGGGCGTAGAACGTATTGCGCTGCTGAAATACGGCATTGACGACATCCGTCATTTTTATACGAACGATCTGCGCTTCCTAAGCCAGTTTGTCCGAATGTGAGAAGGAGGCGACTACTAATATGAACGTATCTTATAAATGGTTGAACGAATATATCGAGTTGAACGGCTATACCGGCGATCAACTGGCAGAGCTAATGACAAGCGGAGGCATTGAAATCGATGTCGTCGAATCCCGTAACAAAGGTGTTACAGGCGTAGTTGTCGGTCACGTGCTGACACGCGAAAAGCATCCCGATGCTGACAAGCTAAGCGTTTGTACACTTGATGTGGGCGGCCCGGAAGTGCTGCAAATCGTGTGCGGCGCTAAGAACGTAGCTGCAGGACAGCTGGTTCCGGTTGCGACAATCGGCGCTGTATTGCCGGGGGATTTTGCCATTAAACGTGCTAAGCTGCGCGGGGTAGAATCTCAGGGCATGATCTGTTCCGCGAAGGAGCTTGGTCTTAACGAGAAGCTTCTGCCTAAAGAACAGCAAGAAGGCATTCTCGTGCTGCCGGAAGGTACGCCGATCGGCGCATCTATTCTGGATGTGCTCGCTATCGAAGATGAAGTATTGGAGCTTGATTTGACGCCAAACCGTTCGGATTGCCTAAGCATGCTGGGTGTTGCCTATGAAATCGGTGCATTGACAGGCCGCAGCGTGAAGCTGCCGGACAACCGTGTGAGCGATTCGGCGGAGCAAGCTTCTGCGCATGTATCGGTTCGCATCGAAGCAAAAGAACAATGCTCACACTACTCGGCGCGTTATATTCAAGGCGTTCATATCGGCCCTTCGCCGCAGTGGATGCAGAATCGTCTGATGGCTGCCGGCATTCGCCCGATCAGCAACGTAGTCGATATTACGAACTTTGTTATGCTGGAGTACGGTCAACCGCTGCACGCTTTCGACGCGGATAAAGTCGAAGGTGGACGCATTGTTGTTCGTATGGCAAACGAAGGTGAAGTGCTGACTACGCTTGATGGCCAAGATCGCAAGCTTGAGCCGCACATGCTGGTTATCTCGAACGGTCAAGAACCGCTGGCGCTTGCAGGCGTTATGGGCGGTGCAAGCTCGGAAGTAACCGCTTCGACGGTCAATATTTTGCTGGAATCGGCTCGCTTTGATGGCGGCACCATTCGCAAAACATCTCGTCAAGTCGGCCTGCGTTCGGAATCGAGCGTACGTTTCGAGAAGGGTGTTGACCCGGCTCGAGTAATACCTGCCCTTGATCGCGCAGCTTCGCTAATGGCGAAATATGCAAGCGGCCATGTGCTTGACGGCATCGTGGAAGAGCTGACTGAACAGCCGAAGGATGCGGTAATCAGCGTATCGATCGCCAAAATCAACCGTTACCTCGGAACTGAGCTTGTGAAGCTCGAAATCGAAACGATTTTTGGCCGTTTGCAATTCCCGTTTGAATTGTCGACTGATGGGGTATTTACTGTAAGTGTTCCATCCAGGCGCGGCGACATTACACGCGATGTCGATCTAATTGAAGAGGTTGCCCGGTTGTTCGGTTATGACAATATCCCGACGACGGCAATCGAAGGCGCTGCAACACCGGGTGCATTGACGAAGCCGCAGGCGATTCGCCGCGAGCTGCGCAAACGTCTCACGGATGCCGGCCTTCACGAAGTAATCAGCTACTCCTTCACTCACCCGGATCGGACGAAGCTGTTCCCGGCTCTGGCCGGAGCGGACTTGTTCCCGGTTCGGCTGGCGCTTCCAATGAGCGAGGACCGCAGTGTATTGCGTACCAGCCTGCTTCCGCAATTGCTGGAAACAGCTGCGTACAACCGAAATCGTAAAAACGACGATGTCGCGATCTTCGAGATCGGCAGCGTCTTCCATACGGATGAAGAGGCACTTACTCGTCTGCCTCATGAGAAACACCGTCTTGCCGTTCTCCTTACCGGCAACAAGAATGTAACGGAATGGAACCGTAAAGCAGAAGCTTATGATTTCTATGATCTGAAAGGCATTCTCGAAACCTTGGTGGACGTGCTTGGCGTTAGCGGCTCGATCAGCTATGAAGCAGCTCAGCCGGAGCATATGCACCCGGGCCGTACTGCAGCGGTTGTTTTCGAAGGCGAGCGCGGTGCGCAGACCATTGGATACCTGGGGCAGTTGCACCCGACCACACAGATCGATCATGATCTGGCTGACACGTATGTGCTCGAAGTCGAGCTGGCGCCGCTTTATGCCGCTGCTGATTTTGACATCGTGTATAAGGCACTGCCTCGTTACCCAGCTATGGAACGTGATATCGCAGTTGTACTCAGCCGCGAAGTTGCAGCAGGCAAGCTGATCGATGCTGTTCAAGAGACAGCCGGCGCGTTGCTGGAATCGGTTCGTATCTTCGATATCTTTACCGGAGAGAAGCTGGGCGCTGATAAGAAAAGCGTCGCACTTTCACTCGTTTACCGTCATGCAGAGCGTACGTTGACGGATGAAGAAGTAACAGAACGCCATGCAGAGGTTGTAACAAAATTGGAACAATCTTTTGCAGCGGAATTGCGTAAATAGGCAGGAGTTGACCTTTGCCGCATCGAATTAGTTCCTTGCGAACAAATCTCGGTGCGGCTTTATTCTATTTTGCTGGATTATCGGCATGAGAAAGCTTGTACAGCAAGGCTTGCCCGGAATGCTTTAGAAGTGGAAGAAGGCAACGATTGTCGCATTGAACTCATTTTTCACCCTTGAACCTATAGGAGGACATGCCCTCATGAACGCTGCCGATCGGACACGTGTAACTGTTGATATATTTGGAAACCAATTCAAATTAGCTGGTCACAATAACCCTGACTATATCAAGCGCATTGCAGCGCTTGTTGACGAGAATATGAATAAGCTGGCTAAGGGCTATCCACGACTGGATGTGCCTAAGATTGCTATGCTTGCTGCAGTACATATGGCTGAAGATGTTTTTAGATTGCGAGTCGAAAATGAGCGGATGCACGAAACCGAGGAGCGCCGCAAAGCGGCCGTAGCGGAGCTGGAGCAGGTAAAGCTGATCGTGGATACGCTGCACGGCCAGCTCGATGCGGAGCGGCTGAGCGCGGAAGCGGAGCTGGCTAGCGCGGAGGCGAGGCTTGCCGCTGCGCTGGCGGCTGCGGAGGAGACGCTGGCCGCGGAGCGGGCGAGAGCGGAGGCGGCGCTGGCCGCGGAGCAGGCGAGAGCGGAAGCGGCGCTGGCCGTGGAGCAGGCGAGAGCGGAAGCGGCGCTGGCCGCGGAGCAGGAGGAAGCGGAAGCGGCGATCGAGGCTGCGCGCGAGGAGCTGGAGCGGACAAGCGCGATGCTGCAGGGGCGCTTGGAGCAAGCGGTCGGCGCAGCCGAAGCGAAGCTGGCGAGCGAGCAGGAAGCCGCGCTTGCGGAGCAACTGCGCGTGATGGCGGAGCGCGAGATCGAGCAAGAGGCTTCGCGAGCAGAGATCGAGCGCTTGAAGGCGGAGCTTGTGCGTGAGCAAGAGGAAGCGCGAGCTGAGCTTGAGCGAGTAAGAGCGGAGCTTATTGCGGAACGTGAGGATGCACAAGAAACAGCGCGTTTAGAGCTGGTTCTATTGCAAGAAGAACGTGATAGCGAGCATACTGCAGCTCAAGCGGAACTTACACGAGTTCAGGAGGAGCTGACTGCGAAGCTGGAAAACGAGCAAGCAGCAGCCCATGCAGAGCTTGCACGAGTCCAGCAGGAGCTGACAACGAAGCTGGAAAGCGAGCAAGCCGCTTCTATCGAGCAGCTTGAGCGTACAAGAGCGGAGCTACTGGCAGAGATTTCGTTCGAGCAGGAAGCAGCTCAAGAGGAACTTGCGCGTGTGAGTGCGGAATGGGCGGCGAAACTAACAAGTGAACTGGAAGCAGCTCGTGCTGAGTTTGCGCAAGTAAGAACAGAGCTGGATGCAAAACATACAAGTGAATTGGATGCTTCTCAAGCAGAACTCGAGCGGGTGTGGGTGGAACTGACTGCTGAGCGTGAAAGTGAGCAGTCCGCATCTCAAGCAGAGCTGGAACGCGTACGCACGGAGCTCGCAGCGGAACTGGAAGCGGTAAGAGAAACTTCGCGTAAAGCGCTTGAGCAATTGCAGGAAGAGTTCGATCGTGAGCAAGAGGCCGCTCATGAAGAGCTGGAGCTGGTCAGCTCGACACTGCAAGGCCGGATGGAGCAAACGATTCAAGCGGCTGAAGAGAAACTGGCAAGTGAGCGCGAAGCAGCAGAAGCAAATCTGCAAGCTGAGCGTGAGTCAGCAGCAGCTAAGCTGGCTAGTGAACTTGAAGCAGCGGAAGCGAGACTGGCAAGTGAACGAGCAGTCGCAGAAGCAAATCTGCATGCTGAGCGTGAAGCAGCAGCTGCTAAACTCGCAAGCGAGCTTGAAGCCATGGAAGCAGTGCTGGCTAGTGAACTTGAAGCAGCGGAAGCGAAGCTGACTACTGAACGCGAAGTCGCAGAAGCGACTCTGCATGCTGAACGAGTAGCTGCAGCAACTAAGCTGGCAAGTGAGCTCGAAGCAGCGGATGCGAAGCTTGCTGAACTGCGCGACGCTCATCGCTCAGAGCTCGAGGAGCTGCAGCTTACGCTGGAGCTGGAAGTGGAATCGCAGTCGCTGGCTGCAATCGAAGCGCGCGAAGAACTGGAGCGCACGAAATTCGCCATGGAAGCGCAACTGGAGCAAGTGCGTGAAGCTGCTCAAGCAGAGCTTGCTCAGGAGCGAGAATATACGGCAGTTGAACTAAAGCAGCTGCATGCGATTCATCAAGAAGAACTGCAGAAGGAACGGTCGCTGCAGGAAGCGACCGCAGAAGCAGCATCCGGGCAGCTGGAAGAGACGAGATTGGAGATGCAATCTCGGATCGAGCAGGTGCGTATCACCGCGGAGGCGGATGTGGAACGAGTTCGTCAGGTGGCTCGCGAGCGTTTAGAGCGGATGCGCGGCGAGGCCGAGCGAGCTGTTGAGCAAGCTGTCATAGCCGAAGCGAAGCTGGTCGAGATGAGCAAAGCTGCAAGCGAAGAGCTCGAACAGGCGCAGGCAGAAGCAGCCGCCCTCTTGGAGCGGGAACAGACAGCAGCAGCTATACAGTTAGAGCAGGAGCGGTCGACTGCACAATTGCTGCTTGATCAGGCGATTCAAGAAGGCGAAGCGGAGGCAGCGTCCATCACAGCTGCCTACAAGCGGGAGCTTGAAGCCGGCCGTGCAGATGCGCAGAGCCGTTATCTCTCACTCACAACCGAGCAACAGAACCGTGAGAACGCATGGCAGCTAGAGCGCGATCAGCTCGCTGCGCAGCTTGAAGAGATGCGCAAGATGCTTCGTTCCATGCAAGATCAGCTTGCCCAGGAACAAGAGAAGACTGAGCTGCTCGAGCTGGAAATGGCAGAAGAAGGCGAGGCACTGCGTTCCAAGGCGGCACGCCTTGAACAGGAACTGCGTGAACATGAGAGCCGAGCTGAACAAGCGGAGCAATGGCTTGCCGATCAGGAGCAGAAGGAAAGCCGCCGGAGCGCAGCGATTCAACAGCAGGAAGAGCAGTTGGATGTATTGCGCAGAGAACTGAAGGCAGCGCAGCAGGCTGTGGAAGAAAGCCAGCTGGGACAATTAATGCTGGAAGAACAGCATGAGCGCATCATGCGCGAAGCGAAGCAGCTGGAGGAGCGGAACGAGCAACTGGCAGATCGTCTGCAAGCTGCAGACGATCGCGCGGCTGACTTCATGCGCGAGGCACGGCAGCAAATGGCCGAAGCGGAGCGGATTGCCGACGAAGCTAATGTGAAGCTGATGGATCAAGCACATGCCGCTAATTCGGAGATTACGTTAGCCAAGCAGCAAGCTGCGGCACATGCCGAAGCGGAAGCAGGCTTGCTGGAGCAGCTCCTGTTGAGCGAGGAAGAAGCGGAGAAAGCGAAGGCGCAAGCTACGCAGATCAGCTCAAGGCTCGAAGAGCTGGAAGCCTCACTGGCCTCAGCCAATGAACTGCAGGCAACACATGATCAGCTTCAGATCGAGCATGGTAAGCTCAAGATTGAATACTCGAAGCTTCAGACGGAATACAACGAATGGATTGCACTCCTGGAAGTCGATTAGATAAGAGAAGAAGAGGGCTGTGCTGTACGCCGGTTTCAAAATGAAACCCGCGTGCGGCACAGCCCTCTTCTTCATTAATAAGCAATAATTGTTCCTGTCGCCCCATCAGAGGGCAACGCCGCCAAACGAAGCAGATCACCGGTCACTTGATGCGGATCCTTGCCTGTTGCATGCATCTCGGAACGGATGGTTCCGGGATTAAAAGCATTCACAAGAATGCCGTATTCATGCTCTTCATCCGCAGTTGTCCGTGTTAGCGACTCTAATCCTGCCTTAGATGCGCTATATGCGGCATATCCGCCGGCTCCGTTTAATGCCAAACCCGAAGTGATATTTATAATCCGTCCGTACCTGGCTTCACGCATGGAAGGCAATACGGCATTGGTCATGAGAAATGGTCCGGTCAGGTTTATGCTGATTTGAGTGGCCCACTCCTCAGAAGTGAGTTCGATGACGCGTCCGGGCTCTAAAGCAGCAGCATTATTAATAAGGATATCTACGCGACCGAAGGCTGCTATCGCTTGTCGGACTGCAGCTTGTACAGCCACTCCGCTTGCAATATCACAGACAATTACCAGAGCATTGCTTCCCGGACGGACTTCCTCGATAAGAGCAGCTGTTTCCTCCAGCTTCCCTTGGCGTCGACCTAGGAGTACAACTTGAGCCCCCTCACTTGCAAAATCGATCGCTGTCGCTCGGCCAAGACCTGTGCCCGCACCTGTTATCATTACTACTCGTCCATCCACAGTACTCATGAAGTCCACCCTCTTCGTTATCGTTGCAAACATCGTAGCAAACAACATTCGCCGGTGGAATAGCGGAGCTATAAGTCTTTCTTATACGATGCTAACAGTGAAACGGATATATGCCGGAAAGTTGCTCGCAAAACGACCTTCATCAATATTCCTGATGGAGTGCATTAAATATCGGAATAACAAATAACCCGTCCAGCACATACTGAACGGGTTATTGTTATTCATTCGATAAACGGAGCAAGCCGGTCTACTCGACGATAATTTTGGCAATCATTTTGGAATGGCCGGTGCCGCACATAATGTCGCAATGGAACTCGTATTCCCCTGCATCATTAAGAGTGACGACTTTCGGTTTGCCGCTGTTAACCGTGAGGTTCAGGTCAGGTGCTTCCATGTTGTGAACGCCATCTTCGGATTCCAGGGTAATCTCAGTCGGCTCACCTTTCTTGATCTTGTAAACCGGTTGATCGAACTCGAAACGCGATGCTTTGATTACGATGCTTGCAGAAGCAGCTGTACCGGTTTCTTCTACGCCGGAACCAGCTGAATTGTTATTGTCGGAATTTTTCGAACCGCATGCGGCTAAGACGAGTACGGCTGCAACAAGCATAAAGGACATGAGCAGTAATTTTTTCACTAGAGAACGCTCCTTCATGAATCGGATAGTTATGAACTCCTCTAGTATACCGTTACCGGAAACAAATTACTGTGACGATCTGTTGAATGCTTATCTGCAGCAGCTGCTTAATGTTCTCGCCCTGCTTCATACGGAGTGCTGACAGGAATAAACAAGTCGATGATCCCTATTACGAGCGCGGCCAGTATCGCTCCCAGCCAGGTGACGGAAACACCGCCAACAATGAACTGCGCGACCCAGATGACAAGGGCGCTGCACAAGAAACCGACAATGCCTCGACCAAACGGCGAGACGCGTTTGCCGAAGATGCCCTCGATGATCCAGCCCAAGGCCGCGATAACAAGCGCCAGGAAGAGTGCGCTCCAGAAACCGCCGACGCTAAATTGAGGTACAATATAGCCGACAATCATTAACACGATTGCTGATACAATGAATCTGACCACGTGACCCAGGAAATGCATAGTGAAAAACCTCCTACAAAGTTTTTTGACAAAAGCCTCCTGACCACACTTAAGCGCGTATCGGCGCATGGATCA
The DNA here is from genome assembly GCF_056269135.1 of Paenibacillus sp. J22FR21. Classification (NCBI taxonomy): domain Bacteria; kingdom Bacillati; phylum Bacillota; class Bacilli; order Caryophanales; family Paenibacillaceae; genus Paenibacillus; species Paenibacillus sp. J22FR21. Next base: position 381,874 of record NZ_JBWDNJ010000003.1, read on the forward strand.
AAAGCATTGGCCAGTGTTCGGAGAAGCTTACCTTCTCGTGTAGAGGTATTGTTTCCTTTTTTGCTTACTCCATTCATGGAAGCGCTGGATCGTGGCATACACCGCGTTGTTCGGCTATAATAGGAAACGAGAGGGGTGTTCTCGCTTGGACAACAAAATATTACAAACACTGGATTATGCCAAAATTGTATATAAATTAGGACAGCATGCCGCAACCGCGCTTGGAAAATCAGTCGTGGATGCGCTTCATCCGAGCTCCGACTTAGAGGATGTAAAGCATGCGCTGCAAGTGACGGATGAAGCTTACAAAGCGGACCGTCTCAAAGGAAACGCTCCTTTCGGAGGCATTGCCGACATCAAACCTTCGCTTCTTCGCTCTCGGATCGGCGGAACGCTGAATCCTGCGGAGCTGCTGGAAATCGCGGAGACGGTTAGAGGCTCGCGCCGTCTGAAGCGACATATTCATGCGCTGCACGATGATCATCCCATCCCGCTGCTTGCCGCTACAGCTGAACAGCTAACGGAACATAAAGCACTTGAAGATGCTATCTTGACGTGCATTGATGATCAGGCAGAAGTGATGGACAGCGCGAGTCCGGAGCTGGCATCCATTCGCAGAGAGCTTCGCAGCGGCGAAGGTCGTGTAAGAGAGAAGCTGGAGAGCATGATTCGCTCTTCATCCGTACAGAAAATGCTGCAGGAATCCATCATTACGATCCGCAATGACCGTTATGTTATTCCCGTCAAACAAGAATACCGCGGCAGCTTCGGCGGTATTATTCACGATCAATCCGGTTCCGGAGCAACGCTGTTTATTGAGCCGGAAGCGGTTGTTGTGCTTAATAATAAAGTGCGTGAGCTGCGTTTGGCCGAAGAACGCGAAATTGAGAAAATCCTTCAGAAATTAACAGCGCTGACGGCCGATTACGCCGATGATTTGCTGCTTGATTTGGACCTGTTAGGTCTACTTGATTTTGCTTTCGCCAAAGCACGTCTCGCTCACTTGATGGGTGCTACGCTGCCTCGAATGAATGATCGCGGTTACTTTAAGCTGCGCCGCGGCCGTCATCCTCTGATTGATCGCGAGCATGTCGTTCCGATCGATGTCGAGCTTGGCAATGATTATACGACGATCATCGTAACCGGTCCGAATACAGGCGGTAAAACGGTATCGTTGAAAACAATCGGCCTGCTAAGCCTTATGGCAATGTCCGGTCTGTTTGTTCCAGCTGAAGAAGGCAGTCAGCTATGCGTGTTTGACGCGCTGTACGCGGATATCGGCGATGAGCAGAGCATCGAGCAGAATTTGAGTACGTTCTCCAGTCATCTTACGAATATCATCCGCATACTGAAAAATATGACGCCGAAGAGTCTTGTCCTGCTTGATGAGCTTGGCGCAGGTACCGATCCTGCTGAGGGTTCAGCGCTTGCTATCGCTATCCTGGAGCACATGCACAAGCTCGGGTGCCGCATTGTTGCAACGACGCACTACAGCGAGTTGAAGGCTTATGCCTATAACCGCAAAGGTGTCATCAATGCGAGCATGGAGTTCGATATCGCGACACTTAGCCCAACCTATCGCTTGTTGATTGGGGTACCGGGACGAAGCAACGCTTTTGCAATTGCTGAGCGCCTTGGCTTGCAGCGAGGCATCATCGATCACGCGCGTGGCGAGGTCAGCGAAGAGGATATACGCGTTGAAACGATGATTGCTTCATTAGAAGAGAATCGGATTGGAGCCGAGGCAGAGCGGAATACGGCCGAAGCCCTTCGCAAAGAGCTTGAAATGGAACGCGCTCGTCACGAGATTGAACGCCAGAAGTTCGATGAACAGCGGGAGAAGCTGCTGGCAAAGGCGCAAGACGAAGCGCGTGAAGTCATGCTCAAGGCGAAACGCGAAGCAGAGCAAATCATTGCCGACCTGCGCAAATTAGCCCAGGAGGAAGGCGCAGCGGTTAAGGATCATAAGCTGACCGAGGCGCGGCGTAAGCTTGATGAAGCAACACCTGAGAAGAGTAAGTCGTCGAAAGGCCAGCAGAACAAGGTGGCTAAGCCGCAACGGATCGAAAGCGGCGATGAGGTTACGGTATACAGCCTTGGCCAGCGCGGTCACGTTGTAGAGGTTAATGGCAATGATGCGGTTGTTCAACTCGGCATTCTTAAGATGAAAGTGGCGTTAAGCGACTTGGAGCTTATGAAGCGGGCGGAATCCGGCAAGACGCAGCAGCCTAAGATTGCAGCAAGTCTCAAGCGGACACGCGATGAGAATGTTCGCTCCGAGCTCGATTTGCGCGGTACGAATTTGGAAGAAGCGATGCTGGAGGTTGACCGGTTCCTCGACGAATCGTTCTTGGCCGGTTTCGGGCAGGTTTATATTATTCACGGCAACGGAACAGGCATCTTGCGTTCAGGCATCAGCGATTTCCTGCGCAGACATAAGCATGTGAAGGGCTATCGCCTTGGTAAATACGGTGAAGGCGGCTCCGGCGTAACGGTAGCGGAACTTAAGTAAGGCGGGTGGGACTTCGAGATGGAACATGAAATCGACGAATTGCTCAGCAATCAATTTGCAGCCTCGCTTGCTTATGTTTCGGTGACGGTGCTGGCGCTGCTGGTTTTCTTGTATTTCTTTGAATTTGTTACCCGTTATAAATGCTGGCAAGAAATTAAACGCGGCAATTTGGCAGTAGCGATGGCGACAGGAGGCAAAATCTTCGGGATTTGCAACTTGTTCCGCTTCTCCATCGAAGCCAATGAAGGCGTGTATCATAGCTTGGTGTGGGCGACATACGGGTTCGCTCTGCTTATTGCTGCTTATTTTTTATTTGAATTTCTGACACCTGTGTTTCGTATTGATGAAGAAATTGAGAAGGACAATCGGGCGGTAGGTTTCATTGCCATGGTTATTTCGATCTCGCTTTCTTACGTCATTGGTGCCACAGTTGCCTAATGTACAGCATCATTCTTGCATGATCACGAAACGTATACGAAACTCATTAACGGCTCGGAGGCTCGACCGATGAAATATTTATGGGGAACTTTATTTGCATTAGCCGCGTTATTTGTTATTTTTGGCGTTTTTTACTTACTACAATAATTGCGAAATAGAAAGAAGGAATCGGTATGAGCGATAAACATGAAGAGCAGCCAATATGTCCATGGTGCCACACTGAAATTGTATGGGACGAAGAAATCGGTCCGGAGCGTAATTGTCCGCACTGCGATAATGAATTGTCAGGCTACCGGACGCTGACGCTTGGCGGCGCAGAGCCGGACGAGGAATTGGACGATGAAATCGAAGAGGAAGCGGACCTGGACGAGGACAGCTGGGATGAAGATGAAACCCGTGACCTGTCTGATCTAAGGCCGTATAATCGCGATCAGCTCGCTCTGGAAGAGACGATGGCGCGTATTCTGGATGAACAGCTGGAAGCGCCGGAATGTCCAACGTGCCGAGAGTTCATGCTAGAGGCCGGCACACAGATTATCACGCAAGAACAGTTTAAACCTAGAACACCTGCGGCGCTCGGAGAAACGATTGTTTCGACACCGTTCCAGCTGCAGCTCTATGTATGCCCGTCCTGCTTCCATACGCAGAACCGTCTCTCCGTACAAGATCAAGAGCGACTGGTTCAACTGCTGACCAAAGCAGTGGATCTGGAAGACTAGACTAGGGCTTGTAGGAGCTCATATCTGATTAGATGCTGCATTTCCTGCAACATTTAACTGTGAAATACCATTGGGCCTCTAATTTGTTGTACTTTGTGCAACATTACGCTTAATAAACATCTCATATATGCGAATTTAGAGGGATGCTGCAATCCGAACCGTATCATCTGCCTTTTCAGTATGTGGAAACTTCTTGTAATTCAGCCTGTTCCGGCATGTTAGGTCTCTAATGGGGGCAACTTACGCCTAGAAAGCTGCAGCATCATGCAGCAGGCGGGAGGGGTTCTGTTGGAGCAAGGCAAACATGCTGTACAATCACGTTGGTTCGCGGGAAAATCCCGGGAGAAGCTGCGGACTGTATCGGGTGGAGGAAATAAACGTGATTCTACTAGCAGCCATTTGGACAGCCAAGCGATAATACTGCTTGCCGTCCAAGCGCTGCTTGGCACCGCGAATGCGCTGTCCGGCACGTTTCTGCCGGTTTATCTATGGAAAGCGAGCCAATCCTTCGCGTTAATCGGCTGGTTTAATTTTACGCAGTTTATAGTAAGCGGACTGACGTTCTGGCTGGCCGGCAAATGGGTGAAGGAGCATAACAAAATGAACAGCCTCCGGCTCGGCGTCGCGCTGTCCGGAGTTTTCTATTTTGTCGTACTCATGCTGGGGAAGTCTGCGATAACGTATGTCGTCCCGCTTGGCATGTTGATTGGCATCGGAAATGGCTGCTTCTGGCTCGCCTTTAATGTCGTCTACTTCGAAATTACGGAGCCAGGTAATCGGGACCGATTCAATGGCTGGGCGGGACTGCTTGGCTCAGGTGCCGGCATTATTGCGCCTTGGATTTCGGGCTGGCTGATTACGGCTAACAGCGGGGAACGGGGTTACAGTATTATTTTCACCGTATCCTCGATTATCTTTGCCGTTGCAGTGGTCCTTAGCTTCTGGTTGAAGAAACGTGAAACCAGTGGGAAGTATGAGTGGTTTCAAGGACTGCGAGTGCTCAAGGAGCGAGGTAATCCTTGGCGTTATGCGGTTCCCTCGATTGTTTCACAAGGCGTGCGCGAGGGCGTATTTATGTTCTTAATCGGCTTGCTCGTCTACATTGCAACCAAGAATGAAGGGAAGCTCGGCAATTTCTCGCTGATTACCTCGCTTGTTGCATTAGTGAGCTTCTGGCTGATCGGACGCGTCATGAAACCGAATCGAAGAAACATGGCGATGCTGATCGGGGCTGTTGCCATTACGGCTGTTATTGGCGTATTATTCTGGCCGACCAGTTATCGCACGCTGCTCATCTGGGGTCTAGGAACGGCACTCTTCATGCCGCTATATATCATCCCGATGACTTCGGCTGTATTTGATCTCATTGGCAGCGATGAGGAAAGCGCGCGGCAGCGAGAGGAGTATGTCATTCTTCGTGAGGCCGGTTTAACCGTGGGCCGAATCATCGGTGTCACTTCTTATTTGCTAATCTTACCGTATATAAACCGTTCCCCCTATATTGTTCCATCACTTATGCTGATCGTAGGAGCCTTTCCGATTATAGGCTGGTGGCTGATGCGGTCCGTGCTGGGGAGGGTGAACGGCAATCAAGAACGAGCCTCTTCGCGAGGCTGACAATGGAAGGTAGGGCTGGGTATGCCCCGTATTGTAAATAATGTAACGGATCTGATTGGCGATACGCCGGTCGTTGCGCTCCGCAGGCTGAAGGAGCCGGGAGCGGCGGAAGTGCTGGTGAAGCTGGAGCGATTCAATCCGAGTGGAAGCGTGAAGGATCGAGCGGCATACGCGCTAATCGAGGCGGGAGAAGCGAATGGGACACTGAAGCCCGGTGCCACAATCATCGAGCCGACCAGCGGGAATACCGGCATCGGACTCGCTATGAATGCGGCGGCGAGAGGTTATAAGCTCATTCTGGTCATGCCGGATAACATGACAAAGGAACGAATCGGGTTGCTGAAGGCTTATGGCGCCGATGTTGAACTGACGCCGGCTGCAGAGCGAATGCCTGGTGCGATCAAACGAGCTTTCGAGCTGCAAGCAGAACGTCCGGGGAGCTACATCCCGAATCAGTTCGAGAATCCGGCTAACCCGGCGATTCATCGCAGCACCACCGCACAGGAAATCATCCGCCAAACCGAAGGACGTCTCGACGTCTTCGTTGCAACGGCGGGAACCGGCGGCACGATTACGGGAACCGGTGAGGCGTTGAAAGCTGCGATTCCGGGACTTTATGTAGCCGTTGTGGAACCCCTTGGGTCACCGGTCTTGTCGGGCGGCAAGCCGGGGCCTCATAAACTTGTCGGCACCAGCCCCGGATTCGTTCCAGCTATTCTAAATACTTCCGTCTATGATAAAATCGTTCAGGTGTCCGATGACGACGCGATCGAGACGATGCGTCGGTTAGCCCGCCAAGAAGGGCTGCTCCTAGGTCCTTCCTCGGGAGCTGCCGTTTGGACGGCAATGGCGGAAGCCCGCCGAATTGGAGATGGCAGGCGTGTACTTTGCATCGCCCCGGATAGCGGCGAGCGATACTTAAGTATGGGATTGTTTTAGCAGCAGAATGCTGCATTCGAATCCTTGGATTCGAACGCAAACCAATCAGCTTAGCTGAATGTTCCCGTCTGAATAACGTACGCGAACATTCAGTTTGAAGAATGCTGCAACGAAGCTAAGCTTCTTAGCAGATCATTCTTCCTAATCCACCCAATTATTAAGCTCATCTAACACAATGGCCCTGCGTTCTTCGATATAGCTGATAAACAATTGCGGCTCATCATCGAAGGCGTATAAGGGCCATTTTCGCGTGAAATCATCTCGAATGGCGGGTCTTAAGTTTTCGTACAAGTCGGCGATGATCGGCTCGATGGTTTTGACCGTAAATTTATTCGCGAGTAGATTGGTTAAGATTTTACGATAGATTTGTCTGTGCGATTTGTAAGCCAATACCTTCTTCGTAAGCGTATTATATCCTCTAACGTCCACTAAATCGCTTCCGCACAGTCTTCCATAGCAGTTGCGGCCCCATGTCCCTTCATAATCCCACGGAATGATGCGGTACTTTCCACTCTTGGTATGCTCATACAGAGCGTAGTTCTGATCAAACCCATCATAATTGCCCGTCAAAACAGCACCAGCCAGCCATTTCAAATATAAGTAGATATCGAGGCGATAAGCAAGATAGCTCTTCAAGGAGCTGTTCGCGGGATTGTTAATCCGTTTCACGAAATTTACGAGCTTCGACTTGGTTTCATCGGATCCTTTCATCACTCGGTAGCCGTCAAAGAGTGATTCTTTCAACTCGCCGGTTTCCGAGTCGTAGAGACCGAAGTTCGCTTTATCGTTGACCGCGTAGATTAAGGCTTGCGAACCGATGTTTCTTCTTCGGAAGAACGTATCATCAACCGATTCAATTTCCAAATAAACGCCGTGCGGGTAGCCGTTCCATTCCAGCCACATATGTCTGGTTCTTGGCGAGGGCACGTTGATCATATTGAAGAAATGGAAGGAGAGCGCATTCCGAATCATAGAAGGATCATCGACTTCTGCATTCCAGTGCAAAATTTGATTATTTCCATAATGAATTTCATATGATTTCTTCGGATAATTGCGGGTGTGACCGCCGCGGAATCGCAGCTTTGCATCTATCGTCTTTCCGTTCATCTCCAGCTTTACGGGAGCAAATTCATTGCTCCATACATTGGATTCCAGCCTCTTCAAATCCTCGTTGTTGATCGTTATTTTTCGAGTAGGCAGTCCTTCCCCGGACATTAGACCATCTCCTTAGGCAAAAGATAAAGCCTATCGCATTCGATAGGCTTCAGCTTATTTACACTATGCGGGTAGATGTCTATTGGTCACAGATTATCTGCGGCCGGAGCCGTTGGAACCGCGTGAACCTTGGGAACCGCCGGTGCCACGAGATCCATTGGAACCGCGAGAGCCTTGGGAGCCGCCAGTGCCACGGGAGCCGTGTGAACCGTGTGAACCGTGTGAACCTTGGGAACCGCGTGAGCCTTGGGAACCGCCGGAGCCACGGGAGCCGTTGGAACCGCGTGAGCCTTTGGAACCGCCAGTGCCGCGGGATCCATTGGAACCGCGTGAGCCTTGGGAACCGCCGGAGCCACGGGAGCCGTTGGAACCGCTAGAGTTACGTGAGCGGACTGCTACCGGGCCAAGCAGCAACGCGTAAGAATAGCCCCAGGAGCCATTGGTATCTTGTGTTGGCTCAGCGCCAGCCCAACCGTATGATCCGTTGGAGCCTTGAGTACCGCCAGTGCCTTGGGAACCTTGAGTACCGCCAGTACCTTGGGAACCGCGCGAGCCGTTAGTACCGCGTGAACCTTGGGAACCGCCAGTACCGCGAGATCCGTTGGAACCGCGGGAGCCTTGAGTACCGCCTGTCCCATGAGATCCATGGGAGCCATGGGAACCGCCACTGCCGCGCGAACCGTTAGAGCCGCGGGAACCTTGAGTACCGCCAGTACCTTGGGAGCCGCGAGAGCCGTTGCTTCCTTTTGTCGATTTATTGTTGTTGTTGGACAATTGAGAATTCATCTCCTTATTAATAGATTCTATACAAGCTATGTCGCGAATCTAGTAATCGGACTGGGTCATATGCTTAATCTTATAGAAAATAGATATCAATCTAGTACCGCTCACATATGGGATACATATAAATACATTATAAATTGTCTCCCATGATAGATTTCACCGGGGCAAGTAATGGAGGGATGAATGTCGAAGCGAGATGGATGAACCGGTATTTTGGTAGTCGTGATCGTAACGTAATTTGCGCCGGTGGTCTACGTGGTACAGGTCAAAATCTATTAATTATGGAGGGATTTTGGTATGGATGTCAGAAACAATGCAGTTAGCTACAAACCATTTGGAGCGAACCAAGTGGCGGGAACAAACTCATGTTGCGACAATAACAGAAGCCACAAAAGCCACAAGAGTCACAAAAGTCATCATTCGGGAGGTCACAATTTCTTGGAAGCTCAAGTAGGTATGATGGTTCGCATTAACCGCGGCGGTCCTGAGTCGGTAGAAGGTCGTTTACTCGCTGTGAAACAAGGTTACCTGGTTCTGAAAACAACAGGAGGCGTAGTTTATGTCAGCACAGCTCACGTAAAAAGTATTACAGATCTTCCTGGCGGCTCCACAGGTTTATCCCACGCTAAATTTATTGAGGCAGGCAGCTTTGTAGGTGTCCTTCGCGATCTGACTAAGAAATTCGTTCAAATTAACTGGGGTGGACCAGAACGCATCGAAGGCTTCATCGCTGGTGTTGGCAACGATGCATTGCTGCTCGTTGTAGGTCCTGAATTGGTTCAAATCCCGTTGTACCACATCAAAACGGTTAAAACCGCAGGTATTTACGCAAGCGGCGGCAGCAAAGGCAGCAAAGGCAGCAACGGCAGCAAAGGTAACAGCAGCGGCGGATCCGGTGGATCCGGCGGATCTGGCGGAAGCGGTGGAAGTGGAGGAAGCGGTGGAAGCGGCGGAAGCGGCGGCAATCGTTCCGGACGCAACAACGCAACGAAGAAAGCTGGTAAAAAAGGAAACAAAAAAACACGCTACTATGGTGGTAAATAAGGCTGATTGCAAGCCGGGGCTAATGAATTCTGCCAGCCCCGGCAGCAGCCTTGCTGTACCTCTCATTGTCATGCAGTACTAGATTTACACATGCCATTCATCTGTTCTTCTATCGTACTTGCTGCACACACTCTACCAGGGCTGCTGTATCTTATTTTCCGTACACAAATACCTAACCGTATCTCGGGAATGGCAGCTGGTAACGATTTGGCATTTAAGGTTGTCGTCGCAGCCCGGGCTGGGTTCTTCCTATGGATCCGGCCTAGGGGTGCCGATCGAATAAAGTTGTCATCCCGGCAGGACTGCTTGCCAGTCTACGCTGTCTATATGCATGAACGCAATTAATAGGATGAAAGGAGGTCGATTTTCATGAAACATCGTCACCCTTTATTAGACCGTTATGTCGAGCTTGATATTTCGGGAAAAACAATTCCTATTCGCGGTAAATTAATTGATATAGGTCAAGATATTCTCGTGCTTCATAACGGTACGCAATTTCTGTATGTTCCTTTAATCCATTTGCAGCAGCTCCGTCTTGCCAAAAGTGAAGCCCAAGAAATCGATGTACCGGAACTTCCTTTCGAACCGCAAAATGATCCCATCTCCTATCGTAAAGTGCTGATGAATGCCAAAGGGATGTTCTCTGAGCTTTATATCACCGGGAATCAGTCTATCCATGGCTACCTCACGAGCGTGATGAATGATTTCTTCGTCTTTTATTCACCCGTCTATCATTCCGTCATTATTTCACTGCATCATCTTAAATATTTAATTCCCTACAATCCTAACGTGACACCGTACACATTGACCCCGGAGCAGTTTCCGCTTAAACCATCTCCAATTACACTGGCACGTACGTTTGATCAGCAGCTGAGGAAACTCATCGGCGAGTTCGTCATTCTGGATCTCGGCGAGAACCCGAATAAGATCGGTGTCCTCAAAGGTCTCGATCAAAATATGATCGAACTATCGACAGCGGGCGGGAATGCGGTATATTTGCACTTCGATCACGTAAAGACGGTTCATCTTCCCTAACATGTTTCAACATCGGCTTCTTCCCCTGCAAGCGGAGAAGCCGGCTACATAGGAAATGATTATTGCGGGAATGGTATTCGAGTAAGGCACGATATGGAAATTCAGGAGGGAACACAATGCTTCAGCCGATAACTGCCAAAGAATTGGAGTATGTAGCGGATTCGTTGTCAAACGAAGATTTGCTCATCAAACAAAATGCGGTCATGGCCGCTTCGGCGACTACACCAGCGTTAAAGCAAGCAAGTATCCAAATGATTCAGACCCATCAGCAGCATACACAAATGCTGCTTCAAGCGCTCAGTCAGCACCAGCAGCTGGCACCGACTCAGCCACAAAATTAATTAAAAGGAGGAGCAGCATGTTTCAACAACAAGGACAAGCCCAGCCGATATTGTCAGATGAAGACTTGGCTTACACGGTTTTAGCAGACCTCAAGCGCGTTGTGCGCGAGTATGCAACAGCAGCCACTGAAGCAAGCTGTCAGGAAATTCGACAGTTGTTCACCAATTTAATGAACAGCACACTGCAGATGCAGGGACATCTCTATAAAATCATGGAGCAAAACAATATGTACAGCGCCTCCTCAGGTGCACTGCGCCAAGAAATTGACAAGCAACTGAAGCAAAATCAACAAACCGCACAGAAGACGCAGCAGTTTCTGCAGCAATTGAATCTGGGGTATGGCGGTTACCGCAGCGCACCGGTTTACGGACAGTACCATCCGCCTCAGCCTGCCAATCAAAGTCCAGGGCCGGGAAATTCCAATCCGTATTATATGTAATTTCCATGCCCTATAGCTGTCAAACACAAGAGCTGCCGCGAAATGCGACAGCTCTTGCATTATTTTCCGGTTGACGACTGATAATAGTTGGTCAAAGTAGGCGGGCTGCCGCGCTTTTCTACTTTGCAGGATGCTTGGATTCGTTGTAATATAGTCTTTATAGCTATTTCGCATCGCAGGCTTGTAAGCTTTGCGGACGATTTGAAGAATCAGGAGGGTTTGACGATGAATGAACGGAAAATGCAAATACTTGAACTGCTGAAAGAAGATGCAAGACGCAGCGCGGAACTGATCGCGACAATGCTGGACGCGCCAGCGGCGGAGGTGAAGCAGGCGATTGCGGAGATGGAGCAGGATCACGTCATCGTCAAATATGCGACCGTTGTCAACTGGAGCAAGGTTGAAGATGAGAAAGTAACCGCACTTATTGAAGTCCAAATTACGCCAGAACGCGGCCGCGGCTTTGAAGGCATTGCGGAACGCATTTATTTATATCCGGAAGTGAAATCGGTTTATCTCATGTCGGGCGCCTATGATTTGCTCGTTGAGGTGCAAGGGAAAACGCTTAAAGACGTCGCTTCCTTCGTATCCAATAAGCTGTCCCCGATCGATGCCGTACTTTCTACCAAGACCTTTTTTATCCTCAAAAAATATAAGCAAGACGGCATTATATTCGAAGAGCATGAGGACGACCACCGTCTTCTCGTCTCACCGTAAAGGGTGATTGCTTATGATAAAAGATGAAGAGAAGCAAAGCGGCACGCTGACGCGCCGCACGTCGATGGCTGATTATTTGTCTCCGCAAGTGAGAGGCATTAAACCTTCCGGTATCCGTCGGTTTTTTGACTTAGCAAGCGGTCGTAAAGATATTATTACACTTGGTGTCGGTGAGCCTGACTTTGTAACGCCATGGCATGTGCGCGAAGCATGCGTCTATGCGCTTGAAATGGGCAAGACCCAATACACCTCGAATGCGGGAACACCGGAACTCCGCGAAGAGATCGGGATCTACATGGATCGTGAATTCGATGTGGCTTATAACCCTGCGAATGAGATTCTCGTGACTGTAGGCGGAAGCGAAGCAATCGACTTGGCACTGCGTGCATTGATTTCGCCTGGCGATGAAATCTTGGTTCCTGAACCTTGTTACATTTCCTACTCTCCGATTACTGCGCTAAGCGGCGGAGTGCCTGTCGGGGTAGAAACTTTCGCGAAGGATCAGTTCAAGCTGACGGCTGAATCGCTCCGAGCAGCGATTACGCCTCGCTCGAAAGTGCTCATCCTCTGTTATCCGAGCAATCCAACAGGCGGAATCATGACGTATGAGGATTGGCTGCCGATCGCTAAAGTCGTGGAGGAGAACGATCTTATCGTTATTTCCGATGAGATTTATGCCGAGCTTACTTATGGATCGAAGCATGTCAGCTTCCCTTCGATGCCGGGTATGAAGGATCGTACCATTCTGGTCAGCGGCTTCTCGAAGTCGTTTGCAATGACGGGCTGGCGGATCGGGTATGCATGCGGCCATAGTGATCTGATCTCGGCTATGCTGAAGATTCATCAATACACGGTTATGTGCGCATCGAACATGTCACAAGTGGCAGCGCTTGAAGCGCTTCGCAACGGCATGGATGAAAAGAACCGTATGGTGGAATCTTACAACCAACGTCGTCGACTCGTTGTGCAAGGATTCCGGGAAATTGGATTGCAATGCCATGAGCCGCAAGGCGCCTTCTATGCATTCCCATCCATAGCCGGACTTGGCTTGACATCAGAGGAATTTGCTACGGGACTGCTGAACGATCAGAAGGTTGCGGCGGTGCCAGGAGATGTATTCGGACTTGGCGGAGAAGGTCATCTGCGCTGCTCCTATGCAACTTCCGTGAGCCAAATTACGGAAGCAATAGAGCGTATTGGCAACTATGTGAGGAAACTTAAGGGAAATTAAAATAGGTATACTCATTTTTGTCAGACTTTGTTATAATTTAATAAAACTTTATAAACGCAATGCACAAGCGTCGTTAAGTTTTGTTGAGTGATGACAGGAGGGATGGCCATGACTTGTGCGAAAACGGGTCTTAAGCTTGTGTCCTCATCATCTATACGCCGATTGGAAGACGAAATATATGCGCTGCGCATGAAGATGGAACAGTCTTATGTCGAAGAAGCGACATTCGGCTCTGAGAAAGTGATTGACTTAAGCCGCCGTCTGGATAAGAAGATAAATGAATATATGCAATTCAGAAGAAGCTGGGCGCAACAGTCGTAATGACTCTTACCACTGCTTTTTCACCTGAGAAGGGGTCCTGTACAGGACTTCTTTTCTTTTTTGCAACTTGAAGAGGAGTTAAGATTTGCGATGAAATCACCTGCTAACTTACGAATATTCAATTTTTTGTATTTTGCATTACTAGCTATGTTTATTTCGTTTCTGCCGGTGTATCTGGATGCTCAAGGACTTGCTGCGACGAAGATCGGGTTTATTATTGGCACAGGGGGCTTTGTTTCCCTCTTTGCTTCCCCACTCTGGGGAATGATTAGCGATCGTACGAAGACAATTCGAAAAGTATTGCTGCTGCTTATCTTCTGCTCCACTATTGTGGGGTACATGCTCTATGCCTCGGGCAGCTTTATACTGCTTGTCGTCTTTACGATGCTGCTCTACTTCTTCTTACTGTCGATGGATCCCCTAACGGAAAGCTTGAATTTCCAAACGGCTGAAGCCAGAGGCGTCAGCTATGGTTCTATTCGGACGTTCGGCGCCTTGGGTTATGCGGTAATGTCGCTGGCCGTTGGTTATGTCATGAAGTATTTCGGTGTTGAAGGAATGGCACCGCTCTTCGGCGTCATCGGCGTGATCAGCTTCATCATATGTTTCACGTTAGCGGACGCACCTGCTGCCAGCAAGCCGGTGAAACTGAAGAAGCTCGGACAATTTCTCACCCACCGAGAAACGCTGATGTTCCTCATTCTAATCTTTATTGCGGCTGTTCCATCGCGAATCAATGATACGTATCTAGGTGTCTATTTGCGAGCGCTGGGCGGTGGCCCGGAACTGATCGGACAAGCATGGTTCCTCGCTGCCGGGACTGAAATTCTTGTGTTTGCCCTTAGCTTCTGGTGGATGCGCAAGGGCAGGGAGCTTGCGCTGATCGCATTTGCCAGCCTATTCTACTTTGTGCGTTTCTTCCTATCGGCTTGGATTACAGATCCGCATATGCTGGCTTATTTGCAAGTGCTGCAGATCTTTACGTTCCCGATTTTCTATACCGCAGCCATTCAATATCTGTACCGCATTGTTCCCGAGGAGTGGCGTGCAACAGGCCAAACCGTGCTTGCACTTCTGTTCTTCGGCGTATCCGGCATCGTCGCCTCTTACGCAGGCGGATGGTTATATGAGTCGGTAACCGGTCAAACCTATTATTTGATCATTGCTGGCCTGTCATTCTGCGCCTTGTTGTTCAGTCTAGTACTGCTTTCCATATATGGGAAGAAGCAGAGGACTGGCCCGCAGGAAATGAGCGCCAACTGGTCGGAATGATGTCTGCTGTTCTGACATATGTGCTATAGTGGAGCTAAATGCGTTTCACGACAGTAATGCGATTAACAGGTCGCTGCGCGTGCGGATCATTGTTACGATCGCTGTTGTCCCTCGGATTTCTATGATTATGTAACTGATTTATCGGTTGAAATCCGACTGACAAAGGCGAACGCTGACGCTTCTACACAACGATTCCGCCCACTCCGCTACTGAGCTCGGCAAAACATCGTAACACTTATTTAGGTGTTGAGGTGGGACGAAAAATAGGATGGTGAGCACCTTGAAACTATATACACGTACCGGAGATAAAGGAGATACATCGGTCAAAGGCGGCCGAGTTCGTAAGGATGACAGCCGGGTTGAAGCTTACGGAACGGTTGACGAACTGAACAGCTTTGTCGGTCAGGCGGCTGCGATTGCCGTTCGTGATGGGTTGAACGAGCTCGCTGCGGAGCTGACAGAAATTCAGCAGGAGCTGTTTGACTGCGGCTCGGATCTGGCCTTCGCGGATCCGAGCGGACGCGATTTGAAGCTGACCGATGCGTCAGCTGCTCGGCTGGAGAGCTGGATCGATGCGCATACGGCGGCGTCGCCGGAGATTAAGCGATTTATTTTGCCCGGGGGCAGTGAAGTATCTGCTCTGCTACATGTGTGCAGAACGGTATGCCGAAGAGCGGAACGGCGCATCGTGACTTTGACGGCAGAAGTACCGGTGCACCCGCCGGTAAGTACGTATATGAACCGGTTGTCGGACTATTTCTTCGCGGCTGCACGTTTCGCGAATGTGAAGCTCGGCGTACCGGATACCGAATATATTAGGAGCGCGGACGTGTTTCGCACCAAGAGCAATGACTAATGCCGTCTATTATGAACCACTCACCTTAGTTATCGAAGAAGAGGACAATGGCAAGATCGTCCGCAAGGTGCTGGAGCGCAGAATGGGCGTTTCTCGTAAACTGCTGTCACGACTGAAGCAGACGGAGCATGGAATCACCATTAACGGAGAACGTGTTTATACCAATGACCGCGTGACTAGTGGTGACCTGCTCGAGCTTCGGATGGAGCAGGAAGAGTCGAATGATATTTTGCCGCAGCCGATGGAGCTCGATATTGTTTATGAGGATCGGGATCTGCTTATCGTGAATAAGCCGCCCGGAATTGTAGTGCATCCCACACAGGGGCATTACACGGGGACGCTGGCTAACGGGGTCGTTTATCATTGGAAGCAGCGCGGGGAGCGCGTTCGGTTTCGCCCCATTCATCGCTTGGATGAGGAAACATCAGGACTTGTCGCGATCGCGAAGACGCCTTATATTCACCAGCAGCTCTCGGATCAGCTTCAGGCCGGTGAGGTGGATAAACGGTACCGGACTTACGTGTACGGCAGTCCAGCCGAGGAAGCGGGAACCGTTCATGAACCGATTGATCGGGATACAGTCAATCCTCATTTGCGCGTCGTAACGCCTGATGGTTATGATTCGATTACGCATTACGAGGTAGAGTCGGTATACGGAAGCGGCGCTGCAACGAAGCTGAATATTAAGCTGGAAACAGGCCGCACGCATCAAATTCGTGTGCATATGAAGCATATTGGCTGTCCGCTGCTCGGGGACAAGCTGTATGGGTATGCAGGCGAGGGCAAGGAAGCTGAGGCGCCGGAGGTGGCAGCTTCGCTGGAAGCCTTACTGCAGCGGCAAGCGCTGCATGCTGCGATTTTGTCATTTACGCATCCGATTACGAAGGAGCGAATGACGTTTGAGGCGGCGCTGCCGGAGGATTTGCGGCAGTTGGAGTCAGAGCTTCGGAAACTATAACGACTACGATAACAACCATGAACTGGAGATAGAGGTACGCCATGAAGAAGCTTACAATCTACGAATATCCGAAATGCGGCACCTGCCGCAGTGCAATCAAGACGCTCAAAGGAATGGGCTATGAACTCGAGTCGCACAATGTGTTTGAAACGGCGCCTTCCGTGGAGACGCTGCAAACGATTATTGCCAATAGCGGCCTGGATGTGAAGAAGTTCTTCAACACTTCAGGCGAAGTGTACAAGGAGCTCGGACTGAAGGATAAATTGCCGGGAATGACGGAGCAGGAGAAGATTGAGCTTCTTGCCTCGAACGGCAGATTGATTAAACGGCCTGTCGTTACGAACGGCAGTACGGTTACGGTAGGCTTCAAGGATGAGGAATATGATCGGGTTTGGGGCAACTAGCGGCGCAGAGAGCTAAGGAGGTACTCGTCAGGTGACAACTACGAAAGAATGGCGTGCGGATCGATTGTCTGAGCTTGGCTCGTCTATATTTGCCGAGGTGGCTGAGTGGAAACGAGAGGCCGTGCGCCTTGGGATGAACGTCATTGATCTTAGCATCGGCAGTCCGGATTTGCCTCCCTCGCTGCCGATCCGGCAAGCATTAAGCGAAGCCGTGCTGCGTGAGGATGTCTATGGATATCCAGGCTCCAAGGGGAGTGTGAAGTTTCTCCGTCAGGCAGCCGATTGGCTGGCGTATCGATTCGGCATTGAAGTCGATCCGGAGCATGAGCTGCTGTCGCTTATGGGCTCGCAGGATGGACTGGGACATTTGGCTCTATCACTGTGCAATCCGGGAGATATTGCGCTGGTTCCTGATCCGGGTTATCCGGTCTATATGGCTGGACTTGCGGTTGCTGGTGTGGAGCCTTATCGGATGCCGCTGCTTGCAGAGAATCGGTTTCTGCCTGATTTTGATGCCATCCCCGAAGAAGTATGGAAGAGAGCCAAGTTTATGCTGCTCAATTATCCAAGCAATCCGGTCTCGGCCGTTGCGGATATCCCATTCTTCGAGCGCGCTGTTTCTTATGCCAAACGTCATGGAGTATTGATCGTACATGATTTAGCTTATTCGGAGATGGCTTTTGACGGATATAGACCTCCTAGTATTCTGCAAGTGTCGGAAGCAAGTGAAGTAGCGGTAGAGTTTCATTCGCTATCGAAGAGTTTCAATATGGCGGGATGCAGAATCGGTTTCCTGGCTGGCAATCAGAAGGCGATAGCTGCGCTGCGCGAGCTGAAAGCGAATATCGATTATGGTGTATTTCTGCCTGTTCAAGAAGCGGGAATCGTTGCTCTGCAGCAGGATATGCTAGGGGATCAACCATCGGTAGGAGCTCTCTATGAGACAAGGCGTGACGTATTCATTGAGGCGCTTCGTGAGCAAGGATGGGAGATTGCATCACCTAAAGCTACGATGTTTATTTGGGCGAAGCTGCCTCCTATGCAGTGGCAATTGTCGGAGCCTTGGACATCGCGTCGCATTTCCCGGGAAATGCTCGAACGGACCGGAGTTGCTGTAATTCCCGGAGATGCCTTTGGCGAACAAGGGGAAGGTTATGTCCGAATTGCTTTAGTTGAGAAGGAAGCGCGACTTATTGAGGCTGCTGAACGAATCGGGAGATTCATCAGAGGCGAATAAATGTTATAGGGGAGAGATATGGGGATGCAAGAAACGAACAACCGCAGAGTGCTGCTCGTTGACGGAATGGCGATCTTGTTTAGAGCTTTCTACGCCACGTCTTATACGGGCTATATTCGTAAAACAAGTGCTGGGCTGCCGACGAATGCGGTATACGGCTTTATACAATATTTTTTCGATGCGATCAATACGTTTAAACCGACTCATGTTATTTGTTGTTGGGATATGGGCAGCAAGACGTTCCGAACTGAGCAGTTCGCGGATTATAAGGGAAATCGGGGCGAGGCACCGCTCGAGCTTATTCCTCAATTTGATTTGGTCAAAGAAGTCGTAGAGGAAATGGGCATTCAGAACGTGGGTGTCGTCGGTTTTGAAGCCGATGATTGCATCGGCACGTTAGCGACGCAGCTAAGCGGTGAAGCAGAGGTCTACGTCCTGACCGGTGACCACGACATGCTGCAGCTGGTAAGTGAAACGGTGAAAGTGGTCATCATGAAGAAGGGTAAGCTGAATTACGCCGTCTACGATTTGGCGTTGCTTCTGGAAGAGAAGCAGCTATCGCCGAGCCAGGTCATCGACCTGAAGGGCTTCATGGGCGATACAAGCGACAATTACCCCGGCGTCAAAGGCATCGGCGAGAAAACAGCGCTCAAGCTGATTCTCGAATATCAATCAATCGAAGGCGTACTGCTGAACCTGGATAAGCTGCCTAAAGGCGTTCGTGGTAAAATCGAAGCGGATCTTGATATGCTTCACCTGTCACGAGATTTGGCGACCATTCGCCTCAATGCGCCGGTACGCTGCGAACTGTCAGCTTGCTCTTGGCAGATCCAACACGAAGCTGCGACACGTAAATTCGAAGAGCTTGAGTTTGGTGGTCTCGTTAAAATATTAGAAGGTCATCCGACCTTCAATTTGGATTTATTTTCGGTATAGCGATGTCTATAGAAGCCGCGGAGCGTCAGGAATTTGGATGCTCGGCGGCTTTTTTGCTTGCAATCAGAATGGAAATGACTGCTTGACAGACAAAAATCTCCCATGCTAGTCTGTAACCGCTACCAACTTGGGGGGACTCAGGCTATCGGAGGGGTACGAAGGAACAGCGAGATTGGATTTAGTAACGGCTTTACGTAAGATCATCGAAGGCGAAAGGGTGAGTGATACATGCTGCAGCAATCGGTAAAATTGACGGAAAACTGGAAGCTGTTGTTTGATTTTGACCATCAATATGGAAGTCCTGAAGAGGCGATCGCCGCGGGCGTATGGCAGGAAACGCAAGTGCCCGGCTGTTGGGATGTGCTGACGGATAACAAGCTGGCGGACGGAGCTGTATGGTATAAGCTGTCGTTTGAGGCGTCTGCCGACTGGCATGAGCAAAGAACGGCATTTGACTTTGAAGGTGTGAATTATTTCTGTGAGATATGGCTGAATGGGAAGCGGATTGGCGAGCACGAGGGAGGATGGAGCGGCTTTCGCATCGAGACAGGCGAAGCATTAAACGCAGGCGGAACGAACGAGCTGCTTCTTCGCGTGTACAAGCAAGGCGACAAGTATCCGCTGCGGCAATGTCTGGCCGGATTTCTGCCGGATGTAGGCGTCATCTTCGGCGGGATATGGAAGCCGGTTGAGCTTGGTGTCATTCCGGTAGGTGAGCTTGCGGATGTATTCGTTCAAACACTGCCGGGCACGGAAACGGTGACTGTCAATTATCGCTTAGAAGGCGGGTCCACTGAGGGGACATGGACGATTCATGCTGTTCTTCATGCGCCGGATGGATCGATCGCAACCGAGGTAACGCTTCCGATAACAGCCGATAACACCGGCGTCATTGAGATTCCGGCCGGAGCGAACATCAAGTTGTGGTCCCCGGAGAACCCAGAGCTGTATAAGCTTTCATTGACACTCGAACGAAACAGCCAAGCGGTAGATCGTTACGAGCATCGATTCGGTATGAAGTACTGTTCCATTGAAGGTGAACAGTTGTTATTGAACGGCCAGCGCATTCATCTCAGAGGTATCCTGCATTGGGGCTGGTATGGCGATCTAGTCGCACCGATACCGGATCGCGAGGCGATTCGCAAGGAATTGCTCCAGCTTAAGGATGGCGGCTTTAACATGGTTAAGCATTGCTTATATGTGCCCGTTCGCGATTATTTCGAGCTAGCTGATGAGCTTGGTTTCGTCATCTGGCAGGAGCTGCCGATGTGGCTGCCTGAGGTAAACGAAGAGTTCAAAGCGCGCGCGTTCTCGCAGTATGAGGCGATCATTAAGGAAATTCGCAGCTACACCTCGATTGGGGTATGGACACTGGGCTGTGAGCTGAACCATGAGGCGGACGCTGAATTTCTGAAAGACCTGTACGAGCAGGCGAAGCGGTTAACCAATGGGGCAATCATACGCGACAACAGCGGTTCAGGCGAATGCTACGGAGGCCTGCTTAAGGAATATGCCGATTTCTACGACTACCATTTCTACACGGACGTTCATTTCTACCCGGATTTACTGAGCCGGTTCGCTTCGCCTTGGCGGGAGAAGAAGCCATGGGTATTCGGGGAGTTCTGCGATTACGATGAGTTTAGGCCGCTTGGTGAGGTGATTCAGCGAAAAGGCGAAAGGCCATGGTGGCTGAAATCCGATCCCACCGTCAACCCTGTAGCACGAGATGCGCGCTGGCAATATCACCGCCAGGATGAGAAATTAGCGATGCTTCCCCTGCCATTTACGGAAGAGGAGCTTACTGCAAACGCACGCGAAAGCGCGTATGTATACCGCAAATCCGTGCTAGAACAAGTTCGAGCGTACCCGCACATCAATGGCTATACGCTGACATCGATTCAGGATTCAGGCCTTGCATCAAGCGCCGTGTTCGATGATTTTGGCGAGTGGAAGCAGCCGCCTGAGCGTTTCCGGCAAATTAATGGCGCGACTATGATTACGGTAACCTGGGATGCACGCAGAAATTGGATCAATGGCGGCGACCGATTGACGACATGGGATCCGAACAACTATGCCCCGGGTGAGGCGATCAGACCGCATCTTGCGGTGTCGCATTATGGAGCGGAAGCAATTCAAGCAGCTATGCTTCGTTGGACATGGATTGTTGACGGACAAGCTGCGAACGAAGGTACGCGTGAGGTCGACAAGCTTCAAGTAGGAGACTTCAAGGAATTGGCTGTTGCGGAATGGACGCTTCCCGAAACGCATACACCATTACAGGTGGTGCTGCAAGTAGAGCTGGAATCGGAAGGGCGTATCGTTGCGACCAACTCGTGGCCAATCTGGGTGCTGCCGAGGGCTGATCGATCTGAAAACCTGCTTGCCGCAATTGCTGTAGATGATGCTAACGGATTGTTCCGTGAATGGGCAAGTCTGCATCCTGCCATTCGTACATGGTCGGAGAACGGCGAAAGCAATAACGATAACGTCCAAGTGCTGCTTACCTCAAGATGGACGGAGAAGATGGACCGCTTCGTCGCGGCAGGAGGCAAGGCACTGTACATAGAGCGAGGATACGGTCCGCTCACTGTTAAGCGTGCGCCATTCTGGCGGGAATCGCTGCAGCTGTTCCATGACCATGCCCTTATGAGCAAATTTCCGCATCAGGATCATACGTCGATGCTGCTGTTTGGACTCGCAACCGATATGGTATTCGACCGTTTGAAGCTTGGCGAGCATAAGCCAATCATGGACCGCTTGGATGCAAGAATATTTGAGCTTGACCGATACATGATCGAGGAGCGAATTGGAGAAGGCATTCGAATTGCGACCACACTGCGGTTGGAAGGTGGTCTCGGCAGCCAGCCTGATGGGCTTGAACGTAATCCGGCGGCACTTTATCTGCTCGATTGTATATTGGATTACTTGCTTCCGTTGAAATAAGATCCCCAAGTAGGAGGGCATGAAGGATGGAAGGACATGGACGTTTTACAGCAATCGGCCGCCAGTACGGCATAGGGATTGTTGGTCTGGGCGAAGGCAAAGGACTCGTAAAGGGATTGGCCGGTCATCCGGAGCTGAAGGTAGTCGCGGTATGTGACGCGAACGAACAGCTGGCAGAAACAATCGCACGGCAATATGCAGTTCCTCACTTTTACAGCTCCCTTGAGGCTATGCTGGCTCGCGAGGATATTGATTTTGTCGCGATCTATACGCCGGATCAAATGCATTTTACCCATATTCGCCAATCGTTTGAAGCGGGCAAACATGTGCTTTGCACGAAGCCGCTCGTCAATTCGTTGGAAGAAGCAAGAGAAGTGCTTGCTTATGTGCGGGCTAATCCCGAGCGTCAGCTTATGGTTGGGCAAAGCTCGCGTTTCTTCGGTCCTATGCAGCATCAGCGCGAGGCTTATGAGGCGGGCAAGCTTGGTACGCTCAGCTTCGCGGAAACGCAGTATGTACACGATATGCGCTGGTTTTACAATGAACGGGCATGGGCACGAGAAGGCGGCTTTGATCTTCTGTTCGCCTGCTGCTCACATCCGGTAGACCTTATTCGCTGGTACATGGGCGATGTTGAAGAGGTTTCGGCGTACAGCAGCCAATCGGATATTGCGATTGCGAACGGGTTTGAGGGTCACGATACATTCGTCATCAATTTGAAATTCAGGAGCGGCAAAATCGGACGCGTGCTAGGTCTCTATGGCTTAGAGCATCTGCACCAGACTCGCCCTTGGATTGAAGTCGCCTTGTACGGAACGAAGGGAACCTTCATCGGCAAATACCCTCAGCTGGAAGCGCAAATCAAGTACGAAGGCGAGAAGGAACGGACGGAGCACTACTTCGAGGATATTTATCACTATTTTCAGTTTGAAGGCGTGAATCATCATGCCGGCGAGTTTGTTAATTATACCGAGCATTTTGCTAGGAACTTGCACCAGGGGACGCGAGCAATGCCGGATGCGGAGGACGGATTCCAAACGATCGCAACGCTGGAAGCCATTCGCCAATCGATCCGTACGGGGAGTCCTGTTCGCGTAGAGGGACGAAGTTAATCCCACTCTATAATCTTTTTGCAATCGATTGCAAAATAACCGTTGCAGGAATTAATGCAATCGATTACAATAACTTCTAGACAGGAAGTGTAAACGTTTGCAGGTGAACTTGTGAAGTTTTGCAATCGATTGCAAACTATTGGAATAAATGAACCATGAGAGGGGTGAAGCCAGTGGTAAGCATATACGATATTGCCAAAGCGGCAGGCATGTCCGCGGCTACGGTCTCTCGGGCACTTGCCGACAACGACAAGATTAGCCGCAATTCTCGTGAACGCATTCAGCGGATTGCAGAAGAGATGGGCTACCGCCCGAATTTACTGGCACGCAATTTCAGACAGAAGTCCTCCTCGATGATCGGATTGATCACGGACGATGTATCCGATGAATTGAGCGGCATGATTGCCAAGGGCGTCGAACATGCGCTGCGTGAGAGCGGGTTCAGCATGCTGGTCTGGAATGTGCATCATGATTCGGAGAATGAGCAGTCCGCCATCGATTACTTCGCGGATATGCAGATGGATGGCGTTATTCTGGCGGATTCCACGCTTGATGCACTTGCCGAAGTGCCTACCACTAAGCTGCCTTTCGTGCTCATCAACCGATATAGCAGTGCCGAGGAGCCTGTCAGCATCGTGTGTACGGACGATTTTGCCGGAGGGCTTGATGCGACTGACTACTTGATTAACCTGAATCATCGTAAGATTGCCTACATAAACGGACCTGAGGATTGGTATTCCAGTATCCGCCGATTGAATGGCTATAAGGAAGCGCTCAATCAGAATCAAATCCCGTTCCGCTCCGAATACGTGAAGCACGGCGATTGGTTCGAGGACAGCGGCTACCAACTGGCACTTGAGCTCTTCCGCTCCGAAGATCCGCCAACAGCCGTATTTGCAGCGAACGACATGATGGCTATCGGCATAATCGATGCCGCGAGAGAATGTGGTCTTCGTGTTCCGGAAGATGTTTCGGTCATGGGCTACGATGATCGGACGATTGCGAGATATGCACGGCCAAGATTGACAACCATTTCGCTGCCGATGTTCGAAGTCGGGTTTATCGCAGGCAAAGTGCTTTGCGAAATGATCACGACCGGCCATATGCCGGATGGGAAAACGGCGAAGCAGCTAGTAAGAGGGAACGTAATTGAGCGTGAAACGACGGCGCCTCTGAAGGGATAGCAGCAGGCATTCGATCGGTACGATAGCGATTATTTCACTCCAGAAACGGGGGCGTAAATCACAAGATGACGAAAGTAATTCAGCCATATGCCGGCATGATTATTACCGAAGACGTTGTTTTCGAGCCGGGTGAATATAGCTTTCCAAACAGTAAAGGCTTGATTATCGCTGCAAACGGCGTCACGGTTGACGGCAACGGAGCCATCATTCGCGGACGCGGCAAAATCGGCAACATTCATTCCTACGACTGTACAGGGCTTTATTCCAACGGTTATGACGGAGTAACGGTCAAAGGCTTGGAGCTGCATGGATTCAAGACCGGTATGAAAATAACGAACGGTTCCGGCTGGGTAATCGAAAACAATGACCTCTCGGATAATTACACGGACCCTGACTATGGCTGGGGTGATGGGGAGTCTGTAGGCGCGTTGATGCTGGAACGTGTCTCGGACAGCGTAATCGCCGGAAACAGAGGCAACCGAGTGTGGAACGGCCTGGATCTAAAATATGCCGACCGCAATCGGATTACAGGCAACATCTTCTCCCATTGCACGAACGTCTGCCTGAAGCTATGGGGTTCATCTCATAACGAAATTGACGGTAATGTGATGAGCTACGGAATTCGAATCGCCCCCGGTGAGGTACATGCACGAGACTCGACCTCCGTGCTGATCGAAAGCGGCTCTAACGATAACAGGATTCTGAACAATGACTTTACATATGGCGGAGACGGCGTATTCATCCGTTCCCTGAACGGATTTGTCAGCACCGGCAACTATTTTGAAGGCAATGATGCGTCTTATGCTCACAATAACGCTTGGGAAGTCTGGGATCCGGACAACGTCTTCGTTCGCAATAAGGGCAACCATTCGAGCTATGGATTCTGGCTTGGCGGCTCCTGCCATGCGGTGCTAATCGAGAATGAAGCGGCTTATAACGGTTTAAGAATCGCAAATGCACCTGAGAAATTCGGTAATGCAGGGATTGCAGTCGTGAACGGATCCAGCAGTCATTTCACTATGAGACGCAATCGGATTCACAACAATAAGAGCGTTGGCCTCGCAATAGGTTATAAGGAAGGCTACGAAACCAGTCACTGGATTATCGAACAAAATGAAATAACCGACAACGACACCTACGGCATTTATATGAAGCATGCGAAGCAGCTGTACATTGCCGGGAACCGTATCACCGGTAACGGCAGCGGAGACATCTATCAAGACATCAATGTGTCAGATGTGATCGTAGGTGAAGCAGACGGAGAGCCTCCTATTGCCAAGGCAGCTCTGTTAACGGAGCGGCCGCGCGCGCAATATGCCGTCCAATTCGATGCCTCCGCAAGTCGGGATGCATCAGGTGGCAGCCAGTTGACCTATCGCTGGGATATGGGAGACGGAACGATTAAGGAAACAGCGAAGGTTGAGCATTTCTATGAGCAGGCCGGTTTCTATCGTGTAGGCTTGACCGTCATTGGTACTAGCGGTACGGCGGATCTGGACTGGATCGATCTGAATGTGCTGCATGCGTCAGAACAAATCAAGCATCGCATAGAGGTGAATCAAGCGATTCTGACCGGTGTCGTTCCGAATCATTCGGCCGTTATCACTAGGAGCGACGATCAGACGCTCTCGGGCGAGGGACAAGCCTTGCAGCTGCAAGCAACATCGTCGCTTGTGAGACTGCAGCTTCCGATTCCGACCGAGACGGCTGCCCAAGTTTTGTCGCAGAACGACAGCGAACTCAGCTTCTGGATCAAGTTCTCGCATGAAACGTGGGGCGGATTTCCGTCATCCGCATTTACCGTAAGACTGAAGCAGGATGACAGCCGATATGTGCAATGGGTGTCTGCTCGCCCGCTCTTTGAATGGACGCAGATTGCTTCTGAGGCCAGAAGCGGCTGGTCCAACATCCGTATCCCGCTTACCGGTGAACAAACCGGTTGGGTGCAAAGCCGTGCAGGTCTTCCCGACCTGAATGAGCTTAGCCAACTTGAGCTACAGATCGCTTCTTGCGGAGGGAACTTTACGATTCTGTTCGACGAGATTGCGTTTGTATAAAACAGAATTTCATTATACAAGGGGAGTGAAAGTAGATGGAGAAGTGGAAAGGTTATATGTTGGCATCGGTAGTAGGGGCCACGACGCTGCTTGCCGGCTGTGGAAGCAACAATGCTGAGAACGCAAATACGTCCAGCACAGATTCGAATGCAGCAACAACGAATGCAAATGCAACGAATGCAGATTCGCAAGAGAAATTCGAGCTGCGTGTTTCATCCGGCGCGGCTGTAGAAGAAGCGAAAGCCGAACAAGCAGCGATCGATGCGTTTATGAAGAAAAATCCGAATATTACTGTCAAATATGAACCGATTCCAGGCGATGACGCAACGCAGAAGCTGCTGTCTTCCATCGCAGCCGGCAATGCGCCGGACGTATTCCTGATTGACTCTGTATTACTGCCGCAATTTATCGACAATAATGCATTGCTTGACCTGGCTCCATTTACGCAAAATGATACTGAATTCAATAAAGATGTGTGGTTCGAGAACGTTTATAATATCGGCGTTCGCGGCGACAAGCTGTATGAGTTCCCACGTGGTTTCACCCCAATGGTCGTGTATTACAACAAAGAGGTGTTTGATAAAGCGGGTGTAGCTTATCCGAAGGATAACTGGACCTGGCAGGACTTCCTGGATACGGCTAAGAAGCTGACTAAGGATGAGGACGGCGATGGCAAAACCGATATTTACGGCATGTCCGCTGACCCTTACTTCTACAAATCCGTTCCATTCGTATGGCAAAATGGTTCGGACGTGCTCGATAAGGACGGCACAACCGCTGATGGTTATCTGAACAGCCCGGCTACGGTTGAAGCTTGGCAGATGTATACGGATCTTGTGAAGCAGCAGGTTTCCCCGACACCATCGGTGAAGAAAGCGTTTGGCGATCTGTGGTTCCAATCCGGTAAAGTCGCGATGCAAGTTTCCGGTCACTGGACGCTTCTTGGTATCAACGATACGGTAGAATCCGGCAAATTTGATATCAGTAAGCTGGGCGTCGTAGGTCTGCCTCGCAATAAAGAGCGTGTTTCCGTTATGTATGAAGCGGGCTGGGGCGTAGCTTCTTCAACGAAGCATCAGGAAGCAGCTTACAAGCTCGCGAAATTCATGTCCGAGTCGGTTGAAGGCCAGAAGGGCCGCGTTGAATCGGGGCTGGAATTGTCCGCAGTGAAATCGGTGCAAGAAGAGTATGCGAAGGACAAGCCGATTGAGCAAGTGTTCGTAGACGAAGTGCAATATGCACGTCAGCCATGGGGCTCGATCCATCCGAAATGGGCCGAAATCGAAACACAAATCGATAAAGCGCTGGAGCAGGTTGTCGTAAACGGCATCTCTGTGAAAGAAGCCATGGATGCCGCTGTACCGAAGATCGATGCCATCATTAAAGACGAATAACTTATAAGCTGCGCAGGTCGGGGGATTGGAGAAATTCCGCTCCCCCGATTTCTGTTATGCGGCTAAGAAGGAGGAAACAGCAGTGGAATCGGCCTCCCAATCGTACGTGCCGTCTGAGAAGCTGGCTAAGCCTAGCTTTTGGAAGAAATTGAGGGGACAGGCAGTAGGCGACGATAAACCGATCGGTTATTTGTTCATCTTGCCTGCTTTTATTCATCTCGCCGTATTTACTTTAATTCCGATTCTATTCTCTCTCTATCTCAGCTTTCATAAGTGGAGCATTCTGAAGCCGGCGAAGCCGTTCGTCGGGCTGAAAAACTATATCAAGATGTACCATGATACCGACTTCTGGCATGCGATGGTTAACACGTTTTATTTTGTATTCGGGAGTGTCCCAACGGGAATTGCGGTCTCCCTGCTCGTGGCGCTTGTGCTGAATCGCAAAATGAAGGGCGTGTATTGGTTTCGTTCGTTCTTCTTCCTGCCGGTTGTGTCCTCGACGGTAGCAATCGCGATGGTATGGCAATGGATATTACAGCCGGAGTTCGGGCTGTTAAATTATTTGCTAGGCAAGATAGGCATCGAAGGTCCCAAGTGGCTGATGGATCCTAAATGGGCCATGATCGCCGTCATTATTGTAACCGTCTGGAAAGGGATCGGCTACCAAATGATCATCTTCCTGGCCGGACTGCAGGGCATCCCCGAGCACTTATATGAAGCAGCACGTATCGACGGAGCGAATAAATGGCGCATTTTCTGGTCAATCACGCTTCCACTGCTCATGCCGACGGTCTTCTTCCTCACAGTGACGACCATTATCGGTTCGTTCCAGGCGTTTACGGTTATCTACATGCTGACAGAAGGCGGGCCGGTCGGCTCGACGGAT
Source organism: Paenibacillus sp. J22FR21 (assembly GCF_056269135.1). Taxonomy (NCBI): domain Bacteria; kingdom Bacillati; phylum Bacillota; class Bacilli; order Caryophanales; family Paenibacillaceae; genus Paenibacillus; species Paenibacillus sp. J22FR21. The sequence goes on from NZ_JBWDNJ010000003.1 coordinate 410,465, forward strand.
GTGGTGGTGTATCACATTTATGAGCAAGCTTTCCGAGTGTTCAATATGGGGTATGCATCCGCACAATCATGGCTGCTGTTCTCGATTATTTTCATCATTACGATCATTCAAGTGAAATTCATGAAGAAATTTAATTATGAGCATTAAGCCGGGAGGGAGGATAAACCGATGGCCACGATGACAAGCAGGGGTAATAGCAGCAAAATAGCAAAACCAGGGCAGCTGTTCGCAGACATCTTCACGTACGTCGTACTGGGAATCGTCAGTTTAACGATGCTGGTTCCGTTTCTATGGATGATTTCCACGTCGCTGAAACCGGAATATTCCGTGTTTGAGTTTCCGCCGAAATTCATTCCGAGCAGTTGGTTGTTCGAGAACTATATGAGCATTTTCAAAGCGGCACCTTTCTTGCGGTTTCTCTACAATACAGTCTTCGTAACGATGAGCGTTGTTATCGGACAGGTGATATTCTGTTCGTTGGCTGCTTACGCCTTCGCAAGGCTTCCGTTTAAAGGAAGCAACGCAATCTTTGTTCTGTTCCTCGCGACCATGATGATACCTTCGCAGGTCACGACGATCCCGACTTATGTCATGATTTATAAATTCCACTGGCTGGATACCTATGCCGCTCAGATTATTCCTTTCCTCAGCAGCGCATATGGGATCTTCCTGCTCAAGCAGTTCTTCCACAGCCTGCCCAAGGAAACCGAGGATGCGGCGCGAATCGATGGCTGCAGCGAGTTTCGGATTTACTGGAACATCATTCTCCCCTTGTCGCAGCCGGCGATTGCCACGTTGTCGGTGTTTACGTTCATGGGAGTTTGGACCGATTTCTTATGGCCAATGCTCGTCACGAATACGGTTGAGATGCGTACGCTTGAGGTAGGGTTGTCTGTATTCCGAAACCAATATACGACGAATTGGCCGCTTCAGATGGGCGCGTCGCTGCTCGTTATTTTTCCGGTGCTGCTCGTTTTCTTGTTTACGCAGCGCTACTTTGTACAAGGGATCTCACTGACGGGGATGAAGGGCTAATCGAACAGCCGGCATGAATCCCTCGCTAACCAAATCCACTACCTGAATCGAAGGAGTCGTAGCCGGTATGACAGTACTGAAAGAGTTAGCGTTACCGTACCAAACGTTGACAGCAATTCCGTTCACGAACGTTTCCATCGAGGATCGTTTCTGGAGCAATCGGATTAAGGCGACACAGAAATCGACGATTACAGCATGTCTGGCCCAGTGCGAGGCTACAGGCAGAATATCGAATTTCGCCAAAGCCGGAGGCCTTGAGGAAGGCGGCTTTGTAGGGATTTTCTATAATGATTCCGATGTTTATAAAGTGTTGGAAGGGATCGCTTATTCCCTCTTGATTGAGCACGATGAGGAGATGGAAGCGCAAGCTGATCGGATTATCGAGCTGATCGCCGCGGCGCAGCAAGAAGACGGTTATTTGCAAACCTATTTTACACTTGCCGAACCGGAGAAGAAATGGACGGACATGAATAAGCATGAGGAGTACTGTGCCGGCCACATGATCGAAGCAGCTATTGCTTATAAACAGGCCACTGGCAAAAGATTGTTCCTCGATGTTGCGATCCGGGTAGCTGATCATATCGATTCTTTGTTTGGACCGGGAAAGCGCCACTGGGTTCCGGGTCACCAAGAAATCGAGTTGGCCCTTGTGAAGCTGTACGTCGAAACAGGAGAAGAGCGCTACTGGAAGCTGGCTTATTGGCTGTTGGAAGAACGCGGTCACGGCCATGGTGTCGGCTACAGCTGGGATCGTTCGGATTGGGGCGCCGCTTATTCGCAGGATGACGTGCCTGTACGGGACATATCGATTGTAACCGGTCATGCCGTACGTGCGATGTACATGTATGCAGGGATGACGGACGCTGCCATGCTAAACGGAGATCAAGGTTACATAGAGGCACTGAATCGTATTTGGTCTAACGTCGTCGACCGGAATATGTATGTAACAGGCGGTATTGGCCCTTCTCGCCATAATGAAGGGTTTACCGCAGATTATGATTTGCCTAACGACAGCGCCTATTGCGAAACTTGCGCATCGATCGGGATGGTGATGTGGAACCATCGCATGAATTTGCTGCATGGCGATTCGAAATACGCAGACATCGTCGAGCGGGCGATGTATAACGGTTCGATTGCCGGCGTATCCTTGTCCGGCGACAAGTTCTTCTATGTCAATCCGCTGGAATCTGACGGGACGCATCACCGAGTACCTTGGTACGACTGCTCTTGCTGTCCGACGCAGATCGCACGGTTCATTCCGTCCATCGGCGGGTATGTCTATGCGACCCGAGGCAATGACATTATCGTCAATCAATTCGTGGAGGGAACCGGCCAACTTCACTTGCAAGCTGGCTCAATTACGCTGCGTCAAGTGACGGAGTATCCATGGAATGGTCGAATCAAGCTGCGCGTGGAAGATGGAGAAGCAGGAGCGTACGGCATTCAACTGCGTATCCCGGCATGGTGCAAATCCTACCGTTTGTCGGTCGGGGATCTGGAAATCGCTGATGCTCAAATCGTGAAAGGCTATGTTCGTTTGCAACGCGAATGGAAGCCCGGTGACGAAATTACGCTTGAGTTGACGATGCAGATCGAGCGGGTTTACTCGCATCCGCTAGTCTTGGCCAATGAGGGGAAAGTCGCACTGCAACGCGGACCGCTCGTCTATTGTATAGAAGAGATCGATAATGCGAGCTATGAGGCACTACGCGTAACGGTCGCTACCCGGTTCCGTACCGTATATGAGCCGGAGTTGCTGCAAGGTGTCTTAGCCGTATATGCCGAAGAACCGAGCGGTGATCAAAAGTTCAAGGCGATTCCTTATTATGCGTGGGATAATCGGGATGCCGGCCAAATGAAAGTATGGCTGCCGGAGAAGACAGACGAAACACAGCTTTATCGTTCATAATGTATGGAAGTGAAGCAATCCTGCTGGGCGAAGTTAGCCGAGCGGATTGCTTTTTTGTTGAATCGTGTTTGCTAAGTGAGAGGATTTGGATATTGACAGGCTATCTACTAAAAGATAGAATAGCAACATGAACAATCAGCCGAGCGAAAATATTGCTGTGAAGATGCAGCAGATCGCGCGGGAATTCTTCAATTAAGGAAATGATTAAACTTCAATCATTTAACTATCTTTCAATAGGTAGAAGTACCAAGATACAACAAGGAGATGAACCCAATAATGAAAACTTTGATCATCGTTACACATCCGAACATTGAAGCCTCCAACTGGAATAAAGCTTGGTTGAAGGCCGTTCAAGACGAAGGTGATATTACGATTCATGAGTTATACAAGGAGTATCCTGACGAGATTATCGATGTTCCGAAGGAGCAGAAGTTGGTTGAAGCGCATGATCGGATTATTTTTCAATATCCCCTGTACTGGTACAGCTCACCGCCGTTATTGAAGAAATGGTTCGATAAGGTATTGCTTTATAACTGGGCTTATGGACCAAATGCCACCAAAACGGCAGGTAAAGAAATTGGCGTAGCTATTTCGACTTATGGCACTGCAGAGTCATTTCAACCAACCGGGTTCAATCGCTTTACACTGCAAGAAATACTGCGTCCGATAGAGGCGCTGACTGAGTTTATCAGTGCTACTTATCTGCCTCACTTCTCGCTGAATGATACTTCAGACGTTACGAATGAACGATTAGTTCAGAGTAGCATCGATTATGTGCATTATCTTAGAACAGTGAAGCCTGCTCAGCAATAATTGTAAGTCGGATAGCAAGGCTTGAATAGAGTAACGTAATTTGGAGGGATACTACAATGAGTTTTTTGCAGAAATTATTTAATAAGGGGACCACACCAATGACATCAACAAAAGTGAATGTAGCCATTATTTATTATAGTTCGAATGGAACTAACTATCAGTTAGCGCAATGGGCGGCTGAAGGTGGGCGTCAAGCCGGGGCAGATGTGAGAATTGTAAAAGTACCGGAAACAGCGCCTCAGTCCGTCATTGATACGAACCCAGCCTGGAAAAGTCATCTTGAAGCAACCAAAGATGTCCCGACTGTGACACTTGAGGACGTGGAATGGGCGGATGTTATTATCTTTAGTATGCCGACTCGCTTCGGTAATCTTCCGGCCCAAATGAAACAGTTCCTCGATACAACCGGCGGACTATGGTTCCAAGGTAAAACAGTGAATAAAGTCGTGAGCGCCATGACTTCTGCTCAGAATCCGCATGGTGGACAAGAACAAACCATTCTTCAGTTGTACACGTCCATGTACCACTGGGGTGCGATCGTGGTCGCTCCCGGATTTACAGATCCATCCGTATTTGTTGCGGGAGGAAATCCTTATGGCACGAGTGTATCCGTAGATCAAGATGGAGCAATGAAGGAAGACGTTCGCGCTGCTGCCGAACATCAAGCCAAACGTAATGTGACGATAGCCAGAGCGTTAAAGAGCGGATTTGCAGCACAATAAGCATTCGCAATGAAATGGAATGAAGAACAAGCAATCCTACGTGGCTGTTAGTAGCCGTAGGATTGTTTTTTTGTTATATACAAGTTTGCCATTGTAAGGTATCGTAAGTTTGAAAGGAACATTATTTGTTTCTAACAAACATCGGTACGATCGATCTGGGAGGATGAACGGATGGCCAAGCTTCACTTGCTAAGCAATGCGCATTTGGATCCCGTATGGCAGTGGGAGTGGGAAGAGGGCGCTGCCGCTGCAGTTTCTACGTTTCGCGCCGCCGCTGAATTTTGCAGGGAATACGATGGGTATGTTTTCAATCATAATGAAGTGATTCTCTACAAATGGATAGAGGAATATGAGTTTGAATTGTTCGAGGAAATTCAAGAGCTGGTGCGCCTAGGCAAGTGGAATATCATGGGCGGATGGTATCTTCAGCCGGACTGCAATATGCCTTCAGGGGAATCGATCGTCAGGCAGATGCTGCATGGCAGAGTTTATTTCTCAGAGAAATTCGGCGCAAGGCCGACTACGGCAATCAACTTCGATTCTTTCGGACATTCCCGCGGTTTAGTGCAGCTCATGCGCAAAGCCGGTTACGATTCTTATCTGTTTATGCGTCCCGATGATCATACGGTTGGCCCGGAGCGGGAATTTCGATGGATCGGATTTGACGGCTCCGAGGTGATGGCTCATCAGACTTATTTCTATAATACCCTTATGGGTCAAGCGCGTAAGTCCATCGAGAACTGGCTCAGCAGCCATGAAGGCAAGCCGCTTGGCCTGATGTTATGGGGGGTTGGCAATCATGGAGGCGGCCCTTCCCGCGTCGATTTAGACGAAATCGGCAAGCTGATGGAAACGCGGAGCGATGTTCAAATCGTACATTCATCTCCGGAGCAATATTTTGCAGAGCTGGCTGTGCAGGCGGCAGAATTGCCGAGTCATGCGAATGATTTGAATCCAAGGTTTGTCGGCTGTTATACGTCCATCATTCGAATTAAGCAGAAGCATCGTTTGCTCGAGAATGAGCTCTATGTAACGGAGAGAATGCTCTCTGCCGCTGCAATTGCCGGCAAACTTACCTATCCAAGAGAGGAATTGCAGCAGGCAACCTATGATCTGCTCACTGCTCAGTTCCATGATATATTACCGGGCTCATCGGTACAGCCTGCCGAGGATGCATCCCTGCGTCTGCTCGGACATGGACTTGAAATCGTCTCGAGACTGAAGGCGAGAGCCTTCTTCGCATTAGCAGCCGGACAACCGAAGGCAGAGGAAGGCGAATATCCGATTCTCATCTATAACCCGCATCCATTCCCGGTAGCCGGTGTGTTTGCTTGCGAGTTTATGCTGGCGGACCAGAACTGGAAGGACGAATTCTCGATGCCCGTTGTTTATCAAGACGGCAAGAGAGTTCCTTCTCAGCCTGAGAAGGAGCACAGCAATATTAATCTGGATTGGCGGAAACGTGCCGTGTTCTATGCGGAGCTCGCGCCTTCTTCGATGAATCGCTTCGATTGCCGAATTGAGATGCTCCCTGCCAAACCGCAGCCGCAGCTTGAAGTCGACAAGCATGCGATTCGTTTCTCGAACGGTCGAATGGAAGCTGTTATCAATACAAGTACAGGCTTGCTTGATGCTTATCTGGTAGATGGTGTTTCGTATGTGAAGGAACGTGCATTCCAGCCGGTCGTTGTCGCTGATAATGAGGATCCATGGCGGATGGACACGAACCGGTTTGAGCCGGATATCGGTTCGTTTCAGCTGATGGATAAGGGAGCAGGCTCTGATTTCTCCGGATTGCGTCATGCATTGCTGCCATCCGTTCGGGTTGTCGAAGACGGAGCTGTGCGAACTGTAGTTGAAGCTGTTCTTGCTTATCAGAATTCCAAACTGGTTCTTACGTACAAACTCCCTAAACAGGGCAGCGAGCTCGAAGTGCATGTACGGGTGTTCTGGAATGAAAAGGACAAGATGCTGAAGCTGTCCATTCCAACGATGTTCTCGGATGCTGCGTATATCGGTCAAACGGTGTATGGTGTGCAGACGCTGGATACGACAGGACAAGAAGCTGTGGCGCAGAAGTGGACCGCTGCTCATTCGGCACAGCAGAAGGCTGCCTTGACCTTAATTAATAATGGGACCTATGGTTCAGACTTCAGAGATGGTGCAATTCGTCCAACGCTGCTGCGCAGCCCAGGCTACACGACTCACCCGATTATGGATCGCCCGCTTATTGTGCAGGATCGTTTCTCACCGCGCATTGATCAAGGGGAACGGGAGTTTACGTACTGGCTGAACGGCGGTGCCGCGAATGAGCGTCTTAACGCCATTGATCGTGAGGCGGTTCAGCGTAATGAAGCCCCTTACGCGTTGTCTTTCTTCCCATCCGGCCGCGGAGAGAAAATAAAACCGCTCGTTATATTGAAGGATGATGTCGTTCAACTGGGAGCCTTCAAGCAAATGGAACGCAGTGATGATTATGTGCTTCGCCTGTTCGAGCCAACCGGAAGTCCACGGGAGACGGAAGTGGAGATTCCGATGCTCGGCATCACTTGCAACGTTGTGCTTGCACCATTTGAGGTGAAGACCTTCCGTGTTTCTGTTCGTGAAGGAACGATTTCCGAGGGTTCACTGATGGAAGAGGATTGAAGTGCGAAAACCCGCCAGAGGAGGAGAGTGCTTCCTTCTCTGGCGGGTTTTCATTGTGAGAGTGATTAAGGCTCATCCATTGCATCGGGATAAACGTCCTCACCGGGGTAGTCACGGTATATGCCTGCATGCAGCTCGCGGTTCTCGTAATCAAACCGATTCGGCGGCCGTTGATCGACTCGCCACGGTTTGCCTTTGCTAAGCGATTCGGACACAATCTTCGAACCATACGGTCCATCGGGAAACTCTTGTGCATTGAGATCGTTTCGCTGAGATTCGACCGACTTCAAATCTGTATAGGGCTGACGGTTTTCTTTCATAAACATGCAGATTCCTCCTGCGGCGGCTATTGGTTTAAATAAAAGAAAAGGCGGTAGCCCTTTCTTCATGACCGTTACAGTGTACCCGAGGTCAGTCGGTAAAATGCACCGTTCCCACCACAAATTCTAAAAATTGTTTAAGATCGGCGGCCTCTTCTTCCGTCAATTTAAACGTGAATTCCAGGTAGCCCTCTTCGTCCAAATCGTCTTGACCGACGATCGCAGTCTTTCCGCTTTGCAATTCTGTGATCAGCTTCTTGCCGTAGAACCGGTTGGTAGTCATAATAGCCAGATCGAACCGCTTCAGGTTCGGCGTTATAAAAGTAACGAAGCGGGTTGTTGTTTGCTCCGTTGTATCGGACATAAAATCATAATCAGGCAGCAGCATTTCGAGTTCCTCCTTTATTCTGCATCTATCATAGCATTCCTTTCTGCGGCGGGGCAATCAGGCTCACAGCCATGAATTGGAAAATTGACTCTTGTCATGCTTAGTCGGCTATGCTATGATTTGGGCAATCAAATCGTTGCATCGTGAGGAAGCACCTCTTTCGCCATATCTATGGCGTTAGAGGTGCTTTTTTGTGTTTTCCGGTGTTTCGGCGTTTGATCAAACACATTTTCGGGTGGAGGTGGACCTGCATGCAGGTCGTATTTTTGAACACATTTGAGAAAGCAGGACAAGGCAGCCGTGCCGAACAAGCACAGTTGTCCATTTGCGAGCAGAACGGTGTATGGTCGGTTATTTGGACGGAGTCGTATGCAAACGGGCAAGATGAGCAGCAAGCCGTTTGGTTTGAAGGCAGCTCGTGGGAAGAAATGATGACGGCATTCCGCCATGGCATCGCCGTTCAGATGGGTGAAGGCTATACGCCTTTGATTGATGGGATGCTGGAGGAACGCCGCGGTCAGGATGGGCTGGGCAGTTTGTATTCGATGATTCAATGTTATGGGGAAATGAACACCGATCCCGTTCTGTTCGAAGCACTTCGCGAATGGCGCCGCTTGAAAGCGGTGGAGGGAAAGAAATCGGCTTATCTCATCGCATCCAATCGGATGCTCTGGATGATCAGCAGTTTTGTACCGCATCAGCCTGAAGAGCTTCTGCAAATACCCGGATGGGGCGAGACGAAGCAGGCTGCATATGCGGAAGAAGTGCTTGCCATTACGCGGACCTTTGAGCGCGAAAGAAGCTTTCCGCTGGACTGGGTATCTACGGCAATTGATCCTAAGGTCTACATTAAGTGGGTGTATAAGCAGAAGGAAAATAAGTATAAATCGCAGATGGATCGCCAGCAGGAGAAGCAGAAGCTGCTTCGCGGAATAGCGGAGGGCAACTCCTTAGAGGGGCTGCTCGCTCAGACCGATCTGCCTCGCAGAGATCTCATGGAACGCATTGAGAAGCTGGAGACAGAAGGGTACGATATAGAGCCGCTTATCGAGCGAGAGCTGGAATCGATGCCGGAGTCGGAGCAGCAGCTTGTCTGGGATGCGATGATTGCTGTTGGTGACCGCTATCTGAAGCCGGTGCTGCAGCGTGTGTATGGTGAAGAAGCGGTGCAAGGCAAGGGGAAATCACTTGATCTGATCTATGATCGCTTAAGATTGATTCGCCTTCGTTATCGCCGGATGAAGATCAATCAAGTATCTTAAGATCAGATCGTCGACCAGATCGGATCTTCGAATTGAATGGATGCCCCACAGTCACAAGAAAGTCCTGTTTCGTAGGAGCGGTTGGCTATCAATTGAACGACCGCTTCTCGGAGCTGATGTTTGGAGGGGGAAGGAATTTCACTGCTGCCAAGAATCGGCGCCAGCGGGTCTTGCTCTCGAAGCCATGCCAGAATAGCCCTTATGACCGTTGTCGCTTCTGCCAAAGCAACATCCCACAAATCCCATACGCTTTCCGTATGCAGCGTATGCCCATCGACCGGGTCCAGCCAAGGCGCGTGGGACTCGTTTAATATATCTAGTTGCAAAGGATCGCGTTTATAGACGAAAGGTTCGATTTGACCAAACGTAAGCAAACGTCTGATCCCGGTAGGATCATAGAATAACCGCTGCGCCGCAATCATGTCACGCATGGCGCCGGTCCAGTATTCACGGCGTATTAGAGGTGCAAGCTTCGGATAATGAACTGCAGCAATCTGCTCGAACGCATCCACGACGGAAGCGGGCAGCTCCCCTTTATTGTTAATTTCGCGCCATACCTCAGTCTTCCACGTTTCCGCCCCAAGCAGCTTGCGAACAATAAGTGTATCCATGATGACTTCAAAGCGTTGATGATCCCATTTGCGAGAGCCGGAACGGCTAAAGACATAAGGATGCATGACACGATCCAATAAATGATGCAGCACAAAACCCAGCGTATAGACAAGCGCATCGTCTCTCGCCGCAGCATCTGCATCAGATGTACTATCCAGAGCATCCAATAAGTCCAGAAGAACGGGGCCGCAGTGGAATTGATGCATCTCGCTCCCGAGCTGACTCATCGTTTTCCCTCTCTGCCAAGGCAGGAAGTGATGATAGAATAGAAAATCCGGGCCCTGACAGCCCATATTAAACATATTTTTTCGGTGCGGCGCAGCAATTAGATGCTGTTCACCAAGCACTTGCAGGCATTGCTGCCCGAATAGAAAATGAGTCCATACATTCGGCACGGTTATCCTCCCTGAGACTCTTGTTCGACGCATTTCTACAAATCTTTAAACTTTAGCTCGAATTGAGTAGTATACTTGACCTAACAATTCTTGTATAATCATTGGTAAAGACGAATGCCATCGAATCAAGTCGAAAAGGGGCGCTACCTCACGATGAAGGCTGAATATATTAATCCCTTCTTAGAGTCCGCTAAAATAGTCATCGAACAAGTCATCCAAATTCGGCCTTCCACTGGTCAGCTCGGTGTGAAAGAAGTTAAATTCACTCATGATTATATTTGGATACAAATTGGTATAAACGGTCAAATGAACGGTGATATTGTATTTGGATTAAGTGAAGAAGTAGCTTTGAAAATGGTGTCGGCTATGATGGGCGGATATGTGATTTCGGAAATGGATGAGATGGGCAAAAGCGCAATATCGGAGCTTGGCAACATGATTAGCGGTAATGCCAGCACGATGCTCTTCAATCAAGGAGTTCGCGTCGATATTACCCCTCCGAAGCTGGTACTTTCATCACAGGCGACTGAATTTAAAGCTTCGAAAGCGTTAACCATTCCGCTGATTATGGATGGAATCGGAGAGCTGGACATCCAGGTACTAATTGCATCGTAACACGATTCGAGCTCCCAGTGGAGCTTTTTTTCGTGTTTAGGGCCATAAGTAGCGGTCCTATTTTGCCTATTTGTACCTGTTGCAGTAAACTGAAAGTCAGGTGATCACGATGTTGCATGGGAAGATTGTACTTATTACCGGCGCGGCGAGCGGGATTGGCGCGGAAACGGCCAAATTGCTGGCGGCAGCCGGGGCGATTCCGATCCTTACCGGACGACGGCTGGATAAGCTTCGCGAGGCCACTGATGCGATCGGAGGCCGGAATGGCTGCTATAGGATGGACGTAACCAACAATGATGAGGTTGAGCGCGTGGTGCAGCAAATCGCGAAGGACTTTGGCCGGATCGATATTCTGCTGAACAATGCGGGTTATGGGGTATTTGAGCTGTTTGCGGATGCTCCGATCGAGCGATTCCATGAGATGATGGATACGAACTATATGGGCATTATTCGATGTACCAAGGCAGTGCTGCCTATTATGCAAAAGCAAGGCGGGGGCCATATTATTAATGTCGCCTCTATGGCTGGGAAACTTAGCACATCGAAGTCATCCGGTTATGCGGCAACCAAACATGCCGTTCTTGGGCTGACTAATGCGATGCGATCGGAATTTGCTTCGATGAATATTTATGTATCGGCGATTAATCCGGGGCCGATCGATACCCCTTTTCTACATATAGCAGACCCGCAAGGCCATTATGCGAGCAAAGTACAAGGCTTCATGCTGAAGCCGGCGCGTGTGGCGGAAGTGATTGTGCAAGTGATGAAACGGAGAAAGCCGGAAGTGGACTTGCCGCGATCGGCATCCATCGGTATTCGGATTTATGGATTATTTCCGCGTTTGGCAGACAGGCTCGCAGGGCGCTGGTTGAATCGGAAATAGGATAGCAAGCAGATGAGGAGTTTGATGAACGTGACATGGGAAACATTGCAGCTGTATCCGCAGCTGGTAGAAACACTGATTTCGAATCAAATCGAGAAACCGACGCCGGTACAATCGGCAACCATACCGGTTCTGTTAGCAGGGCATGATGTATCTGCCAAATCACAGACCGGGACCGGTAAAACGCTTGCGTATATGCTGCCCGCGCTTCAGCGTGTGGATGTGACCAAACAGGATGTGCAGGTCATGGTGCTTGCGCCGACGCAGGAGCTGGCGATGCAAATTTTCAGAGTTGCCGAAATCTACGGTGAAGCGATTGGCGTGAAGACGCAGCAGCTCATTGGAGGCGCATCGATGCAGCGTCAGGTCGAGAAGCTGCGCCAGCATCCCCATGTTGTTATTGGTACGCCGGGACGTATTCATGAAATTGTGAAGTCCGGCAAGCTAAAGCTGCATCATATCCGGCTCGTCATTATCGATGAAGCGGATCAAGTGTTTAATTTGGGCTCGACTGTCGAGGTGGAAACGCTGCTGCGGGGCATGGTTCGCGACCGGCAGATTGCGTTCTTCTCGGCAACAAGGCCGCAGGCAATGGTCGATGTGGAAGCACGCTGGATGCAGGATCCTCAGCGCGTGGACGTGACGGCGGATCAGAACGCAGGCAAACAGGTGAAGCATTATTTTGTCGTATGTGAACGTCGGGATAAGGCCGATACCGCGAGGAAGCTCATTCGGATGCTGAAGCCGACTGCTGCGCTGCTGTTCATTAACGAGACGGATGAGATTGCCAATTATGAAGCAAAGCTGAGCTATGAAGGGTTTAGTGTGGAGACGCTGTATGGCGATGCGGACAAACAGAAGCGTGCTTCGACGCTGACTCGTTTCCGTGAAGGTCGTCTTCAATTGCTGGTCGCAACGGATGTTGCGGCTCGCGGACTCGATATTGTGGATTTGCCGCTGGTTGTACATCTTGATCCGGCATTGGATGCGGATCATTATGTCCATCGCTCAGGCCGTACGGGCCGGATGGGCAAGCCAGGCACGGTCATTTCCATTGTGACGCGCAATCAGCTGTTCATTATGGATAAATTCCGAAAGCAGCTTGGTATTGAGCTGCAGGAGAAGACGATGTCTCACGGGAAGCTGTGGAATCCAGGTGAGGAGCAGGGCAGTCGCGGAGCGGGCTTTGGCGGAGCGAGCGCTGGAGCAGGGCGAAGCAGTGGTGGAGCCGGGGAGCGCGGAGCTGGCTTCGGCGGAGCGGCGCGCGGCGAGCGAATCGGCGGTGCGGCCCCGGCCGGCCGGCCGCAGGCTGCTGCGAAGCCGGCAGCGAAGCAGTCGGTGAAGCCGACGAAGTCGAAGCGCGATCAAGAGCGCGAGCGCAAGAACAAAGGCGCGCCGAAGTGGCTGAAAGCGAAGCGCGACGGCGAGCAGCAATAGGTCGAAGCAAGGCCGCCTCAGATGCAGCATTATGCTGCTTGTGAGGCGGTCTTTTCTGTGTTCTTGGGCGAGCGGCACGGGATTAGCCGGACAAACGCTGAAGATCGCGGAAGCTAACGAACGATTTGCTGTTTTCGTCCCACAAGTGGAATCGAAGCGACTTTAAACTCGTGCCAATCGTAATTGTGGTCGCCTTTTGCAAGGGTGGAGAGGCTTGATGGGCTTTCTCCAGATGATAGTTCGGCACTTTCGGACTTAGATGGTGGACGTGATGGAACCCGATATTGCCCGTCATCCATTGCAACAGCTTCGGAAGCTTGTAATAGGAGCTTCCTTCGACGGCAGCTTGGACGAAGTTCCATTCCTCGTCTTGCTCGAAATATGAATTCTCGAATTGATGCTGAACATAGAACAGCCACACGCCCAGCAAGCCGGAGACGAAGAATATCGGACCCTGAACTAAGATGAAGGCTTGCCAACCAACCGCCCAGGTCAATAACGCATATAAAGCAATTACGGATGCATTAGTCAAATACGTATTCAGGCGCTCTTTGCGTTTTGCGCCTTTGCGGTTGAATCGGTATGTAAAGAGGAACACGAAGATCGGCCCGATAACGAACGTTACGAATGGATGTCTGTAAACGCGGTAAGCAAGCTTCTTACGTAAAGGAGCAGCGTTATATTCGTTTACTGTGAGTATCCACATATCGCCGGTCCCGCGCTTATCCAAGTTCCCGCTCGTGGCATGATGAATGGAGTGGCTTTGCTTCCATTGATGGTAGGGAAAGAGGGTCATCACGCCTAAGACGGTGCCAAGGATATCATTGGCTTTACGGTTTCTAAAGAAAGATTGATGGCAGCAGTCGTGAAAAATAATGAACGTCCGGACTAAAAATCCGGCAGCGACGAAGGTTAGCGGAAGCGAGATCCAATAGGATAGAGAAAGACTCGCGTAGGCTGCATACCAGAGGAGAAGAAGTGGACCCAGTGTATTGGCAAGCTGAATGAGGCTCGATTTCGTATGAGGTTTCTCGTATGGGGTGATCGATTGTTTCAATTGTGAGATTTTGACCTGGTTCATGAATGGCCTCCTAAGTTGCGATGCACGGTGGCATACCGTTCCTGGGACTAATCTTATTACGTATCGTTTCACGGGAAATCCGCCGCAGGTCCATTATTCACCACGACTCGGGGCGGGGACTGTCATTTCAGGCCGGGCTGGAAGAAAGCTGGTGGGAGTGTGCAGAGGTTGGCGGTAGAGAGGAGAGAGGTAACTGTGTGAGGTAGTTGAGGAAGCGGGGAAAAGTAATCAAGAGAGGTAGCCTGAGACTGCATATCGCGTCCACTAAGAGGCGACGGGTCCGTGATGGTTTAGCCATTCCGCTGCATCGCCCGATATTCTTGCGGTGAAACGCCTTCCTTGCCCTTGAACGTGCGGCTGAAATGCGCGCCGTCGTAGAATCCGGCGGCGTGCGCGATGGCCGTGATCGGCATCGATGTCGTTTCGAGCAGCCGTTTGGCCTGCTCGAGGCGGATTGCATTCATATAGATACCGATCGTGACGCCGGTTTCTTGCTTGAACAGCTGATTGAGATAGCGTTCGTTCAGCGAATAACGCGCTGCAATTTCGCTAAGCAGCAGCCGCTCGCCTGCATTATTTACTCGTTCATGCAAGTCATTCATGACCGCATGAATGAGTTTATGATGGGCACTTTGCGAGGTTTGCGCCGCACCATGATAGATGCGCACGAGTAAATGCAGGAAATGCTGCTTCACAAGGACCGAATCCTGCCGTCCTAAGTTCAAATCAGCCATGATCGCCTGATAATCCTGCTGCAGCCCTTGAAGCGCCATGGGCCGAGTATCCAGCTTCAGTCTGGCGAACAATTCGCGGAACGCCGTATTGATCTCCGTTTTGTCCGAGTAGAAGCCGATATAATAAAGCCGAAACTGTCCGCCTGCGCAGGAGCTGTTCCGAAGCGTATCTTGCACAGCAAGCAGGTCACTTTGATTCAACTGAACGGCTTGACCGTCTTGGATGACAAGCTGGCTCCCGCCGGTCAAGTAATTGAGCTCGAACCATCTGCCCGGACCATCCCAGCCTAAGTTCTCCCAGAACCCGCAGGAATGGATACGAATATGGTTCCAGTTCTGATCGACCAACTTGATCAGAGCCTCTACGCCGATGCGAGGCTGGTTGTCGCCATGCATGCTAACCCCTCCAATTCATCTTACAATTATACAAATGGAGAAGTAGACATACAATACATATCGTGATGATGACTGTATATTCTATGTATGGATATACAAATTGAATGTCAAAGGGGATAGCGAAAACAATGAAACCTATCACGGCGGAACAAGCGAAGCTAGATCAACAATTTTACGGGGAAAACGGCTACTGGATTAGTCCGGTTGTCTTCGATGCAGAAGAAGTAGAAGCGCTGCGCAAAGCGCATGATCGCATTTGGAATCAAGATTTCGACGGTGACGCTTACCCGCTTACGGAATGGTTCCCGAGCGACAATCCGACCCGTCTGCGCAAGATCGACAATGCTTGGTGGATCAACGACGAGGTGTACAAAACGGTAACCGCTCGCAAACTCGGCAAATTGGCGGCAAACTTGATGAACACGAACGAAGTTCGCGTTTGGTATGACCAAGCGATCTACAAGCCGGGTACCGGCAAAGGCGAGCAAACATCCGTTGGCAACGTTGGCTGGCATCAGGATTATGTGTACTGGCAATGCACGAACACAACAAACTTAGTTACGGCTTGGATTGCGCTGCAGGATACGGATCTGTCCAATGGCTGCATGCAAGTGATTCCAGGCTCGCACAAATGGGGACTTCTGAACTCCGACGGCTTCTTCAACACGGAGCTTGAAGCAGTGAAGAAACAAATGGAAGTCGATGAGAAGCCATGGCGCGAAGAGCCGCTTATTCTCAAAGCAGGCCAAGTGAGCTTCCACCATTCGTATACGATCCACGGATCCAGACAAAATTATTCCAACGACCCGCGCCTTAGCATCGTTGCGCATTATATTCCGCAAGGAACGGCTTATAAGAGAACTCAGAATGTCGATAATATTCGTCTGCTGGGCCCTCGTCCTAAGGAAGGCGACCTGTATGACAACCAATATTTCCCGCTTGCATACTCGTCATCTGAGGAATAATAAGAGCTGATTTTCCGCGTCAAACCTCGGTTTTTGACGAACGGACGAACTTTATTTTGACCATGACCCCCTTAAATGCTCGGCTACTCTCCGAACGATATGAGCGAAAGTAAAAACAGCGGCACGGACCGCATTCGCGAGGAGAGTGGCAGCACCATGAAAACAGCCATTTTGAAAAAGGCGGCAATTACATCAGTGGCGTTACTAACCCTGGCAGGTGGCGCAGGCAGCGCTTTTGCTCACGGTAACGACAAAGGACATGACGATAAAGGCAATCATCAAAGCAACAACGGAAAGAACAATAACAAGAACGATGATAAGAAAGATAATGATAAACACGGCATCAACCTTCAGTTCAAGGATGAGAAAGAGCTGAAATGGGCGCTTGAGTACATCATTCGTCTGGCTTCCAAAGGCGTGTTCAACGGCTATGATGACGGCACGTTCAAGCCTCAGCAGAAGATTACGCGCATCGAATCCATCGTAGCGGCTGTTCGTTTGATGGGTCTGAAAGAGCAAGCGGAATCGCAGGCTGAAATGAGCACAAAGCTGCATTTCAAAGACGCTGATGTTCTTGCCAAAAAATACCCATGGGCAGTCGGCTACGTGGCTGTAGCGCTTGAGAAAGACTTGTTCAGCGAAACTGACGATGCGATTCAACCGGACAAGCCTGCAACTCGTTTGTTCGCGGCAACTTTGCTTGTGAAAGCATTGGGCTTGGAAGCAGAAGCGAAAGCGAAAGTGAACTCGGACCTGAAGTTCCGCGACGCGGATAAAATCCCTGCGGGATCTGTTGGTTACGTTGCAGTAGCGATCGAGAAAGGCCTAATCACAGGCTATGAGGACAACTCGTTCCGTCCGAACCAACAAGTCACTCGCGCTGAGCTTGCGGCTCTGCTTGACCGTACGGATGAGCAGCTTCCGGATCAAGACGCTCAAGCGATCACAGGTAAGCTGAAGGCGGATCCTGCAAGCAACGCAATCGTAGTCGTGAAACCAAACAACACCGAAGTGGCGCTTGCGCTTGACCCGAACGTCTTCATTTTCCGTAATAACGTGAAGGTTGCGGTATCGGCACTGAAAGCCGGCGACGAAGTTCTTGTTCGTACGTACCAAAACAAAGTCGTGTTCATCGAAGTGACGAAGCTGGCTTCTGAGCAGCCTGCCGTTACAACTCAAGTTGGCTTGTTCAACTCCTATTCCTTGAATGCGCAAGGTAAAATCGCAACGATTTCGATCACGCGCACAGAGAACGGCACTACGCAAGCGTATGTGTTTAACACGGCTCCTGACGTAGCGATCGTTGGCAACGCAGCATTGCTGGTAGCCGGTCATGCGGTTGAACTAACTGTCCTTAATAACCTCGTTTATTCCATCAAAGTACTATAATATTCGAGCTCTTAGAGGGCTCCATGACCTGCATCGCTGCAGGCATGGGGCCTTTTTGCTTGCGATTTTTCATTTTGCCGGAAATTTGGTAGTATCAGGGTGAGAATGTAGAGGTGATTGCGATGAAGCCAGTCTTAGAGGTAAAAGGGTTAACAGGCGGATACAGCCCCCGCAGGCCGGTGCTCCACGACTTGTCATTCGAAGTGGGTGCGGGTGAAATGGTTGGACTCATCGGGCTGAACGGTGCAGGCAAAAGCACGGCCATCAAGCATATTCTCGGTCTGATGCAGCCGCACAGCGGGGAGATTCGCATTAGCGGTCATACGCTGGCAGAGAATTCCGAAGCGTATCGCAGCTCGCTTGCTTATGTGCCGGAGTCGCCGCTGCTCTTCGATGAGCTGACGGTTGAGGAGCATTTGGCATTGACGGGCATGGCCTACAATGTGGAAGAAACCTTGTATAAGCAGCGAACGGAGAACTTGCTGGATGAGTTCTATATGACGCCGAAGCGAAGTGCTTTCGCGGCTCACTTATCCAAAGGAATGCGGCAGAAGGTCATGATCATGAATGCGCTGCTCGCAAGGCCTGCGCTATATGTCATTGACGAGCCGTTCCTTGGCCTCGATCCGCTCGGCATTCGTTCGCTGCTCGATAAACTGGTCGAGGTAACGAAGGAGGGCTCCTCTGTGTTTATGAGCTCCCATATCTTATCGACGGTAGAATCGTATTGCAGCCGGTTTATCGTGCTGCATCAAGGCGCTGTTGTTGCACAAGGCACGCTGCAGGATGTGTGCGAGGCAGCCGGGATGCCGCGTGAGAGCAGAGCCGGTTCGCTGGAAGAAGCCTTTTACCGTCTCGTGGCAGGTGGAGGGGCAAATGGAGCGATCGGTTGATTCGTTATGGCGTACGCGCTCAAGCACGTTCTGGCGCGGAGCATTGCCTTATTTTCGCTATATTGTTCAGAGTGGACTGCCGGGTGTAACGATCATGCTGCTGCTGGCCGGGTTAGCCGGGTACGGAATGCTGCTGCGTAATATGCCGGCTACCTTCCCGATAACGATTGTTGGCGTAGTCGTGCTGACGCCGTTCGTATGCTGGAGTCCCTTGCGGACATGGCTGCGTGAGGCAGATGTGGTGTTTCTGGTACCGCGTGAAGCGCAGCTGCCGTCTTATCTAAGACGTTCCTTTCGTTATAATGGCATGGGCATCATGGCTGCTGTTCTGTTGATGTGCGGCATCTATATTCCGCTTTACATTGCGGCGCATGGTCAGACAAGCAGCATCATAATCGTAGTTGCCGCGCTGTTGTTGAAGCTGCTGCACATGGGGGCAGCTTGGCGCGAGCGCCAGCTTGTTCATGCAGGAAGCAGGCGCAGCATTCGGCTGCTGCGCTGGTCCGCCACAGCGGTAGGCGTCGCGGCGCTGCTGCATACCGAGATATGGAAGACGGCGATTTATCTCGCAGTTGTCGGTTGTCTCTTCGGACTTCTGTACTTGCGCATGCCGCGTTATCCGATTCCATGGCTGCTGCTCATTGAGGAAGAGAAACGCACTCGGCGGAGGTATGATGTTTTCTTCGGGGCTTTCACGGATGTGCCGACAGAATCGGCAGCGGTCAAGTCACGGCCTTATGCGTCCTGGATTGCAAGGCGGATTCGGTACCGCAGGGAACATGCCTTTGTTTATCTCTATACATTTACACTGATCCGTACCGAGCTTGGCGGCATATTGCTGCGCTTAACAGGACTTGGTGTATTCACAGGCATCTTGTCTGCCTATTCCGGCCTGTGGTCAGGCTGGGGATCGGCCGGCGTCTGCATTCTGTTCGTCTGGTTGAGCGGGGTTCAGTTGAGCGCGCTTACGCAGGCGCACCGGCATTCGGTCTGGCGGCATGTCTACCCGCTGCCGGAGCAGACTCGTTATGATGCAGTAGTGCGCGTCGATCGTATGGCTGCGCTCTTGTGCGCCATTATCATCTGGCTTCCGCAGATCGTACTGCTGCCTTCACAAGGGCTCGTGGTACAGGCGTTAACCTCGCTTGCGTTGTCGCTGCTCTACGTCTTGGCGTTACGGCCGGGAAGAGTGAAGCGCAAACTCGTGTTTGATCCAGATGAGGATTAGAATAATTTGGGAAGCAATCTTGGTCCGTTATCAATAGGACTAAGGTTGCTTCTTTTTCTATGAAAAATTACGACAATTCGTCAATATAGCGTCGTTTAAAGGAGACTAGTATTTGTGGCAGCGCTTCATCCGGAAATTCAAACGAAATAGAGGTGCGATTATGCAAATTCTTTTCGACAACGAACGTGCCTGCAGGGGTTTTATGGAAAATGACAGTTTTATGCAGGGGGAAAAAGAAACAACAATTTATATGGACGTTCTGTGAAAAAATGGACGGAAAAGAATAAATAATACAATCGTACATAGATTATTTTATCCATTGCAAGAATGGCGACTTGTGCTGTTCGACATCACTGAGAAGCGGCACTGTCGAATCGTAGGGCACGAATATGCTGGAAGTAGGATTCAAAGTTTATGGCTGGAAGGTATACTGAATAACGAATTGAGAGCTGTTCTCAAACCTAGCAGATAACCAATTAGACCTAGTTTAATAATTTAAATCCGGATTGTAATGCAATTTTCTGTTTTCAAATATATGGAAAATTGTATATGTAAATAAAGCTATATTGTTTGGAACGTAAGCTTGATTAGAGAAGGAGAAGATGTTGTTGATGAGCAAAAAAAGAATGGTTGCTATGCTTCTTGCTGGAGGCGAAGGAAAGCGATTAGGCGTACTTACACAGGAGTTGGCGAAGCCTGCAGTTCATTTCGGAGGGAAGTATAGAATCATTGACTTCACGTTAAGCAACTGTGTACATTCCGGCATTGACACGGTGGGTGTGCTGACGCAATATCAGCCTCTTGTATTGAATGGTTATTTGGGCAACGGCAGCCCATGGGGGCTTGATAGACGCGATGGCGGCATGTCTATTCTTCCTCCTTATATGAAACAAAAAGGCGGCAAATGGTATAAAGGCACGGCAAATGCCATCTATCAAAATATCGGATTTATCGAACAGTATGAGCCTGAATATGTACTTGTTATCTCCGGCGATCACATCTATAAAATGGATTACAACCGGATGCTGGAGCAGCATGAGGCGCGCGGCGCTGACGTTACCATCGCATGTCTCCAAGTAGACCTGAAAGAAGCAAGCCGGTTTGGCATTATGCATGTCGACGATTCAGGGGCCATTACTTCCTTCGTAGAGAAGCCGAAAGTCCCTACGAGCAACCTTGCCTCGATGGGCGTTTATATATTCAAGTGGTCAGCCCTTAAGAAATACTTGATTCGTGATGAAGCTAATGAACTTTCGGGTAATGATTTCGGTAAAGACATTATCCCGGCCATGCTCGATGATGGGATGAAGCTGGATTCCTATACGTTTGACGGGTATTGGAAGGATGTCGGCACACTTGAGAGCTTATGGGAAGCGAACATGGATCTGTTAGCGAAGACACCATCACTTGATTTGAACGATTATAATTGGCCAATCTATTCGGTTCAGCCGAATCGTCCGGCACATTTTGCGGCAGCTGGGGCAAAGATTTCGAATTCGCTCGTTACGGAAGGCTGCACTGTGGAAGGAACAGTGGTCGGTTCCGTACTCTTCTGTGACGTTCAGGTGGGGCGAGACAGCCGAATTCAGGATTCGGTTATTATGCCCGGCGTGCAGATAGGCAAGGGAGTCAGCATTTATAAAGCAATTATCGCAGAGGGAACCGTTATTCCCGATGGTGCTTCGATAGGCGGTCCTGAATTCAGTGAGGTTACGGTTGTGAATCAATCCATGACGGAGGTAGAGCAGCTGTGCAAGCAAATATTCTCGGCATAATCAATCTCATCCATGCACCGGATGAAATGGGGTCTCTTACGGCGAATCGTTGCTTAGCGTCTGTTCCTTTCGGCGGCCAATATCGGCTGATTGATTTTGTACTATCGAGTATGGCGAATTCCGGCATTACGAAGGTTGGCATTTTCGCGCATACGAAATATCGCGGCCTGATGGATCATCTTGATTCGGGTAAACACTGGGATCTTGAGCACCCTGAAAGCGGGTTATCCATTATTCCGCCTAATATTATGGAACATGCGCATGAAACGAACCGTGGTGATCTGTATCATTTCTATGAGAATCAGGACTACTTTAAGCATCATTCCTGCGAATATGTTTTAATTACACGCGGTTATATGATCTGTAACGTTGATTTTAAGCCTGTATTGGCTGCACATCAGGCAAGCGGGGCGGATATTACGGTCATTTGCAAGCAGTCGAACAACCTCTTGGGCGGAAAAGCAAGGAAGGTCAAGACCGATGCAGGCGGCCGTATCACCTCCATTGCACCGATGTCCGATGAAGCGGACCATGATCTGATTTCTATGGAAATGTACATCATGCGTAAAGAGCTGCTGCTTGATTTGGTCGATACTTCCTTGGCGCAAGGGCAGGATCATCTCGTGGAGCATGCCATCATGGGCGGGGTCGACCAGCTGCATATTCAGAGCTATATACATGAAGGCTGCCTAGGTGTGGTCAATACGCTGGCCAGCTATTATGAGAACAGCATGCAGCTGCTGCGTCCCGGCATTCGAAGAGGTCTGTTTGCTCAACAGGGGAGTATCATAACGAAGCTTAATGACGAGCCGCCTGCACGTTATGTCGAGGGCTCAAGGGCAAGCAATTCGATCATCGCCAATGGCTGTATCATTGAGGGCACTGTAATAAACAGCATCTTGTTCGAAGGGGTTCATGTACGTAAAGGTGCGGTCGTCCGCGACAGTATTGTGATGTGCAACAGTGTTATCGACGATGAAGGATTCGTGGATCATGAAATCCTGGATAAAGAGGTCCGATTGGCGTCATCGAAGAGGTATGCTTAAAGCGGCTGGCGGCGACATGCAAAAAAGGGCAGTGAGGAAAGGTCGTTAACATGACTTTCTCTCATTGCCCTTCTTGCTTATTGAAAGCAGGAGCTGCTAGTTATTTGCTGGCAACCGCGACATCTTGAACGGCTTTGTAGATGGTATCGAACAGCTCTTCGAGGTTCTCTTCTTCAATGCAAGAGAAGGCTACGCGAAGGTCGGTTTCGCCAAGTGCGATTGTACCGATTTCGTAGGTGTCGAGCAGACGTTTACGGACGGTTTCAGCTTCCACATTGTTCAGCTTGAGGCACATGAAGTAGCCGGAGTTGAACGGATAGTAGGACCAAACATCGCCGTAGCGGCCGCTGTCGAGTAGTTCTTTCACTCGATTGGCGCGACCTTTCATAATCGCGTACTTCTCTTCCTTCTGGGGTTCGAAGTCCTTCGATTGCAGCGCGTGAAGCACGAAGGTTTGGGACGGATGCGGGCCGCTCGAAATTGTCGCACGGATAATGCCGAGTGTCTTCTGCTCAAGCGCAGCAAGCACGGCATCGGAAGCACCTGCATACGTAATGAACCCTACGCGGAAGCCCCATACGTATTCTTCCTTCGTCGCGCCGTCGACTTTGATCGGCAGCACGCGAGGGTGTAGATCGGACAATTGGCCAAACAGTGATTCATGCATCGAACCTTCGAAGAACAGACCGAAGTATGCATCGTCGGTAACGACTACAACGTTGATGCCGGCTTCTGCCGCATCGCGGATTGCAGCAACGATTTCAGCGCCTTCTTGCGCGCCCGGTGTGTAACCCGTTGGGTTGTTCGGGAAGTTGAGCACGACGATCGCTTTGCCTTTGCTCTTCTGAGCAAGCAATGCTTCGCGGAGTCCGTCGCTGTTGAAGCGGTTCTCGTTGTTGTACAGCGGATATTGGACGATCTCGGCGCCGCGGCGAATGCCGAAGGTCAGTTCGTAATTTTCCCAGTTCTTGTTCGGAATAATAACCGCGTCCCCTGCATCTGCGAACAGATCCGCTACAATGCTGAGGCCATGCGTCAGTGCGTTCGTCACGACAGGGTTGCCGTAGTTCTTATTGGCAAGCGAAGGGTTCTCCTTCAGCATTTTGCTGCGCCATGCGGAGCGCAGCTCCGGCTTGCCTGCCGGTGGTGCATATTCATAGAGATCCTTCGGATTATAAGCGGAGAGCGTGTCTTGAATGACCTTCAAATGCATAGGCTGGCCGTTCTCAATGGCAATACCAATTGTTGCATTGTACTTCTTCGCCTTCGCTTTTGCTTCGGCAGATTGGCTCAAAATGCCTTCCTTCGGGAAATAAATAGCTTTACCGAGTGTTGACAACATGGCGAATACATGACCATTCTCTCGCTCAATCGTCGCGTTCAATTGCTGGGCAAGTGGGTTCATCGACTTCATTCATCCTTCCGGCGTTTCATTCTCATTTGGTCCCCATTGGAAACCGTTTAGGAGATATTATATCACTGTTTGGGAGTGGAAGGCCATGTTACAAACACTTTTTTGCAACAATTATTTCGTGAGAGTCGTCCTTCTTGCATGGTGTCCATATTGGCAAAGGAATCGCAGTATTGTATGATGACAACGATATTGTTTTTGCAAACGGAGGAAGCTGAGATGCTGCACTGTGCGCCGACATCTTTTCAATTAAAACCCGCGTTAGCCAAAATCGTCTGCGAGCCGGGATGGAAGTGGCAAAAGCGCGAAAAACCGCTGGCGAATTACGACTTATTCTATGTATGGAGCGGCAGCGGAGAAGTTCAATTAAACGGCGTGCCTTTCTCGGTTAGTAAAGGGAGCTGCTTTCTATTTAAGCCTGGGGATTATACGAGTGCGACTCATAATCCGCAGAAGCCGCTTGTTCTGACGTATATTCATTTTGACGTATCCGAGACTGTCAGCGTCGTGCCGCAATCGTATCGGATCCTCGCAGAGACGGTAGATTTCGAGCATCTGTTGTCCCGTTACGTACGTTTGTTTCTAGTGAAGACCTTCGCCGCAGAGGAAGAGGCGCAATTGATCCTGAAGCAGCTCATGATTTACTTGCTGCGTGAGGATCTGGAAGGTCCTGTAGAACGGAAGGTCAGCAATCAATTGACTGAAGCCATCCATGAGGTGGCCAACTATATTCGGCAAAACCCCGGGATCGCGCATCGAGTGGAAGATTTGGCCCAGCGTGCGCAGCTGTCGCCGAGATATTTTTCGATCAAGTTCAAGGAACTGATCGGTTCATCGGTGCAGAACTACATGATTCGCACACGAATCGATCGGGCGCAGCATTTGCTCATGCATGCCGGCATGAATGTGACGGAAGTCGCCGATGCGCTCGGGTATCGCGATATATTCTTCTTCAGCAGGCAGTTCAAGCAGTATACAGGGAAGAGCCCATCGGAAATCCGATAGGCTCTTTTTTTTGCTCGTTATAGGTACAGGCAGTTCCTGATGCAATTCGAGATCAATAATATAGTATGCGACATAGTCTGAGGGAGCGGAGAGAGGCGAAAATATGGCCGAAATAGCTAAGAAAGTCAATATTTCATTATCGGCGCCTGAATTCACGTACTTTAACGAAATCAAGTATTCTGTAGGGAATGACCCGCTTGTACAAGTAGATCCCCTGCGTAGATTGGCAAGCGGCAATTATCTGGTTACACTGCGCGTGAAAGGGACGCTTAAAGCGAAAGCACTTGCGACGCTTCTCGTGCTGAACCGAAATTTAGGGAGTTATCGGATCTTTGTGAGGGTGCGAGACAGCCAAGGCAAGCCGGTGACGCCGATTAC
Organism: Paenibacillus sp. J22FR21; assembly: GCF_056269135.1. Lineage (NCBI taxonomy): Bacteria > Bacillati > Bacillota > Bacilli > Caryophanales > Paenibacillaceae > Paenibacillus > Paenibacillus sp. J22FR21. Next base: position 435,803 of record NZ_JBWDNJ010000003.1, read on the forward strand.
GAGCAACCTGACTCCACGTGCCATCGCCATTCTCTTCCGCAGAGCATTTTGCACGAATAGGCTGTTCAAATTCGTCGCAGTTAGGAATACGTTCGGCCTTATATCTGTATTTCCCGTGTTTAAAGTCTTTGTCGTTCAGTTCTATAATGACGATCTCTCGGACTTCTATAGCAACTATAATAATGTGGCCGCTGCGGTCTTCCGAAACGTTCTTCGGAAATCGATACAACGTGCCACGATTCAATGCTCAACAGCACAGAAGAAATAAGGGTAGGTATGAGAACAAGGCAGCCGGGTGGCTGCCTTGTTCTGCTGTGCTGTGCGCTGTAGAGGCTGTCGTCGCTTTCCCGTTCAGTCCCCGATGGCCTTCGCATGCGGGCAGTAGCGGTGCATCATGGCGATTGTCTCCGCGTCCATCGGAAGATCGCGCTCAGCCAGCCGGTCTGTAATCGTTGTTTTCTCAGCTTCCTTGAGGTTCTGTCCGAATTTGAACTTCCCTGTCATCCGGTCGGCATCGATCCGTACGACGGCAACGCCTTTCAGACGCGGGATGTAGTCGGGGTCGCTGGCATCAATCGTTTTGTAGCCGCCTTCCGGCTGCAGCTTGCGCATGAGAGCTTCGAGAGCTTCTGCTTTCTCATTCGGATCATCGACCACGACAGCGCAGCCATCCACGCGGACGGATTTGAAGAAAGCCGTTGCCGGACAAGCCATCAGCGGATCGGTGAAATACGAGGGAATGATCGCATATTCTTTGGCGGCCATGAAGCTAACGCGTTGGTCAGCCTTTAATTGTGCATTTTCTCGCCGGCTCTGCTTCCGTGAAAATAGATGCTCCCGTTTACATAGACGAAGTTTAGCGGAGTCATGTTAGGCTCGCCGTTTGCTGAAACGGTTCCCAGAAACCCAAAGCTCATCTCCTGGAGAAAACTCTCCAATTCCTCGTGGTTCTCTGCTTCGTTCATCGCAAATTCTTTTCTGCGCATCGTTGCTCCCCCTCCATTGCTAATCCCAATAATGCCCGCGCGCCGGACTTAATAGGTAAGAGCATACTGCGATTATTGACAATTAAAAAGATCCAATTTAGTCTAATTTCAATAGACCAATTATCAGCGGCACTAAAGATGGGGGCAAATGTGCATTATGGATATGGATTTTCGCATTCCCTTTGAGCGGTATTACGAGGAACTCGGACGCAAGACAGAGGCATTGTTTCATGCACTTCGTGAAGGGATCGTGAGTGGCACGCTGGCGGGAGGAGCTCGCTTGCCTTCCAGCAGGAAGCTAGCCGAATTGTATGGCGTGTCGCGCGGCTCTGTGAATCAAGCCTATGACATGCTGATTGCGGAAGGGTATGCCTGGGCTGAGGGCGGAAGCGGAACGTTTGTCGCGGCTTCTTCTGGTGTTGTAAAAGATAGGGAGTCGGGGACAATTGCCGGTGCTCGTGTTACATTGTCGGCTTGGGCCGAGCAGCTTACTTCTTCCAGGAAGCTGTTTGTGACCGTTGAGAATCATCCGTTTCAGGGAGCTGGTGGCGCGGAGGAGATCAGTTTTCGGCTGGGGCAGGTGGATTCGTCGCAATTTCCGGTGGAGGAGTGGAAAGCGGCGCTGCATGCCGAGGTTCGCGAGATGATGGCTGCGTTTCCCGCTATCAGCAGTGAGGTGGAAGGTTACCTTCCTCTGAGAGAAGCGATTGCTAAGGGCTTGCGCCGTGAGCGAGGAATTCGCGCGAATGCTTCGCAAATTTATATTACGAACGGCTCGATGCATGCGATCGCGCTGTTGTCTATGCTGCTCGTGCGTCCGGAGCTCCCGGTGGTGGTGGAAAATCCATGCTTCACCGGCATTCGCAGAGCGGTTGCCGCTGCTGGCGGCTCGATTCTGGCAGCTGCCGTTGACGATGAAGGCATCGTGCCGCAGGACTGGCCATCCAAGCTGCTCGTCGTGACGCCGACACGACAATATCCTACCGGCGCGGTGCTGTCGGCGAAACGAAGAGCGGAATTGCTTAAATGGGCAGGGAGGCAAGGAGCTGTCATTATCGAGGATGACTACGATAGCGAGCTGCGCTGGGGAGGCAGGCCGGTAGAGCCGCTTAAGGCGCTCGATCATGATGATCGCGTCGTCTATATGGGCACCTTCTCAAAGACGATGTTCGTCGATTTGCGCCTTGGTTATGTAGTGCTGCCTGCGTCTTTGGCAGAGCCGTTTCGCCTGGCAAAAGCGCTGCTGGAGCCGCATCCATCGGCTCTTGTTGAGCAGCGAGCACTTGCGCATTTTATAACGAGCGGCTGTTATTCTCGTCACTTGCGGCGGATGAAGCGGGTTATCGGTCGGCGGCTGCTTGTCTTTCGTGAACAATTCGAGAGTCGTCTGACAAGGTGGTTCAGGTTCGTTCCTGCGGATGCGGGACTTCACGTGTATGCCGAGTGGCGGGGCGATCGGGAGAGCTATGTCCGTCTTCAGGATGCGTGTGCAGCAGCTGGCGTTCATTGGTCTGTAGGTGACTCGTTATGGGAGGGCGAAATGCCTTTCCATACGGCGCTGTTCGGCTTCTCGCATTTGACGGAGGAGCAGATTGCTGCTGGAGCAGAGCGGATTGAAGCGATCGCGGTGTCGTTGTTGGGGGAGGGGGCGGAATGAGCGGGGAGGCGCTGAACGGCGCACCGCTGTGCGAAGTGCGCACGCTGTGCACCTCGAGCACCTCGAGCACCTCGAGCACCTCGCGCAATCCGTGCACTTCGCGCACTTCGCGCACCACGTCGTACCCGGAGCACCTCGCGTACCCCGAGCACTTCGCATCTCCATCGCCCCCGCGTACACCCGATGCACCTCCATCGCAACTTGCACCCGTCACGCACTTGTCGTACCCCGAGCACCCGTCTCACACGCTAACGAACCGTGGGGGCCTTATTTGCTCGAAAATAGCTTCTTCCAAAATCTAACGAACCGTGGAGACGCTATTGCGGGGAATGAAGACGAAAATAGGCGTGTTGACACCAAATAAGACCTGTGGGATCCGTTAGAAATTCAAATCAGCTTTTTTGAATCAAATAAGACCTGTGTGGTTCGTTAGAGCTAGAATCCGCGGAATCAAAAAAGCTGCCACAAAAGTGAGTCACACTTTTGGACAGCTTTTTCCATATTCTATGTGTTGGCAAGCGTGCCGAGCTTCTCGCCCATGCGCACTTTAAGTCCTGTCTTCATATCCGGACGCGGAGAGAAGCTGTCATCCTCAGTCAAGAGTACGACGGTTGAGCCAAACTCGAAGTAGGCCAGATCGGCACCTTTGTCCATTCGTTCCTGCAAGGGCAATACATATTTGATACTGCTGACGTTCATCGCGCCAACCTTGACGATAGCAGACTCTGCATTGGCATGACGCATGTAGGTGATGAGCCTTTCGTTGCGGCTCAGCACGCGACGCATATGCCGGAGGCCGAAATCGTTGACGGGATAGACTTTGCCGAGTACATGCTCGCGTTCTACAATCGTACCAGCTATAGGCGTATGTATGCGGTGATAATCGGTTGGGCTGAGATACAGCACCATGTAGTAGCCATTCTTGTAATTCTCCATACGGGGAGAGCGGTTGAGCAGCTCTTCGATGGTGTAATCTTGGCCCTTGACGTTAAGAATCGTGCCTTGCTCTATCGGACCGCAGCCTGTAATAAGTGCATCAACCGGGCTGACAAGCGCAGCTGGGTCAGCATCAATTACACGTGCGCCGGGCTTCAAGCGCCTTGTGAAAAACTCATTTAACGTAGAATACTCATGCAGCTGTTTCTCGGCTTCCTCTATAGCGATCCCGTACATACGGGCGAATCTTGGAATAAAGCGCCGGCTAGCGGGCGACTGGGCGAATCGACCGGTTATGCGCGAAATCCATTTGCGCGAGCTAAGCTCAGTCATGGATCGGAGCAGCCATTTGGTCATGCCGGTAGTTCACGTCCTCTCTGGATTAAACGGGGGTTCGTCGTGGTGGTCTCCGACTAGTTTGACATATCGCGACTCATTTATCAATAGAGTTCACCGGAAGCATGTTTAAGGGGCGAGTAGGTATGCAAATACTGTCATATGAGGTGATCGTATGACAGGGTTAGTGCTCATTGGAGCGATTATTGGAGGCTTAATTCTAGCAGTGCTTCGGGTCAAGTACGAAGCTCTTCGTAAAATCATTGATGGGCTGGCAGTCTTAGCCTATCTGGGCTTCTTCAGCATTGCAGCGAACAGCGTGGCGAGAACACTGCTTGACGATACCGTATTTATGACGCAGGTGCATGAGGTGCTGCTAAGTCCGGTTTTTCTGGTGAGCGGTGCTTATTTGGGACCCTATGGATTGTGTATGCTGCTTCAGCAGGTATGGAGCAGACGCCAATAAGTTGGATGCAGCGGAATCGGTGGAATGGGGCCTCTGTCGGAGTCAGCAAGCGAACCTTGTACGTATGATAGGAGAAGCAAGCTGTTGAAAGAGAGGCGGGCTTCGTTCATGGCCAGAGCTAGAGCCAAAATCGCATTTGTGACACCGGGTACGTATGTACTGCCTTCTCAGAGCAGCAGCTCCGTGGAGCGGGTAGTTGAGAAGCTTGTGCCGCTGCTTGTTCCTCGAGTGGAAGCTTACATCTATGGGAGATCAAGCCGGACGCTGGAGAATAGGACGATGCTTGGCGGAGCATCCGTAGTTCGCTACCCGGCTCATAATAAACGGCTGTATTTGAAGCGGGTAGGAAAATCCATCCTGACTCACCAACCGGATTTGCTGCAGATCGAGAATCGACCTCTTTATGCGTTGAAGCTTAGAAGACTGCGGCCGCAGAGCAAAATATGGCTGAACCTGCATTCCTCGACTTTTATCCGTAAACAGGCCATTAGCAGTGCACTCCTAACTCAGAGTTTCCGAGCTGCCGATCGCATTATCGTGAACAGCGAGTATTTGAGAGAGGACGTTGCCGCTCGAGTGCCGGAGTGCGCCGAGAAACTGCGTGTCGTCTATCTCGGAGTCGATACGGAGCGTTTTCAATCTCAGTACTCCATAATGGGGGCTTATCGTAGGGCTCAACTTCGAAATGAACGCGGATGGTCGGGCAGAAGTGTCATTTTGTTTATGGGCAGACTTCTTGCAATCAAAGGGGTCCACCACTTGCTGAAGCTTATGCCAAAGCTTGTGCAGGAGCATCCTTCAGCACTTCTGGTTATTGTAGGTGGTGCGTTCTATGGTTCCAAACGTACAACTCCGTATGTGAAACAGCTGCGGCAGCTTGGTCGGAAGCTGAAGGGGCATGTGCAGTTTGTGCCTTATGTACCTTATTCCGAAGTGCCGAGCTGGTTCCTCGCAGCGGATGTCGCTGTTGTTCCATCTGGAAAGCGGGAGGCATTCGGCCTTGTGAACGTGGAGGCGATGTCCTGCGGTTTGCCTGTCGTCGCGACGCGGGCGGGCGGAATGAAAGAAATTATTGAGGATGGCGTTACCGGTTATTTGGTCAATCCGGATGATGTGGTTCATGAAATGCGTGAACGCTTGCTGGAGCTCTTGCGCGATGATCAGCTGCGTATGCAGATGGGTCGAAAGAGTCGGGAGCGGGTGGAGCAGCATTTTACTTGGCAGCACTCGGCAGAGCGATGGTTGGAGCTGTTTCGAGACGCGCAGATGGAAACCGATGTTGATGCGGAGGGGCGCTGGGATTAGATCCGATAGATGAAATAAAATGTAAAATTAAGGTTGAAAAATGTCGAAAGCCAAAGTAAGATAGGAAGTAGCAAAAGATAGAGAATGGTAGGCAACAACGGATAACGTTGCTTAAGGAATTGATAGAGACGACATGCAGGAGGCACCTGCTTGCGGCTGATTATTCAGCTTGCGGGCAGGTGCTTTTTTTGCATTATAGGCTGGATAAAATGGTATAAAATGATAGATTTATCTCGTCGAATTATGGTGAAAAGTGGTAGAATATGTTAGTTCCTATGAAGGCAGCTTAGTCAAATTCAACTTAGAGGAGTGTTTGGAATGAAGATGTTTTATTCGCTTGTAGTGCTAATTATGTTGATAGTGATCTCGATGGGCGTGATGGGGATCGTGCAGGCTAGTAAAGAAAGTGCGCGGATACCGCGGGATGATGGACAGGGAGTTCGGGTTCGGGGAGATTAATATATAAAAGGAGATGGAACGAAAAAATGAAAAAACTACTAGTATCTACTCTTGCACTATCTATGGCATTACCGTTTGGAGTCGTAAATGCAGCAGTTCCGAAAATGTTGAAGGCAGACATGCCTATCGAGGTTCTATATAATGCCCGTAAAATTGCATTCGACGTGAAGCCTAAGATGGTTGATGGTACCGTATTGATTCCTGTTCGGTACGTAGCGGAGAAGCTGCAAGCGACTGTTACCCAACAAGGCAGCACGATTCTGATTGTAAAAGGAAGCAAAACGGTAAAGCTATCGATCGGATCGAATGTAGCTGTTATTAATGGGGAGAGCGTAACATTAGCGCAGCCGGCCATCGTTGAGAACGGGCGTACGCTTGTCCCGATTCGCGTGATCAGTGAGGGGCTGGGTGTTCCTGTTCGCTGGGATGCAGTGGCGCAGTTTGTATGGGTGGGGAATGAGGATATTCCGAACGTCGAGGATGTAGCGGATCTAGTGGGTATTAAGCCTTTTTTACCCTATTACAAAGGCAGGGAAGTTTATCTAGATGTCTTTCAGTCAGGACAAAAAGCTACGCAAGCCTATGTTTTAGATTACAGTGATTTTCCGTTTATTTTGAATGAGTCTATCTATTATCGGTGGGATTTGTCGAAGGATACTCGCGGTGTTACTTATATCAAATCAACAACCACTCAAAGCGGCTCGATGGGGACAGGGATCTTTTATCTCTCGGATGTTAATAAATTCCGCAACCGACCAGAACTTTTCAATTTCCGCGAGTCTATTGGAGCGTTTCGTATTCACTATTACTTTATTGCTCTCGGAACGGATCTTGATTCACTAGGAGACACAAATTGGGCTAAGTTCACACTTAAAGATGCGAAATATATTGGAATTAAAAGCTCCGTTGGATTGAATTCCGCTCCTATCGTTGTCAAAAATCCATTCAACTAAGGAGATACTATGAAGCGATTAACGAGTATCACCTTTATAGTTACATTGATGTTCAGCATGTTTATTAACCTAGTTCCAGAGAAAGCTGATGCCGCCCTTGGAGATAATGCGAGCGTTATGCCTGTCCTTGATTACAATGCTGCAGGTGAAGCTCGGTATTATGCTGTTGGATTCATGTATTATGAAACATGGAGTAAAAATGACGGCACATGGGATTCAGCAGATCTCGATGCACCTGGAAAAACAGTTACGTTCACGCATCCATATACCTTCTCCTTTACAGGAAGAAAGGTACGCGATGTAAAAATGTACAACTTTAAATCTGCAACGGATATGGATTTATATCAGCGATCTCGGGCAGGATCAGAGGACTACCTAGAATTCTCTAGTTTCGTAAGTTCTAATATTGGAACTCCCATTAAAAGCAATGAAACGGGAAAAGGCACTTCGAGCATTTCTTTTACGGCATCTGCTCCAGCGGCATTAAACTCTGCTGACAATTACGACATGAATTTTTTATTTCATGATTCTTATTGTCCAACTTGTACGCTATCAACAAAAATCTACCGTTACTATCTTCCGATTCTATTTGAAATCCAGCTCGACGGCGTACTTGAAATTCATCACTACACAACGTCTGGCACGAATATCGATGCGGCCTTTACCAATCAGACGCAAAACATGACACAAGGCCAAAGCCAATCAATCACGCCTGGAACGGCTGCTGGCTATACGTATAACGGGTATAAGAAAAGTACGTTTAGCCCCCCAAGCGGGGGATCGATCATTACTGGAAGCCCACCTTCCTTTGTATATGATGGGAAATATGATCGATACTATCTCAATCTTTACTATGATCAAGAAACGGTTTCAGATGGCAAAGCTCATGTGCGCCATGTCACGACTACCGGCCAGAGTCTCAGTTCGGTGTTTCCTGACAAAACCATTGATTTAACGAATGGTAATTCTTTTACTCCAGCGCATCCTTCGGCTGCTGGGTATGTCTATAAGGGTTATGTCAAAACCACAACAGGCGCGCCGCCGACTAGTCTTAGCAGCCCGACAGCAGGGGAATACAGCATTCCAATCTATAATAGCTCCTCATTCAAAACGCTCTATCTTTATTACATCTACGATGTAGTAAGTGCCGGCAAGATCCACGTTCGGCACATGGTTCGTAACAGTTCCTCTGAGCCCTACTTGCAGCAGAGCGACGAACTGATTCCTGTACCGACTTTACCGCATTCTCAAGTGATTTCAGCCAATTCTGCAACATACGGAATACTTGAAGGTAAGAATCTCTCTTATGTAGCATATTCCAACACCGTAACAGTTGGATCGAGCGCCAGTGTGAATTTAACCGCTGCGCTGCCGGAAGCGTATGTAACCTTCTTTTATGAGAAACCAAAGGATACCGGGCCCAATGATCCGCCAAGCTTCCAGATTGGCTATGTCTACCCGTACGCACCGACAAAACCACTGACCCAAGTCCTTGAGGGGACGGTGCTCGATCTTATCTATATTGAGGATCCAGCAATCCCAACGCCACATGATCCAGATGGTGACCTTATGACTTTCTTGGGCTTCGATTTCGGGGCCGGAAATGCATTCGTGCAGTCGATTCCATCGAAGAGCGTTGAATATAATGACGGCCAGCATACATTGACTATGGACAAGCTTGGATCACACCGTGTATGTGCTCAGATGAGAGATGAGCATGGACTCACGACTACAGCTTGTACAACAATTCAAGTTGTGCCGCCTAACCCAGTTCCAATTATCGACGGACCTTTCGAGGTTGTCGAGGGACGGCCGCTGCCTAGTGCATTCGGTTCCTCTCATAGTTACAGTCCCATTGCTGGCCGTTCAATCGATCACACAAGAGATGAATGGACGAACAAAAAGTCTCTCTATGTTACGCCGGGTACTGAAATGATTACACTTAACGTGTACGATGCGATTGGGTTAAAATCCCTTGCGCCTGCTCAGCACACGTTGACAGTAAAGCCTGACTTGCCTCCAGACGTGACAATCACAGGTCCGTTGAAGCTGCTTCGGAACGTCACTGGCAATTATACGATCGATATTTTCAGTATCGACGGTGACACGATCGTGTCCAAACAAATTAAAGAGCGTTACGATAAAGACAACGATGGAAACTTCGTTGAAGAAACTCCTGTCAGCATAAACTTTGGAACAGGGAAGATTGATCTTAAGTATCTATCCGTTGGGAAGCGTCAAATCGAAGCCTGCGGAACGGAAGACTGGGGAAAAAGCGTATGTGAATCCATCATCATTGACGTCATCAATGATGCCCCATTCGTTTCGTTTGAGATGAAAGGCGATAATTCCTCTCCTCCTCTATATGGGATGACATACAAATTAAGGCCAAGCGATCTGATATCTTCAACGTGGAAGAATACGAGTCCAGTGAAGCGATGGATCTGGGATAGTGAAGAAAACTCTCTGTCTAGTGTGGTTTCATACGGAGTTAACCTGTGGAGAGGGCCTTCGAAAACAGGAGTAACGGTTAGCCTATTGACGGATCAAAGTGACAGTACAGTCTTATTTGATGATTACAAGATGGTCATCGTTCCAAACAGCAGTAAACGAGCTAAGGATATTGAGGTCTATAAAGGTTCGACTCTGCTTCGCACCTATTCGCAAATAAGTGTAGAAGAAATCGACCGAAGCTTAGAGCTGGTCTATATTATAGACGCAGACTACGATTACCTTTATACGTTTACGCAATTAGCTCTAGGCCAGGCTCCTGAAGCGAAGATTGCGAATCCTAATACTTTCTGGGGTTCGGCTGGAAGTGACAGTTTTATTGTTGGAACTCACTCGATGCTGATTAATAAACCCATTAAATTTAGCCTTGACTCCAAAAATATATATACGACTAGAACTTTCCCGCAAGTTCAGTCCGGAACTAATCCAGATGCATCTGACAATTTTCTATTCCCGGCACCTCATTTAATAAATTCGACAACAGCCTATACCGAAGATTTACCAGCCGGGGTGTTCTATGTTCCTACGGGAAAAGCGCATGAAGGGGTCTCAATATCCCCGCTAGGATACGATGCAAATGGAAATGTTTACTACGAATCTTTCGATAAGTGGTCTAGAACGCCATCTCAAGGTTCTTCATCAAGTGTAACTTTCTATGAATTAGCATTGACTAAACTCGACGGCAAGTCAGGCAAGCCTGTCTATACCATCAAGGATGGTACCATGTATGATTATCAATTCGGCGGCTATAGTCGTAGTAGTGGTTATAGTTTCGGAGGAAAGCTAGCCGGTAGTTCGGATGGCAGCAAAATTGGCTATATCGTCCGCTATAGCGGGACGCATAACTTAATCGCCAGAAAGGCAAGCGATGGCAGCCTGCTTCTTTCGAAGGCTTTAACTGCAACTGACTACATTATTGGATCATACAAAGACTACATTATCGTACAAGCTGCTACTGAGATTCGCGCCTATAAATTTAGCGATCTGTCACTTGCGTGGACAGCAACGGGAAGGATAAACGATTTAAAATTCACACCGAATGGATATGCTTATGGCACCTATGATACACAGGTTCTACAACTAGATCTAGAATCCGGTCAGTTAACGATTCTTGCTACAATGGGAGCGTATATCTATTCGTTGACGACTTTAAAGGATGGACAACTAGACGTTGAATCAGGGTATCGAAGTCATTACCTTCTTGCCTCTTCGACAATACAAGATAGACATTATGATTCATACGGGCAATTCTATAGCGATACGCTGCCACTGGAGGATGATCTATCAATCGGATTTAAGATGAAATACAACTTCAAGTTTCTAGACACCGATATTTCATCTGGCTTTTCATTCCGCATGGTAGACAAAGATAATATGTACCGGGTAGAAGCATCTAATGATACTGTGCGATTGGTGAAAATCGAGGATGGAACGAGAACTCTTCTAGCGCAAGCGGATTTCATCATGCGACCAGGGACGTACAGTTCATTTACGATTAAAGCTCTTGCCGATAACATTAAGATTTATGTGAACGGCACTCCATTAATTGATGTAGAAGACAGCACTTTTACTGAGGGCAAGTATGGTCCGTACGGGAACACGGAATTAACCGAATTTAAGGACATGGAGCTAACGGAAATCTCCATTAACAAGTCTTTAATGCTCAATACGGCTTTGGTTGGAGATAATGTCCACTACTCCTTGACCAATTTCGATACGGAGAATGATCCTCTGGTAGCTAATAAGACGAAGTGGACATATAACAAAGTTGCTGAGAAGTTCTTAGATGCAGGTGACGGTAAATCCGGCCCTTCTAGTTTGTCAGGAACAACGTTTACTACACCTCAATCTCCGTTCGATAAAGTCGGTGCATATGATGTGGCCTATACAACGCTGGATGATCCGAATGGTGCGTATTTATTTCCGAATCTGACATTCAATGATTATCGTAAGGAATCAAACACGTACAGCACGCAAGTCATTGTTCATCGCAGACCAATTTCAAACTTTGCGCTATCCGTAAATGCGGATGGCACAATCAAGTGGACAGATTCCAGCCACGATCCAGATCGATATTTAAGCGCAACTAACTACTCGACAGAGGCAACAGGCATTGACTATAAAGTGACCAAAGGCATCATGGAGAAGAGCTTTTACTACATAACGCCAAGTGGAACGATGGTTAATCAGAAATTGGTGGCACCACAGGAGCTGGGTAAATATGAAGTTGGTATGGCTGTAAGGGACGAGTATCAAGCGTGGAGCAGCTATTATACGGTAACAATCACCGTATCCAAGATCGCTGGTGCCAATGACCCGCCGATACCTGGCTTTACAACTACACCTGTAACCACCTATCGCGGTGTTCCCATCACAATTGACTCCACAGCAAGCGATAAAGAAGATGGTGGACCTGTAAATCTTGCCCATCAGTATTTTATCTTGAGTCAAAGCACGGGAGTTGAAAGCTTCCAGAGCACGGTTAGGACGACATGGACCAAAGCATTCAATACCATGGGTACGTTCAGTATCCGACAGGTCCTCACAGATTCTCTGGGACAGGAAGCTCAGATAAGTAAAAACGTTCATATTATCAATCGAAAGCCAATTCCGGATATTTATATTCCGAGCAGTACGGATCAAAACAATCCAACGAAGATGACGCTGCTGCGTCCTGCCTTCAAGTGGAATTACGGAGACCCGGACGACGATCCGCAAACCAAGTATCAGCTTAAAATCTATCGTTACGGCGGCATCTTAGAGTTGGATTCCGGTATTCAGAACGGTTCGGTCTTAAATTGGGTTCCAAGCACGGATCTTCCGGAAAAGGTCAACCTATATGTAGTCGTCCGTGCGTACGATGGATATGACTGGAGCGACTATAGCGCGCCTAAATATTTATTTATTGAAACGAACCAGCCGCCTGCCGCGGATCTGGACTGGCTGCCCAAACTTGCTTATGAAGGCGACACGATTTCCTTGTCTCATGCAATCACGGATCCGGATCATGATCATGTCGACCTTCGATATTCCATTACGGACCCTGCCGGAAGAAGCCAGTTGTACAATTTCTCGGGGGATTTTCCTTATCCTACTGTGGGTCCGAGCATTCCAAGCTCTTCGGCAGGAACCTATTTGATTCAGCTCTCGGTCTCCGACGGAAAGGCTCCTCCGGTCATCGTCCACAAAACCATCACCGTGCTGCCGCTATCGATAAGCGGACAGGTGAAACATACGGAACTGTGGGATGAGCGTCGTAAGGCGAGCAATCGCGAAACCAGCGGCAACGAGAATAGCCCCCGCGCTTACGCGGTATATTGGGCAGGGGAGAAATTCATGTTGTCCGCTACTACGACGGCTACCGGAACCGTAACGATTGCCGATCAAGTGAAGGTCACGATGAACGGAATGACAGTTACTCTTAGCCCGACGAATGCAGCAAAGACATCTTGGGCAGGGGCGATGTGGGAGGAGAGCTTCGAGGAGTTCGGCGACGGGCCGCTGACGTTCACGTTTAAAGCCATTTACAATAATGGTACAGTCAAGACTACGAATGTGACGATTACGATTGCAGGCGATGTGCAGCAAACGATCGGCGTTCATCGCGTGCAATAATTAAATTGATTTTGGACGAAGCTGCTCCTTCGTGGGAGTAGCTTCTTTTCCCATTTCTCGCCTATGCAATAACATATTTATCCGAACGTTATCAAGGCATTCGCCGCCTTTTACAAATAATTAGACCTTCGATCATGTGACCAGCCCATGGGTGAATGCATATGATACCTATGACATTTGAGGTGGAAGAAGGAGAGGGCTATGGCGAAGAGCAGCAAAGGAAAAGGCCCCAAAGGGCGGAAGCCGTTATTTTATGTGGATAATCCGAACGCGTCGGAGTTGAAATGGCTCGAGGAATTGAAGAAGAAAAAGCCGATATCGGCGAAATCGGAAGAGAAAATGGTTCAAGTGAATGCAGCAGCACCTGTGCTGGAAACAGAAACTCCGGAAGAGGTTACGCAGCAAGTGGAGCCGGAAGATCAGCCTCGGCAAGAGGTTGAAGTGACTACTGCGCAGGAAGTTGCGGAAGTTGTGGAACAACAAGCGCCGCAGCAGGAGCCGGTCGTGGTTGTCTCGGAAGAGCCGGCCGTGCTGATTCCACATACACAGACGGAAGCAGAATTACAGGCATTGACAGAAGAAGTAGAGCGGCTGGCCCGCGAGAACGAAGAAGCAGAACGACTCCATATTGAGCAGATGGAGGAACTGTTGAAACAGGAGCTACTGCGCAAAGAGGCGCTAGTAGCCGAGAAGCGTATGCCGGATTCACCGCTGCCTTTCATACACACGGACGATATTGCCGACAATGCCATAACATCGGCTAAATTGGCATATGGTACGGTTGACTCCGACCGGATCAAGCAGAGTGCGGTCATTACGAACACGATTGCCGATTTCGCGGTGGAAAGCATCAAAATCGCTAACGGTGCCATCACCTCGTCCAAAATCTCGTCGGAGTCCATTACGGGCGACCATTTGACGAAGAATGCCATCTCAGGCACGAAAATTCGCGACCGCTCCATTACAGGCGATAAGCTGCGTGACAACAGCATTACGTCGGAGAAGCTGGCTGACCGGACAATCAGCGCCGATAAGCTTGCGGAAGGGTCCATTGAAGCGAAACATTTGAAGCCGCTTATTGTTACATCAGAGCTGCTCGAAGATCAAACCATTACTTCCAGCAAAATCAAAAGTGCGGCGATCCGTACCGAGAATATTGCCAACGAAGCCATCTCAACCTCAAAGCTTGCGGAAGGCTCCATCACTCGCTCGAAGATTCGCGATGGCTCGATAACTGGTGAGAAGATCAGCATTGGAGCAATCGATTCCTCCCATCTTCTGCCCGGACTGCTGCTTGCGGAGCATGTAGCATCAGGCGTTCTGCTGGGCAAACATCTGGCGCTGGGCGAAATTACAGCTGCCCATTTGGTTGAAGGAGCAGTCGGCACCAGAGAACTGAAAGCCGGTTCCGTAACGTCCGAATCCATTGCGCAAGGAGCTGTCGGCTCGAAGGAGCTGCAAGACGGCGCCGTGAAGTCGCAGCATATCGCTGCCGCCGAAATCGGTACGGAGCATGTGCAGGATTACTCGATCTCGTCACCGAAAATTGCAGACCTGTCGATCTCCACGATTAAACTCGTCGATCATGCGGTTACGGCATCCAAGATCGCGGATCATAGCATTACGGCAAGCAAGCTGACTGATGATGCGGTTCACGGTAAACATCTAAGCAGACTCAGCATCAGCGGCGACAAAATGTTATCCGACACGATCGAAGAACGCCATCTGGCGGAGAACTCGGTCGGCTCGAAGCAATTGATTGATAACAGCGTAGCTACCGGACATCTGATCAACGGTTCCGTTACGGATAAGAAGCTTGCGGCCCAGTCGGTGAAGCAGGTGCACATCAGCGCAGCTGCTGTCGGTCAAGTACAGCTGCAGGATGAGTCGGTCAGCGAGCAGAAGCTCGTCGATGGCAGCGTAAGCAGCGCTAAGCTGGCAGAGCTTTCTATTCAGACGAAGCATCTGGCGGATGAGTCCGTCACATTTGATAAAATCGGTCCGGAAGCGGTTCGCGCCTTCCATCTTTCGCCGGGAACGGTAACGGAAGAAGCCATCTCGCCGGAAGCGGTAACCTCGCAGCATTTGCAGCCGGGGCTTATCGAAGCGTATCACATCAGCGAAGGTGCGATTGAAACAAACGCACTTCAAGATGGCGCGGTGAAATCCATTAAGCTGGCAACCGGTTCCGTATCGGAGCGGCATTTGGCAGCGGGCTCGATTCACTCTCACCATTTGGCGGATCACATCGTGAATTCCCTCAAGCTGTCACCGGAGAGTGTTTCTACCGATAAGCTGACGGACTGCGCGGTGACATCAAGTAAACTGGCTGACAGCAGCGTAACGACGGCTAAGCTGGTGAACGGTTCCGTTACAAGCGATCAGTTGGCTTTTGGTTCCGTTACGCGTAAGCATCTGGCCAAAGGTGCAATCGATGCAGAGCATCTTGCCAAAGGCATTATCACCGAACGGCATCTGTCGGCAGGCATCGTCGGCAGCGATGCGCTGGCTCAAGGTGCGGTTACGGGCGATAAGCTTGCACTGGGATCGGTAACCGGCGGTCATCTGAGCAGCGAATCGGTAGGCAGCAAGCACTTGGCGGAGCAATCCGTCTACGGCGCGCATCTTGCACCGGATAGCGTTCGCGACGTTCATCTGAGCAATGATTCGGTTACCGCAGCGAAGCTGAGTGAAGGCAGTGTAGCAGGTTATCATTTGCAAAATGAAGCGGTAAGCTCCCGTGCAATCGAGCCTTCCGCGATTCATGGCCAGCATGTAGCTGCTTCTGCCATTGATTCCAATCATCTCGCAGAGTCTTCGGTTGGCAGCACGCATCTGAAGATCGACAGCGTCCTGCAGCTTCATTTATCCGAGGAGTCCGTTGGCACGGATCAACTGTGCGACGAAGCGGTAACAAGCTCGAAGCTGTCATCGCTCTCTGTGCACGGCGATCACATCCAACTAGAGACCATCGCAGGCAAACACTTGAAGGCTGAAGCCATTCAAGGGTACCACATCCGCAAAGGTTCGATCTCCCAAGCGCATTTGGCATCGGAGTTTTACACGTTTGATAAGGCGCCGGATGGCATCATCCATGGCATCAAAATCAAACGCGGTACCATCAGCAACGATACGCTGAGTGACGGGGCTGTCAGCAGCACGAAGATCGCAAGCGGAGCCGTTGGATCCGAAGCGCTCGGCACATCGGCGGTTGGCGAAGGACATTTGCAGCCAGGCGCGGTAACGCTTAGCAAAATTGCACCGAAATCGATCGCAAGTGCGCATCTGACTGCAGGCGCTGTCGGAAGCGAAGCGTTGGGCGAAGGAGCGGTGATCAGCTCGAAGCTGGCAAACGGCGCAGTCGGTTCGGATGCGCTAAGCAAAGGAGCGGTCGAAAGCTCGCATCTGGCAAGCGGAGCGGTCGGAACGGAAGCGCTGAGCGACAGCGCGGTTACGAGCGAGAAGCTGGCGAATGGAGCGGTTGGTTCGAAAGCGCTGAGCGACGGAGCTGTAACAAGCGTGAAGCTTGCGCCTGGAGCAGTGAACACAGATGCGCTTGGCAACAGCGCCATTACGAGCGAGAAGCTGGCGCGCGGAGCTGTCGGCTCGAAAGCGCTCGGAGACGGAGTCGTAACCAGCGCGAAGCTGTCGAGCGGAGCAGTCGGCACGGATACAATCGGCGATGGAGTGGTGACAAGCGCGAAGCTGGCGAGCGGAGCGGTGAGCACAGAAGCACTCATCGACAGCTCGGTGACGGGCGTGAAGCTGGCAAACGGTGCAGTAGGCACGAAAGTGCTGAGAGACGGAGCGGTAACAACCGCGAAATTGGCACTGGGAGCCGTGAGTACGGAAGCACTCAGCGATAGCGCGGTGACAAGCGAGAAACTCGGAATAAGTGCGGTAAGTACGCAAGCAATCAGCGATGGAGCGGTAACAAGCGCAAAGCTTGCGAGTGGATCGGTTAGCACGGAAGCGCTGATCGATAGCTCGGTAACAAGCGAGAAGCTGGCAAGCGGAGCAGTGGACGCGGAAGCGCTTGGCGACAATGCGGTAACAAGCACGAAGCTGGCAGCCGGAGCGGTCGGCACGGATGTGCTCGCCGACAACGCAGTCACAGGTGCGAAGCTGGCCAAAGGAGCCGTCAGCGCCGAAGCGCTGGGCAACAGCGCAGTAACAAGCGCGAAGCTGTCGAGCGGCTCTGTCGGTACGGAAGCACTTGGCGACAACGCGGTAACAAGTGCGAAACTGGCAAGCGATTCGGTCGGCACAGATGCGCTCATTGACAGCGCAGTGACACGTACGAAGCTGGCTAGCGGAGCAATCGGCACGGAAGCGCTCAGCGACGGCTCGGTGACAAGAGCGAAGCTCTCCGGCGGCTCGGTCGGCACGGAAGCGCTTGGCGATAACGCGGTAACAAGCGCGAAGTTGTCCGGAGGCTCCGTCGGCACGGAAGCACTCGGTGATAACGCGGTAACAAGCGCGAAACTGGCTAGCGGAGCAGTCGGTACAGAAGCGCTCGGCGACAGCGCGGTAACAAGCGCGAAGCTGGTGAGTGGAGCAGTCGGCACGGAAGCGCTGAGCGACGGTTCGGTGACCAGCGCGAAGCTGTCGAGCGGATCGGTCGGTACAGAAGCGCTCCTCGATAGCGCGGTAACAAGTGCGAAGTTGGCGCTCGGATCGGTTGGCACGGCAGCACTCAGCGACAGCGCAGTCACAGGTGAGAAGCTGGCAGGCGGAGCGGTCAGTACGAAGGCGTTGTGTGACGGAGCAGTTACAAGCGAGAAGCTCTCTAGCGGAGCAGTTGGCTCGGAAGCACTTAGCGACCACGCCGTAACAAGTGTGAAACTGGCGAGCAGCGCAGTTGGCACGGAAGCACTCGGCGATAGCGCAGTAACAAATGCGAAGCTGGCAAGTGGAGCAGTTGGAACAGAAGCCATCGTCGATGCAGCCGTAACAAGTGCGAAACTGGCGAGCAGCGCAGTCGGCACGGAAGCGCTCAGCGACAGCGCGGTAACAAGTGCGAAGCTGGCGCCCTTGTCGGTCGGCACGGAAGCGCTAGGCGACAGCTCGGTTACGAGCACGAAGCTGGCACTCGGCGTAATAAGCGAAAGTCACTTGCAGCATGGAGCAGTGACATCGAACATCATTGCAAACAAAGCCATTGGTTCTGCTCATTATGCAGCAGGTTCCGTGGGTAGCGAAGCGATCAGCGATGGCGCTGTCAGCGGCACGAAGCTGGCGAACGGAGCAGTTGGTGAGAACCAGCTGCAAGCCGGCTCAGTGACGCTTAGCAAGATCGCAGCACGCTCCATTACGACCTCGCATCTCATCCCTGGCTCCATCGAAAGTGTTGCTTTATGCAACGGATCGGTGACCTCGGAGAAGCTGGCAGTCGGTGCGGTTGGCACAGAAGCGATCGCTGACGGAGCAATTACGCTCGAGAAGCTTGCGCCCGGCGTACTAGCGCCGGCTCAGCAAACCATATCAAACGGCTGCATCGAGGAAGGCCACATTGCAATCGGAGCAGTGAATTCAGAGCAACTGGCAGACGGCGCTGTAACAGGTGTCAAAATCGCCCTCGGCAGCATTACGGCAGCTCACTTTGCTGAAGATGCATTCCCGGTTCAAGCAGCTCCGGCTCCGGAATTCGCTGTGGAAGGCAGCTCGCTGCAAGACGGCAGCATTAGCAGCGATAAGCTCGATTTCACACCGGTTACGACGGTCAAACGGGAAACAGCCGTCATCCAGCAGTTCGGGCTTGCGCCGTACAGCTTCCAAGGCCAAGGCGAGCAGATTGACATTACGATTGGTTTCGACCAGCCATTCAGCAACAACGTTTATGTGTTCGTTGCGACGACGGATCAGCCTTCCTGCTATGCTGTAATCAAGAGCAAAACAGCCGAAGCGGTTCAACTGACAATCGTGCGGACCCGAATCAGCCCAGAGCCAATCGGTCTGGTGAACTGGATCGGAATCGGCCAGTAAAATAGGCAGAAATCATAGCCGGAGCCCCCTCAGGGAGCTCCGGCTATTTGGTTATTAAAGTATATTCCAGTTGACAGCGTTCTCATTTCTCGCGTACGATGTACCTATCAGATAGGTAGCAAGGTGAAAGGGCGAACAGCGGACAATGAAGAAAATTCAAAAAATACTAGTACATGAACAAGTATCGCAGGAGATTCAGAACTTCATAGAAGAGAAGGATCTTTCCGAAGGCGACAAGCTACCCTCTGTAGAAGAAATGACGCAAATGTTCGGTGTCGGCCGCTCCTCGCTGCGCGAAGCGCTTCGCTATTTGGAAGCCATGGATATTATTCAGGTTCACAATGGCAAGGGTATCTTTGTTAAAGACGTCAACACGTTCCGCTTTACCGGGAAAGTGAAGATTGAACGGGAGAAGAATTTCCTGTTGTCCATTCTTGAAGTGCGCAGGGCGTTGGAAGGACAGTCTGTCGTCCTGGCATCCAAACGGATTACCAGCAAGCAAATTGCCGAAGTAGAAGAGTGTCTGGAAGAGTACCGTATCTTGAAAGAAGGCAATAAAGACACTTCGCAGGTTGATTTAGCTTTTCATCGTCACATTATTAAAGCTGCGAATAACCCGGTGCTAGAGACCGTGCTAGATTCGATTTCAGGCTTATATGAGAAGTTTTTTAACGATCCGCTAGGAGACAAACAGCTCTTTGATGAGACGTATCCGTTTCATATTACGATGTTTAAAGGCATTGCAGCGCATGATACGAGGACTGCATTGGAAGAGTTTGGCAAGTTGATGGATTGCATCGAGGCGAAAATAAAAAGCGCCAAGTAAGCGCAATTTTTTCCTTGACAATGATTAAGCGCTTTCACTATAATCAACCTATCAGACAGGATGACTGTATGACTGTGTGATACATGATATTAAATAGGGGGATGACATCAATGACAAGTCGCAACAAGCTTCTTACTACACTGCTTTGTGGTGTTGTATCAGTTGGTCTTTTGGCAGGATGCGGTAACAATTCGAATGACGGCACGGCTAGTAACTCAAACACAAATGCAAATGCAGGTGCAAGTGACGAGAAAGTAAAGCTACGCATGATCGAAAGTTTAACAAGTCCGAACAGAACGAAGCTGATTCAAGCTTCGATTGACAAGTTTGAAGCTGCGAATCCGAACATTGAAGTCGAATTCATTTCCCCTCCATTCGACCAAGCAGACAACAAGATCAGAACGATGCTGGGTGCCAAAGAAGATATCGACATCCTTGAGGTTCGTGACCTGAACGTTGCTGAAATGGTGAATAACGGCTTTGTTGAGCCACTAAACACATACGCAGATAAATGGGCTGATTTCGGAACATTGACAGCGATTTCTAAATCCGTTGGTTCCGTAGGCGATAAATTATACTTCATTCCAAACGGTCTTTATGAGAGACAACTGTTCTATCGTGCCGATTGGTTCAAAGAATTGGGCCTAACGCCGCCAAAGT
The DNA here is from genome assembly GCF_056269135.1 of Paenibacillus sp. J22FR21. Taxonomy (NCBI): domain Bacteria; kingdom Bacillati; phylum Bacillota; class Bacilli; order Caryophanales; family Paenibacillaceae; genus Paenibacillus; species Paenibacillus sp. J22FR21. The sequence continues at coordinate 456,498 of NZ_JBWDNJ010000003.1, forward strand.
CATGGGATGAGCTCTACGAAACAGGCAAGAAGCTGACAGATCCCGCGAAGAACCGTTTCGGATTCTCCTTCCGCGGAGGTTCAGGTTCGACAGGTACAACGGATGCAATGATTCTTTCTTTTAACGGTGCAAAGGTGAATTTGGAAGACTCCATGTTCACAACAGACGGCGCAACGGTTTACTCGACGCCTGAAGCGAAAGCGGCAATGGAGCTTTACCTTAAACTTTATAAAGATGTATCGCCACCGGATTCCGTGAACTGGGGCTTCCAAGAGCAAGTACAAGCCTTCACTTCCGGCGTAACAGGTATGCTGCTTCAAGATCCTGACGTTATTCAATCGCTTAATGAGAAAATGGAAGCAGGAACATGGGCAACAGCACCTCTGCAAACCGGCCCAACAGGCAAAGCATTACTCGCAGCAGGTGGAGCAGGCTGGGGTATCGCAGCTAACTCGGAGCACAAAGAAGCAGCTTGGAAGCTGATCGAATTCTTGTCGAGCCCGGCTGAGAACACGCAATTCTCGAAAGACTTTGGACTTATTCCGGTTCACTCCAGCGCTTCCGAAGATGAGTTCTTCAAAACAGGCCCTTACAAAACATTGCTCGACATGTCCAACCAACCGGATACTTTCGTAAACTTCAAACCAGCATTCCAGTACGCAGGTAATGCACAATGGGGACAAGTTGCAATGGAAACCACGCAAGCGCTTCTGCTTGGTCAAGCGAATCTGGATGATACGCTGAAGAAGTGGGACAAGTACTGGGTAGACGAAAAGGCTAAATTGAATAAATAAGGATTCATCAGGAGGGCGGCGACAAGCCGCCCTCACTAAATTCAAAGAGCAAGGCGGTGTCTTATGAAAAATCAACGCATCTTTATACTATCGGGGCTGCTTCCCGCTTTGTGTCTCGTGTTAGTGTTTACGTATTATCCGTTTCTAAAAGGGATTTTAATGGCTTTCCAAGATTACAAGCTGTTCGATTTACGTAATGTACATTTTGTCGGTTTGGCGAACTTTAAAGCGGCTTTCCATGATCCTAAAATTCTAATGGCCATGAAGAACAGCGCCTACTGGGTGTTCTGTTCCTTGATCCTGCAATTTACACTTGGACTCCTGCTGGCTTTGGCGATGAAGAAGCAATTCAGAGGCAGAGGAATTTATCAAGGCTTCGCTTTCTACTCATGGGCATTATCCGGCTTTCTAATCGGGTTGATTTGGAAATGGATGTTCAACTCCCAAATCGGGGTTATCAACGATTTGCTCCTTAAGTTAGGCCTTATACACGAACGTATCGGTTTTCTATCCGATCCCAAATGGGCGATGGTTTCCGTTATTGTCGCCAACGTATGGTACGGCGTTGCCTTCTTCGCAATCATGCTGCTGGCTGCCCTGCAATCCGTTCCCGGCGAACTCTACGAAGCTGCGGACATGGATGGCGCGACCGGAATGCGGAAGTTCCTGAACGTAACCTTGCCTTACATTATGCCGACTATTATCGCGACAACGCTGTTGCGCGCGATTTGGATATTCAATGATCCGACGATCATTTACGGCTTGACCAACGGTGGTCCTGCCGGAACAACACATATTCTGTCCTCGCTTATGCTGGACAAAATCCTGTATGGCGGCGACTACGGTGCCGCGTCAGCGATCGGTATTATTATGATAATTATTTTGCTGCTTTACACAATTTTCTTCCTGGCAGTCACAAAGGCTGAGAAAGTAGGTGATTTCTAATGAAGCAACGCCTTCTGAGCCTGTTCCGAATTGGTTATTTATCCCTTTACTTAATCGCGATGATTTTCCCGCTTTATTGGATCGTCATCACGTCTCTTAAGCCGCAGAAGGATATTTTCTCTTATCCGATCAAATATTGGCCGACTACATTTACGCTTGATAATTTCATTAATATTTTCAAAATATCCAAGTTTCACGTCTACATCGCTAACAGCTTTCTGATTGCGATTTCGGCTGCATTAGTCGTATTGGTTATTGCGGTATTGAGTGCGTATGTACTTGCCCGTTTTTCTTTCAGAGGACATCGCCAAATCATGTTAGCGTTCTTCATTACACAGATGCTGCCCGGATTTATCGCGCTTGCACCGCTGTATCTGATGATGAGCCAAATGAACCTGCTCAACCACCGAATTGCGCTGGTCTTGATGTATACGGTAGGGCTTATCCCGTTCTCGACCATTATGCTGCGCGGCTTCTTCCAACGTATTCCCGGCAGTCTTGAAGAAGCGGCAATGATTGATGGCTGCTCGCGTTGGTCGGCACTGATTCGGATTATTATTCCCGTCATGCTGCCAGGTATTGCATCTACATTTATTTTCGCCTTTGTACAGAACTGGAACGAGTTGTTCCTGGCCGCTTTGTTTATAGATAACGATTCACTCAAGACGATCCCGGTCGCTATGAATTCATTTATTCTAAAATTCGATGTGGATTGGGGCTCAATGTCAGCAGGAGTGGTATTGTCGATCATTCCAACGATTTTGATTTTCGCCTTTGCACAGCGTTTCATCGTTGAGGGTTTGACACAAGGAGCAGAAAAAGGATGAGTAAAACGGAAACGGGACATGATGCAGCTACAGCCAGAGAAAAACAATTTACTCAAGTCTCTTACGATAAACTCGATTCGAGGCATCATGGCGCGATCCATATGCCGATTTATCAGAACAGCTTGTTTGCTTTTCAGACGTATGAAGAGTTCGACACTGCTTTTCAAGCACTGCTCGACAACCATATCTATTCACGTGGCAACAATCCTACGGTAACGTATCTGGAGCACAAGCTAGCGGAGCTCGAAGGCGCGGACAAGGCTAAGTGCTTCGCATCCGGTATGGCTGCCATTTCGTCGGCCATCTTGTCATCGGTGCAGCAAGGGGATCACGTCATTTGCGTGGATCAAGCTTACGGCCCGACGAGAGAGTTTCTAGGCAGTTACATGGTGAAATTCGGCGTGGAAACGACGTTTGTGGATGGGACCAACATTGACAACTTCCGAGCAGCGGTTCGTCCGAATACGAAGCTGCTCTATCTGGAGAGTCCAACCTCAGGATTGTTCGAGCTGCAAAACCTGCGTGAATGCGCGGCTTATGCCAAGCTTATTGGGGCACGGACAATCATTGATAATACGTGGGCTACGCCTTGTTTCCAGAGTCCGCTTGATCTCGGCGTGGATCTGGTTGTACATTCCATTACGAAATACATTAGCGGTCATAGTGACTGCGTCGGCGGCGTCATTCTTGGCTCAAATGAGCTGATTGATCAAGTCGGATATGCAGAATATATGCTGCTTGGCGGACTCATGACGCCGCAGACGGCAGCGCTCGTTTCCAAAGGAATGCGCACACTTCCGCTGCGCATGCAAAGACACGAAGAGAGCGGATTGCTGCTGGCGGAGTTTATGAGCCGCAAAGCATATGTAAGCCGCGTCAATCATCCCGGCCTGACTTCGCATCCGCAATATGAGCTGGGCAGAAGCCAGATGAAGGGCTACAGCAGTTTATTCTCCTTCATGACGGACGAGCCGCTTGCGAAGATGAGAGCTTGGGCAACGAAGCTGCAATTTTTCAAAATCGCAGTCAGCTGGGGCGGCTTCGAGAGCCTCGTGACGGTGAACGCACTTCCTCCGGGAAGTGACGGACAGTCCGCTACGGTGGTTCGCCTGTACGTGGGGATGGAAGATCCGAAGGATCTGATGGCGGATATTGATCTCGCTTGGGAGTCGTTGTAAGGTAGGTTCGCAAAAGGGCTAAGGGTCGGTTTTCGACTCTCAGCTCTTTGTTTTATTCGGAGGCTGTCCTTCCTTGTAGTGCCGCTACCGGTAACCACAAACCACATCCGCGGTGGCGCCTTGCACCTCGACCTGTAACCCGTACCCTGTAACCCGCACGCCGCACCCCGCACGTCGAACGCCGAACGCCGTACCCTGTAATTCGAACCTCGAACTCCGTACCCCGTAGCCCGTACCCTGCTCCCCGAACGCCGCACCTCGTACCGTGCCCCCGTACCACGCAATGTACTAATTTCTAACCGTAATCTCTACTCGCCTCCGATGTTCGTTAGAATTGGAAGGCGGGGGGGTTCTTGGGCATACGGCTAATAGTAACGACCTCCTCCACGGATCGTTAGATTCGAAAAGTGCCAGTTTTCGTGCGAATAAGACCTCTACGGTTCGTTAGAACAAAACGCAGAAAGGCTGTCCCGGACATTGCAATGCCGCCGTTCCTTAATCTTCGCAACGAACAAAAAGGGACTGTCCAGTCATCAAAATGATGACCGGTAGGACAGTCCCTTTTTGCGATGCTGGCTTGATGTGATGTGCGTCATATTGCTGCTAACCAATTGTGAACCGGTAATCATAACGTTTGCCGGAACGGCTGATGATCTTGTACCCGCAACAGGTACGGGCAATGGTGTAATAAATCGGTACATTGCCGTCGGGATCACCGGACAACATGGCACGGACCCGAATTCGTGTACTCGTAATGCTCAGAATGCGCACGGATTCGACGATATTCGGAATCGGTCCGGGATCGCCCAAAATGACATAAACCCTCCCGTTATGCACGATGGACTTCAAGCTGCGCAGCTGCATGCGGCTATAGGTTATACCCCAATACTTGCGAAAATAAGCGTAAATTTTAGCCCTGGTACTATAGCGCAAAGGTAGCTGGACGTATTCCGTGCGGCCGACTTTAATCTCTTTTCTATTAAAGCTCGCGCCGTACACATCAAACCAAGCCGCTTCGGCCTTGTTTAGGAAGACACGAAGTGCTTGTCGAAGCTGTAAGCTTTCTACCATTTGGCATCACCTCCTCTATGTCAACAGCATATGTAATTAGGTAGATTCAGTGACGTGAAAAACGCGTAAAATCAGCGCGGCTCCTGCCTTAACGTACATCAGCCGTTCCTCTTGCACTCTATCGTCCATAAACTAACTGGTAAAAAGACGGATATGGAGGTGAACGAGTTCATGAAGCCTAGCAGCGGAAGAGTCGTCCAGCAGATTCGGAAGCAGCCGCTCCTAAATGATAGAGTCTATGCCGGGTTATCGATGGCAGCCGGGAGCCGCGCCATTCGTGCAGCGTGGAGCGAGACCTCCGCTGCACCTCCAATTGCAGCACTATCACCTCCAAAGCAACAGGTATCTTCCCGATCAACAAAATCAGCCATCGCAGCGAAATCCGTCCCGCGAGCAAGTAAGAAGGCAATTGTGCAGAAAGCCGAAATGAGAAAACGAGCAGCAAAGCAGCCGCCGATCGTCCAACAGGCGGCGACGACCAATTCCGGAAAGTCCTTCTCCAAAGCCGCCCCGAAGAAGCCGAAACAGAAGCAGACTCCGGTAGTTGAAGCCATCAGGCAGCAAGCATTCCGAATAGCTGAGCCACAGCCAATGCCAGAGGTACAGCCGCAACTGCACTCGCAGCCTCAATCGCAACTGCATCCACTTTCGCAACCTCAGCCACAACCCGAGCCGATATTGACGATATCTGCAACTCCGACCAATCCGGTCGTGTCGGTCATCATCCCGGTCATGAATGAGCGTCGTACCATTGGGAAAGTGATTCAAGAAGCGAAGAAGGTACATTCCAGCGTGGAAGTGATCGTCGTCATCAACGGATCGACTGACGGCTCGGCGGCCATCGCCAAGCGCAAGGGGGCTAAGGTTATTCCGTTCGCGGAGCCGCTTGGTCATGATGTCGGACGAAGTGTCGGGGCTGCCGCCGCCAGCGGGCAGGTGCTGCTCTTTCTCGACGGCGATATGATCATACCGGCATCGGGGTTGAGACCCTTCGTTCAATCGGTACTGCATGGCGGAGTAGATGTGGCACTTAACGATTACTCCGGCCCTACGAACAAATCATCCGTCCACAGCGTCGTCCTCGCGAAACATGCGCTGAATACAATCCTGAGGCGTCCCGATCTGAAAGGCACTTCGATGACAGCAGTCCCCCATGCCATCAGCCGCACCGCATTAACGAGAATCGGTGCCGACGCACTGGCGATACCGCCGCTCGCGCATGCCAAAGCCGTGCAGCATGGACTAACAGTATCCGCAGTAAAACGCATTAATGTGGGGAAGCTCAACCTGCCCCGCAAGCAGAGAGAACGGACGAATCCGCTTGAGCTGCTCATAGTAGGCGATCACTTGGAAGCCATTGATTGGCTGACGAAGCAGACGGATGATCGCGGCGGATATACGGATATGGCGCGAAAACGTTATTTGGCGAGGTGAACGTATGCAATCCAGAAAGTCAGGCCGCTCAGGCAAAAGAGCGACTACGAAAACCCGCACGCGTCGCTCGCGCGCGGGGCGAACCGGCCAAGAACGCGCTGCCGGCAGCTATACCGGCAAGCTGAGAACGGCCTATAATGCCGGCTATACCGATGGTGCGCTTCTTCGCAAGAACGGACATACCACGCAGGCTGGTACCACGGAAGCGAAGCTGCGAATGAATGAGCGTTGGACGACGCGCTGCGCAGGCCGAAACCACACCGATGCGCTGCGAGTCAAGCTGCTCTCGGAAGGCAGAGCCTATGCCGACGGCTTCGCCGCAGCCCTGGATTTGCCGCGGGGGATGTGGCAGCCGGTCGCAATGGGGAAGTCAGTCGCGGCTGTCGTCCTCTCCGTCCCGGGCATGAATTCGTCCGCGATCAATCAGCTGCTGCGACTGCCGCTTCAGGAAGTGATCGTCGTGCTGGAAGGTGGCAGCGAAGGCGAGTTTGCGGAGCTTCGCGCGGTGCCGGAGATTACGATCATGCGAATCGGAGAGTCGCTCGGCGCAGATGTCGGGCGGGCGATCGGAGCTCGCATGACAAGGTCCGATATTGTCCTGTTCGCCGACGGACAATCCATAATGGCAGCAGAGCAGCTGGCGCTTATGCTCTCGCTTGCAGAGACCGGCGCGGATATTGTGGTGGCGGATCAGACGCCATCACTTGGGATTTTCAAGACTTGGGATGAAGCTGCACGCGTTCGAGCATTCATGAACTGGTCGCTCGGTCGTGCCGAGCTGCTGGCAAACTCGGTTGAGCTGCTGCCGCATGCCTGGTCGCGCCATGGAATGGAAACCGTAGGCGTATCAACGCTTGCGGTCCCGCCGATAGCTCATATGGCGGCCATCCAGCACAAGCTGATATTCCGAAGCTGCTCGCTGAACAAAGTGCGCAAGAACAAAACGGTCGCTATAAGAGGACCGGTAGGAGTAGTTTCCAAGGAGCTGTCGGTCGGCGACCATGTTGAAGCGCTGCAGACAGCCATGAGATCGAAAGGTCCAAGACTGGCATTTCCAGATCAGGTTCGGCGGCGTGCCGCTGCGGGAGGAACAGCAACATGAAAGGCATGACGAGCATTATTATACCGAGCTACAACGGCCTATCGCTTCTGCAGGATGCCATCGAAGCCATACGCCGGTATACCGACTCGAATGAGACCCCCTATGAAGTGATTGTCGTCGACAACGGATCTGATGACGGCACTTGCAAATGGTGTATCCGAGAAGGAATTCCCTGTCTGTCACTGGCCAGAAACACCGGATTTCCATTTGCCTGCAACCGTGGATTGCGTATGGCGCGCGGCGAATATCTGATGCTGCTGAACAATGATGTGACCGTTTCAGCCGGCTGGCTGCCTGCATTAATCAGTGCACTGACGGCACGCGCAGATATCGGCATGGTTGGACCCGTAACGAATTACATCAGCGGCAGACAGCAGGTGGAGTATCCGTTCAGCTCCATGGAAGAGTTTCACGGCCAAGCGGCAACGGCGCTCGTGAAGGAAGCAAAGCGAAGTGAGCCGATCATGCGGCTGGTCGGCTTCTGCATGCTGTTCAAGCGTTCGCTCTATGAACGGATCGGTGAGCTTGACGAGAGGTTCACGCCAGGTCATTACGAGGACGATGACTATTGCTTCCGGGCTCGCATGCACGGGTACAGTCTGCTCATGTGCAGGGATGTGTTCGTTCATCATCGCGGCAGCGCCAGCTTCAAACGCAGTAACCCGCAGGAATTGCAGCAGCTCGTCGAGCGCAATCGGCAGCATTTTATAGCCAAGTGGAAGGTAGATCCTGCTAAGTTCATGTATTGAGCGAATCGGCAAAGCAAAGGAGGTTATTTATTTGAAAGCTGTTATCTTGGCCGGTGGTACGGGAACGCGCCTAATGCCGCTGACGAAGCTCTTGAACAAACATTTGCTGCCGGTCGGGAGGCTCCCGATGATATGCTACAGCATTAACAGTCTGCAAGAGGCTGGAATTACGGACATTTTGCTCATTACAAGCCGAGTCTCTGCAGGGATGTTTACTTCTTTTCTCGGAAGCGGCGTAGAGTACGGGGTGTCACTTACTTACCGCATCCAGGAAGAAGCCGGCGGAATCGCCCAGGCGCTTGAGCTGGCGAGGTCTTTCGTTGGCGAGGATGCCAAGTTTATCGTGCTGCTGGGTGATAATTTGTTCGAGGAATCGCTGGCCCCTCATCTGGAAGCGTTCATGCAGCAGGCTGACGGAGCGATGGTGCTGCTCAAGCAAGTGCCTGACCCGGAGCGCTATGGGGTACCGGTATTCGACGAGGAAGGGCGGATTATTCATATCGATGAGAAGCCGAAGATGCCATTAACCGACAGCTGCGTAACGGGGATCTATCTGTTCGATCGCGAAGTCTTTCATTTCATTGCGGCACAGACGCCATCGCTGCGCGGGGAACTGGAGATTACCGACGTGAACAACGTATATGCGAGCATGGGGAAGCTCGCCCATCGGCATATCACCGGTTGGTGGACAGATGCCGGTACCTTTCAATCCCTTCTTGAGGCTTCGATAAAGTTTAGCGGGGATGATGGACCATGAAGGTGGCGGTAGTCCACAGAAACGTGATGCTCACAAGCAGCAGCGGGCAAGGGCAGGTCGCGACCAAACGTAGTGTGTCGGCACTGAAGCCGCAGTCCCAGTCCCAGTCGCAGCCGCAGCCGAAGCAGGCTCCCGCTCCCGCAGCGGCTAAGACTTCGGGAGGCAATGCGCCGCAGAAGATCGTGAAGAAGCAGGCGGTTCCAGCGGCAACCGGAGGCAGAAGCGGAGCTGCAAAAGCCGGGCAGTCAAGGAAATCAAGCGCGAATGGCGCCAAGAAAAGGACAAGAGGGCGGAAGCCGTCCTTGGTCAAGAAGCGGGGGCGCCGCCGGGGACAGCGCGACAGCGCCGTGCTTCCACCCGGTATGGAACATGGGCAGTTTCACGACAATGCTTTTACGGCGGGTTACGAGCTTGGCAAGTACGAAGGAGGAGAGCTGCTGCTGGAGCAAGCGCTGCCGATGAATTTGCTGCTCCCAGAGGTTCGGCTCCAAGACGTCATTGCCATCGGAGCCGAGTATTTGCGGCCGAGATGTCTGCCGTTAATGGATGTTCATGAGGTGTATGCCGAGATGGAACAGGCCATTCATGAGCGCAGACCGTGCGCGGTCGTCAGACTTGGAGACGGAGAGCTGCTGACACTGGCGCAGGAAGTCGTCTACGACACCGCTACGATCCAGCGAGAGGGCACGTTTCTCCCCTATGCCGGCGTGAATCCGCCTGATCTGCTGGCGCGCGACCAGCTCTTGCACGCTATACGTCATGCGCATATCGTCGGTGTGCCGCTGGCGCGCAGAAAGCATTTTCACCCGCTGCTGCATCCGGTGTTTCGCGCGCATCAACTTGACCCTGGGACGCTTCGGATGACGAACTCGACGGTCAATTACGGGCTTTCCCAAACCGGTCTGCTCGGCAGCCTGCTCGCCGGCAAGCAGCTGCTTGTCATCGGCAATGCAGCTCCGGCGCTGGCGCATATGCTCACGGAACGGGGATTCATGGTGTCAGGGCTCATCAGTCCGGTACGGGGAGTGCGTGACGTGGAACGCGTCATCTTGGAGAGTCGAGGTGTTGAATTTGATTTGGCGCTCGTGTCCGCGGGAATTGCGGCTGTTATGATTTGCACCCGGATCGCACACGAGCGGAGCAAGACAGCGCTTGATTTTGGCCATATGGCAGATGCCATTGTGAAGGGACAGATCGCGCTTACGCATTAAGGATAGGAGAGGGCAGAGCGGATGAGAAGGCAAGCGCATGCGCATCGCAAGCGGAAGAAATCGACGGCTACGAGTACCTCTGCAGCCCGCAAAACGAAGAAATCCAGCCAATTTCCAATCGGAATGGCAGCCGGCTATCAGGAAGGTGTCCGCACGGGGTACTTTGGCTTCGGTACTTATTTTGAAGGCACAAGCATCATTATTCCAAGCTATAACAAAGTGGACTTCTTGAAGAAATGCATTGCCAGCATCGAGCTGCATACGCCGAGCGCCTATGAGATCATCATCGTCGACAACGCGTCTACGGACGGTACGGCCGCCTACTTGCGCGGACTCGGCAACAGGGTTCGGTTTCGGGTGCTTGAGACGAATCGAGGCTTCGCCGGCGCGATTAATATCGGCATGATGATGGCGAAGGGATCTTACTTGATGCTTCTCAATAACGATACGATTGTGACAGAGCGTTGGCTGGGCAATATGCTGGCCTGTTTGAACAGCGATCCCGCAATCGGCATGGTCGGTCCGGTGACGAACTATATCAGCGGCGATCAGCGCATTGAAGTGCCGTACAAGACGGTAAGAGGCATTGCGCCATTCGCAAGACTGTATAATATTCCTAACCCGGCCAGATGGCAGCGAACGGACCGATTAACGGGCTTCTGCCTGCTGTTTCGCCGCGAACTTTGGGATCGAACCGGTTACCTCGACGAAGGCTACCGGATTGGAAACTATGAGGACGACGATTACAACATCCGCGTACGTCTGCAAGGGTATACGCTTGTCATCGCGCGCGATTCCTTCATTCATCATTTCGGCAGTGTAAGCATGAAGGAGCTTGGAACGAAGTTTGTAGAAGTCAACGATCATAATTTGCAGGTGTACGTAGAGAAATGGGGGAATCCCCACGATCTCGTCTATCAGGTTCAAGCCATGAACGCAGCCGGTGACCGCGCACAAGGAGAAACCGCCTTCTTTCCAGAGCATGTCATCGTTCGCGGAGTGTCCGGGGCGCTCTACTGGGTGGAAGGCGGTATGCGTCGCCCGATTGTAGGCCAAGTTACCCTGCCTATCGTACGGCTCTCGCAAGTGGATTTGCGACGCTGGCCAATCGGGGAGAGCATTGCAGTCGAAGCTGTTGAAGCTGGCTGGCACGGAAGAAGCATTGAAGGGGCGCTGACGATGCAAGGCGTTACGGCTGCTGGTGCGGACGGCAGTTTCTATGTGGTCGCGAACGGCGTTCGGAGAAGAGTGGCAAGCGCGAAAGCAGCGGAGGCATGGTGCCTGCAGTGGAAGCCTGCAGGATTGGTGACGGAGGAGCAGCTCGGCATGCTGCCTGAAGGATTGCCAATCATTGCTCCCGTTCAGGTTGCCGATCAGTTATAGCGCACAGGAGTCTTGGCTGTGCCAAGCGGAGAGGGCGGCGCATATGTTAACAAAGAGACCGATTCCTGATATTGCGATAGGTAGAGGAGGGACTGCGCCTTGCAGCATATCGTAACGGAAATGATTGAGCATATGTCACATTCCCATGAGCAGCTGGCGCGCGTCTTGGAGGCGAAGCGTCATGTCGCAGTCCGGATGGCACAAATTGTGCACGCATTGCCGGATACGCACCCAAGCTTCGGCGGGGTCAGCGAGCTGATGGATAATTCTCAGGTGATGACGAAGAGTGTAGTGGCCTATTTAAACAGCATTGCAGAGCTGCAGGAGTCGCTTGCCCTTACGATTTCGGTTGTTATGAAAGAGATGGACGTCGAGGACGAAGAATAGGCGGAGGAAAGGAAGCGTGCCCGTTATGAGTCGAGAAACCGCATATATCCGAATGCTGGACGCCTCCGCTAAGCTGCAGTGGAATGTGGCGATGATTCTGGAGGCAAAGGCCGTCGAAGCGGAGAAGGTACGCGCTTGGCTGTGCAATCATATTACGCCGGACGCATTTACGGAGCAGCAAGACCAATGGAAGTCCTCGATGATGGTACATGATCAGCTTGTCGAAGTGATTGACGGGCTTGCGAAGCTCAATCATGGGATGACCAATGTACTGAAGGCGGCACTGCGCCAGGTGGATGATATGGGGATGGGGGCGGGACCGATGAACGGCATCGAAAATATGCTGAACGGACCGTTTGATATGGGTGATAGGCACTAATGAATTGGAGCTTGAAGGAGCGGGAGGTACGAATCGAACTGCTAGCGTCGCTCTCCCGCAGCCAGCAGGCCGTCGCTCGAATTCTGAACAGCGTCGCAGCTGAAGCCGAGCGGGCATCCGGTCTGGCAGAAGCCATACAGCGCAACATGAAGCGGCTTGAGGCGATGCAGCTGACGCTTACCGCAATGGTAAGCGCCATGGAGAGCAGTCAAAGCCAAAGTCGAAGCAGAGACAGCCGCTCTGCCAAGCCATGGCTGAATGCTGCCGTGCAGGTTGGTTCGCATCCAATACGGGAAGGTAAAGGAGGAACCGGAAAGTGATTGCAGCGGGAATAAGCGGGAAGATCGTCAGCAAGTCACCAATCACACCACGGGTCACACCGAACAAGTCTTCAAGCAAGGCAGCAGCAGGCAGCCAGAAGAAGGCTACCTCGATTACGAAGCGCAAACGCACGAAGTCAGGCACCGGCAAATCTTCCGTGCGTAAGCAGAAGCGTGGAAGGAAGCGGGGTTTAAGCAGTCCGGGTTATAATCGAGCCTTCGATAATGCTTATAATCAAGGCTATAACCTCGGCTTTGCCAAAGGATTCGAGGATGGCCATCAGCTCGCCTATGAACAGCAAACCTAATGATGATCAAGCAGCTTGGAGGGAGTTCGGGCCATCATAGGAACGGGCTTGTACTCCCCTACGAATTGCTTAGCTCATGGACCGGAGTAATCAGCAGCTCCACTTCCTCAGCCGCAATAGGGTAGCCGATGAGATAGCCTTGAGCACCGTCGCAGCGCTGTTCCTTTAAGAGTGCAAGCTGAGTCTCGTTCTCAACCCCTTCAGCGAGGACTTGAAGCTTGAGACTATGAGCCATACCGATGATCGCCGTGACGATTGCCAGATCATCTTGATTGTGACCAATATTGCGAATGAAGCATTTGTCCATCTTAAGGGTGTCCACGGGAAAAAGGCGCAGATAGCTAAGCGATGAGTATCCGGTTCCGAAGTCATCAATCGAAATAGCAACGCCGAGCGCCTTCATTTCATGCAGCTTCTCAATAAGCGGGGCTTCGAAATTCGATGAAGCAACGCTCTCTGTAATTTCAAGTTCAATGAGCCGTGGTTCAACCGCAGTGGAGAGCAGGATCGCCTTCAGCATATCAATCAGGTTGTCCTGTTTGAATTGGCGAACCGATAAGTTCACGGACACCGGCAAAGGAGACAAGCCCGCTTGCTTCCAAGCATTGATTTGATTACATACCTGCCGTATGACCCACTCTCCTATCGGAACAATAAGCCCTGTTTCTTCCGCAAGCGGAATAAATTCAGCCGGAGGAACGGCGCCGAACTTGGGATGCGTCCAACGAAGGAGAGCCTCGAAGCCGTTCAAACTGCCAGCTTGCAAATCCTTCTTGCCCTGATAGAGCAAATGCAGCTCTCCCTGCTGCAGTGCTTTGCGCAAGTCCTGCTCCAGCATCATTTTCCGTAAATTAACTTCGTTCATCTCATTACTATAGAAGGCGTAGTTGTTTCTTCCCCGCCTCTTAGCCGCATACATAGCCGCATCTGCGAGAATCAGAAGCGTATCGGCATCCTTCCCGTCTTTGGGATACATAGCGATTCCGATGCTTGTCGTAACGATGATTTCTTGACCTCTGAGAATAAAAGGTTCAGAGAGCCGCTCCAGCAGAGGGCCAACAAGCGTCCCCACCGTTTCAGCATCGATATTCGGCAGCAGGATGACAAACTCGTCGCCGGCAAGTCTGGCCGCAAATGCAGCTGGCTGCAGCGATGCCTGAAGCCGTTTCGCGAAGCTCTTGAGCAGACGGTCCCCCAGTGGATGACCGAATGTGTCGTTGATGGATTTGAACCTGTCCATATCAAGGAACAGGAGAGCGAAGCTGCATGGTTTGTGTACCGCATACCGGAGCTCTGCATCGAGCTTCGTTATTAATTGATAGCGGTTGGGAAGATCAGTCAGTTGATCGTGATAGGCCATATAGTTGATGGTTTCACGAGCCTTCTTCGTTTCCGTTATATTTCGGAAGTTTGATAGGATCGCGGGCTGATTGTGAAATAGAATCGAGATGGAATTGGTTTCAACGTCGATCACTTCACCGTTTAGCTTGTAAATGCAGAGCTCCGCGTGATTAACGGCAGTGTGGCCCTCTATGAGGTCGGTTGATTTGGTTCGCATCATCTCGTGATACTCCGGCAATGCGATGTCAAACACATTGACGCCGACTAACTCATCCAGATGCTGTGCGCCTAACATCGTTAGCCCTGATCGATTCATGTGAACGATTTTATAGTCGATCTGTACAATATTAGCTTCGGGAGACAGCTCGAAAATTTGCCGGTACCGATTCTCGTTATCCAGCGCTTTCTTCTCGCTTCGCTGCGCATGTGCGATGATTCGGCGTCCAATGATGCAAACGCTGACACAGGTGATACAGCTCATGGTGAACAAGGTGAATTGAACAATTCGGTAGAGCAGATCCGTTGCGAGCATATAGGGGTTGAATAATTGATGGGTGATGAGTACAAGGATGCCATATCCACTTGCCATTAGTGTCACAAAGCGGTCCAGATAGATGAGGGAGAGAAGCGCAAAGAGGAAAACCACGGTGCCGGAGTTTGATGTTGGGATAAACCACATGACGATGAAGCAGAGCAGGAACGAATAGGCTGAAATAATGACTTTTCCTTTGAGCGTTTGATAGGTTTGTCGGTAAATGAAGTAGAGCACAACGCCAAGCGGGATAACGGAAGCGACGAATCGAATAAAGACTTGAAAGGTAATTAGCTCAAGTGCAAGAACGGTTACATATATGGGAATAGAAGACAGAATAAGGAATATTAATGTGTATGTCAGAAGCTTAGAACTAAACTGCTCGTAAGGGGTTGCCAAGCCGTACACATCCTTTCTACGTCAAATAGGTATACAAAAATCCTCGGGCTCGAAGCAAGATGGCGGTAACAGACCGATACGCATCTTCCCGCTTGGAGAACCAAGGTCAGCAGATTAACTTCGGCAGTCTGGCTGTCGTATCTCATTGCATTTATAGGAGAATAGACTTAGACCTATTGACTTTGCGTCCCCTGCTTTCGTAGGGTTTGCCTGCGAAAAATGATTCAGTTTTGACGAATAATGTAGGAATTTAGCGCTATTTCTATTTTCCATAATATCTCAAACTAGCGAATGAGTCTCTGGAACCTATTTAAAAGGATAGAGTTGGTATTTATAGGTGATATTGATGTCTTAGTTGCGTAAGTGAAGGACTAAAGGTTCATAAAAGTAGGCCTATATACATGTGGTTCATCAATTTCAGACTCTGGATTGACACAGATGATACACATATCATATAGTCAAGCTAATCTAGCAGAGATGAAGGTGAATAGGCTGACTATATTCCCGTATCACCGGATTAAGGAAGATATTCGAAAGCGCATACATGCTGGAGAGTGGAGGGACACTTCACGCCTGCCTTCCAGCCGGAATTTGGCGGAGTCCTATCAATCCAGCGTTAATACAATAGAGAAGGCGATTAAGGAATTGTGTGGGGAAGGGCTTCTGACACGAGATAATCGCCGAGGTACATATTTGGCAGATGGAGGGCTCTTGTCTCAGCCGACCAGTCGAATAAGGAGCGGGAATGGGAACGGGAGCGGACTCATTGCTGCATCGGTTATCGGTATCGATAATCCGCTATGGGGAGCCGCTCTGCGCGGGATCGAGGATGTGCTTCAGCCGAAGGGCTATCAGCTCATGAGCAGCAGCGATAATCGCAGCCTAGATAAGCTGGAGTCATTCGTTGCGAGCGCGATTGCAAGGCGAGTGGAGGGGATTATTCTGAGTCCGATTCACGGCGGCCAGGACGAGCCTCGCAGTCGGCAGATCTACGAGGAGTTAGCGGGTTGCGGCATTCCGGTCATTTTTCTGGATAGGCGCGTATGGGACACCGATATTCCTTTTGTGACGAGCGATAACGCTTCAGGCGCGTATTCGCTTACGAAATTGCTGCTTGCCAAGGGACATCGGCGGATTGCATTCGTACGCAATTCGGACCTCAGCACGTTCTATGAACGGCTGCTTGGCATGAGACAAGCGTTTATTGAAGCAGGCGTTTCTTTTGAAGCTGAATACGACTTATGCATCCCGACCCGGTTCGAGAATTTCGAGAGCGAGTTCGAAGACTTTGTTGCTCGGCTTGCGAATGCACTGGAGATGACGCGGTACACGGCTGTATTTGCAGCGAATGATCAGATTGCCGAGGCTGCGCTCGCTGCACTTGAGCGGCTTGGCAAGCGCGTCCCGGACGAGATGTCCTTTGTTACTTATGATGCGCAGGGGTTGAACGGGAAACTCCGACTGGATATTACAGGTGCGAACCAGCCTTTCTATGATATGGGACGAAGTGCTGCCCTTCAGTTATTGCACGCGGCAGAAGGCAAGCAGCCGATTGCGGTTGCCGGGCATATATGCAAAGCGGACATTCATTACGGCAGTTCGGTTTGGGAAGCAAAGATTGAATAACAAGGGTGGTACTTGCTTATGAGCTTCATTCGTCTGTTTCAAGAGAAGAAATATTTGCTGCGCATATTCTTGTGGATCACCAGCATTATTTTGCTAATCGTCGTTTCGTTCTCCACGCTTGTGTATGTGAATGTAGAGAAGAAGGTGTTCAAGAGCGAATACGAGAACAGCCAGAAGGTACTCTCGCAGATGAAATACAACATCGATTATCTCGATACGATGATTCGCAATATTACCCTCTCCACCTATGGCAGCAACGACGTGAAGGCGCTTATGTATTTGAACGATGAGGAAACGTACGAGCATTTGAATGTCATTAATAAACTAAACGCGACGATTGTGGCGAACAATCCATTCATTCAGTCCATCTACATCTATAACAATCATAAGAAACTATATTACTCGACATATGGCGATTTGTATCATAAGGACGCAGAGCTCGATAAAGTATTGCAAAGCTATACGAACATTCCGGTGCTCCGTGCAATCGTGCGACGCAGTGCGGAAGCCGCTGATCAAGGCGCAGCCGGAGCTGCTGCGAATACGGTATTAAGCTATGTGATGTATGAGACGACGGATCGCGATAACCGTATGGATGGCGCCATCATTCTGAACATAAAGCTGGACTGGCTCGTCGATAACATCCGTGCGATTAACCGGATTGAGGCCGGCGCGCGAAGTGAGCTCTACATCTTGGACAGCGGCAATGGGCTGATTGAGACCGATCCGGGTAATCCGGTACAAACCTCAACATTCGCGAATACGATTAGGCAAGCTTATGTGGACCAGGCGGGCAGCTCAGAAGGCTTGGCTGCGCAGCCGTCAGGTTTCTTTAATCAAAGCATTGGCGGCGAGAAATATATCATCTCGTATATTCGTCTGGAGAAGACCGGCTGGACACTGCTTGATGCGAAGCCTTACAAAGAGGCGTATGCGAACTTGAAGCAGCTGCTGGATACGATTCTGCTCATTACATTGGCGATCTTTGCCGGTGCGCTGCTGCTGACCTTGTCGGTTTCAAGAGGGATCTACAAGCCGGTCAGAAGGCTGATGGAACAGACCTCACGCGGCGGATCTGTGGCTCCGGGAGCTAAGGATGAATTCTCCTATTTGACCGAGGTGTATCAGAAATCAAGAGAGCAGCTGTACGAGTATCATCTGGAGAAAAACAATAATACCGGCATTATGAAATTGTATTTTCTCAAACGTTTGCTTGTCGACAGCTTCAGTATGAGCGGCACGGCATTCGGGGAGGCGCTGCATTCGCTCCATCCTGCGTTGTCGCAGGAGAAGCCGTTTCTGCTTTGCGTGCTGCGTATCGACAACTATAAGCTGTTCATGACGAAGAGCTTGGTTGAGCGAGAGCTTCTGCGCTTCGCAATCGCCAACATAACGACAGAGGTGATTAGCAGGTCATTCGCTCAGCAAACCGTAGATATGAAGGATGATTCGTTCACGATCCTTCTCAATATTGATTCTGCGCCGCAGCCAGAGATGGTTAAGGAGCTGCTGTCGGAAGCGCAGCATTACATTAAAGAGCATTACAAAATTTCCTTCTCTGTCGCCATCAGCGAGCCGATTGAACACTATCAAGCGATTGCGGCGTCGTACAGTCACACCTTCACGAACAGCTCCTATCGTTATGTGCGAGGCCATATGGCGATTATCACGCAAGCTGAGATCGATGAGCAGACGAGCAGTATTGATATGGAGCAGGTGATGGAGCTTACAGGCAAGTTCATCGAGGTTGTCAAGAAGGGCGATCCCGTGCGAACGGAAGAGAAATTCCGCGAGCTGTTCCGTTATATCCGCAAGCTGGAGTACAGCGATATTATGCTTGTCAGCATGCAGGTTGTGCATCATTTGAAGAAAGCTGTGTACGAAATGAACCGTTCCCTCAAGGAGCCGATTCATATTCATGCGAAGCTGCTGAATCGGGAGCTGTATGAGGAGGAGACGGCAGAGCAGTTCGAGGAGCAGCTGCTTGAAGCGGTTCAGACGATGACGAGTGAGCGCAAATCAGCTGCCGAGGAAGGCAATCAGGTAGCTGCAGATACGATCAAGGCTTTCATCGATTCGAATTATTTCGACTCTTCCCTCTCGGCGACCGATATTTCGGGCATGATGCGACTCTCCGCCTATAAGCTGAGCAAGATATCGAAGGAGCATTTCGGCATGTCGATACCGGAGTACATCAATCAAGTCCGGCTGACGAAAGCGGTGGAGTGGATGGAGAACTCGAAGCTGAGCATTCAAGAAATCATGCGCCGAGTGGGCATTGAGAATGAAAGCTATTTCTATAAATTGTTCAAGGCGAAGTTCGGCATGACGCCGCGTGAGTATATTGCCGGGCGGGGGAAAGGGTAGTCGTGAGTCGGAACATTCGCGTCACAGATTTAGAAAGGCCGCCGATCCCAGTATCGGCGGCCTTTTTTTGTTTTTGTACAGTGGATTTTCGGCAAATTTGAAAATCGTACAGTGCTTTTTTGACGCTGCAAAAATGAGCAGTTTCGCCGATGCCCCCGTGGGCCGTATGCTCAGAATCGTAAACAACGAAATCGCAAAACGGCACAAAGGAGGAGCACATGAGCAGAGGAATCACTTCGGTATTCAAGAAGGAATGGAAGCATTTCACGAAAGGCAGAAGCTTATTCATGATCAGCCTGCCTGCGATCATCGTCGTCTTTATTTTCTATTACCTGCCGCTCTTTGGCATCGTGATCGCATTTAAAGACATCAATTATGCCGATGGCATTTGGGGCAGCGCCTGGTCGGGCTTAAACAATTTTAAGTTCTTCTTTAACTCCCAGGATGCGATGCGGATAACGCGAAACACGCTACTGTTGAATGGGGTATTCATCGTCGTCGGGACGATCTGCTCCGTTATTGTTGGACTGCTGATGGCAGAAATGGGCAGAAAGCTCGTGAAAATTTTTCAAACGATCCTGTTCTTCCCTTACTTTCTCTCGTGGGTCGTCGTCGGGTTTGTCACCTACATTCTGCTTAATCCAACTTACGGCGTCATCAATAAAATCGTCGAACAATTCCACGGCACGGCCATTGATTGGTATGGCAATCCGTCCTATTGGCCGCTCATTCTTACGCTGACTTACCTGTGGAAGAACGTCGGTTACACCGCGATTATTTTCTTCACCGGCTTGCTCGCGATTGATTCGAGTTATTATGAAGCCGCTTCGATTGACGGAGCTTCTCGTTTACAGCAGATTCGCAACATCTCGATTCCACTAATTACACCGCTCATTACGATGCTGACCATGTTGAATATCGGCCGTATTTTCTACTCCGACTTCGGCTTGTTCTACTTCATACCGAGGGACGCAGGGATGCTCTACTCAACAACAGACGTCATGGACACGTATGTGTACCGATCGCTGCGCGTCGTCGGGGATCTCGGAATGGCCTCAGCAGCAAGCTTGTATCAGGCTGTTGTCGGACTCATCTTAGTGCTGACAACGAATCTGCTCGTTCGAAAATACAGCAAGGACAACGCGTTGTTCTAATGGAGGTGAGCGCAAATGCACGCAGCTAAAGCGGGCAGACTAGGCGGCAACAATGTAGGGATCGTACTGGTTCTGACCCTGCTGTCGATTCTGATTATTTTTCCATTGCTGTACGTGGTATCGGTCTCGCTCTCCTATGACGCCGACATTGCCAGGTACGGTTACCAGCTCATTCCGAAGCGGTTTACGTTTACCGCCTACTCTTATTTGCTTCAGAATCCGAAGCTGCTGCTGCAATCGTATTTCATTACGATTGTCGTCACGGTACTTGGAACCGCAATCGCTCTGCTTCTTACGTCTTCGATTGCTTATGTCATGACGCGCAAGGATTACAGGTACAGCAAAGCAACCACATTCTTCGTCTTCTTCACGCTTCTCTTTAATGCGGGACTAGTGCCTTCGTACATGATCATGACGAATGTGCTGCATCTGCAGGATACGATCTGGGCTTTGATCCTTCCCTATGGCGTCAGTGCTTGGTTCGCGATGCTGATGAAGGGATTTATGCAAGGGCTGCCGTTTGAAATTATTGAATCCGCGAAAATCGATGGCGCAACGGAGCCCGGCATTTTCGTGCGAATCATACTTCCGTTATCGAAGCCGGCCCTGGCGACGATTGGGTTGTTCTATGCGTTGGCATTCTGGAATGATTGGTGGCTGGCTATGCTCTACATTCAGAACGAGAAGTTGATCCCGCTGCAGTTCTTCTTGAACCGCATCATGACCAACATCGAGTTTCTGACGAAGAATGTGCAAGCCGGCATAAGCGTTGATCTGAGCGCGATTCCGACGGAATCTTCCCGCATGGCAATTGCGATTCTGGCTGCGGGGCCGATGCTGTTCGCCTTCCCGTTCTTCCAGAAATATTTGGTCAAGGGATTAACGGTCGGTGCAGTCAAGGGCTAAAGCCGGTGAATGATTGTGGCTCGGCCCAGCTTGAAAAGTTGTACTGGATTATCGGTCCGTTCTCGGATGATAATAAATAGTAATCACAGGAGGGTTATTTCAATGAGAAGAAGAGGGTTCAAGTTTGTTACGGCAACACTGACAGCGGTTCTTTCCGTTAGCATGCTGCTTGGCGGCTGCGGCAACAGTAACACAGAGAATAATGCCAATACGTCCGCGAATACCGGCAATACAAAGGCAGAAAACACTGCAGCGGCGAACAATTCGGCAGCGAACACGACTGCAACGGATGCATCCAAGCTCGACCCCTACGAAATTACATGGTATTTGCCTCAAAGCGTTTTCCCGGATGCGAAGCTTGTGCAGGATGAGATGAGCAAGATCACGCAGGAGAAAATCAATGCGACGCTGAACATTCAGCTTGTCGATTGGGGCACGTACGATCAGAAGATGCAGGCGATCGCCGCTTCCGGCGAGAAAGCGGATCTGATCTTCACCTCCAACTGGACAAACGACTATTTGCAAAATGTGAATAAAGGCGCATTCCTCGACATTACGGATCTGCTCCCGCAGTACGGACCGGACATTCTCAAGCAGGTGCCGGAAGCAGCGTGGGATGCGGCTAAAGTAAAAGGCAAGCTCTATGCCATCATTAATACGCAAGTACTGGCAAGAACGCCGGGCGTCCTGATTAACAAGACGTTTCTCGATAAGTATGGCTTCACAGCCGATCAATTCAAGACGCTCCAAGATTTGACGCCTTTCTTCGAGAAGGTCAAAGCAGGCGAGCCGGATAAATTCCCGTTCAGCTTGAAAGGCGACACCGATGTTATGGGCAACTACGGCAGCGCGCTCGGCATCGAATATTTCTCGCAGAAAAACCCGGGTGTCGTCTATATCAACGATGACAGCACGAAGGTTGTTAATCTGTACGAAACACCTGAATTCACGAACTTCTTGAAGCTCATGCATGAATGGTTCCAGAAAGGCATCATCCGCAAGGATGCATCCACTTTGAAAGATACGAACTCCGATGAAATGGCAGGCAAATACGTGACCTCCACATTTACCGTGATCAACCCGGATACAGCGGCTAACCAAGCGGCCAAATTCGGCGGCGGAGATGCGGCGAACGTGGCGGCTGTCGAGTTCTCCAAGCCTTACATGAGCACAGGCTCCATCATTGCAACGATGACGGCGATCTCCCGTACGTCCAAGGATCCGGCCAGAGCGATGATGTTCTACAACCTGCTCTACTCCGATCCGCAGCTATTCAATCTGATGAGCTTCGGTATCGAAGGCAAACATTACACGAAGGCTGGAGACGACCTGATTCAGAAGATCGACAACACCGGCTACTGGATGGATTCCGGCTGGGAGTATGGCAATATGTTCAACTCCTACCGCACAAGCCCGACACAGCCGAAGTGGTTCCCTGCCGGTCCAGACAAGAATGCAGCTGCGATTCCTTCCAAGCTGCTTGGTTTCTCCTTCGATCCGAGCAACGTGAAGAGTGAGCTTGCGCAAACCGCTTCTGTTGTGGATGAGTTCTACGCCGGACTGGTAACGGGTATCGCTGATCCGGATACGACGCTTACGAAGATGAACGAGAAACTGAAGAAGGCAGGACTCGATAAGATTTTGGCGGAGATGCAATCTCAGATCGATGCCTGGAAAGCATCGAAATAATTGATGGGCCGAGGGTTCTTTCCTGATTAGGAGGGATCGCCGGCCTCTTTATTTTCTCCGAAAGGAAGTGCGGTCTGCCGGCAATAGGACGTCGACAGCGCAAATATATCTTTATGGAAAATTTACGCAAAATAGCGTCGAATCGAGGAGGTTATTGCTGAATTTTGTCGAAAATGTATCGTACTATTGAAGTGCTTGCTAGGGATGACTACGATTAATAAGGAGGAAACACCATGATTACAGCTATCTTTAATCCTGCTATTAAACTGATGAATCGCTTGAACTACGTACAGAAATTTATCATTATAGGCGTAGTTCTCATCATCCCAGTCGCATTATTGATGTACTTCTACATTTCGGAGAAGAAAGTCGGCATTGAATTCGGTAAGAAGGAATTAATCGGAAACCAGTACAATGCAGGACTGAAGAACATGCTTCGGATTGCACTGGACTTGCGTGAGCAGACGACTTCGCTGCAATTAGGTGAAATCGGCAGTGAGGCTGCGATTGCGGAGAGTCAGAACTTGATGACGATGGCGATGAAGCAGCAGCAAACGCTTGAAGACAAATATGGGTCGAAGCTTGGTACGGAAGCGGGTTGGAAGAAGCTGCTGGCAGACTGGCAGGATTTCAAGAGCACCTTGCCTAAAGCTGGCGTCGTGGATGACAAGTATACCCAATATGATGTGTTGGTACAGGATCATTTGAATTTAATTACACTCGTAGGGGATCATTCGAATTTGGTCTTGGACCCGGATTTGGATTCCTACTATATCATGGATATTAGCTTAGTGAAGCTTCCGTATATGACCGATTTGCTCAGCTCATCCGCTGTCATAGCGAACCGAGCGATTTATGATGGAGAGATGACACAGTCGACCAAGCGCCGATTGGATCGCAATTTGACGCAGATTCAGAGCAATCTGGCGGAAATTGAGAAAAATTTGCAGACGGTTTACGCCTACAACCCCGGCTTGAGAGAGGATATGGGCCGCGTTGCAACGGAGTCGGCAGCTTCTATCAATACATTTCTAGAGCTGATGAATGAACGTTTTATGGAAGCGGATCGAGTACCGGCAGGTGCAGGCAGTAAAGACGATCTAAGCGATGAAGTGATATCGGCAGCTTTCTCTCTGTACGAGACATCTTCGTCAGTTCTCGATGACTTGCTCCATAAGCGGGTAGACGGATTTACCTCTGAACGGTTGCAGAGCACGCTCTTTATCTCGCTGCTCTTGCTGCTTGCGACTTATCTGACCATCGGCTTCTGTATTTCCACACGCAGCTCGCTGCGTCAGTTGGCGGATATTTCTGCTAAGGTGGCAAATGGCGATCTGACCGTGAACAGTCCATTTACGTCTAGGGACGAGGTTGGCCAGTTCTCCCGTTCTTTTAACGATATGGTAGCGAGTCTGCGCAGCGTCATAGCGCATATGAAGGAGTCGGCGAATTCCGTTTCCGTAGCTTCCGTCGATATCACGAAAAGTACGGATGAGATCGCCAGAGGCAGCAATGAACAGGCAAGATCGGCACAATCGATTAATGAGCTGATGCAAGAGCTATCGGTCGCAATCGATACCGTTGCCATCAGTGCGGAAGGTGCGGCTAACCTGTGCGGCGATACGCGAAATGTAGCGGAGGAGAGCGATCGAATCGTGCAGCGCTCGATCCAAAGTATGGATGTACTCAGCGACAAAATGAGCACCTTGCAGGAAGCATCGTCGAAGATCGGTGAAATCATCGGCGTCATCGATGAGATTGCGCAGCAAACCAACTTGCTCGCCTTGAATGCGGCCATCGAAGCGGCTAGAGCAGGGGAGAACGGCAAAGGCTTCTCCGTTGTAGCGGAGGAAGTACGTAAGCTGGCCGAGCGCAGCAGCGCGGCGGCGAAGCAGATTACCGGCATTATCGGGGAGATGCAAACCTTCACCTCGGAGAGTTCGCAAGCAGCGCTCGATTCCGTTCTGTTCGCTAAACAAACCGGGGAGTCACTGGTGCACATTACTCAGAAAGTAGGCGAGGTTACGGCGCAGGTTACCGATATCGCCGCTGCCAGCGAGGAACAGTCGCGGCAAACAAGGGAAGTACTGGAGGCCATCGAGAACATCGCGGCAGTCAGCGAGGAAGCTTCAGCCAGCTCCGAGCAGACGGCCATGAGCTCGCAAAGCCTCTCCGGACTGTCGCAGCAGCTGTCCCAGTCAGCGGCTCGGTTTACGGTTTAGTCATAAGGTGCCAAGAAAGTCCCCCGCGGGACGTTCTTGGCACTTTTGTTTTGGAAAGCGATCCACATAAAACCAGGCCGAAATGAGGCCGAGAGTTCAAGAATTGAACTCTCCGCGAACCAACTAACCTTGTCCCTCCTGCGTCGGATGCTGAGAGTGCGAAGCGATCGCTCAGCCGCGGAACCCACGCCATTAGTCCGTGCCGGTAAGCAGCATATCCGCTAACAGCTCCCCAATGAAGCGTGATGACCAGGGGTTCGGCGCAGCTGCATCACCCGGCATCCGCCGAAACAGCAACATGAAGAGGCTGACCTTCAATCATCATTGATGATTAAGAGTCAGCCTCTTCATGCTGATTATCTGTTGCCGACCCATAGCATAGGTCCGGCAGCTTTACTGGAAGCTGCGCTTCGTGCCGTTGGTAAGTACGGGCAGGCTTTTGATATCGCTGGTCATGCTGGAGTGGCAGATGGGGCAGTTGGGGAATTCGCCGAAGGAGAAGTCATTTCGCATCCAGCAGCTGCAACCCTCGTTACTGCATGTCCAAATGGATGTTTGTTCTTCCGGAATCGGTTCAATCACTTTCTTTGAGAAATGAATAATCAAGCCCTCCTTCATGTTCATGCCGTAACCTCTTTTAATATGTGACTGTATTGCCAGAAATATACTACTTTTTTCTAGACAATCTGCCTTAGGGGTCAAACGCCAATTTTGCGAGCCAAGCGGACAAGTGACCAAGAGCCTTGCCTGTCATTCGCATATATATGGAGACAGAATACTCGAAAATCAGGGGTGGAGCGCGTGCAGGCGAAGCGGAAATTAAACGCCAAAGCAGCAAGAAAAGGATTCGCCGCAGGATACAGCAACGGCCAGCGGGATGGCGCTTGCGACTTTATCTACAAGCGACTGCATCCGGCCGCAGCATTCCCGAAACGGAATGTCTGTGTGCTGTATATACCGCAGGGCTTCGAAGCAATCGACCAAGGCATCGTTGAAGCGCTACGCCATACCGTACGCGAGGTGCATGTAGCAGATGCCAAGTTCATGGCGGAGCAAGCTTCGTTCATCAGGCCGGATTGGATGCTGGTGCTCAACGGACTGCATGTGTTCCCGGACAATCATTTGGAACAGGTTGATGCGGTGCGGGCAATGGGCATTCGTACGGCCATTTGGTTCGCCGATGATCCCTATGTGACTGCAGATACGGTGCAAATCGCGCCTCATTACGATGTTGTCCTTACTCATGAGCTGAGCACGGTGGACTTATACAGAGGACTTGGATGCGCTGATGTTGTTTACATGCCGCTAGCTGTAGACCCCAATTGGTTTAAGCCTATGAAAGTGGAGGCGGGGCATCGCAGCGATATTTGTTTTATCGGGCAAGCATTCTGGAATCGCGTGGAGCTCTTTGATGCCATCGCTCCCTACTTGAAGAACCGCAAAGTGTTTATAGCAGGCGGCTTGTGGGATCGACTGCGCAACTATAAACAGCTGCAGAAATTCATCCGAATGGGCTGGCTGCCGGTCGATGAGTCGATCCGTTATTACAACGGCGCCAAGATTGTCATTAATATGCACCGGACTACGGAGCGGGGCAAGGACAATAAAAACGAGCTGAACCTACCCGGCCAATCCATTAACCCGCGCACTTACGAGATAGCGGCATGCGGCACGCTGCAGCTGACAGATGTGCGTGAAGATTTGCATAACTACTATGTGCCTGGCGTGGAACTCGACACCTTTCATTCACCGGATGAGCTCATTATGAAGCTGGATTACTACTTAAATCATGAAGAGCAGCGCAGGCAAGTTGCCTTACGGGGGCTGCATCGAACATTGAAGGACCATACCTTCGTTCAGCGTTTGCAGCAGGTTGCTGAGGTGTTGAAGTGGTAATACGTCGCAGCAAAAGAAAGTTCAGGCAGGGAGGAGTGGATGGGATGGCGACCAAAACACGAAGACGCCGAATTCGCAAAGGTAAAGTGGCTCGGGGACTTCGGGGGGAAGCGCGAGGCAGAGTAGACGGCTTCCGACTTGGCTGGCAGCACGGCCATTGGTTCGGTCAATGCGAGTCGGTTTTGCAAAGTACGGCACAAACTCAGATTTTCCCGGTGAGACAGGCGCATGTGCTGTTTGTCGCGACAGGGAAGGGATTTCCGTATTCACCGCTCGATGAGGCCATTGCGAACGCACTTCGTGCACAGGTAACGCAACTGACCATTACGGACACCTTGCAGCCTGTAGCGGATATCGCGATGCGGATCAGACCGGACATTGTAATCGTCCTCGATGGTTTGCAATTCAATGTCGCGCAAGCCGATGCCATGCGGGCAGCCGGCATTCGTACCGCTATATGGCTCACGGATGATCCTTACTACACGGACATCACCTCAGGCATTGCGCCTCATTATGACGAAGTGTTTACGCTGGAGCTGGTTTGCGTGGACTATTACCGCCGCCTAGGCTGTCCGAATGTTTATTATTTGCCGCTCGGAGCAGATCCGGCATCCTTCAGGCCGCGCAATCCTCTGAGATCGCAGCGTCATGACATTTGCTTCATCGGCTCGGCTTACTGGCGGCGCGTCGAGTTTTTTAACGAAGTGACGAAATTTCTCGCATCGAAGGATACGCATATATCCGGCATCTGGTGGGAGCGGCTGAAAGATTTTCAACTGATGAAGAGCAAGATTGAGCTGGGCCGCTGGATGGGTCCGGACGAAACCGCAAATATGTACAACGGAGCCAAAATCGTCATTAACATGCACCGTGCCCACGATGATGAAACCTTCAACAACAACAGTGCTGGCATCGGCGCGATCTCGCCGAACCCGCGGACGTTTGAGATTTCGGCTTGCGCAGCGCTGCAGCTGACGGATATTCGCAGTGATCTCGTGTCCTTTTACACGCCGGATGTGGACATTGTCACCTACTCTTCGCCGCAAGAGATGATCGATAAAATTCAATATTACCTGGCGCACGAGGAAGAGCGCAAAGCAATCGCCATGCGCGGCATGTACCGGACGATGCGAGAGCATACGTACGGCAAACGGATTGAGCGGATGCTTGCGATATTGTTTCCCGGTTAAGAGGGGGACAGCTATCATTCATAGTGAGCAGCGGAGATAGAGTTGCGAGTATTTTGTGCGTTTGGAAAGGTTCAAATGTCGTGCCGTTTAAGTAGCCGTCACAATATATTGTACAACTAGGGTTTTGAAAGCTGCGATGAAAAGGCGGAGGGG
This sequence comes from Paenibacillus sp. J22FR21, assembly GCF_056269135.1. Lineage (NCBI taxonomy): Bacteria > Bacillati > Bacillota > Bacilli > Caryophanales > Paenibacillaceae > Paenibacillus > Paenibacillus sp. J22FR21. The sequence goes on from NZ_JBWDNJ010000003.1 coordinate 484,818, forward strand.
AGTCAACCAATTGAAGCTTAGCAAACCAAAAATGCTAGTATTCTCGCATATTTGCAGCCCGCAATATGTGACAGGCGCTGAGAAACTGCTGCTGTTTATGGTCAGGGAGCTGTTGCCTTCCTTCGCCTGCACGCTTGTCGTTCCCAATGAGGGCATTATTGCCGCAAATGCTCGCAAGCTGGGAATTACGGTCATTGTGCATCAAATTCCACTCGTCGTGCCTCTATATCTAGGACTCTCTCATATGACGGATGAGATAGGCACTCACCAACGTGACCCCCTATGGCTGCAGTTGATTCAGCTCATTCATTATGAACGTCCGAGTATCATCATTGCCAATACATGCGTTCATCCACTGCCTGCTATCGCCGGTAAGCTGCTTGGTATTCCGGTCGTCTGGACGGTCATGGAAGCCATTCGAGAAACGCCTCACACCGCGCTCGCAGCTTCCGTTATCGAGCAATATTCGGACTACATCGTCGGCATCTCAGAGACGACACTGGCACCGCTTCGCACGCCGGGTATGATTCCCAAATCGACGCTGATTCCGCCATCTTGGCATCAGAGCGAGCTGAATCCGCATAGCTGGCAGCAGCACCGCATCAATCGGCGCAGGCAGCTGGCGATTGCCGATGAACAACGAGTGGTCGGGTACATTTCATCGTCAATCTTCGAGGCAAAGGGACTTGAGCATTTCATGCAAATGGCCGTAAACACGGCCGAGCAGCATCCCCTAGCGATGTATCTCATCGTGGGCAACCCAGTGGATCAAGGCTATTTTGACAAATGCATAGGCATCGCCAGAGATCGCGGACTAATGGAGCGATTTCGCTGGATTCGGTTTGAAGAGCAGGTGGAGACGGTCTATCCGGCCATGGATGTACTCGTTGTACCCAGTTTAACGGTGGAAGGGTTCGGTATGACGGCGCTTGAGGGTATGGTGTTCGGGAAGCCGGTCGTCGTGTACGGCTCCGGCGGACTCTCTGAAATAGGCCGAGCTACAGGAAACGAAGCCTACGTTGTTCCAATGGGGGACACGGAAGGACTGAAGCACCGCGTGTCATCGCTGCTGGCTGATGAGGCGGCGATGCAAGCAATTGGCGCGCGCAATGTCCAAGCGGCGCATGAAGTGTATGGGGTTAATGCCTATCGTGAACGGCTGCTCAGGTTCATTGCTACGCTGGTTCTTCGTGGATATACACCGCCAACGGTACTCAAAGGCAGCAGCACAGCTACAATCTACAAGTTTGACAATGGCGTTCTCCGGCCTTTTCGATCGACGCGCTCCTTCCACAGAGCAGGTCATCGAATGGAAGAGATTCGCGAGGTTCCGGATGTTTACATTGCCGCATGGCCGAAAGGCGAGCCGATTGGCACGGCGTACAGAAGTAGAAGAAAGGGCCGCAAACGACTGACAGGCCGAGTAGGGAAGAAACGGCGCCGCCAAGGCGTTCGGAAGCAAAGCAGCTTGAAGCGCCGAAGGCAGCCGGGGCGCCAGAGGAACCGGGCAAGGGGCGCTAAGAAGAAGCGATAGCAGCTCGCCCGTCAATTGAACGACGAAGGAGGGACGTTTCATGCGCGTTGTAACGATTTTGGGCACGCGCCCGGAAATTATACGACTGAGTCTTATCATTCAGAAGCTGGATGCGCTGGCCGAGAAGCATGTGCTCGTGCATACAAGACAGAACTTTTCGCCGTCGCTTAGCGATGTGTTCTTCCGGGAGATGGGGCTGAGGCAGCCGGACTATATGTTCACGGAGACACGGCAGACGCTCGGCGGGCAATTGTCCGTCATGTTTGCAGAAGTGGAACGCATTCTGATCGCCCATGAGCCGGATGTAGTGCTGCTGCTTGGCGATACGAACAGCGCACTGTGCGCCATCATCGCCGAACGGATGGGGATTCCGGTTGTCCACATGGAAGCCGGCAATCGCTGCTACGACCTATCGGTGCCCGAGGAGAAGAATCGCCGGATTATCGACGCCATCGCTAGTATCAACATGCCATACACGTCATACAGCAAGAACAACTTGCTGCGTGAAGGCTTTCCCAGCAATCGCATTGTGCTGACAGGTAATCCGATCCATGAAGTGATTGAGCATTACAAGCCGCAGATTGATGCCAGCGATGTGCTGGAACGCTTCGGTCTGCAGGCTGGCAGCTACGTGCTCGTGACAGCGCACCGCGCGGAGAATGTCGATGTGCCGGAGCGACTGACCGGTATATTGGAGGGGCTTAATCGCGTAGCGGCGCGTTTTGACAAGCGTGTCATCTGCAGTGTTCATCCACGGACGAGATCGCGGATCGACAGCGGGTCAGTGAGCGTGGAGATGGATGAGCGGGTCGTGTTCTATGAGCCGCTGGGGTTCTTTGATTTTGTCCGGCTGGAGCAGAATGCCTTCTGTGCCATTACAGACAGCGGTACCGTTCAAGAAGAATGCTGCCTGTTCGGTGTTCCAACCGTCACGATTCGGCAAACGACGGAGCGTCCGGAAACCATTGACTGCGGCAGTAATGTTGTATGCGGATTGAAGGCGGAGCGAATCGAAGAGGCTGCGGTCATCATGACTTCGCTGCCTGCAGCTTGGGAGTGTCCGGACGGGTATTTGGCCAAAGATGTGTCGGATAAAGTGGTTAAATTTGTGCTTGGAGGGAAATGGAATGTTTACTAATCAGCGCATACTGGTCACCGGGGGAACAGGGTCCTGGGGCTACGAATTGATCCGCCAGCTGCTGCCTCAGCAGCCCAAACAAATTATTGTGTTTTCCCGTAACGAGTCCAGCCAGGTGGCGATGAGCCGCACGTTTGAGGATTCGCGTCTGTCCTTCTGCATCGGAGATATTCGGGATAAAGAAGCATTGATGCGTGCGTGCGAGCGGGTCGATTACGTGTTTCATTTGGCAGCGCTGAAGCATGTGCCCGTTTGTGAGGACCAGCCGTATGAGGCGCTCAAAACGAACGTCATCGGAACGCAAAATGTCATCGAGGCCGCCATCGCAAACGGGGTCAAACGAGTAGTCTATATCTCCACCGACAAGGCGGCGAACCCGTCGAATTTCTATGGCATGACAAAAGCGATTGGCGAGAAGCTGATCGTATACGCGAACCTGCTGCATTCCGATACGACATTTGTCTGCGTGCGCGGCGGTAATGTACTTGGCACGAACGGGAGCGTCGTGCACCTGTTTATGAATCAAATCCGAGAAAAGGGGCAAGTGCGGATTACAGACAAGAACATGACGCGCTTCTTCCTGACGCTGCAGGATGCCATCACGTTGTTGTTCAAAGCATCGGAGGAAAGCATTGGCGGAGAAATCTTCGTGATGACGATGCCAACCTGCCGGATTGTGGACTTGGCAGCCGTGTTGATCGATGACTTAGGTATTCCCGCGACGATGGTGACAACAGGGATTCGGCCAGGGGAGAAAATACATGAGATTCTGCTGACAGACCATGAAAGCACGACTACGGTTGTGTACGATGAAGAGTATTTGGTCATTCTGCCAACTCTTGATATTCCGGGGCTTCGGCAGCATTACAGCAGCTATCCCAGCGTCGATTTCGAGAGCTACAGCTCCAGTCAGTCCTTGCTGACGAAGGAAGAAATTCGTTCGATGCTGGTCCGGGGCGGGTTTCTGTCATGAAGCTGCTCATTATCGGAGGAAGCGGCATGGCAGGTCATGTTCTGATCCGGTATTTTGAACAGCTGCATCCGGAAATGGATGTTGTGTACACGACTCGAACGGCAGAGGGGGGAGCTAAGGGGCTTCAGTTGGATGCTGCAGACAGTGAGGCTGTAGCTGCTCTTGTAGGTGCAGTTAAGCCGGATGTCATCGTCAATGCGGTGGGCGTTCTGAATCAGGATGCGGAGCAGCATTCGCTTGCCGCTTATCAGGTGAATGGGTTTCTGCCTCATTGGCTGCGACATCTGGCCGATCATCTGGGCACGCCGGCACGCGTCATTCATATCAGCTCCGATTGTGTGTTCAGCGGGATGAAAGGCGGGTACACAGAGCAGCATGTGCCGGATGGCACCTCCGTATATGCGAGATCCAAGGCGCTCGGCGAAGCGCCGAGCTCCCGCCATCTCACGATTCGCACGTCCATTATTGGGCCTGAGATCAGGCCGCAGGGGATCGGATTGCTGAAGTGGTATCTCGCGCAACAAGGAACCGTCAACGGCTATGCGAGAGTGTGGTGGAACGGGGTTACGACGCTTGAGCTGGCCAAGGCAGTGGATTATGCCATTGCAAATCCGGAGATTGGGGGATTGGTCCATTTGACAGCTGCCGAGACGGTAAGCAAGCTCACGCTGCTGCACTTGTTTCAATCCACCTTCCACGTAAACGGGATCAAGATCGTACCGGATGATCGGTTGTATCTTGATCGGACGCTTGTATCCTCGCGGAGCGATTGGGGCTACCGTTCACCTAGCTATGTACCGATGCTGGAGGAGCTTGCGAACTGGATGAATGAAGGTTGAGCCGCCCGCGCCTGCTGGTAACAGGGGCCGGCGGCTTCTGCGGCGAGCATGCCTGCCGCTACTTTAGCGAGGCAGGCTGGGATGTGACGGCGGTCGTTCGCCGTCTGCCGCAGCCTGATGCAGAAGAGTGGGCATGGCTGAACGCCGTTCATGCGGTGCTGGCTTGTGATCTGGCCGCGCAATCCGAGGTGCTGGCGCTTATCGAGAGTGCCAAGCCGGACTATGTGCTGCATTTGGCAGGTGCCAATGCGGTTGGCGCCTCATGGAATGACCCTGCAGCTGTGCTGCAAAGTAATGTGATGGGTACCGTACACGTGCTTGAAGGTGTACGGCGGGCAGGGACTGCGTGTCGTGTCGTCGTAGCCGGCTCGATGCTGCGCTTCCCGCTCGTCGCGGCTGAACATGGTGGTGTTGAGCGGCCGCAGCCGCAGCATCCGTACAGCTTGAGCAAGACGATGCAGGTGCTGGTTGCCCAGAGCTGGACGTCGCTCTACGGCATGGAGGTTGTAATCGCCGAGCCGTCGAATCTGATCGGCCCCGGCCGATCCGGCGGCTTGTGCGCGCTGCTTGCGCGCTACGCGGCCAAGACGGAGCAGGCAGCGGCAAGCGGTGCTGCTGCGCCGGCGCCGTTCCGGCTGTCCTCGCGCGGCGAGCAGCGCGATCTGCTGGATGTGCGCGATGCGATTCGCGCCTATGAGCTGCTGCTGCGCGCCGGAGAGAGCGGCCGCATCTACCCGGTCGCCTCCGGCGTGATGCGCACGCTCGGCGAAATCGCGGATGCGTTCGATGCGCTGGCGCAGCATCCGCTGCAGTGGGAGGTTGGCGAGTCGCAAGCCGTCTCGCCGGCGCCGGTGAATTGCGAAGGCGTCATCGCCCTTGGCTGGACGCCGCTTATACCGATGGAGCAGTCGCTGCGCGAAACGCTGGAAGCGGCACGGCAGCGCTGAAGCTGGAGCTAGCGCTGGAACAAGCGCTGGAGCAGGAGCAGCTGGAGCATCTGGAGTATCTGAAGCATCTGGAGTATCTGAAGCATATGGAGTATCTGAAGTATCTGAAGTGTATCCGAGTATCTGAAGTATCGGGAGCTTCAGAAGCATCCGGAGTTGATGGTGAAGGACAACAATAGAGAAGAAGCAGCAGGAGGCAGGCAGGATGGGAAACCCGAAGGTGAGTATCGTCATCCCCTTTTATAACGACCCCTATGTGACGGAAGCCATCGAGAGTGCACTCGCGCAGACCTATGACAATATCGAGATTATTGTCGTGGATGACGGCTCAACGAAGCATGCAGAGAAGCTGCGTCCGTATGAGGGACGAATTCATTATGCCGGTAAAGTGAACGGCGGCACGGCAAGCGCGCTGAACGCGGGGTTCCGCCTTGCCAGCGGCAAATATGTAGCATGGCTCAGCTCAGACGACCGATTCTATCCGGACAAAATCAGACGCCAAGTCGAGGCGATGGAGGAGCAGGAAGCGCTCATCAGCCATACCGGCTTCGACATCATCGACGGCCGCGGCAAAATGACCGAGCTCGACCTCATCCCACCGGGCTACGAGAACGGCGCGTTCTATCGCGCGCTTCAAACGAGCAACCCGATCAATGGCTGCACGGTCATGATGAGTAAGGCGCTCTATCGAATTACCGGCCCCTTTCATGAAGGGCTGAAGTATACGCATGATCTGGATTACTGGTACCGCGTGCTGCTGACGGGCATTCCGTTTCTGCTTATCCCCGAGCCGCTCAGCGCCTACCGCCGCCATGAGGAAATGGGGACAGTCCGCCATCGTGACGCGATTGCGGTAGAGGTGAAGACAACATTCGCCCAATACGAGAAACGCTGGCGCGCGTATATTACGCAGCTAGGCTTCGGCCCTCCGCGAAAGGCCAAGACACCGTCCGCGATCGATCGGACTAGAACGAATCAGAAGCGAAAGTCGGCTCGCGGATAGAATGGTTCGGCTATATCTAGCGGCTAAAATGGTTCAGCTAGTGGACATCGGCTGGCAGAGCCACAAACTGCGATTCTGATGAAGCTGGCATGAGCTGCACTCGAAGTAACTCCGCCGCTGCTGCCGAATGTTGCAAAAACTGCAACAATTTGCCGTCTTTCGGGCTGAAAGCTAGCGAATGTTGCAAAAACTGCAGCATTCACTAGCGGCAAAGGCGCTATAAGCTGATTCAGGAGGAGAATGTTGCATAAACTGCAACATTCTCCTGTCTTTCGGGCTGAAAGCTAGCGAATGTTGCAAAAACTGCAGCATTCACTAGCGACAAAGGGGCTATAAGCTGATTGGAGGAGAATGTTGCATAACCCGCAACAATCTCCTCGTAAGCTTGGCACAAACCATTTATTTCGGGGTATTTTCCTTCAAATAAGCCCTTAACAGTTCGTTAGAATATTTGTCTGGAAACAGCGAAGAAGTCATGGTGACTTCTTCGCTATTTTTTGTTGGAGAGAGATCGAACTGCAGTCTAATAGATTCGGTTCGAAAGAGCAAAGCGATATTCCAGTGCCTCTGTATTGTTCATGTCGGTGTGACCCTATGGCTCATAGCAGCTGATAGGTGACGCAGGCTCAACCGTTGTGAGGGTATCAAGTTAAATATAGTGTTATAATCACCTAAGACGGACGGAATCAGAAGGGGTATTGTCATGAGCGTAATCCGATTGGAAGATGTAACGAAGAAATATGAAGAGTCGATGATTTTTCGCAATATTTATTTTAAAGTAACGCAGGGAGAACGAATCGGCCTGATTGGGCGCAATGGAGCCGGGAAGTCGACGGTATTCAAGCTCATAATGGGGCAAGAAGAGCCTACAACCGGCAATGTGGAAGTCGATCCGCAGGTTAGAATCGGTTACTTCTCGCAATTCTCCGAAATGCACGGCAGCTTGTCGGTTCAGCAGGAGCTGGAAAATTGCTTCGAGCAGGTCGCGCTGATCGAGCGTGAGCTTCAGGAGGTCGGGGAGAAGCTGGGTTTTGTCACCGATGACGGCGAAATGGAGCGGCTGCTTGCAAGACAGGCGGAGCTGTTCGAACAAATGGAGCATCTGGATGGCTGGAATGTATCCGTTGAAATTAACACGGTGCTGACGAAGCTTGGATTTAACGATAGGTCGCGCCATCAGCCGGTGGACGAACTGTCCGGAGGCTGGCGTAACCGTGCGGCACTGGCTAAGATGCTCATTGAGCAGCCTGACGTCGTCCTGCTCGACGAGCCTACCAACTACTTAGACATGGAAGGCATTGCGTGGCTGGAGCAGTGGTTGTACCGCTTCAAAGGCGCCATGATTCTCATCTCTCATGACCGGCAATTTATCGATAAAGTAGTGACACGTATTATTGAGATTGAGAACTATCATTTTCAGGAATACGAAGGCAATTACACGGATTATATTCGTAAGAAGAAGATGCGCAAGAAGGAGCTCGACCGTCAGTTCGAGTGGGAGGAAGAGCTGCTCCTTATGGAATCCGAAGCGATCGACAGCCGTGCAAGCCGCAAATCGTCCAAGGATCGTCTCTCTCGTCAACTGGCTGATAACAAGAAACGAATCGAACCTCATCCGGTTAACGTGCTGATTACGGATATTTACGAGAAGCTTCGTTTTCCGGACAAGCTGTGCGAAGTGAAAAATATTAGCCAATCCTATGAGGGACGGCAGATTTTTGAGCAGGTCAGCTTCGATATTCAGAAAGAAGATCGGCTGGTCATCGTTGGCCCTAACGGAAGCGGGAAGTCGACGATGATTAAGGTGTTAACCGGACAGGAGAAGCCTGAATCCGGTGAGGTGACCTGGGAGAAGGGCGTCAGTTATGCGTATTTCAACCGTATGTGGGAGGAACTTAATCCCAAGGACACGGTTAGCCATGCGGTGAACACATACGGCCTCGGACTCGATGCTCCGCGCAAGAAGGTGAACAAATTCCTCTCGATGCTGCAGTTCTCGGAGATGGATCTAAGCAAGTTCATAGGCAATCTATCCGGGGGACAGAAAGCCCGTGTTGCACTGGCCAAATGTCTGCTCTCCGGAGCGGCAGTCATCATCTTGGATGAGCCGACCAACCATCTGGACCTGACGAGCATTCAGGTCATGGAACAGGCATTGATCCATTTCCCGGGGGCAGTCATAACCGTCAGCCATGATCGGTTCTTTATCGATAAGATCGGAACGAAAATGCTGACCTTCGAACCGGAAGCGGGAATAAGCGTACAGAATCTATAGGTAGGCATGAAGGCCGGACACTCGATAAAGTGCTTCCGGCCTTCTTATTAAGGGGGATCGTATCGCAATGGAATTATCCAGATGCTGACGGTCACATCTATGGAGGTTTAGTCGGTGAAATATGCTGGAATTGGCTGGAGATCCTCTTCCCAAGCGCTCGACTTCTACAAGAAGCAGGGCTACGAAACTTATGGGATCATCCCGAATGCCGGCGGCTTCGAGCATTATTATTTGAAGAAGGACCTAAGCTAGCTTACCGCTCATTGTCCGGCATCAAGAAGACCAGGTACTCCTCAATTGCGGAGCGCCCGGTCTTCTCTTCTTTGCATATTATTGCGATCCAATTAATCGATCGTCAGCTTCAAATTCTCGTTTCGCTGTCCATTCAATAATGACGGCATCGCCATCTTGAATCTTCTCGTTATAAACGGCAGGCTCGCCATTGAGCGTCATTCGTAATGAACCTTTAACCTGCGTGCGGTCGAAATCGATGTAATCGAATAGATGGATAAAAGCGAGTCCTGTCCGATAAGGCAGCGAGAGCGGGGCGCCATTATAGGTGATGTGGATGAACGGTTTCACAGGAGACTGAGGTTGAAGCTGCTCTTCGAGAAGCACCGCTTCTTGTTCTTTCGCAGCCGCGGTAGCGACCTCTTCCTTGACCTTGACCTCTACAGCGACCTCGACCTCGTCCGCGACTTCGCGTGCAACTGAAATGGAGTCGCGAGGTTGAATCCGATACTGCATCTCCATGGCTTGGCCGTTGACAAGAACCCTTACAGTCGGCGGAATATTAAAATGCTGATACACATCAGCTAGTGTCGTAAGCTGCCGGACCGTAACGGTGTCGTTAGCGGTAATGAGACGATCATCAGCCGCCGCTGTACCATTAATGGTTACGGACTGAGTGGTCTGCACCCAGTGCTCGTTCCAATAGAAGCCTGCGTTCAGATCAAACAAATGAGCAACTGTCAGTTCTTTTGGTTTACCCGGTATTGCAGGCGTGATCGTAATGTCATCGTGAAGCCTTATAGGTGTACTGATGCTGGCTAATTGGTTATTGACGTAGATTTCGCCAGGCTGTCCGGGTTCGCCGAATATCGTCCGTGTGCGTCCGTTTATCGTAATTTCCATCGATTGGCCCGCTCGTGCGATTAATTGCTGCGGATTAAACCCGATCAGCATGAGGGTATCAATCACCTGCAGTGCCTTCGTATTAATTAACTTCACTTGATCTCCGTTAACGGTAACCTCTACAAAATCCTTGCCCAAATGAGCGGCAGCTTTGATCAAGATGCCAATCGGCGTCATCACCTCGGGACCGCTCATCTCAAAGTGTCGAATGGTCATCTTAGGAATCGTTGCAAGATCTCGAGTAGCGACTCTGCCGACCGGTAATTGCAGATAGGAGGCTATGGCCTGGCTCAATCGGGGCAGCTTGCTTCCTCCGCCGGTTAAGAATACGGCGCTTGGCGCTTTACTGTTTTTCTCCAAGATATTGTCGGCTATGTTCCTGGCAATCAGCTCGGTGACTTCCTGGATCGCGTCCAATATTTCTTCGGATGCGACTGTATGCTGGAGGCCGATAATATCGGTGAACGTCTGCTGCTCTGCACCTTGGTTCAGCTTGCATTTCAAGGCTTCCGCACTGTCGAAATCGAGTAAATAGGCTTTGGCAATGGCTTCGGTCACTTCATCACCTGCGGTCGAGGTCATCGCATAAGCGACAACCGTGCCATCCATGGTAATGGCAATGTCCGAGGTTCCGGCCCCGATGTCAACGAGTGCGATACTCAGAAGGCGCATGTTGGCGGGAACGGCAGCTTCAATCGCTGCGATTGGCTCAAGGGTCAGATAGCTGACGTTTAATCCGATGTTACTGACTGACGCATAGAGGCTTTCCACGACGGTACGAGGCAAGAAGGTGGCGATGAGATCAACTTTAATCGTTCTGCCTCTGTGGCCGATCAAGCTGAGCATCATCGCATCGTTAATATAGTAATGGACGACCGTATGGCCGATGCAGAAATAATCTTTGATATCCTGGGATTGCTCTAGCAGCTGATTATAGATGAGGTTTAAGCATTCGGATTCGAGAGAGTCCACGACATGTTTCTCGATCGGTTTGTTATGATCGATTTCTTGCTCAAGCTCAGCACGACCTGTGATCAGAGAGCGGCCTGCAGCTGCAATCGCAACATCGGTCAGTCGTTGTCCGCATTTGGCTTCCAGCTTTTCCTTAATCACCTTGATCGATTCCGTAACGCCTTCAATGTCATGAATTTGTCCGTCTATCATCACGCGGTCCTTATGATACTCTACTTCGCCGTGCTCGATGATCAGACTTCCATCCTCGTAATAGCCGGTTAAGCCAATGACGCTTCTGGTTCCAATATCGACTGCAAAAACACGCTGCATATAGCTTCCTGCCGCTTCGCTCCGTACCATGCACGAGTTCCCTACCTTCATGTTGGTTGCCTTCGTGGTGTATAGGGCGGAATGCTCCATTCAAAGCTCCGGCTTCGAACGGAAACCAATCCGCTAGGTTGACCCAATAAAAGGATAATTGCTTTCTAGTATAGCATAGAATGTCGAAATTCAGCGGTTTAGCTACTTGTCCAAACCATTTCAATTGTTTTCCATATATATACATTATCTTCATTTGAAAGGAGGATAATAGGTGACGGATACAAAGAAGGTAACGATCAAAGCGAACTCGTTTGAATTAGAAGTCGCCCGATTAACGAATCTGGAACGGACTCGAAAAGGAATACCTGCAATGACCTTGAGTTCAATTATGTTTACCGTTGCAAGGGCTAAGTCGCAAGATATGAAAAACAATAATTTTGCAAGCCATAACTCTCCTAGATATGGTTCTTTGTCTGGTTTATTGAAATATTACGGAGTTAATCTAGTTGGCGTTTATGCAGAGAATATTTACGGCGGAGCTAGAGTACCATCTACACCTCAAGGAGTAGTCGCAGGTTGGATGGCCAGCGAAGGCCATAGAAAGAATATATTGGATCGTAGATTTACTCATTTTGGTGTCGGCTATGTAACAGGGAATGGGACCTGGTGGACGCAAGAGTTTTGGGGTCCATATAGAGGATGATTTAACATCAAGAAGTATGACCGCCTACGGCGGTCTCCAGATTGTAGAGAAAGTCTCGACAGCCTGAGGCTTGAACAATAATGTTCAAGCCTTTAATCTGCCCGAGAAGTCTCGGTTTCGGTGGGAATAAAGTTTAACGGTTGTCAGCGTGGCTATTTCATAAAAATAAGGCTTTTTGAAAGGCTAACGGTTGTGACAGACGTTATTTACAGCATATGGGGCTATTCCTAGTGGAAAACGTTCAAATAAGCTCGCTGGCAACCGTTAGAAAATAAAATAGGCGAATTTATGCCCAATAACCACTGTGACAACCGTTAGAGCTGGAAGCGACAAAGCATGCGCTCATCGCAGAGGGTTCTCGACAGCCTGAAGACCGCCTACGGCGGTCTCTTTTTGTGTTCAATAGAAAGTTAATATTTTGCTAATAACATGTTAGAAAATTACTTATTTCACTATGTTACCTTTAAGATGCTGGGGCTAATAGGCTCTGCTTCCTCTCGCAGTTTCATGAAAGCGCTTCAGTTTCGAAGACATCGACATCCAGATTCGTCATACCAAATCCGTTTGAGATGGAGGTGGTGCGGAGAAATGTGATCGGCTTTGCAACGAAACGTTGGCTATATAAAACATGTGAAAAGGAGATATGCAGCGATGATCAGAAGAAAGTTGAAGCAAGGCATTTACGGTGCCATGGCATTTACGCTCATTGCCAGCGGTTTGCTTGTGAATGAGGGGAAATCCGAAGCGGCGCCGATTCCCGAAACGGTAACGTACAGCGCACTAACGTCTTTCGGAACAACGCAAGGCGTCGGCAATTGGTTCAATATGAAGAAGGCGGGGAGCACGTATTCGTATCTCAGCGTTTATGATGCGACTACCCCTGCCAAGTGGAAGGAATCCTCTGGGTATCCGTACGTGAGGGACTCTTTCTTCCATCCGGAGGCAACCTATGACGCGGTGAAGAAATGGGTAGCGCCGCAGGCAGGCAATGTCGATATTACGGGCAATGTGCTCAAGGTGAATGCCAGCAGCAACGGGGTCGTGGCGAAAATTCTCAAAAATACGACGCAGCTCTGGAGCGCTACTGTGACGCCGTCAGCCGATGTAACGCCAAGCGGTGTATCGAATATTCATGTCGAGGCCGGGGATGCGCTGTATTTTGTCATCAATGCTAACGGGAATATGAACTTTGATGAAACGAATTGGTCGCCCGTCGTAACGATGACGACGGCAATCAAGATCGAAGCGGAGAGCTACAACTCGATGTCCGGCGTTACATCGGCGACGACACCGGATACTGGCGGCGGACAGCAGGTAGGCAGCTTCGACACGAATGATTATATGGTGTATAACAACGTGAATTTAAGCGGCGGCTACAAGACGCTTGAGGCTCGCGTGGCCGCAACGGCTACAGGCAGCAAGTTCGAGGTTCGGCTCGACAGCCTGACGGGGCCGGTAATCAGCACGTTTACCGTGGCCAATACGGATAGCTGGAATACGTTCGAGACCCAAACGTGGCCGATTACGGGCTCTGCTACAGGTACACATAATCTATATGTGAAAGGGATATCGGGTTCCGGTATCGCGAATATCAACTGGCTGCGGCTGACGAACAACAATTCCCGCGGTGCAACGATGCCATTCACAACCTATGAAGCGGAGAATGGGACACTTGGCGGCGGAGCGACTACGAATAATGACACGACGATGAAGAAGGAAGCTGCTTCCGGCAAAAGCTACGTGCACCTCGATGCGACAGGCGAGTCCGTGCAGTGGACGAATGTTCGCGATGCGAACCGGCTGATTCTGCGGTACAGCATTCCTCAAAATACGAGCGGGACATTGGCCCTCTATGTCAACGGCGTGAAGCGTCAAGACTTGTCGCTCACCTCCACGTTCAATTATGATACGGCACCGGGAAACACGTATGTACGCAGCTTTGACGATAAGGATTTTGCGATTGATATTAATGCCGGGGATACAGTGAAGCTGCAAAAGGATTCCGCCAACAGCCTCGCTTGGTACGGGGTCGATCTGATTGATCTGGAGACAGCGGCGGCTCCGATTGCCATGCCGGCAAACTATATTTCGGTCAAGTCGGCGCCATACAATGCGGTCGGCAATGGGGTCGCAGATGATACGGCAGCGATTCAAAGCGCGGTTAACGCCGCGGCTTCGTCCGGCAAGAACGTCTGGTTCCCGCCGGGAACCTACAACCAAAGCGATAAAATCGCTGTCCCTTCAGGTGTAAGCTTGAAAGGCGCAGGCATCTGGTATTCCCATTTGCACAGTACCGTTACCAATGGAATCTGGGGCGGCGAGGTAGGGTTCACGCTGAACAACAACACGACGATCTCGGATCTTCGCATTAGCAGCGTGGATACGCAGCGGGATGCGCATTATGGCATCATCGTGCTTACCAATCCCGGTACGGGCTCTAACAATGTGCTGCAGAATCTATGGGCAGAGCATATGGGCTGCTTAGAGGGCTGGACGGATTGGTCGAACTCTACCATTCAGAATGTGCGGCTGTACAATACGTATTTTGACGGCATTCATTGGGGAGATGACGGGAATGCCGGCAACGTGGCACAGAATAACTTCATGCGTGGACTTGGCGATGATGGGGTTGCGCAGGTGAACCTGATGAACTTCCCGGGCGTCGCGCAGAATAACGTGGGGCAGTTCAACACGATTATCGCGAGCTACTGGGGGCGCGGCATGTCCGATGTTGGCGGCAATAACTTGATCTTCCGCGATAACTACATCGACAGTACCTTTAACGCGGGCATGATCGTCACGACGGAGCCGGTTGAACCGACGAAACCTTCGTATACGATCAGCGGCCTCAAGTTCCAACGGAACACGATTAACAAAGCGGGTCATACGGGACACAACCATGCAGGGATCCAGTTCTGGCTTTACGTCAATCCGATGCTCAATGTGCGAATCGAGCTCAACAATATTACGAACGGCGAGACGGAAGGCATTCATATCGACAACACGACTTACGGAGACAGCGGCGGTCGGACGCAGTTCAACTTCAACGTTGCCTCAGGCAACGCGCTTGCGAACTACACGAATGCGAATCCTTTGGTCGTGCCGGTATTGAACGGGAATACGGGGTTTTAGAGAGCGAGTATTCTGTATGTAGTATGGCTGTCCCAAAAGTGCATGTTATGGCTTTTGGGGCAGCTTTTGTTTTGCCAGGAAGATGGTCGAGGCCATGCGAGAGTGGAGAGGGGCATTGTTCTTCTATACGACCGCGAGCGTGTAGTAGATTGTTGCAGAAAAGGCAACATTTCAGCTCCCTGCACAGCCGAATTCAACCTAATGTTGTTCATTAACCGAAATAAGCGGAAGCGTTCAAGTTCTCCGGACCGACGCGACCGATTCCTTCTGAGTGAGCGATTGCGAATAACGTGTAGGGTTGAAGCCCTGACGCAGGCGCAGGGATATTATAATCGGATGCAGAGAAACCAACCGTGTGTATTCCGGAATCGAACGAATGCAGGGATTTATAAATAAGCGAATCGTCGATCGTAAGCCCTCTTACCAAGTAAAGCTCTAGTGTGAAGCCTTGCGGAAAATCCGTCGGAAGCGCGACACCTGCCATCCCGGTCAATTGAACCCGGATAATTCCCGGGGTAGGATGTGGAATGTTCAGTCCTACCTGTCCAACGATGACAGGGGTATCTAGCGGGAAAGTCTCAAACTCCGTGAGAACGACGGGAATATTGCTCGATGTTCGTGCATCGATAAGTTGTCCCACAGTATCACCTACTCTTTTTCTACTAAATTATGCAGCATCGCTAGAAAAGGGAACGTACACGTGTCAGCAGGAGCGTAAAAAGGATTCATTTGTCGTCTCTCGAATATAGTTGAGATGCTTATGGCGGCGATAGATTATGGAAGCTCAGGAAAGGCGGAAACCAAACCAATGAACGACATTCGTTTCCCTATAGGACAGTTTCAAGCGGCACCGATAACTACGCTCGAAGAAAGAGCAGCGCTTATCAAGGAGATTCCCGGCATTACCGTGTCGTTGAGGAAGCTGATTCGCAGCCTCGGCTCAGAACAGCTGGACATCCCATACCGCGAAGGCGGCTGGTCTGCCAGGCAAATCGTGCATCATCTGGCCGACAATGATATGAATGCGTATTTGAGGTTCAAACGAGCTTTGACGGAGGAAGAACCGCTCGGAGCGACGTATCGGGAGGATTTGTGGGCGGAGCTTCATGATTATCGAGCGGTTCCAATTGAGGATGCGCTGGATTTACTAGAGGTTCTGCATCGGCGATTTGTGATTCTACTACACGGGTTGAAACCAGAACAATTCAGCAGGAAGTTACATACGCTGGCGCTCGGGAGTATCACACTGGATACAGCGCTGCAACGGTTTGTGTGGCATAACCGCCATCATACGGCGCAGATGGAATCGTTATGGTATCGCATGAGTTGGAGCGGGTCAGCCGCGCTCTGCTTCAATGCGTCCGGCGGCCTCCTCATGGTGCTGCAGGGGAAACCGCATGAGGAGAAACGATGGTCTGTTCCGTCAGGAGGACGGGAGTCGAACGAATCCTATGAAGATTGCTGCATCCGCGAGGTTTTCGAGGAAACAGGCTATCGCATTCAGTTGGCAGAGCAGCTCTTCATGAAGCATGAGAGAATCGCTTACTTCCGTGGTGAAATTGTAGGCGGCGAGCCGTGTATCCAAGATCCGGATGGCCTAATCTATGAGATTGCATGGAAGACGGTTGAAGAGCTGAGAGAGCTGGAATTATCATTCGAAGAAGATCGTGAGCCCCTTATTCGATTACTGCAAGAACGAAACGGTGCAGGAGGATAGACCTAGCAACGTGCCACTGTTTCCTAAGGTAGATAGAAGGGGGCGGAACGAGCGACCGGGATATTTTGTTGCCGCTTTCATTCGCGTAAGGTATGCTGAGAGTGGATTTTAATGCTATCAGCGAGGGTGGAGTTATATGCCGTTTTGGCAGTCCGTTCGTTTTAAGATCGTCTTCGGCTTTCTGCTGATGACTGCACCTATGGTGCTCTTTCTTGTCTACAATAACGTCTATGCGACCAAAGTCGTGCGTGAACAAATCTCGCTCCATTACAACAATCTGATGGAACAGCAAGTGCAGAACAATGACGCAATATTGCAGGAAACGATGCGTTATTTGTACCGGATGCAGGGCGACCCCAACATTCAATCGCTGCAGGAGCTGTCATTGGCCGAAGAAGACTCGGACTATACGATGGTGAAGATGGAGCTGACGAGACGTTTCCTGCTGGATACCGGTTATTACAATAAAGTAGATACCTTCTTCGTTTACTCTCGCAAGGACGACGACATGTTCTTCGCTACGCAGTACAGCTTTCACTTCGCGGAGGTGCAATCCGCGCTGCTGGACTATACCACGAATCTCGCCTCTAAGGATCTGCCGGAAGAGACGCAGCGCTGGGAGCGTTTCTCCATTCCGAATGATACCAATTATCTCATCAAAACCGTTGATCTGGGCTCAGGCGTCTATATCGGCGCGCTTGTACAAGTCGATCGGTTAAACGAGGAATTAAATAAATTTGATGTTGGCCCCGACGGGGCTGCGTTCGTCGTGGATCCGGCGGGCAATCCGCTAACCAACTCCCCTTTGCCGGTTGTGCAGGAATCCATCGTACAGAAGGATATTGTAGAAATGACGAAGCAAGACAGGACGACGTGGAACCAGAATCATTTTCTCGTCATCACACAGCCTTCGGCCATTTCGGATATCCACTATATGATCGTCATTCCGGAAACGTATATTTTGAAGAACCTCCCCTATTTCCAAAAGATGCTCTACATCTGGATTCCTCTCACCGTCGCCATCGTCCTATCCTTATACCTGCTGTTCCTGCAGCGGGTCATGTTCAAGCCGCTTGTTGGACTCGTTCGAGGCATGCGGAAGCTGGGTCAAGGGCAGTTCAACGTTAGGATGCCGGTTAACACCGACAACAGTGAATTTGCTTTTATGTCAGGGACGTTCAACCAGATGGCTGAGCAGATCGAGAAGCTGAAGATCGACGTGTACGAGGAGCAGATTCGGGTGCAGAAAGCGGAATACAAGCATCTGCAGATTCAGATCAATCCTCATTTCTATATGAACAGCTTGAATATTATTTATAATTTGGCCGCCTTGAAGGATTACAAGCTCGTTCAGAAAATGAGCCTGCACTTGGCGGATTACTTCCGGTTCGTCATGCTTGGACATCGCGCCGTAGTTTCCCTGGAAGATGAAATTCGGCATATCGAGCATTATCTGGAAATCCAGAAAATCCGTTATGTGACGAAGCTTGAATATGAAATCCAGACGATGCCCGAGCATGCACCGGTGCCGATCTCGCCATTATTGCTGCAGCCTTTTGTCGAGAACTCGGTCATTCATGGGTTTAATAAGAAAGTTCAGGATGGCATGCCTTTCCGCATCGGCATTTACTCCGAACACGATGAAGAGGACGCCGGGAGGTTCATAAAGCTGACGATCATTGACAATGGCCCGGGGTTCCCGGAATCCGTTCTGGAAGGGCTGCGCGATGGTGTTGAAATCGAAGGCTCGGGCGAGCTTCATCTGGGAATCTGGAATATCCTTCACCGATTCCGTATGTTATACGGCAATGAAGGCGGAATCACGTTCATGAACGGGAAGCCGGGAGGGGCGATCGTGCAGATGCGCCTTCCTATAGAGAGGCCTACTACGTTCGAAGGCAATGAATAACGGTCTGGCATACGAAGGAGAGCGAAAATAATGGTGAACATGCTTGTTGTAGATGATGAGATTTATGCACTGAAGGGAATTGCACAAGGCATCGACTGGAGTGACTTACCCATCCAGTCCATATGGGAAGCCGAGGATGTGTCTCAATCCATCAAGGTGTTAGAGGAGCATTCCGTGGACTTGGTCATATCCGATATCGAAATGCCCGGTATGAACGGACTGGAGCTGCTCCGCTGGATTCGGGATAACAAGCCGCAGACACTGACGATATTCCTCACGGGACATGCGAGATTCGATTATGCGCAGGAGGCTATGCATAATGGCTGCTTTGACTACATCTTGAAGCCGGTTGATCATGACGATCTGAAGTCGCTTGTGAAACGTGCGATCACCGAGATCGGAATGCGAAGAGAACGGCTCCAAGTCGAAGAATTGGTGGATGCGAACCGCAGACAATGGACAAGCCAGCTTCCGATATTGGTAGAACGGTTCTGGCAAGAGCTCTTGGCAGGCCGAGTGAGGCTGTCCCCGGAACGACTCCATCGCCAGTTGGAATCCTATCAAATACCAATCTCTGCGAGCAGTAAGGTTCTTCCTGTTCTGCTTAGTATCGAGCAATGGGATATTGAATTGGATGCGCGTGATGAGAACATCATGGAGTATGCGCTGCGCAAATCAGCCGCGGAGATCATCCTCGGGAATTGGCCGGGTACGGTGCTGCAGGACCGAAATGAGCTCAATATGGCGCTGCTCTATCTTAAGGACAGCGAGCTGGTCGATCGTGATGGGTTGCTTCGGAGATGTGCCGAGTACGTGCAGGCATGCCAAAACTATTTTCACTGCAGAGTCTCCTGTTATGTGGGAGAGCCGGCAGCTATCGGCGGACTAGCCGGTGCACTCGAACGATTGCAGCAATTGGAGCGAGCCAATGTATCGGCACCACAATCTGTACAGGATGCGGGAGCACAAGTGGGATATGAAGCAGTCGGGACGGATTCGGGCATTCCGATTCCTTCTTTTACCGATTGGGGGGCGCTGCTCGATAATGGCGGACATGAACAGCTCATCATCCAATTGGAAGAGACGTTGAAACGCTGGCAGGCTGAGCAAGCAAGCCGTGAAGCGATGGAGCTGTTTCATTATGGTTTCCTGAACATGATGTATGGCGCAGCATATCGCAAAGGCTTCTCGATCTACGACGTGTTTACTGCTGCTGAAATGAAAGACATTCAAGCTGCTCGCAATTCCCTGCAGCTGATGGTTTGTGCGGGGAGAATGGTAACCAAGATGGGACAAGCATTGGCAGAGCGTCCGCGTGATGCGTCCGCCGTCATTGCGAAGGTGAAGACATTTATTCAAGAGCAACTACATACGGAATTGACGCGGGACGACATTGCTGCGCACGTCTATCGAAACCCGGCCTATTTATCGCGATTATTTCGTAAGGAGACAGGGTTTTCCTTGTCGGACTACATGACGGAGCTGCGCATCGAACGCGCGAAGCGTTGCCTAATCGATACGAATGATAAAGTGAGCAACATTGCCGAAGAGATCGGTTATGTCCATTTCTCGTATTTTGCCAAGCTATTCAAGAAGATGACCGGACTATCCCCCCAAGAGTACCGCAAGAAGCATCAGAATATACGCTAAATGGAACTAGCACTTTTTTTCTGTTCTCCAATGTCACCAGAGTGCTATGTGCGTCATCTCAGTAGATAGATGGAGTAGGTTCCCGCCCTATACAATGAGAGTACAAGAGAACGAAAGGATGGTTATGGGGATGACTCCTTCAACGGAAGCCGCGGAAGTCGTAGCGAAGGCGAAGGCGCCTAGAACACGAACGAAGCAGAACATTGGCTATTGGAAGAGATACGGAGCTTTCTATATTATGATGGCTCCCGCGCTGCTCGTGTTGTTGATGAACAATTACCTGCCAATGATCGGCTCTTTAATCGCGTTCAAACAAATTGAGTATACGTCAACAAGCTTCATCAAGAGTTTTCTGGAGAGCAAATGGGTGGGTTTGGAAAACTTCAATTATCTGTTCAGCACGACTGACGCTTGGACCATCACCCGAAACACGCTTGCTTATAATGCGGTCTTTATCGTTCTGAACCTAGTAATCGGCGTTACACTCGCACTTCTCTTCAACGCCATGCGAAACCGCCGATTGGCAAAGCTCCACCAGACGACGATGTTCCTGCCTTACTTTCTCTCGATGGTTGTCATTTCCTATCTTGTATACGCTTTCTTAAATCCGGATATCGGTATCTTCAACAAATTCGTACTCCCTGCGCTTGGGATCGAGCCTGTGGATTGGTATACGGAGTCAAAGTGGTGGCCATTCATTCTGCCCATCATTAATACCTGGAAAGGGATCGGCTATTATGCGGTCATCTTCCTCGCGGCCATTATCGGGATCGACAACGAGTATTATGAAGCGGCAACGATCGACGGTGCTTCCAGATGGCGCCAGATCTTCAGCATTACGCTCCCATTGATTAGACCTGTCATTATCATCCTTACCTTCCTCCAGATTGGCCGTATTTTCTACTCGGACTTCGGGTTATTCTTTCAAGTTACTCGTAATTCAGGCATTCTCTACGACACGACACTCGTCATTGATACTTACGTGTACCAAGGATTTATCGTAAGCGGGGATATCGGGATGTCATCTGCCGCCGGCTTGTACCAAGCGGTCGTTGGATTCGTGCTGGTGCTGCTATCAAATTTGGTCATTCGTCGGATCAGCAGAGACGATGCCTTGTTCTAGGGGGGATACATGCGAATGGCAACGACGGTTATGACCAAACGGAAAAAGGGCCTTCATGAAATATCAAATCTATCTAATTTCTTTATAAATGGATTCTTCTGGATTTACACGCTGTTATGCGTGTTGCCGCTGCTCCTCGTCATTGCCGTCTCCTTCTCCGATGAGAATTTGGTTCTCGTTAATGGCTATAAGTTCTGGCCCGAGAAGTTTAGTGCATCAGCCTATGATTTTCTGCTCAGCGATTGGCAGAGCATCATAAGATCGTATGGCAACTCGTTCTTCGTTACGGTGGTCGGCACTTTAATTGCGCTCACGATGATGTCGCTGTTTGCATATCCGATTTCAAGGACGGATTTCAAGCATCGTAAGGTGTTCTCCTTCATTATGTTCTTTACGCTCCTATTTAATAGCGGGCTGGTTCCCTTCTATTTGCTGTATACACAAGGGTTTCACCTGAGGGATAACATATGGTCGCTCATGATTCCGATGTTCGTTCAGCCTTTCTTCGTACTCATATTGCGTACCTTCTTCACGAACTCGGTACCGCCGGCACTCTTGGAATCGGCCAAGATTGACGGCTCAGGCGAGTGGCGGATTTTTGCTCAAATCGTACTGCCGCTCTCCTTGCCCGTATTGGCGACGATAGGCTTATTCTGTACGCTGAGCTATTGGAACGATTGGTACTTTAGCTTACTGTTCATCAATCAGGACAGTTTGTACACCATCCAGTACCGCATGTATCAGGCGCTGCTTGATATTACATTCCTAAGTGCTAACTCGTCAGCATACTCGGCTATTCTGGCTCAGAATCCGGACTACCAGCTGCCTACGGAGACCGTGACCATGGCTATGGCGGTTGTCGGAATTGGTCCGATCGTGTTTGCTTATCCGTTCTTCCAGCGGTACTTCATCAAGGGATTGACTGTCGGTGCGATTAAAGGATAGAGAATGGGAGAAGGCAGTCTACTGAAATTGGCTCGTTCCGGTTCATCCGGTTGAGTATACAGAGCACTTAAACTTATAAGGGAGGCACTACCGCATGTTCAAAGGAAAAAGCAAGCTGGGAAAAAGCATCTCTCTGATTTTGGGCGGAAGCCTTGTTCTATCCGCGTTACCGGTTGCCAGCGCCGCTGGTAGCAGCACGCTGGATCCTTACAAGCTTACTTTGTACTATCCGGGCTCACCTGCCAAAGATGAAGCCCAGATCGAAGCGAAAATGAGCAGATATCTGACAGACAAAATCAACGCGACGATTGACCTCATTCCGATCGATTGGGGCCAATGGGACAGCAAGATGAACCTGCTCAAAGCAAGCCGCGAGCCGATGGACGTCATCTTCACGGCACAATGGAACGGCCATGCTAACGATGTGGCGAAGAAAGTGTTCCTGGCGCTCGACGATGCGAAAGGTCCGGCAGGTAATTTGTTAAGCAAATACGGCAAAGACATTACGAAATCGCTTGACCCGGCGTTCCTTGCAGGAGCTAAAGTAAACGGGCATAACTACGGTGTGCCGACTAACAAAGAATTGGCAGCGCAAGGCGGCGTAGTCTACCGCAAAGATATTGCCAGCAAGCTCGGCTTGACCGCTCAACTGAATGCAGTGAAATCGGTAAGTGATCTTGTTCCGATCCTGGCGAAGGTTAAAGCGAAAATGCCAAGCATGACGCCACTGTTCCTGCGTGACGGCGAAACCTTCAACTCTCACTATTTCATCCAGCAGGATTTCCTTGGCGATACGACGATCGAAGGACTGATCCGCAAAGACGGCACAAGCACGAAAGTCATTACACGGTTCGACGATAAGAAGTATATGGACCAATTGAAATTGACACGCGATTTATTCAAGAAAGGCTACATCAACAAAGACGCAGCAACGACGCAATTGTCTGGACAGGATGCCTTGAAGAAGGGCAATGTGTTCATGATCGTGTCATCCTTGAAGCCGGGTAAAGACGCCGAGATGGCGATTGCCGCGAATTTGGCAGGCAAGCTGCAGCAGATTAACATGACGGAGCGCACCGTATCAACGGGCGAAACCGCAGGTTCCATGCTGGGAATTTCCACGACTTCCAAAAATCCGGCACGTGCGATGATGTTCATTAACCTGCTGCACTCCGATAAATACTTGAATAACTTGCTGAACTTCGGTATTCAAGGTAAGCATTACGAGAA
Organism: Paenibacillus sp. J22FR21; assembly: GCF_056269135.1. NCBI lineage: Bacteria > Bacillati > Bacillota > Bacilli > Caryophanales > Paenibacillaceae > Paenibacillus > Paenibacillus sp. J22FR21. The sequence continues at coordinate 508,345 of NZ_JBWDNJ010000003.1, forward strand.
AGTATCGACCGAAATCATTAAACCAGGTCCGGATGCCGCGAACTACAATCCAGGCGCGACTTGGATGTTCGGTAACCAATTCTTGAACTATGTATGGAATACGGAAGCACCGGACAAATGGGCTCAGTTCAAGAAGTTCAACAAAGGCGCGAAGCTGTCGCCTGCACTTGGCTTCACGTTTAACGCGCAGCCGGTGAAATCGCAAGTAGCCGCACTCGTAACCGTACGCAGCAAATACATCGCCGGTCTGGAAACAGGCGCAATCGATCCTTCGAAAGCGGCAGAATTCCAGAAGAAAGAGAAAGCGAACGGACTGGATAAAGTGCTCAAAGAGAAACAAAAGCAATTGAACGCTTTCCTTGCTGCAAAGTAGTAGAAGTGTGTAGTTGAATGTACCCGTCAGGCCGCCGGCCTGGCGGGTTTTCTGTTTAGGTGGGGAGCGGGAGGGTGACCGTGCTGCAGAAGGAAATGAAGGAAATTTGTTGAATACCATCGTTAAATTCTCATGGAGGGGACGGTGAAGGTAAAGATGACTCGTCAACTAGGAGCACATGCAATCGTTATAGGTTCCGGTATAGCCGGACTGTGTTCAGCCCAAGTGTTATGTCGTTACTTTGAAGAAGTTACCCTACTGGAGAGAGGTGCAGAGCCTCACGATAAACAACCCAGAAAGGAAGTCCCTCAAGGCTATCATCTTCATGCTTTACTCAAGGGAGGGGAACAAGCACTGGAGCGGCTGTTTCCCGGTATCGTTCAGGCCATGATGGAAGATGGTTCGACCGGTATCAATGGATCCAAAGATCTGAACTGGTTTCATCACGGGGTATGGAAGAAGAGATTTGAAGGGGATATCGTGGTCCATCTTCAAAGTCGCCCCTTCCTGGAAAATCATATTCGACTTCAAGTGGAGAAAAACACGAATTTGCGCATCCGATATAACAAGCTGGCGTTGGCACCTTTATACGATGAGAAGAAGAATACGATCTTTGGCGTACAGGTAACAGAAGCAGATTCGTCTCTGTCGACGTCTCTCTATGCGGATTTGGTCATCGATGCGAGCGGGTATGGCTCAAGATTTCATCCATGGTTTCAAACCCATCAATTCCATGATCCCGAAGAGAAGGTTAGAATAGACCTCTGTTATGTTAGTCAAATCTATCAATTAGATGCTGCCGATCGGGATTGGTCCACTCTATTGGTGTATCCTTCTGCGCCCATTGAAAGAAACGGAGGAGCGGTTTGCCGTATAGAGGGCAATCGTCATATTTTCACATTATTTGGCTACGATAGTGAGCTGGCACATGCCAATCTTAACGAGGCCGAGAGCTTCATTGCCTTTACGAAGAAGCTGCCGCACGCGAAGATTTACAATGAGCTTCAAGGAGCAACACCACTCTCTGAAGTCAAAGTACATAAGGTCCCCTATATCGTGCGTCATCATTATGAGAAGGTCAATAATCTCCCGCAAGGATTCTTGTTTATCGGTGATGCGTTCTGCCGATTTGACCCCGTCTTCGGACAAGGCATGTCGGTAGCTGCTATGGAAGCGTTGGCGTTAGAAGAGTGTCTCGCGCGAGAATGGAAAGATAGAGCGAGAAGGAAAGAAACATCGACGACAAGCATTTCAGCCCAATTGACCAAGCGATTCTATAGAAGAATAGCCAGGGTCATAGACCCCGTCTGGAAAATAACGATAGTAGAGGATTTTCGTTATCCCCACGTGGTGGGAAAGAAGCCATTCGGACTCTCCTTGCTTCAATGGTATACCGGCCGTATCTTTCACCGTTCCTCGCAAAATACCGATGTTTATCATGCGTTTATCCATGTCATGAACTTGTTGCGCCCGGTAAGGACGTTGTTTTCTCCATCGATGCTTTATAGAATATTGCGAAAAGGTGGTTGATTGCAACCAGTTATGATACAAGTCTTCGAACGGAATTCCTGACAACAGCTGCTTGTTTATGCCTTTCAAAATAGTCTTCGCCTAAGTCTACCTACATTTCTTTTCTAGATAGCAAATAGTAAGCGATACTCAACATGCATGAGTAATTATAATAGCGGCTCGTTTCCTGCCTTTTTTAGCGAGTGCTCGGCCATATGCCCGCGCTCTCATTATGACCAGGAACTAAAGCCGCCAAGGTGAAATCGCCTGAAGATTAGTTTCCGCCATAAATTCGTCCCATAACATAGTGCCTCAACTCCTTTCCTATAGATGTTGGGCATTTTCTAGTAACAATTAAAACCGCATTTAACCAGTTACTTGTCAACCGTAAAGGTTCATGATATAGTATGTCGAGTAACCATCATAACAAATTTAAGTGGTTACGTTTCAAGAGGCGAATTCATTCGTTCTACACTATACAAGACAAATACTGTGTGAAGCCATAACTTCGCTGTTCATTTAGTTACACATTATTCGAAGGAGGAATTCACATAATGTATAAGACAATCGTAATAGGAACAGGTCCTGCAGGATTAACCGCCGCTATTTATTTAGCGCGTGCCAATCTGGAGCCTCTTGTCATTGAAGGTCCCGAACCAGGAGGGCAGTTGACCACCACAACAGAAGTTGAAAACTTTCCGGGGTTTCCGGATGGAATTATGGGACCAGAACTAATGGCTAACATGCGCAAGCAAGCAGAGCGCTTTGGTGCTAAATTTCGTACAGGCTGGGTCAACAGTGTCGACTTATCCAATCGTCCATTTAAGCTCTCACTTGAAGGCGGAGAAGAACTTGTAACGCAAACCTTGGTGCTTTCGACCGGCGCTTCGTCTAAATATCTGGGTATTCCCGGCGAGAAAGAAAATGTTGGGCGTGGTGTTAGCACCTGTGCCACTTGCGATGGTTTCTTCTTCCGTGGGAAAAAGATTATCGTTGTAGGAGGTGGTGACTCTGCTATGGAGGAAGCGCATTTCCTTACGAAATTTGCTTCCGAGGTACGAATTGTCAATCGCCGCGAGGAGCTTAGAGCTTCGAAAATTATGCAGGGCCGTGCTCGCAATAACGGTAAAATTACGTGGAGCCTGAACAAAACGCCGCTTGAAGTAGTCTCGGGCAGCAATGGAGTAAATGGCTTGAAAGTAAGTAATAATACGACTGGTGAGGAAGAAATTATTGAGACGGATGGCATCTTCGTTACCATCGGTCATACGCCGAATACTAAATTCCTAAACGGACAATTGGAACTTGATCAAGTCGGTTATCTAGTTGTAAAACCAGGAACTTCCGAAACTAGCATCCCGGGCGTGTTTGCATGCGGAGATGTCCAGGACAACAAATATCGTCAGGCGATTACGGCTGCAGGCACCGGTGCAATGGCAGCAATCGATGTTGAGAAATTTTTTGAATATAACGAAATCCATTAATTCACTGAGAGGGGAACGTATAAACATGGAACGTATTCAAACCCAACAGCAGTTTCAAGAGAAAATCAGCGGTGAAGGCTACACGATCATGAAGTTTGATGCAACCTGGTGTCATGATTGTAAAAATTCAGAATTATTTATCGGTGATATTATTAACGAACATTCGGATAAGCAATTCTATGCGGTAGATTCCGAACAATTCGAAGGCCTTGCTGAAAAGTATGACGTCAGAGGCATTCCAAGCTTGCTGGTATTTAAGAATGGTGAGAAATTAGCGCATCTACACAGCAAATTTGCCAAGACCCCTGCACAAATCAGAGAGTACTTGGATACAATCAATTGATTTGTAACTGAAAGGCGATGAATACGATGTTTCCACTTCGCAATGTGAAACGCAACGCAACGAATGCCGACAAAATCCAGCACTTTCTTAATCAAGCCCAAATTGGATTTCTCGGCCTATCTTCAGAAGATGTCCCATATGTTATTCCACTCAATTTCGCTTGGCTGGACAATGCCATTTACTTTCATGGGGCGGAAGAAGGAAGAAAAATCGCTTATATCGAGCAAAACCCTCGAGCCTGTTTCACCATCAGCGAAAATTACGGAACGATTACGAGTCCGATACCTGCTAAAACGGATACTGCCTTTATGAGCGTGATCATTGAAGGTTCCTTGGAATACGTAACCGATTTAGACGAAGCGACTGCCGCTATGCAGATTATGCTGGACAAATATGTGCCAGGCTATTATGATCGTCCGCTGGGGCGGACTCATTTGGATCGATACGTTTCCCCGCTAGGCAGCAAAACCGCCATCTTTAAATTAAGCGCGGTCTCCTTGGCGGCCAAAGAGAAGGAAGAAATCCCGGATCGCATGTTCTATGAAGGTAGAACCGTTCAGAACGACCGAGTGAAATAAATCAAAATACAAAACAAGGAGTGATACAATTGACATCAACTATCTTCGAAGATTTGGACAATATTAGAGCTGCAACGCTGAAGGCTTTGGAAGGCGTAACTGAGGAACTCGCGGATCGTATCCCCACTGGTTTCCGCAATAATATCCGTTGGCACCTTGGTCACATCTATTTCGTTACGGAGTTCTTGGCACTATCGCAGCTGAATATCACGATGCATCTGCCTGAAGGGTTTACTGATCGGTTCGTTTCCGGAAAATCACCGTTGGACATGTACCCTGATTCGCTTCCTAATCCGACATTGCCAGAACTGAAAACCCTGCTAACGGAACAACTGGTGAGAATCCGCAAGCAGTATCCAATGGAGCGATTGAACGAAAGTGTAGCTGCAATTAACACGTCCACGGAACTCGCTCTGGTAACGCCAGAGCAATCGCTCCGATATAACCTGTACCATGAAGGATTGCACGCAGGAGTCCTTTCCACCTATAAAAGATTATTGTCCCAATAATAGAAAAAAGATGATTAGCCTCTTTGATGAGAGGGTTTATATAAATTGTTGGAAAATAAAAAGGTGCAATCACTTCCAAACAAGAAGGGTTTGCACCTTTTTTCTTTGACTATCTGCAAGGTTATTCCCGCACGACACCCCTTCTAAATCACCGCATCAGTTTTTTTATTTTTTAATAGAGGGATAATTATTCTGCTTTGTTAGAAAATTATTGATAAGGACCAACCAATAGCTTTTTGAAAGGAGCGTTACTACAATTGCATATAATCAGCACCAAGCTCTGGTTCCGTTTGGTCGTTCTTTTGGCCTTATCCCTGGCATTGACGACGTTCGGCGCGATGGCCAAAACGGTTAGCGCGATTTCATATGGAGGTCCACATGAATCCGAGGAGGATTCGAAAGCCATTCGACCGTTTCAGGTGCATATACCGGAGGCGGATCTTACCGATTTGCATAGGCGTATACTTGCGACAAGATGGCCGGACAAAGAAACGGTGTCGGATCAATCGCAAGGAACGCAGCTATCAACGATGAAGAACTTGGCCCATTATTGGGCAAACGATTACGATTGGCGCAAATTTGAGGACAAGCTGAACGCTCTGCCGATGTTCGTCACCAATATCGATGGGGAGGACATTCAGTTCATTCACGTCCGATCGAAGCATGAAAACGCGATGCCAATCATCATTATGCACGGATGGCCAGGCTCAATTGTAGAGAAGCTGAAGCTAATCGACCCACTGATCAATCCCACGGCCTATGGCGGGAAGGCATCAGACGCATTTGATGTCGTCATTCCTTCGATGCCTGGCTTTGGGTTTTCAGGCAAACCGACCACGACCGGTTGGGGTCCAGACCGCATTGCTCGTGCTTATGGAGATCTGATGAATCGTCTTGGTTACAAGAAGTATGTGGCGTCAGGCGGAGACTGGGGCGCCATTATAGCAGAAGTAATGGCTGTCCAACAACCTAGTGGACTGATCGGCATTCACACCAACTTGCCTTTCGTCGTTCCCTCCGATATCGAGAAGGCGATTCAAGCTGGCAAGGGTTGCCCGCCTGATCTAACAGGCGAAGAAAAACGTGCATGCGAACAGCTGGACTTCTTTTACAAGCATGTTGGATACGCCTTGATGATGGGTACTCGTCCGCAGACGCTTACGGGACTCGCGGATTCGCCAATCGGTATGGCAGCCTTTATGCTGGACCATGACGCGAAAAGTTTGGAGATGATTACTAAGGCTTTCAATGGACAACCTGAGGGCCTTTCCCGGGACGATGTCCTAGACAATATTACGCTCTATTGGTTGACGAATACGCCGATTTCTTCCGCTCGCCTCTACTGGGAGAATAAATATCCGTTCTTTGGCACCTATGGTGTAAAACTTCCCGTTGCTGTGAGCGTGTTTCCCGATGAGGTCTACGAAGCGCCGAAGAGCTGGACCCAAAAGGCGTATCCGAATCTCATCTATTACAATAAGCTCGATAAAGGCGGACACTTCGCGGCGTGGGAGCAGCCAATGCTCTATGTGGATGAACTACGCAATGGACTCAGGTCGCTGCGCTAACTTGCTGATCGCATTCCCACTGATTTCCGTAATCATATCCGTTGGCTATCGCATCGCATAACCGGTTCCGATGGTTAGGGCGAAGACGGCGATCAGAATTGTCATGCCGAGCCGTCCTTCTTCATCAGCCGACCGTTATTTCTCCATTTGGCCGTGACGATGAAGAGTGTTGGAAAAACTACGGCGAATAAGGAATAGTATTCGAACAAATATTTTTTTACCCAATCGAGAAGTTCGATTATATTCATAAACAGCAACGAATAGGCGGAAATGATCCACACCATTGGATAAATCACAACGTTTCGCTTCTCAATTTTGAACAACTGACAAACGCCAGAAACGGCGCAATAAAATAGTATGCACAGCTTCATACATACAACCAGCACGATATTTACGGCCAGAATCGCTTCCAAATGCTCAATGAAGCCGGTAAATCTCATTTCGCGGAATATCGAAAAGATGGGGTAAACCAATTTCTGGCCGCGATACACACCAAGAACCCCAATCGAAATAAAAACGCACCCCGTCAACATTAAGCCAGAGAAAGCGATTCCCGTAATAAACGAGATTTTCACTTTCCCCTGCACGAACGGAATGAACATCAAGAACGCCACTGTCTCCATAAAGGGGAACGCCAACACGTATCGGGTTTGAATAATGACATCGCTAAGCTGGAAAGGGTAGGAGACGTGAAAATAACGCCAATTCCACTCCCGCAGCATGATGACTATCGGAACCCAAAACGCCAAATAGAGGTAAGGCACCAGAAGTTCGTTCACCATGGCGATTGATTCAATCCCCTTCGACACGGCGTACGCACTGACGAGCAAGATCATGATATGGAAAAAAGAAATAGGTGAGCGTGGCATGAGGTTAATATGCATGAAATCACCAAGTTCGCGGGTAACCCACGATGCAATTTGGATGAAAAAGATGATATACAATAAAGAGATGAAGCCGCCGGCCCACTTGCCAAATGCCTGCAAAGCGATCTCGACAAGCGTCTTTCCCGGATACAGCTTTGCAAGGTACAAGTAGCCGAAAGCAAGCACCAGCCCATACAAGGTCGCCCAAATGACGACAACCCAACCATATTGTTTTGCGCTTGAGATGATTGGGCCGGGCAGCAGAATAAATGCAGTTCCGATGACATAGACTTGCGTCATCAAATGAAACTGCCACGCGCTGAGCCGGATGGGTTTCATATGCTTTTCATCCTTCCTTGCCTTCCTTGGTATAGGGATCACTCTTGTTGCCGGTCGTCGTAACGTCAGAAGTGACCGAGAAATTCACCGACGTCTGCTTCCATGTAGCCGCAGTAGCCCCTTCATCCTGCAAGCCCAACAGATCCCAGTTATTTCGTTTTCCCAAAGCAACCATCTTCTCCGATTTGTCTGCTACGACGCGATTAAACGCCTCTTCGATCAATTGAATGTTTTGCAACGTTAACTTGGTATTCTGTGTGTTGTTCAATATGCGGAGATCAGCATGAATGAGGATGTTGAGACGGTTGGCGGATCGATGCCATTTCCGCTTCACTTGCACGTTATTCGTCTCGACGTCGACGTAACTTCCACCTACTTTAACCGTTTCTGTGAATTTCCGATATCTGGTGTTAAGGATGTGATAATAGTATTTATTATCACTGTCCAAGTGTCCCACCATGCGTCCTTTGAAGAACACCGCGCTGTCCGCAAAAAAAGAAGGTGCTTGTTCGCTGACATCAATCTGCTCCATTCTCTCCGTAGTATCCGCCGGTTTGCCGCGGTAGTGAATCATTGGTATGAGTGTCGGCAGTTGAAATTCCATTCCTGTCACGATGTCTTTGACGCGGATCGGCTCTACGCCTCCCGTAAAGGACCCCCGCGATAAAATGCGAACAAGCGAGGTGGCATGGCGTCCGGGCACCTTTTCGAGTGTCGTAAAGCTGTTCATAACGTCCTTTAGAGGGGAATCCGTTACAAACAGATAAACATTCATGCGCCATTCGGGTGTCGTTTCCAAGTAGTTAAGGATATCAATGATTCCTTGACGGGCTACCTCTTCGGATAATATATAGCACTGTAAATGTGAAGTGAACAGCAAACGCGGCATCATCGTGGACGTTTTCTGCATGAACCTGCCCAAGCTATATTCCTTGAAACGATAGGTGTAAACCGATGCCTTGGATCCGCCGCCTTGCCTGGAGGAGAGAGCCGGCGGGTTAATTACTTGGTAATAAGCGGTGTACATGCCAGTCGATGGTTCCCGGTCGATGCCGAATGTGGTGACGATTGCCAGTTCGTTGATTTCCTTCTTGTCCCAGCAGCCTGAACAGAGAAGTAAAGCGACAAGTAAGATCAAGAGCCATAATTTTCGCAATGTTCAGCCCCCTATTTTTTTCTAGAGAACATCTGAGGCGATCGTTTCATCCAGAACCGAGGAACGCGCAGGATCGTGTCTTTGAAGTCTGACAGAATCAAAGGCGCGATGGGAGACATGTACTTCACTCCGAAGGATCGCAAAGAGACTAGATGGATTAAGACAAACAACGTCCCGCACAGAATACCATATAACCCCATAAAGCCGGCCAGGAACATGAACCCGAACTGGAGGATCCGCTGCGCAACGCCAAAGCCGTAAATAGGTGACACGAAATTGGAGATGGCCGTGATCGAAACGACGATAACCATGGCTGCGGAGACAAGTCCCGCTTCGACCGTCGTCATGCCGAGTACGAGCGCGCCTACGATGGAAATTGATTGACCGGCAATCCGAGGCATTCGCAAACCGGCTTCACGTAAAATCTCGAACGTGACCATCATGATCATGGCTTCGAGGAACGCCGGGAAAGGCACAGCTTCCCGTTGTGCGGCCAGGTTGATCAAGAGCGAAGTCGGTAGCAGCTCTTGGTGGAAGGTGACTACTGCAATGTATAAAGGAGGGATGAAGATCGAGAGCATGAAAGCTAACATGCGCAACCATCGAGAAAGTGTGGCGATATCCGGCCTCTGGTAATAATCTTCCGGTGAAGAGAAGAGTTGAAAAAAAGTCACTGGACCGATCAAGGCAATCGGAGTGCCGTCGGTGAGAAGCGCTACTTGCCCGTCCAACAATTTGCCCGTAACCGCGTCCGGTCGTTCTGTCCCGATGAGTTGAGGGAACGGTGACCATGTCTTGTCTTGGATCCAATCTTCCAAATATGAGCTTTCCAGAATGCTGTCAGCTTGGATGGCCTGCAGCCGACGACGAAATTCTTCTACGACGCCAGTGGGGGCTACGTCGGGCAAATAGGTCAAATATACTTTGGTCATCGTTTTTGTTCCGATGGTCATCTCTTCAAAAACTAACTGTTCACTTTTGAGTCGTTTACGGATGAGAGCCACGTTCCGACCGATGTCTTCGACGAAACCTTCCCGTGGTCCTCGTACTGTGGCTTCCGACTGAGGCTCGGTTACACTGCGATAGTCACTACGTTTGACGTCAAAACATAGGAAAAGATTAATATGTGTTGGAATCAGCAGGCACTGGCCCTCCAGCAGCAGGCGGATGCCCTCATCGGCATCTGTCCATTCCTTGTTTTGGACGAAGGGGATGTGACGATGAAACCAGTCTAGGTCATCCATATCAAATTCCTTTTCCTCTTCAAGAGAAACGGCGGCAAGCATGGGTTTGACGACAAACTCATCCACTAGAGCCGATTCCACAATCGAGGATAGATAGAGGCAGGTGAAAGCCAAAGATCCACGGAGAGGGAACGGCCGAATGACGAAGTCAGGAGCTTCCTTCATACGATTTCGGATTTGCTCCTGCATCGGCAGAGTAACGGAAAGCTTAGGCACAGTTGAACCCTCCATTATTAGTTATATAGTGTACAACCTTCCTCTTCGATTGGAATGGAGGCAAGCATGAGTTTGATGACAAACCCATCTATAAGAGCCGATTTTATGATCGAGGATAGAATGAGGCGGGTTTAGGCACAGTTGAACCCACCATCTGGAGTTATTGTGTACAAAAATTAGAAAAATATTCCACTCATAATATCACAAACGGAATTAAAGGAGCGTCAAGAATTACGTCAAGAATATCATCAAATTATTGAATTTATATATCTGTATCGTTTTTGATAATATAATAAATAAAGCGATTAAACGCTCTGACTCGCGGCAAGCATGATGAAGTAAAAGTTGTTGGCGATTAGGAAATACAATAGGTGTTTGGAGGAAGAACATGCAGCTCATCGACAAAACGAAAGTCCAGCAATTTATAGATATCCTTATTGATCGGGATTTATATATCCATCTCGAGATGACAACGGGAGCTTACGCCGCGCATCTGGATCGTACGAAGCATCCGGCAGCGACCTTTATTTCGAACGCCGTTATTCGTTATTCCCACGGCACGATTTCCGGGGACGGCCCATATCGCGTCGGCTTGAAGACGGAGCAAGGCTGGGTTTATTCCGAGGGGCTTACTCACTATGAAGAGACGGATTCCGAAAGGCTCATCCTTGCGGGTCATGACACCGCGGGGAAACTCGTCGTAGCATTGCAATTGAGCCGGGAACCATTCTAAGGTAAAGGGAGATTTGGAACAGATATGAAAGAAAACATACTGGTGGTGCTTCCGCATCCGGACGATGAAGCGTTCAGCTTGTCAGGGACGCTTGCGATGCATCTCGATCAAGGAACGGCAAATGTCACTTACGCTTGTTTGACTTTAGGAGAGATGGGCCGCAACATGGGAATCCCGCCTTTCGCGAGCAGGGTCACTTTACCCGCCATACGCAAGCAGGAGCTGGAAGCTTCTTGCCGTGCCATTGGGATTAAGGATCTTCGGATGCTTGGATTTCACGATAAAATGCTCGAATTCGAGGATAAAACAAAGTTAGACGGGAGTATCGAAGCGCTCATTGAAGAGCTGAATCCTACGTTGGTCTTTACGTTTCACCCGACGCTGAGCGTTCATCCCGATCACAACGCATGCGGGGCGGCGGTAATCCGAACCATCGCCAAAATGCATGCCGACCGCAGGCCGACCGTGCATTGCATGGCATTCGCCAACAATCACGAACAAGAAATCGGGAAGCCCGATATCATCAATGACGTCAAAGGTTACTTGAAACAGAAGATGGCGTCTATTCAAGCCCATAAGTCCCAGTTTCAAGCAGCCGAATTGTTAGGCAACAAGAAATTATCGGATGCGGAAATCCAAGGGCGCTTCGGAACGGAGCGATTCTGGACGTATCGATTCGCATAAATTAATTGTTGGAGTGTTTATAGATGCTTGTGGATGCGTTAAGAGTCGCCTGCCAAACTCTAACGGTTGTGGGAGTGGTTATTTGGACTAAAAAGTCTGAATTTATTTTCTAACGGTTGCTAGCGGGCTTATTTGGAGATTTTTCGATAGAAATCAACCATTATGCATCGAATAACGATTCTCACAACCGTTAGCATTATAAAAGGTGTTCATTTCATGAAATAGCCACGCTCACAACCGTTACAGAATTGATAGACAATAACGGGGAACCTAAGATGAAGCTGCCGGCATGATAGGCGGCTTCATTGCGTGTAGCAATCCAGCATCAATACAAATCCAAGGAGTGGACGTTGTGAGTATTCTAAAAGAGAGTGACTGCATTGAGGTGGCTGGCCACAGTGATGGAATTACAACTTGAAAACGGAAATTATACTTTACCGATTGAACAACGTGCCAAACTGAAGTGGTCCATGCACGTACTTCTCCTATTCATGATCGGATTGTTCGGAGCATTCTTGTTTCTCCCTATTGATAGTGTTTATTTCAATATCGCTTTTAAGTTACTCTGGATATTCGCAATAGCTTTTTTCCTATATGCATGGTTGTTTACAGGGGTACTAAGACTACAAACACTAAAGATAACCCAGAATGAAATCGAATTTAGGACCGCGTTTGGGACTAAGAGAGCGCATTGGATAGAGATCTATGACGTACAGGTCTTTTCCATACAGCGTAATACGATTATCGGACTGATCCTAAAAGAAAAAATGAAGAAAAGAAAGCAATCCTTCTTGTCTGAAATCAACAATATGTACGGCGGGATGTTCGCAATCAGAATTCCGATTTCCCAATTCCCTTCTCTCAATATTGAAACGTTGTATTCCACGATTAGGGCACAATTGAAATTGCAGCCGAGTGATCTTGATTCATCTCAAGAGAATCAGTCAGGAATAGAGAAACAGGGAGAACCCAACCGGCTGATCTCGATTCTTAAATTAACGCTGTTCGTTCTCCTTTGGGGATTTGTTTATGGGATCTCGATCTATTTGCTTAAATCGAATTTCATATTAATTCCAATTTTCGGGCTTATGTTTGTTCTCTATTTCTATCAGAAGAATGTCCATGAGGAAGTCATCGTTTGGCCGATCAGGTTAGTTGTTGGGCTATTGTGTGCCTTGCAAATTTTCATTGCTATGATTACAAATCTATTTCTGACGGCATCCATTCCATTCAGCATAAGAAATCTTTATGAGATTTCTTCAGCATACATGATGTATTTGAAGGATGAACCCACTAATAATGTGCTCGTAATCGGTATGGCTGTTGGGCTTTTCGCTTATGGCACTTTTCATGGAAAAACTTTTCGGATATTTAAGGGAATGAGTAAACTCTTCATGAAGAGAGATGGTAACTTTGTATACAAGAGAGAGGGTAGAATTGTCGAAATTTTTGTAATAGACCCGGTAGACTTTCAAGATGATGAAACCAAGTTTGTGGTCTATCTCAATGAAGGGTGCTTAATTGAAAGAGAACGTAAAAGAGTGAAAGCATTATTACTACCTTTAAAAGCAATTAATGAATTATCACTTACAATTATGGGTAGTCACATCGTCCAGCATGGGGACGAACAGTATACGCGTATCGATCTCGGGGGCACTGGCTCTTATGTTCCGTACGTTTTTCCTTGTGTACTGATCTGCAGCAATAATAAGGAAGTAGAACTAATTCGGATTGAACTACCGTAGCACGAAAAAGGACCGTCACACAATCTGAAAAGCAGCTCTCGCCAGCACCTCTCTTACGCTAACGAATCGTGGAGGTCTTATTTTGGAGAAATCGGCCCTTCAATTATTCTAACGGACCACTGCGGTCTTATTTCCTCGAATTTGGCAGAAGTGCACGAGTTTTCGAGCGAATAGGACCTGTAGCGTTCGTTAGAATTTCAAATCGCTACTTTCTGATCAAATAAGGCCTGTACGGTTCGTTAGAATTATGGCGGGTGCGATATCGGACTGTTGCGGAAGCGGTTGCGGTAGTAATGCAAGGTGATTCATGAGAGAATCATGAATGGATACAAAGAATGAAGTCTATGAAACGAAACCATAGACCCTATATTCCGTAAGAGTAATGAATAATTGGGAAATCAGCAGGGTCGTATGAGAATTTATTAGCTGGATAACGAAAGGATGGCCTATATGAATAAGTTCAATATTCTTCGTCCGATCATGCTCATTGCGATTGCGCTCCTGACGAAGAGTTTGGTTACCAATCTTTGCATGGTGCTGGGTATGGGATCCGAAGCAGCTCAAAACATGGGTTACATAGCTATGTTGATCGCCGGACTCGTAGTCTTTTCCCGGATCCGGAAAAACCAGAAGAAATAGGATATTCAACACGCTATCTTTTCGCGGCAAGTTCGAGGCAAGCGGCTTCGGCTTCGATTAAGGCAATGACAAGTTTGTAGTAATAGTTCAAAAGGTTGTTTTATTTAACTGGAAGAAAGAAACCCGGCTAGAATATGCCGGGTTTCTTTCTTATTTCTTACGGTTTGGCGGACTCATTGATTTTCTCGAAGAACGGGGCAAGCTTGGAGGCGAGCTGCTTAAATTGCTGCTGTTCTTCTTTAGTCAGTTTCTCCTCGTGTATGACTCCATTTTTATCGGTGATTTTCAGCTTTAATTGCACAAGCCGCTTGGTCAGTGTTGTATACTCCTTGAACTCGTCTTCCGTGAGCTTGCCTTTTGCTTCCTGAAGCATTCCCTCAATCTCTTTGTAGTCTTCCTGCGTACCGCCATGCTCCTCAATGGTCTTAGGAGAACCAAAAATATCATTAGCCAGATAGGAACCAGCATATGCGGCGGATGGAATCAGGATTACGATTGCCGCAATTCCGATGAGAATACGTTTTTTCATGGATTTTCCTCTCTTTTCGTTTGCATAGTGTTGATAGGATCGTCGGACACGTCCATACAAATCGGGAGGACACTGCATTGAATCTGCGATCTGACGAAGCTCTTCACGTAACTGCTTGTCAATAGACATACGCATCTCCTCCCGTCATTTTGAATCGATTTCGTAGTTCTTTCAGTGCCAGGTGCTGCCTGGATTTCACTGTGCCAACGGGGATATGCAGCAGATCTGCGATTTCTTCCAACGTATAGTCGTGCAAATAACGCAAGATGATGACCACTCTTAGTTTGTATGACAACTGGCGGACAAGGTTCAACAGCTCATGCTGCATTTCGGACTGTAGGACAGTTTTGTCCGTCCAGTCGAAAGTTTCGTCAGTCGTCTGGCGCTTACGTTCAATGAGCCGAATTCGTCGCCAAGCCTTTCTCTTCCAATCCTGGACCTGATGTACAGTGATCCCGTGCAACCAAAATCGGAATGGCCGACTCGAGTCGTAAGTGTGAAAAGACCTCCACATTCGCAGATAAACCTCATTTACGATGTCCTCAATGTCTTGTTTGTTGTAGACGAGAAAAGCAACCGTCCGATAGACATCTTGGTGAGTCGCCTGATAGACAAGCTGAAAAGCCGACTCGTCGCCTAACGTTGCATTTTCAAGCAATGGAATTAATTCTTTATCATTCATAGGGGCCCCTCCTGAACGTGTTACAACTCTTAATTCGCTCCTATTTGCAAAAAGGTTCAGTAAGAGATTAAACTTTTTTGATGGCGAGCAGCCGATTGGCTGTCTGACGTAAAAAGAATGAAGTCTGTGTTTACTATAGGCCTTTTTAGTTATCGGATTTAAATTGTGAACTTTTGATAATGGGGAACTTTACAGTCGTTTGTCAGCGGCAGCGAATTTTTAGGTTTGGATTGGGGGCTGTGTCATGGCGATATGCACGGAAATAACAATGCATTCCAAATGGATAAACATGCATTTATGTCTGGTTATCGATCAATCAGAAGCTTCACCGTCCAAGATGAAGAAGCGATTGAATTATTTATGATTGTTCGCCGCTTATGGGTGATGGGTCTTGATACGATATTTATCCCCATTGATTCCGGAGTTCTTGATTATTCAGAAGATTGGCTGGAAGGCTTTGTTAATGAATTTCTTTCGTACAATATCATATAAAAAATTACAAACAAAACGGCGGCCGATCAATCGGCCGCCGTTTTGTCTTCATTTATGAACAGAAGCAAGAGCAATGAACTACGACCGGCCTGAAGGAAGCAGCATTTTAGAAGCAAGAGCAATGAACTGTGAGCGCTCATTTTCATTAAGGTTATCCGTTATTGCTTGTATTTGACGTTGGATCTTACTGCTTACGGTCTGAATGATTTGCCGTCCTTCGGCGGTCACCTTTACATGAATGACACGACGATCGTGTGGGGAATTACTGCGTTCAACAAGCCCTCGGCGCTCCGCGCGATTGATCAGTCCGGTAATGCTGGATTTGTCGAGGCCGAGGTACTGCGCTAACTGTAACATGTTTAGTTCTCGATCTCGTAAAATGCCGAACAATCGAATTTGTATGATGGAAACATCGTATTCGGCTCCGACTCCGTTAAGGATGCCTTGAACAAGAAAGGATAATTGGACCAAACTATCCATGATCGAGAGGTTTTCCTGGGGAGCAGCGTTTTTGTGGTTCACCATGATTCACTCCATTTAAGCTTAGATAGTCTTGTGAAGCCTGTAAGCCTTAGTCAATTTTCATTTTATCATAAAAGTCATTGACATAGTACGTCACACAAACTATATTGTTTGTAACACGTAGTTTGTACCGCGTACTAATATTCTCTTGCTGGAGGTTATGACGCCATATCGCATGAGCAATAATAAACGAGTTTGGATTCTTGCCATAATCGCTATTGGCTTTGTCGTGCTCTTCCTGGGTTATTGGTGCTACTACATTTCGTTGCACGGGAACGGAGACAGTGATCTGAAACGTTTGGCAACGGAGCAGGTTGCGCAAGGCAGTGTCGAGCTTAACGTTAGAATTGGAATAATCGCGAATGATATGGGCACATATGCGGTTTTTCTGGGAGCGGTATGTATGTCCTTGTTAGGGTTTAAACGGGGATTGAAATCTCGGTCTACGCTCGTCCGACGAATTGCAAAGTGGGTGCGTAAACTACACCAATGTTCGGGCTGGGCAGCATTAGTTCTCGTACTTGTACATGGCACTTACTTTCTAATCAAAGAATTTCATGATCAACATATTTACTCCGGTGCATCCAGCTTGATTATATTGCTTACAATTGTGGGATATGGCTATTGGATAAGGGTAGTACGGAATAAATGGATGAGAATGATTCATCGTTACCTGGCTACTGGCTGGATCCCCGTACTTTGGATTCATGCGGGTAAGGATGTCATTTTCGCTTCAGTTGCAACTCTTGCGGGAGTGTTTCTGGTTAACATGCTGGAACCAAGGGGGAATTCGTCCTAATTCTCTGCAGTTCGGAATGACATGGAACGATAACAAGAAATGAAGGTGTAATAATGGAACAGAAGAAGACCATTCTCTTGATCATGGGGAGCACACGAGCGGGGAGAAATTGCCCGAAAATCACGGCTTGGATCGAGTCCATCGGCCGAGCGAATCCAAGGTACGAGTACGAGATCATTGATTTGGGGGAATGGTCGTTGCCGATGGACGATGAACCGGGAATACCCGCATTGGTAACCTACAGCCAGCCCCACACGCAGGCTTGGAGCGAGAAGATCAAGAGTGCAAGCGGCTTGATTGTCGTCACGCCTCAGTATAATTGGGGGTATCCGGCGGTCCTCAAGAACGCGATTGATCACCTTTACCACGAGTGGCGAGACAAGCCGGTCATGATTGTAACCTACGGCGGTCATGGCGGCGGCCGGTGCGGGAAGCAGCTGCGGAGGGTAGCGGTTCGTCTGAGGATGCGCATCGTGCCTACGTCTCCTGGACTTCGGTTGTCGGATGCGATTATTCGTGAAGGAGCGGAGCTGTTGCCGGATCGTGAATTTCGGCGATATACGTCACAGGTTCAGCGAGCTTTATCGGAACTGGTTGACCAAATCGAGGGTCATGAACGTGTCATGGCACGAATGCGCCGTAGTTGGAAGGCGACGTTAGCTGTGCTTTCTTGATTAAGTATTATGACGGACTGTCACTTTGTGCAGTTATGAAATGGGACATTCCCCCATATATTTGTGATTGAGTGAACATAACTACAATCCAAGTGGAGGGATGTAAACGAATGGCACAGGAAGTTAAAGTAAATCAATCGATTGAAAATCTACTCAAGCAGCCGCAGCAGCTATTTATCAATGGTCAATTTGTACCTTCAGCTGAAGGCAAAACATTCGTAAGCTATAACCCGGCAACCGGAAAGCCGCTTGCTCAGGTGCACGAGGGCAAAGAAGAGGATATTAACCGCGCCGTTGCTGCCGCAAGACAAGCCTTTGAAAGCGGTCCTTGGCGTACAATGAGCGCCTCTGAGCGTGGTCGTCTTTTATTTAAACTCGCTGATCTAATTGAAGCAAACTGTGAAGAGATTGCACAGCTCGAGTCGCTCGATAACGGGAAACCGATCCGCGAAACGCGAGCAGCCGATCTTCCGCTTGCAATAGATCATTTCCGCTACTACGGGGGATGGGCAACTAAAATTACAGGGCAAACGATTCCCGTAGCCGGCGAATATTTCAACTACACCAGACACGAGCCTGTCGGCGTTGTCGGACAAATTATCCCGTGGAACTTCCCGCTATTAATGGCGGCATGGAAACTGGGTCCCGCCCTTGCCACAGGCTGTACCGTCGTATTAAAGCCGGCAGAACAAACGCCGTTGTCCGCGATTTATTTGGCAAAGCTCATTCAAGAAGCGGGCTTTCCGGATGGCGTCGTTAACATTGTCCAGGGCTTTGGTGAAACGGCAGGCCAAGCGCTTGTCAATCACCCCGATGTCAATAAAATTGCCTTCACCGGGTCCACGGAAGTCGGCAAACTCATTGCGCGTCAAGCGGCGGACCATGTTAAACGCGTAACCCTCGAGCTTGGGGGCAAATCACCGAACATTATTCTGCCGGATGCGGATCTCTCCCGCGCGATTCCCGGTGCACTCGGGGGCGTAATGTTTAACCAAGGGCAGGTGTGCTGCGCCGGAAGCCGCGTGTACGTTCAGAAAAAAGCATATGATAACGTGGTTGCTGACATGGCGTCCTTTGCAGCCCAAATTAAACAGGGACCCGGCATTCACGCCGACACGGAAATGGGCCCGCTTGTATCACTGGAGCAGCAGCAAAAAGTGCTCGGCTATATTCGCCAAGGACGCGTGGAAGGTGCGGAGCTCGTTTGCGGTGGGGAGGACCGATTCGATGCCGGCTATTACGTCAAACCGACGATTTTTGCCGACGTTGACGAATCGATGACCATCGCCCGCGAAGAAATCTTCGGTCCGGTTGTGTGTGCGATTCCGTTTGAATCCATCGATGATGTGATCGATCGCGCCAATAACAGTGAATACGGACTTGCCGCCGGTCTGTGGACAGAGAATCTTAAAAATGCTCACTATGTAGCCAACCGGCTTCGCGCAGGTACTGTGTGGGTGAACTGCTACAATATGTTTGACGCTGCTTCTCCTTTTGGCGGCTATAAGCAGTCTGGCATCGGACGCGAAATGGGCGACTACGCGCTTCGCAACTACACCGAAGTCAAGAGCGTCTGGATAAATATGCAATAACGATAAGCTGAAAAAATGGGCCAATGAACGCGAAGCATCGCTTCCGTTCATTGGCCCTTTTCTAATGGAAGGACACTAAGTCGAACCAGCCGAAGCGATGCCGTTAAATACGGCAGGGCCGGCTAGAACGAGACTGAAATAACCGTCTACGGCAATAAACAGCGTGTAACGAATTTGTTGGCCTAAGACATCAGCTGCAGGCGGAAAGTCGCCGGCAGACACTGTGATCGGGAACAAGGTGCTCCAACGATAAATTTCGAACTGTTCATTAAGAATCATCACACCTGTACCTGCAGTGCCGTCGCCGCCGCGTTCCACAGTGAGCGTCACGACAGTTGGGTCCAGAATCCCTTCTTCAGGCTCTACCGCCGGTGCGAAATCGATGACTGCCGTCCCTGTCAAAGCAACGCGGACGTTGGATGTGTTGAGTGGAATCGCACCCAGAACTTGCAGACCGATGTCCCCGATTAACAGAGGCAAATCGGATAATGGGTCTGATCCGCCGAATTCGTTGCTATGAATGGAAATACGAGAATCCAGAAATTGAATGGGCATATAATCACCTCCAATCACTACTAGTATTCTATGATTTGTTTAAGCAAATGGACTAGTCTATCGCGCATTTATCATCTCTCGAATCCCGTTAGAGGAAGAAAGACTCAATTGGAAAGGCAGGGAGGTATTCGTGTGAGAGATAGAGAAGATAGGGAGGTAGCTACTATTTACTATCAAAGCGATGAGAAGCGAAAAGGGGATTCACAATGGTTGGAGCGATTGTTCTGTGGTTGATTATGGTTTCCGTTTTCTTCTTTATATTGCATGCAGTCATTCAGTCCGCACTGGATTCTTCGAACATGGCTAAGAACATTCAGGACATAAGGGATTATTTGTATGATGCGAAGAAGGAAGGCAAACCGAGTAAACACAATGCAGCCCAGCGGCTCCGATCAAATCAACCCGGCGCACCTGAAGACCTCTACGAGGAATGCCCTGCTTGTGGCGAGAAAGTTATCCAGCATGATCCGGAATGTCCGAGCTGCGGTTTGAGACTGAAGGATTAGCAAGCGAGGAGGCGGAGCTTCATGAACAGAGTCTTGTTAACCGGCTTTGATCCATTTGGTGGAGAAACGATCAATCCCGCATGGGAGGTAGTCAGCCATTTGAGCCATCAGCCATTTGAAGGGTTCGAAGTGGAGGTCAGACCGATCCCGACGGTGTTCACGAAGTCCATACAAACACTAAGGCAGGCCATTCTGGAGGTAAAGCCGGATGTAGTGATCTGCGTCGGGCAAGCGGGAGGCCGAAGCGATATTGCGATAGAGCGAGTGGCGATCAACTTGAATGATGCCCGTATCCCGGATAATGAGGGTAATCAGCCGATCGATGAGCCTATCGCGGTAGCAGGTCCGGTTGCCTATTGGTCCTCACTGCCGATAAAGGCCATTACCGCGCAGCTGCGCAAAGCAGGCATACCGGCCTCGGTATCCCATACTGCGGGTACATTTGTATGCAATCATCTCTTCTATGGTCTTCAGCATATGATTGCGACGGAGTTTCCGGCGATAAGAGGCGGCTTCATTCATATCCCCTACTTACCGATCCAAACGAATCAGAAGCCTCAGCTGCCTAGCATGAGTCTGGAAGATATGGTGAAAGCCATCGAAATCGCCGTGGTTACAAGTGTTCAGCATGATCACGATATTATTGCTTCAGAGGGTCAGCTGCACTGACGGAATGATCTTGGAGTTCAAAGTGATGAGCATGAAAGTGACTGGGTGCTGTGTTTGAAGAAGCAAGCCTAACTAAGGGGAGAGCGTGAGTTATGGTAAGTCAGGCAAAGGAGATATCCGTGTTGCGGTACGGAAGTGCCGAGCCGCTGCCGGAGCGGCTGCTACTAAAGGCGGGGCCACTGACAGCTGCGCTGGAAGAGGGCGGACTTCGTTATATTCGCCATGGCGGGCAAGAAGTTGTGCGTGGCATCTACGCCGCTGTCCGGGATCAGAACTGGGGCACGATCAAGCCGGTTTTTCGGGAGTTTCGTGTGGTGACGAATCGCAGGGATGAGTTTGAAGTCAGTTTCGTAGCAGAGCATCGGCAGGGCGAAATCGACTTGGAGTGGGAGGGAGCCATCACCGGCTCGAAGGATGGAACGATTAGCTTCACATTCGACGGTGAGGCGCGTTCGACGTTTCTTCGCAACCGAATTGGCTTCTGCATTCTGCATCCTTCCAATCTGGCAGGTTGTAAGGTGGAGGTAGAGACGGCGGAAGGGACGGGGAGCGAGTCGGGGGACGGGATGGGGAACAAGTCGGAGATCGGAACGGGGAACCGGACTATTTCGGGGGTGTTCCCGGAGCGGATTTCGCCGCATCAGCCATTCCTCGGCATGGCAGCTATTCGCCATGAAATAACGCCGAAGCTGACTGCGGAGCTGCGATTTAGCGGTGATTTGTTCGAGATGGAGGATCAGCGAAATTGGACAGATGCCTCTTACAAAACATATTGCACACCGCTTAGCATCCCTTACCCGGTGGAAGTGGTACGTGGGGAGCGAGTTAAGCAATCGGTTACGCTTAAGTTGATTGGTGAGAGAGTGGAAGTGGACGAGGCTGTGGATTCGCTTGATTCGGACTTGAGTTCGGATGAGGTTGGCGGAGACTTGGTAAGGGGTTCGGCTGAATTCTCGGGTACACAAGAGATTAGAATTGAGTTGCGTGACCATGTGGTCGGGCAGGTTCCGGGTATCGGTTTAGGCATGACGCCGGGCCGTACGGCAGCGATGACTGAGATTGAGGCACTTCGCCCGCTTGATCTTACTTTCCTACGAGCTGTTATTCGATTGGCAGATGCGGGCTGGGAGCAGGAGCTTGCGAATACGGCGGCTGCCGCAAGCGCGCTTGGTGCAGGTATAGAGCTTGAAGTGGTTGTACCGGGGAAAAGGGAAGGCGAAGTGGGAGGGCAAGGACAAGGGCAAGGACAAGGACAAGGACAAGGACAAGGGCAAGGGCAAGGGCAAGGGCAAGGGCAAGGGCAAACCCAAAGCCCAGGCCAGCAGTTGCTGGAGACACTTGTTCAAGCTATTGCCGAAGTGGAAGCTACGGTGGATACGGTGTTTGTATTCCCAGAGGCCGGATTCGTGAGCAGTCATGAGCTGTCCTCCGAGCTTATGAAGCTGCGCGATTCGGCGAAGCTGTCCTTTCGCGTTGGCGGAGGCACTCGTGCTTACTTCACGGAGCTGAACCGCGCGGAGCTGCCGCTTGCTCCGATGGAAGCGGCGATGTACACGATTAATCCGCAGGTGCATGCCTTCGATATTGCTTCACTCGCCGAGACGGTTTCCGCTCAGGCCGATACGGTTCGCAGTGCGCGAAGTATTGTGCCCGGAATGCCGCTAAGCATCGGTCCAATCACGTTTAAGCCGCGTCTGAATCCGAACACGACTAGCGAAGAAGGAAGGCGCAAGTCCGAGGACCGGGCTAATCATACCGATGCGCGCCAATGGTCGTTGTTCGGCGCGGCGTGGACGCTTGGCAGCTTGCGAAGCTTATCGGAAGCCGGAGCCGAGCGGGTCTGCTATCTAGAGACAGCCGGTCCGCTTGGGGTTATGCATGATGGCGGGGAAGAGAAGTATCCGCTCTATCATGTATTGGCAGCTGCGGCCAAGCTGCAAGGTGCAGAAGTGCTGGATTGCCAAGTATCTGATCGGTTATGCTGCGACGCGCTCGCAGTCAGAAGCATTGATGGCGCTGTGACGCTGCTCGCAGCGAATTATACGAACGAAACCATTCGCGTTCGTGTGCAGTCGACGGCGATTAAGCCGGCGGAGCTGTTCGCGTTGGATGAGCGATCGGTCCAGCCGGTTGCGCCGGCAGCGTATCCGGCGCCGGTGGTGCAGGATGACGGCTCTTTTGAGCTGGAGCTGCTTCCGTTCGCGGTTGTAGTGGTGCGTTAAGGTTGGACGTGAACAAGGATGCGAGCCTAAGCCCGCATCCTTGTTTTTGTTATAGGGATAAATAACTGCTGCGAACGCTACTCCGACACAGACTTTAACTCGAAATACTCAGACTGAGCTCCCCATTTGACCAGCAGCTTGGCAGTTGTGTTTGGTATTAGCTCCTTCGTTCCGAGCGATGGAAGCATCGCATAAATTCCGTTCTCCGGTGCCTCGGGAATTAATATGCCGGAGCCGCCAACGGCGTCACCAAATGTGTATTCGGTCGAAAGTTGGCCGGTAGGTCTCGGATCTTCACCGTTGTACACAAGCACCTCTTTCATTTTGAATTGATCTGCGCCTTTGAGCTCGTAAACGAACAGAACAGCACTCCAATTATCGGCATGCCCTCTATACTCATAGACATATTCGAGATTGGAATCGGTCAATTCAGGAAAGTCAGTTTTGCTGATACCTCCATAAATATCAGACGGTTTCGTGCATCCACTAAGAACAACAACGCTGCACAAAATAATAAGTGTGCTCATTATCCAACGTGCGACATTCCTCACTCCTTTGATTTCCAGTTATAGCCATTATACCAGTTACTTGGTTGTAAGTGTGCTATAGGGTGTAAGTCAAAATTCAATCGGAATTTACAACAAAAGAAAGCCCTTTTACAATGCTTCCTCTCTGGCTTCGTACTACAATGTGAAGTAGAAGGGAGCGATTACAGTGAAGCAATTTGTATATGAGGATGAGCGGCTAAATGCGATATCGTTTCCGATAGGCGGCATTGGCACAGGCTGCATCGGTCTGGCGGGTAATGGCAGATTAATGGATTGGGAGATTTTGAATCGTCCAAACAAGCGCAGCATGAATGTGCTTAGTCATTTTGCAATCAAAGCGGAGGATGGCGAGCGCGTGCTTGACGCTCGGATTTTACAAGGGGAACTCCAACCTCCATATATGGGTGAGCCGGTGCGAGGAGGCGCGCTGCATTCCGGATATGGATTTGGCCCGCATGCTGGGACGCTGGGGGGAATGCCTCATTTTGAGAAGACTGTCTTCACGGGTACGTTCCCGATGGCTGATATCGAGTTTCAAGATCCGGCATTCCCAGGGCAAGTGCGAATGAGCGCGTTTAATCCGTTCATTCCTTCGAATGAAGATGATTCCAGTCTGCCGGCAGCTTTCTTTACGATTACCGTATCGAATACGACTGAGCAGGCATTAACCTACACTGTCAATTTATCTTCGGCGAATATGATGAAGACCTCGCCAAGTCAGCACCGCTTTGTGAACGATAACGGCTTGAAGCGAATACATATGGCAACACAATCGGAGCAGAAGGACAATCCGGAATATGGCGAGCTGACGATGGCGACGGATCAAACAGAGGGCAGCTACCAACAGTACTGGTATCGCGGCGGATGGTGTGACTCGCTAGAGATGTTTTGGCGGGATTTCACTACGTTTGGACCCTTCAACAATCGCGAATATGAGCCGGATGCCAAATTCCGCAATCAAGATATGGCTTCACTGGCAGCGTCAATAAACGTACCAGCAGGTGAGTCGCGCAGTGTAAGGTTCATGCTCGCTTGGAGCAGTCCGTTCATGTACAACCATTGGAATCCCGAGAAAGACGGCAAACAGACCATCTGGAAAAATCACTATGCGGTTCGATTCGAAGACTCGCTCGCCAGCAGTGCATATGCATTTGCAGAGTGGGATCGACTGGAGCGAGAAACGCGGCTATTCCGTGATGCACTGTATGGATCAACGCTTCCGGAGGCTGTACTGGATGCGGTAGTGGCGAATTTATCCGTGCTGAAATCGCCAACCTGTCTGCGGCTCGAGGATGGGTCTTTCTACGGCTTCGAAGGCTGCATCGAGGATGTCGGCTGCTGCGAAGGCTCCTGTACGCATGTTTGGAACTACGCTTATGCGCTGCCGTATTTGTTCCCGCAGCTGGAGCGGAGCATGCGCGATCTGGACTTTAAACATAATCGCCGCGAAGACGGGCAGATGCAGTTCCGACTGATGCTTCCTGTTGGGCGCGAGCGCTCCAAATATCACGCCTGTGCTGACGGGCAATTCGGCGGGATCATTAAACTGTACCGGGATTGGCGGATTAGTGGAGATGACGAGTGGCTAAGAGGGCACTGGGAAGCGGCAAAATCGATGATTTCCTACGCGTGGGCCGAGACCAATGAGGACCAATGGGATGCCAATCAAGATGGCGTGCTCGAAGGACGGCAGCATCATACGCTCGATATGGAGCTGTTTGGGCCGAATTCATGGCTGAACGGATTCTACCTGGCCGCTTTGAAGGCGGGGGCGGAGATCGCGGATTATCTGGGCGAGCCGGAAACGGCGGAGCTCTACCGCGGGCTGTTCGAACGTGGAAAAGCCTATACCGACCGCGAGCTGTTTAACGGAGAATATTATACGCAGCAGGTTCAATTACAAGATTTGTCGCAGCTTACCCGCTATTCAGATGGGAAGTCGTCGTTCGACAATGCAGTAGTGAATGCGTACTGGAATGCGGAAGCGGGCGAGATCAAATACCAAATCGGCGAAGGCTGCAGCATCGATCAGGTCGTCGCGCAGTGGCATGCCAACTTGTGCGGGTTAGGCGAGATCTTTGACGGGGAGCAGACGCGAACGGCGCTGCAATCGCTCTATCGCTATAATTTCAAGAGCGAGATGAGGAAGGAAGCCAACCCATGGCGGTTGTATTCGCTAGGCGACGAGGGCGGATTGCTCATTTGCACCTGGCCGGAAGGTAGGACGAAACCAGCCGTTCCGCTGACCTATAATTCGGAGACGATGACCGGCTTCGAATATCAAGCTGCGGTGCACATGATTCAAGAGGGCCTGTACGAGGAAGGCTTATCCATAGTCGAAGCCATTCGCCGCCGCTACGATGGGAACCGCCGCAATCCTTGGAATGAAATCGAATGCGGCAGCAATTATGCCCGCTCGATGGCCAGCTACTCGCTGCTGCATGCTTACAGTGGATTCCACTATCACAAAGGGCAGGGGCTGCTCGGTTTTGAGCCGAAGGTTGCGGCTGCAGCAGGAGTCGGTGCGGCGAGTTATCAGGCTTTCTGGGCTCTGGACGGCGCATGGGGAACGGTAAAATGCGGTGAAGATGCGCTTGAAATCGAAGTGCTCTACGGGGAATTTGCGCTGCAACGCCTTCAATTGGGCGAAGCGCTCACAAGCCGCGTGAAAACCGTTCGCCTAGGCGACGAAGAGCTGCAATTCGAGCAGAGCGGAGAGCAGCTAAGCCTAGTTAACGGCAGCGCCGTGCTCTCGCCGAATAGCTCGATTCGAGTGGTATTGAGCTTGGTGAATGGAGTGGCTCTGGGAGTAACCCATTAGCGGAATAGTGATGGGTTCAGCAGAAGAGTGGTTCTGGGAGCCACACATTGGTGGGAAACCGGGGGATTCTGCGAAAGAGTGGTTCTGGGAGCCACATATTGGTGGGAAACCGGGGGATTCGGCGAAAGAGTAGCTCTCAGGGATCTACATGAGCGGAAATCCGGTGAAATCCGCTAATGAAGAGTACCCAGGAGTCTACATGAGCGGAATTCCGGTGAAATCCGCTAATGAAGGGTACCCAGGGGTCTACATGAGCGGAATTCCAGTGGAATCCGCTAATGAAGAGTACCCAGGGGTCTACATGAGCGGAAATCCAGTGAAATCCGCTAATGAAGAGTCCCCAGGGGTCTACATGAGCGGAATTCTGGTGAAATCCGCTAATGAAGGGTACCCAGAGGTCTACATCAGCGGAAATCCGGTGGAATCCGCTAATGAAGGGTACCCAGGGGTCTACATGAGCGGGAAATCAGTAGAAACAGGGAAAGAGAGGTAGATCGTACCTCTCTTTCCCTGTTTCTAGAGGCGCATCTCTATGCGCTCCACTCTAAATGCCACACCTAAGCCGTCCGTTCAACCAGCCGACTACGCCTAAGCCGTTCACACCCAAGTCGTCCACAAGCCGCATAAGCTCTAGCCCACTACGCCCTATACATCCACACTAGCCATCCACCCTACTCGCTTTCGTTCATCCCGGCCCGGTATTGGCCGGGAGTAACTCCCGTCGTTCGCTTGAACGTGTTGGCAAAATGATGATTGTCCGTAAAGCCGCAATAATCGGCGATTTCGTGCATAGTCAGCATACTCGTGCGAAGCAGCTCTTTTGCGTGCTTGAGCCGCATCATAAGAAAATAGTGATAGGGCGAAACGCCGAATGTCTCGCGGAATACGACGTTGAAGCGCGGCACGGACAGGTTCGCCCTTTTTGCCATGTCGGCTACCCGCAGCGGCTCTGAGATGTGCAAAGCAAAATAGGATGTTACCCAGCCGAGCAGCGAGTGGCTCTTATTCGGAGTCCGCTCCTCCTCGACATACGGCTCAAGCAGCTGGAAAATCAATTGCAGTGCGGCGCCATGCGCCTTCATCCGATTAAGCAGTCCGCAAGCTCCGTCATCCCAGGCTTGAATGAGCGCAAGCAGCGTTTCGACGAATGCCGATTTATTTCGGGGCGTGAATAGGATCGGTATCTGTTGAAAGCCCTCCAATTCAGAAATCCGAGGCTGGATCAGCTCCTCTTGCCCAGCGACTTGTAGTTGCCCGGGCAACGTCACGAAGCTGCGCTCGCGATGCGGGTTATAGAATAGATCCATATGGACATACGGGGAGATGGTATCCGTCGTCCCCTCCAGAATATGAAGATCACCGGGCTGCAGCATGCAGAATTGCCCGCTCGTTATGGTAAATACTCTACTCTCCCGAGTAAGTGTCACGCGCATCGTTCCCTCTTGCACATAAAGAATCACGTAATCGAGCAAGGTGCGCTCGCCGAGGAGGAAGGGCTTACGAATCGCATTCGCCGCGGAACGAATGTAGGGAACAAGATCAAGCTGAGTAGCATTCATAAGTAACCTGCCTAGTATAAAATAGTTCGTCTAATCTATCATAGCAGGTCTGGCTGAGGGAAGCTTATGTTGGATGATAATTCTTGTTAAGTAAAATTTTACTTGACGATCGAATAAGGAAGCGATTACACTAGGATAAATTTGTAAGAGGATGGAGCGTGCAAAGATGACCCAGTTCTTGACAGCAGTTATCGGTTAATCGATATCTGAATAGGCATGATAGCTACAACACGCGATCGAACAGCTGCTCAGCAGCGGTCTGTTTGTGTTACCGGCTACCATGAACCCTGTCATGAACATTCATCCTTAACGCTTGGCCTAATCGGACGCGCAGCCCGTGCTGCGTACTCGTGCTGCCTGAAGCCGTAGATGGACATTCGTTCATCTGCGGCTTTTTTGCGTGCATTTTACTCCATACCTACAAATAATCCATGATGAAAGCAGGAATAACCTTATGAAACCAACTCAATCGTATACGATCTTTTTCTCGCAACGAACCGGAAGTACTTTGCTCGCAGAAGCGCTGACATCGACAGGTGTAGCGGGGGTTCCGAGAGAATGGATGCACGTTAATGATCCCGAAACAATCAGCTTACAAGAGATCGAGCAGAAATTGGAGGAAGGGACTACTCCGAACGGGGTCTTCGGTATCAAGGATTCAATATGCTTCCCTCAGTTCGACAAGTGGATCACGTGTTTTAGAGCGGCTTATAATCTGGCAGACGATGTACCTCGGCCGGCTGTGTGGGAAGCTGCTTTTCCAAACTGCAAATACATCTTCATGACGAGGCGGAACAAAGTACGTCTTGCCATATCCTGGTGGCGTGCGATTGTTTCAGATGAATGGCACCGCGGGCATGGACAGAAGCCTAGTGAAGTCGATATTTCCAATGAGTATAACTTTGATGCGATTAATCATTTGGTGGCGGAATCGGTATTGCGCGAGGCAGCGATGGAAGAGTTCTTCATTGAGGGCGGAATTACGCCGATGACCATCGTCTATGAGGATTTTATCCGGAACTACGAGCAGACGGTGCTGGATATTCTGACCTATTTGGGCATGGAGACGGAGGGTGTTGTTGTAGCACCACCACATTTTGATCCGATTGCAGATGACATTGCCGAGCAGTGGGTACAGCGCTTCCGTGAGGAAAGACAGAATGGCTGGACGAATCGGGCGTGGTAATTAGGCCTGACAACAAGAAGAGAATGCCCAACGCCGAAAGTAATCTCAGCAGGCATTCTCTTCTTGTCGAATCAGCTAGCCAGGCAGTGTTGCGAGCAGTTGATCGAGCAGATGCGCATATTTGGCATTGACGCCGTTAGCCTCATGCATGACCGTGTTGAAGTTTCGGACCGTCCCCATCTGGGAATGGCGGCGGTACAATGTCAGCGGCTCATTCAGATAATGAAAATCAACACGAGAAAGCAGCACGCGGATCCACATATCGTAGTCATGGGTATAGGGCAACCCCTCGTTGAAGCCCCCTAAACCGTGAAACAGCTCTTTGGTCATCATAATCGTGCATCCGTTGACCGGACATCCGTGCCGTATACCGTTAATGAACGCTTTGGCTGACGCATATTTGGCTGCTGCCGTATATTCCGTAATTGCCCCATGTTCATTGATGACATGGTAATCCGTATGGCAGATACGCGCCTGTGTTTGTTCCATATAGGCCACTTGCCGTTCCACTTTATCCGGCGTGAATCGATCGTCAGAACTGAGCCACGCGACGTATTTGCCGGTGGCCATCGTAATGCCGTAGTTCAGTGCGCTGCCTGTTCCACCGTTTCTTTTGCCAAGATAATGAATGCGGCTGCGATAAGGGGCGATCATGTTCTGATGCCGGGTCGAGCCGTCATCAACGACGATGATTTCGATATTCGGATAGGTTTGATAGAGCGCACTGACGATAGCTTGATCAACATAAGGATCGTTATAGAAAGGAATGACGATCGACACTTTTGGCAGCATAGTCTTTCTCTCACCTCGACGGTTTCATATCTATCCTTACTATATGGGGACAGGGCGAATGCAGACACAGCAGTTGTTCTTAGGTAGAAAACCATTTTTGCAGATTAAGCATGCTGCATTAACCGGAGTGCGATGAAGATGTTGATCAAATCAGCCGCATATCGGTTTGGGGAGAATGCGGTTTGGATGTGCTCCTTAGCGCCACGAACGATGAGCTCTCTTAGCGGTCTGTTGTCCGTTAGATCCTTTGCTTCTCGAACAGCCTCTTCTACCGTATGACTCACGAAAAATTTCCCGGTCTGATTATGCGTAATGAAGCAGCGAACGCCATCGGAATCGGTGGAGAGCACCGGACAAAGGCAGCTCATCGCTTCTGCGACAGCATAACCGAAGCCCTCGGTGGTTGAGGTTGAAAGCAGCATGCCGCCGGAATCTCCGATTGCGGATAAGTAATGGGGCATATGGCTATGTGGCATATTGGAGCGTATCGTAATATTGTTCTGCAGATTGAGCTCATACAGCTTGGCGTAGAATTTCTCTCGCTCGCCGGGTTCTGATATCGTGGCATCTTCAAAAATCCATAGCTGCATATTCGGGCGCTCCTTGACCAGTTCACTGCAAATCGACAAGTAAAGCGGCCAGTTTTTGTTGCGCTCCAGACGACCGATCCAGCCTAGGATTGGCGCACCGGTAGGATTCAATAGCGGCACATGATGGTGGATAAAGCTGCCCGTATCGATCATATTTTGCACATAGAATCGCGGGAGGGTACCCAGGTAGGTTTGAAAAAGCCCCATGAGATGTGAGGTCGGCGGGCTAATGGCAGCTCTGGCATACGTGCGAATATAACCTGAGGCAAATACGAAAGTAGCCAATGCTTGCTCCTTCGTGCCGAGTCCTTGAGCCTCGTAAATCATGGCACCCCGGTAACCAAGTCCGTACAGCCGTTCCAGCATAAGATGGTCGCAGGTTACAATGATAGCATCATATTGCTGCGCAGCTAGAATGGCTTGAATCTCCTCATTACTATTGGTGACGTAATGAGGGATGCCAATCATATTCTGCCTACCTGCGCCATCCCACAAATAGAGCGCGTGCGCCTCTATGCCAACCGCTCGAAGCGCATGATAGCGCAGCCGATTCAGCGTTTCGATCCCGCCGCTTGGAATAAAATACGTGAATAGCAGCTTCATCAGTTGCAGCCTCCCTATCTAGCAAACACATATGATTACAATATGTGGAAGAGTAGACGCGCGTGTGGGTAGTTGTTGATCAGTAGGAGATAAGTATCAATCACGGATAGGAACCCATCTTAAAGAGCGATTTTAATGCGCAACGATGTATACTGAAAAGGACGAAGGTTCAGTGCATGTATAAATGCGAGAGGAACGGTGGGAATGAATATCCAATTGGCATTAGACGAAGTAAACGCTGCAGCCAGAGTGAAGTCGGAAGGGGTTGTGTTTGCCCCTATCAGGATGGCCGGCGTGCTGGATGCGGATGCGTTGCGTCAGGTTGCTCCTTTTGTACAAGATAGAGGATACGGCGAGGTCGTACTTGTCGTCGATGCGAATACGTGGGAGGCAGCGGGACAAACGCTTGCTGCGCATCTTGAGGAAGCGGGGGCGGCTTGCCGGATTTGCATGCTGAAGCCAAATGCCCAAGGGGATGTCATTGCGGATGAGCGGACGATCGTGCAATTGATGCTGGAAACGCCGTCGCATGTTAAGGCGATTCTGGCCGTAGGGTCGGGCACGATCCATGATATCGTGCGGTTCGTGTGTTATCAGACAGGACGTGATTTCTTGTCCGTTCCGACAGCGGCATCGGTGGACGGATTCACCTCCGTTGGCGCGCCGATCATTGTTGATGGCGTGAAAATAACGGTTCCGGCCGTCGCGCCATGTGCCGTTTTCGCGGATTTGCATGTCCTTGCCGCTGCGCCGCAGCGACTTACGGCAGCGGGCTTCGCCGATATGCTCGGCAAGTTTACGTCGCTTGCCGATTGGCGATTCTCGCATGAGCTGGCAGGCGAGCCGTTCTGCCCGCTGGCTTATGAGCTCACCGAGCAGGCGCTCATGACGTGCATCGAGAACGTGAACGAGATCGCAACAGGTTCGCTTAGCGGGGTTGGCGTGCTGATGGAGGCGCTGCTGCTGTCCGGCTGGTCCATGCTGCTTGTGGGACATTCCCGCCCGGCGTCTGGGGGCGAGCATCATTTGTCGCATCATTTCGAGATGGCGTACATCCGCGAGGGCCGCAGGCAGCTGCTGCACGGGGCCAAGGTCGGCGTCGCTTCGGTGCTGCTCGCCGAGCTGTACCGCGAGCAGCTTGTCGCGGAGTACCCCGCCATCTATGGCGCGCTTCCGCATGCCGACCAGCTGCGGGACTGGCTCCGCGCAGCCGGCGGACCGTCCGATCCGGCCGAGATCGGCCTGTCCGACGCGCTCATCGCCGAAGCGATGCAAGAAGCGCATAAGCTGCGGAATCGCTACACGGGCTTGAAGCATCTGGTGCTGCGGGCGAGTTCTTGAGAGCAAGAATGTCGGCGCAACAATCAGCGCGCCAACAAACAAAAGGGCCGTACCCGAGTCAACAAAGTTGACTCCAGGTACGGCCCTTGCCCTTATCCTTACTTCGCAGCAGCAGGCTGCAAATAATTCGCGATAAACTTAAACGCGTTGTCTTGTTTCTCGCCGTTGATCCGGATGCCGGCAATGTACTCTTTGCCGAAGACCGGAACGCCTTTCATCAGCGGGCTGTCGGAAATATCGACGCCGTATACATGCGGGTCCGGAACGTCCTCCGTCACCGTTTTCATAGCCTGCTCAGGTGTGTAGCCCGGCCCCAGCTTGCTTAGATTCTCGCCATCAAGCGGAAGCAACGAGCCATCCTGAGCGAGCTTAATGAAGTTATCTTTATCCATGATGTAGACATCAGCCTTGTTCATCATGAGATCGATCATGCTTTTCTGAATCATTGCAGAGTCCTGCTGACTGTTCATTTGGGAAGGGACATACGTGAAGAACACGGTGACGCGCTTCCAATCCGGGAACTGCGAGAGGAATCGGTTCTCGAGCGGCTTAAGGTCGGACATCGGATAAGTGCCGTCCTCGCTGAAGTATTCGCCGAAGAAGGAAACGCTCACATCAACAGGCGGAAGCTTCGCAAGTTCTGCCATCTCGTGGCGATGATCGATATACGCACGCGTTCCGAAAATAATAATCAGAATGACAGCGATTACACCAAGAACATGAAACTTATAGTAGTTAAAGAAGTGCTCGGTCTTCTGAACGAAAGGCCCCATCGCCTTATATTTGCCGTAATTCGCTTGATTAAACTGCTCCGTCGTCTTCTGATCTTCCATCTCCAGGATCAGCTTGTACGCCCGGTTAATCTCTTCCAGACTGACGCCTTGCTCTTCGGTATGATCGGTTACTTCACGTTGCTTCGTCATACGGTCACGGCGGATCAGAATAAAATAACGCTTCTCCACATCTTCCTTCGCTGCGCCTTCCGGCAGGCCAAGCAGCTCATAAGCCTGTTTCAGATCATTCATAAGCGGGCTACCTACACTTTCTCTTAAACTTATACTTGTATGTCTACTAGTATACTTCCTTTGCCACCATTCGGGCAAAATAAAACAAAACAGCCCCGCCATGTACTTTCTGGCAAAGGGCTGTCAGTCTTCTCTTATAGCGTCCAGCGAAGCAGCAGAGCGGACTCCGTCAAGCCGCCGCCGAAGCCGTAAAGTAAGACCATATCGCCGGTTTTGATCCGATTATCCTTGATGGCAAGATCGAGAGCGAGCGGGATGGAAGCTGCAGACGTATTGCCATATTCCCGCATGCTAGTCAGTGTGTGCTCAAGGGGAATACCGGTCCGCTCGCAAACCGATTCCACGATCCGCATATTGGCGCTGTGCGGAACGAACCAGTTGATGTCCGCAAGCGTCAGGTTGTTCTGGTCCATCAAGGTTTGAATGCCTTTAGGCACAGTCGTTACCGCCCAGCGATACACCTCGCGCCCGTTCTGAACGATCATGCCGTTTGTCTGAATCGGCACGCCATCAATGGCGGAAGAAAGCGATGAGCGGTATAGCTGATGGCCGTCATTGCCTTTCGTATTGTTGTAGGAAGCGAGGAAAGCCCCGTCCTCACTGCGTTCTATGAGCATCGCTCCGGCACCGTCACCAAACAGAATACATGTGGAGCGGTCGGTGTAATCCGTCGCTTTGGAGAGCGTCTCCGCGCCGATAACGAGAATTTTGTGATAAGCACCTGAGAGCAATAACCCATTGGCGAGCTGCAGTCCCGAGACAAAACCAGCGCAAGCCGCTTGCACATCGGCCGCTCCGCACGAAGTAATACCAAACTCCGCCTGTACCCGTGCAGCCATACTTGGGAAATAGGTATCCGGCGTAGTTGTTGCGACTAGGATATAATCGACATCCTCCAGCACGACTCCGTAGCGGAGCTGTAAGTCTCGAACCGCGCCGAAGCAAAGGTCGCTGCAGAACTGATCGTCTGCGGCAATCCGTCTTTCTTTGATGCCGGTCCGCTGGAAAATCCACTCGTCCGTCGTTTCTACCATCTGCTCTAAATCTTGATTCGTTAACACACGTTCAGGGACATAAGCGCCAAAAGCAGTTATAGATGCCAGTGATCGTAAAGGATGTTGCAGCATGTTCTTCATCTCCTTAGTACTAGGTACTATGATCTGATATTAATAATAGTAGCGTACACCTTTTTATTACACATGTCTATGTCTGGTGTCAAAACTGTTGAGAATATTTGCTTAATTAATGAGAGAATTTTCGTAACTATGATAATTGATTTATTCACGCACATCGATCTATTTTTAATCAAATTACGGCATAAACACTACAAATATTGTGTTCCAGTACTGATAAATTATCCAGCAACCTTGATGATTTAATTAACAGGTCAGCACACGAGGGATTTGGATGCAAAAATAGAATAAATGGTTAGGGGAGATTTGCGAAGGGGGAGGGGACGGTTTGGCTGGCTGCAGCATTCAACTATTAGGCGGTTATAAAATTACCTTTGACGAAGAAGATTTTACGACGTCTACTTCCGGTGCAAAGGCGCGGCTGCTGGCATACTTGGTACTAGCTTTTGACATGCCGCAAACGAGGAAACAAATTGCCTTTGATTTCTGGCCGGACTCCACAGAGAAACAAGCCTTATCCAATTTGCGGAAACTCCTTCACGACCTGCGGGAATGTCTTCCACAAACCGATCGATATCTCAAAATTACTCCAGCATACATGCAGTGGAATCTTGAATTACCCGTTTATTTGGATGTGCGCGAGTTTGAACAGGGGGCAGAAGGAAGAACCCTTTACGAGCTTCGCAAAGCGGAAGAATTGTACAGAGGAGAGCTTCTGCCCGGTTTTCAAGAGGAATGGCTTGGTGCCAAGCGGGATCAATTGGCGCAAACGTATTCATCTGTACTCGACAAGCTTATTTCTATTCTGGAAAATCAGCGGGAGTACTCGTCGGCCCTATTATATGCGAATAAGCAGCTTGTACTGAATTCATTAAGGGAGGAAACTTACCGTAAGCTGATGAGGCTCCATGCCTTGAATAATGACATGGCAGGCGCAGTGCTAATTTATCAGCAATTGCGCAGCATACTGCAAGACGAGCTAGGGATTGGTCCTGCGGAGGAAACTTTACAGCTTGTAGAAAGACTCACGCAAATGGGCAGCGAACCACCGACTGCTGAACAAAGCAAGACTCCGCTGGTCGGCAGAATCAGCGAATGGGGAAACATGGTTAGCGACTGGAAGCAGGCAACGATCGGAAGAAATTCCCTCCTGCTGTTGAAGGGTGAGGCGGGAATCGGCAAAACCAGATTGGCTTTGGAATTTAAAGCATGGGTAGAGAGACAAGGGTACCAAACGGCCTTTGCCGGATGCTACCCGTCAGTTAGATCATTGTCCTACACACCGATCACAGCATGGCTCAGGAGTGTTCCCTTGCCGCAGCTCAGTCCGATCTGGCTGTCGGAATTGACCCGTTTGCTGCCAGAACTGTGGGAACGATACCCGGACTTGCCGAAGCCGGATCTCATTCAGGACAACTGGCAATTGAACCAATGGTATGAAGCGATAGAGCGGATGCTGCTGGTTCAGCAACCGCTGCTCCTCCTCCTTGACGATATTCAATGGTGCGATGGAGAGACGCTGCAATTCCTCTCTTATCTACTCCGTAATGAAACCAAGTCAAAGCTGTTAGTTGTCGCGACAATGAGAACGGAGGAGTCTCCGGGCGATGCCATCGTACAATTTGTCTCGAGGCTTCGAATGGAACGGAAGCTGACGGAAATCGAGCTGGCACCATTCGGTGAGGAAGAAACGAAACGGCTGATGGCCGCTAATGTCGGCGATGAGTTGGCAGACAGCCATTCGTCCAATTTATACGCGGAAATCGGCGGCAATCCACTGTATATAGTGGAAACGTTGAAAGAATGGCAAATGGGTAGCGACAACATTGAATTTCGATTTTCGCCTTATGTGAAATCCATCATTTTAAATCGATTAATGAAGCTTTCGCCGGATAATCGACATCTTGTATCCATCTTTGCCGCTGTCGGCAGACCTGTATCA
Organism: Paenibacillus sp. J22FR21; assembly: GCF_056269135.1. Classification (NCBI taxonomy): domain Bacteria; kingdom Bacillati; phylum Bacillota; class Bacilli; order Caryophanales; family Paenibacillaceae; genus Paenibacillus; species Paenibacillus sp. J22FR21. The sequence goes on from NZ_JBWDNJ010000003.1 coordinate 545,113, forward strand.
TTAGCGCTTATGGCGATGCTGGCAGGCTTGGGAGAGGAAGAGATGCTTGAACAAATGGAGCACTTGTTGCTATGGAAAGTCATGCAAGAGACAGAGGACGAGAAATACGACTTTACTCATGATATCCTAAGGGAAGCTGCGTATACGCTGAAAAACGAGAGCTTGCGCCGCCGATACCACCGGAAAATCGCAATCGCATTGATTGCTTTTCATCAAGAGCGGCTTGAAGCCGTTGCTGCGGAAATTGCCTTTCATTGCGAACTTGCGGTTATGAAAAAAGAGGCTATTCTCTATTACGAAATGGCCGCATCTGTTGCAGAGAAAATTTATGCCAATGCAACCCGGATAAAGTGTTACCGGAAGCTCATCTCCTTGTTGCCTCCCGAACAGATGCTGCCGACCCTAATGAAACTCGGCGATGCTCTTATCATAACGGGAGATTGGAACGAAGCGGAGCAGATTTACAGACAATGGCTAGCACAAGATGGGAATTCAACTGAGCTGCAGGAACGATCGATCTGCGACGTTGCGCTTGGCAATTGCCTGCGATTGCAGGGAAGATATGAGGAAGCAAGCTTTCACTTGGAACGGGCTCGACGCCATTTTGAGCTGATCGACGACCATTCCGGTCTTGGCTCTGCCTATGGAACGCTTGGTATGTTGCATTACTACATGGGAAATAACGACAAGGCACTTCACTATTTGACAGTAAGAATGGAATTGCCTCCTTCCGGAGATCGCGCGAAGGAGGATTGCCGGTTCTACGGCGTTATTGGGGGTCTGTTCTATCATCAATGTGAATTCGACCAAGCGATTCATGCATACAAGAAGCAGTTCAAGCTCGCGACGGAGCTTCGTGATAAGAACGCTGTCGCGAAAGCCTTGGGCGGATTGGCGCTTGTCTATCTCGACACCGACCAAATGGACCAGGCTTTCGACTGCATCGTGGATAAGATTGAGATCAGCCAATTGATCGGTGACCGGATGGGTCTGACTATCGCATTGGGGATGCTCGGCAAATATTATGGATGTCTGGGATCCTATACGATAGCGGCTGGGTGTATCGCCTATTGCCTTGAAGAAGCCATTGCCATCAAGGATTGGCGTTTTACCGCCAACTTGCTCGGATGGGAAGCCAATAACTTATTATTGCAGTTTCGAGATGAGGAAGCCAATCCGTTCGTTGATCGCTCGCTTCGACTGAGCCGACAGCTTCGCGCTCCTCTTTTTGAATGTAACGCGCTCTATCTCATGAGTGTGAAGAGTCTACACCAGAATCAATACGATCATGCAGTGGAAATAGCGGAAGAAGCGCTGAAGATCGCTAAGAGGCTTAATCGACGAGATATGCAACTCAAGCTTCTTTTGCAGCTCTTGCATTTGAATGCGGGGTTAAGCCGTATAAGCCCGATTGAGGCCTTGGAGCAGCTTCATAAGATGCTGATGCAGTATTCCGATCAGCAGGAGCAGGCAGCCATTTATTATGCGATGTGGAAGCTGAATTCCGAATCCTCAGCATATCGGATCCATGCGCTCTCTTTGAACGAAGAGCTATACCGGAAGTCAGGTAAAGAAGAATATCGTGTTCGTTGCAGCGAAATGAACGGTTTATGCGATGTCGCCGCCGTGGTGCGTCCAATGCCGCAGTTTGCTGCCGAAGTCACTCAACACAAAAGCATCACCGAAACCATTCTCAAGGAAATAGATGGTTATTTGAAGGTGAAGGCATAATCGCGAACCAAGAAGCGCTTTTGAAGCGCTTCTTTTTTTATGATGTTTTTAGGATATTCCCTATCCCATCTGCCTTGGCAAATGCCGAGAGACTATTTATTATGCTGGAGGAAAAATGATAAAAACAGTTATCTATTCCGTTAATTTATTGCTGGTGGCACTTGTGGTCGGGACGATGTTCGGGATTTGGTTTGGTGTCAATCCTAATCAGATGTCATATTCCGTTTATCTGGAACATCAACAGAAGTTAATCCGATCTTTAAATGTTAAATTGCCGTTATTGGCAGCAGTGGGTATCATACTCACCGTCATTTCAGCTGTTCTTTCCCGAGATGATCGCAACAGGATGCTGCTGCTGATTGTTGCGGCCATTTGTTTAATCATTGCGGGCATCATTACACGTTTCCTGAATCAACCCATTAATGCAAAGATAATGTCGTGGTTGATAGAAAATCCCCCCTCAGATTGGATGAGATTGCGAGATGACTGGTGGAAGTGGCATATTGTACGGTTGATTGCTGGACTGATCGGGCTAAGCCTACTTATTATTGGACTGCTAATATATTGATTTATTAAATAATCCCTATAAAAAGAGGTGCTATTGTGATACGGCAAACAGTTATTCTAGGACTAATACTATTGACGTTAGGAACACTGATTATCGGCTGTGGAGTCAATGATAACCAATCTGTATCGGAAGCTGTGGTGAGCCAAGCGCCAGAAACCACCGCAAAAAATGAATCATCCCATTCAAGCGAAGCTGATCGTTTAGACGATGCGGTACTTGGCGCGAAATTGAGCTATTTCGATTCCAAGTTCGGGACCGGCGTCAAAAAGGAGAACGAATCGACCATCGGTTATTTGGATGGCAAGCTTCGGGTTCTTGAAAATTTTGGAATCGCTTATACGATATACAATGCATACGTGGATCGCAAAGAAAAGGTGAGCGTAGAAGACGCGCTCGCGTTCATCAAGCAATTCCTGCCCAAGGATGCCAGATTCATGAAAGAGGAAGAAGATACCACTACGAAGATCCATAAATACACCTATACGAGCGAAGCTCTGAAAGCCCAAACGCAATTGTCCGGACAGTTCATAATCACCATCATGAAGGATCCGAACGACGAAGCGAACTGCAAGCAAGCGCAGATCAGCATTGATATTACGGCTATGTGAAATCGGCGGTTGAAGGAGGAGAAACAATGGGTTCAGTAAAAAAGTCACTGGCACTGGCCTTAGTCTATATGATGTTTGTGTGCGCGATAGGGCCGATTCCGCATACGTTTGCAACAGCGCATATTTATCAGCTCACCATCAATAACTCGGGCTCCTATTTGATCGCAGGCCAACCGTATCATGTTTCCTTCACTTCCGATAGAGCGATTTCGACGGACATGGACGTTCAGACAGACTATTCCACCGATAACGGTTTTACATGGCATTTCCTAAAAAACAGTGATTATGATGGATATGAAATTATTATTCCAATCGATCCACAGTTGACTTCGGCCATTCTCCGCGTCGGTGCATCCTTCTCACCAATCATCGGCTCAGACAGCTATTCTGAGCTGAAGATCGGCCCTTATACAATTTTGCAGCCTGGTTCGATCACGGATTTAACCTCAATGGCGAATACGGATGGTACCATCTCACTGGCTTGGACCGACAATACGAATATGGAATCGTATTACCAGATTACAAGGGATGGGCCTGACGGTTCAAAACTATTTTACGTAAAAGATACGATGGATCATAGGGGACCTCTCCGATTTGTCGACAAAGATACAAGTAAGTATACAAGTACAATCTACGCTTACTCGGTGCTGCCGGTCATTGATCAATTCCATATACTGGACAGCAACAGACCGGGAGTTGTTAGCGTGCTGGCAAAAACGATTGCGCAAAAAAGGCCTCTGGATACAATCGACGCTATAACCAATTTTCCTGGAATCACTGAACCGGACCCGAATAAAGTGAGAATCGAGCTTGAGTTTTACGATAAATGGAGCACGTATATCTTGGACATGGATAAAGTGGCCGTCAGCAGCATCTCGTTAAATAAAAAAGCAATCCATCTGAAGCAGGGGGAGAGCGAAGCGCTGATCGCGGCTATCCTACCTTCGAATGCTGCCAATAGGAAGATGACGTGGAGCAGCGATAATATGGAAGTCGCTACTGTCGATAATGCTGGTAAAGTGACGGGCATATCACCCGGTTCGGCCAAAATTACAGTGAAGGCTGATAGTGGGGGATTTACTGCTGTTTGTATCGCAACTGTAGCGGATAATCAGAAACCGACTACGGTTACGCCTACGATTCAATTTACGGATATTGATAAGCACTGGGCGAGTTCGGATATCATGATCGCAGTGAAGCTAGGAGCGGTGAGCGGTTATCCGGACGGTACTTTCCGGCCGGATGCGAATGTGACACGTGCGGAGTTCACGAGTATGCTCATGAATGGGCTAAAGCCAATGGGAGAAGGTACGCGACTTTCCTTCAAGGATGAGGGTGATATTAAAGCTTGGGCGGTTCCATCGGTGGAACTGGCAGTGAAACTCGGAATCATCAGCGGATATGCGGACGGTACATTCCGACCGAACGCGAATATTACCCATGCCGAAATGATCTCGATGGTCGTTCGCGCCTCCGGTCTACCTACTGATCTAGCACAGACAACCGGCTACGCTGATGACGCGATGATCCCGAAGTGGGCAAAAGCCTCCATATCCACGGCCGAGAAGAACGGCATCATTATCGTGAGTGGCATTACAGGCAATAAATTCGCGCCGCAAGTACTGTCCACTCGCGGGGAAGCCGCTTCGGCAATCGTTCGGATGTTAAATGTTAAGAAGTAGAAAAGATAGGATATTCACAATAATTATGAAGATTTGCTCTTTCAAGCAACGTTTAATCCGTTGCGTTGCATGCATGTGAAGAACATATTATGGAAATGCTATACTTTTACTCGGGTCATATCGAAGTAAGGAGTCGGCATCCATGAACGTCATTCATAATTACCCATTAGTCGCTGGTTTGGCTGCGATAATCATTGCGCAAGCGATTAAGGTTCCTATTTATTTGGTTACACATCGAACAATGGACCTCAAGCTTGCTTTTGGCACGGGCGGCATGCCTAGTTCGCATTCCGCAGCAGTAACAGCGTTATCGACTGCAGTCGGCATCAAAGAGGGATTCACTTCAAGTATGTTTGCGATCGCCTGTATGGTTGCATTCATTACGATGTATGATGCGGCCGGCATTCGCAGACATGCGGGGGAGCACGCCTCCATCTTGAATCGAATCGCCAAGAAACTATCCATGCACAGGCATGAGAAGGTCGATCCGGTGTTAAAAGAGATGCTCGGCCACCGCCCCAGCGAAGTGTTTGTTGGTGCGGTTTTTGGCATTGGGATCAGTATTTTGCTTCAGTATGCTTATTCGTAAAGCCGGCAAATACTAAAGTTTTATAAGTAAGATCAATACTTTACCTGATGATGAGAGGTGAAAACATTTCTATAATAGGATGAAAGCGATTACGCGATAGAGAAGGAGCGTTTAATAATGAAACCGAATGAGCCAATTGTCACGCATATATACACGGCGGATCCCTCTGCCCATGTTTTTGAAGGGAAGCTTTATATCTATCCTTCGCATGACATCGACCACGACGGACCGACGAATGATAACGGCGACCAGTATGCGATGGAAGATTATCACGTACTGTCGATGGACAATATGGAGTCACCTTGTGAGGACAACGGAGAAGCGCTTCATGTGAAAGACGTGCCTTGGGCGTCGAAGCAAATGTGGGCACCGGATGCTGCTTATCGAAATAATAAGTACTACTTATTCTTCCCGGCCAGAGACCACGATGGCATCTTCCGCATTGGTGTCGCTACGGGTACTTCTCCCAGCGGACCGTTCAAGGCTGAGGAGAACTATATTCCCGGAAGCTTCAGCATCGATCCTGCAGTATATGTGAATGATGATGGCAGAGCATTTATGTATTTCGGTGGACTATGGGGAGGGCAATTGGAGAAATGGCAGACCGGCACCTACTTGCCCGAAGCCGCTGGACCTGACGCACACGCGCCGGCACTTGGCCCACAAGTGGCCGAGCTGAGCGACGATATGCTCACGTTCAAACAATCGCCGAAGGAAATATCGATCGTAGACGAGGATGGGAATCCGATTCCGGCAGGGGACGAGGATCGCCGGTATTTTGAAGGACCATGGATGCACAAATATAAAGGCGTGTATTATCTCTCCTACTCCACTGGAACAACGCACAAGCTCGTGTACGCGGTGAGCGACAATCCGGAAGGACCGTTTGTGTTCAAAGGCACGATTCTGACACCGGTTCTCGGCTGGACGACGCATCACTCCATCGTAGAGTTTCAAGACAAATGGTATCTGTTCTACCATGACGCCTCGTTATCCGGAGGAGTCGATCATAAGCGCAGCGTGAAATTTACCGAGCTGCATTACAACGAGGATGGTTCGATCCAAACGATCGATCCCAATAAGGAATAGCATTGGAAAAGGAACTCAGCTTAGAGGCTGCGTTCCTTTTTTATGTGAATAGAGGCAGATGATGAACAGAAAAACTATCCGCTGGGAACTTCCCATTCACCCAATACAGTGGGTTCGAGCGAAGAGTAGCTCTGGGAACCACTCAAGAAGCTCACCCAGAGGTCTACTTAGTATCGAAAACAGTGAATAATATCGTGCAATAAAAACTGGAGAGCACTGAGAGTCGGAAAAACATATTCTCAGTAACAAAACTCCACCTATATGAGGCTGAAAGTCGCAAAAAGTGACTCTCAGCCCGAAAACTAACTTAGCTTTTATCACAGTAAGAGACTAATCCGCTAATGGAACCTCATTTGGTCGGTTATGTATGCAGTAAGAGACTATTCCGCTTACAGAGCAGACTAGTAGGAGAAGTTAGATTTCCGAGCACAATCCCCATAATTATTCAAGAAGAATCCAATATATTTTCTCTATTGGCGCTTCTGGTTGTTGAAGTATAATGGCGTAGTAAGAAAGCGTTTTCATAATGAGAGGGGAATCGTTGATGAATCGCAATACCAGATGGATGTCTATGATGACCGTGATGGCGATGATGATGACACTGTTTGCGTTGTTTGCACCGGTAGAAGTGAATATCGCCCATGCAGCGAATGGCAACTTGGCGTTAACGGGAACGGCAACAGCCTCTTCAGCGCAAAGCTCCACCTATGCCGCAGGCAAAGCGGTGGACGGAAACCTTACTACATATTGGAATGCAAGCAGTACCTCGATGCCTCAGTGGTTACAGATTGATCTTGGAGGATTGTATACCTTAAGCAAGATCGATCAAACCTTCGCGAATGACGATGTGTGGAAGTACAAGATTGAAGGCTCAATAGATAATGCCAATTGGGCAACATTGGTGGACAAGTCTACCAGTGCTTCCGGCCGGACCTTCAGCGACAGCGTGAACGGAACCTTCAGGTACGTGAAGCTTACGGTCCTAAGCTCAATCTCCGGTTACACAGCGTCCAGCCAAGAGCTAACGATTATGGGTTCTGATGAAGGCTACGTCATTTCACAAGGAAAAGCATACACCGCCTCCACGAACTTAGCGAAATACGAGCCAAGCAAAGCGGGCGACGGAAATACGTCAACCTACTGGGCGGCAAACAGCGGAAGTGCGCCGCAGTGGTTAAAGGTAGACTTAGGCAGTCCTAGTATCGTGACGGCTGTCGAGCAGAACTTCAAGGACTACGACACATTCGGATTTAAGATAGAAGGCTCTCTAGATAATACAAGCTGGACGATGCTGCTCGATCGAACGACGCCGGCGGCCGGACAATCCTTCAAGCAGGCAGTAAGCGGCACCTACCGCTATGTTAGATTGACTATCAACTCCTCCGCTTCAGGCTTCTGGGCAGGCAGCACGGAGTTCAATGTATACGGTTTTGCCAACCTCGCCTTGGGGAAATCAACTTCGGCCTCCACAACGGAGCCGGGATGGGATACCTTCAAAGCAGTGGACGGTGATCCTAACACCTACTGGCTCGCGACGGATGCTGCGATGCCTCAGTCGCTGACTGTTGATCTGGGCGGTATCAGCTCACTCAAGCGGGTGGAGCAGAATTTCTTTGATGCGGATATTTGGAAATTCAAGATTGAAGCCTCCACGGATAACGTAAACTGGACGATGCTTGCGGATAAGACGGGAGCGGGGATCAACGGAACGTTCCTGGGACAAGACGTAAGCGGCAACTATCGATACGTCCGGTTGACGGTAACGTTCTCGCAGAACGCCCACTGGGCTTGCAGCGGGGAACTGAAGGTGTTTGGCACGCCGCTTGAACGTAATCTGGCAGTGGGCACATCCGTAACATCTTCCTCCTTGGCGCCGGGCTACGAGCCATGGATTGCTGTCGACGGGAATCCGAATAGCTACTGGATTGCCTCTGACGCAACAATGCCACAATGGATTATTGTGGATTTAGGCGTTAACAGCCTCATCACTAGGCTGGAACAGAATTTCTTCGACGCAGATATTTGGAAGTTTAAGATAGAAGGGTCGACAGACAAGACCAATTGGACGATGCTCGTGGATAAGACGGGGACGGGGATTAACGGAACAAGCTCCGTTACGAATGTAACCGGGACCTACCGCTATATCAGATTGACTGTAAATTACTCGCAGGCTGCGCACTGGGCGTGCAGCGGGGAATTGAAGGTATTCGGCTACGGCTCACCGGTCACGACGAAATGGTGGGAAAGCACCTCCGGCGTCATGCGCTATTATGCCAAGTATTATAACCAGACCTTCAATTACCTGACCAGTCAACTGGATGCGTTGAAGTCGAAGGGATATGGGGCAATCGAGCTTGTTGCTCCCTATCCGGGTGCACCGGATGTATGGGCAGGGCTTGGAGCAACGGATAATTACGGGGTAGACTCGAGTCTGGGCACGATGGCCGAAATGGAAAATCTGATTAGTCAGGCTCACGCCAAAGGGATTCGTATCGTGGTCATGCTGAATCCGGGTTATGCTCGTGACACGGCCGCGATGTTCCTGAAAGCAGCTGACGATTACCGCAATAATGTGTATAGCAAGGAGCGTTATTGGTTCCACTTCAGCCCGACGCCAAGTCCATATGAGCGCTGGACATGGAGCGCAAGAGCGAACGCCTATTACTGGGCTTATTGGGGCGATGACCCGGCAACACCGCAGTGGGATTCCAACATTCCTTCGTATAACTTTGCCAATCAGGAATGGCGGGATGAGGCGAAGAAGTATCTCCGATTCTGGATGGATAAGGGCTTTGACGGCATTGTCTTGGATGCTCCCGTTGTCTATGACGGCAATAATGTCTCGATTAACAATGCGAGCATCACGGATGTTTTGCGAAACTATGATATTTCCAGCAATGCCGAAGGTGCAGGCGGACAAGAAATGATTACCGATTGGCATTATAACCTGCTGCAGGATTATGACATTACGAATTGGGGCGGCTCCGGTTACAGTACGATTATTCCGGCCATCAATAACCAGAATCCGAACGCCATAGACGGGATCTTGAAGAACAACCGAGATGCGATCAATGCGGTGAACGGGATTACGCAGACTCCGCCAAGCTGGGAGATTGCCGGTGTTTCTTCGACCAAAAGGCTGCTCGAGATTGCTACTTTGACGACGATGGGCACGTTCTTCTACCTGCATAATGGGCAGCATACGATAGACCCGACAACGACGATTATTCCGACCTGGCCGGCCGCGGATCAGACCATGTTAAGCAAGCTGATCAAAGCGCAGAACAGCTACAAGGCGTTATCGCCGAATGGCTCCAGAGTTAAACTGAACACGAACGATAATAACAAGTATTACGCATTCAAACGCACGAACAAGACCGGCACCAGCAAAGCGCTTGTCATCTTAAACTATCAGAACTCCTCGCAGACCATTACCGTGAATCTGGCGAACACGGATATCAGCACCTCACAGACTCCGGTTGATCTCTTAAACGGCGGAGCAGCTGCTGCTATTACGTCAACCAGCTATACGGTAACACTGCCCGCTTACGGATTTACCGTTCTTGGTGTAAATTAATTCAGGACTGCCGCTTCATTTCCAAGCCGGAAATGGAGCGGTTTTTTGCGTTCATGTCCAAAACAGATATTTACTTTCTTTAAATTTTAAGCATACTTGAATTAACGCGAATTTTGTCTAATTAAGGAGACGATCATGATTCGGAAACCACTTTCCTTCCAGCATCGGTTAATGCTCGTTATCCTCCTGACCGTGCTGCTGCCTTCGGTCCTCATCAATTTCCTTACCTTCTCTACCATAAAGACACAGATGCAGAAGGATGCCATTACATGGCTCACAGGCATTACGAATAACTCAGGGCGAACGATGGATAGTTATATTCAGCTCGTCACCGGAATCACCAAGAACCCGGAGTATGATAGTACGCTAATGAGCATTTTCGAAAGACATCGGTTTAACAAGCATGGCCTGTACGGTTATCCCTATGATGAGCGCGTACAGATTAATGGCTGGCTGTCGATGCTCCGTGAGATGGATGACAACATCTATGCCGTTAATTTTGTCGACATTAATGGTAACCGCTTTCATCTGGGCAAGGATTATGTGGAAGCGAATAAAGATTGGATCGATCGCACCCGTGAATACAATGGGGGCAGTCTCGTTTGGCCGCCGGTCAAGTCCTTGGATGGGGAAACGGTGTTCTCGGTAACGCGAACAATTATCAACCCGAATACCTTCCACGTTACGGCTACGATTCAGCTCGCCTTTCAATTGAATTTCCTTACGCAGGAGGACAATGAGAATTTCTTGCAGGAGGGCGACTTACTGATTCTGGATCAAACCGATCGCGTTATCTTTGATCTCAATGGGAAAAGGACCGGCGATCGGATGGATTGGCACAACCAAGAGCAGCAATTCCATGTCAGCTACGATTCGGAGTTAACCGGCTGGAAGCTAGTCGGCATGGTTCCGGAGCATCTCTTATTCCAGAAGGTAGATCAGCTCCGCAAATGGATTTTACTCGCTAATATTGTCTTTATCTTATTGACCATGGTCATCGTCTATCTGCTCAGCTATCGCTTAACAAGGCCGCTCTGGAACTTGAGTAAGATTATGCAGCAGGCTTCGAAGACAAACTTCATCATCGACACGATCAGCTTCAAGCGCAAGGATGAAATCGGCATGATATCCAACAGCTTCAACCTTATGGTTCGCAGAATTCATAATCTCATCGAAACCGTCACAGACACGGAACGAAGACGCAAGAAATCGGAAATCGAAGCGCTGCAATCGCAAATTAATCCTCATTTTCTATACAACACCTTAAGCGCGATTACGATGCAGGCGGAGCTGGACGAGAATTATAAAATTTCGGACATGTCCTCCCTGCTCGGCAAACTGCTGCGCTACTCGATCGGCAGCCAGGAGGAATGGGTCGAGGTTAAGCAAGAATGCGACTATATCCGGACCTATATTCGGATTATGCAATTCCGCTTCCCGCTCATTCAGTTCGACTTGCAAATCGACGAAAGCGTTAATAATTGGCTGGTCATTCGTCTATTGATTCAGCCTATCGTGGAGAATGCCATAATTCATGGCATTGTTCCGAAAGGGAAAGAAGGTTTGGTCCACATCCATGTAGGAGAGAAGTGGACAGATACCGGCGACAGCAGGCTGTTTATTTCGGTCAAGGACTCCGGCGTGGGGATGGATCAACAAACGGTCGACGCCACGATGATGAAGCTGAGGGAATACGAGGATCAGTCGGGCGGCATCGGACTGCAAAATGTATATAATCGCATCGCGCTTTCGTACGAAGGGGATTTCGAATTTACGTTGGAAAGCGAAGAAGGCATAGGAACGTCGTTCTATATTGAAATCCCTAGGAGGCTGCGCAATGAGAATCATGATCGTTGAAGATGAAGATCTGCTCCGCGAGGGGCTTGTTAAGATGATCGGGCGAATGGGCTTAAACGGCTCGGTCGTTGCGGTGGCCAGTAATGGAGAGGAAGCATTGGAGCAGCTCTCTCACATTGGCGTGGATCTTATCATTACGGACATCCGCATGCCTAAGAAGGACGGGCTTCAGCTCCTAGAGGAAGTCATGCAAACGAACCCCGCCATACGTTCCATCGTGCTGAGTGGATACGATGATTTTGAATATGCGAAGCGAGCGCTGAAACTGAACTGTAAGGATTATATCTTAAAGCCTATCATGTATCATGATCTCCTTGAGCTGCTCGGGAAGATCGAGGTCGAGTTTACCGCTATGCAGAAGAAAATGCTCGAAGAAGTGAAGCTGAAGGGGATTCTAAATCAGAATCAGTATCTCATCCAGCATGAATTTCTGAGAAATTTCATACAGCACGACAAGGTGCACCAGGTAGAGACCATCCTAACCAAGGCTGAGACTATTGGTATTCATTTGAAGGCATCCAGCTACTCGCTATTTGCCATTCAAATTGAAGAGAAGTCGGAAACGAAGGGTAAGTATGGCAAAAGCGATTGGACGTTAATGAAGTACGCCCTTCACAATATCGTAGAGGAACTAACAGGTTATGCGCCATGCTATTATGACGATCAGGAGGTGCTGGTCGTGCTGTATGAAGGCGTTATGGACGAAGAGCAGATACATGCATTATGCAGCCAGATTGTGATGAAAAGCAGAGAACTGTTGAAAATCTCGGTTTCGATTGGCATATCCGATACGCACGAGCTGCGACAGCTGTCAATCGGTTACCAAGAAGCGACGCGGGTTCTGAAGGTCCGTCTGATCTCCGATAGTCATGTCATTGTTTTCTACTCGCAAGCAAGCCGAATTACAAGCCGTTCCATTAAGCCTTATATGGATCAATTAGCGGAGCTGTTCGATCTGGAACAAGCGGATACGGTCATCGAGCGGCTGAAACAATGGTACGAAGGGTTGAAACAGGCAGAATTGACGCTCGAAGCCATTGCAGCCATGGAGAAAGAAGTCATCATTGTATTCCATTCCTTGCTGCGACATTTCGTGAAGGAGCTGGGGGATCAGGAGTACGATCTGGGTGCGGAATTTGGCATCATGGAGTCGGCAGATTCCTTCTATGCGAGGATGAATCCTCTAATCAAGGTGCTTAAGGAGATCAGCTCGGACAGCAAGAAGGGGAAAATCGAGAATCGAACATCGGAGCAAGTGATGAAGTACATCCGGGAGCATTTCAGCGAGAATATTACCTTAACTTCAATCTCGGAATATATCTACATGAACTCGGCTTATTTAAGTGTGATGTTCAAGAAGAAAACAGGCAAAAGCATTATAGAATACTTAACTGAAGTGCGAATGGGCGAAGCCAAGAAGCAGTTAGTCCACACCGATTTGAAAACCTATCAGATCGCGGAAATGGTAGGCTATAACGACGCGGCTTATTTCTCCACACTATTCAAGAAATACTGCGGTGCATCCCCTCAAGAATATAGAACTATAAATACTCTAAGATAATCTATATTTCCTAGATGGGAACCAAACCGATACCCCTATACAATGAAGCAGTAGACAATTCATATGGTCCAGTCAAAACAAATGGGGGGAACCAAAGAATGAAGAAGAAAAACGTGTTGCTCAGCAGTTTGGTAGCGCTGTCAAGCTTATCCCTTGTCGTAGCGGGTTGCTCAAGCAACAATAATTCCGGGTCGAACAATACGGCAGCGACAGAAACCAATACAGCTGCGACTACTAACAATTCGACGAATACGACGAATAATGCAGCTGCGACTGAAGAAGCAAAGCCAATAAACGCGCAATTCTACTATGACTTTGCGCCACTTACGGATTACCTGAAGGAAATCAACCCTATTGTTCAAGCGTCAGACAACGTAACCTTCGAAGGTGTTCCTTACACGGACACAACAGCTTATCAAACCGCGGTGCGTATTGGATTCACTACACAAGAAGCGCCTGATCTCTTCAAATGGTGGAACGGTTATAAATTAAAGGAGCTTGCGGACAGCGGAAACCTGGCTGATATGACGGAGCAGTGGAAAGAGCTTAGCGCGGACGGCAATGGCATTCTGCCTTCGCTCGCAGGTCCATTGACAGTCGATGGCAAGGTTTACGGAATTCCGGCTTCTGCTCATTATTGGACGATCTTCTATAACAAGAAGGTATTCGCAGATAATGGCTTAACACCACCGAAGACATGGGACGAATTGATGAAAATCAGCGATACGCTGAAAGCGAAGAACATTACGCCATTCGGCACTTCGATCAAAGATACTTGGAACGGCTTTATCTGGTTCGAGGATCTGCTCATTCACTCCTATCCTGATTTCTACAACAAACTCGTTATCGGTCAAGCGAAATATACAGATCCTGAAATGGTAGAAGTGATGGAGCTGTGGAAATCGATGTACGACAAAGGCTACTTCTCGAAACCGATGACGATGGATGCCGAAATTCCACAGGCATTCGTGAAAGGCGAAATCGGCATGTACTTGGTGGGCACTTGGTACGAGAGCTTCCTGAACGGCGTAGGAATGAAGCCTGAAGAAGGATATGGCTCGTTCATCATGCCTGCCATTAAGCCGGAAGCCGGCAATACCGTCATCTCTGAGATCACGCCTTTCCTAGTATCGCAAAATGCTAAAAACCGCGACGACGCCATTAAAGCTGCCATTTCGTTAACGAACAAAGATACAAACGAGAAGCTGCTCAAGGTATTCGGCGGCGTGCCTACTCGTAAGGATGTAGAAGCAAGCAGCCCAACGATTAAGGCGCTGGTAGACAACATTTCTTCAGGCAGCTACACAGCCATTACTCGTTACTGGGAAGCAACGCCTTCCGAGCTTTCCGAGTACGGTTCAAGTGAATTTATTCGCTTCATGCTCAATCCGGACCAATACATGGATGTCCTGAACAACATTGAGAAGAAGGCAGAGAAATACTGGGCAGAACAGAAAAAATAGCTAATAGGGTTAAGGGGAGATAACTGCCTCTTAACCCTGCTTATTATCGGGACACATGGGAGTGTGACAAGATGAACTACTTCAAGAAACACGGAGAAGCATTGCTTTATGTATTACCTGCCGCCTTGATGATCACTGTTTTTTTTGTTTCCTCCGTTATCTACACCTTCTATATCAGCTTCACGGATTGGGATGGTTTAACGAGATCTCACTGGGTCGGCTTGAGTAATTACATTGAAGTATTTAGTGATGTGACGTACATTACATCGCTCAAGAATACATTCATGTGGGTAGCATTGTCCTTGGTGCTTCCGGTTGGACTGGGGCTTCTGCTCAGCATTTTGCTGCAGCAAATGAAGGGACAGCGGTTTTTCAAAAATCTGTTTTATATGCCTTACGCGATGTCGCTTACCGTAGTCGGCGTCATTTGGATCTTTCTGTTCTCCTCAAGCGGAATCAATTATCTTCTCACGCACATCGGGCTTGAATCTTGGGCTAAAGATTGGCTGCGTACGCCTTACTATAATACGTTCGCGATGCTTGTTGCTTCCATATGGCAGGGAGCCGGCACGAATATGCTGTTGTTCCTCGTTGGTTTAGGATCATTGCCGAAGGATCCGTTCGAGGCTGCCGCGATTGACGGTGCGAACCGCTTCCAAATGTTCTGGAAAATAACGCTGCCTCTCTTAAACCCGGTTACGATCGTTGTGATGGGGCTGGCGCTGGTTAATAGCTTTAAGACGTTCGATATTATCTGGGTCATGACGCAAGGCGGACCTTACCGTTCTTCGGAAACGTTGGCCGTTACGATGTATCGCGAATCCTTCATGCTGTTCCACTTCGGACAAGGTGCGGCGATTTCTATTCTCTTAACGGTATTATCCATTGTTGCATCTTGGTTTTATTTGAAGAAAACGATAGTCGAGGAGTGAGGGCATGAAACGTCTTGTAAATGGGATCAAGTATATCATTGTCATCACATTAGCTATTATTTGGATTGCACCGGTCGTATTGGTTCTGATGAATTCGACGAAATCGATAGGCGACTTCATGAATGGAAGCATGTGGGCGTGGCCGAAGGGCTTTCACCTCTTCCAGAACATAGAGGAAGCGATGAATGCAGGGAAGCTCACCAAATATGTGAAAAACAGCTTTACCTATGGTGTAGTGGGGGCAACGGCCAGCATTCTGATCTCTGCCTTTGCGGCTTACGGCCTGGTTGTTCTTCGCTTGAAAGGCTCCTTCTACTGGTTCCTGCTGATCTATAGCGGCACGATCTTTCCTTTCCAAATGTACCTTGTTCCCTTGTTTTCGGGTTTTCAGAAGGTCGGCATCTATGATACGTTCCTCGGCATGTGTTTGTTCTATACCGCCATCTGTATTCCGTTCTGCGTGTTCTTGCTGCGTAACTTTATGACGACCATCTCGCGAGAATATGTGGAAGCCGCGCAATTGGACGGCTATTCGACAATCGCAATTCTGTTTCGGATCATCTTCCCCTTCTTGGTGCCGCCGATCTCCGTCCTGTTCTTATTCCAATTCACGTTTATATGGAATGATCTGATCTTCGGATTGATCCTAACACGAAGCGATGATATTCGTCCGATCATGTCGGGGCTTGCCGCCATGCAAGGTACCTACATCTCAACGGGAATTACAACGCTGATGGCAGGTATCCTAGTGACGTCTATTCCTACCCTGATTCTGTTCTTTGCTCTTCAGAAGAACTTTATTAAAGGGATGCAAATTACGGTAAAATCGTAGGCCGAAAAATCAGGACTTTTTCTAAAAGTGTAGGTCTAGGAGAATTTGATTCCCTAGCCCGTAGATCGTATGATCTGGCGGGTTAGGGATTTTTGTTTGATCGGCGTCAAGCCGCTCATTCTGCCGGTAACGGTATCGGTAGTTATTACGCAAGGTGTATGGATTTGGAACGATTATTTCTTTAATATGGTGTTTATAACGAAAGCGATGGATGCCCCGCTTCCGGTAGCGATGCTCGGGTTCTTGGCGCAGTGGAATGTCCTGTTCGCAGCTTGTATCTATGGCACAGCTACTGTCATGCCTGGAGCTGTACGCCGACATACTTTATTCGCAAGTATTTCGCAGGGAATTAGGATGCCGCTTCGCATTTCTACTGAAACGCATGCTTAAATAGATGCGTTTTTTTGTTGTTGCATAATAGACATCCCTTTATTAAAATGAACATATATATTACCAAATGAACTCATATGAACATAAAAAGGAGATATTCTCACATGGAAATCCGCTATGCCTCGCATCCTAATGAAGTAAAGGCATTTGACACTACTCGTCTTCGCGAAGAGTTTCTGATTGAGCAGTTATTCGCCGCTGACGAACTCAAGCTTAGCTACTCGCATGTGGATCGTTTTATTATCGGTGGTGCAGTTCCGGTCAATGGTTCCGTGAGCCTCGCAGTCGATCCGGCTACCATAGGTGCGGCAACCTTTCTGGAGCGCCGGGAGATTGGGATTATTAATGTCGGCGGCAAGGGTACGGTTACGGTGGACGGAGAAGTCTATGCCATGGATAGCAAGGACTGCCTGTACATTGGCCGCGGCGCGAAAGAAGTCAGCTTCGCAAGTGAAGATGGCTCGCAGCCTGCCAAATATTATTTGAATTCCGCTCCGGCACATCAGACGTATCCGACTGTGAAAGCAGCGATTAGCGAAGCATCCCCCAATCATCTGGGCAGCTTGGAGAATTCCAATGAGCGAACCATTTACCGCTACATTCACACAGGCGGCATTCAGAGCTGTCAGCTCGTGATGGGCATGACATTGCTGAAGCCTGGAAGCATGTGGAATACAATGCCGTGCCATACGCATAACCGCAGGTCGGAAGTATATTTCTACTTCGATATGCCGGATAACGGCGCGGTGTTTCATCTCATGGGCGAAGCGGCTGAAACCCGCCACTTGGTCGTGCGCAATGAGCAAGCGGTCATCTCCCCGAGCTGGTCGATTCACAGCGGAGTGGGGACGAACAGTTATACGTTCGTTTGGGGGATGGCGGGAGAGAACCAGACCTTCGAGGACATGGACGCCGTCGCAATGAAAGACTTACGCTAAACAGACAATTCAGCATGAAAGTGATGGTTTCCGATGAACCCTTTGCGTAGATATGAGAAAATTATGGAAATACTGCTCATCTCCCGAGAAGTGATGGTCACTGAGCTCAGCGAGCAGCTGCAGGTGACGGGCAAGACCATTCGCGAGGACTTAGCGAAGCTGGAACAGAAGGGGCTGCTGCAGCGCATTCACGGTGGAGCGGTCCTGGCGCAGGAGAATCAGCTGGGCATCCTGTCGATGAAGCAAGAAGAAGCGCCATACGCAGCCGAGCATCAAGAGATTGCAGAGCTGGCGGTTTCGCTGATTGCAGCCAACGAGGTTATCGCTCTCGATGGCGGGCGCACAACGCTTGCGATTGCCAAGCTGCTGCCGGATGAGCCGCTCACGGTCGTCACGAATGATCTATCTATTATTGCGGAGCTTGCCAGGCGAACGTCGATTCGTTTGGTCGTACCGGGCGGCTATCAAATTCGCAATATGCTGATCGGCGCTGAGGCGGCGGCCTATATTCGCAGGCTGAACATTGCCAAAGCGTTCCTGTCTGCAACAGCCATCCATCCGCAGTCCGGATTTACGATCTACTCCGGCGAATCGGCAGACATTAAGCAGGCATGGCTGGAGACAGCCAAGACCTCCTACGTCGTGGCGGATCATTACAAATTCGGTCAAGGCGCGCTCTTCACATTCGCGAAGCTAAGCGAGGTTAGCGCGATCATAACGGATTCCGGCATTTCGCCGGAGACAGCAGAGCAGTTTCGGCAAGAAGGAGCGACACTTCTTATAGGAGAGAAGGGAACATAAGGATGAGCTTTAACTTAACTGGCAAAACAGCACTGGTCACCGGCACTTCAGGCGGGATCGGCCAAGCAATCGCGGTCGGACTGGCTGAAGCGGGTGCTTCCATCGTGGCGGTTTCCGCTTCGAACAGCGATGAGACGGTTCACATGATTCGCAGTACCGGCGGACTTGCTTCGCAAATTTCCGCGGATTTGAGTCAGCTCGATCATTTAGAGCCGTTGTTTCATGAAGCGGCAGCCTGTTTCGGCGGCATCGATATACTGGTCAACAATGCGGGAACGATTCGACGTTCTCCGGCAGTGGAGCATTCCCGTTCCGATTGGTTCGATGTCATCGACCTGAACATGAATGCCGTCTTCTTCCTCAGCCAATTGGCAGGCAATCATATGATTGCCAGAGGCAGCGGCAAAATCATCAATATCGCCTCGATGCTCAGCTTCCAAGGCGGCATTAATGTACCGGGTTATACGGCAAGCAAACATGCCGTAACCGGAATCACGAAGGCGCTCGCCAATGAATGGGGCGGCAAAGGCATTCAAGTGAACGCGATCGCGCCCGGATATATCGATACGCGCAATACAGCTCCGCTCATGGCCGATGAGAAGCGGAGACAAGCAATTCTGGAGCGGATTCCGGCAGGCCGGTGGGGATTGCCGAAGGATTTGCAGGGACCTGCTGTGTTCCTTGCTTCGGCAGCATCCGATTATATGAACGGCCATGTCCTCTGCGTGGATGGCGGATGGTTGGCACGCTAGTTTAATTCAGCAGGAGGCGAGCGCGTGGCAGAGGCGATCGGTTGGACGAAGGATAATCTGATGAGCTGGCTCGAGGAAGGACGTTCTGCCGAACTGTGTATGTACGGAGCGGATGCAATAAGCGCTGCCAAGTGGCAGGAGATTGCAGGATCGCCTCATTTTGCCGACATGGTGCGGGAAGTAGAGAAGGAAGAGCAGCTTCTGGTACAAGCGCCAATACCGGAGCTTACGCCTGAGCTATATGCGCTCTATGAGAGAACCGGGAATCGGTTGTTGTACGAAGGCGTCTACTTCCAGCGGAGAAGGCGGCTGGCAACCTTCGCGATGCTTCACTTCTTGTATCCGAACGAGAAACGCTACATCGTCGCGCTGGAGGAAATCATTGCGGCAATCCTAGAGGAGACGACTTGGTGCTTGCCTGCCCATATGAAAGGTCAGGCGATTGATCGCCACATCGATCTGTTCGCTGCTGAGACCGGGTTCGCGCTCTCAGAGATTCTAGCGATATCTTGTGAGGGGCATCTTTCTATTCCGCTTCAGGATGCGATACGTCTTGAAGTGGATCGACGTCTGTTCGTACCTTATTTGAATTATGGGCCGTACCACTGGGAAACGGCGGATCATAACTGGGCTGCGGTTTGTGCTGGGTCCGTCGCGTCCGCTGCACTTCTCATGGAGCCGGATTCCGATCGAGCTGCTGCTATCCTGGAGAGAGCTATTGTCACTATGGGGCATTATCTGTCCGGCTTTGGCGAGGATGGTGCCTGCCTCGAAGGTCCGGGATATTGGAATTACGGATTCGGTTATTTCGTTGCTTTCGCTGATCTGTTGAACCGGGGAACCGGCGGCAAAGCGAACCTGCTCGCGGACAACAAGGTGCGAGCGATTGCGCAGTTTCAGCAGCGCTGCTACTTAGTCGGCAATCGGCCTGCTAATTTCTCGGACGCGGTTCCTGTTGTGAATGTTCATCTCGGACTCTCGGATTATTTGGCCTCTTATTATGATGAAGTAGAATATCCTCCGCTCACCATTCGGGCAAGCTTTAGTGATGATCATTGCTGGCGTTTCGCCCATGCGCTGCGCAATTTCATCTGGCATCAACCGCAAGTTCCAAGAGCGGAGAGCTGGCTGTCCGGAAGCTGGTTTCTGCCGGATGCGAAGTGGCTTGTTTCACGTTGTACGACAGCCGCGGGCAGCTTCGGGTTTGCAGCCAAAGGCGGCACAAACCACGAGCCGCATAACCATATTGATGTTGGCCATTTTATACTGCTCGCGGATGAAGACCCGGCATTCGCGGCCGATCTTGGCAGCGGTGAATATACAGCCGACTACTTCGGCGCAGGGCGTTACGGCTATGATTGCAACGGGGCGCAAGGTCATTCGCTGCCGATCATAGGCGGACATCTTCAAGCAGTTGGCGCACAAAGTGCAGCAGTCGTTCTTAAAGCGCATACCGGTGAAGAAGAAGATCACTTCGAATTGGAGCTGGCCTCGTGTTATCCAAGCAGCGGTTTGATCTCTTATCGGCGGCGATTCAGCTGGCATAAGAGTACCGAACGGCCCATTCTAGAGCTGCGGGATACGTTTTATTTTAGCGGGAATCCCGCACCCATTACGGAGACGTTCATCACCCGCGCCAAGCCGGAAGTGATGGCTGATGGACGAATTAGGCTGCAAGGCGAACGCCATGCCGCTAGGCTTGAATACGAACCTGGCTGTTACGGGGTCCGGATCGAGGAGCGAACTTACTCGAACCACTTTGGTCAGGAAGAGAGCTACTCTCGCATTTACTTGGATCGAAGAGAAGACAGGGTTGAGGGCGATGCTGCAATTCAGCTTGCTTTTCAATTCAAATTTCTAGAATAGGCAGGTGGGTATGGCATGGCGGAAACTGCAAATTCGGAAACAATAGCAACATCATGGGTGAATGAGGCGTGGGAGCAGACGATCCTGAAGGTGAAACGTACCAGTGTCCGAATCGGAGCCAATTTCCCACATGCAAGCCAAGGTGGCCGTTATGTATTAGAGCAGCCTCATTGGTGGACGGCGGGATTCTGGCCGGGGCTGCTGTGGCTGCTGCGTGACGGCAATCCGGAATTTCAAGAGCTTGCCGAGCAATGCGAGCTCAAGCTTGACGCTGTACTTGATGGCTTTGACCATCTTGATCATGATACAGGTTTCATGTGGACGCTAACCAGCATCATCAATTACAAGCTGAGCGGCAGTGAAACTTCGCGCAGGCGAGCCTTCAAAGCGGCGAGCCATTTGGCAGGCCGCTTTAATCTGAAGGGCAATTATATCCGCGCGTGGAATCCTTGGCGGGAAGGAGATAACAATGCTGGTCTCGCCATCATTGATTGCGCGATGAATCTGCCGCTGCTTTACTTCGCTTCGCGGGAAAGCGGTGATCCCCGTTATGCCCATATCGCGGAAGCGCATATGAGCACAGTGCTCGCACATTTCATTCGCCCGGACGGGTCAGTTCGGCATATCGTTCGCTTCGATCCTCAGACCGGTGAGGTAGCCGAATATATCGGCGGCCAAGGTTATGCCCCGGAATCTGCATGGTCACGCGGGACAGCATGGGCGATCTATGGGCTTGCGCTGGCTGCTAAGCATACGGGCCGTCAAGATTACATAGAAGCCGCCAAACGAGTGGCGCATTTCTTCCTCTCACAGCTGCCCGAAGATGCTGTCCCGGCCTGGGATTTCCGCGCGCCGCTTGAGACGCAAGCGCTGCGCGATTCTTCCGCTGGCGCATGTGCAGCATGCGGCTTGCTGTTAATCTCCGAACTTGTACCAGATGCGGAATCGCGCAGCTACAGGCAAGCGGGTGAGCGTATATTGGAGTCGCTCTATCGGAATTACGGAGCCTTTGACGATGATCTGGAAGAAGGACTTATTTTGCACGGTACGAGTCATTATCCGGAGCGTAAGAATGTCGACGTACCGCTGATTTACGGCGACTATTACTTTGTTGAAGGCCTGGCGAGGCTCAAAGGGGACATCACGATTCCTTGGGAGTAATAACAGTCCCGCATCTATAGGAAATGCTGCATATCACGCATCATTTTGTCGCCGCGTTCCGCAGCCCCAGCCGCCCTCACTCCTCTTGCTCTAAATTCCCGAAATTATTGATTACGACTTTAACCTTGTAATTCACTTTCAGCTTCGGATAATAGTCGGTACGCCAACGCTTCAGCTCTTCGAGCTGGAGCTTGTTTCTAAAGTGATTGCCAAGTCCAAGAGGGTCGCTCTTGAATCGCTGCAGCTTGGCAGTTAAACGATTTAGCTGCTCGGTCATATACTTTTCCATTTCTCCTGTCAATTCGTCTTCGGAAGAATCCTTTCGGCTTTCGGAAAGGGCTGCTTTTACCAAGAGAGTGCCGTCTAAGGTCGGCCCCTCTTCTGATAATTCAGCTTTCCATTTCGTTTTGGCGGACAATATCATTAGATTTGCACTTTTTAGAACCTCGATGGCAGCGCCGTGATACCGGTTTGTAACCACGTTAGCGAACATGGTCTCTTCCTTCCCAAGGCGTGTCACCATCTTTCCTTCTCGCATTACAGCAGATCCGGGAAAGTTAAGTACCGTTTCCTTACCTGGACGAATGATGGGGATGATCACGTCTTCGGTATAGGATTTCGTGGATTCATAGGCTTCCCACATTTTGGTTTTGGCGGTTTTAGGTGTCCAACCGGCCGCTTTATTGGAGAATTTCAGAAAAGTCGTCACATCGGATTGAATGGCTTTATTCGTGTTGGTAAACAGCTCCTTCATATTCGCATCCGTAATGGCTACTAATGCTCGTGGCGGAATTCCCCTTGTTCGGATGGCATTATTGAATTCTTCCTCCAGCCCTTCTACTGCAACGGATTCATGAAAAACGACCATCTCGATATCTAACAAGTCAATATAATTCTCAATGTTGATTTTCATATTATCGAAGGCTGAACCAATCGAACTGGATTCTTGGGAGACCGTCTTGATCGAGAATGCTTTCTCTGCAGGAATCGGAATTTGGAGGGTGACTTCATACGCTTGGGTTTGTCCTTTAGCAATGCCAACGATGACGGGCATCGTTCGAAGATTAATGTCATGGCTGTCCCAACATCCGCTCAGGAGCAGAGGAAAAGAAAGACAAACGAGAAAACATGCCGGTCTACAATTCCGGAAGTTCATTAAGTCGGGTCATCTCCTAAGCCGCGCTTGTCGTCGGTAATAAGTCCCTGCCAGCGCAATAGCAAGCACGAGTCCAAATCGAGCAGGGGCTCCCCACTCTGATAATTTCTCCAGATCTCCCATGTTAACAATAAGCAAGGCTATACAGAGGGCAAGCGCCGAAATCGTGATTGGATTCGTCATCCATTTGGTGAAGATCGACGAACGACTGCCAAGTGATCGAGTCAGCCAGAGCAGCCCCGTAACGTTCATCAGTGTGCTCAACAAGACTGCCATCACATAGAACATGGAAAGTCGATCAAAGAAAAACCAATTGACCCGAATGGAATCCAGAACAATAATGAGCGGGTATCGCAGCGGCGCTGCGCCTTCATGTCCAAACATGCCAAGCGGGATATAAACGATAATCAGATAAAAGAACAACGAAATACACCAAGCTCCCCATAGCCAACGTTTGGAGACTTGCGAGAGCGGACCAAAAAATCCGATCAGGCCGATCGTATGCGAGAAGATAAAGAACAGGGGCAATATTTTCGCTTCTCCCACGAACGACAAGGTGGGCTTGAGCGGACTAATCATATCTAAGGATAGATTTCCATACACGCTCGCAAGGCTGATCATGACGAGAGGAAGTCCAAATAACCCGACGAGTATGGAGAGACGCAATAACGAATTTCGTCCGGCATACGAAATACATAACGACGAAATCAGCAGGAGCGCCATTAACACCCAAATCGGCGTATTCGGTAGAAACAACATTTTGAGTAATTGGGAATGGCCTCTAATGATGATGGTGATGACAAAAACGTTGCTGATGGTTATTACCCAGAGCCAGAAGATTCGGGCTGCTGTTCTTGCCTGCAAGAAACAAAGGAGCAGATCCGCTTTCTCCTCCTTCAATCCACCAACCAGCAAGCGAAGCAAGATGCCTTGGAGAAGCCATCCAATTACGACTGTCATCCAATGTCCGGATGGCTGCGACTGGATAACACTTTGGGGAAAAATAAACATGAGCAGACCATATTGAAGCACGATAAATAAAACAGAGATTGAGATGCCATGCTTCATTTATTCGTTTTTCCCCCTCTCGGAGCTGTGGTTGGCACAAACGGTTTACGGAGCACGGTGGTATTGCTTAGCAGCGACAGAAGCAAATATAAGCCGCACACGATGCCTAAAGGACCGAACAATGCCGCAAAAAAAAGCATGATATACCGCCACAGTCGAACCGTTAGCGCGAATTGATAGCCTATGATCGTGAAATTAGCGATCGTAGAAGCGGCAAGTACGATAATCAGTAAATTGCTGACCAGCTGGGCCTCGACAACCGCTTGTCCAAGGATGATCCCCCCAACCATCGTCATGGCCGGACCGATGCTCTTGGGCAATCGGACGATCGCTTCTAGCAGCATTTCAATAATGAAGAGCAGGATTAGCGATTCCGTAAGCGAAGGATACGGCACCCCTACGCGGCTTTGGGCGATGGAATAAATCAATTCCAGCTTCATGACATCCGGATTGATCGAAACTAAAGCTACGTAAGCGGCAGGTGCAATTATGGCGATAAGCGCGCCTAGTACCCGGAAGAAAATGACCATGACAGAAAGAACAGCAGGCAGGTCAAGATCCGTGTCCAGAATGAACAAATCGGCAAGATGGACGGGAATGATGATTGCTTCAGGGTATCCTTCGATCAGCAATGCAATCCGACCTTGTTTCAGATAATGGCAGGCTTCATGAGGTGACTCTGTTCGGTTATAGCAAGGGAGCGGGCTCCATAACGGCTGCTGCCGAAGCCACTTGGCTACTTGCCTTGTAGACGTGAAATCCTCGTTGGCATGGGCACGAATCGCTGCTTCGCATTCCGCGAGCAGCGCCGCATCTACTGAATGATCGAGCGATAATATGATCATGCGCTGCTTATGTGTAGAGCCTACGAGCACAAGTGACTGCTTCAAATGTGCGGAACGAAGCTCATTTCGAATTAAGCCAACATTCGTCATAATATCTTCAATAAAGCCGGTTTGGGAGGAGATGAGGATATTTTGATTGGTAGGCGTATTAATGGAGCGGTTCAAATTCTGAGACAAGGGCTGTATCCAAATAGCTTCCGAACCGTTTGAGCTAAAGAGAAGGGCGCGTCCTTCCAACAGGCCTTGAACATGCTCTTCTGCCTTAGCCGCTTCATCAGCGCCAAGCGTCCACTTCAGCTGTTCCCACGTATAGGACTCTGCAGAAGCGATTTCTTTAAGTCGCCACACGGTTGCCGCGACATCGACGAGGCTCGATAGGGCGAATAGCTCAGCATGTTTGCCGCCGAGCAGAATATGCTGATGTTGAAAATCGGGACTCTTCCCTAGTGTTTCGATGACATGTTTCACCATTACTCACCACCTGTGGGTAGTATTGGTAAAAGACGTCGAAATTATGAATCTGGCAGGCTTGTTTATGCTACTGACTGTCACACTTTTCCTTTATGATAAAGAGAGAGTTGAGCATACCGCCAAAAGGGGCTGAGTCCTATTGAGTCAAGCGTCTGAAATGAGTACGGCTTCGATTCGTTTAACGATGGAGAAGCAATTTCCGCAGCCCAAATCTAGAGTGTGGCAAATTTTATCCGATACGAATCGGCTTAATCGAGCGATCGGACTAGACCCGGTGAACAAGCAGAAGCATAAGCCGAAGTCTGTCAGCCGCACGTTGAAATCGAAGGCGCTTCAGCTCATCCCGATGGAGTGGGAGGAGTATCCTTTTGAATGGGCACATGAGCAGTGGTACGAGGTGTTTCGTCACTATGCCAAAGGACCAATGAGCAAATTCCGTTCGGGAATACAGCTGAAAGCTGTTGAAGTAGCTGGGGAAGAGCACACGATTGTTACGCTTTATTCGAATATCATTCCTGCGTCGGTTGCGATGCATCTTCCCGTTAAACTTATTGCTCAGCAATCTATGCACAAAACATTTCGTTACATAGAATCATCTATTGCTGCAGCTGTGGCTGCAGGGAACAAAGCCGTCTTCGTTGGAGCAAACGCGGACGCTCAAGTGAACGCTAGTCGCGTTCACAAAGTTAATGACAGCAAGCTTAATCAAGTGCTGGAGCAGCTTAATGGGCTTGGCTTTAGCGGCGCTCCGGTTGAACGCCTGGCTGAGCTTATCAGGCACAGTGATGATCAAGACGTGGCGGATATTCGCCCATACGTCATTGCGAAGAAATGGCAATTGCCGCGAAGCGAAGTGCTGAAGCTGATGCTGCATGGGACTAGACTAGGTTTATTTAATTTGGAATGGCGATTGATCTGCCCGAATTGCCGAGTGTAAGAATCATCTTCGGACAAGCTGGCTGCCATTACGGAACGTTATCATTGCGATTACTGCGGTATTCAGTATGAGGTGATGTTTGATCGCTACGTGGAAATGTGCTTCTCGGTTCATCCTGAGGTCAGGCGTGCGGTACGGTCCGTTTATTGCGTAGGAGCGCCTGCGATGCGAGCGCCTACGGCTATGTCAGGCATATGTTCGAATTTCTATCGGAGCAGGTACAGCAGCATGGAGGCGTAGTTGTCAAAACGATCGGCGATGCGGTAATGGCCGTGTTCGATAGTCCGGAAGCAGGCTTTAGAGCGGCGCTGAACATTCAGCAGGGCTGGCATTCGTTGAAAGGGCTCGACCTTCGAATCGGACTTCATCATGGACCGGCAGTGACGGTTGGAATGAACGGTCGAAATGATTATTTTGGACGGACAGTCAATATGGCGGCGCGGATTCAAGCCATCGGCGGTCCTCGAGAAATCGTGCTTGAGGCGGGACTGCTTGCACAGCTCGGTGAACAAGAAAGGAACGCAACGTTTACGGTGACGGATCCGTTTATTGTGGACCTTAAAGGGATGCTTGAACCGGTTCATCTGGTGCGCGTTCTGTTCGCACAGCATGAAGCTGCAGAACCGGAAACGGAAGCGGAAGCGGAGAAGGTGCCCACCTAAAAACTTGCCAGCATAGCTCATCCCCGTTCGGCTAACCCTATAAACGGGCCGCACTAATTCGGTTCATACGAAACAAAACGGAGGATGAGATGGAATGCAGCGAAAATGGGCAGTGCTCGCAGCCGGCGCGATGTTGACGACGATACTGACAGGCTGTATGGATAACCAAGGGGACCTTGGCAACCGCAACATCCGAAATAACAGTATCGCTTATGACATGAATGGCAACCGAATCATCAATTCCAGATTTGCGAACGATCAAATGAACGAAATGAATCGTGTGGACGGACACCGATTAAACAGCAATAATATCATCGGTCTTCACAAAAACTACAGGCTGGAAATGAGCCAGGAGATCTCGGATCGGCTCGAACGCTTGCCTGAAGTGAATAAAGCTCATGTGATGCTGACAGACGATAACGCCTATGTCGGCGTTTCGCTGAAAGATACGTCGGAGATGAAAGGCATGGGCACGCGTGCAATGAATGTTCCTTCTGCACCGACTCCGCTCAGCCGTACACAGCGAGCCTATCAGCGTCCAAATTTGAATACAGGAACGATGGATACGAAAATCAGTGCAATTGCTACCGGTCCGAACATGCTGCGGGTGTATAATACAAATCCGGCACCTACGGTTCCTAGTGCACCGAGTCGGATGACGCGGGATGCAGACGTGACCGGCGGCTTGAAAGACCGAATTGCCAATGAAGTCAAACAGATGGCGCCTACAGTGAAGAATGTATACGTCTCAGCGAATCCCGATTTCTTCGACCGCATGGACGCTTACATGAGTGATGTGAAGCTTGGCCATCCGATTCAGGGCTTCATTGCTGAATTTAATGCAATGGTGGACCGTGTTTTCCCGCATAGATCCGGATCTTAATTCAAGGAGTCATTACTTACTATGAGCATTTAAGCGGCAGCCAATTCACGTGCTCTGACGTGAATTGGCTGCTGTTCTCTTCTTAGCATTAAGTCACCATGGAGGAACAGAACTGACTGAAGCTTGTGCCCATCTTGTTCTTGAACATTCGGCCGAACGTGTGCACATCCGCATAACCCACGGCATTGGCAATTTCCCCGATCGACATATTCGTTTGAATGGCTAGCTCCTTGGCTCGTTCGATCCGTACTCGCGTTAAATACTCGAATGGTGTCATGCCGAAAGCATGGCGGAATTTGATAATAATATAATTGCGGCTGAGCCCTGACATGGCTTCCAGCTCACTATGCTGAATGTTTTCGCTGAACCGATTGGCGATGTAATTTCGGATGAGCACCATTTTCGTCTTTATCTTCTGCTGCCCCTCCGTCTTCGTTTCTTGTTCCTGCTTGATGCCCGACAGATCGGCCAAAATTTGCATCAGAAGTCCCTGACACTGTGTATGGTGGGTAAGTCCAGGCTGATGATAATGAGTGATCAGCTGCGTAAGCTTCTTCTCGATGTCATGCCCTGCGAAATTGCCCAAGAAACGTTCCTCGCCAAGCATCCGCTCAACCGGATAGTTCGTCTCTCCGAAGTCGAACAGGATGGAGATACAAATATATTTTTCCCCTGGAATCGTGTGAACTTCGTGAGCCTGTGATGGGGAGTGATAGATCAGATCGCCTCGGCGTGTCATGTAGGTTTGATCCTCAATCCGATATTCGGCGGCACCTTCAACGACGTATTGAAATTGATAATTGTTTAACATGCGTCTTGCGATATCCCAGTGCTGCGGCGCGTGAAACAAATGGGCGAGTGTGATGTATGGGGGATGAAAATACAAACCTGCAACATGCTCGGGCAACGCGTGATGGTAGTATGGGATTTTGGGCGGCGTATTCATTGGTCGTGTCACCTCGGCGGTATTAGGGTAGATGCAGATTGTTCAAGTTTACTATCGCAATTTCGTGTGATTTCTGCAACCTCTTTGTTACTTTCAACTACATACACCTTCCGTCCATATCCCTTATACTTAGCTGAGAAGCACTCATTACCTATGAGGGAGTGGAACATAAATGGGCACGAACAATGTGGAAATTCCTTTCGTCGATGCAAGGGCGCAGGAGAGTATTACGGAAGAACAGGCGCAGTTTTTCTTGGATAATGGTTTTCTTGTCATTCGGAATGTGATCGTGGGCGAAGAATTGAAATTGGTGCAGAACGAAATGCAAGCGCTTTACGAGAAAGGTGCTGCAGGTGCAGATGACGACCCTGATTATATGTATGGGGTTGGTGTGAAATCAGGCCAATCGATCTTAAAACGCGTCGAATATGTCATTGATAAAAGCGATCCGATGAAGGTGCTGCTCGGTCATCCGTGTATATTGCGCTCCGTGGAGAAGCTGCAGGGCCGGAACTTCATCGCCACCTGGGATTCCATGGTGCTGAAGGCGCCGAATGAAGGCATTATCGTGCCGTGGCATCGCGACGCGGCTGTACCGGACGGCTGTGAGGATACGCGCCCGATATTCAATGTGGATTTCTATTTGGATGAAGCGGATCTGCAAACCTGTTTATGGGTTATTCCGGGGAGTAATAAGTGGAGTAAAGAAGAAGCCGATCAGCGCTGCAAGCAGCCCGGCTTCACGACGGAGGATGCGATTCCGGTTCCGATGCAGCCGGGAGATGTAATCTTCCACAATATCGAGGTGCTGCACGGCTCGCCTGCAGGTGACGGCAACCCGCTGCGCCGCACGGTTTACTACGAATTCCGCCCCGGCGAAATCGAATCCGAATTCGGCCCTCACACGCTGGAGTACCTGTCGCTCAAGCAGCATGTGCTGCTGGACTGCATCGAGCGCCGCAAAGTCGCGTCGTACGCGCAAAGCGAAGCGCCATTCGCGTATCAGCCGGGCGGCGCATTCGCGATTCGCGCGCCGAAGCAGCCGGCGCAGTTTCGTTACGCGCACGAAGTGTACTGGCGCCGATAGGCGCTTATGTGGGCCTGCGGCCCGGTCGCGTTGTTGCGGCCGGGCCTTTTGTTATGGTTGGTAAATATCCACCCCAACCTCGCCGCCGGCGGTAACTGAGATTGCCTCCATCGCGGAAGTATCTGAGAGTCGGAAAACCCGTCTCTCACCGCCAAAACCGCTAATAAAAGAAGCTGAGAGTCGGAAAACCCGACTCTCAGCCCTCGAACTAACCCAGTTATCCCCTACGCGGTAACTGAGAGTAGGGAAATCCAACTCTCACCGCCAAAACTGCTAATAAAAGAAGCTGAGAGTCGGAAAACTCTCAGCGTCCCAACTAACCCCAGATCTCCAATTATAACATCGGTAATTCACGATAATCCAATACAGAAAGCAATACAAATTGGTCGGGAAACAATTCTCTGACTTGCTGCCATTTCATTGAAAATCCTTCCTGTAAATTCCGGTTCTTACTATGATTTTATCAAAACGGGTTTAATTCGAGTATCTATACCAGGGACAGCACAGGCATCCGTCATGGAGCGACAAATACCCGCCCATTTTTTCAAGATACCGCACCACTACAGGCGCCTGATCATAATATAATTTGACTGTATCCCTTAACCTTGTTAAACCATAAAAACCCGAGCAAGGAGGGGTGACAAACATCAATGGGTAGCGACCAGAAGAGCAAGTTCTTATTAACTCATCGTGAACGCGAGGTTTTCGAGCTGCTTGTGCAGGATAAAACCACAAGGGATATCGCACAGCAACTGTTCATCAGCGAGAAAACTGTTCGAAACCACATCTCCAACGTCATGCAGAAGTTGAACGTTAAAGGTCGTTCACAAGCGGTTGTCGAGCTTATAAAGCTTGGGGAATTAAAGATTTGACGAAAATCACCGCATACCTTGCTCAGCCTTCTGGCAATGCTTCCGAATTTATTCGGAAACGTTTGCGAGAAGGTTTTTTGACGTTGGGAGTGGATGGTTCGCAACCACATCTCCAAGGAGAAGTGGCTTCATGAAGCGAACCAGGGCATCTACATGGAAGCGAATTCGACGAAATGAGCTCATGAAGCGAACCAGGGAATCTACATGGGAGCGAATTCGGCGAAATGAGCTCATGAAGCGAACCAGGGCATCTACATGGGAGCGAATTCGGCGAAATGAGCTCATGAAGCGAACCAGGGCATCTACATGGGAGCGAATTCGGCGAAATGAGCTCATGAAGCGAACTAGGGCATCTACATGGAAGCGAATTCGGCGAAATGAGCTCATGAACCGCACCAGGGGATACTCGTTAAGTGATGGCGTCTATTCGCGATTACATAGAGGTAGGCGTGTATCATCAAAACAAGCAAAAATAGCCAAATATATATTGTGTACTAATAAACCAATATGATACATTAATTATCAAATAAGGACGCATGAATGAGGTGGTTGGCATCACGTTAACGGCAAGGCAAGTCGAAATATTGAAGCTCGTTAAGCTGCATGCGCCGATTACGGGGGATCAGCTGGCGGAGATGCTGGGGACGGGGAAGCCGACGCTGCGCGCGGATTTATCGCTGCTCGTGATGCTGCGACTCTTGGAGGCGAAGCCGAGAGTGGGCTATTTTCCGGGTACGGCAGCTCAGGGAAGAGAGCAGGTGCTTAAGCGGTGGGAAGACGCGTGCGTGAAGGATGTGCAGGGGCTGCCGATCAGTGTGGCGGAGACCGCATCCGTGCATGACGCTGTCATTACATTATTCATGGGCAATGCCGAGGTGCTCACCGTTGTGGATGAGAACCGGCATTTTGTAGGCGTCGTGACACCGAAGGATTTGCTCAAAATCACTCTTGGCAGCAGCAATGCCGCCGCGATTCCGGTAAGTATGGCCATGTCGCGTCTGCCGGCTATCGCTGCCGTGCAAGCCGATCAACCGCTGATGGACGCGGTGAAGAAGATGCTCGTGCAGGAGCTTGACGGTCTACCGGTTATTGCAAGCGTTGCAAGCGAAGAACAACCCGCGAATCGACACGAGGTCGTAGGGTGGATCAGCAAAACGAATATCCTCCGCTGGATGATGGAGCTGGAATCGGATAGGCAGGGATAAGGAGGCAGGACGTGGGGAGCTCGGGAAAACGTGTGCAGCCGATCTATATTTGCTCGGATGCGGTTGGGGAAACGGCGGAAGCGGTCGTGAAGGCGGCGATGCGGCAGTTCGCTTTTGAAGATGTGAAATTGATTCGGTGCGGCCACATCAGGTCGGAGGACGAAATTGTCCTCATTGCCGGAGAAGCAGCCCGGGCAGGCGGATTCATCGCCTATACGCTGGTGCAGCCGGAGCTCCGCGAAACGATGAGAGAGGAAGCGCTGCTTAAAGGCGTGCGCGCCATTGATGTATTGGGACCGATGATGCAAGCTTTCATTGATACGTTTAATGATTCACCGAAACGACAACCCGGTCTGCTCCATACGCTCGATGATGATTATTACCGCCGCATTGAAGCGATTGAGTTCGCTGTGAAATATGACGACGGCAAGGATACGAAAGGACTGCTGCTCGCAGAAGTTGTCATCATCGGCGTATCCCGCACCTCGAAAACACCGCTTAGCATCTATCTCGCCCATAAAGGCATTCGAGTCGCGAACTTGCCGCTCGTACCTGAAGTGAAAGTACCGCAGGAGCTCTATCAAGGCAAACGCCTCATCGTAGGGTTAACGATGCAGCCGGAGAAGCTCTCGGGAATACGCACGGAACGGCTTAAAGCGATGGGGCTCCCATTCTCAGCGAAATACGCATCCTCAGAGCGCATAGACGCTGAGCTGACCTACGCAAATGCCATTATGAAATCGTTAAACTGTCCTGTCATCGATGTCACGGAGAAAGCGATTGAAGAAACGGCGGGTATCATTATTGGTTGGCTGCAGCAAGCAAACTGAGGAGGGGATCGGTGTACGATGGAAAGGGAATTGGCACTTGAGATTGTACGGGTAACGGAGCTGGTAGCCCTTGCTGCTGCTCCTTGGATGGGCAGAGGAGACAAGCACCGCGCCGATGAAGCAGCGACGAATGCCATGCGGGGCATGCTGGACTCGGTCTCGATACGAGGAACGGTTGTGATTGGGGAAGGCGAGATGGATGAGGCGCCAATGCTATATATTGGTGAAGTAGTCGGCAGCCTTCAAGGTCCGGAGGTGGATGTGGCGGTCGATCCGCTGGAAGGGACGGAGCTTGTAGCGCGAGGGCTCAACAACGCAATGGCCGTCATTGCAGTGGCACCGAAAGGTCGGTTGCTGCATGCACCGGATATGTATATGGAGAAGCTCGCTGTCGGTCCGGCGCTTGCCGGGAAGCTGAGGCTGGAGGATCCAATCCGCACAACTGTAGAGAAAGCGGCGCTTGCTCTTCACAAGCAAGTCTCGGATCTGACCGTAATGATCCTTGACCGTGAGCGCCATGCTGAGCTGATCCATTCGCTTCGAGAAGTCGGTGTACGCATCAAGTTTCTGTCTGACGGCGACGTTGCGGGGGCGATCGCCCCGGCTTTTCCGGAAGCCGGCATCGACCTCTATGTTGGCTCGGGAGGCGCACCGGAAGGCGTGCTTGCTGCTGCCGCGCTCAAATGCCTCGGCGGCGAGATTCAAGGCCGGCTGATGCCCCTCAATGAGGAGCAGGAACAGCGCTGCAGAGCGATGGGGCTCTCGGATCCACGCAAGCTGCTGCGGATGGAAGATATGATCGGCAATGACGATGTTATCTTCGCGGCTACAGGCGTCACGCCCGGTGAGTTTCTCGGCGGTGTCTCCATGCTGCCGGATCAACGCGCTGAAACGCATTCCATCGTCATGCGCGTGAAGACACGTACCATTCGCTACATCAAATCCCAGCATTATTTGCCGAACAAGCCGATCCTAGGACAGCTATAACTTAATCAACAATCAAACTTTAACCAAATAAAGGACGCTGATGAGCAAGCCCTTTACCTACAAGGGAATTGCTAGTCAGCGTCCTTTTTGCATCTGCATTATCGTCCGAGAAATAGGCTACTGTAATAAGAAATGTACTTCGCCTTCATCTGTTCCGTTGTCTGTCCACGATCGTCGGTGAAGTAGAGAAACGCAATCGGACTCATGGAAATCGTAATATGGAAGGCTGCGAATTCGGTATCCACATTCGGTGCCAAGCCGGAAGCGACAGCTTCATCCAGCAAATTCTTCAGAACGCCTGTCACAAATTGAAAAGGCGGTGAGCTGAGCATATTTTCCCGATCATCCGAACACCAAGTATCCGGCTGAATCGCATTAAACCACTGCATTTCGGTTGCG
Organism: Paenibacillus sp. J22FR21; assembly: GCF_056269135.1. Taxonomy (NCBI): domain Bacteria; kingdom Bacillati; phylum Bacillota; class Bacilli; order Caryophanales; family Paenibacillaceae; genus Paenibacillus; species Paenibacillus sp. J22FR21. Next base: position 579,858 of record NZ_JBWDNJ010000003.1, read on the forward strand.
ATAAAATCAATCCAGCGCGACAGGAACGTTTCCATTCGCTCGCGTACCGGCAATTGCGCTTCAAGCGCAAGATAAGCGGAGATATTGGATGCAAATCGCTCGAAGCTATCCGTGAGAAGTTCCATGCAGAGCTCGGCTTTGGAAGAATATCGTCTGTACAGTGTGCCTTGGCCGACGCCAGCGCACTTGGCGATCTGATGCATGCTGACGCTATCCACACCATGTTCATGAAACAGCTGGGAGGCTGTATCGAGTATTAGCTCGCGGTGTCTGGCGGCGTCCTTTCGTTCGCTCCGTTGCTGCATATGCCATGAACCTCCTGAAATTGAAAAAAGTTCACATTGTCTTTCATTGACAATGCGCGAAGCGTTAGGTAAGCTGTATCTAAAGCGGACAATTGTCCATTTATAAAAAACCGAGATGTTCCGAACTAGGTTCCGATGCCTTCATTGTACTCCTCTGCGTAGGAAGGGTCAATGCAAGTACGGGGATCTGGCGGAGCATAGGGCGGGTAAAGGGAGCTGGAGAGTACGATGTCTGCACAAGCAACATCTGCTGCAAGGAGCGAAGAGCCGTTTTCCATTCGGAAAATATTAGGCCCGCTTGCAGCCATTATTATCGGGATTTTCATGGTCGTGCTGGACGGAACAGCCGTTAACGTGGCGCTTCCGGGTTTGCTCAAAGAGTTTAACACCACGTATCAAGTTGTATCCTGGACCGTTACAGGGTATGCATTGGCACAAGCAGCGGTCATCCCGCTTGCCGGATGGTTGTCTGACCGTTACGGTGCAAAGCAAGTATTTCTAACATCCGTATTTCTGTTTACGGTAGGATCGCTGCTCTGCGCATTGGCAACATCCGTTGAAACCTTGATTATTTTCCGTATCGTGCAAGGTATCGGCGGTGGTATGGTGCTTCCGGTTGCGATGGCGTTCATCTATCGTCTTAGCCCACCGGAGAAGGTCGGCGCAGTAATGGGGATGATGGGGATTCCGATCCTTCTTGCTCCGGCGCTTGGACCTGTACTTGCAGGTTACCTAGTTGACTATGTCAGCTGGAAATGGCTGTTCCTGATCAACATTCCAATCGGTGCATTCGGCGTATTCCTTGGTATTCGCTCACTGCCGCGCATCGAGCGTCAAGCTGTGGCCGCACTCGATAAGCTTGGTTTCCTCTTGGCTCCGATCGCTTTCGCCGGACTTTCCTACGGGGTTAGTGAAGGCGCAGTAAGCTGGACGGCATCGAAGACGATTATCGGTATCATAGTTGGAGCAGTAGCCCTTATTTTGTTCGTTATCGTTGAACTCAGACGTAAAGATCCACTGCTTGAGCTTCGTGTCTTCCGTTCGATGGACTTCACGAAAGGGATCGTGGTGCAATGGATTTCCCAAATCGCATTGTTCGGCACGATGTTCCTAGTTCCGTTGTTCCTGCAGCAAGCACAGCATTACAGCGCATTTGATACTGGACTTATCATGCTTCCGCAAGCAATTGCCGCAGGTTTGTTTATGCCAATCGGCGGGATGCTTTACGATAAGATTGGCGCAAGACCGCTAGTATTCGCAGGGATGCTGCTCGTTACCGTAGCAGCATATATCTTCTCTCATGTTGATGCAGAATCCGGCAAAATGATGATTATGGGTCCGCTGGCCTTGCTCGGAGCAGGTATGGGGATGTCGATGATGCCATTGAATACGCATCTGATGCAATCCGCACCGCGTGATCTCGTCAGCCGCGTCACGTCCCTTACGAATGCTGCGCAGCAAATCATGACTTCATTTGCAGTAGCAGGTTTGGCAACCATTCTTGCTAAACGCATGGTGTTCTACGGACCGACAGCCAAGAGTGAGCTTGAAGCTTATTCGCTCTCCTTCGGGGATACGTTCCTGATCTTGACGTTCATCGCGATCTTCGGCGCAGTACTTGGTTTATTGCTCCGCAAACCGGCACCGATTGCCGGTGAAGATGGCAACAAACAACCGGAAATGATGATGCATGTAGGGTAATTACATCACCATAAGAAAGAGGCTGAACAGGTGGATTACCACCGGTTCAGCCTCTTTTCACATTGCTATATCAGAAGATCCGCCAATCCAGCGCAGTCGACATCGTCTCCAGCAAATGGACACCTGCCGTGCTGTTTCCTTTCGTGCCGAGTGCCGGCCCTATGACACCGATGCCGAACCGGCCGGGAACAAGGGCGAGGATGCCTCCCGATACGCCGCTCTTCGCCGGAATGCCGACTTTAATCGCGAATTCGCCGGATGCGTTGTACATGCCGCACATGATCATGAACGTTTTGGCGATTTGGACATAACGTTTCGGTACGAGCTGCCGACCGACCAGCGGGTCGAAGCCGTCGAATGCCAGCAGCAGCGCCATTCTTGCAAGCTGATTGCAGCTGACTTCAATGGAGCAATGCCGGAAATAGACATGCAGCACATCTTCGACGTCAATTTCTTCACCTAGCACTTCGTTATCTTTGAGGAAATAAGCGAGCGAACGATTTCGATGAGCCGTTGCAGATTCAGAACGGAAGACATCTTCGTTGACGGACAGTGCAGAACCGCCTGCCGCTTCAGCAAAGAAGGCTAGAATGCGCTGCGTCTTCGCTGCAGGCGTATCGCCGTGAATCAATGAACTGATTGCGATTGCCCCAGCGTTGATCAGTGGATTAAACGGCTTGCCCGGCTCAACAAGCTCCAGCTTGAGCATCGAATTGAAGTCGTCACCGGTCGGCTCCATGCCAACTTTGGCAAACACGCCGTCCTCTCCGTTATCCATAAGAGCCAGAAGCAGGGTGAACACCTTCGAAATACTCTGCATGGTAAAAGGGAAATCAGTCTCTCCGGCGCTAATCGTCTCCCCACCGGCGCCCATAATCGTAACACCGAGCGCATCCGCAGGCGCTTTGGCGAGCTCCGGAATATAGGAGGCTACTTGCCCTTCGCTTGCATGCAGCCGGCTTGCATTTAACCATATCGGTAAGGTTTCCCGCAATTGTTCCATCATTATTGTCGCCTCATCTCTTCGCTGTCCTATTCTACTTCATAGTGTACGGCCCACCGGAGTTGCTCGGCAAGAGGAAAAAGAATTTCCACTATCTGAGAGCCAGGCCAATCGTGTACAATGATGACAGCAATAAACCTTATCATTTGTAGCAGGAGGCAATATGGTTAAAATCCTACTTTTCGGCTTATTATGGTGGCTGACGGGCAGTCCGTTTCTTGCTGTTCTTGTCCTTCTGGCCCTGCTCTATGTGCTGGACCGCAGATTTATCGGACTCACGCCGAGTTTCGTGAAGCCGCTGCGCAGATTCGGTACAATCAGACGACTGCGCCAGCAAATCCTCATGAATCCAAACGATATTCCGGCCAAACACGAGCTCGCTCGACTGCTGATTGAACGCAAACGATATAAAGAAGCGAAGGAATGGCTCATGCCGCTGCAGGATGCGCTGGAGCATTCCGCGGAATTCTGGGATGATCTTGGCGCTTGTCTCAGTCAACTCGGGGAAACGGATGCTGCAGAAGCGGCAATCGGCAACGCGCTTTCGATCAATCCGAGAGTCAAATACGGAACCCCCTATCTGCGGTTAGCTGCGATCTACGCCAGGACGAATCCAGAAAAGGCGATCGGGCATTTGCAATCCTTCCGCGCTATTCATTCTTCTTCCATTGAAGCGTACTACAAGCTCGCGCTTCTCTATTCACAGCTTGGAAGAGCGGAGGATGCGAAGCAAACACTGATGGAATGCGGGACACTGTACCGCGCTTTGCCGCGATACAAGAAACGACAAGAGCGCAAATGGGCACTTCTGGCCTTTTTTAAGAGACTTTCATCCTAGAGAAAAGCGGTTTCGGCATGTGTCATTAGGTGCTGAGCCGCTTTTTTCGTCAAAAAACCCCAAAATTAGTGCGTTACACCCATTACTGTTCAATTCTTTCATTGTCACTCTCTATGAAATCGGACATAATTGAGAGAAATATCGAATTTGATCGGAGAGTCTGTCGAAATGCGGCGTAATGCGTGGCTTCTTGCCATCTTGTTGATCGCACTATTACTTGGCGTCAATAATACAATCTATTATTTTACAACCAAAGATTCACTGGAAGACAGCCTTGAGCATGAAATGGAATCGGTTGCAAAACAGATTGAAATCTCCATCGAGCTGTCCCGTGGCGGCGCAGAGAAATATCAAGAGCAAATCGGCCGTGAGCTTCGTGCAGTCTCGATTGCAACTCAGTTTGCCTTAAGCCCGGATGTCGAGAAAGTATCCAACTCGCAACTGGCGGAGCTCTCCAAGAAGCTTGATATGGTTGGCATTACGCTGCTTAAACGAACCACAGACAATATCATCTTATATAAATCGTCCAGTCCGAAACAGCTCGGATACAAGACCAATACATGGAAACCTTGGTACCAGGCGTTCAACCAATTGTTCGATGAGCACAAGGTTTCGATTGACTGGGGCCAGCAATTGACGAATTTCTGGACAGGCCCTTTTGAGTTTGCAACGACAGACACCAGCTCCATTCAAAAATGGGGATACTATTATGACGGCACGACCAATTATATGATTGATCCCTACATTAGCTACGACAGCAGGCAGCATGATTACGATGAGGCAACCGGCGTCGACAAGCTGATCTCCCAAACGCTGAAGGAGAATAAGTCGCTAAGCGAAATTACGATCATTAATCCGGCCACCTTTGGAAACGGCGAGAAAACAACCATTACGGATAATGGCGATGTTCTAACGCATATGACGCAAAATCCGATCATTAATGGAACCTATAAGTATGAAGACCCTGATGATCTGGCTAACGTGAAACTGGCGAATGAGAAGAACATTAAGGTGTATCAGAATGATGTCATCAACGGTAAACATGTTATTAAGCTGTTTATACCGGTCGATATTACGAATAAGGTAGCCAGCATGCTCGATGAGAATGGCGAACCGCTTAATCGCTATGTAATCTCGGTCGTATCGGATTACGCGATCATTCAACAGACACTAGACAAACAATTTGTTAATATTGCGATTATTATCGGCATCGTAACGGTGATTAGCTTGATCTTGGTTTACCTGTTCGTCACCGCTTATCGCAAGTCGCAGGACAAATTGATTCGGAAAGCGCAAGAAACATACTTGGATGAAATTAACGGACTGTTTCAGTCGATTCGCTCCCAGCGTCATGATTTTGCTAACCATGTACAAACCATTCATGCGTTGGCTGAGCTTGGCAAGACAGAGGAATTAAAGTCTTACACGGCAGAGTTAACCGGCGAGATTCGAGAATTGAACGATATTATCGACATCGGCAATCCGGCCATTGCTGCGCTTATTCGTGCGAAAGGCTTGCAGGCTGAGGTGCTCAAAGTGGAATTCAAGGCGGATTTCAATGACATTAATAAGCTTGAGCTCGGGATGAAGTCGCTGGATATGACAAGGCTGCTTGGCAACCTGATCGATAATGCGTTTGATGAAGTGCTTAATTATGCAGAAGGTCAACGTTCGGTGAACATCGAGGCCTGCCAGAAGACCGGGTATTATGAATTTGCCGTAAGTAATACTTGCTTGCGCGCAGCGGAGCTTGCGAATAAACCGATATTTCAGGCGGGTTACACGTCGAAGAAGGGCAGTCATTCCGGACTTGGCTTGCACATTGTGAAGTCCATCGTGGAGAAGTACAAAGGTGGTATTAAACTAGCCATTAATGAACCGAATACGGTTACTTTTATCGTGAAAGTGCCTTATTAAGCTGGAATGCTTATAACCAATTCTACGAAGCCTATTGCTCGGACTTACCGGTCCGGACAAGAGGCTTTTATTATTATCTCTTCCTGTCTGTCCCAGTTCAAAGCGAAACCGTTTGTGAATGTGATATAATGATTGGAATGGTTATTGAGGAACGGGGGACGCATCGTGAGCACGTTTTTTCAACTGGATGAACAGCGGCTGCAAGCTTTGGAAACAGCTGTCGCAAGCAGCATCCCCCTTGAGGTGATGCAGCTTGGCTTTGATTATTACCGCCGGGAGAAGGTGCTTTCCGTTCAAGTGATGGAAGGAACCTCTGTATATGGAACCGTCAAGGATGCTGCGATTTTTGCCGTTACGCTCGATTGCGATGAGTTTGGTTTCAGCACATGTACGTGTCCGGTTAAAGGGTATTGCAAGCATATGGCTGCCGTTTTCTATGCTTATTACGAATATGCGGGAAGAAGTGCGGATGAGGTGCATAACCGCTTGTTATACGGTCAAGATCCGATGTTTACGGAAGATCGGGGAGATCGCGGTACGACCTCGGCAGCGGCAGTTGTTGCTGCGGCTAAGACCGGTCTCGAAGGTGACCCGCATCTATGGCAGCAAGATATGGAAGCGAAGCACGGCGAAATATGGCGGCAATGCAGACATTCCCTGCATCCGCTGCAGCCGGTTTTGTCGGCGATAAAGGCGGTCTCGAAGAATTGGGATGAAGGACTAAGACGGCTGCACTGGATGCACGGTATTATTTTTGTCGTAGAGCAGTCGGAAAGAGCCTATTCAATTACGGACAGTTACAGTCGCTACTATTATGAGATGGCTTTCGCGCGGATGACGGAGCCTTGGATCAATCAGTATCACGAGCTCGCAGGAGAGCTTACACCGGATACGATGACAGAACTTGAACGGGTCGGTGTCGAGCAATTGCTCGAGCTGTTCCATGTACGGGAGATGGATCGGGAGCAGCAGCTTCACAGATGGGAAGCGCTGTATTTCTCGATCTGGGGGCAGCTTGTACACGATCCCGGCTGGACCGGCAAGGAGAAGCAATGGCTGGAGAATAAGCTGGCAGAGGAGAAAGGCACGGGACATGCGAGCTTCTTCGTTCCGATGGCACTGGCTTATCTCGCTTATGCGGAGAATAACGACGATTATGCGATGGAGCTGCTGGCGAGAACTCCATTTAATCGGACGGCCCTGCTTGCTTGCGACTGTGCCCTGCAGCGGCTGGAGGAGCGGAATTGGGCGAAGCTGGACAATTGGATTCGGTATTTGTACGGAGGTTTATCGATTGAGCGGAAATCCAAGGCATTTGGACCGTTCTTGTCGATGTGCCGTTTAGCCGATCTCCAGCAGCCCGATAATCCGAGCTGGCAGCATTATTTGGTTTCGTTCCTGCCGTATTCGTACTCGGCTTTGACGGAGCATTGGCTGGATCGCAAGCATTATGATAAGTGGGCAGATTTGCAGCTTCTGTTCGGCATCGAGCCTGACGAGATGGATATCCAATTGGTGCGGGAGATCAGCAAGGCTGCTCCCCGCGTGCTGTACCCGCTGTACCATCAAGCGATTGACGGCGCGATTCGCTCGCGTAATCGGCAAGGTTATCGGCAAGCCGTCAAGCTGATGAAGAAGCTCGAGAAGCTGTACAAAGCGGAAGAGCACAGCGATAAATGGAGCCGTTATGTGGATGGTATCGTACAAAAGCATGGGCGCCTGCGCGCGCTGCAGGAAGAGCTTTGGAGGGGTAAAATCATCACATGAGAGGGTACACAGGTACTGAAACGGTTGTCGTTGACGGATTTTGGAAAGATGGCGAAGGCTTGGTGCTGGCAGCCGGGCATGTCGCCGGAATAACGCTTCGTCTGCGCCGCCTTCTCTTCGCTTGGCACGAGGCCTCATGGTTTGGTGCAGAGATCGAGGAACGTACGGACGAGCGGCTCAAACGTACGGAGCTGCCGTTGTCACCGGCGATAGCGATGGATTATTTATCTTCCCCGAAGCCGGTAAGGCTGCTGCAGGTGGAATGGACGGATAGGCTGCAGATCCTGGCCAAGCTTGCTGAGATGATGCGCGAGGTGCTGCTCCACGGCTGGTTCTCGCCGGATTGGACGCGCTGGCGGGCTGAGGCGAGAGCTTGGCGCCTCGATGTGCCGCGCGATGAGGAGAACAAGCGCACGGAGTGGAAGCAGCTTGCGGAACAGCTTGAGGAGCAGGGAGATATCGGAGCGCTGCAAGGCTGGCTAACCGGTATCGTGGAAGAGCTGATCGCTTCCGATGATTCGGTAGGCGTGGCTTGGCGAAACGCTGCATCACAGGCCGGTGAAGGAGCGCTAATGATGAAAGCGGCCGATGAGGACGATTGGCTCGTCTCCATTGGCATGAAGCAGGATAATGCGGCGTTCCGTACCGCTTTGCAGCTGCTGGAGCCAAGCGATGGGCATGGCTGGCGGCTGCGCCCGGCAGTTCGTGACCGCGAAGATGGCGGACGCTGGATGACGCTTGCGCTTAATGAAGCGGCCGAGTCGCGTGGGGAAGAGCGGTTTATGCTGCCGGCGGATGCTCCGGAAGCGTGGCGGGAGCATTTTGCCGAGCGTATGCGTAAGGAAGAGATGAAATGGGCTGCGGCGCTCCCGGAATGGACGCGATCTGAGGATGGCATGCTTGGCGGCGATGCGGATGCCGGCCATATTCGTATTGAGCTGAATGATGCGCAGGCCTATGCATTTCTGGAGCAAGAGAGCGTGAAGCTGCTTGCCGCAGGCTGCTCCGTGCTGCTGCCATCTTGGTGGGAAGCGGCGCGAAACCGCCGGATGAAGCTGAAAGCCAAAGTGAAATCGTCTGTCGGCTCAGCCGAGCAGTCGATGTTCGGCCTTCAGCAAATCGTGGATTTTGACTGGAAGCTTGCCGTTGGCAATGTCGATATGTCGGAAGCTGAATTTATGAAGCTGGCATCCGAGAATCGCAGGCTGATGCAAGTTGGCGGCGAATGGGTGCATTTGGACCCGGGCGACATGGAACGGCTGCGCAAGTGGCTGAAGAAGAACGGCGGCAAGCGCGGCTTAACGATGCGCGATGTGATGGAGATGCATCTGCGCGGCGGGGCAGAGCTTGAGCCGGAAGATGAGATGCAGGAAGCATTGACAGCCGAAATCGAGCTGAATGAGCACTTGGCTACTTGGATCGGGCAATTGAATGAATCTTCAGATTTGCCGCTTGTTGAAACGCCGGATGCTTTCCAAGGCGAGCTTCGTCATTATCAGCTGCAAGGGGTATCGTGGCTCGCGTTTCTGCGAAAGTTCGGGCTTGGCGGCTGCTTAGCCGATGATATGGGTCTTGGCAAAACGATTCAGTTTACTGCTTATTTGCAGCATGTGATGGAGCAAGGGAGCTTCGGACCATCGCTGCTTATCTGTCCGACGTCGGTTATCGGCAACTGGGAGAAGGAGCTGGAACGATTCGCTCCGGAGCTGCGCGTGATGGTGCATTATGGACCGAAACGTATGCGCGGAGAGGACTTCGCGGCTGAAGCAGCCGAGGCTGACCTTGTTATCACCTCGTATACGCTAGCTCCAATCGATGAGGAAGAACTCGGTGCCGTTTCATGGGATGTTCTTTGTTTGGATGAAGCCCAGAATATCAAGAACTATTACACGAAGCAATCTTCTGCGATTCGAGGTTTCTCCGCGCATCACCGGGTTGCTTTGACAGGTACGCCGATGGAGAATCGGTTGACGGAGCTGTGGTCGCTGTATGATTTTACGAATCCGGGCTATCTGGGGACGTTGACTGAATTCCGTAAAGCGGTCGTGCTTCCGATTGAGAAGGAGCGCGATGAGGCGTTGATTGCAGAGCTGCAGCGGTGGGTGAAACCATTCATGCTGCGCCGGCTTAAGAAGGATCCTGCCATCGCGCTTGCGCTGCCGGAGAAAAACGAGATGCGTACGTATTTGTCGCTGACCGTGGAGCAAGGTGCGCTGTACGAGAATATTGTGTCTGAACTGATGAATCAGCTGGAGGCGGTCGGTGCGCTGCAGCGTCGGGGGATCATTCTCTCCGCTCTTACTCGCTTGAAGCAGGTATGCGATCATCCGAGCTTATTATTGAAGGAAGACCGGACGTTATTCCCTTCAGCATGGGATATCGAGCGCTCCAACAAAGTGCTTCGCGTGCTTGAGATGGTGGAAGAGATTGCGGCGGAAGGCGAGCGCTGTTTGATTTTCACGCAGTATGTGGAGATGGGCTCTACGCTCAAGCGGCTTATTGAAGAGCGGCTGGGCATTCCGACGCCTTATCTGTACGGCGCAGTGCCGAAGGCGGAGCGGGACAACATGATCGAGCGGTTCCAGAATGAAGCTGAGCCGGGCTGCGCCTTCGTCCTGTCGTTGAAAGCCGGCGGCACCGGACTCAATTTGACGGCGGCGAATCATGTGATTCATTTCGACAGATGGTGGAATCCGGCAGTCGAGAATCAAGCGACAGACCGCGCGTTCCGAATCGGTCAGAAGCGCAATGTGCAGGTGCACAAATACGTGACGCTGGGCACTCTGGAAGAGCGAATCGACGACATGATCACGCGCAAGCAGATGCTTAACGATCAAGTTGTAAGCCAATCGGAGAACTGGATTACCGAGATGTCGACTGACGAGCTGCGCGAGCTGTTCTCGCTCCGCAAGCATCGGCTCAAGGGTTAAGCGATTGTGGTGCGGTAAAGGCAATCGATGGAGCTAAGCGATCGCGAGTGAAGTAGAGGCGAGCGATGGAAGCCATAGTGAGTGTGGTGCAAGGCAACCGTGGAGCTAAGCGAAAGTGGTGCGGTGCAAGGAACTGATGGAGCTAAGCAACAGTGAGTGAGGTGCAAGGCAACCGATGGAAGAATGGGCGGGTAAACAAGTGCGTGAGGATGAAGTTGTGCTAACGGCTGAGGTAGACACCGAAGAGGTGAGAGATGTATCCGAGGTGAGGGCAGCTGATGGTGCGGTGCGTGCAGCAGAGGTGAAGACGGCTAATGATTCATTGCACGTGAGTACAGCTGAAGTGAACGCAGCTAAAGATGCGTTCCACGCGATTGGAGCAGAAGCTGGCGCGGAAATGAAGGCTGGTTCGCCAGCGGTTGATGTGTCGCAGCGAGAGAGCCGCCTTCATTTAAGCGGGAAGCTTGCGCCGACGGCGGAGCATGACACTCCTGGGAGCGTGATCGGCCCAGCTGAGGCTGCGCCCCATTGGCGTGAATTTTACGGCGCCGTTCGCGCCGCAGTACAGGGGATGCGTGGTGGCGAGTAGTCTCACCACTTGCTATAGATATTGGGAAGACGGCGATGATGGTTATCGCCGTCTTTTTTATTCATCATTCCAATTCAAAAGAAGGGTATTGGCTACCTTACATTTGCATAATTCCGCTTATTGGGCTCAAGAAGGGTACCATGTTCCACTCTTGAGCTCCTTTTTTCGATTTATACACCAAGAGAGGTACTAGCTACCTCTCTGAATTTCACTGTGGCACCGGTTCACACTAAGGTGTAGCTCTGGGGGCAACACATCCACCACAATCGTCGGATTCACGCGGATGTGTATCGGTTTGTGAGCCACAGATGCGACAGAAATCCACTTCAAATCGCAAGGTTAGCTCACCTGGGAATCAACATTAATCGAAGCTCGGAGCAGCAAACAACCGCCACAGTTACTCGATAGCCAACTAGTTCACCAAGGGAGCTACATAGTCGGAATGTGCGAGGATGAGAGAAAGTAGCTTGTCTAGGCGTCTACATTGGCTGGAATGTGGGAAATGGGGAGAAAGAAGCTTGTCTAGACGTCTACATTGGCGGGAATGTGGGAAATGGGGAGTTCTAAACAGCAACTTCATTTCTCTTTCCCCGCCAAATTCTTTATAATAGGAAAGGGACTTATTTCCTTATCTCATTCATACTTGGAAGAGGAGCTGTGAAATCAAGATGAAGTATACCTATTTGGGACGTTCTGGTTTGAAGGTTAGCCGCTTGTGCTTGGGAACGATGAATTTCGGAGTCGATACGGACGAGCAGGAAGCGTTTCGGATTATGGATGCGGCGCTGGATGCGGGCATTAACTTCTTTGATACGGCGAATATTTACGGTTGGGGCGAGAATGCAGGCCGTACGGAGGAAATCATCGGTCGCTGGTTCGCGCAAGGCGGCGGACGCCGTGAGCGTACCGTGCTGGCAACGAAATTCTACGGTGATATGAGTAACAAGAACGATGGACCAAACCGCGATGGCGGCTTGTCTGCTTATAAGCTCCGCCGTCACTTGGAAGCTTCGCTTAAGCGCTTACAGACTGACCATATCGAGCTGTACCAAATGCATCACGTTGATCGCAACGTGAGCTGGGACGAGCTATGGCCTGCATTCCAAGCGGCACAAACACAAGGGCAAATCGGCTACGTCGGCGCGAGCAACTTTGCCGGCTGGGACCTTGCCGTTGCACAAGGCGAAGCGAAAGCTCGCGGAATACTCGGACTTGTGTCGGAGCAACATAAATATAACCTGCTTTGCCGCTTGCCGGAGCTGGAAGTACTGCCAGCTGCTCAAGGACTCGGCATCGGCGTCATTCCATGGAGCCCGCTTGACGGCGGCCTGCTGGCTGGTAACGTTCGCCGCGGCGGCGCTGGCAAACGCAGCGGTGACCTCAAGCGCATCGAGCAGCACGCGGCACAGCTTGAAGCTTACGGCGCGCTTTGCGACGAACTTGGCGAACGCGAGGATGTTGTTTCGCTGGCTTGGCTGCTTTCGAACCCAGCTGTAACAGCACCAATCATCGGCGTACGTACGGCCGAGCAATTCGAAAGCTCCCTGCGTGCAGTAGAGCTTGAATTGGACGAGTCGACACTTAAACGCATCGACGAGATCTTTCCAGGACCAGGCGGAGAAGCACCACGCGCGTATGCTTGGTAGTCGATAACCCGATAACCGTCTCCAATGTCATGGAACCTAACAGCTAGGATACTATTCTCTGATTAAAAACGCTGCCCACAGGATTATTACCTCCTGTGGGTCGTTTATTATTACCCCTTCCTCATTTTCAAGCCCAAAAGTATCCCCATCTCGTTGTATTTTCGACCTCCTGCGTTCTCGCTGCTCCCTCTATAATTCAAAGTGTAAGGAAGAGCAGTAAACAAATATACGATTACACATTTGGAGGTCTTGAAATGAAAAAAGGATTTACAGTCGCAGCCGTAACGCTAATGTCGGCATCCCTTGTACTTTCCGCATGCGGTTCCAAAGACGACAACAACACAGCAGCTAATAATGGAACAACCAATACTTCAACCAACGAAACGCCGGTGGCGAAAGACGTTACGCTTTCTCTGCGTCATACACAAATTAAAGAAACAAGCAAAGTGCGTCTGAAAATCCTGCAAGATGTTGTTGCGAAAACAGAACAAGACAACGCTGGCCTCAAATTCAACCTTGAAGGCATCGATGAAGTCGTTAACCGCGATCAGAAGCTGAAAGCGGAAATGGCAGCAGGCAACCCGCCTGACATCTTCGAAGTTTTCGGCGGCGCGGACTTGAACCTCTACGTAAAAGCAGGCCGCATGCTCGACCTGACGCCGATCATTGAAGAGCTTGGCATCAAAGACAAGTTCGCAAGCTTGGACGAGTTTACAATCGACGGTAAAGTGTACGGCCTTCCATTCGGCGGTTACAGCGAAGGCGTGTTCTATAACAAGAAGATGTTCACGGATTACGGCCTGGAAGTTCCGAAAACGTTCGCAGACCTGATCACAGTATCGGACGCCATTAAAGCAAAAGGCAAAACGCCATTCGCGCTTGCGGCCAAAGACGGTTGGGTTAACGGTATGCTATGGAACACAGTCATGGAACGTCACGTGGGCATCGATGCTTTCAGCAAATTGGTGACCGGCGCAGCAAAATGGACCGATCCGGATTTCGTAGCCGGCTTCAGCGACTACGCGACTCTGGTGAACAACGATTACTTCACTAAAGGCGCACTTGGCTTGCCGTACGCAGAGCAAGGCGCGCAATTCCTGAAAGGCGACGCAGCTATGGTCTTCACAGGAAGCTGGGATGCAAACCGCTTCACGGGCGACGAAGCAGGCGAGCTCAAAGGCAACATCGGTTACTTCTCCTTCCCGTCCATCGACGGCGGTAAAGGCGACCAAACTTCAATTAATGCGAGCTACTCCAACGGTTTCGGCTTCTCGTCGAACCTGAATGACGATCAAAAAGAAGCAGTGAAGAAATTCATCGGTAACTTCTTCAACGAAGAAATCCAGAAGCGTACGCTGCTTGAAGACAAAGTTCTTCCTTCCATGAAGCTGTCCGATCTGTCCGGCGTAGATCCACTGATCTCCGATGTTCTGAACGTAATGGGCGGCGCATCGACTTCTTGGAAAGCTTTTGACGCGATCGTTCAACCAAGCGTTGGCGCAGATGTAGGTGTGGGTCTGCAAGAGCTGATCGGCAAAGTGAAGAAGCCGGATGAGGTAGCAGCGAAAATCCAAGCGTCCCAAGAGAAAGCGAACGCAGCGCAAAAATAAGAGCAATCACAACTTGTTGATGAATGGAGGGTGTCCTGCCGTAACAGGCACCCTCTTTTTATACGCCTAACCTGCTAGGAGGATCCCGATGTATCAAGCGCTGAGAAACCCATGGACGTATCTGGCTTTTGTTGTCCCTACACTTCTGCTCTACGGTCTGTTCTTTTTATATCCGGTCGTTGTGTCTTTCATTTATGGCTTCTATCAATGGGATGGCATTTCCGAGAAAGTATTTATCGGTATCGATAACTTTACAAGATTGATTCACGACGAAGTATTCTTGAAATCGCTCGGCAACAACTTCTATTTCATGGCTTTTTCCCTTATCGTCAATATTCCGATCGTGTTTCTGATTGCCATTATGGTCAGTAAAGCAAGACGCATGCGCGGTTTCTATAAATCAGCTGTTTTCGTACCCGTTGTCATCTCCACGGCAACCGTCGCTATTCTGTTCGGCGTATTGTACAACTATGAATCAGGTATGATCAACCAAGTTTTGCGCGCGATTGGCGGCGAAAGCTGGGCGAAAGAATGGCTCTCCGATCCTCACCTGGCGATGCTCTCCATCCTGATTGCAAACGCTTGGCAGAACATCGGTTTCTTCATTGTTCTCTGTCTGGCTGCGATTCTGAATATTCCGAAGGAAATCGGCGAAGCGGCGAAGATCGACGGTGTCAACGCATGGAGCGAGACGTGGAAAATCACGCTGCCGCTCGTACGTCCGATTCTGTTCGTCATGCTGCTCCTAACGGTGTCCGGTACGTTAAAAGTGCTTGATATTGTGCAAATTATGACCAATGGCGGCCCCTTCCAGTCTACTGAGGTGATGTCCACTTATGCGCTGAAAGTCGGCTTCCGCTCCTTGGAGCTTGGTTATGGCAGTTCCATCGGTGTAGCGATGTTCATTCTGATTCTGGCGATGACGGCTATCTTGCAGCGTGTATCCAAATCCGAGGAGGTGCAGTACTAATGGAACGTGTCCTTACTAAAGGCAACCTTACACCATCGAAAGATACGGCCAATCCTAAACTGCACCGTTCGAACAAAGTACGCAACAGCCAGTGGCCGCTTCATTTGTCGCTTTGGGTGTACGTTATCGTGATTCTTTTCCCACTGCTGTGGCTGCTCCTATCTTCATTCAAGACGAATCGGGAGATTACCGTCAATACCTGGGCATTGCCATCCAAGTTTAACTTCGACAACTACAAGGCTGCTTGGCAGAGCGCGCATATCGGCGAGTATGCTTTTAACAGTCTATATGTAACGGTAGCCGCATGTTTACTCACGATTCTGCTTTCGGCAGCAACGGCTTTCGCGTTGTCCCGGATGAAATACAAAGTGCTGAGCAAGCGAATTTATGGCCTTATTCTGATGGGATTGCTCGTGCCTCCGGGCGCGCTGTTCATTCCCCTGTACCGATTGGTGAATGATCTTCATCTCTACGATACGCATCAGGCGCTCATTTTGGTATACTGCACTTATGCTTTGCCAATTACAATCTTCATTCTGCATGCCTTCATGCAATCCGTTCCAACCGAGCTTGAAGAGGCGGGCATTATGGACGGGCTTAGTGCTGCGGGATTGTTCGTCAGAGTGATTATACCGGTGTCGATGCCGGCGCTCGTTACCGTCTTCATCCTTGCGTTCATCGGCAACTGGAACGAATATATACTCTCACAGCTGCTCGTCACGACAGAATCGCTGCGTACGCTGCCGACCGGCATGGCTACTTTCAATGACGGCTACCGGACGAATTTCGCATCGCTCTCTGCGGCAGTCATTATCAGCATTATTCCGGTGCTGCTCGTGTACATGTTCCTGCAGCGTCAAATTATCGACGGTATGACAGCGGGCAGCGTGAAGGGCTAGATCTCGTAGCTTGGCGCGGACGCGCTTGCCGGTGACAAGAACTGTAACCATAAAGGAGCCGTCCCATGAATTTGCGTCCGAAGCTGCTTCTGGCATTTATAGGTTTGATCGTTGCTCCGCTTATTTTTCTAGGCATCGTATCCTTTCTGAATTCGGAGCAGCTGCTGGAGAAGAAGTATAGCGAGCAAACCGAAATTACGCTCAAAGCGGTGGGCGGCAATATCCGCTATTTCTTCCGAGAGCTCGATCAGCTTAGCGATACCAGCGTCACGAACGCAACCGTTCAAGATGCGCTGCGCAGCTCCCGCAACTCGGTTAATGATGCAAGCAGGCTAATCGCAATCAGCCAATACGAGAAGTCGCTCGGGAAGCTGTTGTGGCAAAATCCGGCGCTCAGCATGGTGATGCTTTACGGGGAGGACGGGACGATGTTCCGTTCTTATCGTAATGATCCGACTACGTTTAAGAATATTACGTACGATATGCTGAAGAATCACTCGATCTATCCGCAGATCAAGCAGTACAGCGGTCGGCCGATGTGGATCGGTCCCTACGAGCAGCCCGGTTTAACCGGTACCGGTGCGGCTTTATTCACGCAGCTGCGCATTGTACGGGATATGGAATCGTTCAACGAATCCGGTATTATGGTGACCCAGGTGAAAACCGACGACGTGGACAGCATGCTGCAGGATTTTACGCTATCAGGGGAGCAAGAAACGCAGACGCGTTATCTCATCATCAACAACGGCGGTCTGGTCATGCTGGATAGTAAGCACCAATTAGAGGGAAAATACGCTCAAAATGAAACGCAGCTTCAATTGCAGCATACCCAGCGTTATGTAAGCTCTCGCACCATGTTCAATCATGAGGATTCTCTTGTTTCGGCGTATAACCTCGACCGCAGCGGGTGGATCCTTATTTCCGTGAAATCATGGGAGTCGTTAACGAGCGAGAACATTCGTTTCGTGCAGTGGATCGGCGGAATTACGCTGCTTTGTTTGATTTTTGCGATTCTATTTAATATTTTCTTCGTTAGTCGGGTCGCCAAATCGATCATACGGGTCGTTCGCAAAATGCGCCTCGTGGAGCAGGGGATGATGGATACCCGCGTTCCAACGAAAGGCAAGGACGAAACCGTGCTCCTGGCGCGCAGCTTTAACAGCATGGTGGAAACAATAGGCCGTCTGCTGAGCGAGGTGCGCACGGAGCAGGAACGGAAGCAGCGCGCGGAGATGATGCTCATGCAGGCGCAGATTAAGCCGCATTTTCTGTTTAATACGCTGGAGTCGATCAATGCGCTGGCAGCCCAGAACGAAGGCGGCAAAATCATGCAGATGGTGCGCAGATTGAGCATACTCCTGCGAACGAGCATGCATCACTCGGAGATTATTACGGTGCAGCAAGAGATTGAGCATGTACGCAGCTACCTGGAGATTCAGAAATACCGCTTCGAGGATGTATTCAGCTATGAGTTGTTAATCTCGGATGAGACGCTCGATTATACGATTCTGAAGCTGACCCTTCAACCGCTTGTCGAGAACAGTATTCAACATGGATTTGAAGGTCTTGAGCATGTTGGCATGATTTCCGTTTCGGTTCATCTGGAAGAAGGCTTGGTCATCTTGACCGTTACCGATAATGGAATCGGCATGAACGAGGAGGCTTTGAAACGCATTAACGGACTGAGCAGCGAGCAGGAGCGGGATCTCGATTTAAACGTGGCTGAACAAGGAGAGCGGCGCGGACTTGGACTACGGAGTGTCGCAGATCGGCTGCGCATTCATTATGGATCGCCTTATGGTTTGCTCCTGTGCAGCCAGGAGGGTTACGGTACGACTATCCGAATTAAGATCCCACGGAACAGAGGTGAACGGGTATGAACGGAAAAGTGCTGCTTGTCGATGACGAACAACATATTACTCGCAACCTAGAGAAGGTGATCCCTTGGAGTATGCTTGGACTTGAAGTTACAGGTACCGCGAAGAACGGTGTTGAGGCATTGGAGCTTTTGCGGGAGAAACCGGCGGATTTAATCCTCTGCGACATCCGGATGCCGGTCATGGATGGACTTGAGCTCGTCCGTCAGATTCGGGAGCGGGGAATGGCTTGCGATGTTATTATGCTCTCGGGCTACCAGGATTTCTCGTATACGAGGTCTGCGATTCAGTATGGGGTGAAGGATTATATCCTTAAACCGATTCCGTATGATGAGCTGACAGGCGTTATCGCCCGTGTCATGTCCGAGCAGCGCAATAAACGGCAGCAGATTAAGGAAGAGCAGCGCAAGCTTGATCGCATGATTGATTTGGTGAACGAGAAGATTCTGTATGATGTGCTGATGGACTATACGGATATTACCCCAGACAATTGGCTGATGGCGGGACAGGAGCAGCTGCTCGGGGAGCCCCAATATACGCTGCTCGTGCTTGATATCGATGCCGGTTCAGCCGATGCTCGAGATTGGCGTGAATGGCCGGACAAAGAGCGGAAGATCTGGAACTTCGCCGTGTGTAACGTGCTGCGCGAGACGCTGCAGCTGGATGGGTTACATCATGCCGTCATCCAAATGAGAGATGGCGAGTGGTGCGTCTTGATTCGCGGCGAGAAGGCTGCGGCAAGCGGAGATGGTTCGCCTGAGGCGCGTGACCAGCAGGTGAAGCAATGGGCAGAAATGCTGCTGGCCTCCGTTCGCAAGAATGCTAAACTGCAGCTCCATGCGGGTATTTATGATAAAATGACAGCGATGAATAAGCTGTCCTCCGCTTATAAAACCGTGCAGCGCGGCATGCAGCTGTCTACCGAATCGGTGCCAATCGCGGTCTACGACAGCGAGCTTGCAGGAGGCTTTGATGCGGGGCGCACGCTGTGGGATATTGCGGAGCGGTTGATCGGTGCGATGAAGCGCGGCGATGCGGATGGCGTGGAAGGTGAGCAGAAGCGACTGGCGGAGCAGCTGCATAAGGCTGGCGGCAGTGCGGAAGGTCGGCTGAAGCCGATGCTGCATTTTCTGGCGCTGCATCTGATGCGGGAGCTGAAGGAAGCGGATTTGCTGCAGCGCGAGCAGGAAGAAGCCATGTGGCGCAAGATGGACTTGCATTTTGGCGTGAAGGATTTGTTCGCAGCGATCCGGCAAGCTTCCAGTGAAGGCGTGGCGCGTTCGACGGACAAACGGAAGCATTCCGAGCGGCAGATGACCGATGCGAAGCAGTTCATGGACCGTCATCTGTTCCGTGATCTCAGCGTGGAAGAAGCCGCTACATACGTCGGATTGTCGACCTCGCATTTCAGCTTGTTGTTTAAGCAAACGTATGGCGAAACCTTCATCGAATATATTACGCGTCAGCGAATGGAGAAAGCGAAATCGCTGCTGCTCGATACGCCGAAGAGCGTCGCGCTGATTGCCAAGGAAGTCGGGTATGCGGAGCGGCGGTATTTTACAAAAGTGTTTATGAAGTATGCGGGGCAGAAACCGACGGACTACCGAGTGGCAGTTCAAGGGGGCGGATCGCTGTTAGCGGTCTCCGAAGATTCAGAGGATGAGCATTAACGGGAGAGGTGCGTTCGAGTCATGGGAGAGCAAGTTGAATGGGGAACGTTTAGTTTGCGGGAGAAAATCGGGCAGCTGTTTGTGTTTGGGTTCCACGGTCATGAACCGTCAGCTGAGATTGAAGCGCTGATTGGGGATTACGGCGTTGGCGGCATTATCTATTTCACGCGTAACATCGTGGATGCGAAACAGGTGCATGCCCTATCGGCAGGTTTAATGGCATCGGCTGAGCGATCGGGGAGATCGCCGATGTTTATTGCGGTGGATCAGGAAGGCGGCATGGTGTCGCGACTTGTGAAAGGTGTCACGCTGATGCCGGGCAATATGGCACTTGGCGCAGCTGGTTCTGCCGGAGGCGTATTCGAATCGGCGGTCATGTGCGGCGAACAGCTTCGCGCACTCGGCATTAATTTGAACTATGCGCCGTGTATTGACGTGAACAATAACCCGGACAATCCGGTTATTAACGTTCGCTCCTACAGCGACCGGCCGGAGGTTGTCGGTGAGCTTGGTTTGGCGGCAGTTCGCGGTTATCAGCGCTCGCGTGTCTCGGCGACCGTGAAGCATTTTCCGGGACATGGCGATACAAGCGTTGATTCGCACCGGGATCTGCCTGTACTTACGCATGATCGGGAACGGCTTGATGCGATTGAGCTGGTTCCGTTTAAGATGGCAGCCGGCGAGACGGATATGATCATGACGGCCCATGTGTGTTTGCCTGCGCTGGACCCGTCAGGCGTACCTTCGACCTTGTCGCAGCCTGTATTGACGGGCTTGCTGCGTGAGGAGCTTGGCTATGAAGGCGTCATCGTAACGGACTGCTTGGAGATGAACGCCATCGACAAGTTCTATGGTCCGGAGCGCGGAGCTGTTATGGCGCTGCAGGCAGGCGCGGATATGGTGCTGATCTGCCACACGGCAGCGAAGCAGCGGGCTGCGATTGAAGCGGTCGTTGCCGCGGTAGAGAGCGGCGAGCTGAGCGAAGCGCGCATTGATGCTTCATTGGCGCGCATCATGCGCTTGAAGGAGAAGCGCGCGGTAGGCGAGGCGCTCGCGCCATGGGCGGAGGTCGAGCCGACGCTGGATACGCCGGACCAGCGAGCTGCCGTCCGCCACTGGAGCGAGGCATCGGCGACGCTCGTGAAGAACGAGCGCGGCTTGCTTCCGCTGCGGCGCGAGGCGAAGACGCTCGTGCTCTGGCCCGAAATCGTGACCGTGTCGGAAGCGGACGAGCTGCTGACCGACGACGGTACACTTGGGGGCCGACTCGCGGCGCGGATGCCGCATGTGACGGAACGGCGCGTCGGAGCTGCCGATGCGCTGCAGGATCTTGCGGCGTTCGAACAGATCGTGTTCGTGAGCTACGACGCGGCGAAGCACGCGAACGAGCGCGAGCTCGCTGCGCGGCTGCTCGCGGAAGCGGGCGATCGCACGGTTGCTGTATCCGTCCGCAACCCGCTCGATCTGCTCGTGTACCCGGACGTATCGGCGTTCCTCGCCGTATACGAATGCCGTCCACTCGCGCTGGAATCCGCCGCGGGTGCACTGCTCGGCGAGTTCACGCCAACAGGCCGACTGCCGCTGACCCTGTCCGCGCAGTACCCGTTCGGCTGGCGCTGGGGCGAGTAGGGATTTGAGATGTTATAGAGTTGCACGGGCCATGGGGCTTGTGCAACTCTTTTTTTGTTTGTGTGTTGCTGGTGAGGAGGCAACACATCGCTAGCAATGTAGCTAAATGAGAGGAAGAGTGGTTCGGAGAGCTACATATCGCTGGAAAAGTAGTCAAATGAGAGAAAGAGTGGTTCTGGGAGCTACACATTTCTGGAATAGTAGTCAAATCAGAGAAAGAGTATTAGAAAGAGTAGCACTAGAGGCAACACATCATCGGAAAACACAAAAGAAGCCAACCCAGAAGTCTACATTAGCGTAAAATCAACGGAAAACGCAAAAGAAGCCAACCCAGAAGTCTACATTGGCGTAAAATCATCGGAAAACACAAAAGAAGCCAACCCAGAAGTCTACATTAGCGTAAAATCATCGGAAAACACAAAAGAAGCCTACCTAGGTCTACATGAGCGTAAAACCAACGGAAAACGCAAAAGAAGCCCACCCAGTGGTCTACATGAGCAGAAAATCTATTTTTTCACCCATCCTGTCACAAAACCCCCTCCTCCCCCGCCTTAACTTATGAAAGCAATCGGGGAGGGTGACAATAATGAATACTAACTATGATACAGCCGTGGTCGGCGGCGGGTTGGCGGGTTTGATTGCAGCGATAAAGGTGGCGCAGAGCGGCCGCTCTGTCTTGCTGCTGGAGAAGTCGAATCGACTCGGCGGACGTGCGATGACGAACCACAACAATGGTGTATTTCTCAACTTAGGCGGGCATGCGCTGTATAAAGCGGGTCGTGCGAATAGTATCCTACAAGAACTTGGCATTCGAGTGGAAGGCGCAAAGCCGTCCACCAAAATGAACGCCATCTGGAACAATCAGCTCGTCCCTATGGGGGCGGACCCGATCGGCATGCTGAAGACGAAGCTGCTCACTTGGTCCAGCAAGATGCAGCTGATGCGTCTGATGGTCAAGTTAACGCGCCTTAATGCCTCCAACATTCCTGCATCGAGCATTCGGGAATGGGCGGAGCGCGAGGTGCAAGATCCGATGGTACGGCATGTTTTCTATGCGCTGTGCAGGACGGCGACGTATGCTTTTGATCCGGATCATCAGCTCGCAGCACCAGCTCTGGGGCAAATTCAACGTTCGCTCAAAGGAGTCATCTATTTGCATAAAGGCTGGCAGACGATCGTGGATCAGCTGCGAGTCAAGGCTCAGCAGATAGGCGTGCACATCGTAGCCGCCAAATCGGTAAAAGAAATCACGCACAAGGAAGGCAAGGTTACAGCGCTCGAACTTGGAGATGGCACATCGATAACCATAGCAAATGCGATTAGTACGGCTTCCCCTTCGGAAACGTATAAACTTGTGCCCGGAGCCGAAGCGACGGTATTAAAGCAATGGAAAATAGAAGCGATCCCTTCTATGGCGGCCTGTCTTGATATTGGACTGAAGAAGCTGCCGGTCAAAGAGCATGAATTTGCGCTCGGACTCGATCAGCCTATCTTCTTCTCCAATCATTCGGCCCATGCCACGATGAGCGATAACGGTGCGGTTGTGGTCCATTTGATCAAATATAACGGTCCCGGCGAGAACGACCCGAAGGCGGATGAGCAGCAGCTGCTGCAAACGATGAACTGGCTGCAGCCGGGCTGGCAGGACGAAGTTCTCGCGAAGCAGTTTCTGCCGAATATAACGGTAACGCACGGTTATCCGCGTACCGGTCAGAAGTTGAAGAACATTGGGCCGTCCGTTCCCGAAATTCAAGGCTTATATGTCGCAGGAGACTGGGCCGGTCATGGCGAATTGCTTGCTGACGCATCAGCCGCGAGCGCAGTCAGGGCGGCGGAAGCAATCGCGCATTCACCAAGCTTGGCTGCGGCAAGGTAACGACACGGAGGTGTGCCCATATGAACAGGAACACGGAATCGGAACCAAATAAGGGAGCATCGTCGTCTGTAGAGGAATATATTTCCTATCGGCCGCTCTTGTTTTCATTAGCTTATCGGATGCTGGGCAGCGTGATGGATGCGGAAGATGTGGTACAGGAGGCTTTTATTTATGTAAATGTGAAGAGGCCGGAGCACATCACCAGTATGAAGGCGTATTTGTGCAAAATCGTCACGAACCGCTGCATCGATCTGCTGCGTTCCTCTCGCAAGCAGCGGGAAGTCTACGTTGGAACATGGCTGCCGGAGCCGCTTGTCCCGGATGCGGCACGATCGTTCGCAGAGCCGGATGACCGTTATCTGCAGAAGGAGTCGATATCTACTGCATATTTGCTCCTGCTGCAGCAGCTGTCTTGGGTGGAGCGTGCCGTATTTCTATTGCGCGAAGTGCTGCAGTACGAGTATGACGAGATTGCGGAGATCGTGGGCAAGAGCAGCACGAATTGCCGCCAAATTTTCCGCCGAGCCAAACTGGCAATAAGTCAAATACCGGAGCCGGATGATGCGTTGAAGTCATCGCTGCAAACGACTCCAATCGAGCAGCAACAACAATTAAAGCCACCTGCCGTCGAGAAAACATCAACAATCGTGGAGCAGTTCGTGCAAGCCCTTATGTCCGGAAATATGGGACAATTGCTCAGCGTTGTTCGTGCAGATGCGGTTCTCTACTCGGATGGCGGCGGGAAGGTGAAAGCAGCGACCCGTCCGATTCAGGGCTCCGAGCGCATCGCGGCATTCTTCTTCGGACTGCTTGCTAAGCTGCCTCAAGATTATACCTACACCTTGTCCGAGGTGAACGGAGAAATCGGCATTGTCGGATACGATGGCAATGGACAGCCGAATAACGTGCATTCCTTTGAGATTACTGATGGTCAAATCTCATCGTTCTATATCGTCGTCAATCCCGATAAGCTCAGACATATCGCGGCTGCGTCGGAACGGTAGCCCTTTCGCGCGGTTTTGCCCTGTTCCCTTATCGCCTTCTCTTCCTAATCCTAGACTCAATCGCTGCTACAATTTGGTACATGAACGTTGCGAAAGCCGCAATGATGAATAAGCTCGCGAGGACAAGTGTAAAGTTAAACACTTGAAAACCATAAATAATTAAATAGCCCAGCCCTTCCTTGGCTACCAGGAATTCGCCTACAATAACCCCAACCCAAGCTAAGCCGACATTCACTTTAAGCGTCGATATGATAGCGGGGAAGGAAGCGGGCAGGATAACTTTGCTGTACGATTGCGTTTTGGTCGCGCCGAATACGTTCACTACTTTCACGTAGTTGGCGTCAACCTCCTGGAAGGCGTTATAGATGACGAGCGTGGTGATGATGACGGTAATCGAGAGTATCGTTGCGATGATGGAGAGGATGCCGGAGCCGAGCGCCACGATGAACAGAGGACCGAGCGCTACCTTGGGTAAGGAGTTCAGCACGACAAGATACGGATCGAGTACGCGTGCCAGAAAAGGGCTCCACCAAATGATCGTTGCAATCAACAAGCCGCATAACGTGCCTAGTGCAAAACCTGCCGCGGTTTCCGCTACCGTAACCCCGATATGAGGCAGCAGCGAGCCGTCCATTGCTTTTGTGTACAGCAGCTTGAAGATCTTGCTGGGATAACTGAACAGGAAGACGTCAATCAAACGCGTTCTCCCCGCATACTCCCAGGAGCCGAGGAAGAGGGCAAGCAGCAATACTTGCGTTATGTGAACAATAAGCTTTTCTTTATTTCTTGCTTGTTTGAAGGCCTTATAGATGAGCTGCGGATCGACATTGCTCCGCGGTTCTTTCTGTTGTTCTGTTCCAGATTGTACTGTTCCAGACTGTTCCGTCTCAGAAGGTTCTTTCCCCAACTTGTCGTTCCCCATAGGTGTGTTCATCTCCTTCTCTCTGTCGATTCGAACGCCTTCCGCACAATGCGAAACCATTCCTGAAACCCGTCTTGCTCACGCGCGGCAATAGGCGTCATCTCCGCCAGATACGCAGGGATGGCGATTTCGCTCTTTATCCGTCCCGGATTAGGCGCTAGCACAATCACTCTGTCGCTCATCGCGATGGCCTCGGCTATATCGTGGGTAACCAGCAGCGAGGTTTTGCGGCGCGCTTTAAGAGTGTGGGAGATCAGGTTCTCGAGCTGCAGCTTCGTTTGAAAATCCAGCGACGAGAACGGTTCATCCAGAAATAAAATATCCGGTTCGGTAGCCAGTGTACGCGCAAGCGCTGCCCGCTGCCGCATACCGCCAGACAGTTCACCGGGATATTTGCCCGCTGACTGCCCAAGCCCCAGCTCCTCCAACAGATGAAGGGCGAACTCCTTCTTCTCGCGTGTCAGCTTGCCCATGATTTCCAAACCAATCGTCACATTCTCGCGAATCGTCCGCCATGGAAACAGAAAGTCCTGCTGCAGCATATAACCGATCTTCGACGTCGGACCGGTAACGGGCTGCCCGAGTATGGAGACCGCTCCTTCGGTTGGCAGAATTAAGCCCGCGATGATGGAGAGCAGCGTTGTTTTGCCGCAGCCGCTCGGGCCGACGAGGGAGACGAATTCACCGCTCCTGACCGTTAATGCAATCTGATCCAGAGCCAGCGTTGCCCCCTTCTCATTGACGTACACATGTGTAACATCCTTTACTTCCACGACAGGAATCACAGCGGTCACTCCTTCCATACGCTTGAAGAGGCCGCACGCAGGCGGCCTATCTGTCAAGTCCTTACTTCACATTCTTAATCGCTTTCTCTGCAAACGTATTGTTCACCAGCTTGCCGAATTCCGCAGGAGCATCCAGCTCGCCGGCCGATTTCATCACATCCTGCAAATTCGCCCACTCGGTTTCGTCGATGATTGGATCTGTTGCATAGGAGCCTTGATCTTTGTACCGTTTCACAACGCCGCGGATCAGCTCAATGTCTGTGTCCGGGAAGAATGGCGCAACAGCATCAGCGATTTCATTTACACTATGCTCCTGCACCCACTTTTGTCCTTTATGGACGGCATTCGTGAACTTCTGTACCGTACCCGGATTGTCATCGATATAGCTTTGTTTGGTCATGAACACGGTATAAGGCAGATGGCCGCTCTCCGTACCGAATGACGCAACGACATATCCTTTGCCTTGCTGCTCGATCATCGTAGCCGATGGCTCGAAGAGCTGAACGTAGTCGCCTGTACCTGATGTGAAGGCAGGAACGATGTTGGCAAATTCCACATTTTGAATGAGTTCCAAATCATTCTGAGGATCGATGCCGTGTTTCTTGAGCGTAAATTCACCGGCCATTTGCGGCATGCCGCCTTTGCGCTGCCCCAGGAATTTGGACCCTTTCAGCATGTTCCAATCGAAATTGTCGACCTTGGAGCGGGAGATCAGGAAGGTCCCGTCGGTTTGCGTTAATTGGGCGAAATTAATGACCGGATCTTCGGAGCCTTGAAGCGAGACATAAATGGATGTTTCGGATCCTACCAGTGCCACGTCAATGTTGTTGCTGAGCAGTGCCGTCATCGTTTTATCTCCGCCCGGCGTTGTGGTCAGCTCTACGTCCAGACCTTCATCTTTGAAGAATCCATTCGTAATGGCGACATATTGCGGTGCATAGAAAATAGAACGCGTGACTTCACCGATTCGAACCTTGGTCGGTTCCGACTTTTTCCCGCCGCAGCCCGCCAGCAGAAGCGCTAAGCTGATGACGATGAAGGAAAGTCTCATCATACTTTTTTTCAAGTAAACCCCTCCATAGACTTTCTGCAATTCATGCCGGAAGCAGCCCGTCGTGCAGAAAAAAATAAGTATGTTCACATGGTATGCAGGAGCCTAGAAACGGTGCGTATAAATGGGATTGATTGGATGGTTTATGGAAGGGATTGGAGGGTTACTGTCGAATTATGGGAAATAGGGTGACAAACATGTTTGAGGGGATGAATGGAAAATGAGAAGACAGATTCAAACCGGAAGGTTATCGGTGCTTGCCCTGCTGTGGGCAACGATATTCCTTCTAGCAGCGGTAATACAAGCACCGGTCAGCGCAGCATCAGCTCCGTCAGCACCGACTATTATGGTGGTCATTGACGGTAAGCCGCTTCAATTATCAGCAGCTCCGCTTATGTATAAAGGCAGCTTAATGCTGCCGATGAAGTCGATATTGGATGCGCTTGATGTCAAAGCGGTGGTACAGCTGGGAAGAATCGATATGACGCGTGGATCGACGAAATGGAGTATCCGTTTGAACACGACGATGCTCCAAACATCCAATCAGAACATTCGTTTAAGCCAGGCGCCGGTTAATTTGAATGGACGTATTTACGTCTCGGCAAGGCTGGTTTCGATCGTGAGCGGGAAGAACGTGAGCTACGATACCAAGCAGAAGAAGGTTATTATCGGGTATAGTGAGGCCGATTTGAAAGTCTTTCAGCGCACGCTGTTTGAAGCTGCCATGAGCGGAGATGCGTTGACGATCGAGCGGATGCTGGATCGAGGCGTTGATCCGAATTTGAAGCTGGTCAACATGTTTGGGGATAATGTTCCGATTGAGTATACGGTGTTGAAAAGCAGTACGGCGGGGACGCGAGCGCTGCTGGAGCATGGTGCAGATGTCAAGCTGTCATCACGGGACTTGGTTTCGGAGGCGATATTGAACCAAAATGCCGATCTGCTAGACCTGCTATTGTCGCAAGGCTATGACGCGAATAAAACAAACCGCGATGGGTATTCCTATTTGGAATCCGCTTCAGGCGTAATTGGTCGTGCCAGCAATGGGAGTGTATACGTGAATCAATATCCGAAGGCAGAGATCGTTCAGACGCTGCTCGCACATGGCGCTGATCCGGGACTCGATAGTTCCTTGTATACAGCTGTTCAGTGGTCCAGCTACCCAATTGCGCAGCTGCTGCTCAAGGCTGGCGCTGATCCCTACAAAGAAAATCGGTTTCATGATACCCCCTACAGAATGGCTGTTTCTCGCGGCACGACCAAATGGTTAGCCGTTCAGGATAAACAGCCGGTTATACCGGAGCTGCGCATCGTGGATGCACAGGGAGTGCCGGTTGAGAGCGGTACAATCTTTATTCAGTCCGCAGAAGGCAGATACGACCTGGATCGCTGGGTGAACTGGGAAGGACTCACAGCTTATGCGGAGTTACCTGATGGTAACTATAACATTGTAAGTGTTAGGACTTATCGCACGACCAGTGTGCTGAACAAGCCGATTCGTGTGCAGAATGGCCAGTTTGAGAATGCGACGCTCCAACTGCAGAAGCCCAATGTGACCGGAACTGCTAGTTTCGAGAATGCCTCCGTCAATCGTTCCGGCATGGTGAACATCTATAATGACAGTAACAGCTACATTTGCGATGTCGTTCTGAATAATGGGAAATTCGAGCTCTTCCTGCCGCCGGGAACGTACAGCTTCGGCCAATATTTTGAATTTAGCGGTGACACCTATTCGGCCAAAGGAACAATAACCGTTCCTGCAGAAGGCTCCGTCGCAGCCAATATGACTGTGTCGGCTACCAAGTACGTGTATCCGCAGGGCTAATTAGTACTATTCAACCGGAAACGAGGATGCCTATGAACATATTCGCTGTGAGGCACGGTCAAACCGAATGGAATGTAGCGCGCCGCATCTGTGGAATCTCAGATATTGCCTTGACGAGTCGAGGCATTGAGCAAGCAAGAACGTTGGCCGCGAGCATGGGAGATGTGAAGATCGATCTTATCCTTTCATCTCCGCTCATGAGAGCAAAACAAACCGCTGAGATCCTTTCTGATGCGCTAGGAGCAGCTTATACCGTAGAAGATAGACTCAGGGAGCAAAATTATGGCAAATACGAGGGCGTTATGCGTGATGACGCTGGTTTCCTTGAGGCAAAGAAACATTTTCCGAGCAAGCTCTCAGGTGGAGAATCCGTATTGCAGGTGGCGCAACGAGTCTATAATTTAATCGATGAAATCATAGAGAGGTATAAAGGTCTGCATGTATTGCTGGTCTCTCATGGCGGAATTTGCAGGGTCATTCATGCTTATTTCCATGAACAATCGAATGAAGAGTACTATAACTTTCACACCGGCAATTGTGAGCTTAGAGCATACGAAGTGAAAGTGAGCGAAGTTTAGCTGTATATCATCAATTTGTGCCGCATTGCGCTAAGAGAGAGACTCTTATGCAAATGCGGCTTTTTCTTTGGAAGAATTTTATCGCCACTGCTCCATGATATGGGATACAATACCAATTACGATGTCTTAGTGAGGTGCCGCATAATGAAAGCTGGCGAACTGGTTGGGAGAGGCAATACAGCGGATGTCTATGAGTGGGGCGAGCATGAGGTTATTAAACTCTTTCATCATGCCCATGAAGCACCGAAGGAAGCGAAGAATGCAGCAATTATATCCCGGTTAGCTGTACGGACGCCGAGGTTCGGCGGACTTATTGAGTATGAAGGCCGCTCCGGCATCGTCTATGAGCGAATCAACGCTCCTTCCATGATGAGCAGGATTGAACCAAACAGAGAGAGCGTTACCCACTATGCGAAATTGATGGCGGAGCTCCACTATCAGCTTCATGAACTGAAGGTTGATTTTACCCCGAATCTGAAGCAAGAGCTGCTAAAACATACGATGGCAGCCACCGGAATTTCGGATCGCCAGAGGGATCACATTATAGCCATGCTTCGGCAATTACCGGACGGGCAGGCATTATGCCACTATGATTTTCACCCGGGTAACATACTCATGGCAGCGGATGGACCTGTCATCATTGACTGGATGAATGTCCTAATTGGCGACAAGGCCGCGGATGTGAGCCGAACCTTGATGATGCTGGCATCGAACTCTTTACCACCGGAAGCGCCTAGCTGGCTGCGTGATGGGCGGAGGCTATTTCACGAGGTATATTGCGATGTATACATAGCTTTAAGTGGCGTCGAGACAGCTGAGCTGGAGGCGTGGAAGCTTCCTACATTAGCCGTTCGCATCCACGAAATGGTTGGCAAGGAACAAGAAGAAATTATTGAACTGCTGCAAGATACATGGGTGGAATAAATTTATGATCGTTTATATGATTGGTTAGGAGAAACAGAATGACGGCAAAGAAGCTTACTGTGCTAGCAGGATTAATGTTTATTATGGGATGTTCATCTCCCAAGTTCGTCCAGCCTGATTCCCCGGAAAATGTAGCTATACTCGTGAAGCAGGCAATCGATCATCAGGATTTGCAGCAGTTGAATGCCTACTTGTCGGACGCAATGAAGGGAACCCTTTCAGAGGAAGATATGAGTCAATTGAAGGGCATCTCCGCAACCGGAGCCGAGCTTCGAACTTATAGCTTTCTAAGGATGGAAGATGAGATTCTGCTGCTGGATATCGTGAAAGACCCTGATTCGGACATGTACCAGGTGCAAGATATCATTCATGTGCCGGAAGAGAACAGGGCGATGTTTGATCAAACTGCACCGTTAGACGAAATCGAATAGATTGAGAGTGATACTAGAAAAAAAAGGCCGCTGGTATCGCTCTATTGTTGGGCGCAAACAATAAAAAAGTGTAAATTTCCAAAAAGTTATTCCATTATTCAGAAATGATGGTAAATTAGTAATATGTATTTCTGGTATCGATACCAGAAATAGTCTTGATGCTGTTTCAGAGATCAGGAATGAAGGCGATCATGAACAACTTTATACGATGAATAACAATGATCACGGAGGTAGACATGAACCATTCGATGTATAACGGATGTATCAGCCGGGATGTTCTGGAGGGCTTTCTGTCCAGGGCGGTTACGGCCGCAGATTTGGTCAACAGTGATACGTTAAATGATGACTTAAGGATGATCAAGAACATCGGGGCAAAGTTTCTGGGACGTGCTTCGGGCGTGTGGCTGCTGGAAGCGGATGACGGCGAGCATTTCCGGAAGTCTAAGACGCTTGCTGAGCGTGCACATGAAGTGGACCCGGACATTATGCTGCAAACCTGCATTTTCGAAGCTGTTTTCCCGGATGTCGAGAAGATCAAGATTCCGGAATGGGTGTTCAAAGCCTTTCAATTGCCGGCCGAGGATCGCAATTTCCGTATCACCGATATGCTGTTTGACGAGAACCCGCAAGGCTTCGTCTGGGACGACGGCGGCGGCATTCCCAATATGAACAAGCTTGAGACACAGTTCTGGTTCTATTACCGGGCGGTTAACTATATCGATGCCGGCTATGAAGCCATTCATATGGGGCAGATTCACCTGTACACGG
This sequence comes from Paenibacillus sp. J22FR21, assembly GCF_056269135.1. Lineage (NCBI taxonomy): Bacteria > Bacillati > Bacillota > Bacilli > Caryophanales > Paenibacillaceae > Paenibacillus > Paenibacillus sp. J22FR21. The sequence continues at coordinate 611,373 of NZ_JBWDNJ010000003.1, forward strand.
CTGAAGACTTCGGGCTCAAGAAGACGATTGCCTTATTCCAAATGATAAGGGATTATGCGAGCGAGCATGCGAGACGAGGCATTGTGCTGCTTGATGCACATACGCATGGCGTGAACATGGATGGCAAGCTTCTGTTTGATTTTCATTCCATGCCATACTCCCGGATGCCGATTCAAGACGTACCAAGCAACAAGCTTGCACTTGTGCAAGAAGGCTTCAGTGAAGGCGGCGTGACGCCTAGCGGATGGAGCTGCGATTCGTTACCGATGCTGATGGAGCTCGATAATTGGGGCGGTAAATTCTTCGATGATCAGGACAACATTCCAGATGAACGCAGAGCATGGATGGAATGGTGGGGCTACGATCAGATTGGCTGGTTCGCATCGCAGGATGAAGAGAGTCGTAACCGTTTTCTTGAATACGCCTTCAAATGGACGGCCGTAAACAATACGAACGCATATATGCAGATGCCGATTCGAAGAACGCTCGGCAGTTATCATGTTCCGATGCCGACCGGCAGCGCTGGAGAAGAACTGTCGAATTGCTATCAGGCGAATCAAGCAGGCGAAGGCTGTCCGCTCGGATTCGGACAGGAAGAGAAGATCAGATCGCTGTGGCAATCCGAACAGGATCTAAGGCAGCGTGCAGGCAATCCGCTGCCGAACACCTCCTATGGGGCGGATGACAGCTATGATCCCGAGACAGGAATCAAACTTCCGGCTCGCGTCATCCTATACGGAAGCTTCCAGCATCATGTTGGCGCGTTCAATAATGACTCCAATAGCGAAACAACGCGGATGTACTACATCGGTAATGGCATCTACCGGCGCACCTTTGTTATGCCGTTCACGGGTTCTTACACCTATGCCGTTGCACCATACGGAACGTTATCGCAAACGTATTCAATTGATGAATATCCGCGGAGCGGCTCATCGACGAAAGCGACAATGAACATCGAGCAGGATAACACGGTTATTGAATTTATCTTTGACTTCATGAAGCGAAGCCTCACTGTGCAAGTGGTTGAAGGGTTGTAATACGGTCCTAATGACAGGATTCGCCAAAAACAGCTATTGAGATTTGCATTCTTTTTTCGTAAAATAAGTTAAGCGCTTAATCTACTGTGGAATAGTAAGAAGAGCGTTATTTTTATGCCACAAGGTATAGCGCTTAACCTACTCAATCTAAGGAGGAGTCAAGCATAATGAGTACAGTTCGGCTTACGATGTCGCAAGCGCTGCTGCGATTTCTGGATCAGCAATATATCTCGGTAGACGGCGAGGAAACGAAGTTCGTTAAGGGCGTTATGGGTATCTTCGGTCATGGCAACGTAACCGGGATCGGGGAAGCCTTGGAGCATAGCGCAGGTGAACTGGTTTACATACAAGGCAAGAACGAGCAGGGCATGGTTCATGCCGCAGCTGCATTCGCGAAGCAAAGCAATCGCAAGCAGATTTATGCCTGCACGTCCTCTATCGGACCAGGTGCTTTGAATATGATTACGGCGGCTGCGACGGCAACCGTAAACCGCATCCCGGTGCTGCTGCTGCCGGGTGATAATTTTGCCAGCAGACAGCCGGATCCGGTGCTGCAGCAGTTAGAAGTTGTAAGCGATTACACCATTTCCGCTAACGAACCTTTCAAATCAGTCAGCAAGTATTGGGACCGTATCGTGAGACCGGAGCAATTGATGACGGCTGCGGTGCAAGCGATGCGCGTATTGACCGATCCCGCAGAGACCGGCGCAGTGACGCTGGCTCTGCCGCAGGATGTACAGGCGGAAGCTTATGACTATCCGATCCATTTCTTTGACCGCAAGGTGCATTATTTGGATCGTCGTCCGCCGGTGCCGGACGCGATTAAGCGCGCGGTGAAGCTCATGGCTGGCAAGAAGAAGCCGCTCCTTATCGCGGGCGGCGGTGTGTTGTATTCTTCTGCATCGAGTGAGCTTGCTGCATTCGCCGAGGCTTTCCATATCCCGGTTGCCGAGACACAAGCAGGCAAGAGCTCATTGCCTTGGAACCATCCGCTAAACGTAGGCGCGATCGGAGTTACCGGTGCTCTGACCGCAAACAAGATCGCGCAAGAAGCCGATCTCATCATCGGCGTGGGCACGCGGTATTCCGATTTCACGACGGCTTCCAAGTCCGCCTTCGGTCATCCGGATGTGCAATTCATTAATGTGAATGTCAGCGGATTCGATTCCTCGAAGCTGAACGGGGTAGCGATTACGGCGGATGCCCAAGAAGGCCTAATCGCGCTGCAAGCTGCACTCCAAGATGTTCACTATTCGAGTGAACATGATCTGCAGGAGATCCATGCCATTAAGCGGGAGTGGGATGATGAGGTCGATCGACTTTTTGCCATAGAGCATGAGCTTGGTTTGGCTCAGACCCGGGCACTGGGCATCATCCAGGAGACAATTGCATCTAACTCGGTTATCGTATGCGCGGCGGGAAGTCTGCCTGGTGATCTTCACCGGGTGTGGCGGCCAACCGAACCCAAAACCTATCATATGGAATATGGCTTCTCCTGCATGGGGTATGAGATCGCCGGCGCATTCGGCGTCGCACTGGCTGAACCGCGCCGCGAAGTCTATGCGATCGTGGGAGATGGCGGGTATCTCATGCTTCACTCCGAGCTGGTGACCAGCTTGCAGGAAGGTCGCAAAATCACCGTATTGCTGTTCGACAACCACGGGTTCCAGTGTATCCATAATTTGCAGAGGAGCCAGGGCAGCGACGGCTTCGGGAATGAGTTCCGTTTCCGCTCGGCGGAGACAGGTAAGCTGACCGGAACGTATATGCCAATCGACTTCGCGGCACATGCGCGCAGTCTTGGTGCTAAAGCCTACAAGGCAAACAACGAGCAAGAATTGAAGGAAGCGCTGCAGCTGGCGAAGCAAGAAACGGTCACTACACTCATCGAGATTCCTGTTGTGCCGGGCACGAATACAGGCGGATATGAGTCCTGGTGGAACGTTGCTGTTCCCGAGGTGTCAGAGAGCGATAACGTGATCAAAGCCGGTAAAGAAATGAACGCCAAAATCAGATCCATTCAAATCCTATAAAAGAGGGGCTGCCAGCCTATGAAACAGTTGCCATTCCGATTAGGGATTCATCCCATTAATTGGGTTGGAGAGGATGTAAAGGAACACGGTGACGATACTTCGTTCGATCGGATCGTCGATGACATCGTTGCGCTTGGTTTAACGGGTACGGAGATGGGACGGAAGTTTCCGAGCGATCCGCAAGTGCTGAAGAATGAGCTGTCACGACGCGGGATCAGCTTGACGTCGCAGTGGAAGTCGGTGCTCTTCTCCGATCCGGCGTATCGTGAAGATGAACTGAACGCCTATCGGTCACATGCACAGTTTCTTAAGGAAATGGGAAGCACGGTGATTAGCACATGCGAAGCGGGAGGATCGCTGCACTTCGATCCGCGGCGTTCTCCGAATGAGAAGGAAGTGCAGCGTTTAAGCGATGAACAGTGGGCGTCGCTGGCTGAAGGCTTGAATGCTGCCGGCGCAATTGCCAAGGAGTATGGGCTGAAATTGACCTATCATCATCACGGGGGAACGGTTGTGGAGCGGCCGGAAGAGATCGATCGCCTCATGGAGCTGACCGATCCGGAGCTCGTCTACCTGCTCTTCGACACGGGGCATGCCTATTACGGAGGAGCAGACCCGCTGACTGTTCTGCAGAAGCATTACGAACGAATTGCTTATGTTCACTTGAAGGATATCCGGCCTCAGATATTGGAGGAGGCAAGAGCCGAACAGGCGGACTTTATCACTTGCATCCGCAAAGGCGTGTTCACCGTTCCGGGCGATGGCTGCATTGATTTTGGGCCGATTCTATCTGAACTGGTCAAACGTAATTATAAGGGATGGGCTTTGCTGGAGGGTGAACAAGATCCCGCGCTGCATCCCGCCTATGAATATGCGAGGAATGCGCTTCAGTACATCGATTCTCTGATCTCGGAAGAAAGAAGGTAATCCACGCCATGACCTATGTGTCCTTCAAGGCAGACAGAGCTTATGACTTCACGGCGATTGGACGTCTCTGCATCGATTTGAATGCGAACGAGATCAATCGCCCGATGGAAGAGACGATGACATTTACCAAATATGTCGGCGGTTCTCCTGCGAACATTACAATCGGCATGGCAAGACTTGGACGCCAAACGGCGTTTATCGGGAAGATCGCAAATGATCAGATGGGGCGCTTCATCCTCGATTATTTGCAGAGAACCGGGATTGAGACGGAGAATGTCGTGACCGATCGGTCCGGTGCGGTGACCGGTCTGGCTTTTACCGAGATTAAGAGTCCTACCGATTGCAGCATTCTCATGTATCGCGACAACGTGGCCGATCTGCTGCTAGAGGCCGGCGAGGTCAGTGAGGCTATAATCGCGCAGTCGAAGATGCTCTTGATCTCAGGCACGGCGCTTGCTCAGAGTCCTTCGCGGGAGGCGGTGTTCCAAGCGCTGCAGTTTGCGAAGAAACACGGAACCGTTATCGCCTTCGATCTGGATTACCGCCCTTATACGTGGACTTCCAAACAGGAAACAGCCGTTTACTATAATATGGCCGCAGCGTATTGCGATATCATCTTGGGGACGCGCGAGGAGTTCGACATGATGGAGGTGTTCGAGCAAAATCCGGAGCACAGCGACAGCGTAACCGCCTCCAAATGGTTCGACTACAACGCGAAGATCGTCATTATCAAGCATGGCAAAGAGGGCTCGATCGCCTATACGGCCGACAACAAGAGTCATAGAGCGAAGAGCTTCCCGGCGAAGGTTATCAAAACCTTCGGCGCAGGCGACTCCTATGCCGCCGGTTTCCTGCATGGGATCATGCAGGGCTGGTCGCTTGAGCAGTGCATGGAATTCGGCAGCGCGGCTGCCTGTATCGTCATTTCGAGCCATAGCTGCTCCGACGCCATGCCAACCGAGAGTCAAGTGCTCCGCTATATCGAGGATTGCAATAACGGCAAAATAACGGCCTCATAGTCGCCGCTGACAGACTGTTGATTACGAAAGGGGAATTCGAGTATGACACAAGTGTTGAACAACTGGATCGGAGGCAGCTGGGTACCATCCGCCTCTGCCGCGCACGAGAACGTCTATAACCCGGCAACGGAAGAAGTGTTGGCGCTGGTTCCGCTCTCGACCAAAGAAGACGTTGACCTTGCGGTGAGAACGGCTAAGGAAGCTTTCTCGGGATGGAGCCGGACGCCTGTACCGCGCCGGGCTCGCATTTTATTCAAATATCAGCAGCTCTTGGTCGACAACTGGGAAGCGCTCGCCCGCCTAGTCACGCTCGAGAACGGCAAAAGCTACAGTGAAGCTTACGGCGAGGTGCAGCGCGGGATCGAATGCGTTGAATTCGCTGCAGGAGCGCCTACGCTGATGATGGGTAAACAGCTGCCTGACATTGCGTCCAACCTCGAATCCGGCATGTATCGTTATCCGGTTGGAGTCGTTGCCGGGATTACGCCTTTTAACTTTCCGATGATGGTGCCATGCTGGATGTTCCCGCTCGCTATAGCTTGCGGCAATACGTTTGTCATGAAACCATCGGAGCGTACGCCTCTTCTGGCGAACCGTCTCGCGGAGCTGTTCACGGAAGCGGGATTGCCGGATGGCGTCCTTAATATCGTTCATGGCGCCCATGATGTCGTGAATGGCATCCTGGAGCATCCGGATGTAACGGCCGTGTCGTTCGTCGGCTCCCAGCCGGTAGCTGAGTATGTATACAAAACAGCGTCCGCGAACGGGAAGCGGGTTCAAGCGCTTGCCGGAGCGAAGAACCATTCCATCGTGATGCCGGACGCCGATCTGGAATTGACCGTTAAAGAAATTGTCAATGCGGCATTCGGCTCCGCAGGCGAGCGCTGCATGGCTTGCTCCGTCGTAGTAGCTGTAGGCGAAGTTGCCGATACACTCGTGAACAAGCTGGTCGAAGCAGCAGATCGCATTACGATCGGCAATGGCATGGAAGAGGGGATTTTCCTCGGCCCCGTCATTCGCGGACCCCACAAAGAACGTACATTGAAGTACATTGAGCTTGGCGAGTCGGAAGGCGCGCTCTTGATTAGGGACGGACGCAAGGATGCGGCTTCAGCGGGCGAAGGTTACTTCGTTGGACCGACCTTGTTCGATGAAGTGCAATGCGGCATGAAAATTTGGGAAGACGAGATTTTCGCGCCGGTTCTCTCCATTGTGCGTGTGGAAACGTTGGAAGAAGCCATCGAAGTGGCCAATCGGTCGGATTTTGCCAACGGCGCATGTTTGTTTACGAAGAGCGGCGCTAACGTTCGTCAGTTCCGTGAAACCATCGATGCCGGCATGCTGGGCGTGAATCTTGGTGTTCCGGCTCCAATGGCGTTCTTCCCGTTCTCCGGTTGGAAGAAGTCGTTCTACGGCGACTTGCATGCTAACGGCAGCGACGGTGTAGAGTTCTACACGCGCAAGAAAATGATCACTACCCGCTGGTAAGAGGAGGCATATCGATATGGCGTTGGGGAAAATCAAGATCGGCATCATCGGAGCAGGTCGAATCGGCAAAATACATGCCGATAATCTGCTGCGGATGCCTCAAGTGGAAGTCATCGCAGTGAGCGATTTATTCGCAGGTGCCGAGCTTGAGGAATGGGCGGCGCTGCGAGACATTCCGCTAGTGACGAAGGACAGCGGGGCCATTATTGCCCATCCGGATATTGATGCCGTGTTCATCTGTTCTTCTACTGACACGCATGTCCCGCTCATTAAACAAGCTGCACTGGCGGGCAAACATATCTTCTGCGAGAAACCTGTCAGTATGGACATCAGACAAACTCAGGAAGCTGTAGAGACCGCGAAGCAGGCTGGCGTTAAGCTGCAGATCGGGTTCAACCGTCGATTCGACCATAACTTCCAGAGGATCAGCGAGCATGTGCAGAGCGGTACGATTGGAACCCCGCACATTGTCAAAATCACCTCGCGTGATCCGAATCCGCCGCATCAAGATTACATTCGTGTATCCGGCGGTATGTTCATGGATATGATGATCCATGATTTCGATATGGCACGTTACGTGACCGGCAGTGAAATTGAAGAGGTATACGCACACGGCGGCGTGTTGATCGACCCTGTATTCGCGCAATATGGCGATGTCGATACGGCGATCGTAACGCTGAAGTTTGCTAACGGGGCGATGGGAGTCATTGATAACAGCCGTCAAGCCGTATATGGATACGATCAACGGGTGGAGGTTTTTGGCTCCAAAGGCGCGGCAGCCGTGACGAATGATTATCCGAATTCGGCGGAAATCAGTACGGCTGAAGGCGTGTACCGCGATAAGCCGCTGCACTTCTTCCTGGAGCGGTATCAAGAGGCCTACAGAGCAGAGACGCGGATCTTTATCGATTGCATCCGAGAGGATCAGCCGGTTCCGGTCAGCGGTTCCGACGGTCTGCAGGCAGAGCTGACAGCGCTGGCTGCTAAGTTATCGTTGATGCTTGCGCGTCCCGTGAAGATCGCGGAAGCGATGCAGCTCGCGGAGCAGCATGCGATTCTTATCTAGGAGGGGAGATAGGCAACGATGTCGAATTTAATCATTGCGCCGGCTGATCATCCGGATCACGATGGTAGTATAATGAACATTACGCCGGAGTCGGCAGGTTGGAAGTATGTTGGATTTCAAGTCATCAAGCTGGAAGCAGGTCAAGCCTTTCGCCGCGATACCGGAGATCGAGAAGTGTGCCTTGTCCTTCTCAGCGGTAAAGCGGATGTGACAACGAGGTCGCAAGAATGGCTTGCGATTGGAAGCAGAATGAACATATTCGAACGAACAACGCCTTATTCGGTTTATGTACCGAATGACGATAACTACGAGATTCGCGCTGTAACGGATTTGGAAATGGCCATTTGTTCCGCTCCCGGCCATGGCCATCATGAAGCGCGGCTGATTAAACCGGAGCAAGTCGGTGTGGAAACACGCGGATATGGCAGCTTAGAGCGACAAATTCATAACATTTTGCCTGAGCAGCAGTCGGCTGACAGCCTGCTTGTCGTGGAGGTGTTCACGCCTAACGGACATTGGTCCAGCTATCCGCCGCATAAGCATGATCAGGATGCGCTTCCGGCAGAATCGCTGCTCGAGGAAACCTATTATTTCCGGATTCAGCAGGAGAAAGGGTTTGCGATCCAGCGTGTTTACACAGACGATCGCTCCTTAGATGAGACGCTGGTTGTCAAGGATGGGCAAGCAGTCATGGTGCCCAAAGGCTATCATCCGGTCTCCGCTCCGCCGGGATATGATTGTTATTATCTGAATGTAATGGCCGGTCCGGTACGTACGTGGAAGTTCCACAACGATCCGGATCATGAGTGGATCATGGTCAATCCGAACCCGAATCGCTAGCAAATTGTAAGCGGCATAGAAGCAGGAGGAGTTACAAGAGTGAAAGCAACGATTTACGACGTAGCACGAGAAGCCGGGGTTTCCATTGCGGCCGTCTCCCAAGTCATTAACGGGAAAGGGAAAATCAGCGAAGAGCGCCGCGCCTCTATTATCAGCGTCATGGAACAGCTGAATTATAAGCCGAGCCTCATCGCCTCCGCATTGACCGGCAAGAAAACGTATACGCTTGGGCTGCTCATTCCGGATATCTCCAACCCCTTCTTCGCCGAAATCGCCCGGGCCGTGGAAGACCAAGGAGATGTGCATGGCTACAGCTTGGTCATCTGCAGCACGGATAACAAGGACGAGCGGGTCGAACGGTATTTGAATTTGCTTCAACAGAAGAGCGTTGACGGTATCATTATCGGCACGGGGATCGATAGCGGGGAGCTGCTGGATAAGCTTCTCAAGAAGTCCATCCCATTCGCGCTGATCGCGAGGGAAATGCCTGGCCATGATCTTGCAACCGTCGTCGTTGACGATTATGAAGGCGGTCGAATGGCGGCTCGTCATCTGCTGGAGTTAGGGCATACCCGGATGGCTGTGCTTGCTGAGCATCCGAAAGTAATTAGCTCGCAAGAACGGATTCGAGGCTTCCAAGACGAAGTCGCTGAAGCGGGCTTACAGATCCCGGAGTACATGGTTAAAATGAGCGGGCATGACTTGGTTAGCGATGGCAGGCGCAGCGCTTCAGAGCTGCTTCGTTATGCGGATCGCCCAACAGCCGTGTTCTGCTGCAACGACCTGCTTGCCATCGGCGCGCTGCAAGCAGCGAAGGAGATGGGCGTTCGCGTTCCGGAGGAGCTGTCGATTGTCGGCTTTGACAATACGATATTGGCGACGGTTACCGATCCCCCGCTGACGACGGTTTCGCAGCCAACGGAGCAGATGGGTCAGCTTGTTGTAGACTTGGTTCTGAGTAAGAATCATGCAGGGAAACCTGGAGAATCGAAGCGTATGGTGCTGAAGCCCGAGCTTGTTATCCGGCAATCGAGCGGGAAACCACTCTCTATCTAGACGACGAAGCTGTCCGGTTGGGTTACAGTAAGAAGTTCAGTCGCAGCCCCATTCATGGGGCATACGACTTCGTTTTATGGTATCGGTACCAGAAAGTTCGACAAAGCTGCACTAGGAGGGTTTAATCAATGAAGTTCATGGAAATCAATGGCGTTCGTCTGTCCCGGCTCATTATGGGAACCGGCGACTTAAGCAAGTTGAATGGAACGGACATGTTGGACACCTACGTTGCCGCAGGCGGAACAACGATTGATACCGCTCATCAATATCGGCGTGCCGAGACAATCATCGGGCAATGGATGACGGAGAAGGGAAACCGGAATCAGATGGTCATCATGACCAAAGGTGCTCACCACAATGACGGCAGCCCCGGGCCTCGCGTGAATGCGGAAGCGATACGCAAGGATTTGTTCGAAAGCCTTGATCGCTTGGAAACGAATTATATCGATTTGTATGCTCTTCATCGAGACGAGCCGGGAACGCCGGTCGGGCCGATTATGGAAGAGTTGAACTTACATCTGAGCGAAGGCCGGGTACGGGCCATCGGCGCTTCTAACTGGACGCATCATCGCATACAGGAAGCTAATGACTATGCTCAGGTGCATAATCTGTCCGGTTTCATGTTCAGCAGCACGAATCTCGCTCTGGCGGCAGCGAATGAGCCGAGATGGGAGGGCTGCGTGTCAGCGGATGAACAGGCCAGCCAGTGGCATGAGCGTCATCAATTGCCGCTGCTTGCATGGTCTGCGCAAGCGGGTGGTTTCTTTACAGGGCTATTCTCGCCGGAGGATCGATCCAATTCGGACATGGTTCGCGTCTATTATAACGAGGACAACTGGAAGCGTTATGAGAGAGCGAAGAAGCTGGCAGAAAGCAAAGGTGTCACGGCTCTGCATATCGCCCTATCATTTGTGCTCAATCGTCCGTTTCCAACCGGAGCGATCATTGGTCCCCGCACGGATGCGGAGTTGATGGATTCCGTGAAAGCGATGGAAATTAATCTTACAGAAGCAGAGCAGGAATGGCTGGATCTGAAACGAGAGGAGCTTGCGGTATGAGAGAGAAACTGGCAGCGCAATTGTACACGCTCCGGAATGAATTGAAGAAGGATTTCCCCGGCACACTTCGCGAGCTGAAGAAGATGGGATGGCATGCCGTACAAATCGACGGTTTGCATGGCAATGATCCACGCGAGATCGCATCGGTAATGGATGAGCTCGGTCTGCAGACTGCCGGGATGCATGTCGGTTTAGAGCGCATGAAGCATGATTTGCCGGCCGTGTTGGAAGAAGCGCGACTATTCAAGACGAGAGATTTCATCTGTCACTCGCTTCCGGACGAACTTATGAACCCGGATGGTTATCGAAGTGTACGGGAAGCGCTGCGCCAAGTTGCAAGCCAAGTAAGCGGGCTGGGCTTTAGGGCCGGCTACCATAACCATGACTTTGAATTTCATACGTCCATGAATGGGCAATACGCGCTGGATTATGTGTTAGAGCTGGATCCCGAGAGTCCGGTCTACGCGGAGATCGATACGTATTGGGTCAAGAAAGCGAATGTGGATCCGCTCACGTACATTCAACAATACGCCGGCCGCATGCCAATTCTCCACTTGAAAGATATGACTGCTGATGAACGAAGGTATTTTGCCGAGGTTGGCAGCGGAATTATAGACTTTGTGCCGATCATTCGGTGGGGAGAAGCCAGCGGCGTAGAATGGTACGCTGTTGAGCAGGATTACTGCCCGGGCAGCCCGATGGACAGTCTGGCATTAAGCTTGGAGAACTTGCTTCGGATGGAGATTGAAATCAAACGGGCTGTGAATAATTAATCGTATTCTATCTTAGAGAGACCATCCATGAGAAGGAGCCGATTCAAGATGCGTAAACCATTAACCGCAGCCCATACGGGCTGCGGCATTCATCCGGATAACACGTTAGCTTCGTTCTTCGAGGCGATGGAGAGCGGTGCCCAAATCGCAGAAGTAGACGTGCTTGTCACGCTTGGAGGTACGGCAGTGCTGCTGCATGATCATTCGCCGGCTCTGCAGAAATATACCTATGAGGAACTGAACGCTCCAGAAGTGAGAGAGTCACTCTCGCCTGCGTATATCGAGCATGAGGTAGCGACACTAGAACAGATCCTCCGGCTATCGGAGTCCCGCGCTATGCTGCTCAATTTGGATTTGAAATCAACCGACGCTATTGAAGCGACAGCTAAGCTGATTTATCAGTTCGCTGCGCAGAAACGCGTCTTTATTACGGGGGCTTCCGATTCGATGACCGCGAGGTACCCGGATATTAGAGTGATGTACAACACACCTGATGTTTGGACCGAAGGGAAGGGCGAGCGCTATGTCGAGTTTGCGGATGCCGTTTGCCGGAAAGCGCAAATAGGCGGCTATGCCGGTTTGAACATGGAGAGCTCGACATGTCGCCAAGAAGTAGTCGATCGTGCGCATGCCGCAGGACTGCTCGTTTGGGTGTACACGGTGAACGATCCGCAAGAGATGAGACGGCTGATTGGATTAGGGGTAGATGCCATCACCACGAGACAGCCAAGCCGACTGTTAAGTATTCATGAAGAGTAGAAAAACGTATAGCCATATTCGAAATTAGTTGCTATAATGAAACCAATGGCAACGCTTACTTTCCGTTTTATTGGAAAGTAAATTTTTTAGCCGTTTCTGGTATCGATACCAGAAAATAAACCCGAACCGACAGAAGCAACAGAGCACAACAAGAATTAGCCATTTCTCCGAAAAGAAGGTGATTCCCGACTCATGGCAAATGTCTCGACGACTTCGCAAGTGAAGCTGAGAAAACCCAGAGCTTCTCTGTGGAAAAACATTATGCTGCATCGGTACTTGTATTTCATGCTACTGCCTTGTCTCGTGTTCTTCATCGTATTTTCATATATTCCGATGGGCGGCTTGTTGTTAGCCTTTAAGGAATATAAGTTCAACAAAGGCATTCTCGGAAGCCCATGGATCGGTTTTGACTATTTCGTAACCTTCTTCAACTCTTACCAAAGCAAGAGTTTAATCCAAAACACACTGATTATCAGCAGTATGAAGCTGTTCCTGTACTTGCCTTTCCCAATCATACTAGCCCTCATGTTTAATGAAGTTCGCAACAAATGGTTCAAGAACGTGTCTCAGAGCGTGCTCTATCTGCCGCATTTCCTGTCCTGGGTCGTGGTTGTCGGCTTGATTCAGCGGATTCTCGCTCCGGACACGGGCTTGCTCAATCAATTCATTGCCAATGTTGGCGGTGATGGCAGTATCTTCTACATGATGGACCCTAAATACTTCTATCAAATCATGTTCGGCAGCCATCTGTGGAAGTCGATTGGCTGGGATTCGATCATTTATATGGCAGCGATATCAGGTGTAAACCCCGATATGTATGAAGCGGCCAAGATCGATGGTGCCGGTAAGCTTCGGGAGATCTGGAACATTACACTGCCGTCTATCATGCCGACGGTCGTCATCCTGTTTATTTTATCGCTTGGGAACATTTTATCCGCCGGATTCGATCAGCTTTACCTGCTGCGAACGCCGGGAAACATGCAGCTTTCCGATATCTTAGATACTTATATCATTCGTGTCGGCTTACAAGGCGGTCAATATGGTTATGCAACCGCAGTTGGTATGCTGCAAGGCGTTATCGGACTAATCTTAGTAGTTTTGGCTAATCGGCTGTCTCGCAAAGTGTCAGACACTTCACTATGGTAACGCTACCATGTAATGAAGAACGTTCTAATGGTGGAAACGTCAACCGACGTATTCATACAAAAAATTGAATTAAAGGGGTAAAACGCATGAGCAGAAAATGGACGAAGTTTCTAGCGATTCCTGTTATGGTTTCCATGCTTCTCGCAGGTTGTTCCAACAACAGCGGCAACAACACGAGCAATGAACCTGCTGCAAACAGCAATACCGCTTCAGACAGCAATGCCACTGCTACAAATGCACCTGAAGGAAAGCCGGCAACATGGATTGCAGACCGTACGATTAAAGGTCTCGTATTCATGGGAACCGACGATTATACCGAGGATATGAACCCTGAAATCAAAGCGCAAATTAAAGAGAAAACGGGCATTGATTTCGAAATCGAAATTATGAAGGCGGAGCATTCCATTGATGGTTTGATTGCGGGGCTTGCGGCGAACGACCTGCCGGATTTCGTTGCTTTCTACCTCAACAACAGCGGTCGTCCGGAAATGCCGGTCGTGCTCAAAGCAGCTCGCGAAGGCATGTTCACCGACCTGACTCCTTTCTTCAAGGATTCGAAGGTATACAGCAAGTATTTGCAGGCTGATTACCTGCCAATGGATACGCAGTTCGGCGTCATGTTCCGTCCGGAATTCAACGGCTCTACCTACTTCACGCATATGAACATCCAACGCGAAGGCGGTCAAGTGTCTTGGAAAGGCGTCGGAGGTCCTTACATCCGTAAAGATATCGTAGACGCACTGGGTATTGATCCACGCACGATTACATCGACAGATCAGCTCTATGATTTGGCTAAGAAGATCAAAGCAGGCGACTTTAAAGATAAGAACGGCGGTCCGGTTACGCCGATCGGTCCATCCTACTGGGGCGGTAAAGAAGTCGGAGCCCTGTTCAACGATCTGGAGTGGGGCGCAGACGACCAGCGGATTAAGCAGACGAAAGACGGTAAAATTCTGCACGAAGCTCAAACTGAATTTGCACTGAAGAAAGTAGATTATGTCCAGAAGCTAATCAAAGAAAAACTAATCCATCCGGAGTTCTTCACGATTGACGAGAGCCGTGCAACGGAAGGGGCATTAAACGGTTCATGGGCGATTATCGCCGATACGCACAGCTACCAAGAATATAACCAAGATATGCATTATGTTCCGCTAGGTCCAATTAACCAAGTAGACGGTCCTTATCAAATGCAGATTTCCTATAAGTCGGGTTACTCCGCATGGGCGATTCCGACTACGACTGAGAAACCGGAAGACATTGTTAAATTCGCTGATTTCCTTGCAAGCCGCGAAGGCAAGCTGCTGTGGAAATACGGAATTGAAGGCCGTGACTACACGCTTGACGACAAAGGCAACCCGCTTGTGAAACAAGAAGTCGTGGATTTGAAGGCGAAAGATCCTAACGAAGCGAAGAAGCTTGGTTTTGGCGGCGTAGGCAACAACTGGGGCGACATCCTCGGCAGCACGGACAATGATAATCTAGTGGATTTCGGCGAAGCCAATTATGGCGATAACGCAGCATCAGGCTTGTTCCCGGCAGTAGAGAAAATCGCAACGTACTGGAACTTCGATGAGAAGGTGAAGAACGGCGTTGTATCCGATGCTTACCAGCCGAATTCGTTCATTGGCGAGTTTAGCAACGGCACAGAGTTGAAAACCGCTCTTGATAACTACAATGACAGCTTGATCCAAGCGTATTACAGCAAAAGTCATGATGAAGCGAAGAAGATCATTGACAATGCCCTGAAGCAGATGGAAGCTTCCGGCTTGGACGACTACTTGAAGCTTCTTGCGGAGAAGAATGCAGATCCAAAAACAAAGGTAAAGCTATAGCATCTGCAGGCAGCAAATGAGTACCTGATGGTTAGGCGGTTTTATTCGCAGTCCGGATGAAGCCGCTTTTCTATTATCGTTTCGGAGTGGTTTCTTCGAGGTGTAGAAGGAGGGAAGTCAGTGAACGAATTTTATAAGATCAGCCTAGGTGAGAAAGTATTCCGCGTCATCAATTATGTCCTAATTGTCCTCTTGTGCTTGTCTATTATTCTTCCTTTCCTGAATATATTCGCGTTAGCGTTTAATCCGGGCAAAGATGCGGAAAGAGGCGGCATCTTCTTCTGGCCTCGCATCTGGTCGTTCGAGAACTTCTTGAAGGTATTTGAAGCCTCCAATATCGCATCGGCTTTCGGTATTTCGATGTTCCGTACGGTGGTCGGCACTGTCTCCAGCGTGTTTATGACAGCGATGGCTGCCTATGCGTTAAAGAGCAAAACATTGCCCGGCGGGAAATTTTTCATGATGCTCATTTTCTTCACGATGTTGTTTGGCGGAGGCATCATTCCCTACTACATGCTGCTCAAGTCGATTCATTTAACGAACAACATCTGGGTTTATGTCATTCCAAGCTTATACAGTGCATGGAATTTGATCATTATTCGAACCTTCTTCCAGCAAATTCACCCAAGCTTAGAAGAATCGGCACGCATTGACGGCTACAATGATTTTGCCATCTTTATGCGCATTATTATGCCGCTCAGCCGTCCTGTTATTGCCGTTATTGGGTTGTTCAACGCCGTAGGGCACTGGAATGATTGGTTTACCGGTGCATTCTTCGTACGTAAAGCCAGCCTGCGTCCCTTATCGACACTGCTTCAGGAAATGCTGACAAGCGCCGAAGCAATGCGAGATACGTTGAATCAAGCCGCGGGTACGACCAAATACGAGCTGCTCGACAAAATCCAAATTACGGGCAATTCGCTAAAGATGGCGACGATTATCGTAGTAGTGGCTCCGATTATCATCATCTATCCTTTCGTGCAGCGTTATTTTGCCAAAGGCATTATGATCGGTTCGATGAAAGAATAGAAAGAAGAGCGGAAAGAGGGAGAAATCGTAGATGAAGATCTTGAATAGCTACACGAAAACGGGCAAATGGTGGAGAGGCAGCTTTCACAATCATACGACGAACAGCGATGGCTGGTTCCCGCTGGAAACGGTCTATAAGATGTATGGCGGCTACGATTTTCTGGGTATTTCCGATCATGATAAAATTACGAAGCACGAAGGCGAGCGCAGCATTCCCACTGTGTTTGATGCCATTGAAGTGAGCAGCCGCCAGACGCATATGCTGCTCGTTAATCCGCCGCTTACGATGCTTGATCAATACAGCAACGAGTTTACGATTGAAAACTATCAACGGTTGACCGATATGGCGGTCGACAACGGCGGGTTTGCCGTATTGGTCCATCCGAATCGCTTCTTCTCCAATTATTGGACCTTGGAAGATATGATGAAATTGGAACGTTATATTGGGATTGAAGTGTATAACGGCGACGGCAATCCGGAGTACGATATCGCCTTTGATAAATGGGATGCCTTATTGTCGAGCGGACGGAAGGTATGGGGCTTCGGCAATGATGATTCGCATGTTTACGGCCAAGAGAAACGAGCTTGGAATATGGTGCAGGCGGAAGCGAATACGAATGAAGCGATTACGCAAGCGATCAAGGACGGCAATTTCTACGTATCTACGGGCTATGGATTCGATGCTATTCGCACGGAAGGCCATACGATTGTGATCGATCTCCGTTCGAACGAGCTGCTGGATAAAATGTATAAGTATGTGACGTTCTTCGGTAAAGACGGCCGCGTGCTGCAGGAAACGACGGGTAGAATCAGCCAGGCCACTTATGAATGCAAAGGCGATGAAGGATATGTACGCATTGCGGCCTATTTGGAAGGCGGCTACGGCGCATTTTCCCAGCCTTTATTTGTCGAAACTAGTAAATAATGCTCATTAACGTAAAGGAGTTTGTTTCGTGAACGGCGAACTGCTTCTTTATTGAATCTTTATAAAGAGGGTGAGTAATGTGCAGCCAAAAATTAAAGACGTGGCGCGCCTGGCGGGCGTTTCGGTAACGACCGTTTCCCGTGTGTTGAACGGCGAGAAGTATGTCAAGGACGATCTCAAGTACAAAGTGAATCAAGCTATCGAAGAATTGGGATATGCCCCCAGCCATATTGCCCGTAGTTTGGTGCGTAACAAAACGAACCTGATCGGTGTAATCGTACCTGACATTACCTCCAGCTTCTATGCGACTATTCTTAGCAGCATCGAAGAAGCCGCAAGCGCAAACGACTACAATTTGCTGGTGTGCAACATCAGCGAGGATATTGATAAGGAATATAAATATTTGAACGTCTTTCAAGAGATGCGGGTTGAAGGCATCATTATTATGCATGAGAAGATCAACGAGGAGATTCGCAATCTCATCCATAAGATGAAGATTCCGGTTATTTTCTCCAGCGTTAAACCGATGGATCAACAATTCGTATCCGTTATCGTCGACGATTATAAGGCAGCCTATGATGCGACGTCCTATTTGATCGAACTAGGGCATGAAGAAATCGGGTTTATCGGCGGCGACATGCGAGACATTACGTCAGGCCAAAACCGGTACAGCGGGTATCGGAATGCACTCACGAGCAAAGGGATTCGGATCATTCACGAGCATATCCGCTTCGGGGACTACAAGGTGAAAAGCGGCTATGCGCAGATGAAAGAGCTGCTGCGCGTGAGCCAGCGGCCTACGGCGGTATTTGCGGTCAGCGATGATATGGCTGTCGGAGCGATGAATTGCATCCGCGACCACAATCTTCGCGTACCTGAGGATATTTCGGTCATCGGCTTCGATGGCAGCCAATTAACCGAGCTTACGAGACCAACGTTGACTTCTATGGAACAACCGATTCATGAAATGGGCAAAGAAACGATGCGCCTCCTGCTCCACCAGGTGGAGACCGGCGAAGAGCCAAGCGGGGACCTCGTGCTCGACCATCGCCTGGTGGCGCGCGAGAGTTGTATACCCAGGAAGAAATAGATGAGCAGAGGCAAGCATATCAGGAGTAGGGCGGAGATGAAGCAACCTTGAAGAAATACGACGCAATTGTAATTGGGGACGCGAACATCGATTTGGTCGTTGCCGGCTGCAACGAGCTGCCGAAGCCCGGACAAGAGGTGCTTGTTCAAAACATGACGATTCATGTGGGCGGCGGAGCCGCATTGTTCAGCATGGCATTGGCGAAGCTTGGCTTAAAGATTGCCTTTAACGGCATACTCGGCGAGGATGGTTTCGGACAATTTGTACGCGATCATTTGACCGAGCATGGAATCGATACTAGCTATATCCGCAGCAGCAGCAGCAGCACGGGCATTTCCATCGCGATCAATCCGGAGAAGGATCGTTCCTTCATTACTTATATGGGATCAAACGCGGAGCTGAGCATGGGACTTCTCGATATTGAAAGCGTTGCTTTGGCAAGACATGTGCATCTGACCGGTTATCGAGGAAGAGAGAATCACGCGGAATATATGAAAGTCGTTCAAAGGATTAAGGGGTTAGGCGTGACGACCTCCATTGATGTAGGTTGGGACGATACCGGCGAGTGGTTCGCTGGCATCTATGAACTGATGAGCGAAGTCAATGTGTTCTTCATGAATGAAGTCGAGGCGGAGCATTATACCGGATGTTCCAGCATTAAGGATATTATTGCGAAATTGTCTGCTCATAGCAACCATTTCGTAGTCAAGCTTGGTTCGGCCGGCGCGGTTTCGACTGTAAACGGACATGCTCGGTTTCGTTCCGGTTTCCATGTGCCCGTCGTCGATACGACAGGTGCCGGAGATTCCTTTAACGCCGGCTACATCTACGGTTTTCTGAGCGGACTGAAGCCGGAGCAGTGTTTATTGTACGGCAACGCATGCGGAGCCTTGTCTGTGACACAATCAGGTGGAAGTACGGGAACGCCGGATCAAACGGAGATGGAACAATTTCTATTCGAGAAGGCCAACTGTACGACGGATATTTGGGAGAGCGCGTAAAGCACCGAAGCGAGAGGAGGTCACGAGCAGCTATGCATTTCGAAATCAACCATGGAACTGGGATTCAGACTGTGATTGTTCCTGTATTTACGGAAAGCTTGGCGGATTTGTCTCAAAACCGGGAAGAGCTGCGAAAGGCTTCCTTATTGCCGTATTTGGGTGCCAGACATGCAATAACATGGTTTTATGGCGCTCAGAGCGGTCTGGCTGACCTCATGGTAGTTGGTCTGGGCGACATGGACAAGTTTAACCTGGCTGTTCTTCGCGATGCGGCAGGGAATGCGGGACGTGCTTTACATAAAGAGAAGCGGGATTGCGCGGCAGTTTCCTTTGAAGCGCTCGAGGGTAATGGAGTCTTCGCGGTCGGTTTGTCTGCTTATATGGAAGCTTGGGTAGAAGGCTCGCTGCTGGGCACTTATGCGTTCGATAAGTATAAATCGGCGGCGCGAGCCGAGCATCATGCAGATATTCCCATACATCTGATAGGAGATCCTTCGGCGGAGCTTACAGAAGCGATTCGTCTGGGTCAGCTTCGAGCGGAGAGTACCATGTGGGCGCGGGATCTGACGAACGAGCCTCCAAACTATCTTCGTCCCCGCGATCTGGCCGAGCGAACAGTGGAGCGGTTTGCCGGTACCAATGCGACGGTTTCGGTGTATGAAGGCGAGGAGATTACACGCCGCGGGTTTGCCGGATTAGCGGCAGTTGGCAAAGGAAGCATTCATCCGCCTGTATTTATCGAGCTGCGGTATTGCACCGACGAAACGAAACCCCTGGTGGCTTTAATCGGCAAAGGCATTACGTTCGATACCGGCGGCATTAGCTTGAAGCGAGACAATGATATCAGCGATATGCGTATGGATATGGCAGGGGCCGCCGGTGTGCTGGGGGCGCTCGATCTGGTCGTGCGCGCGGAGTACCCGTCTAATCTTATCGTGCTTGTACCATCGGCTGAGAACAGTCCATCCGATCGCTCGATGCTGCCCGGCGAAGTCATCCGGTATGCGAATGGGGTCACCGTCCAAGTCGGCAATACGGATTCGGAAGGCAGACTTATTCTGGCGGATGCCTTGGTTTATGCCCATCAGCTCGGCGCAGAGCAGGTCATCGACATGGCGACGCTGACGTATTCGGTCGTTGGAGCGCTTGGTACGGCGGTCGCAGGAGCTTTTGGACAGAACGAGCTTGTTCAAGCGTTGAAGGCAGCAGGCGAGCCCTATGACGAGAAGATCTGGCAGCTGCCGATTATTGACGAGTATGAAGGCTATTTATCCAGTGATTATGCGGATACGTCCAATATTAGCAGCGGAAATGGCGGAGGGGCTATTATGGCTGCGTTATTTTTGCGCAAATTCGTGCATCCCACGCTCGCATGGGCCCATATTGATATGAACGGACCGAAGGATTGCTCTTCAGCCAAAGGCCAGCTTGCTGTTGGTGCGACAGGCTGGGGGACTCGTTTATTGGCAGCATACGTAATGACTAAATAGACAAGAGAGGAGATCTCCCATGGATCCCAATAAGCTTCGCTTTCGAGCAAACGGTACATTTTCGATTCTGCAATTTACCGATATGCATATCCAAGATGGGGCCAAGAAGGATATCCAGACCCTTGCGCTTATCGATCAGTTGATCGCGGATCAGAAGCCGGATTTGATCGTGCTTACAGGTGATGTGATTGCGAGCTACGACATCGCAGATCAAGAAGGAGCATTCCGCCGCGCCATTGCCGGTATCGTGAACTCCGGAATTCCGTTTGCCGTCGTTTACGGCAATCATGATTCGGAGAAAGGGATTACACGTCAGCGGTTGAACCAGATTCTACAGGAGCATGACAATAACCTGTCCGTCGATGGACCTGAGGACATTCACGGCATTGGCAATTATGTGCTGACTGTCAGAGCTTCTGCGAGCAATGAGGATGCGGCCGCCTTATATTTCTTTGACTCTGGTGACTACGCACCGGAGAGCGTTGGCGGGTACGCATGGATTCAGCCTAATCAAGTGGAGTGGTATCGGCATGAATCGCTGGCGCTGAGAGAGAAGAACGGCAACTCTACGCTGCCTGCGCTTGCATTCTTCCATATTCCGATTCCGGAATATGACCAAGTTTGTCAGCTTGGCACGATAGAAGGAATCAAGGGCGAGGAAGTCTGCTGTCCGAAATTGAATAGCGGCTTATTCACGGCCATGCTGGAGATGGGCGATATCGTCGGAACCTTCGCCGGGCATGATCACGATAACGATTATGTCGGTCACTTCCATGGCATACAATTATGTTACGGACGCGTTACCGGATATAACACCTATGGCAAGCTTGAACGCGGTGCGCGCGTGATTACATTAATAGAAGGTTCGCGAGAGTTCGAAACCTCTATCCGGTTGAACAATCAATAGCAGCGCAACATAATAAGGGAGAACCCGAGGCGGCATATGCCGTGCGGGTTCTCCCTTATTTGTTACCTTGTTAGGCTACGCTGACGGCTGCACCTTGCTGCAGCTGGTACATGGCATAGTACTTGCCGCCATGCTCCATCAGCTCTTCGTGATTGCCGCGTTCCACGATGCGTCCGCGATCGAGCACGAGGATCTGGTCTGCAGCACGAATCGTCGACAGGCGGTGGGCGATGACGAAGGTTGTGCGACCTCGCTTGAGCACGTCGAGCGCTTGCTGGATAATCGCTTCCGTCTCGGTGTCGATGCTCGCCGTTGCTTCATCGAGAATCAGAATCGCCGGATCGAACGCCAGCGCTCGCGCGAAGGAGATCAGCTGGCGCTGGCCCGCTGAGAGCGTGCTGCCTTTCTCAATCACCGGCTCATCGAGTCCGCCCGGCAGCTGCATGAACATGTCATACGCGCCAACATCGCGAAGCGACTGTTCCACTTTCTCACGCGTAATCGACGGATCGTCCAGACTGACGTTCGAAGCGATCGTACCTGTGAAGAGGAACGGTTCTTGCAGTACGATGCCCATATGCTGACGCAGCTGCTGCTTTGCCATCTCGCGTACATCGTTACCATCCACCGTAATCGAGCCGCGATCGATATCGTAGAAGCGGAAAAGCAGATTCAGAATGGAGCTCTTACCCGAGCCCGTATGACCGACAAGCGCGACGGTTTCTCCTTGTTTGGCCGTGAAATCGATGTTCTTGAGCACGTCTTCGCCTTCTTTGTACCCGAACGAAACATCATTAAATGCAACATGACCCTTATAACGGTCCAAACGCTGCTCCGACACGGGAATGCCGGGCTCATCCAGCAGGGCGAATACCCGCTCGGCGGATACACGCGCAACCTCTAGGTTGGACAGCTGATTGACCATACCGACGATCGGCGACATCATTCGGTTCATATAATCGATGAACGCATAGAGGACGCCGACCGAAACGGCTGCTCCGAGCCAGCCCCCCGCAAACATCCATACCACCGCAATGAAAATGATATTACGGAAGATCGTAAGCAAGTTGTGGCTCGTAAACGAGTTCAAATAAAGCATCTTGTTCTGGTATTTAAAATACTCGTCGTTCATCTCATGGAACTCCGTCATCGTTTGTTTCTCTCGGCGGAATACTTGAATGATCGGCATCCCTTGAATGGATTCGTTGATCATGCC
Organism: Paenibacillus sp. J22FR21; assembly: GCF_056269135.1. NCBI lineage: Bacteria > Bacillati > Bacillota > Bacilli > Caryophanales > Paenibacillaceae > Paenibacillus > Paenibacillus sp. J22FR21. The sequence continues at coordinate 634,065 of NZ_JBWDNJ010000003.1, forward strand.
GTTAATATCGCTCAGACGCGAGCGAATGACATGATTGTAGCTGGATGCATATTTGCGATACACGACGATCCACACATAGAGGATCGGCAGTAAAGGCAGTGCGATTAATGCGAGCTTCGTATCGAGCACGAACAATGCACCCATAATCGCGGTCATATAGATAATACCGGAGAAGAAGTTCGCCAGTACCGAGACGTACAGCTCGCGAATCGCTTCGGTATCATTGGTTACGCGTGAAACGACCTTACCTGCCGGGAGATTATCGAAATATTGAACCGGCAGCTCCTGAATATGCCGGAACACATCGTTACGCATTTTGCGTACAATCCGGTTAGCGGATACTTGAAGCAAATACTTCTGACCGTATGCCAGAAGCGCTCCGACAAGCAGCAGAACGACATACCCGGAAGCAAGCTTGATCATACTGCTAATTTCCGGTTTGTAGAAGCCGTAGGTTTCATTGCGGTTCAACAGCACTGCAGGGAATTGCTGCGCGCTGTCATCCTTCGCCGTGACAGTCAGCTGACCGTCCTTAAACGAGAGCGATCCAGTGCTTGGAACACCGGGCGCATCTACAAAATAATACGTAAGTCCGGACTGCATGACATGCACTTCCCGGCCTTTCACTTCGCCGTCCTCCCAGTGGTCAGCTCGCTTGTACCAGCTGTCCTTATAAGGGACGGAGTATGGCCCGTCATGCTTGCTTTCGTACCACGGTTTCTGTATCCCCATAATGTTCGTATCGATCATACGTTTGGCAAGGAATGGTCCTACAAGCTCGACCGAGATAGCCAAAGCCAGCAGCAGAAGCGCTAGCAGGATGGGCCTTTTATAATGCCAGGCATATTGAAACAATCGTTTTCCGTTGTTACCCATTGTAATTGTCACCTTCATTTCATTTATCCTAGTATGCGCACATTTGAGCCGGCAGTCGATTATTCTTCCACCAGGGAAGCGAGCTGCTGCCGATCGTACTGCTCTTTGTACCAGCCATTGTTCTGAATCAGCTGTTCATGTGTGCCTTCTTCCGTAATACGGCCCTCATCCAGCACGAGAATCCAATCCGCATGCTGTACGGCCGACAGGCGGTGCGTCGTAATGAGCGTTGTTTTGCCGGCGCGTTCTCTTCGTATGCCTTCAAGAATCTCAGTCTCTGTCTTAGCATCAACAGCGGAGAGAGCATCATCCAGCATCAGAATTTCCGGATTGGCAATGACGGCTCTCGCAATGCTGACCCGCTGCTTCTGTCCGCCTGATAGCGCAACGCCTTTCTCGCCGACCAGCGTTTCGAGGCCATCCGGGAGGAACGTGACGTCCTTGCGGAACGCAGCCAGCTCCAGCGCTTTGTTTAGCAGCTCGTCGTCCATGGTCACTCCAGTGGTGCCATAGGCGATGTTCTGGCGAATGGTCTTGCTGAACAAGATCGGTTGCTGCGGCACATACCCGATCCAGCTGCGGATTTGATCAAGCTCGATCTCCGTGATGGAGACGTCACCTGCTTTCAAGCTCCCTTGGCCCATCGGATATTCGCGCAGCAGCTGCTTGAGCAGCGTCGTCTTGCCGCTTCCTGTTCTACCGACGATTCCAAGCGTTTCGCCTCTGCGCAGCTTGAAGGAAATATCGACCAGATTATCAATGGTTGAAGAAGGGTAACGGAAGGTCAATTGCTCGTATTCGATTGACTCCGGCACAGCCATGGCTACCGGCGACTGCGCATCCTTCACGTTTGGCTTAATGCCAAGCGTCTCATTGATACGATCGAGCGAGGCATTACCGCGCTGCATAATATTAATCAGTTCCCCAATGGCAAACATCGGCCAGATGAGCATACCGAGGAACATATTGAACGATACCATTTCCCCAAGCGAAATTTCGCCGCGGAACACGAGCACGCCGCCGTAGCAGAGACCGATTAAGTAACTGATCCCGACCAGAATTTTGAGTGCCGGCTCGAACAATGCGTCGATCTTGGCAACGGCAATGTTCTTGCTGAACACTTCATCTGTCATGTCGCTAAACCGTTTCCGGTCTGCTTCTTCTTGGACGAAGGCGCGAATGACCCGCACGCCGGATACGGACTCCAGCACCTGATCATTCAAGTTACCGAAGGCATCCTGCTGCACCGTAAACCGCTCATGAATTTTTTTGCCAAAATGCTGCATGACCAGTGCCAGAAGCGGCAGCGGAAGCATCGCCGCAAGTGTCAGCTTCCAGCTGATCATCACGGCCATCACGAAGAGAATCGTCATCATGAACACGGTGGAATCGATCAGCGTCAGAATACCAAAGCCTGCCGTAGTCGATACGGCGCCGAGGTCGTTCGTAGCCCGGGCCATGAGGTCCCCGGTACGGTTACGCTCGTAGAATGTAGGCGTCATCTTGAGCAGATGCCGCATCAGCTTGGAACGGAGCGTACGTTCAAGCATGAAGGCAGACCCGAAGAGCAGGGACCACCACACACAAGTAATGAGATAAATCGCGACCGTAAGACCGGCCCAGAACAGCAGAAGTTCGGTTAGCTTCCCGGTCGTCATCGTGCCTTGCCCGATGCTGTCGACGGCATATCCGATTAATTTCGGAGGCGTAACCTCCATAATGCCAACGATTGTCAGCAGAACGCCTGCAACCGTGTAGCGTTTCCAATGCATTTTGAAAAACCAGCTTAGCTTCTTAAGTACTGCAAACACGTCGATCAACAACCTTTCTAAACTTCTGAGGAACCAAAAAAGGCATACCGCCCGTAAGCGATACGCCTGAACTCGTATGGGGATTGACAGCTTGAGAACTGTCGCCACCTGACCCGAGTGCAATAAAAAAGGCGCACGATTACGTCACCGCAACCATGCACCTTCTAACGATATGAAGCGAGAATCTGCCATTCTCCGCCTCTTAACGCCTTGTTGCGCGAGGGTTACGTACATTTCGATTGTATGTTCCGCCTGCAGGCAGAAATGATCCATCCATATGTCGGTTAAACATATCCGTAACCCTCCTTTCCGTTCTTCAAAGTATATGTGAGTACTTTATCATCGCCCCCTCGGAGCTGTCAACGGGGTATTTTGAATGCGTACGCTTATTAATTTCTCGTTAAGAACCGGGACCACATCGAATTTACATATTATGTTATTCTAGTAACAATGAGTCTAGTAATCTAAAGGTGGTGTTCGCATGGCTATGGGAAGCCGCATTGCAATGTATCCGAAGGTGATTCATGACGTGCTCGGCAATCCGGGAACCGGATTTATGACGTTTCAGCGTTTTAACGGAGATCAGCTTAATCCTGGAACCAGGCATTGGACAGAAGGACATCCGATCGAATATCAGAGCTATGGCGGAAGCTTGGAAAATGTGGATTATCCGATGACATCTCTCGCTTATTATCGCGTGTACTGGAAGTATCTCGAGCCCGAAGAAGGTGTTTATCGCTGGGATATGATCGACACTGCGCTGTCTGTGGCGCGCGAGCGCAGACAGACGCTTCAGCTGCGAATCGCGCCTTATGGAGTAGGAGAATCGGAGGATGTACCGGCATGGTTTCGCGCCTTAATAGGCAGTAGCAGCAGGGAGCTGCCGGATGCCAAATGGCAGGTTGACCCTGAGAATCCGCTGTATGTGAAGCATTTTGGCGGGTTCATACGGCTTATGGGCGAGAGGTATAACGGGCATCCGGATTTAGAGACGGTGGATATGTCCATTGTCAGTGCATGGGGCGAAGGCGAATCTTCTCACCTCTTGAGCGAGCATACGCGTGCGGCTCTGGTAGACTCCTACACCGACACGTTCATAGATACACCTTTAGTCATGCTGTTAACAGATCCCTATACGAATCAATATGGTCTGAAGAAGGCGAATGTGGGCTATCGGATGGATTGTCTTGGCGATATGACGGAAGGCGCGGCTCATATGCTGGACTGTTATCCGCAGCAGATCATCCAATGCGGGATGCAGCATGCTTGGATGAAAGGCCATGTCTCTTTTGAATCGTGCGGGGTCATGTATTCATGGTTCCACCGCGGTGTCGACATCGACTACGTGATCGATCAATCGCTGAAATGGCATATGTCCTCCTTCAATCCCAAATCATCCCCAATTCCACGAGAATGGGAGAGTCAGGTGAATCGCTGGCTGCGATCGATGGGGTATCGCTTCGCACTGCGCAAGTGGACTTACCCTGAGGTTGTGAAGCCCGGCGGCAAGCTCGATTTCACTTCTTGGTGGGAGAACCTTGGCGTTGCGCCGATCTATCGAAGGTTTAATTTGGCGGTGCGACTGGTTAACGAGCGCTGGAGCAAGGTGTATCTGACAGATGCCGACATTCGGGAGTGGCTGCCCGGCGACATCACCTATGAGCGGTCGCTCAACATTCCGCAGGATATGCCGCTTGGTCATTACCGACTGGAAGTCGCGCTTGTCGACAGACATATCGGCGAGCCGGCTATCCGCCTGGCATCAGAAGGAAGACAGCCGGACGGCTGGTACGCAGCTGGCACCGTCCACGTCCAGACCGAGCTTGATTCGCCTCCTTCGCCTCTCGGCGAGATCGTGGTGTCTCCGTGGCAGTGAGTTTATTTCATTATTACGATAAGAGGCTGGGTCCTTTTCGCAACTTGTCGAGTCTGCCGATGGCGCAAGCGGAGGAGCTTCAAAGGCAGTTTGTACGTGAAGGTGACCAATATGGATTTCCGCAGCAATGGAATGCAGATGGTGCGTTTGGCCCGGAGCGATATATTGAGGCGCAAATCTGGGATGAGTGTGTCATAAGGAGATATAAATGATAGGCAAACTAGACCCATTAAGGTGTTGTGAATTTTGATTCTTTTTCCGCCTATAACGACAGATAGATTGGTTTTGAGAGAGTTGACGCTGGATGATGCCGAGGAAGTGCTTAAGCATTTCTCAGACCCTGAAGTAACTGCATTTATGGATATCGAGCCGTGTCAGTCTATCCGAGAAGCTGAGGAGATTATCCGGTTTCATATCGAGGACAGCGGTTGTAGATACGGATTGTTTAGCAAAGAGACCGGAACGATGATCGGCACCTGTGGATACCATTGCTGGGCGAACGATGAAGGGGCTCGATCCCGAGCGGAGATTGGCTTTGATTTATCTCGAGCTTACTGGGGGCAAGGGTACATGAAGGAAGTGCTCCGACCGATGCTCCAATTGGGATTCGATGTGATGAAGCTTGCTTATATTGAGGCCACGGTTGAAGAAGCGAATGTAAGATGCCAGCGATTGCTCGAAGCTTGTCAGTTCGTGAGAGAAGAGGAACTGCGAGATCGGCTTATATACTATAAGCTCATTAAAGAATCTAAAGAGGTTAGCGTGAAACAAACGGAATAGAACTGCGTAAATTCAGAACGCTACTCAAAACCACTTCGCATCGAAGTGGTTTTTGTGTCTTGGATCCTACTTTTCAGTGATGAGCGTATGCTTTATCGTGTTCCCGCTCTAACGGTTGTCACAGTGCTTATTTGGCATAAATAGCTCCCTTTTAAATGCTAACGGTTGCCAGCGAGCTTATTTGAACGTATTCCACCAGGAATTGGCCCATTTGCTGCAAATAACGCCGGACACAACCGTTAGCCTTTGAAAAAGGCTTATTCTCATCATATAGCCACGCTGACAACCGTTAAAGTTTTGTAAACGATGTATCGCTCTACAGAAGGGACGACTGCTTCTGCAGTGGTTCCCAGGATTTTTGTTTATGCGGGCTCGAATGGTCCATTTTTCGTTGTTGCGTCCATTAATTTATGCCATAGAAATCGTTATGGTAGTGGAAAACCCGAAATGGAGCTACATAATGAGCGCGAATCGTTTACTAAATCAGTTAGAGAGTCCTTTCTTTATCGGATGTAATTATTGGGCTTCACATGCTGGGACGGCTATGTGGTCGGACTGGAGACCGGATGTCGTGGAATCGGATTTGAAGAAGCTTTCAAGCGAAGGCATAGAAGTGCTGCGGGTATTTCCGCTCTGGCCGGATTTTCAACCTATTGAGAGCACATATCGTGAGTTTGGGAATCATTCGTCTTATCGGTTCGGTGAAGAACATTTCCCCGATACAGAAGCAGGCCTAGCAGGCGTATCAGAAGTGATGATGCAGCGATTTGAAGCATTCGCATCACTCTCGGAGAAATACGGCATTAAGCTAATTGTAGGATTAATTACGGGTTGGATGAGCGGGAGGCTGTTCGTTCCGCCGGCACTTCGTGGCAAGTCCATCTTAACCGATGCGGATTCCATTCGTTGGCAGGTCAAATTCGTATCCTATTTTGTCTCGCGTATGAAGACGGATGCTGCCATTATTGCTTGGGACCTTGGTAATGAGTGCAATAGCATGGGGCAAGTGGAGAACCGGGAGCAGGCTTTTGTGTGGACAGCTTCATTGTCAGGTGCAATCAAACGCGCCGATAGCAGCCGTCCGCTCATCTCCGGCATGCATTGTCTATTTCCGAATGGGAACTGGACGATGCAGGATCAAGGGGAGCTGACAGATATTTTGACAACTCATCCGTATCCGTACTGGACGCCTTACATGGACTATGAACCGATGGATACGATGCGAGCGACTCTGCATGCAACGGCCGAAAGCTTATTTTATGCGGGTATCGGGGGGAAACCTTGTTTTGCGGAAGAGATGGGCACTATGGGACCAATGGTTTGCTCGGATGAAGTTGCAGTCGCGTTCGCTCGTACGAGCATGCTAACTCAATGGGCTCATGGTTTGCATGGCTTGCAATGGTGGTGCGCAAACGATCAGACGAGATTGAAGCATGCACCTTACGATGAAGTGGCCTGCGAAGGCGAATTGGGACTGTTGACTGAGGATGGCCGTGTTAAACCTGTCCTGACGGAAATGGCTAAATTAAAGCAGGATATCGCGGCATATCCGATACAAGAGCTGCCTCTAAGGCGAATTGAAGCCGTATGCATCCTGAATTCGGATCAAGACCATTGGGCAGTGGCTTTTGGAAGTTTCGCGCTGTCTAAGCAAGCGGGGTTTGATTTGACATTCCGATTCGAAGATCAGCCTTTGCCTGATGCAGAACTATATTTGCTTCCTTCCGTAACAGGCGTTCGGGGAATGCCGAAGCGCAGATGGGAACAGCTGCTGCAGCGTGTTCAGGAGGGGGCGACCCTGTATGTGTCAGTCGATGACGGCTATATGCTGCAGTTTTCAGAATTGACCGGACTTTCTGTATTGAACCGGCAGCGGCGGCAACAGGCGGCACAAGTAAATCTGGGTTCGAATGAAGATCAGCTTTCGGTTCCTGCCTCGTTTCGCTGGACCTTCCGCAGTGATCGGGCGGAAGTTTTGGCGACGGAAGAGGACGGCAATCCGGTACTAACGCGAGCAGCATACGGCAAAGGAACGGTTTACTTCATGTCTCTTCCTATTGAGCTGGCCATGACGCAAGGGGAAGCAACATGCAGCAAGCCGGATGAGAATCCTTATTGGAAAGTTTACCGTGCGATTTCACGAGAAGTAGTGGGGGGCCGGGTTCTGCAAAAGGAGGACCCGCTAGTCGGATTGACGGAGCATTCCGCGGCGGATGGCAAACGCATCGCGATCCTCATTAACCACACGCCTGAGGTGAAGTCAATAGGTGTGCAACTAGCGGAGGGGTGGCAGCTCGAAGATTGCTGGCGCGGTCAAGCAGAGAACGTCGGCAATCACATGATGGTAAAGCTCGCTGCCAATGATGGAGCGGTGATTCTGCTGAGACCATGCTTATCCTAACAGACACGATTCTGCGAATAGCTTGCTGATTATGGTTCATGATTGAAGCTGAGGCCCTTCTGAGAAAAGGGTCTCTTTGATTAATAAATTCACCCTTCACAAGCGAACATATGTTTGCTATTATAAGAAAGTGGATATAAATTCCAAGTGAAGCGAGGGAACTTAGATGGGTAGAGTCATTGGATTCGAGCTAAGCAGCCAAGAGCCGGAGAAAGCAGCAGCATTCTATGCGAATGTGTTTGGGTGGAAGGTGGCTGAACCTCAGTGGGATTATTGGAACGTTACGACCGGTGCCTCTGAGAAGCCTGGAATTGATGGCGGCATCGGCAGAGGTCCGGCTGATCATCCGCACGGTACGCGCATTCAGATTGAAGTAGATGCGATTGACGAAGCTATTGCGAAAGCAAGGGATAACGGAGCGGTCATCGTTCGTGATAAAATGGAATTCGACGATTTCTATCTCGCCTATTTGGTTGACCCTGTCGGTCTGGGAATCGGACTTATCCAGAAAAAGTAGTGAAATGGTGGGTTACAGATGCAAGGGATTGAATTATGCCGACGTTTCTATGAAGAAATCGTCCAACCGCAGTTCGCTGTATTCACATCGATAGCTTATTCGGCAGCTCTCATCGGGCCTGGCAGTGAAGTTCTCGGTTTCGATACCGAGATGTCGCAGGACCATGATTGGGGTCCGCGAACGCTGATTTTTCTTCACGATGCGGACGAGGATTTGGCTGAAAGGCTTCGCGCCTCTATCATAGAGAAATTGCCGGAAACGTTCTACGGATTCCCGGTTGAAGCGGAGAATACTGTCATTACGACGCTGCAGCGATACACTTGGAATTGTCTTGCTCACGACTTTAACAAGCCGCTGGAATCGGTGGATTGGTTGACGTTCTCTTCGCAAACATTGCTTGAGATGACGAAGGGCGAAGTGTTCCATGATGATGATGGTCGCTTGGTTGAGCTGCGCGAACAATTGCAGTTCTACCCGAATGATGTGTGGTTCTATCTACTGGCTTCCGCGTGGCAGCGCATCGGTCAAGAGGAGCATCTGATGCTTCGCGCCGGTTATGCCGGAGATGAACTTGGTTCAGCCGTTATTGCATCTCGGCTTATTCGAGATGTCATGAACCTAGGTTTCCTCATGGAACGCTGGTATGCACCGTATCCGAAATGGTTCGGTACGGCGTTCGGGAAGCTGAAGTGCGCGGAACAGCTGACGCCGCTCTTATGGAAGGTTCAAACGGCGACAGTGTGGAAAGAGCGGGAGCAAGGGCTGAACAGCATATATAAACATCTGGCCCATATGCATAACGAGCTTGGCATTACCGAACCGGTGTCGGATGAGGCGACGAGCTTCTTTACTCGTCCCTTTCTAGTCATGAACGGCGGTGAAATCGGCGGACTCTTAGCGAATCGGATTCAAGATGAGAAGCTGCAATGGTTGATCCGTAACCGATTAATCGGGAATATAGATCAAATTACTGATAATACCGATTTCCGCATGCTGAACACGTGGAAGGACGGATCGGGGAACAGCGCTAGGTCGATTCTGAAGCAGTTTTATCGTTTCGGGGATGAATGATAAAGTGGCAGTCATGGACGAGAATGGGTCCATGACTGCCACTTTTAGCAATCTAGTGTTTTATTATCTTTAACGCAAATTTTTCAAATGAAGGGAAGGTTCGTAAGGAATTTGCGGTTGGCCGGTACGAAGGCGCTGCACGAAATCCGGATTTGCCAGCAGAGGTTTGCCAAACGCGGCAAGGTCGATGATACCAGCATTTACCGCGTCTGAGGCAGAGCTCGGAGTCAGACCGCCTACACCGATCACGGCGCCATTCCAACGCTTACGAACGAGCTCGTGCAGCGATAGACCGCCCGCCACAGCGGTTAAGAATGAATTTGTCGACGGATGGATGATTCCCAAACCTACCTCACGAAAAATATGGAGATAGGCATCTAACTCCGCTTCGGGTTCTTGCCACCGATAACCGGGTTGGTCGTCCTTCAGCTCGGAGAAACGAATGATTAGGCGATCCATGCCAACTACCTCACCTACGGTCGAGAGCACTTCCTTCATCAACCGAAGGCGATCCTCTCTATCCTTGCCGTAACTGTCGCTTCGGTTATTCGTAACCGGCGAAGCGAACTGGTCGATGATATAGCCATGAGCGCCATGGATTTCAACGCCATCGAATCCTGCTTCCATCGCGTGCTTCGCAGCCTGCTGGTACTGGCGGACAAGCGCACGGATTTCGTCGATCGTCATGGCCTCTGGCATTGCGAAAGGTTTCCGGAGCTTATGCACGAGTCCTTCCGCCTGCAGGGCTGACGGCGCTTGAGGTGCTTGACCACCGATCAGATCGGGATGTGTCAGTCTGCCGACATGCCAGAGCTGCGCTATAATCGTACCGCCTTCCTCGTGTACGGCTTCCGTTACTTTACGCCAAGAGTCCGCTTGCTCCTTCGTATATAATCCGGGCACGCCGAAAGTACCTTTTCCTCGCGGCGAAGGCGTAATGCCTTCCGTTATTATTAAGCCGACCCCGTCTTGGGCTCGGCGCCGATAATAAGCGACGACCTCATCTCCAACGGTCCCCGTGGCATCGTTAGCGAAACCGCGTGTCATCGGCGCCATTGTGATCCGCGACCGAAGCTTCCAAGGACCGATGTCCACATTCTGCAATAATGTTTGATTCTCCATGTATGTTGAGCTCCCTTAGCTGAATTGTTTTCTATGTTTGAATTTTATATAATAATCCGGATTGATCCCATAGTTGTTTCAAGACCTTTAACGGGTTTCTCTTATAAAATCCTTTTATTCTATAATCTTCACCTTAAAATTAAAGGAGTCGCTTCGATGGACGAATTAGACAAACAAATATTGCTTATTCTGCAGGAGCAAGGGCGCATTTCGATGACCGATTTGGGCAGAGCCGTCTCCTTGTCGCAGCCAGCCGTCACAGAGCGGGTGCGTCGCATGGAAGAGAAGGGCATCATCGACCACTACCGTGCCGTGGTCATCCCAGAGAAAATCAATAAACCAATATCCGCGTTTGTGCTTTTCTATACCAAAGGATGTGACCGGTTTGTAGAATACTGCGGGGAAATGAGCGATGTAGTCGAGCTGCATCGCATCAGCGGACACCAGTATAACTTTCTCGTGAAACTGGTCACCGAATCGCTTCAAACGTTGGAAGTCGCACTCAACAAACTGGGAGCGTTCGGCGATTCAACGACACTTATTGTTTTATCTTCACCGCTCTCACATGAACCGTTGATCCCTTAATCCCTTTAAGCGCACATGACTTATCCTGAAATTGGTATGTCCATTTGCAAAGAAAATGGGCGGGAGCGGCAGCAATGAATAAGAAGAGCCTGGCGATTATTCGCCAGGCTCTACCTATTCTATCCAAGTACGACTTGTTCCACTTCAAGCTCATAGCCATCCGGCTTCACGAGCTGAAGCTCGATATGGGACGGAGCCACAACGCGAAGCTGCAACACTTTTGTCTGTTCATCGACTTTCCAGGAAACATTGATGCTGCCGCTGCCCGGAACCGGGACGGAGCCGCGTGCCCAAGTCAGACCAACCGGCTTCGGAGCAACTTCAACCTTCGTCCAACCCGGTGTCAGCCCGCGTACACCAAGCACTTCGGTGCCGAGGAAATAGACCGGACCTGCGGACCAAGCGTGACAATGGCTGCGCGTGAGCATTTTGGAGCTAATCGTAATATTGCTGGTCGGGTACACTTCCCATACGGAAGTGGCACCTTGGTCTACCATGACTCCATACTGCTCAAGTATGTCGTTTGCCATCGTATCTTGTAGTCCCAGCTTAGCCAGTGCTTCATGGTAGAAGAAGGACATGAATGGGCTGCCAATTTGAACAAAAGAAGCAGGCGGCTCCACGATGTAACGCTTCAGCACTTCCAAGCGTTCTTCTGTTGTGATGTCGCACAAGCAAGCAACCACCTGCGTTTGCATACTGGTCGTACTCGATGGACTACCGTCCGGATGAATGCAATCCAGGTATGCTTGACGAGTGTCATCCCACAGCTCCTCATTGATGGCATCGCGGATTAGCGAAGCGCGTTTGCGGAACCCTGCGCCTGTTAACTCATCACCCGCGGTTTCAGCCAGCTGAGCAGCATCGCGAAGCGCCTTGACGAGGAACATGTTTTGCGGTGCTACGATACCTTCGCCCGGCTGCTCAAAGGCTGCCCAATCGAGCAGATTCCAACCGCTAATGTTCAACAAACCGCGTTCGTCGATCTTCTGCAAGTAATGCTCCAGCGTGAAACGAACATGAGGCCACATATCGCGCGCGAAGGTTTCATTGCCTGTATACTGGTAATGCTCGAGGCAAGCTGACACCCAGAATAGCGTCCAGTTCGGAATGACGCTGCTCCAGCCGCTCGGCACTTGATCGCCATAGAGCGGTGATTGGAAGGAGGAGCCTGGTACAAGCCGCAAACAGCGTTCCACAATCTCAGCAGAACCAAATGCATAATAGTTGACGAGTGAAGCATTACGGGCATCGCCAACCCAATAGGTTTGCTCGTAAGCCGGGCAATCCACGAACGTATCCTCCATGCAAAGCCGTGTCGTATCGCGGCTAATCCGCCAGATTTCATTCAGCTTCGCATTGCTGGAATGGAACGTACCGACATTGGCGACCGGGAAGTTGCTTTGAATCATCTTCACTTCGACCAGCTTCGCGGGCCGTGTTGCGCCTCGTACCGTAATGGCAAGATACCGCAGACCGCGGCGAACGACGGAGACATAGGATTGTCTGCCTTCACGGCATGTATAACGGAACGTATTGTCGAGCTCATACGTGTATTGACGCCAGCCATCGCGGATATATTCGAAACCGTAGCCGTCCACGATCGTTCCTTCGGCGGCATCGATCGTAAAGGCCACATATCCGGTCAATTCACGACCAAAATCAATCAAAATCTCGGTATCGAGCTCCGCATGCAGCGGAACAATGCCCGCATCCGACCCAGCCAGAACGGCTTGCTGCAGCTGAACCGGGACAGGCTGCGGCAGGTCCACGACACGCCATGCGGTTTGGGTGTAGACATCGGTGAAATGAACCAGCTGCGACGGAATCGGACGGATCCACTCGGCAAATTCACTCAATTGAGAGGCGGAGTCGATTTGCTTCACAGCTTCATAGAGCGGCTGCTCCCGCTTCATCGAAACGCCGGGCTGATGGTCGATATGCTCTGCGGAATCGAAAGCGCCGATCTGAGCAAAAGGCACTGCGCTCACTTGACCATGCTCAGCAATTGGGGAACGAAGCTCAAACGGTCCATCGCAATGAAGGCCAAGGTGGTAACCATGTCCGTGCGAGCCGCCGCTCAGATCGAACAGAAGGAAATGCTCGCCAGCCGGCATATGAAGCTCAAGGAACATGTTTGGCCGCTCGCCGGAGAAGTCATCATCCCGATACCACTTGCCGCCAATGCGAACGCGGAAGGGAACTCTGCCTCCGTCCACAGTGCCAATTGTACAAGCAGCCGCTTCAGAAAGCGTGAGCACAGTAGCCATAAGTCCGATAAAAGAAATCGGATTCGCGTGATTCACACTTTCCGGAACGAGCATCGTCCGAACGTCGAATACGGCGCTCCAAGCAACCGGCTTGACGAACGACAGCTCTTCCACGCGCGCCGGATAGATGGGCTCTTCAGTTAGATAAGGAATCGCCCTCGGCACAAGGCTTGTCCATGGTGCCATGCCAACGCTGCCGATGACCGTTGCCTGCTCCCATGCAGCATCGTCAACCTGCGCATCCATCCATGCATCATCCCAGTTCCGTGCATCATAACGATCGGTGAATGGAAGCTGGCAGGAAATGCGAGATGAGGTCGCATCATATGCGGCGTGAACAGCAGTCGACCAAGATTCGTCGGTACAAACGATGGAAGTTCCATCTGCGTCCTCGGCTTGCAGCAGCAAGCCGCCTCTGCCTCTCAAATATTGAAAGGTAGAGATGCCGGAATGCAGCACCAATACCGCGATAGTATTCAAAGCGCCACCGTGCAGCAGATGGCCGATTTCATATTCATCATATGCAAGCTCAAACGGCCAAGAGCGGACCGGTCCGCGGCCTACCTGCGTGCCATTCACATAGAGAACGTAGCGGGAATCCGCTGTCAGCTTCAGTTTCGTTTCACTGGTGCCCGTTTGCTCGAACTGAAAGGTTTTACGGAAACAGCGCCATTCATTGCGCGGACTTTCCTCGCCGCTGCCCCAAATCCATGATGCTTGCCACATAATTGATTGCCTCCTCTATCGTCATCATCCCCCTCATTGTAAACGATTACTTGGCGACTGAGAGGGTACTGTTCGGACATTTATATAGGGCGATTCGGACATGTCCGGAATCAATTATTGGCAGCAGCAGCCGTCAAGCACAGCATGACAGCCAGATTCCCCTCTATCTGGGCAAAAAGACCGATTATACGGCGGAATTCAAGCAAGAATCTAGCAGAAGAGGTTATTTGGCCCAGGGCGGTCGGTTAAAGCGCTTACCTGACTTGGCTGCTATGTTACAATGACAGCAATTGGATGCAGCTTAGTCGGAGGTGGCCCCGTACAGATGAAGGCAAGTTTAGGAATGAGATGGAATGCCATGAAAGGAAGCCCGGTTCCAAAGGAGCGAGAGCTTGGCAGAGAAGCGCTTGTTGCGCTGATCATCCATGGCTGCTTTCAATTCGGCGCTTCGATGTCGGGGCTGTTTCTGAACTTGTATTTGTGGCGGCTCACCCATGATTTGGCCGTTAATGGTTTCTATAATATGATCGTGTTCCTATTCACACCGATTGCGTTCGCGCTGGGTGGTTGGATCACGAAACGCAAGGATCGGATGGTTACCTATCGGATTGGCATTCTGTTGATTGCCATCTTCTATCTGCTCGTTGTCATTGCACAAGAGAACGTTGCGGCATGGTACGTGCTCTTTGCTATTTTTCACGGAATGGCTGCCGGCCTGTACTGGACCGGATACCTTGTTCTTATGTATGATGTGTCAACGGAGAACAACCGCGTTCGATTTCTGGCGATTAATATGGTTGTGTTTAACTTGGCAGGTCTGCTTGGACCGGCGCTTGCCGGCTTTATCATTCAATTTAACGAAGGATTGCGCGGCTATATCATCACGTTTATGCTTGCCTTCATCATGTTCCTGGTCGCTTCGATTATCAGCTTCCGAATTCCGATGATGGCGTCACATCACCGTGTCTATCATTTGAACCTGATGGGCATTGTCATGCGGAAGAACGCGCAATGGGTGAAGGGCCTGCTGGCGTTTTTTGTTCTGGGATTATTCCAAGGCATCATGCTGTTTCTGCCGAACATTCTGCTCTATCAAACCGTCGGAAGGGAAGACTTCGTGGGCTACTTAGGCGTATTCTTCTCCGCACTAACGGTCGCAACCGGGTATGTGATTTCACGCAAAGCGAAGAAGGAACAGGTGCGCAAGCATGTGCTGTATTCCACGAGTGGGATTTTGCTCGGCGCGGCTTTCCTTCTCTATGATGTGTCTGCTTGGACGGTCGTCTTCTATATGGTCGCCTTCTCGATTTGTAATCCGCTCGCCGTGAACACGTTAACCTCCTATTATTACAGGCTGATTGGCAAACTGCCGCTTAAAGGACAACTCAAGGTGGAATCGGTTGTCATGCGGGAAGTGTTTCTGAATGCGGGCCGGATTATATCGATTACGCTGCTGCTCTTTGTCTCGAAAGACCTGGAATCCATATGGCTTCCGGTTGTCGTTGCAGGGACGGCTGCGATGCAATACATAATGTTCTGGTTAATGAAGGACTAGACTCCGCAGCTATAGAAGAAGTAGGAGAGTAGGAAGCACCATCAATTTGAAGGAGGCTGAATATGAATCGAACCTCAGAGTGGATCAAAGCCGGACCCGTTCAGGAATTGAAGGAGAAAGGTTCCGCTGTCATTAAAGGCGGTATTGCCGTGTTCGTGCATGAGGAAGGCATCTTCGCCGTCGATAACCGTTGCCCGCATCTCGGATTTCCGCTTCATATGGGAAGCTTGTGCGATGGCATCTTAACTTGTCATTGGCATCACGCACGTTTCGACGTATGCAGCGGCGGGACGCTCGATCCTTGGGCGGATGATGTGCCTTCCTACGAAGTCAGAGTTGAAGAAGAGACCGTGTGGGTGAACCCGCAGCCGAAGATTGCGAATCATATTCAGAAGTATAAAGATCGTCTCATGGAAGGCTTAGAGCAAAATATTAGTATCGTCATCGCCAAAGCGGTTGTCGGTCTGGTGGAAGCGAATGTGCCGGATGCCGAGATTGCCGGTGTAGGCATCGCCTTCGGAACTCGCAGCGGAAGCGGCTGGAATTCCGGATTGACGATTCTGACCGCGATGGTCCGCGTAATTCCGAAGCTGGACAAGACAGGGCGCATTCTGGCGCTCTATCAGGGCTTGGTGCATGTGGCAAGGGGCAGCTCGGGCCGCGGCATTCATTATTTGCTTGGCGCATTGCCAAGTGCAGACGTTTCCTTCGAGCGGCTTGCGGGCTGGTACCGCAACTGCATCGAGGTTCGAGATACGCAGGGCGCCGAGAAACTGGTCATTACAGCGATTGAGAAAGGAATGAGTCCGGAGCAATTGGCCGATATGATGCTGATTGCCGCAACGGATCATTTCTATCTGGACGGCGGGCATGTGTTAGATTTTCATAATAAAGCGTTCGAGGCGCTTGAGCTTGTGGGCGCTGATCAGTCGAAGCAGGTGCTCACCTCGCTGCTGCATATGATGGGAAATCCATCTCGTAGCGAAGAGCAGCATCACTGGCAGGCGCCGATTAATCTTGTTGAGCCGATTCACGAGGCTGTGAAAGAGTTGGCGGGGGTGCGAGCTGTAGGCGCAGAAGTGATTGCCATTGACGAAGAGGCCGTTCTGCAGCAGCTGCTAAGCGAAGAGCCGCTTGAAACGATTGCACTGCTAAGAGACCTGCTCTTGGCAGGCGCAGCACCGGTGCAGCTTACGCAATTGGTCGCACTTGCCTCTGCCGAGCGTGTAGTTCGATTCCATACGCAGAATGATCACCGCGATTGGGTTGCGGTGCTCCATACGTTCACTTATGCGCATGCTCTGCATGAGCGCTTGCTGCGCTCTGAGGAACCGCTGCTGGTGCGAGCTATTTTCCATGGTGCGATGAGTGTGTACTTGGATCGATTCTTGAACGTGCCATCGGCGAAACGGCCCAAAGCGGCTCCGAGCGATGTGACTGCTACGACGAATTCTTCGGAGCTGCTGCAACTGCTCGATCAGCGACAGCAGGTAGAACAAGCGGCGAAATGGGTGTTCGACTACGTGAAGAGCGGTGGCGAGATGGATGCGCTGCTGAATACGCTTGGTCATGCGCTGCTGCGTGAGGATGCGGAGTTCCATACGTTCCAGATGGTAGAGGCTGCTTTTGCCGAGTATGAGCGTTGGTGTTTACGATCAGACGGATTTGCGGTGAAGGCACAAGAGACGATGCTGCTGGCTTGCACGAGGTACTTGGCTGCACATGCGCCGACAGCGCGCGAGCTGCCGCATACGGCACAAATTGCATGGCGACTGCATAAAGGCGAACGATTGTTTGAAGAGTAAATTTGAGCTTATTGAGAGGGGATAATTGAAGGATGGGTGCAAATTCGAATTCGAAAACGGCATTACTCGTAATTGACGTACAATCGGCGATGTTCGCGGATTCATACCCCGTATATAACGGTGAGGTTCTGCTGGAACGGATCAACGGATTGTTGGCGAAAGCGCGGGCTGCGGACGTTCCGGTGATCTATGTTCAGCATAATGAAGGGGAAGGCGAAGAGCTGGAAACGGGTTCTCCGAACTGGGAAATTCACGCTGCGATTGCTCCGGTTGGCGATGAGCCGCGAATTCAGAAGTATAAGCCGGATTCATTCCATGAAACGGAGCTTCAGCAAGTATTGGCGGAGCGAGGCGTTGGCAAGCTTGTGATCGCTGGTCTTCAGACCGACATGTGCGTGAATGCGACGACGACCAGAGCTGCGGAGCTTGGTTATGAGATCATCGTGGCTGGGGATGCCCATAGTACATGGGAATCGGGAGGTCTTACCGCGGAGGAAATCATAGCAGAGCATAACGCGCGTTTTTCCTCTTTTGCCCAAATCAGTCCGTCAGCAGACATCGAGTTCAAATAAAAAAAGGGCGGTCGTCACTTCACCGAAGTGCCGAACCGCCTTTTATTCCACCATCTGCGCAACCATCCGCGCTCCATATTCTCTTGCTCCGCTTGAGGCTTCACCTCAGCTTCCTCCGCCGAATTAAACAGTAATCCTCTGCGAAGTTTCTGTTCCAATTCCGCCTGTTGATATTGTCCAAGCTTCTCTATCGTGTACGTGTTTGTGTGTTGTAACATGTAGTTTTCCTCCTCTCGTTTATAGTTCAATTATGCGCTCGCTAAAAGGGGATAAAAAGAGTAGAATCTTCATAAAACACTTCCCCTTTTCACTCGGGTACAGGAGGGATGCCGGCATGCAAATGGCTGCTGCTGAACGCTATTTGGATCTATATAGCCGATTCGCCGATGGGATTGCGACGACAGGAACACCTGTTGAAGTTTCGCTTGATGAGCTTGCGCAGGTGTTGTATTGCACAACCCGTAACGTGAAGCTCGTGCTGCGTAAAATGGAAGAGGAAAGCTGGATTCGCTGGCTGCCCGGTCGGGGCAGAGGCAATCGCTCGCAGCTGGTTTTTCTGCTGGAGCGCGATACGATGCTGCTTGAGCTCGCGCAGCGGATGGCGCAGCGAGGCGAGTATAAGCCTGCATTTGAGCTGATCCATACTCATGGGAAAGGCTCGCCGGTGAAGGATCGTTTCTCGGAATGGCTGGAGCTGCATTTTGGCTATCGCACGGAAGTGTTGGATGGCAAACGCAGTGTGGATACGCTGCGGCTTCCCGTGCATACCCCGATTGTGACGCTCGATCCGGGCGATGTCCTGTACGCATTCGATGCGCATATGATCAAGCAGCTGTTTAATCAGCTTCTTTATTACGATGTGGTGGCCGGACGGGTTGTTCCGGCGCTTGCGCATGCGTGGGAATCTAATAAGGAAGCGACTGTATGGCAATTTCATCTACGCAAGGGCGTTTACTTCCATCATGGTCATGAAATGACGGCGGATGATGTCATCTTCTCCTTGGAGCGGCTGCGCTTAGGCAAAGCGCACAGCTGGCTGCTTAGATCAGTGGTTAAGATCGAGACCGTCGGGCTGCGAACGATTCGGATCGAATTGGAGAAGCCCAACCGCATTTTTCACCGATTCATGAGCTCGCCTGCAGCCTCAATTCTGCCTCGTGAATTGGTTGAGAGCGATGAGGAACAGTTCTGGCGTAAGCCGTCCGGTACGGGGCCTTTCATGGCCGGGGAGTGGAACGAGGATCGGTTCGTGCTTGCGGTGAACAAGAATTATTACAACGGCAGAGCGCATCTGGACGGTGTCGTCATTGCGTTCATGCCGCCGGAGCATGGAGATTCCTCGCGTAAATGCTGGGAGAAGCTCATCTGGGATCATGATCTGCAGGATCAGAAGCCGGAAGAGGATTGGGTTACGGTGGAGACATTGTGCAAAGGGTGCACGATGCTGACTTGGAACATGGGGAAAGAAGGGCCTCAGCAATCGGCCTTATTTCGCAAGGCGATCGATCTGCTGATTGACCGTCATAAGATGATTCGGGAGCTGGGAGAGGACCGCATGTATGCGGCTCGCGGTTTCCGTCCCGACGATAATACGCCGCTCCGAAGCATCCGTCACGATTCAGCAATGGCGCGAGCCCTTCTACGTGAGTCCGGCTATGACGGGACTCCCATTACACTCTATACAACAAGCTTCAATATGCGGGATGCCAAGTGGATTGCGGATCGCTGTGGGGAGCACGGTGTTATCGTACATATTGAGCAGCATGACAACAATGAATTTAAGAGAAGGGATGTAATCAACGAGGCAGATACCATTCTGTATGGCATCTTGTTTGCGCAGGATGAGGTATGCGAGATTGAGTCCTATGAGCAGCATGGCAGCTTCCTTAAGGAGCATCTGCATTCGGATTTCCGGGCATGGGCGAGGGACAAAATCGATCTGGCATTAGCGTCGAAGGCCACCGAAGAACGCCGACTTATTATGGGCGAAATCGAGGATCGGCTTCGCGAGGAGGGCCATGTGGTGTTCCTGCTGCACAAGAAGACGAACACCTCCTACCATCCGGGGATAAAGGGGATCACGATGTCGTCGCTCGGGTGGATCGACTTTAAGGATGTGTGGGTACAGAGTGCGCCGGGTTAGCGACAAGCTGGCTGGAGAATCAAGCAGTGCAGTCTACATTGGCCGGAAATAGGGTGAATGGGAGAAAGTAGCACACCAGGCAGTCTACATTGGCCGGAGATAGGGTAAATGGGAGAAAGTAGCATACCAGGGAGTCTACATTGGCCGGAAATAGGGTAAATGGGAGAAAGTAGCGAACCAGGTAGTCTACATTGGCCGGAGATAGGGTAAATGGGAGAAAGTAGCGAACCAGGGAGTCATTGGCCGGAAATAGGGTGAATGGGAGAAAGTAGCGAACCAGGTAGTCTACATTGGAGAAATGGCGCCAGTAACAAGAAAGCACCACTCTATCAAAGGAGAGAAACCCGATGTCGGAGGATTTCTATTGCGAAGAGGTTTTAAGCGGGCGGACGCACGTTCAGAAAGTAATAGAGACGGATAATGTGCTAGCTTATTATCACACGCGTCCGTTCTATCCGGTGCACATTGTTGCGATACCGAAGAAGCATATTTCATCATTACTCACGTTAGAGCCGAGCGATAATGACCTGCTCTTAGAATTACTAGAGGTCGTGAAACAGGTGGCGGCAAGAGTGACGACAGAACACGGGGCATGCCGAGTCATCACAAACCTAGGCAAATACCAGGATTCGAAGCATCTCCATTGGCATGTCATCCAAGGTGAGCCATTGCGCTGAGATTTAATTTCCGGCTCGCAATCTACTTAATATGCTGTACCTCCGCGATGAGTGCATGCGTTGTCGCATGCCAACGCTAACGGTTGTGACAGTGGTTATTTGACACCAAATGACCGTTTTAATTTTCTAACGGTTGCCGGCGAGCTTATTTGAACGTTTTCCACTAGGAATCGACCAATATGCTGCAAATAGCCTCTCTCACAACCGTTAAATTTTCAAACAGGCTTATTTGCTTGAAATAGCAACGCTGACAACCGTTACACTATTATTCATGATGGTTAGACAAAAAAAGTGGCCGTCCGAGAAAGTCTCGGGCAGCCAGCGGCTGCCTACAATAGGCAGCCTATTTATTAGTTCAGCGGGAGCCGCGAAGGTCATCCAGTTCCGGCAGCAGCGTTACGCTCTCCTGTTCGTTCGGATCGGTGCGGGCGATGACCGCCGTGCAGACCTCCGTATCCGAACGGTTATAGGGCAGATGCGGCACGCCAGCCGGTATGTACATAAAGTCCCCGGCCTCGACTTCCATATGCTGCTCAAGCCCTTCACCGTACCACATCCCGGCACGCCCGGAAAGCACATAAACCGATGACTCGTGGTTCTCATGCAGATGCGCTTTGGCACGGCCGCCCGGCGGGATGGTCAGCAGATGCATGCAGAGTCCGGTCGAGCCGACACTCTCGGCAGAAATCGCTTCTTGATAGTCGAAGCCTTGCTTCCCTTGATAATTTCCCTTCGTGCGAATCCGCATGCAAGTCCGGTTATCTCCCACTGCCCATCACTCTCTTCCGCCCGATATAGAGTAAATGCGAAGCTCTTCCTAGCTAATAGGTTCATCCTCAAGATGAGCTCCTAAGCCTCATGCTCAGACAGCTCATCCAGCGTTTTGTTGAAGCTTGGTGCCATATAAGTCAGAAACCAGTTGACCTCTTGCATGTTCAGATCCGCGAGCTTCTGCTCCGTTTGCCCTTTGGCGACAGCGAATTCGCGATTGCCGGAGGACAGCTCGGAGAGGCACTTCATGTAGGCATCGAGCAGATCCGCTGCTTTCACCATCTTAAGCAGCTCCTTCTCCTCGTCGCTATGAGCCGCTCCGATGACAAGAGGCTCATAGGCAGCCTGCAGCGGCTCCGGCACCATGCCGAGCAGCCGCTCGGCGGCAAGCGCCTCGATCTCGCGGAAATTCGCGAGCATCTTCGGGTTGTGATGCTTAACCGGCGTTGGAATATCGCCGGTGAACACTTCGGTGGCGTCATGGAACAGCGCCATCGTAACCGCTCGGTCGGCATTCAGCGAACGGCCGAACAGCTGATTGCCAATCTCGCAAAGCATATGCGAGAGAAGCGCGACATGATAGGAATGCTCGGCAACATTTTCACGGGTGGTATTGCGCATGAGGCTCCATCTCTCAATATAGCGAAGCCGGTACATATAAGCGATAAACGGACTATCCATAATGGCAGGAAGCTCCTTCTACTCTAGAAATAGGAGAACATATGAGGCTGCGAAAGCGGTATGCCCGCTCGTTTAGGATATGGTATGATATAGATTGATTATATAAGGAAAGACGATTAAGGAATAGAGAGAGGAGCCATTTAGGCCTTATGCAGCATTTTGAACAGAGTGTTTATAACCTTATTGTTGAAACTTCTACGAATCTTCCGGGAGACGTCCGGAAAGTGATTCAAGCCGCACAAGAAGCGGAGGACCGCGCAACGCGCGCCGGACTGTCGCTCTCCACGATTGCAACGAACATTGAGATGGCGGAGTGCAATGTCTCCCCGATCTGTCAGGATACAGGCATGCCGACCTTTGTTGTTCATACGCCGGTTGGCGCCAACCAAATTATTATGAAGCAGCAGATTCGCAGTGCCATCGCGCGCGCGACGAAAGACGGCAAGCTGCGCACGAACTCCGTGGATTCGCTCACCGGCTCCAACACCGGTGACAACCTCGGACCGGGTACGCCGGTAATCCACTTCGAGCAATGGGAGAAGGACGATATCGATGTGCGTCTGATCCTCAAAGGCGGCGGCTGTGAGAACAAGAACATCCAATACAGCCTTCCGATGGAGATTCCGGGTCTAGGCAAAGCCGGCCGCGATCTCGACGGTATCCGCAAATGTATCATGCACTCGATCTATCAAGCACAAGGTCAAGGCTGCAGCGCGGGTTTCATCGGCGTTGGCATCGGCGGCGACCGGACGACAGGCTATGAATTAGCGAAACAGCAATTATTCCGTCATACCGATGATACGAATACGATTCCCGAGCTTGCTCAACTTGAAGAATATGTAATGGAGAATGCCAACAAGCTTGGTATCGGGACAATGGGCTTCGGCGGCCAAGTGACCTTGCTCGGCTGTAAAGTCGGCGTCATGAACCGTCTGCCGGCGAGCTATTTCGTCTCCGTTGCGTACAACTGCTGGGCTTACCGCCGTCAAGGCGTATTGCTCTCTGCAGACAGCGGTGAGATCAAATCCTGGATTTATCCGAACGGTTCCGATACGCCGATGAAATCGCAGGCGGCTGATGAAGCGGCTGAGGCGGTAACGGAGAACGCGGCACGCCGCGAAGTGGTGCTGAACACGCCGCTTTCCGAAGAAGATGTACGCAGCTTGCAAGTTGGCGACATCGTCATCATTAATGGAGAAATGCACACGGGCCGTGACGCGATTCACCATCACCTGATGGATCATGACGCGCCGATTGACTTGAATGGCTCCGTTATTTATCACTGCGGACCTGTAATGATGAAGGATGATAGCGGCTGGCATGTGAAAGCAGCTGGACCGACGACAAGCATTCGCGAGGAGCCTTACCAAGGCGATATCATTAAGAAATTCGGTATCCGCGCGGTTATCGGCAAAGGCGGAATGGGACCGAAGACGCTCGCTGCGCTGCAGGAGCATGGTGCGGTTTATCTGAATGCAATCGGCGGTGCGGCACAGTACTACGCAGAATGCTTCAAGAATGTGAACGGCGTCGACTTTATGGAATTCGGTATTCCAGAGGCGATGTGGCATCTGAAGACAGAAGGCTTCGCTGCAGTAGTAACGATGGATTCCCATGGCAACAGCTTGCACGCGGATGTAGACAAAGATTCTTTTGCTAAGCTTGCCCAATTTAAAGAGCCTGTATTTAAATAATTACCAAAGTAGACAATAGAATGAGGGATGCGGTACGCGCAGCTTCGGACTCGCCTTCAATCGAAGGTATGAACAATGGATGTTTCTTATTATCCCTGGATCACTTATCCTGGGATTCTTTTTTTCTCCGTATTTGCACAAATACGTGAATGCAGTGCCTTATTGCTTCGCCTTCGTCACGCTGACGATGGCGATCGGATGCGGCCTGCAGCAGCTGCAAGCTGTATTGAATCGACCTGGCGTGATGATTTGGACCTTCCTGCTGGCACATGTGCTTTCTCCGCTTGTAGCATACGCACTAGGGTATATGCTATTCGGGCCGGATTCTCCTTACGTTGTGGGACTTGTCCTATTCACGATAATCCCCCTTGGTATTTCAACCGTGCTGTGGGTTGGAATGTCGGCCGGAAGTGTCCCGCTTATGCTGGCTATGGTCGTCATCGATTCGGCGCTTAGTCCGATTGTAGTGCCAACCGGCATTCATCTGCTGTTTCGTACCGACGTAGAGACCAACACAATGGCGATGATGGGCGACTTAATGCTCCTTATCGTGGCGCCAACGATAATTGGTGTTGCTTTGCATGAGTGGTCCAAAGGACGCATTCAACAAGCCGTTCAGCCCTACGCTCCGCCCTTGTCCAAGCTGTGTTTCACAGCAGTCGTCATGCTGAATGCGGCAGCCATTGCTCCTTCCACAGAAGCGCTTCGCGGTGATCTGTTGAAGGTAGTGCCTGCGGCCTTGGTCATGGTGGGCTTATGTTATGCAATTGGCTATTTCGGTACAACGCATTACCGGAGTCGTGAGGTACAAGTCACGGTTTCCTATGCGACCGGTATGCGGAACATTTCGCTTGGCGTAGTGCTTGCAATGGGCTATTTTAGCCCGCTGGCCGCTGTTCCGGTTGTGCTGTCGATTCTGATTCAACAGCCGCTTGCCACGCTGCATCATTACATTTTACAAAAACTTAACAAACGCAGTGCTGGCGCAGGCGGCTGAGAACAAGGTACGATGGATGGTACATGGAGCAACCCGGCATGGAGGTAGGAGAAGATGAATAGCTTTCGCGTGCGGCTAACGATGATTCTGATCGGTATGATCGGACTTGCCGTTCTGGCAGCCGGTTTATTTATGGGCAAGACGTATAAGGAAAATCATCTGGATGCGCTGCAAGAAAATATGGTGCGCGAAATGAAGATTATTCTCGATCAAATGGACTGGCAAAGCGGGGAACCGGCGTCGGTCTACAGTTACTACACGAGCCACGCCAAGCGGCTTAAGAAGATTACGGATACGCGGATTACCTTCATTCGCGGCGATGGCGTAGTTCTTGGCGATTCCGATCATGATCCGACAACGATGGACAACCATCTGAAGCGAGAAGAAGTGATGGAGGCCAAGAAAGACGGTGTAGGGCGTACGACACGGTACAGCGACACCATTAATGAGAATTTGCTTTACGTGGCGATGCTTGTTCACCCCGATGATCCGAATTCGGACATTATCCGAATGGCACTCAGCTTGCAGAAGGTGGACGAGAGCGTACAGCGCATTTGGATAACTCTTGTATTGGGGCTGCTCATTCTATTTATAGCAGCTGCACTTATCAGCTACCGTGTCGCACTCGGATTAACGCGTCCGCTTGAACAGATTACTCGCGTCGCGAAGCGAATTAAGAGCCTCGATTATCGGGCGCGCGTTCATGTGAAGCGTAACGACGAGATTGGCGAGCTGGGGCTTGCCATCAATGCGATGGCAGATTCGCTGCAAGTGCAGATGACGCGAATTCATCAGAACGAAAGCCAATTGGCCAGCGTCTTGGACAATATGATCAGCGGCGTTGTCATGATCGATGCGAGCGGGCATATTGTGCTGCTCAATCGGCGGGCAGAGGAAGTACTAGGGTTCTCAACACGCGAGTTGGTTGGCCATCATTTCACAGTGGCCAAACAGCAGTATGAGCTGTCGCAAATTATTCAAGAGGCGATCGAGCGCAAGGAGCATCTGCGCGAAGAGGTCACCTTCTATTATCCGGAGGAGAGGCTGCTTGATCTCAATCTGGTGCCTATCTTCGAAGATGATGATTCCTTCGGCGGCGTCCTGCTTGTCCTACAAGATGTGACGGCCATTCGCAGACTGGAACGGATGCGCAGCGAGTTCGTTGCGAACGTGTCACATGAGCTGAAGACACCGATTACTGCGGTAAAAGGTTTCGCGGAGACGCTACTTGGCGGCGCCGTGGATGATCCGGAGACCGCACGCTCCTTCTTGCAAATCATTTATGACGAGAGCGACCGCTTGAACCGGCTTATCGGCGACATCTTGGAATTGTCCAAGATTGAGTCCCGCCGAGTACCGCTGCAATTCTCGCCGATCGAGCTGGCGTCATTCGTGGAGAAGACGGTGGAACTGATGCGTGCAGAAGGGTTGCAGAAGCAAATTCGATTATCTTATAAAGCAGATCGGGATGTTTATGTGGAGGCAGATGAAGATCGCCTGCGACAAATCATCATGAACCTGCTCTCGAACGGAATTAACTACACGCCTGAAGGTGGTAGTGTTTCCATCGTCGTTGAACCGGTTGGCGGGGACAATTACGAATCCGTGCGTATTCACATATCCGACACAGGTATCGGTATACCGAAGAAAGATTTGCCGCGAATATTCGAGCGTTTCTACCGAGTGGACAAGGCAAGATCCCGCAGTTCAGGCGGCACCGGGCTGGGGTTGTCGATCGTGAAACATCTTGTTGAGCTGCACAAAGGAACGATATCTGTAGAGAGCCGAGTGGGCAGCGGCTCGACGTTTACGATTGAGCTGCCGGTCCTACAATAGCAATGAGCCAGTAATTGGGGTTTCCCCTTCCTCTGAACAATGCTATCATGGTTATGAACGTAGAACGAGTTACCATGCCGAGTATTAGCAGCGGCATGCGTGGAAGCCAGGGGGTCAACATGTCACAGAAAGTGTTGGTCATTGAGGATGAGCCGACGTTAGCCAGATTACTCTCGTATAACCTTTCACAGGAAGGTTATGACACGACTGTCATTGATCATGGTGCAGAAGGCTTGCAGGTTGCTTTGCAGCGCGCATTTGATCTTATCATTCTAGATATCATGCTGCCAGGCATGAACGGTTTCGAGATCTTATCCCGCTTGCGGCAGAGTGGCAACCGTACGCCGGTTATCGTACTGACAGCCCGCAATGCGGAAGAAGAAGTTGTGCAAGGCCTTAAGCGAGGCGCCGATGATTATATGACTAAGCCATTCGGCGTGGCCGAGCTTCTTGCGCGTGTATCTGCGGTGCTCCGCAGAACCGGTCAAGATGAAGGCAAGCTGACGGAGTCCACGGACAAAGTCATAACGGCCGGTGATTTATCGATTTATCCGGAACGCTATGAGGTCGTCCTTAATGGCGAAACCGTACCGCTGCGGCCGAAGGAATTCGAAGTGCTGCTCTATCTTGTTCAACGTCCCGGCGTTGTCGTTACCCGCGATGATCTTATGAATGTCGTATGGGGCTTCGACTATTTCGGCGGACAGCGAACGGTAGACGTCCATGTCAGCTCCTTGCGCAAGAAATTGGAACTGGGCCAGCAATCGGTCGAAATTGAATCCATACGCGGCGTAGGCTATAAGCTGGTTATGCCGAAGAAGCTAGGTTCACCTAAATAAGGTGAACTTTTTTTTGTCTATTATCGAAGCAAATAATGGTAAAATCACTTTAGAAACTAATGGAGGTGCTTAGAGAATGGTTGCTTATGGTTGGTGCAGAGGGATCGAGGACGCGGAGCTGCTTCACAAATACGGGTTTGACTACATCGAGTGTCCTCTGTCCGCTCTGCAGTTGGAGAACGAAGCCTTGCATCAAGAATTGCTGCGTGCTTACAAGGAAAGTCCACTGCCTGTTTATGCGTTTAACTTATTTTTCCCAGGGGATATTAAAGTGGTTGGTCACAATGTAGAACCAGAGCGTATCCGGCGCTATGTATATCGTGCTGCGCAAGCGATGAATGAGATCGGTGCGAAAATTTCCGTGCTTGGAAGTGGGGGAGCGCGCAACATTCCGGATGGATGGGAGCGTAATCGGGCGGAGGACCAGATGCTTCACTTACTTAGCTGGATTTCGGAGGAGTTTACGGGAAGCGGCGTAACGCTGGCTATTGAACCGCTGAACAAGAAAGAGACGAATCTGATCGGCTCTGTGGCCGAAGCTGTTTATTTGGCGAAACAAATTAATCATCCTGCCATTCGGGTGCTGGCTGATTTCTATCACATGGATGAGGATAGCGAAGCGCTGGACACATTGACTGCTAATAAGGACTGGCTTGCGCATATTCACATCGCAGATACGGGCAGACTATCACCGGGAACCGGGCGATATCCATACGCGGACTTTGCCGCACAGCTGACAGCAGCAGGCTACAAGGGCGGAATTTCCGCGGAATGCAGCCTTCAGCAACCAGACGAGGAATTATCGGCTAGTCTGACTTTCATGAAACAACAATTCCATCGGCTGGGCTGATTTCCTGGACATTACGGTTAAGCGCGGTTCCACTCCAGCATTTTCTTCTGAAATTGCTTTGGGGAGCAATCATTGTATTTCTTGAACATTTTGTAGAAATGGGCCATGTTCGGCATGCCGATCCGGTCCCCTACCTCGGAGACGCTGAGGTCCTTCGTGAGCAGAATACGTTCGGCCCATTTGATCTTGCGATAATTCACATACTCTGTGAAGGACATCCCGATCGCCTTCTTGAAGAATTTCACAAAATAATAGTAGCTCATATTGGCGAGCTTCGAAACTTCTTCTACTTGGATGCGGTCGGTCAGATGTTCTTCCACATAGTCAATCACACCTCGCAGACGAGCACGATCAAAGTCATCATGATCAGCAAGCACTTTCCTGGAATCTCCCCGGATGAGCAGAAGGAGCAGCTTCTTTATGTACATGCTGACGGCAAGCTCATACCCGCTTTGCTTGGTCGTGACTTCTTGCAGAATGCCGCGGATACATTCCGACGCCTCTGCTCGTGCGGATTCATCTTCTTGAAAAATGTAGTTGGCTCGGCTGAGCGGATTCTTCGTTTCGGAGAAAAATCGCATATAAGGCATTGAGCTTTGGTCAATAAATTGCTCCAAATCGAACTGCAAGACGATATAATTCAGCGGGCTGCTCATGCTGCGATCGCGATGAAGCTGCCTTGCACCGATCAATGCGATGTCGCCCGTTTGTAGTTTTATGCACTCATCTTCAATATTTACGTCAAGTTCGCCGGTGATCACAAGCAGCAATTCGATTTCTCGATGATAATGCCAATTGATAAATAGATCGTTATTCCGCAGGGATTGGAACACTTTGATGGAGAGCAGCGGGTTCTCGTAAACGACCTTCTCATTATAAAATTCCACGGTACCATCCCTTCAATAACAAAATCACATAAAACCATACCTATATAGCGCCTATATTTTAGTGGACAAGTTCGGATATACTGTAGTCATTGTATGTCTCTCTATCTAGCTGACACACATACTACAAATTATATCATTTCGAGGCTCATGGAGGTAGAAATTTAAAATGTCAAAAGTACGTGTAGGCATTATTGGCTGCGGCGGTATCGCCAACGGTAAACATCTCCCAAGTTTGGCCCAAGTCAAAGACGCTGAAATCGTAGCTTTCTGCGATATCATTGTTGAGAAGGCTGAACAAGCAAAAGCGAAATACGGTACAGAAGAAGCAAAAGTATATTCTGACTATAAAGAATTGCTTCAAGACGGATCGATCGACGTCATCCACGTTTGTACGCCTAACGATTCCCATGCGGTTATCTCCATCGACGCATTGGAAGCTGGCAAACACGTGCTTTGCGAGAAGCCAATGGCTAAAACAGCTGCTGACGCTCGTAAAATGCTTGAAGTAGCACAACGTACCGGCAAAAAACTCAGCATCGGTTACAACAACCGTTACCGCGCAGACAGCCGTTACCTGAAAGAAGCTTGCGATGCAGGCGAGCTTGGCGAAATTTACTTCGCTAAAGCACATGCAATCCGTCGTCGTGCTGTTCCGACATGGGGCGTATTCTTGGATGAAGAGAAACAAGGCGGCGGACCGCTTATCGATATCGGTACTCACGCACTTGACCTTGTATTGTGGATGATGGACAACTACAAGCCGAAAGTCGTTCTTGGCCGCGCTTACCACAAGCTGTCCCAAAACGAGAATTCTGCGAATGCTTGGGGCCCATGGGATCCAAAACAATTCACAGTTGAAGATTCCGCTTTCGCTATGATCACAATGGAGAACGGTGCAACTGTAATCCTTGAATCCAGCTGGGCGCTTAACTCGCTTGAAGTCGATGAGGCTAAAGTTTCCCTCAGCGGTACTAAAGCAGGCGCTGACATGAAAGACGGTCTTCGTTTCAATGGCGAGCACAACAGCCGCCTATATGTAAACAAAGTTGAACTGAACAGCGGCGGCGTTGCTTTCTATGAAGGCGCGAGCGAAACTGCAGAAGTTCTTGAAGCTAGCATGTGGATCGATGCAGTTAAGAACGACAAAGAAACTTTCGTTAAACCAGAGCAAGCGCTTGTGGTTTCCGAAATTCTTGAAGCGATCTACGAGTCTTCCCGTACGGGCAAGGCTGTATACTTCGAGTAGTAGAACAACCAATGAAGCCGGAGATGGCCTTGTCATCTTCGGCTTTTTTTGCATCGTTAATGATGTTACATATTTTTTGGGAGTTCGACAAAATCAGTCAAAGTTCTACGTTATTCGCTCTGTACAGTTCTGTGAAAACACCTATAATGAGAATTAAAAACGAATAATCTAGAAAAATTTTACAACTAAATACCTAAGATAAGGGCAAACCATAGGAAACTATGGGACGCAAAGCCGTGGCCTAAGGGATCACTTTCTGTGATGCTAAGGTAGACAAGGCTGCCGAGTAGATGGAATCCATCCTATTCGGGTGGTTTTTTTATTGCCATTTTGCATCCTGCATGCTAAGTCAATGATCCGGAGGAAGGTTAGCATGGCACCCATCGCACTCGTCGCCATTTCATTCGTACTCGTATTCAGCTCTTCCTTAATCCTCTTTCATCTTTACGGGCGCATGAATGCAGCCAGGTACACGACTTTCTTTTGGCTTATGAGTGCTGCTTTTGTTTTTAGTATCGGGGTTTGGTCCATGCACTTTGTGGCCTTGCTGGCGTATCCGTTCCCGGTTAAGGTGATGTATCATTTCGGTTATGTGTTTCTCTCGATGGGTGTTTTAATCGTCTTGTCGGCGTTAGCGCTTCTCTTGTTCGAACGTGCTTCAGGGCGAAATCGGACAAGCTTGCTCGTTCTAGGCAGCCTGGTACAGACGTGTGGCATCGTAGGGATGCACTACATCGGGATGAGAGCCATCAAAGCCCATGCGACGCTTCATTATCAGTCATCCACAGGTTTTATTTCAATCGTCGTTCTGGCTCTCGTGCTTGGTTTCATCTTCACAAGACAGCGATTCCAACTCCATCGGCAAAGCCGGTTGCGGCAGTTCATCCACGCTCTATCGCTATCCGTCGCTATTGAATTTCTGCATTACAGCAATATGCCCATGATGCATGGCATTACAACGCTGCATGCAGGTGAATCTGTGGCTTTATCGCAAAATCAGTTCTTTCTCGCCATTAGCATAAGTTTGATCGTTTCCGTCATCTGCATGTATTCGATCGTCATTATGATGATTGACAGCCGCTTAAAGCAAAGTGAAGAACGACTTAAACGGATGAATGAAGCCTATTCGCATATTTTAGATTCTGTGGCTGAGGGGATCTACCGTTTGGACGAGCGTGGCAAGGTTATCTTCTGGAATCAAGCCGCTGTGAACTTAACCGGGTTTGAGGCGAACGAAGTACTCGGGCGTAAGGTTGGGCTTCGGGCTATTAAGCCTGCGGGTGAGGAATGGGACCCTATCGAGAAGGTTCATCGCACCGGCAACGCTGAATATGTGGCGGATGACTTGTTTCGCCGGAAGAATGGTTCGACGTTCCCGGTGGAATATCATATTACGCCTATGCAAGGTAAAGGTGAAGGTGAACAAGCCGGTGTTGTTATAAACTTCACGGATCTGACGCAGCGCAAAGAGCAAGAGTCGTTCATTGTGGAGTCGGAGAAGCTGTCGATGGCAGGCCAGCTGGCTGCAGGTATCGCACATGAGATTCGAAACCCGCTTACGGCGATTAAAGGATTTATGAAGCTGTTTCAGAACGGGATGACCAAAATGGAGTATGTCACCATTATTACGTCTGAGATTGTTCGCATGGAAGGCATCATCAACGAGCTGCTCCTGCTTGCGAAGCCGCAAATCAGCCGGTTTCAAGCGACTAATCTATGTGAGCTGCTAGCCGCTGTCTATACGCTGCTGGAATCACAGGCTAATCTAAACAATGTGGATATCAAGCTGCATTTCTCGGAGCCGGAGCTGCATGTCTATTGCGATGAAAGCCAGATCAAACAAGTATTTATCAATCTCATCAAGAACGCAATCGAAGCAACGGAGGGCGGCGGCGAAATTCGGGTTGCCGTAGAACGGGTCGGCAACCAGTTGATAACCTCGATTGCAGACACTGGCTGCGGTATTCCGGGGGAAGTGCTTGAGCAGGTGGGAAGACCCTTTTATACGACGAAGGAGCAGGGAACTGGACTTGGACTTATGATCAGCAACAAAATCATTTCCAGTCATGGCGGGACAATTTCTATTGCCAGCAAGATGGGAGAGGGCACGACGTTTCAAGTAACACTCCCTGGGGGGTATCGAAATGGTGCATAATCATATCGAAGGAAGCTACAACTGGTTCTTGGTATGTCTGTCGTTTATTATTGCGCTGTTCGCTTCCTATACGGCATTGAATATAGCCAGACGCGTGCTGTTGTCTGAGGGCTGGAAGAAGAGAGGATGGCTGCTGGGCGGAGCAGTCGTTATGGGTGTTGGGATTTGGTCGATGCATTTCATCGCGATGCTCGCTTTTCATTTGCCAAGCGGAGTGACCTATGATTTTGTAACCGTTCTCGTATCGATTGGTGTTTCTATTGTCGGCGCTTTTATCGGTTTCGGTATTGCCAGCCATTCCGGTCGCGGTACGCTGAGACTGATTGTGGGTGGTACCATTATGGGGCTTGCAATCACCGGCATGCATTACATTGGCATGTATGCCTTGACGGGAATTACGGTTACTTATAGCCCCTATATCTTCACACTTTCGATACTTATTGCCGTGCTGGCATCGATTGTTGCCTTACTTTTCTCCTTCCGCAGAAATAATCATTATTGGCTGAGCGGCTTCATCATGGGTATCGCTGTCACAGGTATGCATTATACGGGCATGTCAGCGGCTCGAATGTCGATGCCGGTCAATATGCTAAGTCGTACGGCCGATGCGCAGGCAATGGATTTTATCGAAATGGCGATCTATGTAGCCTTTGGCACAATCGTGATTATGGCTGTCAGCTTGATCAGCTCGATGAATGTCGATAAGAAGCTGTCCGAGCAATTGTCGCTTAAAGGCTCGATACTGGAGTCGGTGATCGACTGCCTAATCATGTTTGATCATAAAGGAGCCATATTTGAATTTAATCCGGCAGCGGAGAACCTCTTCGGTTATTCGCGAAGCGAGGTCATCGGCAAATCGATTGAAGAGGTGCTGATGCCTGGGCTGCCTCGAGATATGACGTCGAAGAACGGAATGCTGTGCAGCGGTGATATAACGGTGCTTGGCAAACGGATAGAGACGATGCTCCCGCGAGGGTATCAAAGCGAATTTCCAGCAGAAATTATCGTCACCCGTATCCGCAGAGAGAAATTCCCCGTCTTCACGATGTATTTGCGAGACTTAACGGAGCGCCGAATTGTAGAAGAAGCGCTGCGCGAGAGTGAGGAGCGCTATCGGAAGCTGATCGATTTCTCGCCGGAGCCCATTCTCGTTCATGATCAAGGCGCCATCTCCTTCGTGAACGAAGCGGCGCTGCGTATATTCGGTGCCGAGGAGGATGGCTTGATCGGGAGAGGTTTCCTGGAGCTGGTTCATCCTGAAAGCCTGGCATCGGCTGCGCAGTGGCTGGAGCGTGTGCAGAACGGATCGGCCAATGGAGATTCCATTGAGCTGAAGATGCATAAGCTGAATGGGACGATGATCGATATTGAAGCGAAGTCGATTCTGGTTCATTTTGCCGGACAAGCCTTGATTCAAACGATCGCATGGGATATTACGGTTAAGAAAAGTTACGAGAATACGATCAGGCAGCTGGCTTATTACGATATGCTGACCGGGCTGCCGAACCGAAATTGGTTCAACCTCTCTTATCCCGAGTTGCTGATAAGCGTGAGCGCCAGAGGGCAGCAGGCGGCGCTTATGTTTCTGGATCTGGATCGGTTCAAGCTGATTAACGACACGATGGGGCATTTGATGGGAGACCGGCTGCTGCAGCATTTTGCAGCTGTGCTCAGTGAGACGATTGGTGACAATCGCAAGGTTGCGCGCTTAAGCGGGGATGAGTTTGTGGCGATCATTCAGGATTGTAACCGCTCGGAGCTGGAGCTCATGGCGGAAACCTTAATAAGACGAGTGGCCGAGCCGATCCAGGTGGATGGTCAGGATATTTTCATTACATCCAGTATTGGCATTGCGATTTATCCGGAGGATGGCGAGACGCTGGAAATGCTGCTGCAGAATGCGGATACGGCGATGTATGCGGCGAAGGAGAAAGGAAAGAATCAATTCCAGTTCTTCGAATGGTCGATGAACCATTGTCAGGCAAGGCGGATGAACATCGAGAAGGCGCTGCCGGCCGCGATTGAAGAGCAGGCCTTCCATCTCGTTTATCAACCGATATTCAATGCGCAGCAAGGTCATTTAATCGGTGTAGAAACGTTGGCCCGCTTAGAGCATCCGGTGCTGGGAACGGTTTCGCCGTGCGAGTTCATTCCGGTTGCCGAGAGCACCGGTCACATTATCGTGCTTGGCGAATGGATTCTGCACATGGCCTGCAGGCAAATGAAAGACTGGCATGATGCAGGCCTCCCTCGGATTCCGGTGGCTGTTAATTTCTCCGTCATTCAGTTTAATCAAGATCAAGTCGTGGATATGATTGTTCGTGTGCTGGAGCAAACCGGCCTTGATGCCAGCTATTTGGTTGTGGAAATTACCGAAAGTATGGCCATGCAGCATAATGTGACGATCGTCAGCAAACTCCATGCATTGAAGCAGCTAGGGGTTTCGATTTCGATTGATGACTTTGGAACGGGCTATTCGTCCTTATGTTATCTGAAACGGTTTCCAATCGATACGCTCAAGATTGACAAGTCCTTCGTACAGGATATTTCCGGTGCAGGGGAGGATACCGCGATTGTGGAAGCGATCATTGCCATGGCGCGCAGCTTGAAGCTGCAGGTATTGGCCGAAGGGGTAGAAACGGAGCAGCAATCCGAGCGCCTCTGCGAGCTGGGTTGTACGGATATGCAAGGATACTGGCATAGCAGACCGTTATCGATCGAGCAGTTCGAGCAAACGTTTATGAGCGCGGCATATCTGGCAAGGGCAGAAGCGGCGGCTGCGAGATAATTGATGTACGGCTTGGCGCTGAAAAATCATCGCGAGCGACTGCTGCAAAGAGAAGCCTCCATCACGATCCGTGATGGAGGCTTCTTAATTGCGGACTAGTCGCCGTTATTGCGGGCGTTCTCATAGCCGGCTACGCCGGAGGTGCCTTCATCAGAAATCTCGGCCAACGATTTGACCTCGCCATGCGGCTTCTGGTTCTGCTTACGGCTCTTCCAAGCGTTCTCTCTGCGGTTCTTCGAAGATGTCATAGTCGGTGAATGCTCCTTCATCAATGAGTGTGATCGCTGGATTGTACTCATCTATCGTGTGCGATTAGGCCGATTCTTATGACAAATTAACGTTTCGGTTTCGGCTTCCGGGCACCCCACAAGAACAGAAATCCTACAGATAATATAACAACTAGAAACGGTGCGACGAAGATCAGAAATTGCTCCATTTCGGTTCAGCCTCCTCCGGTAGGGTTATTTGCCGCGCTTGCCTTGCACATATTTGGTATCGAACAAGAACAACCGCATGAGCAGATACAGCGACGGAACGAGCAGCAGCAGTCCGAGGATGAAGACGGAAATCAGTGCAATAGCCATCGGCTCGCTGGTGAAATTATCGTGAATCGTTAAATAAGGATATAGAATGTACGGCAAGTGAGCAGCGCCATAACCGAAGAACGCGAAGCCGAACTGGAGCATGACGAAGATGAAGGAGAGTCCAAGTCGTTTGCGCGTCCATACATGATAGACCGCGATCAAGAAGCAGGCGAAGGATACCACGAACATCCACGCGTGTTCCGTCATCCGTTGGTAATGCTCCGCGTTATGACCGCGAATAGCGAAGAATACGAGCAGGCTGCTTAGAATCGTAGGCGCACTCCATGCGAGCGCGTATTTGCGCACCACCTCAAAGGCACCGCGATCATTCGCGCGATTAGCGTAATAGCTGAGAAACATAGCCGAGATATAGAGTACACTCACTAGCGCCAGCAGCACTACCGTCCACGAATACGTGCTTTGGAACAGCTTGCTGAACAGGAAGCTGACTTGACCGGAATCGCTTACTTCAATGTAGCCGCCTTCCGAAATCGTCATCACGGTAGACAAGGAAGCGGGAATAAGCAGACCGCTTGCACCGTAGAGCAGCATGTAGAAGCGGTTGTTTTTGTTCGTGCCGTACGTGTTGAAAGCGTAATACGAGCCTCGAATGGCCAGCAGGATTACAGCGATACTACCCGGAACGAGCAGGGCGGTACCGTAATAGTAAGCCGTGTCCGGGAAGAATCCCACCATGCCAACGAAGAAGAAGACGAGAAAGACGTTCGTCACTTCCCATACCGGCGAGAGATAACGTTCAATAATATTGTTGATTACGTGGCGTTTGCCCGTAATGGTGCTGTAATAGCTGAAGAAGCCTGCGCCAAAATCAATCGAAGCGACAATCAAGTAACCGAACAGGAAGATCCAGAGGACGGTTATGCCAAGTACTTCGTAGCTCATTGTTCGTCGCCCCCTTTAATGCCTTTAGCCTCGATTTCTTGCTCAGCCGAGTTGCTGCGGAACATGCGGGTTAAGACGGTGACCGATGAGATGGCAAGTACAATGTATAGCAGTGCGAATACCCACAGCATCGTGTCCACATGATCGGATACCGTTGCGCCTTCCGAAGTGCGCATGATGCCGCGAAGAATCCAAGGTTGACGGCCAACCTCCGAGAAAATCCAACCATGTTCAATGGTCAACATCGCTAGCGGAGCCGCTAATATGATGCCGCGGAGTATCCATTTGTTGCTGAATGCGAGCTCGCGCTTGCGCCACAGGAGGAGCATGAATGCCGATGCGATTAAGACCATCATCGCAACGAAGCCCATTTTCAGATCGAACAGGTAATGAATATAAAGCGGCGGATGCTCATCTTCCGGGATGTCATTCAATCCGGTAACTTCCGCATTAGGCACGCCATGGGCGAGAATACTAAGCGCGAACGGGATTTTGAGACCATATTTGACCTCATTGTCTTCGGTTAGAATCCCACCAAGCACGAGCGGTGCTTCGGATGTCGTTTCGAAATGCCACTCCATAGCTGCAAGCTTCTCCGGCTGATATTTAGCTAGATATTTGCCGGATAAGTCGCCGATGATGGCACTGGAAATTAAGAAGATGAAGGCGGAAACCATCGTTAACTTGAGCGCTTTCTTATAGTACACATGATTGCGGCCTTTAAGCAGGGACCAAGCGGATATCGCAGCAAGCACGAACGCGCAGGTCAGGTAAGCTGTAACGAGCACATGCGAGACTTTGGTCGGCATCGCCGGGCTCAGCATTGCACCGAAGGGTGATATTTCTGTAATTTTGCCGTCTTTCACGGTGATCCCGGCAGGCGCATTCATGAATGCATTGACGACTGTAATGAAGAAGGCCGAAGCGGACGAGCCGATAACGACGGGAACGAGCAGCCAGAAGTGTGTCATTCTGCTCTTGAATCGGTCCCAAGTGTAGAGGTAGATACCGAGAAAGATGGCTTCGAAGAAGAAGGCGAACGTCTCCATAAAGAGCGGAAGCGCGATGGACTGACCGGCTACCTTCATGAAGCTTGGCCACAACAGACTGAGCTGCAGACCAATCGCAGTCCCGGTGACAACGCCAACCGCAACCGTAATGACGAAGCCCCGTGCCCATCTGCGAGCCATAAGCAAG
Source organism: Paenibacillus sp. J22FR21 (assembly GCF_056269135.1). Classification (NCBI taxonomy): domain Bacteria; kingdom Bacillati; phylum Bacillota; class Bacilli; order Caryophanales; family Paenibacillaceae; genus Paenibacillus; species Paenibacillus sp. J22FR21. The sequence goes on from NZ_JBWDNJ010000003.1 coordinate 672,280, forward strand.
TAATGCTCATCATTGCGTTTGATCCCGATCCACTCGGCGAGCGCAATCATAAGCGGCACCCCGACACCAATCGTTGCGAAAATAATATGGAAAGCAAGCGTGAGTCCTGTGAGCATTCGGCTGTACATGACCGGATCGTAACTGCTAAGCAGCATATGTAATCCCTCCAATTGCTTGATGTAGTAATGAATGGATATTAATTATTTAAACACATATCGAGATAGAGAGAGAAGCATAATGACCGCAACGATGATGCAAAGCAGGATAAGGCGTTTCTCTTGTTTGGCTACTCGGTTGCTGTCTTTCGGGTTTTGCTGATGACCGGCCAATAGGATCCCTTCTCTCATGTAGATGTGATGTGGTGGTTACACGATTATTATAGCCGATCTATGTGATTATTTTCACATGAATTGTGACGAGGGTTTGAATTCTGTTGAATGGGATGTTTTCTTTGTGTGCTCTGAGAATAATTAGGATGAACATCGCGAAACTTATTTTAGAAATGACTAGATAATGGAGGAGCTATTTAATGATTAAAATTGGAATTATTATTGGAAGCACGCGTCCCGGTCGAAACGGAGAGGCAGTAGCTCGCTGGACTTACGATATTGCTAAAAAAAGAAATGACGCTGAGTATGAACTGGTGGATATCGCCGAGTTCAACTTACCTATGTACGATGAGCCGATTCCACCGGCTATGGGACAACCGTATTCAAAACAACATACAAAAGCCTGGTCTGAAAAAATAGCCTCTTTTGATGGCTACGTATTTGTAACTCCTGAATACAACCATGCGACATCGGGAGCTCTTAAAAATGCAATCGATTTTCTATTTCAAGAATGGAACAATAAAGCTGCTGGTTTCGTCGGGTACGGCAGTCTTGGGGGATCACGAGCAGTGGAAAATTTACGGCTTATTATGGGAGAGCTGCAAATAGCAGATGTTCGTGCGCAAGTTGCTCTTTCACTTCGTGATGATTTTGAGAATTACAGTGTGTTTAAACCGTCACCGCATCACGTAGCGACGGTGGACAGCATGTTGGATCAGGTGGTTGCTTGGTCGGGAGCCTTACAACCACTAAGAAAATAAGTAAAACTAGCATTGCGGCCGGGAGACGATAGTTTGCTGCGACCAATAAATTCCCAAGGGAACATGAGGAGTTCCAGGCTTTTCAGCATGTGCTAAGAAACGGTTCAGGTACCGTGAAAGATAAAATTCACTATTTGAAATGAAAAAAGTCCCGCTGATTCAATTGAAGCAGCGGGACCCTACCCTATTTAGTGAGGCAAACTCATCTTCATATCATAACGTCGGACTCTCCATACGATCATAATCACTCCCAGGGCCAGTAGGATGATACCGCTCCAGGCAATCTGTTCAAGACCCAGATAAGAAATGAATAAACCTCCTACAAAAGTGCCGAGCGTGATGCCTAAATTAGTGAAGGATACAACTAAACCATTGGAAAACTCAGGTGCATCGGTAGCGATGGATGTAATCCATAACTGAGTAAAGTTTAGGCTGATGGTGGTGATAATGCCCCAAAGCAAGACAAGCAAGGCCATAGGAATCGAATATCGGCCAAAGAAGTCAACCATCAAGTAAATAAAACCGAAAACAAAGGGGAAAATTAATGCGGTTCTGATCATGTTTTTACTAAACAAATATCCGGCTACTATATTGCCAAACATACCGCCAACACCATATACGATCAACATCAAACTGATTTGTTTTCCTGACATATGAGTGATTTGACCCAGATATTCAGCAAAGTAGCTGTATACGGAAAATACGCCGGACATAATTAAAGAAGAGGCGATCAAACTAAGCCAAACTTGAGGTCTTCTCAATATGCCAAGTTGTGTTGAATAGGACATTTTCCCATGGACAGGCATAGAAGGAATAAAGGCCGCAATGCCGATCATTGCAAGTGCGTTAATGGCTCCCGAGAACAACAATGCGGATTGAAGTGAAAATACGTCTGCAATAAAAGTGGTAACCGGAATACCAAACACGAGTCCAGCGGTAACCCCCATGAATACTTTACCGACGGCCTTCATACTTTGCTCTTTAGTTACCGAATTGGCTGCGGCAATAAAGGCGACAGAGAAATAAACGGGATGCAGAAAGGCCGGAATAATTCTAGCAATGATTAAAATCGGATAGTTAGGAGCAAAAGCACCAACTACACTGCTTAGAACGAAAATGGATAGTACTGCAACCATCATTTTCTTATGATTGATGCCCGAAAACAACAACGTCATAAACGGACCAAATAACGCGATGACCAAGGCAAATAGACTGACCAGCAAACCAGCTTGAGAAGCGCTGATTCCGTAAACTTCAGACACTTGAGGTAAAATTCCTACGATGCCAAGCTCAGTATTGATAATTCCAAATATGCCAAAGGTGATCATTAACAATCGGAACATTATAGGTTATCCCCTTTTCTAAATAAATATTATCGAACTTACATCCAAGCCCGTCCTGCAACAACCATAGTTTAATACGATTTCCGCATAGGCAGCAGTAAGATAGATTACAATGAAATTTTCCAGATTCGAACAGTAATTTTGCATGTCGATTCAATAGAAAAGGAGCCGTCCACATATGGAAGGCTCCTGTTTATTGTTGTCTCTTCAATTCGCAACAGTCAGAAATACTATTTGATTCTATTAGATGGATGCTTGTGTTGCACAATGGAGTCGTGGATCGTTTTAGCCCAATCTACACGAGGTGCATCCGCGCTGTTTAAATCATAAATGTGCAGATGATTGATAGGATTGCTCGTCGTAGTCAACCCACCCTGCCCTTCCATGGCTGCAAATGAGGTTTCATTCTTATCACTATTGTCGCAAATCAAGATATTCGAGTCGTTTTTCTATAGGAACAATTCTCCTTCGGTTACAGGCTTCTAAAGTAATCTACATTACTGAGAAATCATTCATTCAGGGTTATGATTATTTCATCCTTTTGGAGGTTCCAAAGGAGCTGCAGCTGCAGCCGAAAAAGTATCAACGTGAACCGCAAAGTAAATTATTATCGCGGTTAAAGATATGATTCGAACAACCCTAGAGGAGGAGTCAACAAGTCCAATTGAATATTCGATTCAAAGCCAAACCGGGGAAAAAGATGACCTGGATCAGCCGGATCACTTGGTCATTATGAAACATGGCAAGGCACGCGAGATAGCTGGCTTGCGGTATAAATCCTTGAACTAAGGAACAGATTATTTATATTCCACTGGAGAAAACATTGTCGCGCCGTAGACCTTAGAGACTTAGTGATTTTTTGGTAAAAATAACGTTTTGACATAAAAGGAGATACTTTTCATGACAACACCTAAAAAACTTCTTTCCACATATAATCTGGGAAATCTTACCTTGAAAAATCGAGTAGTACTTGCCCCGATGACTCGCGTTTCTGCCGAAAAGAATGGTAATGCAACAGATAGAATGGCGCGATATTATGAAAGCTTTGCTGCCGGTGGATTTGGTCTTGTGATTACCGAAGGAACATACCCAGATGAAGAATACAGTCAAGGATATAGTCATCAACCAGGAATCGCAAATGTTGAGCATGTCGGAGCATGGAAACAAGTAACTGAAGCTGTTCATTCTAAGGGTAGTAAAATTATCATGCAAATTGCCCATGCTGGTGCTCTCGCTATGAGTAATATTTATAAAAATGGGACAGTGGCTCCTTCGGCCGTGAAGCCATTAGGTGAGCAATCACCAGCATTTGGAGGGGAAGGCGATTATTTAACGCCGAAGGAACTTACACGTGAAGAAATCAAAGCCATCATAGCGGAATTTGCGGAAGCAGCTTTAAGAGCCGAGCAAGCAGGGTTCGACGGGGTAGAGATTCACGCGGCAGCCGGGTATTTATTGGACGAATTTTTGACGGATTTCACGAATCTGCGTCAAGATGAATATGGCGGATCAACTGAGAACCGTGTACGTTTCGTAACCGAAATTATTAGAGCCGTTAAGGAAAAAGTCGGTCAACGTTTTGTTGTCGGCGTTCGAATTTCGCAGGCTAAAGCCAATTACTTTGTGCACAAGTGGGCAAACGGTGAAGAAGACGCCCGAATCATTTTCGAAGCCATTGGCGCAGAAAAGCCCGATTATATCCACATCACTGAATATAATGCCCATGCACCGGCATTCGGGGATAGCGGTTCAACGCTAGCTGAATTAGCGAAAAAATATGGAAAAACGACCGTTATCGCTAATGGGCAACTGGATCAGCCAGAGGATGCCGAAAGGGCGCTTGAGGCAGGTTCGGATTTAATTTCACTAGGAAAAGCCGCATTAGCTAATCATGACTGGGTGGTCAAAGCAGAGAAAGGTCTTCCGTTGGAAACATCTTTAGAAAATATTTTGGGTCCTACACCTAATCTAAAAGATGAAGAATTGTATGTGCATGCGAAGTAAAGTTTATTGAAGAACTATAACGAGACTAATATGAGGATTTGTACAAAATAGATTTCGTGAAAACTAAATAAAGGATAAAGGTAACCCGGCGGTCATCACTGTCCAAGTGATGACCGCCGGGTTACCCATGCCTATAGGTCGTGTGCTGCCTTTTATTAACTATATTGTAACTGTAACGGTTTCAGTTACGACTCAATATGCTCCTGGCGCTCGTGTAATCAAAGCTTTCAACACGGTTCCGATGCAATGGATTCATCTTCAGCAAGAAGATTCATTGTTTTCCTATCCCTGTAGTCAAGGAGGATGAGATATGGCACGGGGCTACGATCATGACTTGGCAAGAAGATACGACGGCAGATGAGCGGATGCAAGACTTGAAAGCCGCCATCGAGGTGGGGAGCAATTCGAAGCCCATGTTCTCAAGCTATAAGGAATTCGATCTATCCGAAATCAAGCATGCCGTGAAAGCTGTTGCTGCGCCTGGGAAAAAAGGCAACGTCGTTTTGAAATTTGAATAGCTGCTCTTGCGGCGCTGATGCACCTCCATGGTGCATCAGCGCCGTTTTTTAACATGCAAGAAGCGCCACTGATGGCTCATAGATTCGACAAACGGATATGGCAGCGAATAATCCCCCTCGAAAAGCTTGTGACCCGCAGCTGTTGTTCGAGACTGTAATCGTGGTTCCATCGTACTCTTCGATTACCTTTTTAAAAATGGAAAATACCCGTTACGAGCACTAGAAATTGATGCTTCTCCACCTGCAAGTATATGCGTGAAGGCTAAAACGGCGGCATTGGCTACTTCGATATCCTGAGCACTCGTGCCTCCACTTACTCCGATACCACCAATGACTTTATTATCTATTAAGAAGGGGATACCTCCCCCCAAAATGACAAGTTTACCTTGGTTAGTAGTATTAATACCAAACGAAGGAGCGCCAGGCTGAGCCGATTGCGCCAGATTTGCTGTCGGCATCTGCATGGCTACGCTAGTCCAAGCCTTATTCTGTGAGATTTCGATTCCAGCAATTTTGGCACTATCCATACGATGAAATGCAACTAGGTTCGCGCCTTCATCTACTATTGCGATATCGCTTGACAAACCCATTTGCCGGGCTTTTTGTTCTGCAATTGCAAGCAAGTATTTTGCCGTTTCTAAGCTTATTTTGAACATCTCTTTCACTCCTCAGGATTTGGATGTTCCTGCATTGTATGGTCTTTCTCCCAGTAGAGTGAATTCATGTGCCATCATGGAGAGGATTTCTGTGATAAAAGCTACAATAATTTGCGAAAGAGTCATAATTAAATCAAAACATATTGATAGAAAAGCATTATGAACGAATTGGATAATATAGCGGATAGCTGCTGTTAGATTTATTAAATTCGTCAATAAATGACCAATGCCTATCAACATATGTGAATCTTCGAATAGTTTGTAATACAACTTCAAAGAGACGAGAGGAGAATGTTATGAAACTGCTAATCATCGCACCCGAACAAATTCCAGTACCTCCGCCGGTCGGAGGGTCGGTGGAGAACTGCATCTATCAGATCACGAAGCAAATTTCGAACGAGCACCAAGTCACGATCGTCAGTCTATATCGCAAGAATCTAGCACGTAAATCTATTGTCGACAACATGACGATCTTGAGAGTATCCGGTGGTTCGAAGCAAGCGTATTTATCAAACGCGATTAGAAAAGTGAAAGGGAATCGCTACGATCTAATTCAGATCGACAATAGGCCGAGCTTCGCAAAAGCGTTTCGGCAATCGTTTCCGAAAACGCCAATTGCCATCTTCATGCATTCCATGACATTCGTATCCAGCCCCATGACGACGACGCAGAAAGCGAATGCGGAATTCAATCACGCGAATCTGATCGTCGGCAATAGCAAATCGCTGCAGCAGTCTTTGATTAGTCGCTTTCCCGCGCATAAAGCAAAAATCAGCTTCGTACATCTTGGCGTCGATACGGAAAAATTCCATCCAATCGGCTCGTCTTCCTCCAAGCCGTTCCACCTTCTCTTCGCGGGTAGGCTCATTCCGCGGAAAGGGGTCCCCACGTTGATGAAGGCTTTCGGTATAGCGCTTAAATCCATTCCTTCGCTTCGATTAACGGTTGCTGGCGGATCAGGGAAAGCCTCCTACAAGGCATTCTTGATGAGAACCGCGCGCAGCCTGAACGTTCCCGTCCAGTTCAAGGGAAATCTCTCCCGCAAGCAAATGCCGGCGTTCTACCGGACTGGCGACTGCTTCGTTTGTCCTTCGCAGAGGCACGAGGCATTCGGACTCGTCAACGTCGAAGCCATGGCCAGCGGCCTGCCGGTAATCGCCTCCCATAACGGCGGCATACCGGAAATCGTGCAACATGACCGGAACGGGCTGCTCGTGCAAGACTACCACAAACCATCGGCGTTCGCCGCCCAAATCGTTAAACTCGCGCGCGATCCGGAAATGCGCGGCCGACTCGCTAAGCAGGCCAGGAAGGATGCGCAGAACCGGTTCAACTGGAAGCTGACCGCCTCGAATTTAATGGAGCTTTACAAAAGTAAACTGAATTAGAAAGGGGACGACAAGGACGGAGTATATAGGGAGGTGTTTATTCGCATGCATGGAGTTGCACCTAGTTTATTTCTATTCCGTCCGGTAAGGGCAGAAGATCGAGCGCCCGATCGACGTAAGGTTTGAAATCATTCGTTCGAATGATCGCGGCGCCTTTGGAAGCGAGCAACTGCTTATCCGAAACCTGCCAAGTATGTGATCTTCGGTTTGCGCGGCGGTATGCGGCGAAGTTGTAGGAAGAGGCAGTGAACACTTTGAATCCTTGTTTCAGGCATGCTTGAACGAATCGCGCATCGGACCCGGCAACCACCTTAGTCGAGAAGGCAACCTTCTTGAATACCCGTTTGTGAAACATGATCGTGGGGCCAGCTATTCGTCTGCACCGGCCATATGGCTTGACTGTCGTTTTGCGAAGCAGCAGTAAGGAACGATGGGGGAAGAAGAAATAACTGGAACGTTTGCCGACGACGTCCGCTTTCTTCTTAAGAAACAATAACATAGATTCATCGAGATATTGGGGCGAATAGTAGTCATCGTCATCGAATTTGGCAATATAGCTATATCGGGCACGGGTTACCGCGTAATTGAGGCATGCCCCAAGATTTCTGCACTCGTCTACCCGATAAACACGGACGTTTTCATATTGTTTTGCAAGTTCTTTATAAGGACCCATGGCGATGTCGTTGTCATTAATGATTACAATGAGCTCTTTGACGCTCCATTCCTGACGGTCGTAATTATCGAACATATTGTGCATGAGGTCTTTTCGAATCGTTGAGGTAATGATAGTTACGCCTGTATCTGTATCCGCGGATATCATCTTTGTCTCCTTTTATAGATCATCTAGTTGACAAATCTTCTATAATACTTCGTCTTGCGAACAAGCCGGCATTGCGACATATAGCGGTACGTGGTTTTCTTCTGCGTATGGCTGTTGTTGTTTTTTCTTCGGATGCAGACATAATGCCTTTTGGACACGGAATATACGCGGAAGCCTCTGCGAACGCAGCGCCCGACCCAACCGGAATCGGTGCCAGACTTCTTAAACTCGGGGAACGGGACACGCTTCCAGACTGATTTCCGGAAGACCAGCGTGCCGCCCTTGACGCTGCGGCTATACTTCCATTCGCCGCCACGGCGGAACACCATCAGCGCCCGCTTCGCTTTGAAGTAGAGGAAGGCGGTATGTTTGCCGACGATGGACGCCTTGCCGCGTTTAATCGCTCGGGCGGTTTCCCTAAGAAACTTAGGGCCGTAATAATCATCGTCGTCGAACTTGGCGATGATGCCGTTCTCAGCGAGATTGATGGCGTAATTCAAGCATTTTCCGAGCTTGAATTTCTGGGAAAGCTGGAATACGCGGACTTCGTTTTCAGGGTATTGGCTTGCCCGCTGTCGATAGAGCTCGATATCCATGTTGTCGTTGTTCAAGACAATGATCATTTGTTTATTCTTCCAAAGCTGACGATCGTAATTCTCGAATACGTTGTCAATGCAGGAGGATCTCATCGTACAGGCGATCACAGTGATCATCTTAGTTGTCATCTCCATTCGATGTAGGTTGAAGCTTAGCTTTGCGCCGATTCCATAATGTATTTTTTTTGATTTTGTACAATTTTTTGCTGATAATCTTCTGATACAGCTTAAGGAATGAATCCGTCATAATGATATCTGAATAGCGGGTTCTCGCATAGCGTCTGCATTTGCGGGCTGTGGGCAGCCTTTTGCGGTATCTGACCTTCATCGCCATGCCAGATGTGGTTTTGCACAAGAGCTGCGGTAATCCCCGAAGCACCTCGGCCACTCCGCCCTTCCGAAAGCCGAGCACAGGCGTACCGCTGGCTAGCGCTTCGATGAGGACAAGACCGAATGGTTCATCCCAAGTCGACGTGAACAGGACACAGCTGGCATTGGCAAGAAGCTCGTGTTTGCGGTCTCCTCCCACGGGGCCAACGTAGCGGATTTGTTTGCCCAGATACGGTTTGATTTTAGCGTTGTAATATTTTTTGTCATTCAGCGTACCGGCGATGATGAGCCGTCTGCCCGTTTTCTTGGCCACCTTGATGGCTAGATGGACGCCCTTTTCTTTGATCAATCTTCCCAAGAAGAGCAGGTATTTCTGTTTGGTGGATTTAAAGGTGTAATCCCCCATACGGATTCCGTTGTGGACCGCGTAGCCTTTTCGTTTCCCATATTTGCGCAGGATGAATCTGCTTACGTATACGCGAATCTGCACGTTTGACTTGATCCCCTTGGAATGGGACTGACAGATGGTCGGAATGGGCGGATTCGCTTTCGCGACGATGCCGTAGTGATCGTGAATGATGTCCACATCGGATGGGAGGTTTTTTATAATGAAATCGAGTTGCTCTTTCGGATCGTCCGATTCATATTCAAACGTTTGGGTAGCATTCGAGGTCGATCCTTTCTTGGCAAACAGAAACACCTCATGCCCCCGTCTGACCAATTCTTCCGTCAAATAATGAACATCGCGCTGCGTGCCCCCGTAATCCTTCGGAGGGACAGGAATCGTATTGGTTGAGATTTGAGCTATTCTCAAAATATCCACAGCTCCTTAGGTCAGTGTCTTCCATAGGCGTTTCTTTGTAGGATATGAATAGACTCTTGTGCAGGGCACGGCGCTTTCATCAAGATCAGCGGCATTTTTTTCTTGCGTAGTGTGCGGCCTATACCAAGTGAAAGCCGTTTTCATAGAATAATAGAAGTTGATTAGAAGGGAGAGAGGCTTTTGAAGGGATTGATTCTCTGTGCGGGGAAAGGAAGTCGATTATATCCGTTTACCCATAGTCGTCCGAAGACGCTCATACCTGTCGCAAATACTCCCCTATTGCAATTATCGCTTGTGAAATTAATAGAGCTCGGCATAGATCAGGTCGGCATAGTAATTCATCCATCGCAGGAAGCTGCCATTCGTGAGCAATTCGGTGAGGGAGAAGCGCTTGGCATTTCAATCTCGTACATCTATCAGTACGAGGCCAAAGGAATTGCGCATGCAGTCAAGCAAGCTCAAGCATTTATCTCGGAGGAAGCTTTTTTACTGCTCCTGGGGGATAATCTGATTTCCGCTCCGTTATATGCGCTGAAGGATGACATCGAGCTTGGCGGGGTACAAGCATCTTTGCTGCTCGCGAATGTTACGGCTCCGAAGGATTACGGCATCGCGGATATTCGGGATGGGCGAATCATTAGTCTTGATGAGAAGCCGACGATTCCTAAGTCCAATTTAGCGGTGCTTGGTTCGTATGCCTTTACTAAAGATATTTTCACGGCGATCGACGAAATTCGACCTTCCAAGCGGGGGGAGTACGAGATTACGGATGCGATTCAACGGTTAATCGATAAGCGTCTAGTTGTCGCGTATCATGTTACCGATCAGTTGAACATAGATGTCGGTACGATGGACCGGTGGCTGGAGGCTAATCAGAAATTGCTTAGCGCAGATGCTTCGAAAAATCGGATTCACGAGTCCGTCAGGTTGGAGCGGTGCACGATCGTGGAGCCTGTATCCATCGATAAGGACTGCGTGCTGAAGGATTGCCGGGTCGGGCCGTACGTGTCCGTGGGCGCTGGCTCCAAGCTGGAAAACTGTCATATCGAAAACAGCGTGATTTTGAATGGGGTTCATGCGCAAAATCCTCCATTTGTATTGAAAAATGTTATTCTTGGCGAGCATTCAATCGTCGCCGGTGTGAACAACGACGAGGGAGTGAATGAACCTTGAAAATTTTAATAATTGGGACGGGCTACGTAGGGGCTACGACCGCCATGGTATTTGCAGAGTCGGGCTGGCAAGTCACGGGACTTGATGTCGATGCTTTCAAAATTGAGCGGCTGAGGCAGGGACGTTTGCATTTTCACGAGCCCGGCCTTGAAGATCTTATATCAAAGCACGTGAACAGCGGCCGATTACTCTTTACTACGAATAAAGAGACGGCTATCGCTGAGCACGACGTCATTTTTATTTGCGTCGGAACGCCTTCGCAGCTGGACGGAAACGCGGACCTGCGCTACATTCAACAGGCAGCTGAGGACATCGGGTACTGGATGAACGACTACAAGCTAATTGTCACCAAAAGCACCGTCCCCGTAGGCACGCAAGAGCAAATAAAAATGTGGATCGAAGCGTCTCAACGGGAAACCTACTCCTTCGATGTTGCTTCAAATCCCGAATTTCTGCGAGAAGGCAAAGCCGTGGAAGATGCCTTGCGGCCGGATCGTATCGTAATTGGCACGGACAGCGCGAGTGCAACGGAGCAGCTTCAAGAGCTTTACAGAGGGTTTAATTGTCCTTGGATCGTAACGAAGCCTCGGACCGCAGAGCTAATCAAGTATGCGTCCAATGCCTTTCTCGCCACGAAAATATCGTATATGAACGAGCTTGCGAGACTTTGTGATGAGCTGGAAATCAACGTTAAAGAGGTTGCCGATGGAATGGGGCTGGATCCTCGGATCGGACCAAGCTTCCTTCAAGCCGGTCTGGGGTATGGAGGCTCCTGTTTTCCGAAAGACGTCTCGGAGCTTGTCATGACATCAAAAAAGCACGAAGTGAATCTTCGTATTCTGGACCAAGTGATGGAAGTTAACCGCCTTCAGTTTGCTTATTTGATTGACAAGGCGAGGTCGCGGCTGGGAGGCTTTACGAACAAGAACATTGCGGTACTGGGGCTTGCGTTTAAGCCGAATACGGATGATATCCGTGAAGCGCCAGCACTACGGGTGATTCAAGAGCTGCTGCTCGAACAGGCAAAAGTAAGATTGTTTGATCCCGTTGCCAAATTGCCAGTCCATGATTGTTATGATTCGGTTACGGTCTGTGGATCGGTGGAAGAAGCCTTACAAGATGCAGAAGCGATCATCCTGTGCACCGAATGGACGGAGTTTGGACAGCTGAATTGGGAACACCTAAAAGCGCTACTTTGGCAGGCCAATTTCTTCGATGGTCGCAATATGTTGGATGCTTGGCGGATGCGGGAAATCGGTTATTATTATCAAGGCATTGGCAATGATTATTAGCCGAAGTCATTCGACATAACGACCATTAGAGAATGCAAAATCAGCTTAATAGGTGCTGAAGCCTATCGAATGTTCCGTCAAGCCGCATGCGGCAAACAAACAGTTTAATACGAGCCGTCCACCTAAGGAAGGCTTCTTTTTTTTGTATCGCAAATAGTTAGTCTATATTAATTGATTCTCTTAGAGGGATGATCTGTGTTGTGCAATGGTGGTCAACAGCATTCTACGGATACATAGAAATCAGGTAAGAAGGGTATGTTATTCCTGCGGTAAAGTTTACATAAACTGGGGGGAATCGTGTGATTGGGAAGGGTTTTGGGAGGAGAACAAGGGTATCGAAGGTCTTCCTGGATAAATCAACCTTACATCAGAGCGAACGCCTCTCCTCTTCTCTAGAAGAAAACAAAACCAAACTTCTTGCAATCTTCGAAAGCTGCGCTGATGTTGTCTTTCGCCCATTTTATATTGGCGGGCAACGATACGCCTTCCTACTATTTATTGATGGATTAATCGATAGCACGCAATTGGATGAATCACTGTTAAAGCCACTCATGTCCAGTATGCCTTCCGAAATACCCCATGATGCTCCAGAACTTCTTCCATTCCTTCAAAATCGCCTCATCATGATTTCCCAAGTGAAACAGACGGCGGAATTGGTTCAGATTGAACGCGAGATACTACATGGTTCAGTAGTGATATGCGTGGACAACCAGGCAGAAGCAATTGCAGTCGGCTTGCCGGGAGGTAACACCAGAGCCGTTGATGAGCCTGCTTCCGAAAGTACTGTACGCGGTTCCCGTGACTCATTCACCGAAGTTCTTAGCACGAATACGAGCTTGATCCGCAGAAGAGTTCGATCCTCCCGGTTGAAAATCGAAATGCTCACGGTCGGAGAAATCACGCGAACCGACGTTGCCATCGCCTATTTGAAAGGGATTACGAACGAATCCACCTTGCAAGAAATAAAATCGCGAATTCAAGACATTGAAATTGACGTCGTGCTGGAGTCCGGATACATCGAACAATTAATCGAAGAGAAAACGTACTCCCCTTTTCCTCAATTTCTCGTGACGGAACGCCCCGACTATCTCGCTGCGGCCTTACTGCAAGGGCAAGTCGCGATATTTACCGATGGCTCCCCGTTTGCGATCAGCGCTCCGATGACGTTCTGGGGGTTTATGCAGGCCGGCGAGGATTATTATGAACGCGTGCTGTATATCAATGCCATTCGAGTGATCCGGTTTATCTTTGCCATGATTGCATTACTGCTGCCTTCTCTTTATGTTGCGCTTACGACCTTCCATCAGCAAATGATTCCGACGAATCTTCTGCTTAGTATAGCCGCGGCTCGCGAAGGGGTTCCTTTTCCAGCGTTGGTTGAAGCCATAATAATGGAAGTGACGTTCGAGGGCTTAAGGGAAGCCGGCGTCCGCTTGCCGAAGCAAGTGGGACAGGCGGTCAGTATCGTTGGAGGTTTGGTCGTCGGTCAAGCTGCGGTACAGGCGGGCATCGTGTCCGCTCCGATGGTAATTGTCGTGTCCTTAACGGGCATCGCTTCGTTTACCATCCCGCGGTATAATTTCTCCATTGCTTTCCGGATGTTACGGTTCCCCTTGATTATCCTTGCAGGCATGTTCGGTCTTTATGGCATTTCAATTGGCTTGTTGGTGATTCTAGTCCATCTCAGCGGGTTGAAATCATTTGGGGTTCCCTATCTGTTTCCGGTGGCACCCGTTACCTTGCAAGGCCTCAAAGATGCGCTGTTCCGCGCTCCCTTGTGGACGCTGTATCTCCATCCGCAGACGGTCGGCAAGAAATCAAGTAGAAAGGGGAGAGGCTGATTTGCCTGCGCGCATGCTTCTCTTACTTCTGTTCGTACCGCTGCTAAGCGGCTGCTGGGATCGGGTCGAAATGAACGACATCTCTTTTTTTATGGCTTCGGGCTTGGATTTATCGGAAGACGGAAGATTGAAAACGACGATTCAAGTACCGATTCCCGCAGGAGTTGGCGGCGGCGAGAGCGGCAAGGCATCGACTGGCACTTTCGGAAAAACGTACTATGCCGTTTCGGCCATCGGCACGAACATTTTCGATGCTGAGAGACAAATCCAGCAAAAGAATTCCCGCCATTTCTTCAAAGGCCAGCGCAGAGTCGTGTTTATTGGCGAAGCGCTTGCGAGGAAGGGCATCCAAGATATTTTGGACAACTATGCGAGGGATCCGAGAAGCCGGTTGCGGACTTATATTGTCGTGGCGAAAGGCATCGAAGCATCCCAGCTCCTTCAAAACGATCATCCCACCGAACGTATTCCGGCAGATGAAGTTCGAGAGCTGGAACGTTCCGGGGTCGGCACATCCGTGACGTTTCGCGACTTCTTGATGACGCAAGCCAGGGGTGGAATCGTGCCCGTGACGGGAGCTATCGAGCTGGTGCCGCCTTTGGTGGATCCGAGTAGCAGCGCGGCATCCAAATTCAAAATGTTCCGACTTTCCTCGACGGCCGTGTTTAAAGACTATAAATTAATCGGTTACTTAAACGACATTGAAACGCGAAGCCTGCGGTGGATCAAAAACGAATCCAAAGAAGAGCATTTCGGAGATACGCTTCCCGAACTTAGCGGAAACATCGGCATTGTATTGAATGACCTTAAATGCAAAGTCAAAGTCACCATGAACGGCAACCATGCGCGAGTACGCATCCAGCTTCGGGGCACGGGCACGATCAATGAATCGAACGTCAATTTAAAGCTGAGCCAATTGTCGAATATGACGCTCATCGAAAAACAATTCGGTGAATTAATTTCGCGGCAAACGTTGCAGACCGTGAAGAAAGCCCAGACGGAATGGAAAGCCGACATTTTCGGGTTTGGATTGCATCTGCATCAATTTCATTATCAGACGTGGAAGAAGGTTCGTACGCAATGGGATACGATTTTTTCCGAAGCCGACGTCGACGTAACGGCTGAAATCCGCCTTCACCGAGCCGGAATCATTGGGAATTCCTTTGAGCATCAAGGAGCGGAGAAGAAATGATCATGCTCTCGCTGCTGTTTTTGTTGGGATTTGCATCCATGGCAGGGATTCAATTTCGCTATATGCGCCATTCGGCTTCCAAAATAGACGTGATGATCGTTTCGATCCTATTACTTGGCTCCGCATTGTTGGGATTTCTAATAATTTGGCATGTATCAATTCTCAGTCCGTCGGTTCTCATCAGGAAATGGTTGCTGTTTCTTGTTGAATGAACCTGCTGGAAAGGTAGGTTTCAATGGAGACTTATGGACCGAATGATCGGATTTCGAATTTGGAACTTTGGATACTCATGTTCGTGTTTACGATGGGCAGCTCGCTTAATTTGCAGATCGGTTACGTTGCAGGCCATGATTCATGGATATCAGCCATCCTTGGCACGATAGCGGGGCTCGGAATCAATTGGATTTACGCATTCTTATGTCAGAAATATCCGCAAAAATCATTAGTCGAAATCGCGCACATCTTATTCGGGCCATGGCTCGGCAAATCGGTCGGTTTATTGTATACCTGGTATGGCGTTTTCCTCGGGGCCTATGTGTTGCGCAATTTCACGGATTTGGCGGGAGCCGTTCTGCTGCCGAAAACGCCTTCCTTAATCGTAGGAAGCATCATGATCTGCGTGGTTGGCTGGACGGTATTCAAAGGGGTGGAGGTCATATGCAGATGCGCGATTATATTAATGGTGCTTACCGTGGTTTCTTCCCTCCTGATACAACTATTATTGATACCGGATATGGATCCAAAGGCAGTACTGCCGGTCTTTGAAAGCGGCTGGACGTCCATCTTCAAGGGTGCTGGACAAATCGCCACCGTTACTTTCGGAGAGACCGTTTTGTTTTCCATGCTCATTCCATATGTCAATCAGGCTGCCTCCGTGCAGAAAACCGTCCTTTCCATGGTGGCCGTAGTAGGGGTGTTCATTGTCGTTCAGGTTTTCGCCGTTATCATGGTATTAGGGGAAATAATGAACAACCAGCTGTTTCCCAGTTATACCGCTTTGACGTATGTCGGGGTCGGAGACTTCATTGAACGCATCGAGCCGTTCGGGTTTACGGCGTGGATTTTCAATGAATTTACCAAACTATGCGTCTGTTTATTTGCAACGACTTTAGCTTTCTCGCAGACGATCGGCAGTCGGGATTACCGATTCTATATTATCCCCCTCGGGCTGCTGGTTCTTATCGGATCCATTATTATTCATCCCAATCAACTGGATCTCGTCGAATTCGTCAAACATATTTGGCCGCTGTATTCGGTTCCTTTTCTGATTATCGTTCCGCTTTGCATGCTTCTCGTCTCTATGATAAAGCGAAAAAGCTGGAACTTGAAATAGTGTCGCACCAGGGGAATCAAAGTGAACCAAACTATGTATATTTTCATCGAGCAGCCGATTAAATTACGTTCAACACATAAGGAGTCACCGATGTTAGATAAACGCTTATATTTATCAAAGATGAGCATCTTTGAAGTATTGACCCCTGATGACTTGGCGGAGCTTGATCATATTTCGCCGATGACCCATTTTAGTCCAATTCCTAAAGGAAGCTTAATACAAACGCCTGAAACAGCTAAAGACGGACTGTTTTTTCTTAAAGAAGGTAAACTTCGGTTGTATAGAACGAATATGGAAGGTAAGCAATTTACTCTAGCCATTTTGGGCAAAGGCAATGTTTTCGGAGAGATCGACACGTTCTCTTTTGGGACGAAAGGACTTTATATCGAAACGATTGAGGAAACCTTAATTTGCTCGGTGCCCAAACAAGATTTTGAACATTTCTTGGCAGAGCGTCCGTTACTCGCCATGAAAATGCTAACGGAATTGAGCAAGATTCTTAAGGAGCGGGACGGCATGCTCGAGAAGATAGCACTTGGCGATGTCCGAGATCGCATTCTCCATTTATTACTCAAGCTTTCTGAACGATTTGGAGTAGAGGATGGAGAGTATGTAAGGATTGACTTGCCGTTAACGCATCAGGAAGTTGCCAATATGGTTGGGGCCACGCGCGAGGCAGTCTCTGTGATTCTGAAGACGCTAATGAGGGATAATGTTATTCAAACCGGGAGGAAATCGATATCCATTTCGCCCGT
Organism: Paenibacillus sp. J22FR21; assembly: GCF_056269135.1. Taxonomy (NCBI): domain Bacteria; kingdom Bacillati; phylum Bacillota; class Bacilli; order Caryophanales; family Paenibacillaceae; genus Paenibacillus; species Paenibacillus sp. J22FR21. The sequence goes on from NZ_JBWDNJ010000003.1 coordinate 689,434, forward strand.
AAAAGTAGCTGAAATACTGGAGTTGACTTATTCGTGAAGGATTGAAATAACTCTGCGGCTTCTGGAGATACTTGTTCGAGACTGCTCACTTGCATAGCAAGTTTGCAATGATACAAACGCAGATTTAGACAGATTGCTATACCGCTTGCATTTGACGCATGTGGCCCCACATACATAGTTTGAAATAGAAAAAGCGGCTGAACAGGATATACTCCTGATCAGCCGTTTATTTTTTATAATAGCAGTTGCATCCGTGCGTGAACTGCACCTCGTTTGCTTAGCCTAATTTGATGCCGATCGATGCATTGTCATCAGGTGTTCCGAGCCAATATCCATAGGCGATGGCTGCTTTAACAAAATGGTTCAATGCTTCCGGAGAAGGAGGACCCGGTGGAACCGAATCAGATGGACGGCCGATTTCAACGAAGAAGTCTCCCATGTTCGCCGTCGAGGCGACTACCAATGTTACGGTTTCATTCGTAGCATTTCTCCAAGCATGCTTTACGTCTCCCGGAATATCAACCGTTTGGCCGGCGCGAACGGTTTGCCAGCTGTCATTCGTGAACGCTTCAAGTTCTCCAGAGAGGACAACAAAGGTTTCGCGATCCTCGTGACTGTGAACAGGAACGACCACACCTGGAGGAACTTCTGCTTCCATAAGGCTGTAATCCCGATTATTCGCTAAATCCGTTAACAGTTTGATACGTGGTCCCATAACATCCAAAAAAGTTGACATAATTGTATTCCTCCATAAATTTATTTTTTTATGATGATAAGCTCTAACAAAGAATGAACTCTTATTTATTGATAGCCGATATACTAGCGTGTTATAGCAGTTTTATTTGTGTAACACAGCAACGTCACCGCTCCTTTCTTGCTTGATTCCTATCATAGTGTCTTGCTATCTAGTTATCAGTAATCTATTTCACAAAAAAAGATACGTCGTTACTTAGCAACGTAAGTATCTGTAGCTGTATTCGTTGTTATTCATGTTGAACAAGTTTGTTTCTGCAGATTCTACATTATAAGTTCCCGCATACGATTCCGATTTATTTGCATTGTAATCTGGATTACAGAAGCCGAAGATTTGGTAGTTTAAGATGAATGTAACCATCATTATCGGTTTCAGAAAAGGCTTGGAAAACGTTGGCTCGCAGCTTTGGCTGATCGTTGAACGATTTATTTCAATTGATTCGCGTTGAATCGTCAAGACATTAAACAAGCCCGAACGGGCGGGAGAACGGTGGAGAAACTGGGAGTGTTTAAAACGTATGATGCGAAATATAAAAATGAGATCGTCGATCTGATTCTGTTCGTTCAAAATTCGGAATTTCAACTAAGTATCGGTATTGAGGAGCAGTCCGACATACTTGATATTCCAACGCATTACTTGGCTAACGGAGGAAACTTCTGGGTCGCTCTAAATGAAGGCGGAAATGTAATCGGATCGATTGGATTGCAGCAGCTCACGGAAGACCTTTACATCTTGAAGAAGTTTTTTATTTATAACGAATACCGGGGCAAAGCATTTTCGCTTGGACTATTCAATGAATTAGTCATGTATGCGAAGCAGCAAGGGATAAAGACGATTATCTTAGATACGCCATCCATCGCGACGCGATCGCATCGCTTCTACGAAAAGAACGGATTCAAGGAAATATCCAAACATGACTTGCCGGTTTCTTATGACTATCCGGATCGGGACTCATTACTTTACCGGTTGGATTTATGATATCGAACCTTTTTGTAAGTTAGATTACAGATATTAGTCGCATGCTGAGCTAAGATGAGCATATAACAAGGAGGGATGAACAATGAATAGATTTGAAAATCCCAGGTTGTTACTATTGTCGCAATTCAAAATATTCGAGTCGCTCCCAGCGGATATTATTCATGAAATCGATCAGTTGACTATGGGGACGAACTTAAATACGCTGCCTAAGAACTGCATTATCCAGACGCCGGGTAACCAAAGGAATGGATTGTTTTTCGTCATCACGGGCAAACTTCGTTTATATAAAACCAATTCGGCAGGCAAACAATATACGGTTTGCATTCTTAGCGAAGGCGGGATGTTTGGCGAAGTCAAATCGTTTTCTCTAGGCACAAGCGGAACTTACGTGGAAACGATGGAAGAAACGATGATCTATTCGATACCATCCGAACAATTCGAGCCGCTTTTAAGCAAATATTCGGAACTCACTTTGCGATTCTTATCGGAAATGAGTACGAGATTGCGAGATCAGGATGAGTTAGTAGAAAAACTTGTCTTTAGAGATCTTCGAGGAAAAGTGCTTTACTTTCTGAACCGGCTTTCAAAAAAATTCAGCGTGGAAGAAAACGGATATCGCAAAATAGACATCCCGCTGACTCATCAGGAATTGGCTAATATGGTCGGCGCTACAAGAGAAGCGGTATCGCTTGTATTACAGGAGCTCTCCAACGAGGGGATTCTCGCTACCAGCCGAAGAACGGTCATGATTGATATCGAAAAAGCCATGGAAGAACTGTCTTGATCTTTCAATTGGAATATTGCTTCTTCGGTTGCAGGCTGGATAGGATTCGAACAAAAACAATACGTCAGAGGAGGAATCAACATGTCCAATCAACAAGTCCAGCTGAATATTCGATTCAAAGCCAAACCGGGGAAAAGAGAAGAATTCCGCAAGGAGTTATCTTCCCTTATCGAAGAAATGTCATCCGAGAAAGCATTCATCAGCGCCATTGTCTCCGATGACCTGGATCAGCCGGATGATTTGGTTATTTATGAAACATGGCAAGGCACGAGAGACAGCTGGCTTGCGGAAGAATTCACAAAACCATATCGCAAGAATTACGAAGAAACACTGGGCGATTTAATCATTGATAGAAGCGTCAGTTGGCTGGAACCGAAGGGCGAATGGGGAAGTCGAATAACGAACGCGTAAAGGCTGCCGCTGATATATTTGGTGAAGCGCTCGGTCAAGTCCTGAGTCCGCCAAGATTACCGTTCCGCTGAGCCGCCCCCTTTTCGGATAACCATCGTTTTCAAATCAGGCAGAGGAGTCTGTACACAGCTCCCTGCCTGATTTTCACATCCCGGCAGAAAAAAAGCCATCCTGGATAAAATCAATATTAACGGGATCGCCACTAGAGAACAGGATCGCATTGTCCGAAGTATATTCAGAAACGAGCGCTTCTTACCGAGAAGAACAGCAGGAAAAATGGATGGAGTAAACCAGACTAACGGATAGCCTAGAAAGCAAAAACCCGGCTGTAGCCCTATTAAGGGCTGCTGCCGGGTTTTTCGGATCAGATCAAGAAAAATGCTTACCTGCTGTAATCGTAGTTCCCCATTCGCCCGTCGGTGTGTAGAAACTCAGTTCTCTTCCCAACAAATATTCTGCTGCTCTAGTATAGGGACCTTGACGGTAAGCTTTGGATTCTTCTTCTGCCAGCCTTTAGAGCAGTTCCAGATTTCATAAAATACAATTTCTTCAGGATTATCAATATTATTATGAACAATTGCATTTACAAATTTACAAACAACCTTTTGAATTGTGTAGCTATTTATCTGGGTCATGCCAGGTAGCAGTTGAGGATATATAAGCTTCAACAAGAGGAGGATATATAATGAAGGCACTTTCCTATTGCTGAGGAGATTCCCAAGAAAAATGAGACATCAAGCTAATGTTATAAATGAATTTAAACGAACGTGGGGTAATTTACATATGCAGTCACCTTTGCGATTATCGTCGTCCAAGCTTTTCGCATCGCTCCCAAGCGAAATATTAAATGAGCTGGATCAATTAGTTTCTATAACGGACTTTCATTTTCTGAATAAAAAGACTGTTATTCAAACACCAGGGAACGAAAGGGTTGGCTTGTCCTTCGTCATTGAAGGAAAGCTGCGCCTCTATAAAACAAACTCGTCCGGAAAGCAATATACGGTCGGCATACTGAGTCCAGGAAGCATGTTTGGTGAGAGTGACTCATTCTCGCTTGGGACTCATGGGAATTATATTGAAGTCATTGAAGACGTATGTTTTTGCTCAATTCCGAAACAGTCTTTCGAAAACTTATTAGTAAAATACCCGGAACTGATCGTACGAATTTTGAAGGAGTTAAGCACGCGATTGAAGGAGCGGGACGAAATGTTGGAGACAATAACCTCGAAGGACCTCCGAGGTAAAGTTCTATTTTTCCTGTCGAAATTATCATCCAAATTTGGCATCGACAATGATGGAAATCAAAAAAACGATCTGCCATTAACTCATCAGGAGCTTGCTAATATGATTGGTGCTACTAGAGAAGCCGTATCCGTTGTCTTACAAGAGCTTTCCACTGAAGGCATCATAAGTACAGGGCGGAACTCAATCCTTATTCACAAAGAGAAATTGAATGAAGTTAGAATCAAAAAATAAACGACATACGATTGCAGCAGCTATCTTCAAGGTCTTAGTTGAGCTACCTGTTCATATTTTTAGTAAGACGGTTGAACCTTGCAAGGAGGGAGAGCTACAGATGTCCTTGGCTGTGCAGTATAAGAAGATGAACATCGAAGGGATAGAAGTCTTTTTTCGCGAAGCAGGGAATCCGCGCAATCCGGCCATTATTCTTCTTCATGGATTTCCTAGCTCCTCCCACATGTTTCGGGATTTGATACCTTTATTGGCCGATCGCTATTATGTCATTGCACCGGACTATCCTGGATACGGAAACAGTAGTATGCCTTCAGTGGAGGAGTTCTCGTATACGTTCGAACATCTATCTTTGGTTATTGAACAATTAATTAATAGACTTTGCATTCCTCGATATATTTTGTATTGTCATGATTACGGCGGACCTGTCGGTTTCAGGCTCGCGATCCGGCATCCGGAGCGCGTATTAGGTTTCGTTATTCAGAACGCAGTTGCACATGCTATAGGGCTTGGGCAGCCATTTGATTTGTTCAAGGCCCTTTGGGCAGATCCGAGTCCCGAGAATAAGAAAGCGTTCGCCACGCTTGTCGATATTGAGTTCACCAAGAAGCAATATACCTTTGGCGCGTGCAATCCTTTTCTAATCAGTTCGGACGGTTATGCAATGGACCAATTCTTCCTGGATCGGCCGGGCAATGCCGCCATTCAGTTGGCACTAGGCTATGATTACAGAAATAATGTAGAACAATATCCGAAATGGCAGCAGTATTTGCGTACTTACCAGCCTCCAACCTTAATTGCTTGGGGCAAAAACGATTTTATATTCACATTGGCAGGGGCGTACGCGCTCGAAAGGGAACTAACCTGTGTCGAACTCGTGCTGTTATGTGGCGGGCACTTTGTCCTTGAAGAAGAGAGCTTCACGGTTTCTAGATTAATCAAATCATTTTTTTGCCGGGTTTACGAATTTTAGTGATGTAGTTTATGAAATGAACAAATGTAACGGAAAAACGGATAGCGCGGATAACTACGACTAACGAAATCACTCGACTAACGAATACGGCAAGATGCACTTTGTAAAATCCAAGTATAGACACTGCTACTAACTAGTACATTACATAGTCGCGCAATTTCGAGCTTTTCGTATCCTAGTCAGTCGGGGCTGTCGTTTTTCAAGCCGACGATATGCGGGATTATGGTTCGGCATGTCTGGCGAAGGCCGGCAATGAAGCCGAAGGCAGGGCCATGGGTATGGCTGGCCAGCGGCCCGGTAAAATAAAGTCCGGGTATGCTGCTCTCAAAGTGCTCGCTTAAAAGAGGGAAGCCATGGAAGGGAGCGGGTTCCCGGAGGACGTCTCTGGAAAGCTCGGGCGCCAAGAAGGGCACGTTATCCAAATCGATGCGGTAACCGGTGGCGCTGACCACATGGTCTACTGCGCGTGTCTCGCCGTTAGAGAGCGCGAGCAGCGCTTTGCCGTCGTCCCGTACATCCGCCCGGACGATTTCCGCGCCGCCCGTCGCTTTCACTTTGCCTTCCACGTAAGGCTTCAGGAATAAGGCAACGCTGCCGCGTCTCGGCGTATTCCAGCGCTCCTGCTTCTCTTCGGGAGGCTGGCGGTAGAACTGCTCGGCCGATTCGATCAGACGAAGTCCGGAAACGGCATTGTCTTCCCCGGAGAAGCGAACTTCTTCTCCGCGAAACAGCAGCTCCGCGTCACAGCCGGCCAAATGAAGCAGCGCCGCCGCTTCCCAGGCGCTCTGGCCGCCTCCGACGACGGCAACCGAGCGGCCGCGAAAGTGATCGAACGAGGTTTGGCCGAATGTATGCGTCAGCAGCGATGGAGGCAGCGAATGCAGTACTTTCGGGACGTAGCTGAAATGCTGCAGCCCGGTGGCGACGGCGATATGAGCGGCTGACAGGCGGGAGCCCGTTCGGGTGACGATGTCAAAAGCACGCGGAGTACGCGTGATTTCAGCTGCTAGGTCAGACGTAAATGAAATGCCGGCCTGAAGGGCGAACCAGAAGGCGTAATCGACGAATGCGGGGCGCGGAAACGGAGAAACGAGAGAAGTTCCGGTTTCTTCGCAGAATCGCTCAATCGTCCATCTGTCAGCGCTGTCCGAGAGGCTGATGTGAAGCGGATTGGTGCGGATGAACATCGTCTGCGGTATCTGCTCCTTCCAGAAATGCATCGGCTGTCCAAGCAGTACATAGGAGAGACCGGCGGCCTTGGCATGCGCAGCCAGTGATATGCCGTAAGGGCCTGCTCCGATAATGGCGAGATCGACCATGGAAAACCCCTCCTTGATGTTAATAAAATACGTTGTGCGAGCTGAGCTGCATGTTGACAGCATAGACGTTTGATGCTAAATTCATTATTGCCAGTAGGAATAGTAGGAATTGTATATCCACCGGAAAACCGGAGAATGCGCTTTGTGCATCTCTGGTTTTTTTTATCTCATGAGGAGGGAATAAGTTGAACGACATTATTAAGCATTTGCAGGCACATCGCTCGATTCGTAAATTTAAGCCGGATCCGGTGACGGAGGAGCAGTTGGCCTCGATACTGGCTTCCGCGCAAGCGGCATCCACGTCATCCAATATTCAAGCGTACAGCGTTGTCGGGGTGCGCAATAAGGAGACGAAACGGCAATTCGCCGAGCTTGCAGGCGGCCAGAAGCATATCGAGGAGGCGCCGCTTTTCCTTGTATGGTGCGCGGATTTGAACCGGCTGCAAACAGCGGTCCGACTGCACGAAGACGATGAAGACAAAGAGCTGACGCAGAACGTGGAAACGTTTGTGCTGGCGACGATCGATGCCACGCTTGCTGCTCAAAACGCGACGATTGCGGCGGAATCGGTCGGACTTGGCATGGTTTACATCGGCGGCATTCGCAACGACCCGAAACGGGCGGCGGAGCTGCTCAAGCTTCCTCATCTCGTTTATCCCGTATTCGGCATGTGCCTTGGCGTGCCTGACCAGGAACCTGACATTCGTCCTAGGCTTCCGGTGGCTGCGATTTACCACGAAGAAATTTACGATGACGAAGTGTTCGCAACCAGCATTAAAGACTATGACGAGACAACGAAGTCTTATTATGCCTCCCGTGCCGGCGGCAGCAAGGATACGTATTGGTCCAAAGAAATGGCGTCACGCTTTCGCAAAGACCGGCTGCGCCACCACTTGCAGGGTTTTATTGAAGGTCAAGGCTACCGCTTCCATTAATCGAAGCCTTTGCTGCTAAGACAAGGACAGCGCCCATACGCTATGGGCGCTGTTTGTCGTCATCTTGCGGTTTCGCTCAGATCCGCCTGAAGCCGCTCGGCGAGTTTACGATGGAATACAGGAAGCAGCTTCGTCCCGGAAATCGTCGCTTCTTCAAGGTTCGGATAGCCCGAGAAGATGAAGGATGTGATGCCGATCTCCACGTATTCGAGCAGCCTGTCGGTGACTTGTTCAGGCGTGCCGACGAATGCCATAGCGCCGCCTCCGCGAATGGCGGACAAGCCGGCCCAGAAGTTCGGCCCAATGACATAATCGTTTGCTTTGGCGAGTGCGCGGACTTGGTTCTGACGCTGCTGGCCTTCCGATTGCGAGCCGCCAAACTGAATTTCGTTCGCGTCGAGAGTTGCGTTGTCGACTTTACTGATGATCAGCTTCGCCGCCGCCCATGCCTCCTCCTCGGTATCACGGATGACGACCTGCGCCCGAAGGCCGTACCGAATCGTGCGGTTGATGCCATCGCGCTCAAGCAGCTGCTCGCGATGGTGTTCTACCTCCGCGATCTGTTCTTTAATCCAGTCGAGAGGCTCTGCCCACATGAGATAGACGTCTGCGATTTCGGCAGCTGTCTTCTTCGCTGCCGGCGAGCTTCCGCCGAAGTAGAAAGGCGGATGCGGACGCTGCACAGGCGGTGGATAGCTCTTGCCTCCCTCAATGGAGAAGTGTTTGCCATTGAAATCGAACGTTGACGCGGCGCCTTCCGGATTACCTGCCGCAAGGTTGCCGCCGGCAAGGAACTGGCGTCCCTCCGCGCCATGCGATCGAACCCACAGCTCGCGAACGATCTTGATATATTCCAGCGTCCGTTCGTATCGCGCTTCCTTGTCGTATGCCAGAGGGTCTCCCATTGCCTTCATGTCCTCCGGCGAACTGCCGGTTACAATGTTGATGAGCGCACGGCCGCCGCTCACCTCATCGAGCGTTGCTCCGATTCGCGCAGCAAGCGCCGGAGCGATTAATCCGGGGCGCATCGCAACAAGCGGTTTGAAGACGCGCGTATGGGCCGCGAGAGTCGCGCCCATAATCCAGGCGTCGCTGCAGGTGCCGCCGGTCGGGATGAGGGCGAACGTATAGCCGGCATTTTCTACCGCCTGAGCGACACGAATCATGTAAGGCGTGTCGACGACGCGTTCCGATTTGACGCCAATGTAAGGGCCGTCGCCCCTTGTCGGCATATACCAGCCGAATTCAACTTCAGGTGCATAATTGATTGCCATCTGCTGAAACCTCCGTTCTTAGTTTAGTATGAATAGGTTACTCCGCCGCTTTGCTCAGCGCCCAAATCTGCTTATGCGCGTTATCCGGACGGGCAAGGCCGAGATTCTCGCGAAGCGTGGCGCCTTCGTATGCAGTGCGGAACAACCCGCGGTTCTGCAGCTCCGGCACTACCTTGTCAACGAACGTTTCGAAGCCGGAAGGGAAGAGGGGAGGCAGGATGTTGAAGCCGTCGGCCCCGCCTTCGGCTAGCCATTTCTCGATAAAATCGGCGACCTGAATGACCGAGCCGGTGAACGAAACATGGCCATGCCCGGCATAGCTGCGGCTCAGGAACTGCCTAATGGTCATATTGTCGCGGCGCGCGGCGTCAATGACAACTTCGTGGCGGCTCGTAATACCGTTGTTCGAGAAGCCATATGGCTTCGATTTATCGACCGGAACCGGCGCGTCAAGCGGATATTCGGACAGGTCGACTGTAAAATAATTAGACAACCGCTTCAGCGATTTGGCGGAGTCGACCAGGTTGAACAGCTCATCTTCAAGGTCGCGGGCCTCGGCTTCCGTATCGGCTACGATTGGGCTGAGCCCCGGCATAATGAGCAGCTGATCCGGCGTTCTCCCATACTTGGCCAGCCGGGATTTGACGTCCGTGTAGAACTCCTGCGCGGCTCCAAGCGTCTGTTGGGCGGTGAATATCACTTCCCCCGTACGGGCGGCCAGCTCCTTGCCGCTTTCGGACGAGCCGGCCTGGACAAGAACAGGATAGCCCTGCGGCGGACGGGGAATGTTCAGAGGGCCTTTGACGTTGAAATATTTGCCTTTGAAATTAATATCATGCACCTTATCTTGGTGAAGCGTCACATCGCTCGCCCTGTCATAGACGAGCGCATCCTCTTCCCAGCTGTCCCATAGCTGCTTCGTCACTTCGACAAATTCTGTACCGATATCGTAGCGTGTCTCCGGCTCGGGATGACCGGGCTTGCCGAAATTATCCGCATCCGACTGCGAGTGTCCTGTCACGATATTCCATGCGGCGCGGCCTTTGCTGATATGGTCTAGCGAAGCGAATTTGCGAGCGACATGATAAGGATCGTTATAGGTCGTGCTGACAGTGGCGATAAATCCGACATGCTTGGTCAGAGCCGCAAGCGCCGACAACAGCGTGAACGGCTCCAGTCTTCTGCCGAGGCCGGAGTAGTTGTCCGCCGTGAATAAGGAATCGAATAGTCCGCGCTCGGCAATTTTCGCCAGACCGGCATAATAATCCAAACCCAGATCCGCAATAGGATCGCTGGAGGGATGCTTCCAAGCTCCGGCATGATGGCCGGCTCCACGAATAAATACGTTAAAATGCGCTTGTTTCTTTGACTGTTCCTTGTTTGCTCCCATACCTCTCACCTCTGTTAGTAGGGCCCATCGCATAGAAACGGACAAAAAAAACCGGACCCACGCTGAATAGCCATGGATCCGGTTGACCGGTCTCTAACGCTGGGTAATCCCATCGTTTTACTCGAAATACTATAGGATCATTTGTCAATCGTCAATGACTATTTTTCAAAAAAAGTTCGGCAGTTGAGGTTGACAATATCTAGGAGCCGTTGTTATAGTAAGACCCAAGTTGAACCAAAGCATACAAAATTCATCGGATTTATTGGTTATAGCGATTTTGGACCAAATAATCGACCGTACACTCGGAGATGTCTGATCAGGTTTCTTTATGAAACCGACCGGATATCTCCTTTTTTCATTTGGATACGGGCAAGAGGATAGGGGGATATCAATGGCGGGCTTGCAGATCAATCATCTTTACAAACGCTACGGTAAAGATAAACATCCGGTCGTAAAGGACTTCCACATGACGATCCGGGATAAGGAATTTATCGTATTCGTCGGCCCGTCCGGCTGCGGCAAGTCAACGACGCTGCGCATGATTGCCGGCCTGGAAGACATTTCGGAGGGCGAGATCATCATCGACGGTCAGGTGGTCAACCACCTGCCGCCGAAGGATCGCGACATCTCGATGGTGTTCCAGAATTACGCGCTGTATCCAAACTTAAGCGTATTTGAGAATATCGCGTTCGGCCTTCGGATGCGAAAGCTGCCTAAGCACGAAATCGATCTCGCCGTGAAGAAGGCTTCCCGAATTCTGGAGATCGAGCCGTATCTGAACCGCAAACCGAGGCAGCTGTCGGGGGGACAGCGTCAGCGCGTCGCTCTTGGCCGAGCGATTGTCCGCAACCCCAAATTGTTTCTCATGGATGAACCTCTATCCAATCTGGATGCCAAGCTGAGGGTATCGATGAGGATGGAAATCATTAAACTCCATAAGGAGCTGGGCAGTACGTTCATCTACGTAACCCATGACCAGGTGGAGGCCATGACGATGGCCGACAGGGTCGTCGTCATGCGCGACGGCATCATTCACCAGATCGACACGCCCGAGCACATTTATTCGAATCCGGCCAACACGTTCGTCGCCGGTTTCATCGGATCGCCTCAGATCAATTTCATTCGGGGCAAAATCGAAGAGAATGCGCTTGGCTTGCTCGAATTTCATACCTCGCGGTTCAAGCTAACGATTCATGGCGACATCGCGGCCGCGCTCCGGAAGCACAAGCAAATCGACAAACAAGTCATTCTCGGCATAAGGCCCGAGAACATCAGTCTCGAAGCGCTGTTCTCGGAGGCCGTCATCACAGGCACTTATCGATTCGCCGAGCTTATGGGCGCTGACCGCTATCTCTATCTCGATATCGGCCAGGACAATTTACTCATTGCGCGCGTCAGTCCGGCCGTACATTTCGAATCAAACGAGACGGTTCGATTAGGGCTGGACACGTTGAAAATGCTGTTCTTTCACCAGGAAACCGGCGAACGGTTTTCATTCTAAACCATGCCGGAAGGAGAGAGCGTTTTGAAAACACGTTTTTGGAGGAAGGCGAGTGGAGCCGTGCTGGCGGCCGGCTTGCTGGTATTCTCCGTGCAGGCTGCACTGCAGCATTACAGCAGTCCGAACGGCCGGGATACGGTTGCGGCGGCAGCTAATGTGGACGATGTTTTGCATACGCCGCCGCCTGCCGACCCCGGAGAGGGAGAATTGACGTATGCCCAGGCTTTGAGTTCGTGGAATAGCCAAGGAATCCAAAGCGCAAAGACCGTCGTCACGGTTGCCGCGGGAAGTCCGCAGGCGGTTTCGAATGCAGGAAAACTCTCGATCGGCGAATCCGGCGGCAAGGCCGGGGTACTGCGCTGGGATTCTCCGGACAAAGAATGGGCAGAATTCAAGGCGGTCGTCCCTGAGGCGGGGCTGTACGAAATCCGCCTTTCCTACAAGCCCGCTACCGGTGACGGCAGAACGGCTCCAATCCTGTGGGAAGTGAATATCGACGGCAAGCGGCCGTTCGCGGAAGCGTCATCCGTTGCGCTATACCGCACCTGGCAGGATGTCCGGCCGATCTTGAAGAACGGAGACGGCGATCAAATTCGTCCGAGATCGAAGGATATTTCCGATTGGAGCACCAAGCCGCTGGTCGATTCGGCAGGCGCTTTCGCCGGACCGCTGCAATGGTATTTTCCGAAGGGAACCCATACGATCCGGTTCTCGGGCTACGAGCCGGTGGCGCTGGAGCGCATCGAGCTGGCGCCAAGCGAAACGCCGGGCAGTTATGCGGAAGTTTCCGCCGGCTATCCGGCGGGCGACGCTAAGGGCGCGGGACCGATTACGATCCAAGCCGAAGATTTTGACTATAAGAACGATACAGCCATTAAATTATTCTCGGACCGCAATCCGCGCACCCTCCCGAGGGCCAAAGGCCGCATCACCTACAATACGGTCGGCGGGGCAAGGTGGGTCGACCAGAACCAGGAAATCACGTGGGACTTCGAGGTGCCGGCGAGCGGACGGTACAAATTCGCATTCCGCACGCTGCAGAACGTCATTTCCCAGAAAACGTCGTTTCGGACCATTCGCGTCGACGGCCATGTTCCTTTCAGGGAGTTCCAAGCCTTCGCCTTTCCCTATTCGCCCAGCTGGCAAGGACAGGTGCTCGAAAACACGACAGGCAGCCCCTATGAAGTTTTCCTTGATGAAGGGAAGCATACGATTTCGCTGGCCGTCACTCATGCCCCCGTCGAACCGATGATTGCCGAAGTCAAATCGGTGTCGCAAGAGCTCGATGCGGTCGATTGGGAATTGCGGGCATTGACGGGAGCGGTCGTGGACCGCAATCGGACCTGGATCATGGAACGGGATTATCCGGAAATGCCGGATAAGCTGCAGCGCATCGCGGAGCGGTTGGAGCTGCTGTCTCAGACGAGCGTGCGGATCAACGGAAACAAAGATTCCATAAGCCAGGGAATGGCCACGGCAGCCAAGGATATCCGTTCGCTGCTTAAGAAGCCGGAGGAAATTCCGTATAACGTCGAGGAAATCGCGTCGATCCGGGAGAAGCTGAACCTCTTCATCGAGACGCTGCTGAAGCAGACGCTCCAGCTCGACGAAATCTACGTAGCCCCGAACGGGGCTGACTTTCCGGGCATGAAGGCGTCTCTGTGGAGCAGGCTATGGGGCGGTATCCAAAATTTCAGCTATTCATTCGACAGCAGGGACAGCATTACGAAGCTCGAAGAGAAGAAGCTGAATATCTGGGTCCAGCGCGGGCGCGATTACGTAGACCAGCTGCAGCAGCTTGCCGACGAATCGTTCACGCCGGAGACCGGCATCGAGGTAAAGGTTAATTTGCTCGCGAATCCTGAACTGCTGCTTATGTCTAATGCCGCCAATGTTCAGCCCGATCTCGCGCTCGGATTAACCCAGGATTTGCCGGTAGATCTCGCCATTCGGGGAAGTCTTGCAAACTTGTCCGAATTCAATGGGTTCGACAAGCTTTACGAGCAGTTCAGTCCCGGTTCCTGGCTTCCTCTTAACTACAACGGCGGGCATTACGGCACGCCGGAAACGCAATCGTTCCAGGTATTGTTCTACCGGGAGGATATTCTGAACAAGCTCGGCATCCCGGTTCCGCAGACATGGGAGGATGTCTACGATATCCTGCCGACGCTGCAGCAGAATTACATGAACTTTTATATCAATCCAACGCAATTCTCGCAATATTTCTACCAGAACGGCATCGATTTCTACGAACCGGACGGCTTAAAGACCGCACTGGACAATCCGGAGGCGTTCAAGGCGTTCAAGCAATGGACGGATCTGTTCAACACGTATGCGATCGAGAAGGAAGTGCCGAGCTTCTATCAGCATTTCCGCGACGGCACGATGCCGATCGGCATATCGGATTACAACATGTACGTGCAGCTGGCTGCGGCCGCGCCCGAGCTGAATGACCGCTGGAAAATAGCCGAAATACCCGGCGTTAAACAAGCGGACGGCGCGATCTCCCGCTGGGCGGGAGGCGGGCAGCGCACCGACGTCATCTTCAAACGGTCAACGAAGAAGGAGCAGGCGTGGAAGTTTCTGCAGTGGTGGTTGTCCGCCGACGTTCAGCAGCAATATGGAGCCGACCTTGAAGCCATTAACGGCGTCGCGTTCCGCTGGAATACGTCGAACGTGCAGGCGTTCAGCCGCCTGCCTTGGAAACGGGAGGACGCCGAAGTGATCCTCGAGCAATGGCGATGGTACAAGGATATCCCGAACGTACCCGGGGGCTACTACCTGGAGCGGGAAGCGAACAACGCCTGGAACCGGTCGGTTATCGGCAAGATGAACTATCGGGCTTCGCTCGAGCAAGCCGTACGCGACATTAACCGGGAGCTCCGCAGGAAGCAGGAAGAATTCGGCTTCATCGATGCCGATGGCAAGCGGCTTAAGCCGTTCAAGCTGCCGAATGTCAACAAACCATGGGAAGGGATCGACCGCTATGTTAAGTAGATTACTGTCCTATCGGGCGGCGTACCGGGTAACGGCAACCCGTGAGAGGGAGACAAACGTCATCCTGAGCAAGCTATGGTCCAGCCGGATATCGTATTTATTCATCGCCCCGTTCATGCTGATCTTCGGCGCCTTCATCGTCGTACCGGTCGTCATTGCGATTGGATTGAGCTTTACCTATTACAACGCGGTCGAGCCGCCTCGTTTTATCGGATGGAGCAATTTTCAATATTTAATCTCGCAGGATCTGCTGTTTTTGAAATACGCGCTTCCCAATACGTTCAAATTCGCGATCATCGTGGGACCGGGCGGTTATATCGCGGGCTTTATCGTGGCTTGGCTCATCTCGCTCTTGGGCAAAAACGTCCGCAAGTGGATCGCCTTGGCAGTCTACACGCCCTCGCTCACGATCGGCATCGCGATGACGGTCATATGGCTGCCGCTGCTGTCCGGGGATCGAATCGGTTACCTAAACAGCTTTCTGCTCGGGCAAGGCTTGATCGACGTGCCGAAGCTTTGGGTGACCGACCCCGCGCTGCTGATGAATTCGATGATCGCCGTGTCGTTATGGTCGAGCATGGGCGTCGGTTTTCTGGCGATGCTGGCCGGCATATTAAACATTGACCCCATTCTGTACGAGGCGGGGCGTATCGACGGCATCCGAAGCAGGCTGCAGGAAATCTGGTATATCACGATTCCATCCATGAAACCCCAGATGCTGTTCGGCGCCGTCATGGCGATCGTCACGACCTTCAAGACGGGAGCGATCGGCGTGGAGCTGTCGGGCAAAAACCCGACGCCGGAGTACGCCGGGCATCTGATCGTCAACCATATTCACGATTTCGGCTTTATCCGTTTCGAGATGGGCTATGCGGCGGCAATTTCGGTCTTTCTCCTGCTGCTGATGTACGCATCGAATAAGCTCGCTTGGGGATTGTTCGGAAGCAAGGAGGAGTAATCATGCTGAAATCATTCTCCGTATCGAGAATCGCTCTTCATCTGGCCATGGCCGCCTTCGCGGCGTTCATGCTGATTCCAATCATTTATATCTTCAACCATGCGTTCAAGCCGTATCACGAGCTGTTCGTCTATCCGCCGAACTTCTTCGTCAAGGAGCCGACGGTACAGAACTTCATCGAGCTGATGTGGGTCACGTCGAATTCGATTATTCCGCTTTCCCGTTACTTGTTCAACAGCTTCCTGATCACGGCTGTGACCATCGTGGCGGTGACGGTCGTCAGCTCCTTATGCGCCTACGCGCTTGCCAAGCATGAATTTCCGGGCAAAAGACTGGTGTTCTCGTCCATCGTGCTCATGCTCATGTTCGCGCCCGAGGTCGTCCAGATTCCGCGCTACTTGGTGGTCAGCCAGCTGGGACTGATGAATTCGTATCTAGGGCACGTGCTGCCGATGGTGGCGCTGCCGGTTGCCGTCTTTCTGCTCAAACAGTTTATGGACCAGATTCCGTCGGCGCTTCTGGAAGCCGCACGCATCGACGGGTCGACGGAGTTCGGCTTGTTCCTGAAAATTGTCATCCCGGTCTGCATGCCGGCCGTCGCTACGGTCGCCATCCTGTCGTTTCAGAATTCATGGAGCAACCTGGAGACCTCGACGTTCTATATGCAGGACGACGATATGAAGACGTTCCCGTTCTTCCTGTCCACGCTGACGAACAATCTGGCGAACAATGTCGCCCGGCAGGGAGCGGCGGCGGTTGCGGCATTAATCATTCTGGTGCCGAACTTATTGTTCTTCATCATCCTGCAGCGGAAGGTCATCGATACGATGGCGCATTCGGGAATCAAATGAGGAGGGAGGGCGCATCATTGAGCAGGCGATGGCGGTTTCGTGCAACAACGACAACGATGATCATGCTTGTCGCATTTCTGGCGGTGCCGCTGTTCCCGTCCGTGACAAGCGCATATTCCCCGTACCAAACGTTCTATAAGGACGGGTATGGGCAGCTTGTGCAAATTCAGAACGCCTATCAGCCGGAGGGGATGCTCGGACCGGATATCGGCGGAGACAAGGCGACTTCTCGGAAAGTGTCCGTCCAATCGGCGGCGGCCGGCGAAACGCCGATCGGCACACTCAATCAGCCGCAGGATCTGTTCGTTGACGGCAGGGATCATATCTATATCGCCGATACGGGAAATAACCGGATCGTGCATCTGGATGAACAGGGGCGATTGGTCCGTTTCATCGAGGTCAAAGAAAGTCCTCTCAGCAGCCCGAACGGTCTGTTCGTGGATCAGAAGGGCGATATTTACGTGGCGGATACCGGTAATCAGCGGGTCGTCAGGCTCGATGAGACAGGAAAGCTGCTGCGCGAGTACAAACGGCCGGATTCGCCTTACTTGCCGGAGTCGTTCAAGTACGAGCCGACGAAGCTGGTCGTCGACAAACGCGGTTTTCTCTATATCACGACGCTAGGCGCGTTCCAGGGTTTGCTCCAGCTCGACCCGGAAGGCCGTTACCAGAGCTTCTTCGGCTCCAACAAAGTGAAGTTCTCGGTGTTCGATTCGTTTAAACGGGCTTTCTACACGCGGGAAATGTACGGGAGGGAGCTAAGCAAGCTGCCTGGAGCTATCGTGAACGCGGCGATCGATCCAAACGGTTTCATCTATACGGTAACCAAGGAAATCGACAACGAGCAAGTGAAGAAATTCAATATCGCCGGATTGGATCAGCTGGAAGGGGGCGGCGAATTTACGCCGGCTTCAGCCAACAAGTCGTTCGGCGAGACTGCCTGGTGGGCGCACCGGAAAGCCGAGCCGCAGCTGCAGGATATCAGCGTCGATGCGGACGGGAACTTTACGGTCATCGATTCGCTCTATAACGCCGTCAGCCAGTATGACGCTGACGGAAACCTGCTCTTCTTCTGGGGCACCGACGAAATCGAAGGAACGACGAAGCTTGGGCTCGTCAAGACGCCGGCATCAATTGCGACGACTTCGACGGGGGATTTATTGGTGCTGGACAGCGTCAACAGCCTCATTCAGCGGCTGCGGCTGACCGAGTACGGTTCTCTCGTCCATCAGGCAAACAGGCTTACCCAAGATGGGCGCTACGAGGAAAGCGAGCCGCTGTGGGCCGAGGTTTACCGTCAGAATGCTTACTATACCCCCGCGTTGATCGGGCTTGCGAAGGCGGCATATAAGAAGGAGCAATTCGAGCTTGCAGAAGACCTGTTCCTGAAAGCAGGCGTGAACAAAGGCTATTCGGACTCCTTCTGGCAGAACCGGCTCTTCTGGTTCCAGGAGCATTTCGGGTTTCTGATGAATGTCGTTGCAGCGGCGGGAATTCTCGGTTTCGCTGCCGTAAGGCTGTCGCGAAAATATGGTTGGGCCGCAGCGAGCTCTGGGATGCTTCGCCCGCAGAGCAGGTTGTATGCACAGCTTCGGCATGTGCGGACACTTGTCAGGCATCCGATCGAAGGGTACCATGCGATCCGATACCAGTATGGCGCAGGGCTCGCGAGCAGCTTGCTTATGCTTGCGCTTTCGATCGTATCTGCAGGCGTCATCAGCTCGCAAACGAGCTTCATCTTTAATCCGGATATTTATCTGGGCGTTAAGCTGGGGCCGATCTTGGTGCAGTTTGCCGCGATTTGGCTCGGGTGGGTGGTAGCGAATTATTTGGTCAGCTCCCTGATGCGCGGGGAAGGACGGCTGCGGGATGTGTTTTATGGGAGTTCCTATGCTTTATTTCCGATTATTTCGATCGGTATACCCCTAACAATAATCTCTCATGGATTCACGTTAAGCGAGGCGTCGATCTTCGGGTTTCTCGAGCTGGCGATGTATGCGTGGACGTTCTTGCAATTTTTCTGGATGGTGCAAGGGATTCACAACTACAGCGTCGGGGAAGCCATCCTGAACATCGTGTTTACCTTGCTGGCGCTGGCCATCATCGCGACGCTGATCTTTATCTTCTTCAGTTTGAGCGGAGAATTGATTAACTTTATTTATTCCATCTATCAGGAGGTGATCATCCGATGACCGGCAGCAGACTGAGGCTTTCCTTCCTTATAACGGGCATCGTGATCGTTGCCATCCTGGCCGGGCTTGCTCTTCAATTCCATACGCGGGAAGACGCCGCATCGGAAGGAAAAGCAGCAGCAGCCGCCGCGAGCGTCAATAGTGCAGCAACAGTCTCCTTCAAGCCCAAGGCAGGCACCACACCGTTTAAGTCGGAGCTCCCGGCTGATGACAGGTTTCAGCAGATTGCCGAGAACGTCAGCCTGACGCTGTCGGCCGACAAGGAAACGGGGCATTTCCGGGTCGTGAGCAAACAAACCGGCAAGGTTTGGTACTCTTATCCCGATCCTGCCCAGTGGCCGAACGAGACGATCGGCGGAGCATGGAAGAACAATTTGCTTTCGCCCGTTATCGTGGAATACATGGATTTATCCAACTACAAATCGGCGTCCAGAACGGTCGGTTTAGTTGACGAAGGCGGTTACGTTGAAGATTTCAAGACGACGGAGAGCGGCTTTGCCGTCACGTTCGTACTGCCTAAAGGCACGATTAAAATTCCGGTCGAAGTGACGCTGAAGGAGGATAGCATCGAGATAACCATCCGCGATGAGCAAATCGTGGAAGGCGGTAAGTTTAGCCTCCTGAGCGCCAAGCTTTACCCTTTGTTCGGAGGAGAATTTTCCCAAGGGCAGGACGGCTATATTTTCGTGCCGGACGGCTCCGGCGCGCTGATCCGGTTCAAGACCGACCGCGTCCTCCCGCAGCTCACGTTCAATCAACCGGTTTACGGATACGACGGTTCCTTCTATTTCGATCAGCCGAACCGCCAGCGGCTGTCGATCCCGGTATTCGGCCTGAAGTCCGGCGACCAGGCATTCGCGGCCGTCATAACCGAAGGGGCCGAATACGCAAACGTGTTCGCGGCTCCTTCCGGCTCGATTGGTCAGTCGAACTGGGTGACGGCCGAATGGCAGTACCGCAAGCGCTTCTTCCAAAGCGTTAGCAAGAGCACGGACGCGGGTTTCTTCACGTACAGCGAGCAGCGATTCGACGCGCCTCGCCGGACCGTCCGCTATTACTTGCTGCCGCCGGATCAAAGCGATTACGTGGGAATGGCGGCCAAATATCGCAATTATTTGACGACAAGCGGCGCGCTTCATCCGCTGGAGCCGAAGAAGGACATTCCGCTCTACGTGGACATCGTCGGCGGCGACATCGAACAGGGCCTGCTCTTCGATTCCTATTTGACCGCTACGACGACGAAGGAAGCGAAAGAGCTGGTTGCAAGCATTTATGACCGGGGCGTTCATGACTTAGTCGTGCACTATGGCGGCTGGCAACAGGATGGGTACAGCACGCATGGCGGATACTTTCCCGTGGAGTCGAAGCTCGGCGGGAACAAAGGCATGAAAGCTTTTATCGATTATGCCCATACGCTGGACATCCCCGTTTATTTAACGGCCAATTATACGATCAACAATAACGGGGACGACGGCTTCTGGTATAGAAGGGACGGACAGCGCGATCTCTCGGGCAACACGCTGTCCGCGAGAGAGGATACCTGGCTCGTGAGTCCGCGGTTTTACAGCAAGGTTATCGCCTCGGACCTAAGCGAGTACAAGAAGCTTGGCGCGGATGGCATCGTGTTCGACGGCGGCGGGATCGGGTATCAGCTGAACACCGATTTCAACGGCCGCTATGCGGCTAGCCGCGCCGATGAGATTGGCATTCAACGCGATATTTTCAAGCAGGCGAAGGAAACGCTCGGTTCCGTCACGGCCGTTAATGCCAACGCCTACGTATGGGAGGGGCTGAAGCACATCCCCCGCCTCGCGGATAGTTACTCCTTCGACGTGTTTGTCGATGAGGTGGTTCCTTTTACGCAGATCGTACTCCACGGTGCTGTCACGTACACGTCCGAGTGGGGGAACGTGAGACAGGAATCGCGGACCGAGTTTCTGCGCGGCATCGAATACGGGGCGTATCCGACTTATGTCTTCGCCGCGGCTCCGTCCGATAAACTGCGGCATGCTTATTCGATCTGGTATTACAGCCTGAATTACCGGGATTGGCTGGACAGTCTGTCGGAGGAATACGCGAGGGCGAACGAGGCGCTGCGCGATGTGCAGGATAAGCGAATCATCGGTCATCGCTCCATCTCGGAGGACGTGAAGGAAACGACTTACGAAGGCGGGCAGCGCGTAATCGTCAATTACGGAGCGAGCGCTTACGCGCAAGGCGAGCTTCGCGTGCCTGCGCAGGACTTTGCCGTAATCAAGGGAGGGGCGGACCAATGATAATTCGAAAGGCCAGGCTGCACGCATCGACGATCCGCAGTATCGAAGGCTCGATTTTCATCGCCCCCTGGATATTCGGCTTTCTCGCTTTCGTTGCGTTTCCGCTCGGTTATTCCTTGTACATGAGCTTCCATCAGGTTCGGATTACCGTCGATTCGGTCGTCTATACCTTTCTCGGCTTCCGCAATTACAAAGAAATTCTGGTTTCGAACGGGAGCCTGCTTTACGAGGATCTCATCCCGTTCCTGCGCGAGTCGATCATGATGATTCCGATCATTCTCGTCTTCTCGCTGCTGGTGGCGATTCTGCTCAACTTGAAATTTCCTGGCCGTACGCTGTTTCGCGTTATTTTCTTTCTTCCCGTCATTTTCTCGTCCGGCCAAATCGTCCAGGAATTTATCAATCAAGGGGAAGGCTCGCTGAGCGTCCTGCAGTCGCTGCATATCGAAGAATACCTGAGAGAATACGTTCCCGCGTCATGGGCGGATCCGATTCAGACCGTCATGAGCTCATTCGTGCTGGTGCTCTGGTATTCGGGCGTCCAGATTCTGATCTTCCTTGCGGGGCGCCAGACGCTGCCGCCGTCGATGTACGAGGCTTCCCGCATTGACGGCTCCGGGCCATGGAACACCTTCTGGAAAATCACGCTGCCGGGACTCGTTCCCTACATTTTCCTGAATCTGATGTACACGGTCGTCGATTTGTTCACTTTCCCGTCCAACCCGATCATCAGCAAGGTGAATACGGCCAACTATGGCAGCTCCAGCGCGCTGGCTTGGATTTATTTCACTATTATATTGCTGTTCGTCGGTTTGACGCTGCTGCTCTACAGCAGGGTGGATAAGGCGCTCTCGGGCAGCACGAGTCAATAAAAAGGAGGCGATTCGCGAGTGGCCAAAATTCTAATCGAACGAGCAAGGCGCGCGCCTTTTGCGGTGATTGACCGGATCGCGGCATTCGTGCGGTTCCGGCTGATCGGAGGCGAGATCGATAAAGGCCTTCTATTCAAAACCGTCATGTACGTCATCTTGATCAACGTTGCCTTCATCTATATTAAGCCGATTCTGTACATGGTCACGACCATGGTGAAGGATGCCCGGAACATTCTCGATCCGACGGTTATCTGGGTGCCGAAGAGCATCTTCCTTGGCCATATTCGGGAAGCGATGCGGCTGCTCGATTATACGAAAAGCTTGGCGATCAGCGTATCGCTCGCCGGCGCGGTTTCGGTGCTGCAAGTTTTCTCCTGCGCGGTGGCCGGTTATGCCTTTGCCCGGTTGGACTTTCCGTTCAAGCGCTTCTGGATGGCGATGCTGCTGTTCACGTTCATCATGCCGCCGCAAGTCATCATTCTGCCGACGATCATGATGTTCAAGAGCTTCGGCTGGCTGGATACCGTGCTGCCCATGGTCATCCCGGCTATTTTCGGGCATGGCTTGAAGGGAGCGTTGTTCGTCATCATCTACCGTTCCTTCTATTCCACGCTGCCCAAGGAGCTGGACGAAGCAGCGAGGATGGACGGGGCCGGCGCGTTCAGGCTGTTCTTCCGCGTCATGTTCCCGCTGTCCAAATCCGCAATCGTCGTTGTCGTCTTATTCTCCTTTGTCTGGAATTGGAATGATTTCTACTTGCCGTCGATCTTCATGTTCACGGCCGAGAACGTGCCGCTGTCCATTACGCTGGCGAGAATGGCCGCGGAGATGGCGAGGGCTGCGGGAGCAGGGGAGATGTCGGTGTACGAGGAGTCGATCAAAATGGCGGCTTCGTTCCTCATTGTGTTTCCGCTGCTCATCGTCTACTTCTTCGCGCAGCGCTGGTTTATCGAAGGCGTGGAACGAACGGGTCTGGTCGAATAGATGGTTTCGGATGGAGATGGAGCTAGTTTGTAAGGAGGTGATCGGCATGTGTCGTCAACAACGCTGTTATCGAAGAGCCGTTAGGTTGGCAGTGTCAGCGCGATGAAAGGCTAGTCTTGCAACTACTAAACCTATAGGCGGTGTCATGAGATGAAGAAGAAACTTACAATGGTCAATTTACTGCTGGCGGCTACCCTGTTGGCCGCATGCAGCAGCGGTGGAGGCAAGAACGATGGTGCTTCTGCCGGAGCGAATGAACCAGCCGGTAACGCAGCCTCGACCGAGAACAGCACAGAGGACGGAAACCAGAAAAACGAATCCGCGGATTATAAGAAGCTGGGCGACGAGCCGCTGAAGCTCACGTTCTACAACACCAGCGGCACGTTCCCCGACGTCGAATTCAATACGCTGATCGCCGAACCGATCAAGAAGAAATACCCGAACGTGACAATCGAACGAATCACGCCCGCGGCGGAAACGACCAACGAGGAAGTACTGTCTACGTATACCCCGGACATCATCTATTCGTCTTCGTCCTCCCATCAACAAATCATTCGCACAGGCGCCTATGAAGATCTTCGGGAGCTCATCAAGCGGCACAGCTTCGATACCTCGCGCATTAAGCCGATCCTGTGGAACTATATCACGGAGATTACGGCGGGCAAGGGAGACCAGATCTACGCGATTCCGTTTAACGCCAACCAGCATGTCTTGTACTACAACAAAGACATCTTCGATAAATTCGGCGTTCCCTACCCGACCGAAAAGCAGCTGACGTGGGATGAAGTGCTGGAGCTGGGCAAGAAGCTGACCCGTACGGAAGGCGGCAAGCGTTATGTCGGCCTGTCCGTCGATAACCTGACCGGCTTGGCGAAGAGCCTGGGTTTGCCGTATTTGAACAAGGAAACGGGCCAGGCGGCGCTTGATACGCCGGAATGGCGCCGGGTATTCGAATTGCAGAAGAAAATATTCGAGATCCCCGGCTATGTTGGGGCCGATAAAACGTGGAATTACGGGCGCGACCAGTTTATGAAGGACCAGAACGTAGCGATCCGCGTCACCTGGCTGGCCAACATGGTAGGACCGCTTGAAGAGCTGCGGCAGCAGGGAGTCGAATTCAACTGGGACATCGCGCCTGCGCCGAACTTCTCGGATCAGCTCGGCAAGACGAGGGAAGCCCAAATTCACTCGTTATCTGTAAACAGCAAGAGCGAGCATAAGGACGAAGCGTTCCAAGTCATCCAGGAGATTTTGTCGGATGAAGGCCAGCGGATCCTCGCGCGCAACGGCCGGGTGCCGGCCATTATCAATGATGACCTGAACAAAGAGTACGGACTCGATATTCCGGTGCTGCAGGGCAAGTCGGTACAGAACGTGTTTATCGGCGAACCGCTGCAAGAGCACTATGTTCACCCGTACGAGCTGGATATCGGCAAGCGCCTGACCGAGGCGGCCGAAGATTTGGCGATCGGCGGCCTGGATGTCAACTCCACGATCCGCAAAACCGAGGAAGCCATTAATAAGGATGTCGAGACGCTCAAGACGACGGTCGGCACGCCATAAGAGAAGACGGGAGTCCGGGGCCGATAAAGCCCCGGCTTTTGTAATGATGCCAAAGAATGATACGGGAAGTGAATGCTAGTTGAAAAAGCCGAAGCTATTAAGCGATTATATGAAGTCCAAATGGGTTCTCTATGTCATCGCCGTCTGCGCCATCGGTACGGCAAACGTGATTTTGGCGCGATTGCCGCGCACGATCGGCAGTTTCACGGATGAGCTCCACAAGGGCACGCTTTCCCAGGCCGATATTGCGCCATACAGCTTGCTTGTTGTGTCGATTGCGCTCGGATACGGTGTTCTTGGCGGCAGCGGACAGTTTCTAATCATGTATCTGGGGCGGTTGTTCGAGCGCTTGACCAGGGGGAAGCTGTTCATTCAGTTCACGCGGCTCAGCTTGAACAATTACTCGAAGTACGGGGTTGGTAAGCTGCTGAACTATATGATCAACGACGTAACTGCTGTCAGGGAATCGATATCGATGGGGATCAATCATATTACGAACTCCTCGATTCTGCTCATTTCCGTTATCGTGTCCATGATGCTCAGCTCGATTCCGGCTTATGCGATTCTGGTCAGCTTAATCCCGCTGCTCTTTATCCCGTGGTTCGTCGCATGGCTGGGCCCGATTATTCGCAAGCGCTCCGTCCAAGTACAGGAATCGCTCGGTAAAATGACGGAAACCGCAGCGGAGCAATTCAGCGGGATTCGGGTCACGAAGAAATTCGCGGCGGAAGCCATCATGACGGACCGCTTCGACGCTACGGTCGCCCAAATCCGCGACAACCAGCTTCAACTGGTGCGCGTTTCATCGCTCTTGCAGGCAGTCATTCCGTTTCTCGGCGCCTTGTCGATGATCGCCTCGATCGCCCTCGCCGGGTACTTGACAGCCAACAGGACGATCTCGCTCGGCGATTTCGTTACATTGGTGCTGTACATCGGCATGTTGATCAATCCGCTTCAGCGGGTCGGCGACGTCATCAATGCGATGCAGCGTGCACGGGCTTCCCTTGAACGTTTGAACGATCTTCTCGGCGTCGAACCGGACGTTCCCGATACCGGGATCTTTAAGCTGGGAGACCCGCAGCATGCAGCCATCGACATCCGCAAGCTGTCGTTCGCGTATCCGGACGGATCCGCGCCGGTCTTGTCGGAGATCGATCTTACGGTACTGCCAGGCGCAACGGTAGGCATCATAGGCAAGACGGGAAGCGGTAAAACAACGTTAATGAAGCTGCTTCTCCGTATCTACGATCCGCCGGCCGGCACGATTTTCGCGGATGGTCTGGATATTCGCAGCGTGACCTTGGAAAGCCTCAGAAGCAGCATTGGCTACGTCCCGCAGGACGGCTTCCTGTTCAGCACATCGATCCGCGAAAATATCGGCTTCAGTAATCGCGGTGCGGCGCTGGATGAGATCGAGAAGGCGGCATTGCAGGCTCATATCCATCAAGAGGTTCATGA
The DNA here is from genome assembly GCF_056269135.1 of Paenibacillus sp. J22FR21. Lineage (NCBI taxonomy): Bacteria > Bacillati > Bacillota > Bacilli > Caryophanales > Paenibacillaceae > Paenibacillus > Paenibacillus sp. J22FR21. The sequence goes on from NZ_JBWDNJ010000003.1 coordinate 715,377, forward strand.
GCTTCCCGATGGGTTCGAGACGAGGCTCGGAGAACGGGGATTATCGTTATCCGGCGGACAACGGCAGCGGGCGAGCCTTGCTCGCGGTTTGTTCAAGCAGGCGCCGATCATGATCCTGGACGACAGCGTAAGCGCGATCGATTCGCTGACCGAGAAAGCGATCATCGACTCGCTGCGCGCCGAGCGCAAGGGCAAGACGACAATCATCGTTTCCCATCGGATCAGCGCGCTCAAGCATGCGGACCTGATTATCGTCATGGACGAAGGACGTATCGTCCAGCGGGGCACGCACGAGCAGCTCGTCGCGGCGGATGGCCTCTATGCACGTCTTTACGCCATTCAGGAGGAGGGGGATGCGGATGTCGAAAGCCATCGTTAACAATTGGCAGCAGGATCAGCGTACGGGCATTCAGCAAGATACCGATGCCGCGCTTGATTACGGCTCGGCCGTCAAAGCGCTGTATACGTACGCCAAGCCGCACAGGTGGTCATTTGTCGTGCTCTTGTTCTTTATTCTGTTGTCGATCTCGGCCGATTTGCTGCAGCCGTATCTAATTAAGATTGCCATTGATGACGTGCTGACCGCCGACCATGCGGATTACCGGTCGCTGCTGCTTCTATGCGGCATCTACTTCCTCCTGGCGGTTGCCGGCTTCGTGTTTACCTATCTTCAGAACAATTTGCTTCAGCGGATCGGACAGAGCATCGTGGCCGGCATTCGCAGCGGGATGTTCAAGCACTTGGTAAAGCTGTCCGTTTCCTATTTCGACCGCGTATCGACCGGCAGTCTCATTGCGCACGTGTCGAGCGATACGGAAGGGTTGAACCGGTTCTTTAACCAAGTGTTGGCCAGCCTGCTGCGGGACGGCTTGACCTTGATTTTTATCGTCGTGCTGATGTTCAGGCTGGATGTTCGGTTGACGCTGTTTAGCTTGCTAATCATTCCCGTGATCACGCTTATTGCGTACAGCTTTCGCGCCTATATGCGAGCGACGTACCAGCTCGTTCGAACCGCTTTGTCGCGCATGATCGCTTTTGCCGCGGAGAACTTGTCCGGTATGAATCTCATCCAAGTCTTTCACCAGGAGAAGGAGCAGCAGCGCCAGTTTACGGAACGCAACGACGCCTTCTACCGCACCAATTTGCGCGAAATTCGAACGATGGTGGTGTTTAACCGCATTTTCGACATCCTCGGCAACTTGTCGGTGGCGTTCGTCGTGTGGCTGGGGGGACGCGCGGTGTTAGGCGGCCAGATCGAATTCGGCGTGCTCTTCGCATTCATTACCTACATTCGCCAGTTTTTCCAGCCGATCAATTCCATTACGCAGCAGTGGAATACGGTCCAATCCACCATCGTGTCGGTGAATCGGATTTGGAGCGTGTTCAATGCGGCGCCCGATGTCCGCGATCCGGAGGAAGCCACGCAGGTCAAGAGGGCGACAATAGCCGGCAAAGTGGAATTCGAAGGTGTTACATTCGGCTACAAGGAAGGCAGGCAGGTGCTGCATAAAGTGGATTTGAACATCCAACCGGGCGAAATGCTGGGCATCGTAGGGGCAACCGGAGCTGGCAAAAGTTCTTTGATCAGCTTATTGTGCCGTTTCTACGACGTGAAGGAAGGCAGCATCCGGATCGACGGCTTCGATATCCGCAAGCTGAAGCAGAAGAAGCTGCAGCGGATTGTCGGGCTTGTGCAGCAAGAGCCGTTTCTCTACTCGGGAAGCGTGCTCGACAACATCCGGTTGTTCGACGAATCGATCCCGGAGGAGAGAGTGATCCGCGCGTGCGAGCGAGTCGGCGTCGACCAGCTGGTTCTGCGGATGAAGGATGGCTACGCAACCCGGCTGTCCGAGAACGGTACCGGGCTCTCGTCCGGGGAGAAGCAGTTAATTTCGTTTGCCCGCATCATTGTCTTTCAGCCGAACATCTTGATTCTTGACGAGGCAACCGCCAATCTGGACTCGCACACGGAGCAGTTGCTTCAATCCGCGCTTCGGGTCGTGTCGGAGGGCAGGACTACGCTGGTCATTGCGCACCGGCTGTCTACGATCCGCCGATCCGACCGGATCATCGTTCTGGATCAGGGCCAAATCGTGGAGGAAGGCGATCATGAGAGGTTGTTAGAACAAAATGGCTATTATTCCAGGCTGTATCTGAACGCGCGAGGTATATTGGTATGAGGAGCGTTTATCGGATAGGCGTGATGCATGGGGATGGAAACGGGCAAGGCAGGCGTTCGTACGGCCGATCTTAACGGAACAGCTTCCACAAGGGGTTCCGCGGAAGCTGTCATCGCTTTTATCGGAGAGCAGGAGCGCTAGAGGATTTCGACCGGGAACAGCTCGGTGGACAAGTAACGTTCGCCGGTATCGGGAAGCAGCACGACGATGGTTTTGCCGGCATTCTCTGGTCGATTCGCAATCTTAGCAGCCGCAAAGACGGCAGCGCCGGACGAGATGCCGACGACCAGCCCTTCCTTCCTGGCCAGCGAACGCGCGGTATCGAGCGCATCTTCATTCGTGACGGTCACAATTTCGTCCGCGATGTGCCTGTGGAAGTTGTCCGGTACGAAACCCGGCCCGATCCCTTGGATTTTATGGGTGCCTTTCTCCCCGCCGGAGAGAACGGGAGAGCCGGCCGGTTCGACCGCAATGATTTGGACCGACGGTTTGCGTTGTTTAAGAACGTCGCCGACGCCGGATATCGTGCCGCCGGTTCCCACGCCGCCAACGAATATATCGACCGCCCCGTCCGTATCCCGCCAAATTTCTTCTGCCGTCGTTTTGCGGTGAATGGCCGGATTGGCCGGATTGCGGAACTGCTGCGGAATAAACGAGTTGGGTATGGCTGCCGCGAGCTCCTCGGCTCTCTTGATCGCACCGGCCATGCCCGCGGCGCCCGGCGTTAATACAAGCTCTGCCCCCAGGGCGAGCAGCATTTTTCTTCGCTCGATGCTGAACGTCTCGGGAAGCGTAATGATCAATTTGTATCCGAGCGCTGCCGCGGCAAACGCAAGCGCAATGCCGGTGTTGCCGCTTGTCGGTTCAATGATGATCGAGTCTTTATTGATGACGCCGCGTTCTTCCGCGTCCTTGATCATCGCGTACCCGATTCGGTCCTTGACGCTTCCGGCGGGATTGAAATATTCCAGCTTGGCGATCAGAACTGCGCCGAGGCTTCGGCTGGCATTGAAATTTCTTAGCTCCAACAGGGGCGTGTTACCGATCAACTGGGTAAGATTGGTGGCGATCTTAGTCACATGCAGACACTCCTTTGATATCGGATTAGGAAGGAAAGGCGCCAGGCGGCGGCATGATGACCTGCCTGCCGAAGAAAAACGTTCAGATGCACTTGTTTGTTGGATTTGCCCATCGTTATCCTCCTTATGAATGTATGATCTTGGTTTCAGAAAAACAAAAGGAGACACAAAGCGAATCTTGTGTCTCCAGAGGGCTGGTCAACTATTTATATTATTCCTAGCGGAATAATCAGCTATATCGTATCACCAACATTGAAGGGCGTCAACGCTGCGAAAAAAATGTTCTTCCACAAGTTGACATGCGTGGAAGTCGGTGCTATATTTTTAAGCACAGTATATTCATAGGATTACTTGTAATTAATCGACCGGCCAACCGGAGAGACGTCAGACTATGCGACTCTCCGGTTTTTTGTCTTAAATGGACGTTACGGTCGATGCAGCTGCCATTATTGTTTTTCCAAAACCTAATTTTAAGGAGCGTGCAGGTATGAGCATTTCATTGAAGAAGTTCGGAAGAACGGGTTTGAAAGTATCGGAGGTTGCGCTCGGTACGATGGCTTTCGGGCGTTGGATCGACGAGTCGAAGTCGGCGGAAGTACTGGACACGGCGCTGGATGCCGGAATCAACTTTATCGATACGGCCGATGTCTACGGTAAGGGCACCGATCTGAGCAACCCGCAAGAGAGTGGTCAATCGGAAGCGATTCTCGGCAATTTGCTAGGCTCCCGCCGAAACCGCATTATTCTGGCGACCAAGGTACATGGCCGCGTCGGCAGCGAGCCGAACGACCAAGGGCAAAGCAGGTATCATATCATTCGTGCGGTTGAAAACAGCCTCCGCCGTCTGAAAACCGATTATATCGATCTCTATCAAGTACACCGCTTCGACCAGGAAACGCCGCTTGAGGAGTCGCTGCGGGCGCTTGATGACCTTGTCCGTCAAGGTAAGGTTCGTTACATCGGGGCCTCCAACTATGCAGCTTGGCAGTTGGCGAAAGCACATGGCATATCGGCACAGCTGGGCTTGCACCGCTATGAGAGCATTCAGCCGGAGTACAGCCTTATTGCGCGGGGGATCGAGCAGGAATTGCTGCCGTTCGCAGCCTCCGAACAGGTAGGGGTAGTCGTATATAGTCCGCTGGGCCGCGGGTTGTTGACCGGCAAATACGAGTTCAATCAAGCGCCGCCGGCAGGATCGCGCGGGGCTGCGGGTGAAGCGAGAATTAAGCCGCTGCTCGAAAACGAACGAAACTTCCATATCGTTGAAGCTTTGAAGCCGATTGCGGCTAGGAAAGGCTGGACGCTGGCACAGCTTGCGCTGACTTGGGTCGTCAGCCAGCCGCATGTCACGTCCGCTATTCTCGGCGCATCCAATCCGCAAAATATTACCGAGTCGATTGCAAAAGTAGCGGAGAAGCTGTCTGCCGATGAGCTTGCGGAAATTGACGCAATTACACAGGGAGATTTCAACGTTTATCATGCGCTCCGTGAAACGGCTTCAGCCAAAGCTTAACAGCAGTATTGATTGATAAGGAGGGATTGCGATGACTAAACTGGTAGCGGACGAGATCTGGCTAAACCGGATTCTGGAGCAGGTAAACGGATTGGAATACGGTTCGGTTCAAATCACTGTGCATAACGGATCGATTGTCCAGATTGAACGGACTGACCGTCAACGGTTCGAGAACAGTTCCTCCGGCAGTAAGAAGCAAGCTTCAACTAACCGGGCATTATAAACAGCGTTCGATTCTATAAGAAAATAAAGTAGGCCGCATACAAGCTGACCAAGAGATGATGAATCATCTCTTGGTTTTTTTACTTAAACTGGACATTGTGAGGCTGCTTTTTTGATTGCATTAATCAAATGACATAAATTTTCGCGGAAGTTCCGCTTATCTTTTATTTGAGTAAAGAGCAGAATAGCTCGACTTCAGTCGGTTAAACTATCCAGTAATAATAAGCTTGTCCTCAGTTAAAGAGGTAAATTTGTTGACATGGAGTAAACTCCATATTTTAAGATACGGATGCGGTTGAAAACGAGACAGCTTAACGGGGTTAGAGAGGAGGCAATAGATGGAGCCTACATTTTCAATCGCAGAGATTTCGGATAAATCAGGACTCAGTTACGATACGATACGGTATTATGTAAAGATTGGCCTCCTGCCGCCGACGAAGCGTAAGGAAAACGGGCAGAGGGAATATGGCACGGTCCATCTCGAACGTCTGGTCTTTATTTCGCATCTCAAACGAACCGGCATGCCGCTAAGAGAAATTAAACATTACATGTCCTTGGCAACCGCTAAAAATTATGAGAACTGTTATGACTTACTTTATAAGCATAAACACGAAATTGAATCGAAAATGATGGAAATAAAGGCAACGTTGGAATTAGTGAATTATAAGTTGGATCATTTTAAGGACCTAATGAAGAAAGCAAGACTAGGAGGAGAATGAACATGAAAGAAGATAACAACTATCAAGTAACACCTCAAAAACCAATCCATTCGGGCTTTGGTTCGCAAACAACCGCACGGGAAGTAGTTAAAGGCTGTGATTTGAATGGAAAAATCGCCATCGTAACCGGCGGGTACTCAGGCGTCGGACTTGAAACAACCCGCGCCTTAGCCGAGGCTGGAGCAACAGTCATTGTACCTGCACGTACACCAGAGAAAGCTCTCACTTCGGTTGCAGGTATCCAAAGAGTAGAGTTAGAAGAATTAGATTTGATCGATCCTGCTTCAATCGAGGCATTTGCGCAGAAGTTTCTGGACTCTGGACGACCGCTGGACATCCTGATCAATAATGCGGGTATCATGGCTCCTCCCCTAGTACGGGACGCACGCGGTTACGAGTCTCAATTTGCAACCAATCATTTGGGTCACTTTCAGTTAACGTTACTGTTATGGCCCGCCTTGAAAAAGGCAATAGACGCGCGGGTAGTTTCTGTTTCTTCAACAGGTATCCGCTTTGGTGGTGTTGATTTTGAGGATCCGAATTTTGAACAGAAGGAATACGATAAATGGAAGGCTTATGGCCAGTCCAAATCTGCTAACGCGCTTTTTGCCGTTGCACTGGACAAGCGTGGTCAATCGCACGGGATCCGAGCGTTTTCAGTACATCCAGGAAGAATTATGACCGATTTAGTGCGTTTTATGTCGGAAGAGGAAAAGGCAGCGGCAACTGGAGAACTAAAGACAACTGAGCAAGGTGCTGCCACTAGCGTGTGGTGCGCGACCAGTCCACAACTTGAGGGCAAAGGAGGCGTTTACTGCTTAGATGTTGATATTGCCGAAGTCATTACGGCAGAAGCTCCACAAGGACTGAGTCAAAAGCTAACAGGCGTATTTCCTTGGGCGATTGATCCTGAATATGCGGAGCGACTTTGGCAAATCAGTGAGAAATTGACCCGCATAAAATTCACAGATTGAGATGTTTTAACCGTAGAAGCTCATTCGTAATTGAATGAGCTTTGTTTGTTTGAAGTACGTAGTGCCCAATTTGTACTTATTGCTAAAGGTTTCCATTATCTTGGCGAAATAAAGGATAGAAGTTATCTCAACATGTCAGCTATACCGGGACTGTGTTCATTCGGCATATCCGGAAGCTGAGGAACAGGGAAGCCTTGTGGAGGTGGAGTGACCGATAGAGCACCGCTATTCCGGCTTGGGCTGACGCCTTGGAAGATTTCAGCGATTCTTGTCTCGTCCAACCTGAAATTAAATTGAACGTTGTGATAACCCAAGTCGACATACTTTCTGCACTCGGGGTATTTGTTAATATCATAATTCGGAACGGGAAATGTTTTTCCCCAGTCGACCCCTAGCGTTTCAAGCGCTTTGGCAAAAGCATTCTGATGTGCGTTGTCCCGAACGATGAGAAATGCTAGCGTTTCGCGAAACGTTTTGTTCGAGCTCATTTCGTAAATCCTTGATTTTTGCAGGACGCCGGTAGACTCTAGGACAACATTATTCAATAAATCAGCGATCAAATTCCCATGACTGTAAACCCAAGAACCATTCCATGGATTGCCTCCCGCATCGACGGGCAAGGAGCTTTTCGCTCCCATGATGTAATGATGGGGGTTCGCATGTTTGACTGCTTCGTCAATTGGAGCAGCGTCTAGTCCCGAATTGCCCGGGGAGGTTAAGCCTGAATCGTTTAGGAGTTGATTAATCGTATTTTGTACAAGTTCCACATGAGCAATCTCTTCCAGGAACACACCGCGAATAAGATCGCGAAATTGTTTATCCTTGCCTCTGAAATTAGAGCTTTGGAAAGAATATTGCATCATGGTTCGCATTTCACCGAATTGTCCTCCCAGTGCCTCTTGAAGTACCTTCGCAGCTGCGGGATCCGGCTTATCGGGTTGAATGATGTTAATCAGCTCTTCTTTGTAATAGTACACAGCTATTTCACTCCTTTGAGTTGTCTTGATTTCGTAGACAGCATTAGAATCCCTAGTGAAGGAATTATTATGCAGGAGAATTTCCATATGACAAGGTAAATGCTTGTCTGACTACCTTACAGTTGAACAAGTGAAACGGATGGCGTGCAGCTAATCCGTTTTTTGCGTTGCTAATGAATGAGATCATATCGTAATTGCGAGGATATGCGGTGTGCGTTATGGAATAAAATATCATTGACGTTTATCAATTATATATAGTAACATACAAAAAGTAAGAAACTTAATAAAGAGCCTTGTGCACTTTGTTAATTAACCTAAACGGATAATTCCGAATAAAAAAACGAAAGAAGGATTAATATTATGTCCACTGTTCTGTATATCACCGCTCATCCGAATGAAACCGAAGCTTCTTATAGCATGGCGGTTGGTAAACAATTTCTCGAGGCTTATAAAGCTGCAAATCCGAACGACGAAATCGTGCATCTCGATCTGTTCAAGATGGATATCCCGCGCATCGATGCTGATGTATTTAGCGCCTGGGAGAAATTAGGGTCCGGAACGGCATTTGATCAATTAACAAGTGAGGAACAAGCGAAAGTCGCTCGACTCGGCCAGCTGGTGGATCAATTCGTAGAAGCAGATAAATATGTCATTGTTAACCCGACGTGGAACTTCTCCTACCCTCCGGTCCTGAAAGCATACATTGACTCGATTTGCGTTGCAGGAAAAACATTTAAATATACGGATAAAGGTCCTGTCGGACTTCTGGACAACAAAAAAGCCCTCCACATTCAAGCAAGTGGAAGCGTATTGTCCCCAGGCTCCGATTATGCTGATTTTGAAATCGGCCATCGTCATTTGGACGTGATTATGAAATTCATCGGTGTTCCGAGCTTTGAGGCTATCTTCGTAGAAGGTATGGCGGCAGCGTCAGACCAAGCACGCCAAATTAAAGAAAATGCCATTCAACAAGCTTGGAAAATTGCAAAAACATTCTAAGTATTGAAGGAGTCCTTATAACGTGATCCAGCTTCTCAAAAAAATATTCAGCTCCAATAACGGAAACGGCAATGGCCGTAAAGAGAAAGTGTTGTTTATCACGGCTCATCCCAAAAATCAAGAGTCTTCCTATAGTATGTCGGTCGGCGCTGCTTTTATAGAGACTTACCAGAAGGAAAATCCTAACGATGATGTTATTCACCTTGATCTTTATCAATCGAACATACCGGAGATCGATGCCGATGTCATGAACGGTTGGAAGAAAGCGGGGGAAGGCAAGCCGTTATCCACTGCAGAACAATCCAAAATCGATCGTTTGAACGAGCTCGTCGATCAATTTGTGGAAGCAGATAAATATATTTTTGTGAATCCGATATGGAATTTTTCATTTCCGCCAGTGTTGAAGGCTTATATCGATTCCATCTGCGTAGCCGGGAAAACATTTCAGTATGTGGAAGGTAAAGGTCCGGTTGGCTTATTAAGCAGCAAAAAAGCCGTTCATATCCAAGCAAGCGGAAGCGTATTGTCGCCTGGATCGGATTTTGCCGCATTCGAGATGGGGCATCGCCACTTGAACGTGATTATGAAATTTCTAGGCGTTGCGACCTTGGAAGGAATCTTTGTCGAGGGCACGGCCTCAGCCTCCGACCAAACGAAGATGATTATAGACAAGTCGATCCGAAAAGCACGTGAAGTAGCAAAGACGTTCTAACTGGAATTGAATAGATTAAGCTTAAAAAGCTGGCTTCGGTATTATGTATGATACCGGAGTCAGCTCTTTTTTTGCAGTGGAACACCACGCTAACGAACCGTGGAGGTCTTATTTTGGCGAAATACGCGCTTTAAATATTCTAACGAATCACAGAGGCCTTATTTCCCTGAAATAGGCAGAAACGCACGAGTTATTGAGCGAATAAGACCTGTAGGGTTCGTTAGATTTTCAAATCGATTTTTTTTGATCAAATAAGACCTGTACGGTTCGTTAGAAATTGGGGGGTCGAAGGAGAAGGTGCGAACTCTGTGGAAGTTGCAGGCCGTAAGGTGAAGATGCGAGCACGCTAATAAAAGTACCCATGCACGTGACACTTTGTTAAAGTGCCAGTGCATGGGTACCTGTTACTGGTTGCGACTTTGTTCTGCAGAAGTCGTACCCTATGTCATTACTTTAGGATAGCCGTTTGTGCTCGAATACGAATCCAAAGACAGCCTCGGGTGATTGGCCCGTCATAAATTGTGCCACAAGACGCTTCGTTGCCGCAGCTTCCGTCCACTGGTTCGATTCCATCAGAACCTGAATGGCTTTGCCGAAGGTTTGAAAGAACGTGGTTTGCATCTCCCGCGCCGTAACCAGTTCTTCTTCGCTCGAGCGGACACCCGACGATTCCGGTTTCCGGACATGGGTTGCTTGAGACAAGGCTTTACGCAAGTCTTCTACGCCAAGATCGGTGCAATAGGCAGGGGATCCGGGCTGTTGACGCCAGGATTCATCCAGTCCGCCTGCATCGACCGGATCAAATCCAGCCTCGGTCACCAATTGGGATACGATGGCCTTAGCTGCAGGGTCGTCGCCGGATACGGGCAAAGCCAGGCGGCCGGGAAGTCCCGACTGAATTTCTTCTGTGAAGTTATACCAATTTGTTGCACTGAACGTTTTGATAACCGGGTGTTTGATTTGTTGCTCGACCCAACGACTTTCGGGCAAACCATTCTCAATGCCTTCAATAGCTCCGTCGCGGTGTAAAGGATAATAATTGCTGGTATCAATGACAATCGCTTCTGGTGCGATACTATCGAGGAATTCCGATGGTAAATTGAGAATTCCCTTTGTAGGAATGGAGAGAATAATAACGTCGGCACCTTTCGCGACTTCCTGAACCGTTGCCGGAGTTGCTCCCGTCTCGTTAGCTAAGTCGTGCAAAGCTTTGGAGTTACTCGAATTGGCGATCGAAACGGTATGACCTTTCCCTGTGAAAATCCGGGCAAGGCTGCCTCCGATATTACCTGTACCTACAATAGAAATTTTCATTATGAACGACCTTCTTTCTTATGATTTGTTTCGGTCGATATAAAAGTGACCGTAGTCAATATGACTGTAGTCAGTATACTGCAGTCACTTTTGTTTTGTCAATTCCCCCCCGAGCAAGCTTTGACTAACCAAAAACCTATACGTTATAGTTGTAATTGTGGAGGGGTTACGGGATGAAGGAAAAAGAAACGAGTCGCTACCTGAAGGGGAAAGCCACGAAGAAAAAGATTTTCACCGTAGCGAAGGAACTCATTCTGAGCAAGGGATATAACAACGTTACGGTTGATGAAATTTGCGAGAAATGCAGCCTTTCTAAAGGGGCATTTTACATTCACTACAAGTCCAAAGAGGACATCGTCAGAAAGTTATTCCGAGATGATATGTCCGAGTACATGGAAGAGAATTTCGGGAAGTATATCCAGGACAATGAACATGCTTCTCCGGTAGATAAGCTTAAAACGTTTATGATGGTTGCACTGGGCTTTCCATTAATCGTCGGAGAAGAACTTACTAAACTTACGTTTGTAGTTCTCCTTTCGCAAAAATCAACAGAACCTTCGTTTTTCTCAGACTGCATTAAGCAGGAACTATTATATAAAGCAATTGAAGAGGGAATATCACAGTCCATATTCCGAAAGGAGTTATCAGTAGAAGAGATCGTGAATTATTTGTTCTCTTTCCTGACGGGAGCTCTCGTCACTTGGTGCCTTTCGGATTCCTCGTATGACCTTGGGCGAGCGAGCGAGAAATTCGTGGATTCGTTAATAGTAGGTCTCCAATAATGGCGCGATAATGGATTGAAGCCAGAAGAGCCGATGACGGCCCCAACAATGGGGGAGGCATCGGCTCTTCCGCGTCTAATACATTTTGTTATGATCCATAATCCAAATGGAGCCGTAGACGACGACCACGACGATGATTAAGCCGAGAATGAGCGTAATGAGGTTATAACGCGGGCCATCTTCTTCTCGCAAGTGCATGAAGAATAGAAGCTGCACCGCAAATTGCAGAACCGCCGTGGCCAGCAAGACTACGATCGTTGTCGTTTTCCCGAACCAGCCGTTCATGACAGCGAGGATCGGGATAATCGTCAGGATGATGGAGAGCCCGAAGCCGACAACGTACTCCTTGAGCGAGCCGTGGTGCGTGGCATGGTGTCCGTGATCGCCGTGCCCGGCAGCATGGTTATGTGCCATCTCACATCACTCCCATCAAATAAACGAATGTGAATACGAAGATCCATACGGCATCCAGAAAGTGCCAATACAAGCTGGTGATATGTACTTTTCGCTGCGTCACCGGTGTAATGCCGTGCCGGGTCAGCTGGATGATCAACGCGGTGATCCAGCAGATGCCGAGCGAGACGTGCAGCCCGTGCGTACCTACAAGCGTGAAGAAGCCTGACAGAAAAGCGCTGGAATGAATCGTATGGCCCTCGTGTATGAGCTTCAGAAACTCAGACACTTCCATGCCAATAAAGCAGGCACCGAGCAGGATCGTCACAACAAGCCAGCCTATCAGTCCTTTCCGGCTTCCCGCATTCAATGCGAGCACAGCCAGACCGCTCGTGAAGCTGCTGGTCAGAAGGATGAACGTTTCGACGATGACGCCGGGCATTTCGAAGATTTCTTTGGCCCCCGGCCCGCCTGCAGTACTCTCATGAAGCACGAGATAGGTGGCAAACAGAGTCGCGAACAAGATACAGTCGGTAATCAAGAAGATCCAGAAGCCGAATTTACGGAGCTCCTCCAGATCGTGATGGCCATCATGGCCGCCCTCATGCGCATGAGCGTGCGCCATCAGATACTCCCCCTTGCATTTGCTTCCGTGCGTTTGATTTCATCGACCGGGATATAGTAATCGGTATCGTAGTTGAACGAATGAGCGAGCATCGTCAGCGCAATGCCGATGAAACCGGGAATCGCAATCCAGAGCCAGTGAAAAACAAGACCAAAGCCGACTGTAAACCAGCAGATAGATTGGATAAAAGGGATCGGCGAGTTTTTCGGCATATGAATAGGCTCGAGCGCCGGTTTGTTCTTAGGCATTTTCCCTGCGGCGATGCGTTCTTTCTCTTCCCACCAATCATCTCGGTCCGTTACGAGAGGCGTCGTCGCAAAGTTATAGAGCGGCGCGGGCGAGGGAATGGACCATTCCAGCGTACGGGCTCCCCACGGATCGCCGGTCGTATCCTTCTCCATAAACTTGATGCTGTGTGCGATCTGCCATACCTGGAATAGGAAGCCGAGGCCCATCAGGAAACCGCCTATGGTCGATGTGAAATTGAGTGCCCACCAGCCCGTATCCCAGTCGTACGAATTGATACGGCGTGTCATGCCGTCTAGTCCCACTATATATTGAGGCATAAAACAGACATAGAAACCGATGTTCCATATCCAGAACGCCCACTTGCCGATAGGTTCATTCAGCTTGAAGCCGAACATCTTCGGCCACCAGTAATACAAACCCGCAAAGTAACCGAAAGCTACTCCGCCGATGAGGACTTGATGGAAGTGAGCGATTAGGAAATAGCTGTTGTGAAACTGGAAATCCGCAGGGGCTACCGAGAGCATCACGCCGGTCATGCCGCCAACGACGAAACAGGGAATGAACCCGATCGTCCAAAGCATTGGCGTTGCGAACGAGATCCGACCCCGGTACATGGTGAACAGCCAATTAAATATTTTAACACCTGTAGGAATCGCAATAATCATCGTGGATATGGCGAAGAAAATGTTGACGTTAGCACCCGAGCCCATTGTAAAGAAGTGATGGAGCCAAGTGAAATAGGCCATCAGACTAATGCTCATCATCGCAAACACCATGGACCCGTAGCCAAACAAACGCTTCTTCGAGAAGGCCGCCACCACTTCTGAGAAAATACCGAAGGCGGGCAGAACGACAATATAGACCTCCGGATGGCCCCACATCCAAATCAGGTTGACGTACATCATGGCGTTACCGCCGCCATCCATCGTGAAGAAGTGTGCGCCCAAGAAGCGGTCCAGGAACAGCAGCGCTAACGTTACCGTTAGCACAGGGAACGCAACAATAATCGCAATGCAGCTTGAGAGTACCGACCAAGTAAAGATCGGCACCCTCGACCATGTCATCCCAGGCGCACGCATTTTGACAATGGTGACAATGAAATTAATTCCTGTCATCAGAGATCCGATCCCGGATATTTGAATACCCCAGATGTAGAAGTCTTCGCCTACTCCGGGGCTGCCCGTCATTTCCGAAAGCGGCGGATACGACAGCCAGCCGGCATTCGGGGAACCGCCGATAACGAATGACATATTGAACAGCATCGCGCCGAAGAAGAATAACCAGAAGCTAAGCGAGTTCAGGAACGGGAATGCGACGTCACGCGCGCCAAGCTGCAGCGGTACGGCAATGTTGAATAAGCCGAACATGAGCGGCATCGCCATGAACAGAATCATAATGACGCCATGAGTGGTGAACACCTCGTTATAGTGCTCCGGCGATAAAAATTTCATTTCGGGAAAAGCGAGCTGCGTCCGCATCATCAGCGCATCGACGCCGCCGCGGAACAGCATCAGCAGCGCAGCAATGATGTACATAATCCCGACGCGCTTATGATCGACAGTCGTCAGCCATTCCCGCCACAGCCAACCCCATTTGCCAAAATAGCTAAGCACGAAGATAATAGCTACCGTCGTCAGCGATATCGCCACATCCGCCCCATAAATCAACGGGTCGCCTGTGACAAAGAACCACGAGACGAAATCTTTAATTTGGTCCATCACGGAAGCCTCTCCTCTCATTTGCCATGATACATGTGCATGTTGTCCAATTTATGATAGGAGTGTCCGGAGCCGAGGCTTTCTAAGTCGTCCGGTGTATCCTTTTGCGCATTATTTCCGGGCGGCAACTGACCGCCTTCCGAATGTTCAATTGCCTTTTCTCCGCTGAGTGTTTGCGCCTTCTGCGTATAACCCGGAGGTGCGCCGCGGCTCATGGAGTAGACATGGACGATTCGCTCGAACAAGCCGGGCGGGATGGAAGCGAACGTCACCTTGTCTGAAGTCCCCGGTTTGGCAAGAGCTTGATAGCCCTCTTCGGACAGGGCGTTCCCGCCGGCTTTGGTGTCTGCCACCCATTGATCGAAATCCGCCTGCGGAACGGCTTTGGTCGTAAAGCCCATTTTGGCGAATTCGCGGCCTGTAAAATTAGATCCGGTACCCATATAATTACCGGGCTCATCAGCTTGAAGATACATCGTCGTCGCCATGCCAGACATGGTGTAAATCATCCCCCCGAGCTGCGGCACCCAGAACCCGTTCATCGGGCCGTCTGAGGTAAGCTCGAACTTAATGGGAGTCTCTTCGGGAATGACCAGATGGTTGACGGTGGCGATACCTTGATCCGGATACTGGAACAGCCATTTCCAGTCCAGCGACGTTGCCTGGATCGTAATTGCCTTCTTGTCGGACGTGATCGGTTTAGCCGGATCCAGCATGTATGTGTATCGTACAGTCACAATGGCTAAGATCAGAATGACAAGGATGGGAATGCTCCACCAGGTAATCTCGAGTTTGGTGCTGTGTGACCATACAGGCTGATAGGGCGCGTTGTTACCTTTCTTGTCGCGGAAGCGCCATACGATCCAGGCTGTAATGATTAACACCGGAACCAATAGGATGAGGCAAAGCAGCATCGTGAAATAGATTAGATCGCGCTGATGCATGCCGATAGGTCCTTTCGGATCGAAGACAATCATGGACTTGCAGCCCGATGCAAACAAGGCGGTGCTTGCCAAGACGCCGCTTGTGGTCAACAGCCGAATGAGCTTTGACATATTCAACAGTTCCTCATCTCCTAAACATCACCTTGGATTAACTTAATTTTCCCCGGAATGCCGATCAATATTACAGCCGCGGTTGTTGCAAGGCCAATCTACAGAAGAAGGGCTGTTCCTCATATAAGGAAACAGCCCAGAAGTAAATCAATATGAAGATACTTATTCGGATTCCGCCTTGCGTTTCTGCACAAGGCTTATCGCCGTACCAATCGTATAGATGAACACGCTGCCGACCAAACAGCCGATCCCGGTCATTAATGAGCTGTTATTGTCGCTGAAATCCTCATAGTTGCTGAGACACAACACCACACCAATAATAAACGCTACCCATGCGGTAATTTTCATGGTTAGAAACAAAGCATTTCCTTCACGTTCCGTTTGTTCTTTCGGTACAGATTTCGTCGTCAATGTACGTTCACTTCCTCAGAAAGGATCTAGTTTATACGTTTCCTCTATAGTATGGACACCTATTCGGTTTTTAGTTCTATATATGATTTAAGCGTCGGTGAAAGATGTCTTGTATAGTCTTTAAAGGTATGATATTTTGTATATAAAACTCAGAAAACCAATACAGTTTTATTGGTTTTACAAACGCTTTCACAAGTGAAGCAGTAAGGAAGTGTAACAGGATGGAATTAAAATCTCGGGTCATGAAAGCAGCTATAGAGGCATTCGACGAGAAAGGAATTCGGTTTACCATGGATGACCTTTCTGCCAAGCTGGGTATCTCCAAACGAACATTATATGAGCAAATAGGCAATAAGGAAGATGTTATTCGCCTGTTTATTCAAGAAGCTTTTGCAAGTATTAAGGAGCAGGAGCAGCGGATATTATCGGATGCCTCCTTGGATGTAATCGAGAAGCTGAAGCGTGTTATTCCTATTATGCCTGCATTCTCAGATGTACTCGATTATAGGCGTGCCTACGAAATCGAGAAGACATACCCGGAGCTGTTCGCGGAGATCGAAGGCCATCTGCAGGCGGATTGGGATCAGACAATTGCTTTAATTGAGGAAGGGATACGGCAGAAGCGGATTAAGCCGATTCATCCCTTGATTCTGAAGGAAATGATCGTGGGGACAATGGATCGCATGTTGAAGGATCGGTTCTTGCTGGATTTGAATTTGACCTACGACGCAGCGTTGAAAGAAATGATCGAGATTCTGTTAACCGGTATTCTGCATGAGGCACCGTGATGAGAACGCACAGCACATACTAATGAGAGATAAGGTGAGCGTATGGGAGAATATCGGATTGAAATCAAACAGGCAGACAAGAAACAACGCATGGAGGGTTTCGGTGCTTCGGGCGCATGGTGGGCACAGCACACGGGCAGCTGGCAGGAGTCGGAATTAGCTCGATTACTGGAATTGTTTTATGATCCCAACAAAGGTATCGGTATGACGATCTATCGTCACAATATCGGAGCCGGTGATGGCGAGGAAATTGAGGATGTGTGGCGGCGCGCGGAAAGTGTTGAAGTGGCCGAAGGACAATATGACTGGAGCAGGGATGCGCAAGCTCTGGCGGTAATGAAGATGGCTATAGAGAAGGGTGCTAAGCAAATCGTGGCGTTTGCTAACAGTCCAACGCCTAGAATGACGATAAGCGGGATGACCTCCGGACATCAAGAAGGAAAGTCGAATATTCGTGAAGGCATGGAAGAGCAGTTCGCTCAGTACCTCGTTGATGTCGTCAAGCATCTGATTGAAGTCGAAGGTTTGCCTGTGGAATGGATTTCCCCGATTAATGAGCCGATGTGGTTATGGAATGCAGAGAACGGACAAGAAGGCTGTCATTACACGCCTGAGGAATGTTTGCTCGTCTATCGAGCTTTAGACCGTATAATGCAAGAACAAGGGCTGCCTGTCCGCATATCCGCGATCGAAGCGGGAGAATGGACAAGCGCAAGGATGTACTATTACAAGTTGGCTGAGGATAAGGAACTCATGAGTCGTATCGGCAATATCGCCGTACATTCTTATGTACCTCATGTTTCTAATCCCGTGTACAAAGAAGAGTTCACCGAGCTTATTCGCCGGGAGCAGCCGAATCTCAGCATTTGGATGTCGGAGTGGACCGAAATGGAGGGCGGAGCGGACTATGGCATGGAAACCGCACTGAATCTAGCGAATCTCGTCCATGAGGATATCACCATTGGCGGCGTGACTTCGTGGCAGTATTGGATCGCCGTGTCCAAATACGACTTCCGCGACGGACTGGTTTATGTCGATGAGGCAGAGGGGCGGATTAAGGAAACGAAACGGCTATGGGCATTCGGAAATTACAGTAAATTCATTCGACCCGGCGATGTAAGAAACGAGGCGCACTGCGATCATTCGGAGCTGAAGGTCGCAGCGTTTACCGACAACGGTGGAGAGAGCGTAACGCTTGTGGTCGTCAACAACAGCAAAGAGAATGTTACCTCCGGCATTGATATCGGTACGGATGGAGAGGGAACGATTACCGAAATTTACGAAACATCGGCAGATTCTGATTTGGAGCGCGTATTCACAGGTGCAACTCCGCGTACGTGGACGTTTAAGGGTGAAAGCGTGACTACGCTCGTGGTGAAGGGCAAGGAGAAGAGGTGATAATTAATGGAGAACATCGTGCACACGATGAATGTTGGAATAAAGCCTGATCTCGGAGTAGATGCCGTGCCGTACTTCCGACAGGCAATAGAGAAGTTGAAGGAGTACGATAGTCCGGTAACCCTGTCGATCGCGAAGGGCAGATACGATTTCTATCCCGAGCTTGCAGCGAAGGTACCCTATTATATTACCAACACAGCGAGCGAATCCGAGAATCCGGATGTGAGCAAGACCATCGGGCTGTTGTTGAAAGGAATGAAGGGCATTACGCTCGATGGCAACGGTTCGCTCTTTGTATTCCATGGGAAAATGACGCCTCTGGTCATCGATGGCTGCGAGAACATTCAGATTCGAAATCTATCGATCGATTTCGAGCGTGCGACCATGTCGGAGATGGTAGTCGAGTCTGTAGGCCGTCGTCATCTGGATGTTCGCGTCAAGCCCGACTCTTGGTATGAGCTTGATCATCAAGGAGAGCTGTTCTGGATCGGAGAAGGCTGGCGATACCAAGGAGGACCGGCAGCCCAATATGATCCTGCCAACAATACGATCAGGCGTATCCCGCAGCATCCCATCATGGACGCGGTGAAGTTAGAAGAATTAGAGCCGAAACGCTTACGGTTGCATTATGACGAGGACATGCCGGATACGAAAGTCGGTAACGTATTTCAGCTGCGCGATGGCATCCGCGATCAAGTGGGTTCTTTCGTGGTACGCAGCCGGAACGTAACATGGTCAAAGGTCGGCATGCATTACATGCATGGGCTTGGCATTGTGTGTCAGTTCAGCGAGAATGTTTCATTCGAAGAGATGAGCATGAAGCCTCGCGCCGAATCCGGCCGGACATGCGCAGGATTTGCTGATTTGATTCATGTCTCGGGATGCTGTGGACTCATCCGCGTCGAGAACAGTGATTTTGAAGGGGCGCATGATGACGCCATTAACGTGCATGGCACCCATCTGAGAATCGTGGATCGTCCGTCCCGGAACCAAGTTGTCGTTCGATATATGCATGGGCAAACCTACGGCTTCGAGCCTTTCTTCGCAGGTGATGAGGTAGAGTTTATTCAAGCGCGAACGTTAATACCTTATTCCAGCCTTATTGTAGAAGCAGTTAGTAGAATTCATGCCAGAGATTGGCTGCTCACCTTCGACAAGCAGGTGCCGGATGCGATCGAGGAACGCGATGTAGTGGAGAATGTCACATGGACACCGCAGGTTACCATCCGCAACAATCGGTTTGCTTGTATTCCGACGCGCGGCATATTGGTCACGACAAGGCGAAAGGTTGTAATCGAGAACAATCGATTTGAACGGACAGGCATGAGCGCCATTCTAATCGCCGATGACGCCGAAAGCTGGTTCGAGTCCGGCATGGTTCGAGATGTAACGATTAGGATGAACCGGTTCTTAGCGTGCGGCAATGAGGATCACCCTGTCATACTAGTCGCTCCTGAGAATCGAGAGGTTAGAGTCGAACAGCCGGTACATCAACAAGTCCGGATTGAAGACAACCGTTTCGAAATGATCGCCGGTGATATTTTGCATGCTAAGAGCACTTCGGGCTTGCATGTTCTGAATAATGAGCTTGTCGTACCCGCATCCGGTAAGGTGCTAAACCGAACGGAAGAGGCTGTTCGGCTGCTGGCCTGCAGTAATGTGGTGTTTAGAGGTAACCGGATACATATCGACTAA
Source organism: Paenibacillus sp. J22FR21 (assembly GCF_056269135.1). Taxonomy (NCBI): domain Bacteria; kingdom Bacillati; phylum Bacillota; class Bacilli; order Caryophanales; family Paenibacillaceae; genus Paenibacillus; species Paenibacillus sp. J22FR21. The sequence continues at coordinate 735,180 of NZ_JBWDNJ010000003.1, forward strand.
TGGCATCGTAACGAAAGAGGCCACTTTAAACCATGGAGTTGATCCATGGTTTTTTACTTTTCCCCTAGTGTCGGCCCGCCGCCAGCCGAATTCGACTTTATTACCACGCAAGAGATAATGAAAAGGATCGGGATATAGGCGAAATTGAAATAAAAGCCTATATCGTTTATAAACGTTCCAAATGCAATGATCTTCGTTCGTTCGTTAAACATAAGCGAGGCGATGAAAAGGGCCGCCAATAGAATCGGTAATGACAGTCCGGGTTTAAACGAGGCAACCCTCTTCATAATTCTCGTACAGCACCAAATGGGGATGCAAACCGTTGAAATGATGATCATTAGCCAAATAAAAATCAGAACAAACTCAAACCTTGCAAAGAAGGACAGCTCCGTAATTTTCGTCATGGCTAAAGTAGGCCACAGCGAATGTTCCAGCAGCCCCAGACTAAAATACATGATGGTTACCATCATGATTGCCATATATTTGAGCGTTGAGAATAACACGGCAAAATGCGCCCATTTCACGTTTTTTTCAGGTGATTTTAAGAAAGGAAAGTAAATAAGCAAAGCTTCAAGTCCGAAGAAAATGAAACCCGTAGCTCTGGAACCTCGAAGCAAATCAAGAAAAGAGTGATTGAGCAGGGGCAATAAATGATGGAAATTGCCTTGTCGAATCGGGAAGTACAGCCAAAAGAGCAGCGGGAGCAGTGCCAAGTAAAAGAAGTTAAAGCCGGCAACAACCCTGAACCCGCCGGATACGATATAGTAAATGATGCAACTGAAGAGCGCTGCCAGAGCCCATGTTCGGATATTCGGAAACACCCACACTTGAATGATTTCGATGTAAGCCCGCAGAAAATAAAGAGACATAATGAAGTAGTATCCGACTAACAGCAGAGAAAAGGCATTGCCTATGATCCTGCCGAAGATCCTTCTATGCAAGTCAATAACGTCTTTCGCCGGATTACCGAGCATCTTAAACACCATCCAGACGATCAGATGCAAGCTCAAACCCATCAGCATAATCGAAATCCAAGCATCCTGTCCGGCATGAACGGCAATCAGACATTGAAAATTAAAGATGTTAGCGGCAGCTTGGGAAGTGCTGATTAAGAAAAATACAAAATATCCGGAAATCGTGTAGTTTTCCTTTACGAGCTTCTGCACTATTGCCCAACCCCTGAGTATGTAATAATAATCTTCGCTTTCACTTCGAAAACTTGATTCGGGTAGATTTCTTCATAAAAATGAGGCTCGTTAAACGTTCTATGCTGCCATCTATAGGATTCTCCGAAGCCGACAGGATCGACCTTGTTCTTCTGTAAACGAGTTAGCAGCGCTGTGATTCCCGAAGATAGTTTCGTCTCGATTTGTTCTTTTACTTTCTGCATATCGGCTTCTTTCTGAACGTTAATTTCCTTCGGAATCTCTCTAAGCGCGATGGATAATCGAAGGGATATCTTCGTTTTTCCGTCCTGCGCAACGGCAATTTTTCTCTTTCCGCGCAGGATGATCAAGGAGTACATCTCTTTTGGACCTTGCTTGAAATCATATTCGCCTGTCAAGGCTTTGTCTGTAAGCAGCTTTACATATAATCCTTCTTCGGCTGTTAACCATAGCTTGAGCTCGTCTCCTTTAAAGACGCAGATACCATCCATATATAATAAGCCCTTATCTCTATTGATAACGGGTAAATAAAGATCCTGCCCTTCTCCATAATATTGATTTAAGAAGGAATGATAATTGGCCTTCGGCGTGTTCCCATGTTTCATGTTATTTTCGATTAACTCCGACAAGTAATAAGGCGGCTTTTTAGAAGTAGCGTAGATGATCGAGCTTGCATTTTGTTTGGTTATGACAATCGTAGCATTGCTGCTTTTGATTGATTCTCGATTAATGATCTCGGCAAACTCATCAATGGCTTCTCGTGCGAATGGTTCGCTGAGGACCAATGTACGCATTTGACCGATTTCGATAGGCTGCGAAGACTTTGCCGTTAGGGCTGTGAATAACCCGTACGTGACGTTAGACTCCGCGGTTATCGGGGAGGCTTGTTCCCGAGCGCCTTTTATATAGGAAGGAAAAGAAGCACTTACTTTAATGGTCTCCCCTTCCTTGTCTATCCCAATGCTTTGGATAATATTAATGCGGTCGACGATCCGCTCTTGCGCGCAACCGCATAATAAGCAGCAGCAGATAAGAGCTGGGATAAGCCCCTTCATACTTTCATCCTCCTATCCGCAAAACATTTATTCGTGATTGTAGTCGTCGCCAAGATCTTTATTTTTGGGTACCGAAAATCGTTTGGGCGAACCCGGACGCGTCGTGGGAAATCGATGGGAAAGATGCGTAAAGGAAGAACGGATAATACTGTCGCTGAAACTATTGGGGCGAAAAGGGAAGAGGGGCGCAATATACGGCGAACCCAATGATTTCAAACGTAATAAATGGCACAATAATATCATGATCCCAATCATGATGCCTAAACCGCCCCACAAAGATGCCAGCACGATCAATGGAAAACGCAAAAAGCGTATCGTGTTTGAGATTTTGAAGATAGGCGTCGTAAAGGAAGCCAATGCCGAGAGAGAAACGATAATGAGTAGAATATTACTCGTTAAGCCGGCTTGCACCGCTGCCTGCCCAAGTATGATTCCGCCTACAATACCTAACGTTTGGCTGACTTTTGTAGGAAGCCTGGATCCGGCCTCGCGCAGCAGCTCGATGGTGACCTCCAAGAACAGAACTTCCAGCAAAGGGGGGAAGGGAACGTTTTTTCTGGATTCGATAATCGGACCTATTAGATCCCTTGGAATGACCGTGTAATGAAACGTAAGAATCGCAACATAGAAGGAAGTCGCCAGAATGGAAAACGCAACCCCGAAATAACGAATGAGACGAAAAAACGAGCCCATAATCCAAGGCAAATAGTAATCCTCGGGTGAAATGAAGAAGCTGAATAAGCTGACCGGGGCCGCGATTATGATAGGAGAACCGTCACATAAAATGACTAATTCCCCATTTATCAACGAATACATGGTTCTGTCCAGCCGTTCAGTTGACAAAAATAACGGAAAAGGTGAATTCGAGTTGTCCGTAATCAACTGTTCCAGAAGAGAGGTTTCAAACAATACGTCAAAATCCAGATCCATGAGTCTCTGCCTTGCCGTGTTAACGTACTCAGGATTCGTAATGCCCTCCAAATGAGCGATAACGACTCTTGTTTTGGAAAGTGAGCCAATGATGAGTTCTTCAAATTGAAGCTTCTCGGATGAAAGTCCTCTTCGAAGCAGAGACAAGTTGATATCTATGCATTCGACAAAACCGACCTTCGGGCCGATAACGCTGTATTCATTTTCGGTATCATTATGACCACGATGGCCCAGTTTCAAGTCTGCGGTATCTAAGATAAGCCCTTCATTTATATCGAGATCCAACTGAATAAAGATTGAACCGTGAGACAAGCTTTTAATAATATCATCGAGGCTTGATGAGACCTTGATTCCTTCGATGGGAATCGAGGTTTTTAATTCTTGCAAATTTGTTATCGGATCATCGGGTAATTGCAAAAAAGAGAGGACATCGTGGTGGAGTTGTTCATGGCTGATGAGCGTTGCATAGTAAGAAAAATGGATAGGAGTATTTTGAATCAGCTGGGTTGTTTGCATAAAGTCTGCCGAATTTGTGATCTCCTTTAATGCCTTATGTAGATTGGAGGACATCCCATTCACCGCCTGTCTAAGAAAAATAAGTCATCTTATTATGGTGATTCGATGCTTAGGTTATCCCCAATTTAGAACAAAGAACAATCAGGCCATGTAGCTGCCGATTGCTCTTTTGTCACAGATGAGAACCCTGAATCGTTTCATTTATAGGGAGGCGAAATAATGAAAAGAAATTCCTATTACTGGCGTAAATTGCATTCACTGCTTGGCGTAATTCCTCTCGGAGGGTTTATTCTTGTGCATGTATCAATCAACTTTCAAGCGTTTGAGCGCGGACCGGAAGGCTTCGCTACCTACGTGCATTTTATTAACAGTTTGCCGCTTAAGCCATTGCTCGAGATTGTTGGGATCTACCTGCCGATCTTGTTTCACGCTATTTATGGACTGTACATGGCCTTTCAGTCCAATCTGAACTCCGGACAATACAAATACGAGCGTAACTGGGCGTTCACTTTGCAGCGCATTACGGGGGTCCTTACGTTTATCTTCGTTTTCTGGCATTTCTTCAATACGCGTCTTCAAATTTACTTGGGTCATATAACGCATGAGGAACTCGGTTCGACCATGCATCACATTGCCGTGAATCCGGCGTATTTCATTCTATACGTCATTGGCGTATTGTCGGCCGTGTTCCATTTCAGCAATGGTCTCTGGGCATTCCTGATTAGCTGGGGCGTTACGGTTTCACCACGTTCACAGAAAATTTCTTCTACGATTTGCTTAGGTGTGTTTGTGCTTATTTCCTTGCTGTTCATTCTTTCGCTCGTTGCGTTTACCGGCGATGAATTCTTGTAGAAAGGACTTCGGTTGCAGCATGACAAAACTAACGCAGTACAGCTCGATTATACTGGGCATTCTGTTGTTCGTCCTTGTATTTGCCATGGTTCCGGTTGTTCTGCAGCAAGGCTATATGGACGGTTCGCTGCAATTCCACTGGTCAGAGGGACTGACGCGTTTGATCAGCTATATCGAAGGCCTTGCAAACGGACAAAGCTTCATGTACTTGGCCGGCAAGACCGAGCACTCGTTCTTGGAACAAATCGGAAGCAGCTTTACGCTTACATTCTCGTATATGATTGTCGGTGCCTCCATCGGCATGACGGTCGGCATTTTGCTCGGCGTCTATTTTGCAGTTACGCGCGCGCGATGGCTTAAGAGCCTGTTGGAACTGTTGAGTGTGATGCCGGATTTCGTCATCGTCTTGCTGTTGCAGTTTCTGATTGTATTCATAGCGGACGAGACCGGCCTTGTCTTCTTCCAGGTTGCAAGCTTCTCGACGGATGATCCGGCGGTCGCGCTGCCGCTAATCTCGGCGATCATCATTCCTGCGATCTATATGATTCGCAACGTCACGCTTCACATGAGTCAGACGCTGACAGAAGACTATATCAGTTTCGCGAAAGTACGGGGGCTTGGCAAACGCTATATTATTTTCTTTCACGCGCTGCCTAACGTACTGCCTTTTGTGAAAGCGGATTTGCATAAGTTTATGGGAATCCTGTTCGGGAATTTGTTCATCTTCGAATATTTGTATAACCTGAACGGCGTGACGCTGCTGGTATTCTCCAATGCTTATGCCTATGAAGGGTACCAGTACAATTTGGTCGTGAACGGAATCTTCACGATGCTGCTGCTTTATGTTATTTTGTTTGCCATCTTGAGGGCTTTGCTTTACGGCTGGGAGAAGGTGTTTGCACGATGAACAAAACCTTGTTGGCTGGTCTGACGATTACAGTTCTAATTATCTTGGCTTCCTTCTTCGGCCACTATATCGCTCCTCATGATCTAAACGAACATCTTGCATTCGATTATCAGGTCGACGAGAATGGCAAAGGCACGATTATTGCGCCGCCTAGTCCACCGTCAGCCGGCTATCCGTTTGGAACGGATAAATACGGAATCGATTTGATGGCGAAGCTGCTGGACGGGGCAAAATATACGATTATCGCAACGGTATCGATAGCGCTAACCCGCATATGCATTGGTGGTGTGCTGGGGATGCTGCTTGGTTTTCTGGGAAAAGGCAAGACCTCCAGAGCTGACCGTCTTCCGATGTGGAATATGTTAAACGGCATTCCGATCTTAATTATTGTTTGGATGATCATGATCGGCATATCCTTGAATCCGGCATCTTCTCCTTTAAAGCTGACACTCATTCTTTCCATCGTTTTGGCGGTTGTCGGCATCCCGACAGTCGCATCTACGGTGAAAGAGAAAACGATGGTCATTCGCGAGAAGCAGTTTATCCTCTCCGCCAAGTCGATCGGAGCAAGCCACCGGACCATCATCCGGACGCATCTTCTGCCCCACTTAATGGAAAGCTTCATCATCCTGTTCGTCCAAGAGATCGTATTGATCCTGGGGTTGTTCGGACAGTTGGCAATCTTCCATATCTACGTCGGGGGTACGTTAGTGTACAACAATCCGTGGCCCGAACTGCCCGAATACATTAGCCGCACGAACGAATGGAGCGGATTGATCGGACAAGCACGCAGTAATCTGGATATTAATCGTTGGCTGCTGTTCATTCCGCTTCTGGTCTATACGGTGTTTATATTCGGCTTCCATTTGATCTCGCTTGGTCTCGAGAAGATGTACAAGCAGCGATTTGCTAAGTTTTCGAATATTTAACAGATTAAAGGCTGCCATTTGGCAGCCTTTTGTTTGACACCGTGGATCGCCATCGTGAAGAATAGTAGAAGAACTACTTATCCATACGCGCAGGAGGTTATCCATGATTAACGTAAATGCACACGCTGTATTCAGTCCGGAAGGTCCTTTCAAGCCGACCACGATTGAGCGCAGGGAACTTGGTCCGCTTGACGTCCTCATCGAGATTAAATTCGCGGGTATTTGCCATTCCGACATCCACTGTGCCCGCGGCGAGTGGGGGCCGGTAAGCTATCCGCTCGTTCCGGGTCACGAGATTGCCGGAATTGTCGCTCAGGTTGGTTCGGAGGTCGTGAAGCATGCTGCTGGCGACCGCGTAGGAGTAGGGTGCATGGTTGACTCCTGCAGAGAGTGCGACAGCTGCCATAAAGGCGAGGAGCAGTATTGCCTGAGCGGTAATACGGGCACCTATGGAGCTATCGATCGTTACGGACAATATACGCAGGGCGGTTATTCCACCCATATCGTGGTTACGGAAGACTTCGTCGTTCGAATTCCGGACAACATGGAGCTTGATGCCGCAGCACCGCTCCTGTGTGCCGGCATCACGACGTTTTCGCCGCTTCGTCATTGGGGTGCAGATCCGGGCAAGAAGGTAGCCGTGGTTGGCTTCGGCGGGCTCGGACATATGGCGGTGAAGCTCGCACATGCCATGGGCGCGGAGGTTACGGTGTTATCTCAAACCGAGAAGAAGAAAGAAGACGGTTTGCGGCTTGGCGCGGATCATTATTATGCCACAGGCGATCCAGAGACGTTTCAGCAATTGGCCGGTTCCTTCGATCTCATCATTAATACGGTGAGCGCTAAGATCGATATAAGCGCATACCTTTCGCTGCTCGCGCTCGACGGCACGCTCGTCAATGTCGGTGCGCCGCCGGAACCGATGTCCGTAGACGTGTTCTCGCTAATCGGTCATCGCCGGTCATTTGCCGGATCCATGATCGGAGGCATTCGCGAGACGCAGGAGATGCTGGATTTCTGCGCGGAACACGACATAACTCCTGAGATTGAAGTGATTTCAGCCAACCAAATCGATGAAGCTTGGGAACGCGTACTCGCATCTGATGTTCGTTATCGATTTGTTATCGATATCAGCACGATGGGATAGTAGAGGAGACTGCGTAGTTCGAGGGTCTTCTGTATAATGATCCTCATGTAGACAATACTAGCACGTGGCAATGGTTTCGGATGTCGAGGAGGTCCGGTTGAAAACAATTATCAATTGGATGCTAAAAAGTCTTGACAAATGCTCGTCCGAGAATTAATATCAGTTTAGAATCATTTCAATTAAATGCTCTATAGGAGGAAACAAACATATGTCTTTAATCGGAAAAGAAATTCTACCTTTCAAAGCGCAAGCATTCCAAGGCGGTAAATTCATCGAAGTATCCGACGCTAGCTTGAAAGGTCAATGGAGTGTAGTTTGCTTCTATCCTGCTGACTTCACGTTCGTCTGCCCGACTGAGCTTGGCGACTTGCAAGATCAATACGCGACATTGAAATCGCTTGGCGTAGAAGTTTTCTCCGTATCGACAGATACACACTTCACGCACAAAGCTTGGCACGATAGCTCGGAAACAATTGGCAAAATCGAATACATCATGATCGGCGACCCTACGCACGCGATTTCCCGTAACTTCGACGTGTTGATCGAAGAAGCTGGTCTGGCTGACCGCGGTACATTCATCGTCGATCCAGACGGCGTTGTTCAATCGGTTGAAATCAGCGCTGGCGGCATCGGCCGTGATGCAAGCACGCTTGTGAACAAAATCAAAGCTGCTCAATACGTGCGCAACAATCCAGGCGAAGTTTGCCCTGCGAAATGGCAAGAAGGCGGCGCAACACTTAAACCGAGCCTTGATCTTGTTGGCAAGATCTAAGGAACGAAGGAAACGACAACTGCCGCTTTGCATCCTGATGGGTGCAGGCGGTTTTTTCTTGCAACAACTGAAAATCATTCTCAATTATCGAACGGCAATCCTATTACATCACTTGGGAGGCATGTGAAATGGTTTTAGACCCGGAGATTAAAGCGCAACTGAACCAATACCTTGGACTAATGGAAGGCGACGTGCATATCCAAGTTTGCGCAGGCGACGATCAAGTATCGAAGGAAATGCTTGAGCTGATGGATGAACTTGTCGGCATGTCTTCCCGCATTAAAGTAGAGAAGGCTGATCTGCCAAGAACGCCAAGCTTCAGCGTGAACCGTCCTGGCGAGAATACAGGCATTGCGTTCGCGGGCATTCCGCTCGGTCACGAATTCACATCCTTGGTGCTTGCCTTGCTGCAAGTCAGCGGCAGAGCTCCGAAAGTCGAGCAGGAAGTGATTGAACAGATCAAGAGCATCCAAGGCGAATACCGCTTCGAGTCGTACATCAGCTTAAGCTGCCATAACTGCCCGGACGTCGTGCAGGCGTTGAATCTGATGAGCGTCCTCAATTCAGGTATTTCGCATACGATGATCGACGGCGCGGTATTTAAAGATGAAGCCGAAAGTAAGGAAGTCATGGCGGTTCCATCCGTATACTTGAACGGGGAATTTTTCGGCGGCGGCCGCATGACCATCGACGAAATTCTGGCGAAAGTCGGCACGTCGCGCGACGACTCCGAACTGTTTGAGAAGAAACCTTATGACGTGCTTGTTGTCGGCGGCGGTCCGGCAGGTGCGAGCGCGGCAATCTATGCAGCGCGCAAAGGGATTCGCACAGGCATCTTGGCTGAGCGCTTCGGCGGTCAAGTCATGGATACGGTCGGCATCGAGAATTTCATTAGCACGAAGTACACGGAGGGTCCGAAGCTCGCAGCAAGTCTGGAAGAGCATGTGAAAGAGTACAACGTCGACGTCATGAAGCTGCAGCGCGCCGTACGTTTGGATAAGAGCGACTATATTGAAGTTGAGCTCGAGAACGGTGCCGTACTTAAGAGCAGAACCGTTATTCTCTCCACAGGCGCTCGCTGGCGCAATGTCGGCGTTCCCGGCGAAGCGGAGTTCAAGAACAAAGGCGTGGCCTACTGCCCGCATTGCGATGGCCCGTTGTTTGCAGGCAAACGCGTAGCTGTCATCGGCGGAGGAAACTCCGGTATTGAAGCTGCGATTGATCTCGCAGGTATCACGAGCCATGTCACCGTGCTGGAATTCGCTCCGGAATTAAAGGCAGACGCTGTTCTTCAAGATCGCCTATACAGTCTGCCGAACGTAACGGTGCACAAGAACGTCCAGACGAAAGAAATTACAGGTACAGACAAAGTGAACGGCATTTCCTATACCGAACGCGATTCAGGTGCCGAGAAACATGTCGAGCTTGAAGGTGTATTCGTACAGATCGGACTTGTCCCGAATACCGACTGGCTCCCGGATCATATCGAACGGACGCGTTTCGGCGAGATTGTCGTGAACAACCATGGAGCAACCAGCCTGCCGGGCGTATTCGCCGCAGGAGATTGCACGAACAGTCCGTATAAGCAAATTATTATTTCAATGGGATCAGGCGCAACCGCAGCTTTAGGTGCATTTGACTATCTCATTCGCCATTAAATTTATTTCACTTCAGGCCGCCTTGTATCCTGTAGGATACGGGCGGCTTTTTAACGGTTATAATTGATAATTGTTTTCAATTGGAAGCAGAATAGTATTGACACTGAACTGTTTAATAGTTAATATTATTTTATAATAATTATAAATAAGATCGCATCGGGAGCGCTTAAACCGAGCCTCGATCTCGTAGGCAAGATCTAAGGAGTGAATGGACAATGGTATTAGACCCGGAGATAAAGGCACAACTAAATCAATACCTTGGTTTGATGGAAGGCGACGTGCTGATCAAAGTCTGCGCCGGCGACGATCAAGTATCGCAAGATATGCTTGGTCTGGTGGACGCGATTGCCGGCATGTCTTCCCGAATCAAGGTCGAGAAGGCAGATCTGCCGAGAACGCCAAGCTTCAGCGTAAACCGCCCAGGCGAGAACACGGGTATCGTGTTCGCGGGCATTCCGCTCGGCCACGAGTTCACATCCTTGGTGCTTGCATTGCTGCAAGTTAGCGGACGAGCGCCTAAAGTCGAGCAGGACGTGATCGATCGAATTAAGAGCATCCAAGGCGAATACCGCTTCGAGACCTACATCAGCTTAACCTGTCATAACTGCCCGGATGTCGTGCAGGCGCTGAACCTGATGAGCGTCCTGAATCCAGGCATATCGCATACGATGATTGACGGTGCTGCCTTCCAAGCGGAAGTGGAGAGCAACAACATTATGGCCGTCCCGTCCGTCTTCTTAAACGGTGAATTTTTCGGCGGGGGCCGGATGACGATCGACGAGATTTTGACCAAAATCGGCATGACGCGCGACGACTCGGAGCTGTTCAATAAGGAGCCATACGATGTGCTTGTAGTGGGCGGAGGTCCTGCGGGAGCTAGCGCGGCGATCTATGCAGCGCGCAAAGGGATCCGCACCGGCATCGTGGCTGATCGCTTCGGCGGACAAGTTGTCGATACGCTTGCCATCGAGAATCTGATCGGCATGAAATACACCGAAGGTCCGAAGCTGGCGGCTAGCCTGGAAGAGCATGTGAAAGAGTACAACGTCGACATTATGAAGCTGCAGCGCGCTGTTCGGCTCGAGAAGGGTAAACTGTTCGAGGTTCAACTCGAGAACGGTGCTGTGCTGAAGAGCAAGACCGTTATTCTATCAACAGGTGCTCGCTGGCGTAATATAGGCGTACCGGGCGAAGAGGAGTTCAAGAATAAAGGCGTGGCTTATTGCCCGCATTGTGATGGTCCGTTGTATGCCGGTAAACGTGTAGCCGTAGTCGGCGGAGGCAACTCCGGCGTCGAGGCTGCGATTGATCTCGCAGGCATCGCCAGCCATGTCACTGTTCTGGCATCCTCATCGGAATTGAAGGCGGACGCTGTTCTTCAAGATCGTCTCTACAGTCTTCCGAACGTAACGGTACTTAAGAATGTGGAAACCAAAGAAATTACCGGGACGGACAAAGTGCGCGGCATTTCCTACATCGAGCGCGATTCGGGAGCCGTTAAGCATGTCGAGCTCGAAGGTGTGTTCGTTCAGATCGGACTTGTTCCGAATACGGAATGGCTAGGCGATAGCCTTGAGCGGATGAGCTCCGGTGAGATTGTCGTGGACAAGCGGGGAGCAACGAGCTTGCCGGGCGTATTTGCCGGCGGCGATTGCACGGACAGTCCGTACAATCAAATCGTGATTTCGTTAGGTTCTGGCGCAACCGCAGCTCTTAGTGCCTTTGATTATCTCATCCGTCATTGACAAATGTTTTATGCGTACTTCCAGCCGCTTGTATCCTGATGGATACGGGCGGCTTTTATTTTCCTTCGTCACATGCTGTTTTCATAATCGACCCACAATTGGCGCATTCTACCTTATGGAGGTGGAAAAAGTGACGAAGATCAATGCTGCACAAACCTATATATTAATTACGTTTGCTGTCGTTTCCTTTTTACAAACCGCTTCTGTAAATCCCATATTAGGTGCCGGCGGGCGTGACGCCTGGATAGCTGTTGCACTTTCGCTCGTACCTTTTATCGCCTTTTCGTTTATCGTATACGCCGCTTATGACGCGAATACATCCTTAATGGTTGAATCGAAACGCCAAGTCGGTGGCTTTGTTACGGCGATATTCAAAGCGCTATCTTTACTCTACTTAGCGACCAATGCGTTCATTGATTGCCGCGACATTATATCGTGGACGAAAATTGTGCTGCTTCCATTTACGCCCAAAATCATCGTCATATTGGCTTTAGTCGGTCTTGCTATGTATCTCGGCGTTAAAGGAATTGAGCCCATCGGTATCGTGGCAACCGTCGTTTTTTTTCCGGTATTCTTCGCTGTTCTTTTTCAAAATCTATTAGCTATGAAATACGTACACTTCAATTTTCTTAAGCCTGTTGGTACAACTCCAATCCCCCCATTGCTGGAATCGATGTGGGATGCATGGCGTGGAGAGGGGAATATTGCCTTTCTGTTGTTTTTGTCCCATCATACGGACGGCGCTGTCAAAAGGGGGAAGTTTGTATGGAATTGTGTAACGCTGGGAGTTATAGCTAGCGTCATAGCGGTAGTGCTGCTGGCTACATTTGGACCTGTGGAAGCAGCAAGATTATCCTACCCCATCTATAGCGAAGCTCGATTAATCCAAATTACAGAGTATATCGAGAAGATGGACTTCATTTCCGTGTTCATTTGGATGACATTAACCGTAGTTAATGCGTCTGTCATGTTATTTCTGATTGGTGACATCATCAAACCGCGATCTAAACTACCGGTGCTCTTTATGGGTGTGCTCCTCATTGCTGCCTTAGCCATACCATGGGGGGAATTGAGTTATTTGGCCGTATTAAGCGAGTACTATATTCCTTATTCAGCTTGGCTTGTGACGGCTATTATCTTGTACGCGTGGGCCATTCGTGCGAAGAAGAAGGTGTTATCATGAACCAAGAAGCAGAAGCCTTAATTCAAGACGCGTATGATGTCAAACTGGAGCAGATAGGCGAGATCTCCTTATTATATTGCGAAAGTTTAGTCAATATGGACAGGCTCAAAACGATCGTCATTCCGAACTGGAAGCAAATGATCCAGAATAACGAATGGAAACCGATCGAGCAGACCCTATCGGAGGAAATATTCGCCGGGGCAGTGGTGATGCTCCCGGATCAGCTTAAATATGATCTTCATGAGCCGCGAAGCCGAAGCATAGAGGAATCAACAAGCGAAGTCTCCATTAAAGGACCAAGGGACGGGTTTACAGAGGAAGTCATGACTAACGTGGCGCTTATTCGCAAACGGATGAAAACAACCTCTCTGAACTATGAGCAAGTGAAGATAGGGAGGCGTGGAAATACGACGGTAGCGCTGCTGTATTGCAAAGATATAATAAATGCGGAGATCGTGAAGAAGCTCAGAGCACGGCTTGCGAAAATCGACATCGATGTCCTCCTTGGGGTAGCTCAATTGGAGGAGTATTTGAGCGATTCGCCTAATTCCATATTTCCGCTTGTCGACTATATCGGACGGCCGGATTTTGCGATCCAAGCACTCATGACGGGTCGCTTCGTTATTCTCATAGACGGATCCCCGATGGCTATTATTGGACCCATTAACTTTCTGGAGCTCATCAAGTCGCCGGAAGATATCCATTTCCCATTCTACTATACGATTTTTCAGCGCATGCTGAGATTCGTTGGGCTAATGGTTGCCATGTTTTTGCCGGGCTTCTGGGTTAGTTTATTCTCCTATAATATCGACCAACTCCCATTCCCGCTCTTGTCGACGATCGTTACCGCTCGAACGGGGATCCCTTATCCCGCGCCGATCGAAACCTTCATTATTCTTGGCTTGTTTGAAATGTTCCGGGAAGCGGGAATCAGGCTGCCGACGGCGGTAGGTCAAACGGTTGCGGTTGTAGGCGGACTGATTATCGGAGATGCCGCCATTCGCTCAGGATTGGCGTCGCCATCCATGTTAATGGTCACTGCGTCTGCAGTTGTCGCTACGTTTACACTCGTGAACCAATCCTTAAGCGGGACGGTCACGCTCATCCGCATATACGTGCTCATAGTCTCATGTATATTAGGCTTGTTCGGATTCTTTATAGCCTTGCTTTCCGTTATCGCATATATGGCTACATTAAAGTCGTTCGGCGTTCCTTACTTGGAACCCATTAGTCAGATGAAAATGAAACCGTTTATTCTCTCCATTCTCGATCTTCCGTTTCATATGAAGAGGGAACGCTTCAAAGCGCTCCAACCTAAAGATAAAACCAAGTAAAGGAGAGCTATCCTTGAGCATCAAAATGGGAGCTAAATTAGGAGCAGCGCTCCTCTCCGTAACTTTACTGCTGACTGGATGCTGGGATTACAAAAACATCGAGGAAGTCCTTTATGCCACCGCGATCGGATACGATTATTACAAAGGGAAGACGATTGTGTATGTACAGATTGTAAGCCTTTCCTCTGCCACCAATGCAGAACAAGGCTCGACAGGCGGCCAACCGCAAATCTGGATAGGCAGAGGGGTTGGCAGAACACCCAGCGAGGCCGCTGGTGACTTGTATAGTACGGCGCAGCGTAAGATCGAGTGGAGCCACATCCGATCTGTTCTGATTTCAGATCGGATGCTAAGCCATATGGGACCAAATGGACTTGATTCCTATCAGAGGTATCGAGAGTTTCGATACTCATCCTGGGTGTATGCTACCAAGGAACCGGTGGATAAAGTGTTAAAGGCACAATCCTTTTTTACACTAAGCCCCTTAACCACAACCATGCAATCACCGCGAGACAGCCATAGCCAGCGTTCGATCTATCCGATGCTGACCTTTCAAGAACTAATGCTGGGTATGCTCGATCCCGGCTATACAACTACGATTCCCGCGCTGGCGCTGGATACAGAGAAATGGTCAAATGACCAAAATAAACGGGACCCTCACCTCAAAATTGAAGGAATCTTCGTAATGGACGAAACCAAAGCACAGGGATACATCCCGGAAAAGAAGATGATGGGCCTGCGTTGGTTTCAGCCTGATATGATTCGGACCCCTGTATTGGTCGCAAACGGCGTCGTATCCATGGAGAAGGCGAAATCAAAAATAAAATTCACCAAGCGTGGTGATGAGGTATTCTTTACGATTGATATAAGCGCCCACGGTAATATCGTCGAATGGTTAAGCGATGAGGGTGACGAGTCGGCCGTTGTGGGCGAAGTTTCCGCCAACATTGCACGCGAGATAAGGGAAACCTACGAAACCAATATAAGAAAAGGCATTGATCTGTACAATTTCAGGCATCACCTGTTTCAAGGCAGGGTAAAGAACTGGAAAACAATCAAGATTGACGAGTCCTCCTTAAGGGCTGTAAACGTAAAGGTCTATATCGATCATGCAGGAAAAAGTACGATCTAATCAGAAAATGCCGACGAAAATCCTGATCATTCAGTTACATGGGATCAGGATTTTGCAGATTTATGAAGGATTGTCCTAATAGTGCAAATGAATGTCTTGTTACGTTAACGACAGTTTGTTCGCTAGGCGTTATGATTTAAGAAAGCGCTATCACAAATCTGTATGGGGAGGTCTTCACCATGTCTGCGAGAAGAGATTATAGCCTGACAGGACCGGAGAATAAACGCGCGCAAGAAAGAGGATTAGCATCAGCGGAGGATTGGTATAAGAGCCCGATTCCGCGCCAGCGTTTGAAGGAATTAATGAAGCGTAAGGATGGACCGGCTATTCGCGATACGATTCTGATGTTTGCTTGGCTCATCGGTACGGGGATTCTTGCCTATTATTCTTGGGGAACCTGGTGGGCGATACCGGCGTTTGCCTTATACGGAGTGAGCTATGCTTCAACTGCCGATTCACGGTGGCATGAATGCGGTCATGGCACGGCATTTAAGACAGCGTGGATGAACGATGTCCTGTATCAAATAGCTTCTTTCATGGATTTGAGAGCACCGACCCCATGGCGCTGGAGTCATGTGAGACACCATACCGATACCTATATCGTAGGGCGCGACCCGGAAATCGCGATGTCCAGACCGCCGGTGTGGCGTATTATATTCGGGGAAATCGTTCATATCTATGGCGGATCAAGAGATCTTAAAGCGATTATTACGCATTGCTTCGGGAAGCTGACTGCAGCAGAGAGCGATTATGTTCCTGCGTCTGAAATTAGGAAAGCCGTTTGGATTTCGCGGATCTGGGTACTTATTCTTGCAGGCTTTATCGCTTGGTCGATTCTGATCGGCAGTATTCTGCCGCTCATGTTTGTTGGACTTCCGACTTTCTATGGTCCGATTCTGCTGCTGTTAGTGGGCTTGGGCCAGCATCTGGGTCTCAGGGAAGATGTATTGGATCATCGCTTGAACACGCGTACGATTTATATCAATCCGTTCTTTCGCTTCCTGTATTGGAATATGAACTATCATATCGAGCATCATATGTTTCCGATGGTTCCGTATCATGCGCTGCCTGCCCTGCATGAGGAATTGAAGTTTGACTATCCGGCACCGAGTCCAAGTCTATGGGCTGCGCTTAGAGAGGTCATAGCCGCGCTGATTAAACAGAAGAAGAATCCCGATTATGTTGTGGATCGACCTCTTCCGGCTACCGCTAATCCTTATTACTACGGTGCGCAAGCAGGCAAAGCAGATGCAGATTTGGCGTCTAATCACTAAGCCTTTTGCTGCACATAACGTCTGTCACAACCGTTAGCGCTTCAAAAAGGCTTAGTTTCATGAAATAGCCATTCTGACAACCGTTACACTTCTGTTCATGTTAGATCTGCTACCTACAAACGATCCGCAAATAAAGAAAAAGAAACCTAACGCGTCATACAGCGCGATGGGAGCCTCGCGCGTTGCAAAAACGCGGGGTTCTCGACATTCAAAGGCTGCCAATCGGCAGCCTTTTGTGTGCTGCTAGATTCATATCGACCACACGGGGGTAAGTAGTGGTTTGCCGAAGAAGAAATGCACTAGGCAGATTATTCTTCTCATTATTCTCACTTTCTTCTCATTATTTAATCGAATTTGTACGTATGCAGTGTGCAAAAGCACCATGGTGAATACTACTAAGGGGAGTTGTTTGCGCTAAAATATGTAAATAATCATTAAAATTTTGTTAAAGTGATGAATTTGTAATTGCTAAAGGTCCCACTTCTAAACGGTTCTCTGTAATCCCCTCTTGGGTAATGAGGCCCAAGTGGCGGAAGCATCATGAATAAATCGAAATGTCAGGTTTGAGAATCGTTCTCGTTCCTTGCGGAGTGCTCTGTTATCATGATTTCTCTCTTACAAAAAAATTACAATATCTAACCTCTCTCGTTAGCTTTAACCTTCGATTTCGACAAACACATGCTCAGCGATTGAGACCAAGGTCACTCTTTCCCTGTAAACGAAAGGTTAACAAAATCAGTACTCCTGAATTATGTCCATGTCCATCTTCTCAATGTATGTTGAGAGAAGAAGTCCAATTGTCCGAATTTGGATATCTATGACGAAAAGGTAGGATTCTCTCATATTAATCATAGAATGTGTGCTCCACAACCGGAAGTAGCGTTTAATTGAGTGATAAGAAAGGTGATGATAACGATGGCAATTCAGATCGAATCAGAACGATTCTTAATCGAGGAGCGTAACCGAATCGCTGAGGAACTGCATGATCGTGTTTCCCAGCATTTATTCGGTATCATTTACGCCATTCAGTCCATGAAAAGTGACTGTAACGGAATGAATAACGACCAGACTCAAGAGCAGATGCAGGAAATTCAAGAAGCGGCGCTGACTGCTTCGCGTGAACTGCGTGCATCGATTTACAACCTGAGCTCTCGGGAGAGCGATGCGAACGCCGATGCTTCCTGGATCAGTATCGTCAAATCACATCTGGCCAATCAGGCTAAGCTGAACGGTATCCAAATCCACATTGACGCACCTGAATCCGATCATCGTCTTTCCATAAACCATCAAAAAGCGCTGTATCGGATGATCCTGGAAGGGGTAGGCAATGCGATCCGTCATGGTGGGAGCAGCAGTGTAACGATTCATTTATCCGTGGAGAAACGTATCGTTAGACTCTCCATCGAAGATAACGGGCGCGGCTTTAATCCTTGGCTGCTGAAGCCAAGCAAACCGGATTCAGGCTACGGCATATTCAACATGCGCAAACTGGCCGCATCATTAGGCGGCAAATATGAGATTAGCAGTAAGCAAGGGAGCGGGACCGTGATTCGGGTCTTGCTGCCGTTACCATTAACCGGCGTTCATAAAGCAATTGGCCAAACTACGAAAAGCGGGTGATCGACTTGAGAATCGCGATTGTGGATGACCATCATGTGGTCCGCAAAGGCTTGATCGCCGTACTGGCGCAGGAAGAGGGAATCGAAATTATAGGAGAGGCTGAAACGGTCGAAGAGGCTGTGCAGCTCATAGAGACGACTGAGCCTGATCTGGCTATCGTCGATATTCGACTTGGCGACCAATGCGGCTTTGACGTGGTCGAACAGCTTCGAGAACATACCTGCCGTTTCATGATGCTTACTTCATCTGCGGCGGAAGCGGATATTCGCAGGGCAGAGGAGTGCGGAGCTGACGGATATGTACTTAAGGACTCTATGCCCGAGGAGCTGCTGCTCGCAATCAAGATGATTGATCGGGGAAGAAAATACTATGACCAGGGACTGATGGACGTTCTTATCCGTAAGGACCCGGACGATCCGCTGGAGAAGCTGACTCCGAAGGAACGCAATGTGCTGTCTTCACTTGGCGAGGGATTGTCCAACAGCGCTTTGGCGCAGAAGCTGATGATCAGCGAGTCCACGGTCAAGAAACATATCAGCAATATTTTCCAGAAACTACAAGTAAATGACCGCACTCAAGCTGCTCTTTATGCGCAGTCGCGGGGGGTGGCTGCATACGCAATGTCGGATGAGCTATCCGGAACTTCTTAAAAGAGTGGCGACCGCCGCTCTTTTTGTTCGTCTTAGGGGGCATATGGTACGAAAGTATAATGCGAGCGTGTCCATTGGAGGCGGCCCGGTGTACGACTTGCGATGAAACAAAATCATCCTGCCGTTCAATAGTCTTCAAGTGTAAAATCGCTATACAATTAAGGTGCACAGCGAAATGGCCTAACCGCGAATGGGAAGACTGATCCCCGGAAGTCAGATAGCAGCACATAAATATATCAGAATATTCAGACTAAAATAGTGTTCAATCGCTAACTAATGAACGCGGTATCGGAGGAACTAGCTTGGAATTACAACGATATTGGAACATTGTCAGAAAGAAGCTGTGGCTGATCGCTTTAATGGTCATTGTCAGCTGTACGCTTGTCGGCTACTACACGAACCACTTCGTGAAACCGCAGTACGAAGCTTCGACGAAGCTGATCGTCGGTCAGAGCAAAGATGCGGATCCGAACAAGTCAACCGTTGATGTCGCTTCCATCAACTCCAATATTTTGCTGATTAAGACCTATAAGGAAATCATCAGGACGCCGCGCGTCATGGAAAAGGTCGTAAAGGAGCATCCGGAGCTCGGCGCAACCGCAGGTGAGCTTGCTGCGAAAGTGAGTGTCAGCTCCATCAACGATACACAGGTGATGACCATTACCGTTCGAGATACTTCCTCTGAGCGAGCGGCCAATATTGCCAATGCCATGTCGGAGGTCTTCCGGCAAGAAATTCGGACGCTTATGCATCTGGACAATATCGCGGTACTGAACTTGGCTGATCCATCGGAGCACCGGGGGCAAGTTTCGCCTAATCCTACGATGAACATCATGGTCACATTCATACTGGTCTTGATGGCCGGCGTGGTAGCCGCCTTTATTCTGGATCAGCTGGATAACACGGTTAAGACGGAGGAAGATGTTCAGGAACAATACGGAATTCCCGTGCTTGCGGAAATTCCGAGATTCAAAGGAAGCAATAAGGCCGCAGGCGGCCATAATGCTCAGATGAAGCAGTTGTCAGGGAGGAAGAACAATGTCTCGCTTGATGCATAGAAGTCGTAGTCTCGTTACCGAGAGTAACCCGAAGTCGGCCGTCTCCGAAATTTATCGCAGCTTGAGGACGAAAATCACCTTCTCGAACCGGGACACCGCTTTGAAAACCGTCATGATTACATCGGCGCTGCCCGGCGAAGGCAAGAGCACGACAGCAGCCAACGTTGCGGTAGCCTACGCTCAAGCGAATAAGAGAGTGCTGCTCATTGACGCAGATCTGCGGACGCCCGTTCAGCATCACATATTCGAGCTTAACAATGACCGTTATGGGTTAAGCACGGCATTAGCCGATCGCAGTGAGCTTGATGCCGTAATTCAGCAAACAAGGGTAGAGAATCTCTATGTGGTTAGTGCAGGACCGGAACCGAATGGTCCGTCCGAGCTGCTGGAATCGCCGGAGATGACAGCACTGCTAGAGCAGGCAAAGGAGCGCTTCGATATCGTTATTATCGATACGCCACCGGTGATGACGGTTACGGATGCACTGATCGTAGCCAACAAGACGGATGGTGTCGTCCTTGTTGTGAAACCGGGAAAAGTGAAGAACGATATAGCGGCCAAAGCTATGGCTGCGCTGGAGTATGGTCAGGCAACGGTCATCGGAGCTGTTCTCAACCGGGCAGGCCGGTAGCAACTCATATCTAACATCTAATATCTAACATCTCGGCCGATTTAAGGAAATGTCTCCTGCTCCTCTATCACCGGAGGCACTCGGTTATGCTGTGGGTCAAGCGGCCTTAGACGTTTATCGTCAGGGGTATGACGTGAGGAAGGGTTCAATGCCCTACTCTATTTCTAGATTCGTTACTTCTTATCTAGAAATACGAGCTATGTTTTACTCATTGGCGAGAAAACATAGCTCGTGTTTTTAGAACACGACATAGATACAGAAATAAATTGGATAGGGTGAGATCAATGAAAAAAGTGAGAAAAGCAATTATCCCTGCGGCTGGACTCGGTACTAGGTTTCTACCCGCAACCAAAGCAATGCCCAAAGAAATGCTTCCCATTGTCGACAAGCCGACAATCCAGTACATCGTGGAGGAAGCGATCGCATCCGGTATTGAAGACATCATCGTCGTCACGGGCAAAGGAAAACGTGCAATTGAGGATCACTTCGATATCGCCTTTGAACTTGAGCATACGCTCCAGGAGAAAGGGAAACACGATATCCTTCGCAAGGTACAGCAGTCTTCTAACGTAGAGCTTCACTATATCCGGCAGAAAGAGGCAAAAGGTCTCGGTCATGCCGTATGGTGCGCGCGTAATTTCATTGGCGACGAGCCGTTCGCCGTACTGCTTGGCGATGATATCGTCAAAGCGGATGTTCCTTGCACCAGACAGCTCATCGAGCAATATGAGCGGACTGGAAAATCAGTTATTGGTGTTCAAGCCGTAGGCGCTCACCAAACCCATCGTTATGGAATCGTAGATCCGGTTCTAAGAGACGGACGACTTTGCACGGTTAATCGTTTCGTAGAGAAGCCGGCATTTGGACAAGCACCATCGAACCTCGCGATTATGGGCCGTTATATTCTAACGCCTGATATTTTCGATTATCTGGGCCGACATGAGACGGGAGCAGGCGGGGAAATTCAGTTGACTGATGCGATTCAGAAGCTGAATGAGGATTCAGGCGTATACGCCTATGATTTCGAGGGAGTTCGCTACGATGTTGGCGAGAAGCTCGGATTCATTATGACAACGATCGATTTCGCACTCGGAAACAGCGAGCTGCGCTACCAATTAATAGAAGAGCTCGAGGAAATTCTCGAGCGGGAAAGAGCGAGTGTATCTCATGAATCGACAATTTGATCAGGAAGCTGTCATGAAGGTGTCGGAACATCGGGCTCTGCTAAATTACAATAATTTGATTTTCTATACGTTAGTCAAACGCATGATCGATATCACCTGTGCGCTGATCGGGTTAATTATTCTGCTGCCGCTGTTCTTACTCATTATCCTCCTGATAAAGCTGGAGGATCCAAGAGGTTCAGCCTTCTTCTATCAAACGAGAATTGGCAAGGATGAGAAGCCCTTTAAGATGTACAAGTTCCGTTCCATGGTTTCAAATGCGGAAGAGAAGCTGAAGGAACTGCTGGATCAGAATGAGATTCAAGGCGCGATGTTCAAGATGAAGGATGATCCGCGCATTACGAGGGTCGGTAAATTCATTCGCAAAACAAGCATCGATGAGCTTCCTCAGCTGGTTAATGTGCTTAAAGGGAATATGTCGCTCGTCGGCCCCAGGCCGCCGTTGCCGAGGGAAGTTGCAGAATATTCGGAGTACGACAAGCTCAGGCTGACGGTCACATCGGGCTGTACGGGATTATGGCAGGTCAGCGGACGTAATGAGCTGAGCTTCGAAGAAATGGTGAAGCTGGACTTGGAGTATATCCAGAAGAGAAGCGTAACGGGCGATTTGAAGATCATTTTCAGAACCTTCAAGCTTCTGCTTGGTGCCAAGGATGCTTTTTGATAGGGGGTAGGGACTGCACATGAAAACCATCATGTTTATTACGAACCGGTTTCCCTTCCCGAATACGGATGGACGGAAAAATATGCTTTTGCAATATATACGGCAAATGAAGGAGATTCATCCGGACAGTGAGATTGTAAATTTGTCCTTCGTGGATGATGACCGGTATCTCAAGCATCGGCCGGATGAAATTGACCGCTTGGTCACGCTCGAGCTACCTGGTTTGTTTGAGAAGCTTTACAATGTCGCGGTATATTCCTTGCTGCTAAGAAGATGGCCGCTTCAGGTATCCGTCTATTACAGCCGGAAGACACATCGGAAGATCAAAGAAATCGTGCAATCGGAGAAACCGGAGCTCATCCTGTACGACATGGTACGAGTTGCGGAATATGTATCCGAGGAACAAGGCAGACAGGTTCTGAGCTACGATGATCTGTTATCGCTGCGCTATCGGCGGCAGCTGGAATGGTTTCACTACATTCCCTCTGCACTTGGAGGGTTTGCGGACAAATTGCCAGGCAAGCTGAAGCGCATGGCGGATGTGAAGTTTATTCAGAAATGGCTGATTGATCTGGAGAGCCGGCTGCTCGCCAAGTACGAGAAGCGGGTTGCGGCACATTTTCACCATCTCATCTTCACCTCGCCAACCGAAGCGGAAAGCTTCCAGAAGGTTACTCGCCACGAATCCTGCTACGGCATTCCGATGAAATTCGAAGCGATTGGGCAGCGGGGCAGCGGACCGCGCCGATATGACCGGAACAAGCTGGTGTTCGTCGGGAAGATGGATATCCCGCATAACAGCTCTGCCGTTGTCTATTTCTGCGAACGAATATGGCCCCAGATCAAGCGGAAGGCACCGGAGGCTACCTTCACGATTGTCGGGAAGAGTCCAACCGCCGAAGTGCTGCAGCTGCAGGAAACCTATCCGGGCGTCATCGTAACCGGAGAAGTCGACGACGTGAAGCAGATCGTAAGCAAGTGTGCGCTCATGATCGCTCCGCTGCTGTTCGGGACAGGCATCAAAACGAAAATCGTCGAAGCCATGTCCTGGGGCGTCCCGGTCGTGACCAATCAGATCGGCGTTGAAGGGATCAGCGCGAATCACAGCGAGGACTTGTTTATCTGCGATTCGGACGACGAAATGGTTCAGAACGTACTGCTTCTACTCAACAACCCAGAGATTAACGATAAAGTATCGCGCAATTCGGTACGCTATGTCGCAGGTCATTTCAGCAGCTCCGCCACGCGCAAACCTATGGAGCTGATCTTATCATAGCTCCGCTTGCGTCAAGAGCAGGTGCATACATGGTTCTTCGAAATCTTATTATCATGCTGTTTCTCTTTTCCTTGGCAGTTCTAACTTATGATAGCTTGCCTTACTTTCATTTCTCGGTCTATCGTCCGGTTGCCATGTTTCCGATGTTCGCAGCATCGTTTCTACTGTTGTTTTGCAATTTCCGGTTCAGGGCCGGAGACCTCTTCTTTCTTGCATTCGTTATCTACAGCATCGGGCATTCATTGGTGGCCTCCATCGGCTATGAGGATGCAGGCAGCAGTTTCAAGCATGTCATTACATTGCTGTTTGGCCTATCGATGTACCGGGTGTCTGTCTATATCGCCGAAGAAACGAAAACAGATCCTGCCTTGAAGGGAAGGATCGCCAAGAGCCTGTTAATCGGGTTTATCCCGCCGGTAGCTATTGGGTTCATTCAGCTCGTGGATGCGCTTGTTCTTCACAGCGGGTTCTCCTTGCCTCTAACCGGGTTGTTCTCGGAGAAGGTATATCGCGGACGGATTCAAATGTTGTCCGGTGAGCCTTCGTGGGGAGCCATTCATATGCTGAGCGGCGGCATTCTCATGTTTTACCTGTTCAAACAAGGCTTTCGCAAGCATTTGATGCTGCTGATCGGCACGGCGGTACTGCTGGTATTATCCTTCTCGGCATATGCCTATAGCGTATTGCTTACCGCGCTGCTCATCTATGTGCTGATTACGAACAGGAACCGCGGGAAAATGCTGCTTGTGCTTGCGGCATGCGTGCTTGTCGTTGGGTTAGGGGTTCCGTTCTTGTTAGAAGCTTTCCACGTCAGCGGTTACTTTACAGACCGATTCCAGTTTGACTTCAGCTCGCTGATTAAGACCGACAATTCCTTCTTTATCAGGGTCGTTTTTCCGGCTATCGGTTTCTTGGAGTTCGCGCACCATCCGCTCTTCGGTGTTGGGGGAGGCTTCTATTACAGGGATTTCGCGGAACTGCTGCTGAAGCATTTCAATGATGGATTGGTTTTCGACGAGGTTCATGATCTCGTCTTCGACACTCCTGAGATGGCAACGTCACGGAATCTGCTGTCCAAAGTGTTCGCAGAGGAAGGGTTGATCGGTGCCGCGCTGTTCTTCGGCTTTATGATCTCCGCTTTAAGGAGCGCAGGTTCGAGCCCATACGCTAAATTCGCTTTCGCATTGTGCGTTTCGCTCGTCATGAACTTCGATTCCTATTCCTTTGTGAACTTTTGGCTGTTGATCGGGTTCATCCGAGGCGGTTTTTTTAATGAACAGCCGACTGCTTTGGCAGTAGGAAGAGTGATGCAGCGCATGAAGGGAATGAAACGAATTGCATGAGAATTTTAATTGTAAATAGTCTGTACACGCCGTACATCATTGGCGGCGCGGAAATATCGACTCAAATCTTAGCGGAATCATTGGTCTCCGCCGCAGAGGTTCATGTCTTAACGGTTGGCGGGCAGAAGCGAAGTAGCGGTGTTCAGCGAGAAGTAATTAACGGCGTCACCGTGCATCGTCTGCCCTACAACAATCTGTACTGGATTGGTGAGCCGCAGGGACGCGGAACGCTGATGAAAGCAGCACGCAGAATGATTGATCTGTACAATCCGGTGCAAATCAAGACGTTCCGCAGCCTGCTGAAATCGATCAAACCGGATCTTGTGCATACCCAGAATTTATCCGGGTTTGGCTCGGCGGTATGGTCGGCTTGCGCAGAGGAAGGGGTGCCGGTAGCGCATACGCTTCGAGATTATTCGCTCCTCTCTCCGGTCAGCTCGCCGATCAAGAATCAGGCGTTAGCGCGTGTCTATCATTCGACCTCGCTTGGCTACAGCAAGCAGGTATCAGCGGTTGTCGGAATCTCATCGCACATTCTGAATCGTCATACGGATGCGGGATTGTTTCCTAATGCGGCGAAGCTGGTCATTCCGAACGCTGTGGACGGTGCAATCGAAGGCAGGCCGAAAGACTTTCACCGCGAGCCGCTGCGAATCGGTTACTTCGGCAGAATCGAAGCCGAGAAAGGCGTGCGCGAGCTTATCGACGCCGTCCGATTCCTACCCCGTAAGATGGTGGAGCAAGTGATGATTTGCGGTGATGGCGGCCTTAAGCAGCAGCTTCAGGAGTTATGCAGCTCCGATGATCGCTTCGTGTTCACCGGTAAAGTTGCACCGGAAGAGGCCCGCAGTCATATGGGACGCGTCGATGTTACGTTTGTGCCTTCCATCTGGGAGGAGCCTTTCGGACGGGTGATCATCGAGTCGTACCAAGTCGGGACACCGGTCTACGCCTCGGCAGTCGGCGGGATTCCGGACGCGGTCTGGAATCCGAGTGAATTCCTCTTTGCTCCGGGGAGTTCGGACGCCATCCAAGCCAAAATTATCGCGTTCCATTCCTTCGGGAGCGACGAGAGAAGAAGGATCGGGGAGCAATGTCTGAAGCATTGCCGAAACTTTACGACCCAATCCCTATTGGACAAGCACCTCAATCTCTATGAGCAAATTCAATATGGCCAGCATGAATACGCTCTGGCCGGGGTAAACGGGAGATGAGCGCCATGAGCAAGTCCACCGTTTACATGTGGCCCAAAGCGAGCCCGGATAATAAATACAGCGAGCTGCTAACCAAATCGATTGAGCAGGCAGGACTGCATGTCGAGCATTATGACCAACAAGCGGTTCTGAAGCCGCGCGGCGGGGATATCGTCCACATGCATTGGCCGAGTAATTCCTATCAGCATGCATCGGGATTGGCCATGACCGTCGTAAAGTCGCTGTTCTTCGCTCTACTGCTGCTCTATTACAGATTAAGAGGCGTTCGCTTATTTTGGACGGTTCACAATATTTGGCCGCATTCAGGCAGAACTCGCTGGGACTATATCATGCGCAAGTACATCCTGACCGTGTGCCATCGGGGTTTTGTCCTGAGCGAATCGGTTAAGCAGGAGGTTTCCGGCGTGTTTGGGATATCGCCCAAGAAACTGGTAGTTACGCCACACGGCCATTATGTAGGTGCCTACCCGGGTACAGGAACAGATATCCGCCAGAAATTCGGTATCGCGCCGGATCGGTTTCTCTTCTTGTTCGTGGGACGGATCAATCCGTACAAAGGGGTGGATCGACTCGTGGAGGCGTTCGCGTCACTCCAGCATGCGCAATGCAGTTTGCTAATCGCAGGAAGGGTCGATAAAGGGTACAGCCTGGATTTCATCGACGCCTATAACAGCAATGGAGACATCAGTGTTTATCCGCATTTTGTAGGTGATGATGAACTCGCAGACTACTTGCAAGCGGCCGATCGAGTCGTTCTGCCGTATAACCAAATCACGACATCCGGGAGCGCGATTCTTGCTTTATCCCATCATAAGCCGGTTATAGCGCCGAATCTGGGTGCTCTCGGTGAGTATGTAACAGGCGAATGCGGCATCCTGTACGACCCGGATGATCCAAGCGGCCTCAGTCATGCGCTTCGCAGGTCCATGGACATGGATATGAAGCAAACGGAGAAACAAATAGAGGCCAAGCTGCGAGAGCTCGATTGGAGCCGAATAGCCGGCAAAATGATCCCTATTTATAGCGGTACAAAGCTGCATGAGGTGAAAGCATGAAAGCAACGATAGCGATTTGTACACATAATCGGGCAGCAGATGTGAAGGAAGCGCTGCTCAGCCTGCTGCAGCAAAGCTACAAACAACCTTTCGAGGTTATCGTAATTGACAATCGATCCACCGATCATACCAAACAAACGGTACTGGACTTCCGGAACATGGTCGATATCCAGGTTCGCTACGTGTACGAGGAACGACTTGGTTTATCCGTCGCTCGGAATCGTGCGATTCGCGAGGCGAAAGGCGAGATCATCCTCTTCCTGGATGACGATGCCAAGGCGTCGAAGGACTGGATCGCCGGCATCGTCGATTTATTCGACGGGAATCCGCGAATCGGCTGCGTAGGCGGGAGAATCGATCCCGCTTGGGAAGGAACTCCGCCAAGGTGGCTGTCCCGAGATAACCATTCCCTGTACAGCATCTTGGATTATTCGAATGACATTGTGGAAATGAAGGAGCCGGCGATCCCGTTCGGAGCCAATGTTGCTTTCCGCATGTCGGTGTTCGAATCGATGAATGCGTTTCGCGAGGATCTCGGCAGAGTAGGAAGCAATTTGCTCTCCAGTGAGGAGGCTGAGCTGATTGCGCGTATCCGTACTCGGTATGCGGTCTACTACACGCCTCATGCCTCCGTGCTGCACAAGATTCCGCGAAGCCGGATCAGCCGCAAATGGCTGCTGCGACGCATTTATTGGCAAGGCGTCAGCAGCGCGGTGTCCTCGAAGCAGAAGACGGGGATATTCATGAAGTCGCTCGTGAAGCTGCCGATCTTTCTCGTGCTGACGATCTTGTTCCTGTTCGATAAACGGCGAATATTCCGCAATATCAGCAAGATTATTTATAACAACGGACTGATCAGCGGCGTGCTGCGAAGCTATCAACCGAAGCGAATATAACCTTTGAGGATGTTTTGAATCATGAATCAAATGGCTGTTACAAGAGCGGGAGCAGGCCGCAGCGTATTCCGAACCATCCTGCATACCAGCGTCGCCAATCTGCTCATTATGGTGCTAAGCACGGTGACCTCCATCGTGACTGCACGAATGTTCGGCGTCGAGGGGAAGGGGATGTTCTCGGCCATTCTGTTCTGGCCGACCTTGCTGGCAGGGCTTGTCTCGTTCGGGCTTCCGACTTCCCTGATCTACAACATGAAGATGCATGCAGGGAAAGCAGCCGAGTACATCCGAGCGGGATTCATGTTTCAACTGCCTGTCAGTCTGATCGTCGGTACGGTTAGCTGGATCTATTTGCCCGTCTGGCTTGGAAACTATCCGGATGATGTCATTCGGACGGCGCAGTGGTACACCGTCTTGACGCTGCCGATTCTGCTTGCAGTTAATCTGCTCTCGGCGCTTACGCAAAGCATGGATAAATTCGTGCTGTATAACGGATTGCGGTTATATGTTCCGCTCAGCAATTTGCTCGGTCTGCTGGTACTGTGGGCGGTCGGCAAGCTATCGCTGCACAGTGCGGCATTCGTTTTCTTCGGGACGAGCCTGATGGTCATCTTCTGGGCGCTGCACCGGCTGCGGCATGAATTGTCGTTCAACTGGCTGCGACGATTCTCGGACCGTAACGTGCTCGGGACGCTGTTTGGCTACGGCGGTCGCGTGTTCGGCGTAGAGCTGCTTGGCACGCTGTATTCGCAGTGCGACAAGCTGATCATTCTATCGCTGTTAACGCCGAGAGATTTCGGACTTTATACGGTTGTTTATACCTTATCCCGCGTGTTTAACGTCGTGCAGACAGCCATTTCGAATGTCATCTTTCCGAAGGTGACTGGGCTTAGCCAGGACAAGATCATAGCAGCCGTCAGCAGAGCGTTCCGGTTGTCCTTTCTGCTCATGACCATCGCGGTTATTCCGGGGATGCTCATCGGTCATTATTTGCTGGGTCTTCTGTATGGAGAGCAATTTCTGGAAGCCGGAACCGCCTTCTACCTGCTGTCCCTCGAATGCATCATCGGTGGAGGCTCGTGGATTCTCGCTTCTTCCTTCAATGCAATGGGGCGTCCCGGTTTGGTAGCGATGCGACAAGCGATCGCGCTGGCCATTACAGTAGGGCTGTTCTTCATCCTTACACCGCTATATGGCTTGAACGGTATCGCGATTGCCTTGCTGCTCGGCGCGGTCATCCGCATTCTGATTACGATTGCAGCTATGAGAATCGTGTTCAAGGTGCGCATCCTCGGCATCCTGTATGACAGAAACGATCTACGCTTTCTATTCGAGCACATCACGCGAAGAATGCAAACCTAGGAAGGCGGCAACACCGCAATGAACATACGCAACAGAAGCATCAAGGATTACTTCAAATTCGGTTATCGCGTATTGCTCGGCGTCCTGTTTCGCAGACATGTCGATCAATGCGGGAAGCTGCTGCGGGTTGGCGGAAGCATGACGGTGTCGAAGGCCAAACGAGCCAAACTCTTCATTGGCAATTACGTCATCCTGCACAAGCATACCGGGTTTTACTTGGATTCCAACGAGGCTGTTATCGAGATCGGCGACCATACCTTCATTAATCGAAGATCCGAAATCAGATGCAAGAAGCAGGTGAAAATCGGCAGTCACTGCGCCATCTCATGGGATGTCACCATTATGGATACGGATTACCACTGTATCGAGGGTAGTGTAGCGACCAAGCCGACAATCATCGGCGATCATGTCTGGATCGGCAATAAGGCGGTTATTTTGAAAGGGGTCACGATCGGGCAAGGCGCCGTTGTGGCTGCGGGGGCAGTCGTGTCGAGAGACGTGCCGGCCCACACGCTTGTCGCAGGCGTCCCGGCCAAGCCAATAAAGCGAAACGTCAAGTGGAACAAGTGACGGAGCGATATAGAGCTTGTTCAAACCATTCACTTTTTGAACAAGCTCGCAGAGAGATAGAGAGAGAAGACAAAGGAGACGGATTGATGGAAAGCGTACAGTTTGCTCATCCGATGGATGCGCTCAAGGACAAGCTTCGGCAGATTTTGCAGGTGATTCCGCCACATTCCAAGATCTATTACATCGACTATCCGGTTCATGGCAATGGCGGAGATTTATTGATCATGAAAGGAACCGAAGCGTTCTTCAAAGATAATCATATTCGGGTCCAGGCAAGGTACAGCGTGCTTGATTTCCCGAGCGGCGTGAAAATTCCGCAGGATCATATTATCGTGCTGCACGGCGGCGGGAACTTCGGTGACCTGTATCCGGCTCATCAGAAGCTGCGCGAGCAAATCGTGTCCGACTATCCCGACCATCGAGTGGTCATGCTGCCGCAGACGATTTTCTACAAGAACGAAGCTGAGTTTGATAAGACGGCAAGGATCTTTAACAAGCATAAGGATGTGCATCTCTACGTTCGCGACACCTACTCGCAGGAGATGGCTACCGTCAAATTCACGACCTGCCATGTCTATCTGTCACCGGATATGGCGCATCAATTATGGCCGATTCGGAGCCATACGAGCCCGGATAAGGACCTGCTTTGTTTCCTTCGCATTGACATCGAGAAGACGGCAGAGCAGGAGCGGCTTGAAGCTTCAGGCCAAGGCGACTATCTGGATTGGGCGACGCTGTTCAGCGGATTTGAGCATAAATCGATTCGCGCGATTTTCAAAATGTCGGCAGCCAGCAACGGGAAGCTGCCAGTAAGCATGATCTGGGGCAAATACACCGACTATCTGGTGAACAAAGCCGTTAACCGGTTCAGCAAATACAAGAACGTGCAGACCTCAAGGCTGCATGGACATATTCTGTCTTGTCTCATGGATAAGCCGAATGTTCTGCTGGATAATTCCTACGGAAAGAATTCCAGCTACTATCGCACGTGGACGAATGGGATCAAGTCGGCGAAACTATTGTCGCAACAGAGCGGTACCGCGGATCGAGTTTAATAGCAGAGAGAGTTTGACTCCGTCAAACTCCCTATTACCAATAGCAGAGAGAGTTTGACTCACGTCAAACTCCCTATCATAGGAGGGACTATCATGAAAGTCGTATTGCTTTCGGGAGGATCGGGGAAACGGCTGTGGCCGTTGTCGAATGACGCTCGGTCGAAACAGTTTTTGAAAATCTTGAAAAAAGACGATGACCGTTTGGAGTCCATGATACAACGCGTCTGGGGACAAATCGGTGAAGCCGATTTGAGAGACCACACTTATGTTACGACGAGCAAACCTCAGGTTGAGATGATTCACAGCCAGCTGGGAAATGAAATTAACCTGATCGTCGAGCCAGAGCGAAGGGACACGTTCCCAGCCATCGCGCTTGCAGCCACCTATCTCTACTCGGTCGAAGGTGTGAGTCTGGATGAAGCGATTGTAGTCATGCCCGTTGACCCCTTCGTAGAAATCGGCTTCTTCCAGAAGCTGAAGGAGCTGGAGCATGCGCTTGCCAGCTCCGAAGCCGACTTAGCGCTGATGGGAGTGAAACCGACTTATCCATCAGAGAAATACGGGTATATCATTCCGAAGCAAAGCGGCGACGCCGCTCGCTCGTTCATGGATGTGCAAAGCTTCCGCGAGAAACCTAGCGAAGAAGAAGCCGAGGAAATGATCAAACAGGATGCGCTATGGAATTGCGGCGTATTCGCATTCAAATTGGATCTGATCATTAACATCCTGATCGTGAACGGGCTGCCGATTCAGTACGATGAAATGTTGAAGCAGTACAGCAAGCTGCCGAAGATCAGCTTTGACTATAAAGTGGTGGAGAAAGCGAATCGAATTGCTGCCATCCAATATGACGGGTACTGGAAGGATCTTGGCACCTGGAACACGCTGACGGAGGAGATTGAGACCTCTCTGATCGGCAAAGGCATCATTACGTCAGATTCGATCAATACGCATGTCATTAACGAGCTGGAAGTGCCGATTACGCTGCTCGGCTTGTCCGATGTCATTGTTGCGGCAAGCCCGGACGGCATTCTTGTCGCAGACAAAGCTTCAAGTCCGCGAATCAAGGATGTGATGAAGCATTCGGAGCAGCGCCCGATGTATGAAGAGCGGCGCTGGGGCCGCTACAGAGTACTGGATTACGTAACCTATCCGGATGGCCGGGAAGTGCTGACGAAACGGATCTTTATTTCCGAGGGAAGCAATCTGAGCTACCAATACCATAGTTTACGAGACGAGGTATGGACGGTGGTTGCCGGACATGGGGAGATGGTACTTAACGACCGGAGGTTCTCGATTAAGACCGGGGACGTGCTCATGATTCCGAAGGAGAACAGACATAGCTTGCGTGCACAAGCGGATATCGAAATCATCGAAATCCAAACCGGCTCGCAGCTGATTGAAGAGGACATCGTACGACTTGAACATGATTGGAACGAAATTATGCAGCTCTGCACGAAATAACGAAGCGAATGCTTACGAAAACTGCTGCGTTTTCTCCGAAAATTCGAAGGAGTTGTTGACTATGAACATCACGGTTATCGGTGCTGGATATGTAGGGCTTGTATCGGGAGTTTGTTACGCGGAGCTTGGCAACCAAGTCATCTGCGTAGACAAGGATCTAGCCAAGCTCGATATTTTGCGAAGTGGAGCCATTCCTATATATGAACCGAGTTTGCAAGAGCTTTCGCTTAAGAATATGGCTGCCGGAAAGCTGAGCTACACGTCCGATCTGCATCGCGCGGTTCAGCTGTCGGATATTGTAATCATCGCGGTCGGGACGCCTTCCATGGCAAACGGCGAGGCGGATTTGTCTTACATCGATCAGGCCGCTGACGAAATTGCAGCAGCGATGAACGGCTATAAGATCATCGCCGTGAAAAGTACGGTTCCTGTCGGAACGAACGAACGCGTACGTGATCGGATCCGTAAGCTGACCAGTGAACGGTTCGACAGCATTTCGCTGCCGGAGTTTCTGAGAGAAGGTTCGGCCGTCCAGGATACGCTTCATCCGGATCGGATCGTCATTGGCGCCGACTGTCAAAGTGCGGCAGACACCATCGCTAAGCTGCATGCGCCGCTGACGGATCAAATCGTGATCACGGACATTCGCAGCAGCGAGATGCTGAAATATGCTTCCAATGCTTTTCTCGCTACGAAGATATCTTTCATTAACGAGATTGCGAACATCTGCGAGAAGGTTGGCGCAGACGTCACTCAGGTAGCCCAAGGCATGGGATACGACAACCGGATCGGTCATTCGTTCCTGAAAGCTGGCATTGGCTATGGAGGCTCCTGTTTTCCCAAGGATACGCGGGCACTTATCCAAATTGCCGGTCATGTCGACTACGAATTTAAATTGCTTCGTGCGGTAGTTGAGGTGAATCAGGATCAGCGGTTCAAAATGATCAGGAAGCTCGAAATGATATTTGACGGCAACCTGCAGGGCAAGACGATCGCTGTCTGGGGACTTTCCTTTAAACCGAATACCGACGACGTGAGGGAATCACCTGCACTCGAGATTGTCCAGCATCTGGTAAACAGCGGGGCTGCGGTGAAGGTTTATGATCCCATCGCGATTCCGAACTTCCGCCGCATGTATGGCGAGAACGGTGTCGTTTGGTGTGATGGCGCATTGGAGGCGGCAGCGGATGCAGATGCGCTCTGTCTGCTGACGGAATGGGATGAATTCATTCATGTGGATCTGAATCAACTGCAAAACGTGCTGCGTAAGCCTATTCTGATTGACGGACGCAATGTGTTCAAAGAGGAAGATTTGGCAGGAATGGCGTTTATCTACTATTCCATCGGCCGCCCGAGCTTGAATCAAGGCGTCAAGGAGGAAGTGCTGGCATTACATTACTAAAGGATGATGAGGGCCTTTATTGTGAGAAAAAATGCTTCAATGCTGTTGTTGTACGGACTGCTCGGCTGCTTGATTCCGTTAACCGCTACGGGGGATGCCGCTCCGCTTTCATACTTTGAGATTGAGATTGATCATCTTCGAGATTGGGAGCAGGTGTACAAGCATTCGGATACGCTCTTTCTGACGAAGACTCCGGGCGAAACCTCGGATTCGACCCGTGCGAAACGCGGCGGCTACTCCGGCGAGAACATCGTGTACAAGGCGGAAGGTTACCTCCGGTCCTTCGCGGTGTATACGTATTATCAGCCGAACGGGAGCAAGTCCTATGACCATCCGTCCTTTTACATCTCGAAGGATGGCGTGACGTATAACAAAGTCATTCCGGACATTCATGAAGAAGACGGCGAGTCGGTTAACATGGTGTACGAGTCGAGGCGGTTTCCGGCAGGTACGAAGTTTCTCAAAATCGTCTACCAAGGCAGCAGCATCGTCAGATCGCCCGCCATCGGGAAGGTCGTACTTAACGGCCCATCCACAGCGGATACCAGCGTGCCTTCGGGGACAGTGCCTTACGGCCGCATGGTCATGCTGAACCAAGGCGAGGAAGGTGAAACCATCTATTACACGACAGATGGCAGCGACCCCAGAACCTCGCTTACCCGCATGCACTATAGATCGCCAATTGCAGTTATCAATAATTTATTGCTTCAAATAACGGCTGTCGGTCATTCCAGTACGGGCCACTCGGCGGCAACCGGTGTATCGACTTATCGGTATGTGCCTGCGCCTCAATTGACGCCGCCTAGCGGGTTGATTGATCCGCTTGATAATTTCAAACTGCTCGCCAATCGTACCAATCTGTATGTGGCCAATAACGAACCCGGCTACTTCGATAACGACAAAGGCCGGCTCGCGCGTACGACAAGTGCCCCTGGCAGCATGGTGTACCATACGCCTTACGATATCAATTCGGTTTCAATCTACAGCAGCTTCTTCTCGGGAAATCCGATTGAGGAGCATCGCTTGTTGGTCTCGTCGGACGGCAAACAATACACGCAAATTCCCGTGTCGATTACCCCTGTCGGCTATCCGACCGGAAATTGGCAGCAATATGCGTATGAAGCTTCCGGACTCCCCGAGCATTCGAGGTATTTGAAGATTGTACTGCTTGGTTCGAAAGCCTGGTCGCCTCAAGTTTCGAAGGTCGTCATTAATCAGAATACGGCTTCCGTGAAGCTGGCCACCTCCCGAAGCGCGACATTGGTCAAGACCGAATTGACTTCGACTACCAAAGGGGCACGCATTTATTATCGGTTAAACAAAGGGCCGGATTTCGTGTATTATTCCAAGCCGCTCCAGCTCCAAGGGTATAACGTGCTGGAAACGTATGCGGT
The DNA here is from genome assembly GCF_056269135.1 of Paenibacillus sp. J22FR21. NCBI lineage: Bacteria > Bacillati > Bacillota > Bacilli > Caryophanales > Paenibacillaceae > Paenibacillus > Paenibacillus sp. J22FR21. The sequence goes on from NZ_JBWDNJ010000003.1 coordinate 770,618, forward strand.
GAAAGACGGCTTGCTGCCTAGTCCGATCCGCAAATTCACGGTGAATGCGAGCAATGAAATCCTTGTCGATCGGTTCGGTCAGATGGAGGCTGCGAATTTCACGGGGAAGGTAACCAGCGAGAAGGAGTTGGCATCGGATGCGGCGGCGGATGCTGCTTATTATGACAGCCTGAAAGCTCCGGGAGGTCGTGACTCCTACGGCGGGCTGGCCGGCAGTGCGAAGAAATACAATTTGGCTGCCAAGGGTTACTTCGCGATCCAGCGGATGGGTGAACGCAAAGTGATGACGACGCCTGATGGGAACCTATATTTCAGCCTAGCCGTGAATGGTGTTACAGCCAATGAAACCTACACTCGGATCGCCGGGAGGGAGAAGAAGTTCGAATCCGTTCTCCCGAATCAAGGGGTCAACAAAAACGCTTATATCGGCAAGGATAACTATTCATTCTATGTGGCGAATGTTTTCCGAAAGAAAGGCGTGTTTCCGACCGAGCATGCGATCTACCAGGAGGCGGTATCTCGGCTTCCCAAATGGGGCTTTAACGGTGTAGGCAATTATTCGACCGAGAAATACGGCGAGGACGGCAAGCTTCCTTACGTGCGTATGCTGCCGCTTAATGGGATGGCATGGGCTAAGATCAATGGACTCTCGTTATTCGATATCTTTGCTCCGAATGCCGCAGAGCAGATCGATAAAGCATTCAAGAATGCGCTCACGCCAAACAAAAATGATAAGAATTTAATCGGTTATTTTATCGATAATGAATACGACTTTCACAAATTTTATACGAATGTGCCAAAGCTCAAAGCGAGCTCGGCTGCCATGAAAGGGAAATTGGTGCAGAGGCTGAAGGATAAGTATCAAACCATCAGCTCCTTCAACGCCAATTGGAAGACGACATTCAAATCCTTCGACGAGATGAAGGAGGCGGAACTGCCTGTTTCAACCTCCCAATCATGGCGCGATATGGAAGCCTTCTTCGACTATTATCTGGATACGTTCTTCGGAACCGTGTCACGTGCCTATCGGAAATACGATCCGAACCATCTCCTTCTGGGAGACCGATGGATTACGACAACGTTCCATAACGAGAAAATCAGCAGCGCGCTCGCCAAAGCGGAAGGCAAATACGTGGATGTCATCAGCATCAACTATTACACCTACAAGCTCGAACCCGATTTGTTGCAGAAAGTTTACGACCTCTCAGGCGGCAAACCGATTCTGTTCAGCGAATTCGGTTATGGAACAAGCGAGCAGGGGTTAGCGCCTCTCCTGCCAAATTCGGCAGTGAACCAATTCCAGCGGGGAATGCGCTATCGCAATTACGTGGAAGGCGCAGTCACGCTACCTTATGTAGTCGGTGCACATGTATTCAATTACGTGGATCAAGCCGGACTTGGGAGATATTGGCAGGGCGAAGGAGGCGAGCATTACAACTCCGGCCTAATCAATGTTGCGGATCGCCCCTATAAGGACTATCTGAAGGCGATCATGGATACGAACTATGACATCTATAAGGTCATGCTCGGGGAGCGCGCGAAATTTTATTATGATTTCAATAAAGCATAAGCTTGCGGATGACTTCGCAATTCTTGCCTTGAAGGAGGTACACCTTGGTCGATTCGAGCGGCAACAACCTTGTTTTTCTACTCTGTACGCCGAGGAGCGGAAGCTCTCTGGCCACGGTTATGCTCCAAAATCACAGTAAAATGTTCGCTGCCCAGGAAATGTGGTTCTTGATGAGCTTATATGATCTGCAGTCGCCTCAGCGTCGCGCCTATGGCGGGACGGGCATCCTGAATCAATTCTATAACGGCGTTCTGCCTGAACACAGCTTCGAGCAGGCTTGCCGAGCATTCGCTCTCCAGGTATACAACGGCTTAATGCAAAGCAGTGCCGGCGCGGAGATGGTAATCGACAAATCGCCTCGGTATTATTATCTGCTGGAGTTTCTGGATGCACTGTTTCCGCAGTCTCGGCGGATTTGGCTCATCCGCAATCCTTTCGCGGTTCTCTCTTCCCATAAGAAGGTGAACGGTCAGCGTGGAACAAGCTTTAATATGAGGGAAGACATGAGGAATGGGAACTTCGATATGAAGATCGCTGACCTGACGATCGGATTGTTCCGTTATTTCCGCTATTTTGCTCAAACTAATCCCTTCACGCACCGGCTGTCCTACGAGAAACTGGTAACTAGCCCGAGAGAAGAGATGATTGAGGTTTGCCGCTTCCTGGGCGTTGCTTATGAAGAGGGGCTGGAGCAGTATGGGAACTTTAGAAATACGGCCAAGTCTGATTTGTACTTCAGCATGGGGGTAGGGGATCCGTTTGTCGCGAATCATTCGGAGGCGAATCAGGATTCCATCGCCATCTGGAAAGAGGTGCTGGACAAGCACGAGATCGAGATGTACGGCCGCGTGCTTGGGGCTCAAATCTTCCATGATCTGGGGTACAGCGAGGAGCTGGGCGAAGCGGAGAAGCTGACAGGTGTACGCTTCGAGCTTGAACCGGATTCGGAGTTGCTGGCCTTGTACACCAAGCATCTGACGGATGCGACGGGCTGTAGATGGGAAGCGGGTTATGAGATGCGAACCGAACCCAGTGCATCAGGGAGCTTGGTTATTCCGGACCAACACAATGACGAGAGATGGCTGCATCCGGAGGAGCTTCAGCTGCAGATGACGGTGCGCATGCTGGAGAAACGGTTGGAGAACAGTGCCAAAGAGCGCAGACAATTGAAATTGCAGCTGGACACCATGAGGCGAAAAGCCAATCGGTTGAAAATGCTGATTCCCTTCGGCAATCGCTTGTCCCAGCTTGCTTCGACCTACTTCAACAACAGCAGGCTGAACAAATGAGCGCCATTGTCGGTATTTATCAGTTTAATGGGCATCCGATCAACAACAGGGACAGCAGCGGAATGATGGAAGCCATGGAGCGATACGATGCCGATGATGTTCAAACGTGGACGAACGGTGCGGTATTCCTCGGCTGCCGAGCTAAGTGGATTACCCCGGAGTCGGTAGGGGAGCGGTTGCCCTATTATGACGCGGAGAGGAAGCTCGCTATTTCGGCCGATGCCATCATTGATAACCGCCGGGAATTGTTGGAGCTGCTGCAGGTTTATCCGGCTCATCGCAGCAAGATAACGGACAGCGAGCTTATTCTGCTGGCCTATCGGAAATGGGGGCGGAAGGCTCCGGAATATCTAATCGGCGACTTCGCTTTCGTGATCTGGGACATGGGGAAGCGGGAACTGTTCGGTGCTAGAGATTTGCTTGGACACCGCTCTCTCTATTATGTTCACGGTCGCGACCGGTTTGCCTTCGGTACGACGATTGCTCCGTTATTCGCTTTACCGGAAGTTGTCAAAGAGCTTCATGAGCCTTGGCTCGCAGAGTTTATGGCAATCCCGGAAATGTTCGAGTCTACCGATGTCACTTCTACGCCTTACCGCAATATTCAGCAGCTGCCGCCGGCCCATACGATTACGGTATCGGATGGACGTGTTTCGCTCTCTGGGTATGGCTCATTGGAACCGAGTTCGATGCTTCGGCTCACATCCAGTCATGAGTATGAAGAAGCATTCCGTGAGGTATTCGACGAAGCGGTGAGGTCAAGGCTGCGCACGCATCGTCAAGTAGCGGCAACGTTAAGCGGCGGTCTGGACTCCGGTTCTGTCGCAAGCTTCGCAGCACTTGCGCTGCGTGAGGAAGGGAAGTCGTTGTATGCGTACAGCTACATTCCAACCCGCGATTTCACCGATTGGACGCCGAGAAGCACAGAAGCGGACGAAAGCCGGTTCATCGAAGCCACGGTTCGCCATGTTGGCAATATTTCGCACCAAGCTATGGATTTCGAAGGCATCAGCCCATTCTCCGAAATCGACGAATGGCTGGATATACTCGAGATGCCTTACAAGTTCTTCGAGAATTCCTATTGGTTGAAAGGGATCCATGAGCGAGCCGGCGGACAAGGTGCAGGTGTTCTGCTCACCGGAGCAAGAGGGAACTTTACCGTTTCGTGGGGACCCGCTCTCTATTATTACGCGACGCTGCTAAGAAAGCTGAAATGGCTGCAATTCATGCGGGAGCTTCGGCTGTACAGCGTTAATAAAGGGATTAGCAGATCACGTTTACTATCCGTGATCGGCAAGCAGGCGTTTCCGATTCTGGATAAAGGTCCGCAGCAAGGCGGTAAGTCCGATATTCCGACGATGCTGATCCATCCCGATTTTGCCAGACGAACGGATGTGTTCGCCAAGCTACAGGAGAATCGTATTGGTGTGAATGGCTCTACGATCATCGATCCGCTGGAGCTGCGCAAGGAGAAGATGCAAAGCCTAGCCGTTGGCAACAAGAACGGCGCATCGGCAACGAAATTGTCCTTGCGTTACGGTGCATGGGAACGCGATCCAACCTGCGATCCCAGAGTCGTTCGCTTCTGCTTCTCGGTCCCGGTTGAACAGTATGTCCGGGATGGCTTGGATCGTGCGCTGATTAGAAGGGCGACGAAGAACTATTTGCCCGATGAGGTAAGGCTGAATCAGCGCATTCGCGGCATCCAGGGAGCGGATTGGGTTCACCGCATCATGCCTTCCTGGAAGCCGTTGACCGATGAACTTAGACAGCTCTGCTCAGACCCTATCGCGACCGGGTACCTTCACGTCGATCGAATCCGCAATGCGGTGTCTCGGCTTGGCGAATCCCCGCGTCCGGAACATGCTTTCGATCCGGAAATGAGAATGCTCATGCGCAGCCTGATCATCTACCGGTTCCTAAAACGATTTTAGATGAAGCAACTAAAAGTTGCGAAGGGGAGAAAGGGAATGTGCCGGAGAGTTTACGTGCCGGCTTTGATAGTGTGTTGTTACCTCCTAGTCTAATCCTAGAGAACACACAATCAACAGCGGCCGAAGGCACATCCCTGATCCCTGCAGCTCTACCTTTTAGATAGCTATAAAACTCGTTAACTCCTTTGAAAGGGGGTGAAAAACCATGACGAACAAAAAAGAATGGCAAGTACCGACTGTTGAAATGCTTGACGTAAGCGAAACGATGTATGGAAAAGGTATGACGAATATTGACTTCGTAACAACGGACGATATGGACATCTATAACCCGAGCTAGGTTCGGGTCAACGCCCTTATACAATCCGCGTACCGGATTGTATAAGGGATTTCTTATTATTGCCCTGAAAGGAGTGGTTGATCTGATATCTGCCAGTGAACACACGATATATAAGGCTTTCGGCATGCGGATATCGAGTGAAATACCGCTGCCTGAATTACCTTTGTCCGGTCCAATGAAGGAGCGGGAGTACCCGGATGTTTTCATTGAAGCGGCTAACCCAGACAAGCTGTGGGAGGACCTTGAGCTTGGCGGCAGCAATTTCTTGTACAAAGGCGGCCGATTCCTGTTCCTCATTCCGGAGACAGCGATTTATTGCATTGAAGATGGATATCGAATTACTGTAGCACCGCTTGCCGGCGCAGATCCGGAGAAGGTGCGTGTATATTTGCTCGGTACTTGCATGGGCGCGCTGCTCATGATACGCAATGTGCTGCCTTTGCATGGAAGCGCCATTATGTTAGGCGGCAAAGCCTATGCGTTTCTTGGCGATTCGGGAGCCGGTAAATCTACGCTTGCCGCTACTTTGGTAGGCATGGGGTATGAGCTAATAAGTGACGATGTCATCGCGGTTTCCTTTACAGACGAAGGCGGAAGGCTTGTCGTTATGCCGTCCTATCCGCAGCAGAAGCTGTGGCAGGAAAGTATCGATCAGCTGGGTCTGGCATCCGGGAACTACCAATCGGTTTATCGGGAAACGACGAAATATGCCGTACCGGTGCTTTCAAGATTTTGTAATGAGCCCGTCCCACTTGCAGGAGTGTTTGAACTGGTGAAGTCGGAATCAGAGGCAGCCGTTTCGATCAGACGGTTGTCCAATTTGGATCGGCTGCGTATCGTGCTGATGCATACGTACCGAAATATGCTGATTCCGCGACTCGGTCTAGAGCAGTGGCATTTCAAGGTTTCGTCCAGCATGGCTGATCAGGTTAACGTTTATCAGCTCATTCGGCCAACAGCCGGATTTACGGCGCATCACCTTGCATCTGAGATCATTCGTACCATTGAAGAAGGAGGCGTATAAACATGACGAACGTGAACTTGGCGGAACAACAGATTATCCAATCGCCGGGCAGCATTGTGAGTGACATGAACGGGGAGAAGGTGATGTTCAGCATCGATAGCGGGAAATATTACAATCTCGGCATGATTGGCGGCCGAATTTGGGAGCTCATCGCTTCACCGATTACGGCCAGCCAATTGGTAGACAAGCTCCTATTGGAATATAACGTTACACGGGCTGCCTGTGAGGAACAGGTTGACGCTTTCCTTCGGAAAATGCATCAGGAATCGCTGATCGAGGTTCGGAACCTTGAAGCGCATCGTTAGGAAGTTTCTCGCTCTGCCTGCGGAGAAGAAACGGTTCATGCTCGAAGCGTTCATCTACTTAGGCTGGGCACGTGTATTGAAGACCTTACCGTTCTCTCGGCTCGCGCCATCTTTGGGCAGACGTATGTTCGAAACGCCGCTCGCGCATGATCCGTCAACCGAAATGCCGATTCGCCAAATTGCTCAGGCGATCCAGCTGATGAGCCGTCATACCATCTGGGAAAGCCAGTGCATGGTCAGAGCGATCGCAGCCAAGAAAATGCTGAAAAGGCGTCAGATTGAAAGCACGCTCTATCTGGGTACGGCGAGGGATGAGCAGGGGAACATGATCGCGCATGCCTGGCTGCGCAGCGGGCCATTCTATGTGACCGGAGCCGAGGAAATGAAGATGTTCACGATGGTGGCTTCATTCGGATCTGACAAAACGTAAGGAAAGGAATGAAGGTGTCCCGTTATGGAGAACAATCGTACTCTGGATCTAAGCGCTTTTCCTGAAGAATTAAACATCATGCTGGCGTTCATGCAGATGAATGCCGATCAAGCGCAGCAATGGGGCAAACCATCGATGCCTGACATCGATTGGAATCAAATTCTGAAGCTGATCCGACATCATCGCGTCTATCCGCAGCTGTATTCGCAGCTGAAGAACAACAACGGGATTCCTGCCGATTTCTTGCAAGCCCTTCATCAGGATTACGGGAAGAATACATTTCAGATGCTCCGTTTAAGCGGCGAAATGGGCCTTGTGTGCAGCTCCTTTCAGGAGCGAGGGATTCCTTCATTAGTTCTTAAAGGACCGGTGCTTGCCGATCTGCTATATGGTGATGTTTCGCTCCGAACGTCCAAGGATTTAGACATTCTGGTCCCAATGGACGGTGTGGAGAAGGCAGAAGAGATATTGACCAAGCTCGGTTATAAGAGCGATAGTCATGCTCCGCGGTTATTCAATTGGAAGTGGAAGATGCACCATATCTCCTATACGCATCCGCAAACGAGGATTCAAGTGGAGCTTCATTGGCGTCTCAATTCCGACATGGGCAAAGAACCTTCATTCGAGGAGCTCTGGGAACGGAGAAGACGCAGTACTCTTACGAGGAATGAGATTTATATGCTAGGAAGCGAAGATCTCTTCATGTATCTGGTCTCGCACGGCGCCCGTCACGGCTGGTTTAGGCTCCGCTGGCTGGCGGATATTGATCGCTTGGTACGCCAAGGTGTAAACTTTGAAACGCTCAACTCGCTTATGCGACGCTATGAATGCCTTCAGCTTGGAGGACAGGCTCTAATTCTTGCTTCCGCACTGCTTGGCACGCCGATACCAAGCTCAACCAAACCGATGATCACTAGCAACCATCGCGAGTTGGCTCAACGTTCGCTCTATTTTATCCGGGATATCGTCGCTTTCTCGCCTGTGCCGAGCTCCCAAGAATTAGCCAAGACCTATAAACGTTACTTGTTTGCATTGAAAACGACCCGGCAAAAGTCGGTTTATATAGTTGGCCAATTATATCCCAGCTTCAGGGATACGGAGGCGATGCCGCTTCCGAAACAATTACATTTTCTATACTTTCCTTTAAGGCCGTTCGTCTGGTTATGGCGGCAAATGAGGCAGGAAGCTTAAAGGAATCCGGCCTATTCAAGTATGACATGACTGCACGTAGAAGAATGACAAGCACCTCGGAGGCAATCATGAGCGCAATTGCAGGTATTCTTTGTTACAACGAAGAGACTGTATCGATAGAGGATAGCATGAAGCTTATGCAAGCTTTGCAAAGATATCCGGCAGATGATGTGCAAACCTGGTATGGCGGGTCTGTATTTCTGGGATGCCATGCCCAATGGATTACACCGGAATCGGTTCATGAACGTCTGCCGTTCTATGATGAGCTAAATAAACTGGCCATTACCGCCGATGCGATCATCGACAACCGGGATGAATTGTTTAACCGGCTGCAGATTGATTATTCCCGGCGGAAAGGGATGACTGACAGCGAGCTTATTCTGTTGGCGTACTTGAAGTGGGGAAAGGAAGTCCCGCGCTATTTGATCGGCGATTTCGCTTTTGTCATCTGGGACGAGAAGAAGCGTCTTCTTTTCGGAGCACGCGACTTATTGGGAAACCGCACGCTCTATTATCAACGTCAAGAGCGGCAGTTCGCCTTTTGCACGGCGGTCAATCCGTTATTCGAGATCACCGGCGCCAGGAAGGAGCTTAATGAGTCATGGTTTGCAGAGTTTTTGGCCATTCCCATTATTCTCGATTCCGTCGACGTGAACGGGTCAGTATACCGTAATATCGAGCAAATTCCTCCGGCACACAGCTTTACGGCCCAGGATGGTAAAATGACGCTGGAGCAGTACGAGACGCTGGAAGCGCCCCGGGATCAGCTTCGGCTGAAATCAAACGGCGAATACGAGGAAGCGTTTCGCGATGTTTTTCAGGAGGCCGTAACATCGAAGCTTCGGACGTTCCGTTCGGTCGGCGCAAGCTTAAGCGGTGGATTGGATTCAGGCGCAGTCATCAGCTTTGCAGCTGACCCCTTGCGTAAGGAAGGGAAATCATTGCATACCTACAGTTTCGTTCCTTCGCCCGATTTCGTGGATTGGACTTCGAGAAGCATGATGGCCGACGAAAGTACGCACATTGGAGCCACGGTACGTCACGTAGGAAATATATCGCACAACGGCTTGGATTTTTCGGACAGGAACTCGTTCGGGGAAATCGACGACTTGGTCGGGCTTCTGGAAGCTCCTTATAAGTTTTTCGAGAATTCGTTCTGGATCAAAGGGATTCTTGAAAAAGCGCGTCAGGATGGGGTCGGCGTGCTGCTTACGGGCGCACGTGGCAATTACACCGTTTCTTGGGGACCGGCCATGGACTACTACGCCAAGCTTTTAAGGAAGCTGCGCTTGTTCCATTTTTACCGCGAGCTAAAGCACTACGGGAGACAGATGAATATCGGAAGATCCCGGCTGCTGCCCATTATCGCTAAACAAGCCTTTCCATTTGCGACCAGATCTTATTACGCCAAGGAACCGAAGAACGAAATTCCAAATCTCATCCATCCGGATTTGGCCGCAAGAACAAATGTCTTTGAAAAGCTTAAACACCATGACGTCGGCTTGGGCGGGGCTGCCTTCGATGAATTCGAAGCGAGAGACTATCAATTCAGAAATTTGGCAACCTCAAACCATCAAGGCACATCTGTAACCAAGTTTTCCCTGCGTTATGGCGTTTGGGAAAGGGACCCGACATCCGATCCGAGAGTGGTACGCTTCTGCCTGTCCGTGCCGATTGAGCAGTATGTACAAAACGGGATGGACCGATCACTCGTCCGGAGGGCCACCGAATCGTATTTGCCTGATGAAGTACGGTTAAACCAACGTATTCACGGCGTTCAAGGAGCGGATTGGGTCCATCGCATGATTCCGATATGGGGCTTATTTAACGAAGAACTTCGGAAGCTTTGCCGGGATCCGATGACCTCGCATTATTTGAACGTAGATCAAATCAAGGCATCGCTTGAGAAAATCGGCCGTGCGCCCAATCCGAAGCATGCATACGATCCAGATGCGAGATTATTAATGCGTGGCTTGATAGCTTACCGGTTCTTGAAGCAATTTACGTGATTGATTCCAATTGAAAGGGGGTGAAACATATGGAAAAGCAAACACGGAAAGAATGGCAACAACCAATGCTGGAAGTACTGGACGTAAACATGACGATGGGTGGACCTAACGGTGTATTCCCGGACAAGAACGGCAAGGGTTCCAACAAAGGGCACGCTTTTGAATCCTAAATGCACCTGATACGTGGCAAACCAATGGGCCCTTATACGAAGAAAAGCGTATAAGGGCCTCTTCAATTTTCTTCCTGATTATTTATAGCTACGCTACGAAATGGAGGTGTGGAAGATGAGCTCTGCTGCCAAACGAACGATTTATAGAGCATTTGGGCTGAAGATGGCAAGTGAAATCGCCTTGCCGGAGCTGCTTCGGGAAGAGGAACAAACATGCGAAGCGGATGTTTATATCGACAAGGATGACTTGGATCAAGCCTGGAACGAACGCAGCGGCAGTGACAGCGACGATTATTATGCTCTTGAAGGCGATGAACTAATGCTGAACATAGAAGGCACGGCCATTTACAGAGTCCGTGGAGGGAACCGGATCACCGTCTCGCAGACAATCGGAGCGGAGGATTCCGTTGTTCGGCTATATTTGCTCGGAACCTGCATGGGTGCGCTGCTGTTCCAGCGTAAGATGATGCCCTTACATGGAAGCGCCGTTGTCATTAACGGAAAGGCTTACGCTTTCGTCGGCGATTCCGGCGCGGGCAAATCCACCCTTGCTGCCGCCTTTCTCAAACGCGGCTATCCGCTTCTTACCGACGACGTGATTGCCGTAACGTTGAACCGCGACCGAGTCCCCGTCGTCATTCCCTCTTACCCGCAGCAGAAGCTTTGGCAGGAGAGCATCGACATGCTTGGGATGCAATCCGATCGTTATGTTCCGCTGTACGAGACCAAATATGCGATACCCGCAGCGTCAATGTTTTGCAAGGAGCCGGTCCCTCTGGAAGGTATCTTCGAACTCGTGAAGACGGACAGGAATGTCACGGAACTTCGCCATCTCCAAGGGCTTGAGAGACTTCCTACCATCCGATTTCATACCTACCGCCATTTTCTGATTCCTCAGCTTGGCTTGGATCAGTGGCATTTCTCTGCCTCCGTCTCGATCGTTAATCGTATTAACATGTACCAATTATGCAGGCCGGCTGAGAGATTTACTGCCAACGATTTAGTAAGCCGAATCCTGAATACGGTTGAAGAAGGAATATGGATTTCGCACGGATAGGGGGAAAAGAAAAATGGAGCATCTGCTGCTATATATCAAAAAAATGCATCACTTTGCCGGTACCAAGCTCTATATCAATCTAGTCGGCATGATGGTGATCAGCTTTCTGGAGGGTATTGGAATCTTTCTGTTGATTCCGGTGCTTGGTTTAATTGGGGTCCTGGGTTTGAACACGGATGGAATCCCTTTCGTTGCTGTTTTGGTGAAACCGTTAGAGGCTTTACCTGACGGAATGAGACTGCTTGTTGTTCTAGGGGGGTTCATTCTATTAATTGCAGGTCAGGCTCATCTGCAGCGAAAGCAAACGCATTTGAACCTGGACATTCAACATGGGTTTATAAGGTACCTTCGAATGGAAATCTATCAGGGCTTGCTGCAGGCCAAGTGGGCGTTCTATCTGCAAAGAAGAAGATCGGATTTCTATAATATCATGACCAATGAGCTGTCGCGTGTCAGCCAAGGCGCATTTCTCGCAATGCGTTTAATGACCACAATTCTGTTTACCGCGGTACAAATCGGCTTTGCGCTGTGGTTGTCGGCACAACTGACGGTTATGGTCTTGATCTGCGGATTCGTGCTGGCCGTGTATGCAAGCCGGTTCATTAAACGTTCCAAAAGTATCGGGGATGAAACCTCGGAGCTTGCCCAAAGTTATATGGGCGGGATGACCGATCATTTTAACGGCATGAAAGATATTAAAAGCAATCGATCAGAAGCACAGCATTTGAGTTGGTTTCGCGCGCTTTGCGGCAAAATGGAGTCTAACCTCGTTCACTTTGGGAAAACGCAGGCTACCTCTCAATACATTTATAAAGTGGCGTCCGTCATTATCATTACGCTTTTTGTTTACGTATCTCTGGAAGTATTCCATGTACAGGCTGAGAAGCTTATGCTGATCATCATCATATTTTCCCGTCTTTGGCCGAAGTTTTCGACCTTGCAGTCTAATTGGGAACAAATTGCTCAAACGCTTCCCGCATTCAAGAGCCTTGCGGATCTTCAGAAGGATTGCGCCTTGGCAAAGGAATTGGAAGTGCATGACTATCCTGCGGGCGGAGATCCGGTGAGCATGGAGCAAGGAATTGAGTGCCGAGGAATCTCCTATCGTTATCATGGAAGCCAATCCTCCTATGCCCTTCACAATATCAATCTGTCCATTCCGGTTAATCGGATGACAGCTATCGTTGGAAAATCCGGTGCCGGGAAAAGCACCTTGATCGATATCATCATTGGACTTATACAGCCGGATGAGGGAGAGGTCCTTGTAGATGGATGCAACTTGGCCGGAGACGACAGCTTCTCGCTGAGGAGATCCGTCAGTTATGTTTCGCAGGATCCGTTCTTGTTCCACGCAAGCATCAGAGAGAATCTGTTGATTGCCGCTCCGGAAGCGACGGAAGACCAAATGTGGGAGGCGCTGCAGTTCTCTGCATCGGATGAATTTGTGCGCAACCTGCCGCAGGGACTGGATACCGTACTTGGTGACCGTGGGGTTAGACTCTCGGGAGGGGAACGACAGCGGATCGTTCTGGCTCGGGCGGTATTGCGTAAGCCGGGCATTCTGATTCTCGATGAAGCAACAAGCAGCCTAGACAGCGAGAATGAAGCTCAAATTCAAGGTGCGCTTGACCGTTTACGAGGGAGAATGACCATTATTGTCATTGCTCACAGGCTGTCGACCATACGGAGCGCGGATCAAGTCGTGGTATTGGAGAAAGGGGAAGTGATTCAGCGAGGCGGCTATCAGCAGCTCTCCGCGGACTTGAAGGGGACGTTCAGCAAGCTCTTGCATTTTCAATCGGATAAAGTTGGACCTTAACGGAGGGATCCGGCTGGGTGCTGCCCATTAGCTGCAAATAACGTCTGTCACAACAGTTAGCGTTTCAAAATGGTGTATTTTCATGAAATAGCCACGCTGACAACCGTTACATGATTTAGACACCAACAAGAGGCTGCCCGAGTCTTTCTCGGGCAGCCTAGAGGGGAGCTGTTTAGCTCCCATTTTATTATGGTGTTTCCGCCGTCGACGGCACTTGCAGCAGTGGATTAGTTGCCTATGAGGTAATCTCGTTCATCGAGGTATTGGATAATCGCTGTAATAGATTGCTCAATTGTTAACTGTTCCGTATCGATAATGAGCTCAGGCGCGCTTGGGATGTCATACTGTCCGCTAATGCCCGTGAAGTTGGGAATCTGTCCGCTTCTAGCTTTCCGGTAGAGTCCTTTCGGATCTCTCTTCTCGCATTCTTCTAACGAACATTTCACGAAAATTTCGTTGTAATCCCCCGGCCCAAGCAGCTCTCTCACCATGTTCCGGTCTTTCTCATTCGGAGAGATGAACGCCGCCAGTACGACTAAGCCGGCATCCACGAACAACTTCGATAGTTCACCGATTCTACGGATATTTTCTTGTCGATCCTCATCTGAGAAACCGAGATCGCGATTAAGCCCATGACGGATATTGTCCCCATCGAGCACGTAAGATGCGATTCCTCTTGCATACAATTCCTTCTCCAGTGCGAACGCCAGCGTTGATTTGCCCGAGCCGGATAAGCCTGTCAGCCATAAGGTACAGCTTCTGTGACGGTTCCGCCTCTGCCGATCGTCCCGTGAAATGTTAGAGTGATGCCATGTAATATTGTCGCTCTTGTGGTCCAATGTTTCTCTCTCCCTCCAGAACTTGTACACCTGATTCATTAAACGCAGAGGAGGTACTCGAATCACTTTAGGAATATCTACATTGGCGGAAATGCGGTGGAATGGGAGAAAGTAGCTGGTCTAGGAGTCTACATTGGCGGAAATGCGGTGGAATGGTGGGAAAGCGCCGATAATGGCTGCCAAGATATCGGAAGGATATCAAAAAAATTTACCACCGATTTGAAAAAATTGGGTTGAAAGCGCTGTAACTGTTGATGTATTCTTGAGGTATGTTGAAACGTTTCAATGACGTGCAGGATCATCTGTGAGAATCGAGTTTGAGGGAGAGGGATTACGAAGTGAACTCATCATCATCATCCGTTTATAAAGTCGCTTTTATTGGCTGTGGCAAACGTGCGCATGAACACGCGATCGGCGTACAAGCCGACAGCAGATTAAAGGTTGTTGCGTTGTCCGATATTTCAACAGCTTCGGCCGAAACGCTGAATACTGAGTTTGGGTTCCAAGCTGCTATTTATACCGATCATAAAGAAATGCTGGAGAAGGAGAAGCCGGATGTTGTTCTAATCTGTCTCTGGACACCGCTGCATCTGCCGGTTTTCCGCGATTGTGCGGAAGCGGGCGCCAAAGCCGTATTATGCGAGAAGCCGATGTCGGCTACATGGGGTGAATGCCAAGAGATGGGGGAGATCGCAGACGAGTTCGGCTGCCAGCTGACCTTCTCGCTGCAACGTCGTTTCGCTAAGGGAAATCAAACGGTACGTCGTTATATCAAAGAAGGCCGAATCGGTCAGGTGCTCCGCCTAGACCTCTACTCACCGCCTAATCTGCTCGATTGCGGTATCCATACGTTTGACCAAGCGATTAGCTATATGGACGAAACGCCTGCGAAAACCGTGCTTGGCGCAGTAGATACTACCGAGATCTATAACTGGTTCAACGTGCCCTCCGAATGCGGCGCGACCGGACAAATTCTATTCGCGAACGGCGTACAGGCTAGCCTCTATTCCGGCTCTATCGATACATGGGAACCAAGTCAGGATATGACGAAGATCTGGGCCGGTGTTCGCGTCATTGGCACCGAAGGATTTATCGAAGTGATGTGGGACGGGCAAATCGTCAAGGGAATCAACTACGACGATTCTTCTTGGAAGCCTGAGATGGAGCTGTCCTCCATGTCCGATCAGATGATCGGTTATGTCCGTCATGCGATCGACTGCCTGGAGACAGGTGAAGAACCTGAAGCCTCGCATCAGAAGGCAACTCGCGCTTCGGAAATTATTTTCGCAGTCTATGAGTCGGTTCGCCGCAATGCGCGGGTAGAGCTTCCGCTTACCGGCGTTACGGACAGCCCTTTTATCACGATGCTTAATGACGGCCATTTCGCCAAATAAAGGAGCGGGAAACTAACCATGACAAGACCGAAGCTTGGTTTAATTGGAATCGTGCATGAGGAAGCACAGCAGGATTTCTGGGGCACGATGAAGCGCGTAGCTGAGATCGGCTATAAGGGAATCGAAGGCGGCGGTGAGCTTCTTAAGGGAGATGTCGATGCGAATGTCGCACGTTTCCACGAACTGTGCCTGCAAGTAGCAACGCATAGCGTCCCTAGCAAGGAACTGCTCAAGGACGAGAAGGAAGTCGATCGCCTGATTCGTGAGGCACATGCCTTGCAAACGAAGGATGTTACGTTCTGGTGGGACGTCGTTGATAATAGAGATCAGCTGCTTCGCGATGCTGAATTGTACGATGCGGCAGGCGCGCGGTTTGCGGCAGAGGGACTGCGGTTCTGCTATCATAACCATGCACATGAATTCGAGAGAACGTTTGGCGGCCTATACTCCCTGGATATTCTGGCTGAACACACAGATCCGAAGCATCTCTTCTTCCGTATGGATGTGGCTTGGATTACACTCGGCGGAGCAGATCCGGCGCATATCCTTCGTAAGATGGCGGGTCGCGTACCGGCCATTCATTTGAAAGATGTGTACGGTACAGACGAGGTTGGGAAGTGGACGGCTGTCGGTACCGGCGTCGTCAACATTCAAGCGTCGATTGAAGCCGCTACCGAAATCGGTGTGGAATGGATGACGGTCGAGCAAGATCAGCTCCGTAACCTCACCGGTATCGAGACGGCGACAGTCAGCTACTTGAACTTGAAAGAAAAGGGTTTGCTCTAATTGATCTTATCATAGTACGAACAACAGGCAGCTGAGATATGGATCTCGGCTGCCTGTTGTTGTATGAGACGTTAGATGGGTTACAAACGCGGCAGTGAATGGAATTCCAATCAGCTGCACACTTTTCTCGATCTGATGCGTCTAGATATTGAGATATCTACATGTTATTGGAAAATGGGGGGCAATCAGATGCTGAAACGGGTCGCAGCCATCACTGCAATGATGCTAACAATGACTGGATTAGCCTGGGTGGGACATGGACAGGCAGAGGTGCCAGTCGCAGGTAAAGCAATCACAGCTGTACAGAAGCCAGCCGAGGAACGACTGTACCGCGTTGAATTAGACGGTAAATTTGGTCTCATCAATAGTAAAGGTAAGCCGGTAGTAGCGCCGATCTACGATGGCATCTGGTACGACAATAAACCGGGGAATCCGTATGTGATCACGAATCTTGCAGAGAAGAAGCAGACGTATTACAGCCTTGCAGGAGACAAGTTGTTTGATTGTCCGTTAAATACATGCAGCTTGATGTACGACGGTCGAACGCAATTTACAACCAAGATTCAAGGGGTTAATGGGAAGTATGAGTTTCGGTACGGATTTAAGGACAGCCAGGGGCAAACCGCCATTCAGCCAATCTATGTGAATGCGTTTCAATTCTCCGAGGGATTGGCTCGCGTGAATCTCGGTAAAGCTTCGGGCTTCATCGACACGAAGGGTCAACTAGTCATTCCGTATCAATTCAGCTACACCACGGACTTCGCAGAGGGAATGTCGGCCGTTAAGCTGGCTTCCAACGGCAAGTTCGGCTATATCAACACATCAGGAAAGCTCGTGGTTACTCCGCGGTTTACCCATGCGACGTCATTCTCTGATGGCGTTGCCGCCGTGTATGAGAATGGCAAATACGGCTATATCGATAAAACCGGAACGTATATACTGAAGCCGCAGTTCTCGATGGCGCAGCCGTTCTCGGAAGGGCTGGCGTTCGTTGAACGCAACGGGGTTACCTTCTACATCAACAAGAAGGGACAGAAGGTCATCCAGAATATTAGAGCGGGTGGCACCTTCTCCGGCGGTCTGGCTCCGGCAAGCATAGGGCAGAAATACGGCTTTATCAACACTTCCGGCAAGTTTGTGATCAAGGAACAGCTGGAATGGGCGGCTTCATTCGCCGGGGAGTTGGCAGAGGTTTATATTAACGTTCCGAACTCGCGGGACTATATACGAGGTTATATCAACCGCAGCGGAACGATTGTATGGCCGCCGCAGCAATGAGTCGAAGCTGCCTCTGAAGTCTACCCATAGACTTCAGGGGCAGCTTTATTTGTATTGGCAAATAGCCCCCGAAATAGCGATCCTCATTATAACGACGCGCAATAATTCCAATGAAATCCACCTATTAACTGTATTTTCCACCCGATCATTTATGCGGTTTTGCTATGCAACTATGAAAAATAAAGTTGTATAATAGAGTTGCTGAAAGCGGTTACGGAAAGGGGGGGCAGGGTGATTAACTTAATGATAGTCGATGATGAAGAAACGACACGTGATAGTTTGATGGAGTTGGTGCCCTGGTCCGATTGGGGAATTACAGAGGCGCACTCGGCGGAGAACGGCAATGCGGCGCTTGCGCTTGCAGAGAAGTTCAAGCCGTCGATCTTGCTGACCGATATTCGCATGCCGAAGATGAATGGCATTGAGCTGGCACAGAGAATCCGTGGCCTTTACCCGGATTGCGAGATCATATTCCTAAGCGGTTTCTCGGACAAGGAATACTTGAAGTCGGCTATTCAATTGCATGCAGTTGATTATCTGGACAAACCGGTCGATATGGAGCAATTGAAGACGCTGTTCACTGCGGTGGTGAAGAAGATTGTACATGCAGCAAGCAAAACCGTAGATATCCAGTACCGGCGCGAAGAAATGGTGGTGGATGTGATCTGTAACAAAACGGATCTCTCCGTGTGGATGGATCGTGTTGACACCAGCATCCTGCCGTTAACGAATGGTGAACTATACCGCGTCTATACGTTTCTGTTTAATTGGTCCTCTACCGCTGCAGAAGATGAGAAAACGCTGATGAAACAGCGTATTCTGCACCTGCTGAATCATGCGCCAACAGATATGAATCGGAGATATATCGCTGGATTCGTGGGAGATAGACGCTTGGCGATCATCGCGAATGATGACGACGAATCGCAGCCCAAGCATGCAGAGGCTTTCGCGCGGCATTTGCTGAACCGGCTTCAAGAGGCTGCCCAAGGCGCCTATTCTCTGACTGCAGGCTGCAGCAATCAAACGGCCCGAACCGATGAATTCTCCGTGCTGTACAAGGACGCGTCCGAAGCAGCGAAGCGTCAATTCTACTCGGGGACGAATCGGATCTATTATCCGAATTCCGCTGCGCCTGCCTGTTATGAGCCGGACAAGTCCGCCTATACCCGCTTTAAGAAAATGCTCAGAAGCGACCCGCCTGAAGCTATTATCGCTTATGTGAATCAGATGACAGAGGCAATTGCCGCAGCCGTAGACCCCGACACGAATAAGATCAGAAACCTTTATTTCAATCATTTGCGAATTCTGTTTGAAGTGACGATGCAGTGGGATGCGGCCGATTCAGGCGATGAGCAAGAAACGACCTATATGTGGCGGGAAGTCGATACGCGCATTACGCTTAACGAGCTTGCCGAGTTTCTGCGCTCTAATATCGAAATGACGATGCAGAAGCCGGAGAGCAAGGCAGGCGGCATCGAGAAGGTAGAGGAGATCAAGAAGTACATCGCAAGCCACTACGACAGTAATCAATTGTCGATTCAAACCATCGCCGAGCACACCTTTCTGAGCCAAACGTACTTATGCGCTCTATTCAAGAAATCAACCGGCCGTACGATTAATGAATTCATTACGGAGCTTCGAATCGAGAAAGCCAAAGGGCTGCTGCAGGACCGCAATAAGAAGCTGTACGATATTACAACCGAGATTGGGCTCACGGATACGAACTATTTCTCAACGCTGTTCAAGAAATACACAGGCTCCACACCATCCGAGTATAGAATGAAGCTGCTCTATGAGAGTTAACATCTATCGCGATTTGAAAATGCATTATAAGCTTTTTCTGCAATATTTATTGCTGCTTGCGATTCCGTTCACTTTGTTCATTATCGTGAATTACCGCATCTCGTCTAAGGATCTTGAGGCGCAAGCAAGGTATTCCTCCCGGCAAGTGTTCGAACAAAGCCGTTCCTTTATGGAGTTTAAGCTTTATGTAGCCAAGAACTTCTTAACCATCCTAGCGTCGAATGAGAAAATCCAAGATATTTTGCATCGGAATGCCAGCTATTACTTCAACAGCTATGGCTTATGGAGCTTCGATGTTGAAGGAATCCGCAAGCAATTTTATATCACTAAGCCAAGTGAAGACATTATCAAAACAAGCTTGTATACCTCTCAGGCCGTTGCGAGCACGAACGAAACCGATGATGTGATGAGCACCGATCGGATCGCGGACACCGCCTGGTATGCGAATTTGAATAAGAGCAGCACCACCTTTGAGGTTTTCCCAAGCATGATCCTGCTGAATGATTTGCAGAAGGAGAAGACGCCGACGTTTACGATCGCAAGAAGCATCTTCGATAACGAAAGCTTCCAGAATGTCATTGGGGTACTCAGTGTCGACATGCCGAAGAGCATATTCGAATCCATTCTGAATCGAGTTGCGTTTACGAAGGAGTCCTCCGTATTTCTGATCAACCAAGCCGGCGAGATTCTGGTTCATTCCTCCCATGCGAATGCGGGCATGCTGTCGTTTAAGTCGGATATTCTGAAAGGAAGTACGAACGATCAGTTCAAGGAAGGCGTCTGGGGCAAGCGGGTTTTTGACAATGCAGAGTATTTGGTTGGCGCACAGATGGTGGAGGATTCGGAATGGTATTTGGTCAGCTTGACCCCGTATAAGGAGATTCTGGGCTCCCAGAAGAAAGCGATGAAGCAAATGCTGGTCATTGCGTTCCTAATCGCGATGTTCCTGCTGCCGCTGGCTTTCCTTGCTGCTGCGTCCGGTACGCGCAGAATCCGCGGTTTGATCTCGCAGATGAAGAGTGTGAAGCAGGGGGATTTCGATCTTCACATCCAGCATGAGGGCAAGGATGAGATCGGGGAATTATCGCGGAACTTCAAGTCTATGATCGCCAAGGTTACTCAATTGCTCGATGAGAAATATGCGCTCGGGCAAGAAGTGAAGTCGATGGAGCTCAAAGCGCTGCAAGCGCAAATTAATCCGCATTTTCTCTATAATACGCTTGATTTGATTTACTGGAAGGCGATGCGCATTCAGGAGCAAGGGATCTATGATTTGGTCCAGTCGCTGTCCAAATTCTATAAGCTTAGCTTGAGTAAAGGGGAGGATATCGTCTCCTTGCGCAATGAAGTGGAGCATATCTCCGCCTACATTGACATCCAGAACGCGAGATTCAAGAACGGCATAACGCTGGCAATCGATATTTCGGAAGCGCTTTATGAACATCCGATGCCCAAAATCACGCTGCAGCCGCTGGTCGAAAATTCAATCATTCACGGCATTCTGGAGTCGGAAAGTGAAACGGGAACGATTACGATCAGCGCAACTACAAGTAACGGCAAGTTTGTCATTATGGTAAAAGACGACGGGGTAGGCATTTCGCAGGAGAACCTTGAGCGTATTTTCAATCGAGATCGAACGGATCCCTTCCATGGTTATGGCGCTAACAATATCAATAAGCGAATTAAACTGCTCTATGGGGAAGAGTATGGCCTTGTCTACAAGCGCAACGAGGGATCGGGAGTTACAGTCATAATCGATTTGCCGTTGTAAATGTAAGGCCGCCCCGCCCAAAGCCTTACCGGCTTCAGGGAGCGCGGCTTTTATGTTGTAAACGGGCGTTCGCTGTCTAAATTACTTTGCCATGTTGCGTAAGATTGCAAAGGGATCGTAATTTTCTCTCGTAGCACGGATTATGAAAACGCTTTATTATGAAAGCGTAACCAATAAACGACATTCGGTAAGAGGTGGATGAATGCAAAGGGCTCTGAAGAAAAAGGGATTCCTATACGAGATTATGAAAAACCGTATTCTCTATCTAATGTTTCTGCCCGTCGGGCTCTACTTTCTCGTGCTGGCATATCTTCCGATGCCGGGTATCGTCATCGCATTCAAGGAGTACTCTTACGATGGCGGTATCTTCGGAAGCAAATGGAATGGAATCGAAAACTTCAAATACTTCTTCGAATCGGGCAAGCTGTGGCTCGTTACGAAGAACACGGTGCTGTACAATCTCGTGTTTCTGACGGTTAGCACGATTCTATCGGTTATTGTCGCCATCCTAATTGCGGAAATGGTCGGCAAATACTTTAAGAAGACGGCGCAGACGTTCATGTTTCTACCGTACTTCATCTCCTGGGTTACCGTCTCGGCGTTCTTCTACAATATCTTTAATTATGATTACGGCGCGCTCAACTCATGGCTGAAGTCGCTTGGCGCAGAGCCGATCGACATCTACTCGAATCCGAATATGTGGCTCATCCTTCTGCCATTATTCTATGTATGGAAGGGAATCGGCTTCTCCAGCGTGCTGTACCTGTCAGCGATTATGGGAATTGATCATGAGAGCTACGAATCCGCTAAGATCGACGGCGCGAATTTGTACCAACGGATCTGGTACATTACCATTCCGATGCTGAAGCCGACTATCATTACACTGGTTCTGCTCGGACTATCCAGAATCATGCGCGGGGAATTCGATATGTTCTACCAACTTATCGGCGACAACGGCCTCTTGGCCGACACGACGGATATTATCGATACATTCGTCTTCCGCTCCCTCATCTTCGCGAATGATTTCGGAATGGCTTCCGCCGGCGGCGTCTACCAATCCGTTCTGAGCTTCTTCATTATCTACGCGGTTAACTGGGGCGTTAAGAAATGGAACAGCGATTATGCGCTCTATTAGTCACTCTCGGTTCGAGCAGGGAAGGCGGTTCAAGTCTATGAAAATGGGAAAAGACGTCATCACCTTTAATATCATCGCATTCATCATTGTAGGCTTCATTGGCATCGCAACGATATTGCCATTCATTATGCTTCTTGTGGGATCCTTTCAATCCGAGAGCTCGATCCTGCAGTATGGCTATTCGCTTCTTCCGCGGACATTTGACCTTGGCGCATATAAATTCATATTTCTGGAGCCCGAGAAGATCTTCCACAGTTATCTGGTCACGATATTTCTTACAATAGCGGGTACCGGAATATCCATCTTCTTCTCATCGATGACCGCATATGTGCTCGCCAGAAAAGATGTGAAATACCGCAATGGGATGGCCTTTTACCTCTTCTTTACGACCTTGTTCAGCGGAGGCTTAGTGCCTTACTACCTGCTGATGTCCAATTATCTGCAGCTGCGAAATACGATGATGATTCTGCTTTTGAACGGGATGTTTAACGTCATTTACATCCTGATTCTGAGAACTTATATCGCGAACAGCATTCCGGATTCCATCTCCGAATCGGCCAAGATCGACGGGGCGAATGACTTCTCCATCTTCATTAGAGTCGTGTTCCCGCTGCTAAAGCCGGCGCTCGCATCGATCGGGCTGTTCATCGCCCTCGGGTATTGGAACGATTGGTATACGGCAACGCTGTTCATTACCAAAGACAACTTGTTCCCGCTGCAGTACACGCTTTACCGAATTCTGAGCTCGACGACCTTCGCGAAACAGATGCTGCAGAATAACGGCGCTGCTTCAGCGATTGAACTCCCGCAGCAAACGGTGAAGCTCGCACTGACAGTTGTCGCTACGGGGCCGATCGTATTCGCTTACCCGTTCGTACAGAAGTATTTCGTTGCCGGTCTCACGATCGGATCAGTCAAAGGCTAGTCAAGTTTGGTTAATTCCGCTGCAAGCGGTTTAACATAGTTCATTCAATAATTGGGAGGTTAAACAAAGATGAGCAAGAAATCCAAAGCACTGAGTCTGAGTTTATCGCTTACGCTCTGCCTGATGTTAATCTTGTCCGCTTGTTCCAAGAATGACAATGGCAACAACAATGCAGCAAACAACAAGCCTGCCAATGAGACGAAGAACAATGCAGCGGCAAGCAACACGGACAACAGCGCAGGTACCAATGACACAGCAGCCGACAACACAGAGAAACCGCAATTGGATAAAGTGACGTTGAAATTCGTTCTTCTCGGCGAAGCTCCGAAGGATAACGATGCGGTCATGGCTGAAATTAACAAGAAGCTCGAAGCAGACATTAACGCGACGATTGAATTGACTTATATTCCATTTGCAGACATTAATACGAAGTATCCGCTCGTACTGGCTTCCCCGCAGGACTGGGACGTCATCTTCGGTAACGTCAACTACGGCTCCAACGCTTCCAAAGGCGGTTATCACGAAATTACGCTAGACGATGTAAACAAGTTTATGCCATTGACGGCATCAGCGACGTCCGAAGGCCAATGGACGGATGCCCGCGTTAACGGCAAAATCTACATGATTCCGCAAACGTTCAAGGAATTGGACGTGGGTACAGGCTTCATCCGAGAAGATCTTCGCAAAAAGTACAATGTACCTGAAATTAAAACCTTCAAAGACCTGGGCGCTTACTTCCAAGCGCTGAAAGACAATGAGAAAGGGATGCTTCCTGTCGACGGTTCTGCCTCTGATATTCAAGGCATCTTCGGCGGCTTGATGAAGAACTACGTGATTAAAGAAGCTCCATATATCACCGGTTTCTTCCCGGATGATACGAACTACACGATTACGGGCTTGCTAGACGATGCGTTCAAAGCGAAGTTTATCGATGCTGCCAAAACGATGAAGGATTGGGCTGACAAAGGGTTGCTGCCTAAGAACGCTTTCGCACAGAAGACAGCTGCGGCTGACCTTGCCAAAGAAGGCAAATCCGGCTACTGGGCGAATGCATTCGAGAACTATGCGCAATACAGCTCCGATATGATCGCTAAAGGCTGGGAGCTTGGCGCCGTCAACAACCTGACGGACAGCGGCGTCGTCATGACTCGTCCTGCTACCGGTAATGGTTTCGCATTCTCGCCGAAAACGAAAAACTACGAAAGAGCGCTCATGGCGATTGACCTGCTGCACCAAGACAAATCGTACAACATGCTGCTCGCATTCGGTATCGAAGGCAAGAACTATACGCTTAATGGCGACGGCAAGCTTGTTGTCGCTCAGGCCGATCCGAATCCGTATCCGATGTACGGCGCGGGCTGGTGGTCCAACAACCGTGACCAATGGCCGCCGCTTGAGAGCTATACGCAGCAATATATCGACACGAAGAAAGCGCTGCTTGAGAAAGCACAGCCATTCCTGCTTAACGGATTTAACATCGACACGACAAACATTAAGACGGAGCTTGCGAACATCGTGAACATCGATAAGCAATACTCTGCACCGATTCAAATGGGTCTTGTTAAAGACGTTGACGCCGCAGTAGCTGATCTGATCGAAAGATACAAGAAAGCCGGTGCGGAGAAGGTGTTGGAAGAAGTGAAGAAGCAAGCAGCGGAATTCGTTGCATCGAAGCAAGCGCAATAATATAACGGAAGAAGGTTGCTTAATGGGTAGCAGCCTTTTTTTTGAACAAATGGAGGTTTACATGGATAAGAAAAAGATGTTTATTACACCAACCACGCATTGGGACCGGGAATGGGTGATGACCAAAGGCCAATTCCAGGTTCGTTTGGTTCATTTGATCGATCGGCTGCTGCACATCATGGATGAACATCGGACTTATCGGTTTCTGCTTGATGGGCAAGCCATTGTGCTTGAAGATTACTTAGCCATCAAGCCGGAGCAGAGAGAACGGATGGCTGCGCTGATGGAGTCCGGCAGGCTGGTTACCGGTCCTTGGTATGTGCTGGCTGATCAGTTTATGGAGAACGGAGAGTCTACCATACGGAACTTGCTGATCGGCATGGACTTGATTCGGCAAATGCGCGGCAGGCCGATGATGCTCGGCTATGTGCCGGATTCCTTCGGGAGTATTGCGAGCTTGCCGATGATTCTGAATGGTTTTGGGATCCACTATGCCACGTTCGGGCGTGGACGTCCTCGCTGGGATGATGAACTGGCCGAGTACGAATTCTGGTGGGAGGGTCCTGCGGGTTCGAAGGTTTTGGCGGCCAATCATGGGTATAGTCACGGGGTTTTTCTAAGCTATCCGGATATTTGGTCCGATATTAGTCATCCGTCTTCGCTTGCTCCGGATGCGGAGATGACTTTGGGCAGCTTCCTTGAGGAGGCGCAGAAGCAGCTCGATAAGGCGGCTACATCGAATCTGTACATGTCCGTTGGAATTGACCACATGGAGCCTCGGCCATCCCTGCCGGGGATCGTCGATTATATCAATCTGCATCAAGAGGAATATGAGCTCAAGTACGCTATGCCGGAAGATTATCTGGCTGCAGTTGCAGCAGCGGCTGGCGGATTGTCCACATATGCGGGAGAGATGAGAGGCTCAGATGACCTTCCGATGGATTTGGTAGGCACGTTATCTTCTTATATGAGCTTGAAGCAGCAGAACGATGCCAGCGAAATTCTATTGCAGCGATTAATAGAGCCATTGTGGGTGATGGCTTCGAGCGCGAGCGGCGCAAACTATCCGAAAGGGCTCATTCAGAACCTATGGAAGCTGCTGCTTGCAAACCACCCGCATGATTCCATCTGCGGCTGCAGCCTGGACCAAGTTCATAAGGATATGCGGAACCGATTCGAGGAGATCGAGAACACCGGTGCCTATCTGATCAAGGATGGACTTCACCAACTGATAGGAGCTATTGATACCAACTCTCCGAATAATGATGCGATTGCAGTTGTGGTGGTGAACCCGCTTGGCCGCAGGCATGCCGGCCCAGTGAAGCGTTATGTGCGAGTTCCGAAGCGATTCAAGCATGATGCCTATAGGCTGGTTGATGAGAAGGGGCAAACCATTCCGGCGAGAATCCGCCATATCGTCGATAAGAATAAAGATTTGGAAAGCGAATATATGACTGCCGATATGCTGGCTGTGTTAATTTCGAAGACTAGCGGGGATACGCGCGCGGATAATCAGGTATTCACGGTATTGGAGATTGATTTTATAGCTGAGGAAGTTCCCGCAAACGGATATCGGACTTATTGGGTGAAGCCAGCCGGCATGCAGAACGAAGCTGCGCCAGCGGAGTCACTTCGATTGTGTGAAGACGGGATGGAGAACGAAGCCATCCAAGTTCGGTTTCGCAACGATGGGACATTTGACCTTCTTTATAAGCGTACAGGCCGCAAATATCGTAATCTCAATTACTTCGTGGATCGGGAAGAAACGGGCGATTTATATGATCATCATGAATTTGCAGACTATGATGAGCGCGATTCCAGGACGATCGGAGCGAAGTGGCAGCTTCATGAACATGCTCCGGATCGCATTGTCTATAGAGCCGAGATGAGCTGGGCGCTGCCTGAAGCGAACTTGAATGATAAACGATCCTCTGTACATGCTGAAGTTCCTATGACGATGTACGCAACTTTGTATGCGGGTATCGAGAGGCTCGACATTGCAATTGATATGAATAACAGCTGCAAGGATCATATGCTGAGAGTTGCTTTCGAGACGGGTCTGCACACGCAGTCGGTTGCGGCATACGATCATTTTCATGTTGTGGACCGGAGTGTCAGAGCTGCCGGAGGAGAGTGGAGAGATGAGCCGTTTCAAGAGTTTATTGATGTATCAGATGGACGAGAAGGACTCTGCCTATCGACAAAAGGACTTCCGGCTTATGAAGCAGTAAGTGCCGGTGACAGAGGAACAACTGTGCAGCTTACCTTAGTTCGGTCGGCAGGCAGCATCGGTCAAGCAGCCGGCGCCAATTATCCGGCTCCGGGCGGTCAATGCCAAGGTCCGCATCGGTTCGAATATGCGTTAATTCCCCATGAAGGGGATTGGCGGCAAGGACAATGTTTGGGGAAAGCTTCAGATTATCGCACACCTCTAATGGTGGAAGCGTCGCTGCAGCATGATGGGAATTGGCCATCTTGTGGCTCACTATTCTCCTTCCAATCGACAGGGAGCAGAGACTTGTTTATGAGTTGTCTTAAGCAAGCCGAGAATCGAAGCGGGTGGATTGCCCGTTTGTGGAATCCTTTACAGTCGGGGCACGTTCATGTTCAAAGCTCGTTCCTTGATGTGGATTTCTGCACGGCTTTACTAGATGAGAGTCTGAAGGAACAGGTGGAGGATGCAGCAGGAGAAGGCATTCCGATGAAAGCAGGAGAGCTTATCACGATTAAGCTTCAAGAGCGAATTCATGGACAAGAGGGAGAGCGATGATGGCCAACTATCAATTAACCTATGAGAACTATCTGGATAAAGTGTACGGGGCATGGCTGGGCAAGAGCATCGCCGGTACGATCGGCGCACCGTTCGAGGGCAGGAAGGAATTGTTCGATTACGAATACGACCCTCGTGCAATCGCTGAAATGCTTCCGAATGACGACTTGGATCTTCAGGTGTTATGGCTGCATGTTCTTGAGCAGAAAGGCGTTTATTTCACCTCGATGGACTTGGCCGAAGCCTTCTACGAGCGTTATCCTTTCGTGCCCGGTGAATATGCCTGGTTCAAGAAAAACTATAATCGCGGCATTTATCCGCCTGTATCGGGTGCTTTCAATAATCGCTATTATATCAACGGAATGGGCTGTCCCATTCGTTCCGAAATATGGGCTTGTGTCGCTCCGGGCAATCCCGAACTCGCAGCCGAGTTTGCCGGGCGTGATGGCATGCTGGACCATGAAG
The DNA here is from genome assembly GCF_056269135.1 of Paenibacillus sp. J22FR21. Lineage (NCBI taxonomy): Bacteria > Bacillati > Bacillota > Bacilli > Caryophanales > Paenibacillaceae > Paenibacillus > Paenibacillus sp. J22FR21. The sequence goes on from NZ_JBWDNJ010000003.1 coordinate 798,605, forward strand.
GTGATTCCATCTACGCGGAGCAGTATTTGGCAGCAGTTGAAGCGATGGCCTTCATCGAAGATGATCTCATGAAATTGCTGCGGGACGGGATGGTCTATTTGCCTGAGGGCACAAAAATCCGCCGACTAGTAGAGGACACGATGGCATGGTGCTCACAGGACCTGACCTGGCAGCAGGTTCGTTCTCGAATCATTCGCGATTACGGTCACCCGGACTGTACGAACCTCTATCAGAATATCGGATTTACGCTTGTATGTTTGTTTTACGGCAAAGGGGATTTTCTTGAAACGACGATGATCGCGCTCAATTGCGGCTTCGATACCGACTGCAGCTGCGCAACGGCGGGGGCTCTATTGGGCATTATATATGGTGCGCGTTATTTAATAGAGAAGCATGCCTTCTACGATACGAGCTACAAGCTCGACGTGAAAGTGACTCGCCGCTCTAACCAACTGGCTGATTTGGCTGAGGATACTTGCGTGGCGGGTTTGACTATCCTGAGGGAGCTTAATGATCGGATAGAGGTAAGCGATATACCGGTTGGACTAGGCTCCATTCCAGCGAACCAGCCGCAGCCTTCCATAGTGATCTCCGTGGATTATCAGGGGATTCCAGTCGTTGGATGGCGCGAAAGCAAGACGATCGCCATTGGTCTGTCGAACGAGACGGAGTATGTCGCTGTCGACCAATTGACAGTCGACTTGCCTGACGGCTGGCTGAGTGATTGGACTTCACAGCATATCGTTCTACAGCCGGGGGAGACCAAGTCCGTATCGCTCACGGTAAGCGTACCGGAGCAGATCACCTATCTATCGGAGAAAAATTTGCTGAAGGCCGCATTCGGCGAGTCTACCTTTGTCTTCGGACTGAACGGAGCACAGGTTTGGAAGGTGTACGGACCGTTTTGGGAAAATCATATCGACCTTCCACGCACGGAGCTCGGCGAGTGGTATTACGGCGCATTCCAAGGCACAAGGGACGAAGTCGCCGATTTGACTCGGCAATTCCATCTCAATACGAAGGCCGATGCGAGTAAAGATTATAGGAGCTTAGTCGATTCGTTGGACTATCGACTCGTGAATGTAACAGAGGACTTGTTCTCGGTATCTGATCTGATCGGCTTCCAGGGGCCTTGCGTCGTATACGCGGAGCGGGAGATCGAGCTTCCGGAGGGCCGAGAGGTTAATATCATATTCGGACATACGGAGGCCTACCGGTTGTGGATTAACGATCAATTAATCAGCGAGGCGGATCATCACGATTGGTGGACAGCCGAGAACCGGCATCACTCTGAGGTTAAGCTGCGTCAGGGGAGAAATACGATTAGGCTGCAAGCGATTCGGCGCGGGCGTCATGCGGATTACAGCCTAATCTTCACCGAGCTGGGCCAGTCGTTCCCGCATCATATTACGGACCTAGGTTCGTGGATCGAGCTCAAGTAGAGCAACAATCAAGCACTCGCTCGCTCCGAATCCCCACCTAAAAAAGATGGCAACAAGAGGTAACCCTTGTGCCTTTCTTTTTTTAGCTTGCTTCACGCACTCTCACGCCTATGTAGCAGTGCCGTTGGAGGACCACAAGAAATGTTGCGTTTTCTGCAACATTTCTGGGGTTTATCGAGTCTATTCTTGAAAATGTTGCGCAAAGCGCAACATTTTCGGTCTAATAAGCTCATATGGCGCTCATTTGCTCAGAAATGCTGCATTTCCTGCAACATTAGCTCCACTAGTACCCTCGAGACGGCCAAATTCTTGCACTTTATGCAACAATCATGCACTCGCTCGCTCCGAATCCCCTCGCTCCCTATTATAAAAACACGAATCCATGAGATATAATACATATTAAACGATGAGATCATAGCTGTTAGTCTTTATACAGGTGATGTTTCTGGAGTGGGTCGAGCGGGTTTTTCGTGAGCTGGAGGAAGGGAAGCGGTAAGTTCGCGATATGGCGGCTTGAACAGGGGCAGCATCACGCTCTGAGCATCACTGACAAGCATCCTGCGCGAGCAGCTATATTTCAGGAACGTCTAAACGCAAAATGAATCCACGAGGAGCCCTAATACATGACACAGAATAACTATCAAGCGTTAATCGAAGATCGCATCTTCATGGGCGGAGCCGCGGATGTAGAGGAAATGGTCAAGAACGAAAAGGTTGATGTCGTCATTGACTTGCGTGCCGAAGCTAAGGGTTGTGCGTATGAGGGGGCGGAAGTGGAGTGGGTTCAGATCCCCCTGGGAGACAATACGGCGGATGACCATCTCCTATTTAAGCAAGCAATTGATGAAGTTGTTGGTGCGTATAAGAGCGGTAAGAAAGTAGCTTTTCATTGTGCAGGCGGCGGTGGCCGTACAGGTGTAGTGGCAGTGGGAACGCTGATCGAGCTTGCGCAAGCAGCCGGAATTGAGGAAGCAGAAGCGAAGGCAATCGACATTCGCGCCAAAATCAACATTAAACCGCCGCAGCGTGAAGCACTCGAGAAGTTATACAACAAGAAATAATGTGACTGCCCACCGACTTGGTACCTATTGTCATAACTCTTCTATTGATACATAATGTATCTATATTGAAGGAGGAGTGATCATTCTTGAAGAAGCTGCTATCGTCCGTCTTGATTGCTTGTTTATGGTTAGCTACGTTCAGCATTGTTCCGGCAAGTGCGGCAGCACCCGGTAATCTCAGCATTGTGCTGCAGCTGGATGGGATCACTGGCGATTCTACGATCAAAGGCTACGAGAAATGGAGTATCGTTACCGGCGCTTCATTTTCCTTATCCAGTCTGGGCTCTGGTACAGTCGGTGCCGGAAGTGGAAGCTCGAAAGTAAGCCTCTCAGAACTCACCATTACTAAATCGACCGATGCAGCTTCGATTCCGATCATGATGACTGCCATGAAAGGCGTACATATTCCGAAGGGCAAGCTTGTATTTACGCGCCAGGAAGGGACGGGGGCGCAAACCCCTTACCTTATGCTTGAGCTTGAAGACATAGCCATTACCAACTATACCTTTGATGATACCGACGAAACGGTGAAGCTTAATTATACGAAGATCAAGTGGACCTTCTGGTCTACGGATGCGAGAGGCGTTCGTACGCCAATCACAGGCGGCTGGGATGTTAAGAATAATAAAGCCGCATAAAGGTTCATGAGAAGGCAGCCGAGGCGGCTGCCTTTTTTGTCGTGCATTCGGAGCTGCAGGTGGCAACAGTTGTGGGGGGGTGAAGTGAAGAAGGGTTTCCGCCGCAGATGTCGAAACAACAAAGCAACGTCAATACATGGAGAGAGTGAGTACGTTGAAAGCAAATCGAATGGAAGCGTTCAGCGATGGCGTGTTCGCCATCATCATTACAATTATGGTGCTGGAGCTCAAAGTACCGGAAGGCCATGAGTGGCACTCGCTGATCGGGCTGGCGCCGAAGCTGCTCAGTTACCTGTTAAGCTTCATCTATGTCGGGATCTATTGGAATAATCATCATCATCTTCTTCATGCCGTTCACACGCTAACCGGCAAGCTGATGTGGCTCAATATGCTGCTGCTGTTCTGGTTATCACTTGTGCCTTTCTCTACGGCATGGATAGGAGAGAGTTACTTTGCCCCCACGCCAACAGCGTTGTATGGCATCGTGCTGCTGCTTGCTTCGATGTCGTACTGGTTATTGCAGCTTGCGATTCTTGGACAGCATCCATCAGACTCTGCAATTAAAACGGCGATAGGGAGAGATTTCAAAGGCAAGATTTCGCCTTTGATCTATCTATCTGCAATCGTGACAGCCTATCTTAACGCATGGGTATCCTGTTTCTTCTTCGCGCTTGTTGCGGTGCTCTGGTTTGTCCCTGATAAGCGAATTGAACGTGTATTGCAGAGAAAAGGAAATTAGAAGGAAAGAGGAAAGAGGAAAGAGAGTCGGACTGATCAGAACACGGATCGGCCGACTTTTTTTGCGTTTCTGCCGAATTATCATAATTATAAGCCTGACTGCAAACTATAAGGAAATAATTAACTGTTGGCAGGTGGTGATGGCATGTTCCGCTTCAAGAAATCAATCCCCAAATCCGGTAAACCACGATCCGTTGAAATGGAATCCGGAGATCTTGATAAGAAGATTGCACAGATTCAGAACTATTTTGCACAAACGGAAGATCTGAAGCTGCAGAAGCTCCCATGTTCAGATCAAACCTGCGCTTTGATGTATCTGGAGTCACTCGTCAAGTCGGCTTCCATACAAACGATTGTCATTGATGCATTGGTTGAATCCAGCTCCGGTGATATCGAGCAGAAGGTAACTGCAGTTGAAGTTAAAAAGACATCCGATCTGATTCAAATCGGAAAATATATGCTGGAAGGTCATTGCGTCATTTTAACGGAAGGCGACTCGACAGCCACCGTAATACCCGTTGCAAAGTCGCAAGACCGAGCCATACAAGAGCCTAGAGACGAACAAATCATTAAAGGCGCCCATGATGGATTTATTGAAAGCCTTAGCACAAATTTGTTTTTGCTTCGCAACCGAATGAAAAACCCCAAATTGAAAGTCAAGTATTACACGTTAGGCAGCGTCACGAATACGAAAGTGGCCATGATCTATATGGATGGCTTTGCAGATCCCAAGATCGTTGCGGAATGTGAGAAAAGGCTCTCCGAGATTGATTTGGAGTATTTGTATTCCGTCGGAAACATCGATGAAATGCTTGAGGAGCATCCGATGTCTCCTTTTCCGCAAACGCTGCAGACTGAAAGGCCGGATCGGGCGGTTTCCTACCTGATGGAAGGCAAAATTACGATCATCGTCGACGGCAGTCCGAGCGTTCTGGTCCTGCCGATTACGTTCTTTTCCTTTTATCAATCTCCGGATGATTACAACAGCCGCTGGATTATCGGCTCCTTTTACCGGTTCATTCGGTTAATCAGTTTCATTCTGGCGATTTGCTTGCCGGCCATCTACATCGCTACCGTGACCTACCACTCCGAGGTGCTGCCGATCGGGATCCTGTATTCGGTCAAGGTGTCTTTAACCTACGTACCGTTACCGCCTATCCTGGAAGCGCTTGTGATGCAAATCATTCTGGAGCTGTTGAAGGAGGCTGCAATCAGGCTGCCCTCTCCGATTTCCCAAACGATCGGTATTGTAGGGGGCTTAGTCATCGGAACGGCTGTGGTAGAAGCCCAATTGGTATCGCATACGATGATCGTCGTCATCGGATTAACGGCGATCGCTTCTTTCGTAACCCCGATAAACGAATTTGGAACGAGCCTTCGCATTCTGGGGTTTCCGATGATGCTGGCCGCTTCCTTATTCGGTTTTTTCGGTATCTCCATTATGTTGATGCTGATTTTTATTCACCTTTGCAAAATCGAAACACTGGGCATTCCGTATTTCACGCCGTTTGGTCCATTTCAAGGCAAAGAGAGTTTTAAAGACGTTTTTCTTAGATTACCGCTGTGGATGGTCAATAAAAGCACGCAAAAAGCGGAAGTCAGCCCCATTAAGCAAGCGATATTCGGGAGGTGGAAGCGGCCGTGAGAATGACAATAAGCAAATCCCAATTGTTTTTTATGATTGTCAAAACGCAGATTGGAATAGGCTTATTATCCTTGCCTTCTGATATTCAGGGCACAGCCAATGGAGATTCCTGGATTTCGGTTGTTATTGCCGGAGTTGTCATTCAGCTGGTGCTGCTCGTTTATTGGCGTCTGCTAAAAAAATATCCGGATGACACTTTAAGTGAAATTACGGTTCGCATGCTTGGACGATATATAGGGAAAGCGATCAACGTCGTTTATTATGGTTTCTTCGTGCTCATCGCGGCGTATGCCTGTTCACTTTACGTAGAGCTGATCAATACTTGGATGCTTCCATTGACGCCCGGATGGGTGCTGCTTCTGCTTATCGTTGGGACAAGCGTCTATTTGGCACTAGATAATTTGCGCGTCATCGCTCGGTTTTTTGTCTTTTCATCTATACTGTTTGTCGTGTTGATTCTGATCAGCATTTTGAACTTTAAGAGTGTCATGCATATTTCAAACATTTTACCTATAGGGCACTCGGGCATGATGCCAATTCTCAGCGGAAGTGAGAAAACGTTCTTCTCCATGCTCGGATTTGAGGTGACGCTGTTTTTCTACTCTCAAGTTCAAGGAAACCGGAAGGGCATGTTGCCTGTCATTTCGGCTGCCAATGGCTTTGTGACCTTGTTTTATACCTACTTTGTCCTTATCTGCTTGGTGGGATTGAGTCCAAAGGCGTTAGAGCAGGTGAGTCATCCGGTATTGTTTTTATTTAAAGGCTTGTACTTTCAGCTTTTTGATCGTTTAGATCTGATCTTCCTGGCCATTTGGATCATTCCGATGACGGCTACCATCGTTTCTTATTTATGTGTTGCCGGCAAAAGCCTCACGACCAAACGCGGCTCCTATCGAAAGCTTGTATGGTTCAGCGGGGGGATTGTCTTCGTTGCAGCCTGGTATATAACAAAAATCGAGAATATCCATCCCTTCAGTCAATGGCTGGAATATGGCTATTTGATCATGATTGCGGCGGTGCCGGTATTGCTCTGGTTCGCATCCTTCCTTGTTAAAACCAATGAAAAGGTCGGTTCAATATGAGAAGAAAGTGGCTTCTTACGGTTTGGATCTTGTTAGGCATAACGGTGCTGACAGGCTGCTGGGACAGCCAATATTTATCGACGAAGAAAATGGTAAACGGAATTAGCTTGGACAAGGACAAGGACAACCAAATACTGGTGACCGTTAGAACAGTCCAGCTCGATAGTAAAGGCGGCGGCCAATTTGATGTAAAGGACCAAGAGATGCGAGCAAGCGGGGCATCAACTGCCAGTACCGGCATGATAATAGATAGTATGCTTCCCGGCACCGTCGAAGCCAGTAAGACGCATGTTGTCATCATAGGGGAAGAACTCGCCAAACAAGGGATCAAGGTTCCCTTGGAGTACTTTTATAGGAATCCGAAAGGCTATCTGAATTCGAATATTCTAATAAGCAAGGGGCAAGCTGCCGAAGTATTATCTTTCAAGAAACTTGATAACAGTCCCATCGCATTTGGCATTAAACAATTGATTAATGGGGCTGAGCGCACGACGATCATTCCGAATCAAACGATGTATTCGATTTGGAGTCAAATGTTTGACCCGGGCGAAGATATGGTGCTGCCTTTCATTCAGAGAATAGAGAATAAAGCCTTGGTCATTGACAGTGTCGGTCTATTCGATGAGGATAAATTTACCGGTCAAACCTTGAGTAATGACGATAGTACATTGTTATTGCTCATGATCGGAAAGCTTAATAAATTTGCAAATATAGACATTCCGATAGAGCGGAGTTTACTTACCTATCAACCGCGCAAAATGAAGAGATCCATCCACTTGTCAGTCAATCAATCCACGTCCGAAATCGAATGCTTTGTGAAGGTAGACCTATATGGTGTCATTAGCAGTTATCCGAGCCATCTGGGACAGGAGGTAGATCGTGAACAGGTGAAGCAGGAAATTACCGCATACCTAAACAAGCGAGCCATAGGCGTAACAAACAAATTGCAGCAGGCGAATTGCGATGCGCTTGGTATCGGAAGAAAGCTTAAAGCCCATCATGCCAAGCTGTGGGAAACCATCGACTGGAAGAAAACATACAAGGAAATGAAGATAAAAACGGAAGTGCAGGTCCATATTGCAAATACGGGCATTATTAAATGATCGGTGATAAGGATGATCTCGCGTCATGGAGAGGTCATCTTTTTTTTTTTTTTTGCATTTACGATTGGCATTCACAGGCTTATAATGAGATTGATTATCATTACTAGGGGGATGCAAACATGAAAGTTTGGTATAGAGGTGCAGTTCTATTAACTGCGGCAGCAATCGTATTATCCGGTTGCGGTAAGAATGACAACAATGCTAACGCGTCCAAAGCAACCAATGCAGCTGCTGCGAATGGTGAAGGAGCAGTTGATCTAACGGAGGCGCAAGACCAATATCAGGCTTTCGGCATTGAGCAGTGTGATCTATTGATCGCGGATACGGAGAAGTTCGTAAATGCCGTCAAAGCGGGCAATATCGATGAGGCGAAGAAGCTTTATGCCCCTGCACGGATGTTTTATGAACGTATTGAGCCGATTGCAGAATCGCTTGGCGACTTCGATCCGAATATCGATGCGCGCGAAGGCGATGTGGCTGAAGCCGATTGGCGCGGATTCCACCGCATCGAGAAAGCGCTGTGGGTCGATAACTCTACGGACGGCATGACGGAGTATGCCGATCGACTTCACAGTGATGTCAAAGCGCTTCGCGCATTGATGGAAACCGTTGAAGTAGACAGCACGATGCTCGTGACCGGCGCGGTAGAGCTGCTTAACGAGGTTTCCTCCTCGAAGGTAACAGGGGAAGAGGAACGTTATTCCCGCACGGATCTGTATGATTTTGTTGCGAACGTTCAAGGGGCGAAGAAAATTTATGAACTGTTGAAGCCTGCGCTTGCGCAGAAAGATGCGGATCTGGAGAAGCAAATCGGCGAACGCTTTACCGAATTGGAAGGCCTTCTCGATAAGTACAAGTCAGGCGACGGTTTTGTCTTGTTTACGGACTTAAAGGACGCGGATACCAAATCGCTGAGCCAATCGCTTGATGCACTTGCAGAGCCGCTTTCGCAGATGGGTACTATTTTGGGGGCGTAATTAGAGATGAAGGACCAGGAGAAGAAGAACCGTCCGGAAGACGGACAAAGCGGAATTTGGAAAAAACCAGTTAGCCGGCGCGATCTGCTCAAGATGGCCGGTATCGGCGGAGCCGGACTTCTGCTGGGCGGCCTCGGAACCGGCGGATTGCTGGAAGCAAGCAGTCGTCTGCGCGGCAACGAAACTACACAGTCCGAAGATGATATTGTTTCGTTCTACGGTACGAATCAAGCGGGCATTGCAACGCCTTCACAGGATTTTATTTGTTTTGCCGCATTTGATTTGCGGACGACGGATGTTGCGGATGTACGCGAGCTGTTCAAGAAGTGGACGGAAGCTTCCGGCGCAATGACTCGTGGACAATTAGTCGGAGAGCCCGTTCATGAGAATGAGCATGTACCGCCTACGGATACGGGGGAAGCCGCCGGACTGAATCCTTCTCGAACGACGATTACGTTTGGGGTAGGGCCAAGCTTCTTTGATGAACGATTCGGTCTTGCGGGGAAACGTCCGGCGAGCTTCGCTGAGCTGCCGCTCTTTAACGGGGATGCGCTCCGTGAGGAATGGACAGGCGGAGATATCGGCGTGCAAGTTTGTGCGAATGATCTGCAGGTTGCTTTCCATGCTATACGCAACCTCGCCCGCATAGCGCGAGGGAAGGCAGTTCTTCGGTGGACGCAGGAGGGCTTTCAACGTACCGGCCAAGCGGATCCGTCTGGCGCGACACCGCGAAATCTCATGGGGTTCAAGGATGGTACCGGCAATCCCGATATTCATGATGCGCAGACGATGAAAGAGGTCGTCTGGGCTGGGGCAGGCGATGGCGCTCCTTGGATGGCAGGGGGAAGCTACATGGTGGTAAGACGTATTCGGATACGCGTTGAAGTATGGGACCGTTCGACGCTGAAGGATCAAGAAGACACGTTCGGCCGACATCGGCACAGCGGAGCACCGATTGGTAGTCAGAAGGAAACGGATAAGCTCGATCTTGCGGCGAAGGATGAGAAGGGGAACCCGATCATTCCGATGGATGCCCACGTACGCCTTGCAAGAGGAGACAGTTCGATTCGGATTCTTCGGCGCTCCTATTCGTATTCTAGCGGTCTCGATAAGGTGACCGGACAATTGGATGCGGGCCTTCTGTTCATCAGCTATCAACGCGATATTGCCAAACAGTTCATTCCCATGCAGCAGCGGCTTGCAACCGACAAGCTGAACGAATATATCCTTCACCACGGGAGCGCGATATTCGCTTGTTTCCCCGGTGTCCGCAAAGGCGGCTATATTGGAGAGACGCTGCTGTGAGCGGAAGGGGAATAAAGATGAAGTCGAAGTTTAGTATACTCATGCATGAGATGAAACGGGGAGCAAGTTTGCTCCCTATTGTGCTTATTGCGCTTATGCTGTGGCTTCCACTGGGAAGTACAGCTATCGCGGCTGTTGAACAATCGCCGGTCGAACGAGTGCTTCCTTTGATCGGCGAAGCGCTTGTAGATATCGGTCAAGAGAAGTTTACGGAGGCACAGGACGCATTCACAGAGGCGAGTCAACTTTGGGAAGGCGTTCAGGCGGAGAATTCGGATCTGGCCGCGAATGTGAATTCTGCACTGGCTCATGCCAATATAGCTGTGGCTGCAGCGAAAGAAGATCCTGCTGCAGCGAAAAAAGCATTGGCAGCAGCAGCAAAGGCCGTCAATGCCTATGCGAAGGCATCCAGCGGCAAGACGCAAATGACCGGCCCTGATGCAGCAGCGACGTTGATCCCTCTATTGGAACAGTTGACTACGCACATTAAGGAAGCGTCCTGGTCTGCAGCGAATGCGGATTACAGACAGATCGACAGCGGCTGGAAGAAGATCGAGCAGCCGATTCGAGGCGACAACGTCATCGTTTATGGCTCACTTGAGACGAGCATGAGCATGATTCGGATTGCGCTTCGCTCGGACCCTCCGCGCGCAGCGCAAGCCGAAGCGGAAACCGCTGCTTTGCTGCAGCAGGTCAAGGATTATTCGTCAGGGAAGATTGCCAAGACAGCAGCAGATACGAGTTTAACGCTAACAGATGCTTTTGAAGTGCTGAATCAAGCGGAGGCGGATGCGAAGGCAGGTCATGCTGCGGAATCGAACGGACAGATGCAAGCTTTCATTCGCATGTGGCCGAGCGTAGAAGGAGAAGTCCAGCTGCGATCAGCCACTGTTTATCGCGATATCGAGAATCGGATGACAGAAGCTGCAGGCTACCTGGTGTCCGAGCCTCCCGAGACAGAGAAAGCCGGCGAGATCATCGCAGGCATGAAGGAACAATTGGCACCGATGCTGGAGGAGGCGAGTTACAACGCTTTCGATGCAGGAGCTATTTTGCTCAGAGAAGGGTTCGAGGCTATTCTAGTCTTGGCTGCCCTTATATCATATCTGAATAAAGCCGGTCATGCGGATAAACGTAAATGGATCTGGGGCGGTGCAGGCGCGGGGCTGCTGCTGAGCGCAATTATGGCAGTAGTACTGACCTATGCGGTTTCGCAGGCGATGTCAGGCACGATGCGTGAGAAGATTGAAGGCTTAAGCGGGCTCGCCGCCGTTCTCTTCATGCTGCTGGTCGGAAATTGGCTGCATAAGAAGTCCAATATACGCGCTTGGAATGCCTTTATCGATAAGCAGGTCGGAGGTGCCTTGGCACGAGGCAGCTTATGGTCCTTGTTTGTCGTTTCGGGACTTTCCATCTTCCGAGAAGGCGCGGAAACGGCTATATTCTGCGTCGGCATGGCCTCGTCTATCGAACCGGTGCAAATGCTGCTGGGGATCGCTGTGGCATTGGTATTGCTTCTAATTCTTGCTGTGCTGATGATTAAGTACAGCGTGAAGCTGCCGCTTCGCCCGTTCTTCTTCACGGCTTCGGCGTTCATCTATGTACTGGTGTTCCGGTTCATCGGCGAGAGCATTCATTCGCTTCAAGTCGCAACCTGGGTGCCGGCGCATTCCATTTCGAGAAGCATCTCGGTGAATGTCCTTGGCATCTACCCGACACTTGAAACGGTCATTCCGCAAGCTGCGCTGCTTCTATATTTGCTTATTCGTTATAGTTCCGACTTTATCATCGGTGCTCGCCGAGAAGGAACAACTAAAACCAGCTTGAAATAAACTTGAAAAAGCTTAATCCAATTCCTGAAAGGGGATATCGGATTAAGCTTTTTTCGTTATGGCTTTTTCAGAATTCTTTCATCTTTTGCAGGTATAATGATGGGAGCTATATTTTCGACAATGATAAAGGTTTACGTTTACATAGGAGGAACAGACGTTGCGGATATTGTTTGCGGAGGACGATGAGACGCTGGGGGAGCTGACAGAGCATCAACTGCTGCGGCGTTATCATGTTGTGGATTGGATGAAGGATGGTGCAGAAGCGCGTCAAGCGATGGCTCCCGGCCGATATGACGTCTATGTGCTGGATTGGATGCTTCCCGGTGCAACGGGGATGGATCTGATTCGTGCAGCTCGGAAGAAGGATGACCATACGCCGATTCTGCTGCTTACGGCGCGGGACGCGGTGCAGGATCGGGTAGAAGGATTACTCGCAGGTGCAGACGATTATATGATCAAGCCATTTGCGTTCGAAGAATTAGAAGCGCGGCTTCTGGCGTTGTTCCGACGACAAGAACGTGTTATTCAATCCGATTCCTTGCGAGTTGGCGAACTGGTTGCCCATCTGAATCGATTCGAAGTGACGCGCGGTGGAGCAGCGATTACGTTAACCCGGCGTGAATTTCAGCTGCTTATCTGCTTGATGCGGCATGAAGGGCAGGTGCTGTCGCGCGAGCAGCTGCTGGATCAAGTCTGGGGTGTGGGAGCAGAGGTAACACTGAATACAGTGGATTCCACGGTCAAGCTGCTTCGCAAGAAAGTGGACGGGCCGTACGAGCATAAATGCATTCACAGCGTTTACGGCGCAGGCTACCGACTCTCGCAGAACGGCGGGGAGCATCATGTTTAAAAGAACGCAGACCAAGCTGACGCGGCAATTCTCAATTACGATCGGAATTATTCTTCTCCTTACCGTCTTCTTCGCGCATTGGATGGTCCAATATATCCTTACGTCGACGGAGAATAACCAGCTGCGGTCACTTAGTCATCAGTACGCCAAGGATCTTCAACAACTGCTGGATTCTCCGAAAGCGGCTGTACTGTTTGACCAAAATATGAATGACAAGAAGCTTAACGAGGCTTTCTCGCCGACGGGTCTGCAACTCAATCAGATGACTTGGCTTGTTTCGGCCCAAGGGGAAATTCTGCTTCAATCTCCAGGAGGTAAGAATGGCAGTCTTATTGCAAGTAACTTTCCCATTCTGCCGCTGCTTCCGAGTTTGTTAAGCAAGCCAGATGAAAAGTATCACAATGTGCGCTCTGATGGAAGAACGTTTCGTATTGGGGGGCTGACGATCAACGCCTCAACAGGAGATGAATATCGAGTGATCGTGGCTCAGGAGGTGACAAGCGACGTCGCCCTCCTTGTTCAATTGAGATGGGCGTTCGCAGGCTTTGCCCTCGTTATGCTGCTCGCTGGAGCCGCCGCCGGCTACTTGCTGGCAGGCCGGGCAATGGTTCCGATATTCAATGCTTACCGGCGCCAGGAGCAATTCACGGCAGATGCATCCCATGAACTGCGTACTCCGCTGAGCATATTAAGGTCCTCTGTGGAGGTGCTTAATGAACAGAGAGAGACGCTGCCGGAGTTTTACCGGAATGTACTCGTCAAATCCGGCAAGGAAATTCATCAATTGATCCGACTTGTCGATAATTTGCTGACGCTTGCGCGCAGCGAGAACGGACGGATTGAAATAATGAAGCGGCCTTTCTCCTTGCGCAGCATGGTTCTGCAAGTCCTGGAACAGCTGGAGCCGATTGCGCAGGGAAAGCAGGTGCGCTTGCATATAGCGGAAAGCTCCGAGACGGTGGAGAGGAAATTTTGCGGCGATGAGGTGCGAATCAGGCAGCTAATGTTCATTCTGGCGGAGAATGCGATTCAGTACAATCGGTCAGGGGGCACAGTAACCGTTGCTATCGAAAGCGGGCCGGATGAAGCCGCAATCACGGTAACCGATACCGGCATCGGCATTGCGAAGGAGCATTTAACCGGCATATTCGAGCGGTTTTATCGTTTAGATCAAGCGCGTTCTCGCCGATCGGAAGGAACAGGACTCGGGCTTGCCATCGCGAAGCAAATTGTACTGTCGCACAGAGGAAGATTGCAGGTGTGGAGTGAACCGGAGGTTGGCACTACATTTCGCGTGACGATGCCAAACGTTTCAGATTAGTTTCAGAATGTATCGATAGAATCAGTATTGTAACCGCCGATGGGCGGAATTAAGGTACAGGAGGTTATCATCAACATGAACAAGAAATGGAAGTTGGCCGGAGCGGCCATTGCACTGGCTGTAGCGATTCCGGTATCGGCCTATGCGGCAGCGGATGGGGCAAGCCAGAAGAACCCGGACAAGAAGTATCATGTGATTTCGATCAACAAAAGCGGTGTCAAATCGGAACGTAAGGATGCAAGAATTGACGTACTCGACATCGCGGTGAAGAAGCTCGGGCTGGATCAGGCGGCTATCGAGGCTGCGGCTAAAGATGGCAAATCACTCACCGATCTTGCGAAAGAGAAAGGGATCGCGATTCAGCCGATTATCGACGAATTGACTGCACAGCTGGTGGCAGAGATACAGAAGTCCCGAAGCTCCGAAGAGAACCTTACGGACGAGGAGAAGAACAATATTAATCTGAAAGTCACTACCGAAGTGAATCGGGTCGTCACCGTGCCGCTGTCTGAGCAGTTGAAGGATGACAAGCGCAATGCGGTATATATCGAAGATCATGGCGGCATCGGAACCGACATCGCTGAATTGGCCATGACGAAGCTCGGTCTGAACAAAGCTGCCTTCGAGAAAGCAGTCAAAGATGGCAAATCACTCACCGATCTTGCGAAAGAGAAAGGGATCGCGATTCAGCCGATTATCGACGAATTGACTAAACAGCTGCTGGCAGGTATTCAGAAACCCAAAGATTCTGAGCAGTTGACCGCTGAGGAGAAGAGCAAGATTACGAAGAAGGTTGGCCTTGAGGCGAAGCGGATTGTATCCGAGCCATTGGCTGAACAGCTGAAGGCGGCTAAGCGTGAACGAGTTTATAAAGAGGATCACGGCGGGGTAGGCGTCGACGTAGCCCAAATTGCAATAACGAAGCTCGGTCTAGATAAAGAAGCCTATGTGAAGGCAGCCAATGCGGGCAAATCGCTCGCTGATCTTGCGAAAGAGAAAGGGATCGCGATTCAGTCGATTATCGATGAAGTGACTAATCAGCTCATGAGCGGCCTGCCAACTCCTGACGACTCCGGGAAACTGACGGATGAAGACAAGAGCAATAGGAAGAAGAAGATCAGCTTCGAGGCGGATCGGATTGTAAATGAGCCTCTGAATAAGCAAATGTCGGATGACAAGTATGGTCTCAATATAAAAGCAGCGATTGTGTTCCTTGGGCTGGATAAATCCGCACTTGAGAAGCTTGTGAATTCCGGTAAATCACTTACCGAAATCGCTCAAGACAAAGGATTTACTCGTCAGCAGCTTATCGATGCTCTGCTTATTGATGTACAAGAGCAGCTGAAGAAGCTTGTGGATAAGAAACAACTAACGCAAGCAGAAGCCGATCAGGAAAAGAAGGATGCTCGTGCGTTCGTCGATAAGTTTGTCGATGAGAAGCTAAGCTTGAGTCCAGATCAGAAAAAATAGATCGACACCCAAGTAAAACATAGGAGCTGCAGATGCTGCAGTCTTTATGATCGGCGCGCGTCGAGAAGGAACGACAAAAACTAGCTTGAAATAGAAATGAAAGCTTAATCCAATCTTTTAGAAGAGATCGGATTAAGCTTTTTTCGTTATTGGCTTAGCTTTACACCCATCGGTTTTGTCCTATGCGCTGCTGATTAGCTGCACGCGCAGTTGAGAACCGGTTTGCGGGCGGCAGTCGTCTCGTCCAGTCGGCGTACGACGGTATTATAAGGTGCGCCTAGTACAATGGCTGGATTCGTGCGTGCTTCTTCGGCAATTTGGATCATCGTATCAATAAACCCGTCGAGTGTCTCTTTACTCTCTGTTTCGGTCGGTTCGATCATGATACATTCCTCGACGTTGAGCGGAAAATAGATGGTTGGCGGATGGTAACCGAAGTCGAGCAGCCGCTTGGCTACGTCTAACGTGCGGACGCCGTACTCCTTCAGGCCGCGGCCCGACATAACGAACTCATGCTTACAGACGCCGGGGTAAGGAAGCTCGAAATGAGGAGCGAGCCGGTGCATCATATAGTTGGCATTTAGAACCGCGCATTCCGAGACACGGCGGAGTCCTTCCGGTCCATAAGTCCGAATATACGTATAGGCCCGTACAAGAATGCCGAAGTTGCCGTAGAACGCTTTGACCCGGCCGATTGATTCAGGACGGTCGTAGTCAAAGTAATAGGTGCCGTCATCGCGTCTGGCTGCAAGAGGTTTGGGCAGAAACGGGATGAGCGTGCTCTTCACGCCGACAGGGCCGGCTCCCGGGCCGCCGCCGCCATGCGGCGTGCTCATCGTCTTGTGCAAATTAAGGTGGACAACGTCAAACCCCATGTCGCCGGGTCTGGTGATGCCCATGATCGCATTCGAATTCGCTCCGTCGTAATAGAGCAGACCGCCAGCCTCGTGGATAATCTCTGCGATCTCAACGATCTGTTCCTCGAACAGGCCGAGGGTGCTCGGATTTGTGAGCATGAGCGCGGCGGTATCCTTGCCGACAGCCGAGCGCAGCGCGCCTAGGTCAACCATGCCGTGCTCATTCGATTTGATTGTGATGGTTTCGAAGCCTGCGACGGTGGCACTGGCAGGATTCGTTCCGTGCGAGGAGTCCGGAACGATCACTTTGGTGCGCACATCGCCGCGGCTCTCATGATAAGCGCGAATCATCATGAGCCCGGTCCATTCGCCATGTGCGCCTGCAGCCGGCTGAAGTGTAACCTGATCCATGCCGGTCAGTGCAGCCAGGTCGTTCTGAAGCACATACATCAGCTCGAGTGCGCCTTGGATGCTCTCTTCCGGCTGATAGGGATGAATCTTAGCGAAGCCCGCGAAACGAGCGGTGTCTTCGTTGATTTTCGGATTATACTTCATCGTACAGGAGCCGAGCGGATAAAAGCCGTTATCGACGCCGAAATTGCGCCGGGACAGCTCGGTGTAATGACGGATTACGTCGACCTCGTAAACCTCGGGAAGCTGTGCAGGCGTTTGTCTTAGCATTGCGGCAGGAATGAAGGCAGAAGGATCCGATTCGGGTACGTCGCAAGGCGGGAGGGAATAAGCGACGCGCCCTGGTTTGCTGAGCTCGAATATCAGCGATTTGGCCGGTTTCAAAGACATGTTCCTCATATCGTTCTGTAGAGCAATGGTAGAATCACCATCATTTAAATGCGTAGTCATGCCATTTCCTCCAGTCTCATGACAAAGTTATCGATTTCCGCGCGCGTACGTTTCTCCGTCACAGCAATTAACATATGTCCTTGCAGCTCCGGATAGGCAAACGCAAGATCGCAGCCACCGAGGAAGCCGGCTGCAAGCAGCTTCAGATTCGCTTCCTTTACGGAAACGTTGGTCGGCAGCTTCACGACAAATTCATTAAAGAACGGAGCGGAGAAGGGGAGTTCGAAGCCGCGTTTTGCAAACTGATCGGCTGTATAATGGGCTTTCTGTAAATTCAAGTTAGCGGCCTCGCGCAAGCCCTCTTTGCCCATCGTCGACAAGTAGATCGAAGCACATAGAGCAAGCAATGCTTGATTCGAGCAGATGTTGGACGTCGCTTTCTCCCGCCTTATATGCTGCTCCCGAGCTTGCAGCGTCAGAACAAAGCCGCGCTTTCCGTCGATATCCGTGGTCTGGCCGACAATCCTACCCGGCATTCGCCGCATCAGCGGCTCAGTGACGGCGAAGAAGCCGCAGGTCGGTCCTCCGAGCGATTGCGAGATGCCAAGCGGCTGCGCATCGCCGACGACAATGTCGCTTCCGAGCTTACCCGGTGTCTCCAGCAAACCGAGCGACATGGGATTGCTGCTAACGACAAGCAGTCCTTTAACATGGTGAATGATTGGCTCGATGGCGGCCAGATCCTCGACTGCGCCGAAGAAATTCGGTGATTGCACAAGCACGGCTGCGGTCTTGTCGTCTACGGCTGCCTGTAGGGCGTTCAGATCTGTAACGCCGTTCGCATAGCCTACTTCGACAATGTCCAGGTTTAGGCCGCGCGCCATTGTGCGGACCATCTCTCGGGCTTCCGGATGGACGGTGCGCGAGATGACGATCCGGTTTCGCTTCGTTGCTCCTGCAGCCAAGGCGCCTGCTTCGGCTAAGGCGGTAACGCCGTCATACATACTTGCGTTTGCGACAGCCATGCCAGTCAACTCGCAAATGTACGATTGGAACTCGAAGATGGCTTGAAGCTCGCCTTGGCTGATCTCCGGCTGGTAAGGCGTATAAGCCGTATAAAATTCAGAGCGAGAGATCATATGATTGATAACGACAGGCAAGTGGTGATCATAGATTCCCGCACCAAGAAAGCTTTTGTAACGGTCGGTGTCGGCGTTGCGGCCGGCAAGCTCCTTCATATGCTCAAGCAGGGAGAACTCGTCGAGCGCGGAGGACATCGGCATCGTACCGCGGTAACGAATGGATTCCGGAATGTCTCGGAACAGCTCTTCGATCGATGCTGCGCCGATCGTTGCGAGCATATCGGATTGGTCTTGATCGGTTACGGGAATGTAGCGGTGTAAATTAGCCATGAATTTCACTCCTTAGGAAGTCTTTTATAAAATGGGGTCTTTATGACTTTCGCCTTTAACTGTTTACCGCGAATTTCAACTGTCAGTTCGGTGCCGAGAGCGGCAAAGTTCGCATCGATCAAAGCGAGGCCGAGGTTACGCTTCAGCGTCGGCGATTGTGTGCCTGTCGTGACGGTTCCGATTAATGTACCGTTTCCGTAGACAGGATAATGCGAGCGGGGGATGCCGCGGTCAATCAGCTCGATGCCGACAAGCTTGCGGGACAGTCCCTCTTCCTTCTGCTTGACCAGCGCTTCTCGGCCGATAAAGTCCTCTTTGTCGAGCTTGACGAAGAAGCTGACTCCGGCCTCAAGAGGCGTGATGGTGTTCGAGAGCTCTTGACCGTATAGCGGCAAACGCGCCTCAAAGCGTAAAGTGTCACGAGCGCCGAGTCCGGAAGGGATTAAGCCGAACGGTTCGCCGGCTGTGAGCAGGCTTTTCCAGACGTCGCCGGCTCGGCCTGCCTGAACATATAGTTCGAAACCATCCTCGCCCGTGTAGCCGGTTCGCGAAATTAACGCATTCACTCCCGCGAGTGAGGTGCTTGTTGCGAATCGGAAAGAAGGGAGTTCGAGGATGTCGGCATCGGCGCCGGCGGCAGCCATGATAGCAGCGGCTGATGGTCCCTGCAAGGCGAGAAGGGCCAGCTTATCGGAGATATTCTCGAGCAGGACATCCCCGATTAAATGATCTCGCATCCATTCGTAATCTTTATCGATGTTCGAAGCGTTCACGACGACCATGAACTGATCGGCCGTGATCCGATAGACAAGCAAGTCGTCGACGACGCCTCCATCCGGATAACACATGAGTGTGTATTGCGCTTGGCCGTCGGCGAGCTTAGTGACGTCATTCGTCGTCAACAGCTGCAAGAAGCGCTCCGCGAATAGGCCTGTCACCTTGAATTCTCCCATATGGGAGACATCGAATAGACCGGCGCGCTGCCGAACAGCGTCGTGTTCTTTCTGTATGCCGGAGAACTGGACGGGCAGCTCCCATCCGCCGAAATCAATGCAGCGGACCTCCGGATGAGCGGCATAGAGCGGGTACAACGGGGTTCTTTTCAAATCGGCCATTCTTAACTCTCCTCCTCGAATTCGTGATCGTAACGCAAAGAAGGACAGCAGCAAAAAGGACAGCGCATTCTCAGCCGAAGCTGCCTGCGTTTCCTTTTTGCTCTGTCCTTTGTACCTGAGAGTTACCCTATGTCCGTAAGAAAAGAAGGGACATAAGTTTCCCCGTGGGTGATCCCGCGAACGGGATGCTCTCCAGAGGCGCGTCCGATAAAGGTCCTTTTGCCTGAGAGATTCACCTATGTGAGGTTTACTCCTTCGGCGCCGCCGGAATCTTGCTTGTTGGCGATCTCTCCCATTATCATCATCCGCATATTTAGTTGTTATCCTCTATTCTTACACAGTAATGATAGGTTTTGTCAACATAAGTATTTATGATGTTAATATTTTGTTAGATATATTGACATGAATAATAATTCTGATTTAAGCTAAACGCATCAACAACCGAATAAGCGGTTGACGATGGCAGGGAGAGACTGAAGGAGCGAATCGCTCTGGAGGCACCGAAGGAGCAAGTCGACGGCCGGCCGGCTGAAGATTAATCTCTCAGGTAAACGTACCGCCATTCGACGCAACTCTGGAGAGAGCGAATAGCCACCAAAGGGGTAAGAGCGGTTCTTGAACCGTTTAAACTCTCAGGTACCCGGGACAGAGAACTTGGCGAATAGCCGGTTCTCTGTCTCTTTTTATTGCTTTACCGGCATTAAAGGAGGGAGCGGGGTTATACATTTATTTTTCCAAGCATTCAAGGCGGACCGCTTATGCATATCATTGCGGCTAAGGCCGTATGCTTCGGCGAGGCGATAAATCCTTCTTTTAAAGCATATGCAGCAATGATCCTCAATAACGCCTGGACGCTGCAGGAATCGCAAGAGACGAATAACCGCAATTACCTACCATATAACGGAAAGGATGTTGAACATGAGTGAAGTGAGAGCAGGATTGGGATATACAGAGGAGCATGAATGGGCTGAGGCGCGAGGAGCCATCATTCGAATTGGGATTTCGGATTTTGCGCAATGTCAGTTAGGCGACATTGTGTTCGTGGAATTCCCGGAAGTGGGGGTAACGCTTGAGGCGAACGAGCCGATGGGGACGATCGAGTCGGTAAAGACAGTATCCGATCTGTTCAGCCCTGTTAGCGGAACTGTCGTGAAAGTGAACGAGGAATTGCTGGACGAACCGCAAAAAGTGAACGAGGACCCGTACGGAGAAGGCTGGATTATCGAGGTCGAGGTGGAGGGCGAAGCGGCGGAAGTGGTGGCCGCGCTTTGGAGCGCTGAGCGATACGCGGCGTTCGTTGCATCCAAATAAGGAGGTGCGCAAGATGCCGAAGCCTAGGGAACGCAAGCCGGAGTGGCTGAAAATATCGCTTCATACAGGAGACGGATACCAAGAGATCAAATCGATGATGCGCGGCCGCCAGCTGCACACGGTGTGCGAGGAGGCGAAATGCCCGAATATATTCGAGTGTTGGAGTCAGCGGACGGCAACATTCATGATTTTGGGGAGAATCTGCACGCGCGCCTGTCGGTTCTGCGCCGTAAACTCGGGCCAGCCGACAGAGCTCGATCTGGAGGAGCCCCGGCATGTGGCGCAATCCGTCAACGAGATGGGACTTGCGCATGTCGTCATCACTTCCGTCGCCCGTGACGATCTGAATGATCACGGTGCAGCGATGTTTGCTGCGACCATTGTGGCTGTGCGCTTGGAAAACCCGCTAACGAGCATCGAAGTGCTAATTCCGGATTTCGGCGGTGACGCCAACCGGCTCGCTGCCTTGCTGGAGGCGAAGCCGGACGTGCTGAATCACAATCTCGAGACGGTGAGACGGCTTTCGGACAAAGTGCGTGCAAAGGCCAAATATGACCGTTCATTGTCCGTGCTGCGCATGGCCAAAGAACTCCGTCCTAGTCAGACGACGAAATCCGGATTGATGGTCGGGCTAGGGGAGGAGCAGGAAGAACTTATTGAAGCCATGCGTGATTTGCGAGAAGCCGGATGCGATATTTTGACGATTGGGCAGTATTTGCAGCCGACTTCCAAGCATATGGATGTCGTTCGCTATTATCATCCAACGGAATTCGAAGTACTCAAGCAGGCGGGACTTGCGCTTGGCTTCGCCCATGTCGAGGCAGGGCCGCTCGTCCGAAGTTCCTATCACGCCCGCGAACAAGTCGAGCGCGCGAAGACAGCCAGTGCCGCAGGGGGAGTGTTACTATGAACGACTATGATATCGTTATTTTGGGTGGCGGCCCCGGCGGTTATGTAGCCGCCATCCGAGCTGCCCAGTTGGGCAAACGCATTGCGCTGGTCGAGAAAGAGAAGCTGGGCGGCACTTGTCTGCATAAGGGCTGCATTCCCAGCAAAGCGCTGCTGCGCAGCGCGGAGCTCTATGAGACCATGAAGCGCAGCTCAAGCTTCGGCATCCGCGTGCACGGGGTAGAACTTGATTACAGTGGTGTGCTAGCGCGCAAGGATAGTATCGTTGAGCGGCTCGAAAGCGGTGTGCGTTTCCTGATGAAGAAGAACAAGATCGATGTCTATGAAGGCATGGGTATGATTGCAAATACTGCAATTACGAGCGATCGCAATGGCGTTATAGAAGTAAAAGGCAGCGGCAAAGCGGAAGGTGAACCACCAATAAGCATCGGCTATCGTGACCTCATTGTGGCTACGGGATCACGTCCCCGTCGTATCCCCGGGTTGCCGGTAAACGAGCGGATTATGAGCAGTGATGAAGCACTTGCCATGGAAGCCGTCCCGGCTTCGATTGTAATCGTCGGAGGCGGCGTCATTGGCGTTGAATGGGCTTCGATGTTGAACGATTTCGGCGCGCAAGTAACAATCGTCGAAGCGGCAGATCGGATCGTGCCAACAGAGGATGAGGACTTGTCCCGCGAACTGGCGCGTCTGTTCACGAAACGCAGGATCAAAACGTTGACAGGCGCAATGCTGCTTCCGGACAGCGTTCTGGCGGACGATGGAGGCGTGATCTTGCAGGTCTCGCGGGGAGGCAAGATCGAGACGCTTATGGCAGATCGTATGCTTGTTTCTGTTGGACGAGCGGCGAATATTGAAGGCTTCGGTCTCGAACGAACGGAGGCGCGGATCGAGCAGGGGGTCATCGCCGTTGACCGATCGATGCGGACGAACGATCCCCATGTCTATGCAATCGGCGATGTCGTCGGCGGTTTGCAGCTCGCTCATGTTGCTAGTCATGAAGGACTGGTGGCGGCAGAGAGCATCTGCGGTCTTGACGCTCATTCGCCTGAGGCTGTCTCCGTTCCGAAATGCATATACAGCCGTCCCGAGCTTGCTAGTGTCGGACTATCTGAGCAGGCTGCGGTTGAAAACGGGCATTCGGTCAAAATAGGCAAGTTTTCGTTCAAGGCGATTGGCAAAGCGCTGGTTTTAGGCGACTCCGACGGCTTTGTTAAAGTTGTTGCGGACGAGAATACCGGTGATGTCCTTGGCGTTCACATGATCGGACCGCATGTGACGGACTTCATCGGCGAAGCATCGCTTGCGCAGCTGTTGAAGGCAACTTCGATGCATATCGGCCGAATGATTCATCCGCATCCGACGCTCTCCGAAATTATCGGCGAAGCCATGCTCGAGGCCGACAACCTGGCTCTGGGGATGTGACTGCGATGTGGAGGTTCGTACACACGGGGAATCGGACGCCGGCAGAGAACATGGCAATCGATGAAGCGATCGTCGTTGCTCATGAACGGGGACTTGTACCGCCAACCGTTCGATTCTACGGCTGGAGTCCTGCGACATTGTCCATTGGCTGTTTCCAGAAGGCTGCCGAAGAGGTTGACTTTGATGCTTTGCACAAGCATGGCCTCGGCTTCGTCCGGCGGGCAACCGGCGGACGCGCGGTGCTTCACGATCAAGAGCTCACCTATAGCCTCATCGTCTCCGAGAATTATCCCGGCATTCCGAGCAGCGTAGTTGAAGCCTATCGCGTGCTCAGCATGGGACTGCTGTTTGGCTTTCGCGAGTTAGGTTTAGCCGCGAACATGTCGGGTATGGAAGACTTTGAGGCTGATGTTATCGCGGATCCATCCACGTGCAGTGCTTCGAGAGGAAAGGTGATGTCGGCTGCCTGTTTCGATGCTCCTTCCAAGTATGAGCTTGTCGTTGAAGGCAAAAAAATCGCGGGAAGCGCACAAATGCGAACCAAAGGAGTCATCCTCCAGCACGGCTCCGTCCTTATTGAACTGGATGCTGACCTGTTATATGATGTTTTGCGTTTCGACGACGAGACGGAAAAAAGGCTGATGAAAAAAGTATTCGAGCGCAAAGCAGTCGCGATAAATACCTGTCTGCGCCGGAAAGGGGAGCTGCCGCTAATGATTTCGGATGTGGAAGAAGCTTTTCGCATCGGATTTGCTCAAGGTCTGGAAACCGAACTCATCTACGGCGCCTTAACGGAGTTTGAAACGGAATTGGCCAACCGGCTTGCGGTAGATAAATATGGCGCTGACGGTTGGAATCTTCGAAGATAAACGGAGGATGATCGGATGAAGCCTATACGACGGCATTCAGCTATGACTAATCTGCATGGACCGCGGCATCGCCGGCTTCTAATCGCGCTTTTCGCCTCCCATTTCTTCTGCACGGTACTATTTGTTTCTGCGGGGTATGCGCTATCGGAAGGCTTCAACCTATCTCCGATTTCGATAGGTTTGAACCTCATTACCGGCATCATGCTATGTGTTGGAGCCTACATTCCGGATAATATGCTCGCTCGATCAGCTTGGTCTTCCATCCCTATTGGATTGTTGCTATGCATGTTCGCGTCGATTTGTCTACTATCTTGGGGCGGCAGCGACTCATCCGTCATCACCTTTGCGGTGTCCTGCGCAGGCTTCGGCTTTGCGGTGGTGAATCTTGGCGTGTCTTCCGAGAAGGCTGAGGTTCAGCTGCAAGGGCTCCCTGACGGATTCAATCATAAAATGGTCAGTTCGCGGCTACTAGGCCTTGCCAGCGGCTTCGCAATCTCGGCGCTATTCGCGATTGTGCAATGGGGAAGCTTTCATATCGGACTCATGCGGCTGGTTAACGGCTGCGCGTTCTGTCTGCTTGCTGTCTGTTTCATATTCATATCCAAAATTAGCTGGGATCGTTCTTGGGAGTAAGCAGAACAGACGAAGAGGGAGCAGATTTCGATTGACAAGCGTATTTACAGAATGAAGCCCGCGGATTTCCGCGGGCTTCATTCGTATTTGTCGGATCGCGCGTTAAGGAAATGCAACAGATCTCTTCTGAATAAAGCGACCTAGTGTTAATGATTCGTTCGTCCGCCGACATGAAGGATGGACGCGACCAAATTGTCATGATCCTGTTCACTTACGCCGCCTGAGAAACCGCAAGACTGCCTGGCAATAAGCTGGGTAGGCAGGATAATGACGTCCTCTTCCTTGCGAGCATTAAAGACGAGCTGGGTGGCAATGGCGCCAACCTCAAATTTGGAATGGCCGATTGTCGACAAAGCAGGCCTGATTAGCGGGGCGAGATTAATGTTGTCGAATCCGACTATCGCAATATCTTCAGGTACACGAAGCCCTGCTTCGTGCAAGGCTCGAATGGCGCCAATCGCCATCTCATCATTAGCTGCGAATATCGCATCCGGCAGCCGTTTGCTTGCTATTAGGAGCTTGACCGCTTGATAACCGCCGGCTTCGAGGAATCGGCCGTGCATCGCAATCCGCTTGGGGACGGGCAGGTCATGTTCGAGCAAGGCGCGTTTGTAGCCCTCGTATCGCTGCGTATTATCGAAGGCAGCCGTCGGTCCGCTCAGAAACTCAATATTGCGCCGTCCCAGCTTGATCAGATGCGTGACTGCATCATAACCGCCTTGCTCATTGGTAATGAGGACATTATGTACATAATCTCCACGTAACTCTCTATCCAGAACGACAATGGGGAAAGATTCCGACGCTACTTGAAGAATGAGGCTGTCGCTGATCGCTGTACCCATAACGATGGCACCATCAACGAATTTTTCTCTTAAGAAACGATGTGCAGAGCTGTTCTCGCCGCCATAGGTACTGCAGACGATCAAATTGTAATCATGTGAGGCTACAATTTCTTGGACGCCTTCAATGACTTGGCTGTAGAAAGGACCGCCAAGATCGTTCAGGAATAGTCCGATCGTCTCGCTTTTGCGTTTCTTCAAATTACGAGCAGCCCCGCTTGGACGGAAATTAAGTGCCTCAGCGGCCCGAACGACTTTACGGCGTGTCTCTTCACTGATCTTAGGCGAGTTATTCAGTGCGTAGGAGACGGTCGAAACGGCAACGCCCGCCATCTTCGCTACATCCTTGATTGTAGCTGACATGTTATCCTCCCGGTCGAATACGAATTTTAGAAAAATGAATGAAAGAAGGTTAACAATTTCGTCATATGTAATGGTTATTATAACATTCGTTTCTACAGCATGTGAATGATCAAACAGGAAATATAGGGTCCAGAGTCGCATCTATCTATCCATTTATTAGCTTAAATCAATAAATTATTCGCGAATGAGATGCAGTGAGATTGTTGCTGATGAAAACATCGATCTTCTTTATAATGGAAGATGACAGCCTGATGGCAACTCACTTAGATGAATGGCGAACATGAGCTATAAGAAGGAGTTGGAGAGCTAGCATGGAAGAGAACCTTAATTGGCAGGCAAAATGGATCTGGCCGAATCGGCCCGGCCTCGAGCAGGCTGCAGGCGAGCGAGAGCCGCAGTTGGCTTATTTTCGCCGGAGCTTTCACGTTTCGGATAAGTCGGATGTTCGCTTGACTGTACGCGTTTCTGCAGACAGCCGCTATCGGATCTGGCTGAATGGAGAATCGCTCGTAAGCGGTCCGCTTAAAGGCGACATGAACACGCACTACTATGAAGTGATCGATGTGACGGACAAGCTTCTTGACGGGGAGAATGTATGGGCAGCCCAAGTCATTTACTATGCCGGACGAACCGGACCGGCTTCCGTTTGGCGGTCAGATATGGGAGCGTTCCTGCTGGATGGCCAACTCGTAGATGGATCAGGGAACACATTGGAAGATGTAAGCACAGATACTCGCTGGCAGGCACTGCGTCTTGGCGCCGGTGCGTTCACGTTCGAGCGGGAGACATTTACGTTATTTATTGGCGGCGGGGAACGAGTGAACGGAAGCGAGCTGCCGATCGGCTTCACGACTCCTGATTTCGATGACAGCAATTGGACGAATGCAGCGGTGGTCAGCGAGATTATGGACGGGATGTATGGTCAGTTGACTCGCTGGCAGCTAACCGAGCGTTCTATTCCGTTTATGCAAGAGACCCTTCGTTCTTTTACTCGCGTTATGCAGGCGTCGAGTGGGGATCGGACTTGGAGTGAAGGCGACTCGCCGGAGCAGCTGCTCGGCGTGGTGCTGGCTCCGGGAGAGAAGCTGATCGTCGAGCTGGATGCTTCGAAGATGACAAGCGGATACCCGCGCGTTCAGTTCTATGGAGGCAGAGGTGCACAAGCCTCCGTGCTTTATGCCGAATCTTATGAGCTCCCGCCGGGCGAAGGCGGCATGCGCAACAAAGGGATTCGTGATGATAAAGAAGGGAAGTCATTATATGGCTTCGAGGATTACTATTCTCTTGCCGGCGTAGGTAATTCGAGTACCGCTGTAAGTGAAGTGTACGAGCCTATCCACCGCAGAGGATTTCGGTTTATCCGCGTGACGCTTCAAGCCGCAGATGAACCCGTCATGCTGGCTGGTATCGATTATCGGCAGAGTGGCTATCCGCTGGAGGAATTGGCTGCTTTTGACGGATCAGATCCTACATTCGCTCCGTTATGGGAAATCAGCTTAAATACGCTTCGCGGCTGTATGCACGAAACGTATGAAGACACCCCTTTCTATGAGCAAATGCAGTATGAGCTGGACAGCCGACTTCAAGCGTTGTTTACCTATTCCGTGAGCGGTGATGACAGGCTCGGTCGGAAGACGATTCGCGACTTCCACAGCTCCTTGCTGCCAAGCGGCATACTGCAAAGCCGTTATCCATCTGTCGACAGACAGGTCATTCCGGGTTTTGCTTTGTTCTGGCTCATGATGGTGTACGATCATTACAGCCATTATGGCGATGCTGCGCTTGTGAAAGCCTATCGTCCGACGATGGATGCGGTGCTCGGCTGGTTCGAGAATCGCCGCGAGGATAGCGGATTAGTCGGGCAAATGCCGACTGCGTATTGGTCGTTCGTCGATTGGACGATGGCATGGAAGGACAATGCCGGCGCGCCCCATGCGGCACGCCGCGGGCCGCTCACGGTGTACAATCTCATGTATGCGGATGCGCTTGTTAAAGCGGCAGAGATGAATGAGTGGACCGGACGAAACGAAGTCGGCGCGGAATACCGCGAACGGGCAGCTTCCGTGCGAGAAGCAGTTCGCCTGTATTGCTGGTCGGAATCGCGGCAGCTATTCCGTGACGGTCCGGAAGTGGAGGCTTACAGCCAGCATGCGCAGATGTGGGCGGTACTCACAGGAACGGTAAATGGTGATGAAGCAAAGTCGCTGACGGTGCGGATGCTGGACGGAGACGGAGATGGAGCGGACCTGGCGCAAATCTCGACGGCGATGTCCTACTACCTGTTCCGTGCGCTGGCGATGACGGGCATGTATGAGCAAACGTTCAAGCTATGGGATTCATGGCGCAGACAAGTCGATCTCCATCTGACTGCTTGGGTGGAGGACCCGGTGTCAGAACGCAGTGATTGCCATGCCTGGGGCGCTTTGCCCCTCTATGAGTTCCCTGCGGAGATACTCGGCATCAAGCCGCTGACTCCCGGTTTTGCCGAAATCGGGATATCGCCGGTCGTCGGGCCGCTCAGCTGGGCGAAGGGAAGCACATCGACACCACATGGTCTTGTTGAAGTAGCCTGGCAGCAAGAAGGCAGCCGCTTCAGCATTCAAGTGAACGGTCCAGTCGGTATTCCGGTTACTCTCACACTACCAAGTGGTGAGAAGCGCACCTTTGCTGAAGCACGGGAATTGGAAATCGAGTGCGAATATGCAGGGAATGCTGTTGCTAATAGCTGATAGGGTTTGGGAGATCGAGATGTCTGTAATGGACATGTTGATCTTCTTTTTATTATCCCTAATTTTCCAGTTCCTGTTATACTAAATAAGGTGGATCTCCTCGTTAACAGAAGGGTAATCGATTTCGAAGGAGCGTGAATCTTTGTTCAGTTTCTCGATAAACGCGGACTTGAAATTACATATCTTGCAGATCAATCATGCGGATGAAATCTATGCCGCGATTCAGAAGAACCGAGAGCATATTGGCGAGTTTCTACCTTGGGCGCTCACGACGACAAACGTCGATGAAGTGAAGCTGTACATTGAATATGAGTTAAAGAGATTCGCAGGAAACAACGGCGCATCGTGCGGGATCTTCTATCAAGATCGCTACATTGGTAATATTAGCATCCAAGATATCAATTGGAAGCATAGGAAGACGTCGATTGGCTATTGGTTATGCGCGGATTATCAAGGCAAGGGATTCATGACGGAGGCGTGTAAGACGATTATCCGGCATATCTTTCAGGAGCAGGAATTAAATCGGATCGAGATTCGGGTAAGAGAGGATAATGCAAGGAGTAAAGCAGTTCCTCTGCGCCTTGGCTTCGTGCAAGAAGGAATCATTAGAGCGGCCGAATACAATAAGGGACACTATCATGATCACCTCGTATATGGTCTGTTGAAATCGGAGTGGAAGGCAAGCGAGACAGGATAGGGATCAGCAAATATAGATGTTCAAAAAAAGAAAAGGGAAGTCAAGCCGGATTACGAAGAATCGGAAGAAGCTTCCCTGTAATTATTCATTCTCCGGAGGTGCCGGAAACCGCAGCGTAAACGTCGTTTCACTGCTGGTAGTGTCAAAAGCAATCGTGCCTTCGTTGCGCTCCACGATCTGTTTGCAGATGGCAAGTCCAAGGCCGGTGCCGTCGGATTTGCTCGTGACGAAAGGATCGAACAAGGAAGCCTGAATCTCATGCGGAATTTCGGGACCGGTGTTACTGATTCTGATGTAGATGTAAGAGCCGTCGACAAAGGTATGTATCGTAATTCTACGGAGCTCCCCTACTGATTCGCGAAGGGCATCAATCGCATTGTTGAGCAAATTAGAGAATACTTGCACGATCGCAATCTTCTGAAGCTCCACTTGGAGCTGCTGCTGCATGTCTAGAATGAGCTCGATGTTTTCGTTGAGCAGCAATGGATTGACGAGGATCAGCGTTTGATCGACAAGCTCATTAAGTGAAGTGAGGATACGGTCTTCCTCGGCAATCGGTTTTCTCGAGAAGCTGAGGAAGCCGGTTATTTGCATTTCAATATTGCGAAACTCATGATCGATGATATCTAAGTATTTCTCGATGCTGGAAAGTGCGCTTGGGGCAAGGGATTTGCGAATTAACACGAAGAACCCCTTAATGGATGTCAGCGGATTTCGAATCTCGTGTGCCATGCTGGAGGCCATCTTACCAATGAGGTTAAGCTTATCCGTGTGCATGTCCTCGATCATTTTGTCCTGCTGCTCGATTTTCCCAAAAGCATTCTCCCAGAAGTAGGTGGAGAGGACAGATTGGAAGGTATCAATTCTTGAAAAGATCGTGGTAATGATCGAAACGAATTCAGTACGATCGATATCCGAATGATTGAAAGCTTCGAGGAAGGCTTCCCGTAAAAATAAAGTACTCTGGTTAATATGGGCTATCGGGACTTTTCGCCGAAATAATAACTCAACCCAATCCTTGTAATTCACATAAACCGGATGCTGCTCGATCGGAATATGAAAATCCGAAATAAGAGCCAAATAAAGCGTGCCTTGAATGCGGAGCTGAACCGGATCATATTGACCGGGATAGGCGGTAAATAATCGATCAATCCAACCATCGATGATCATGTTCGAATGGTTTTCAAAAAAACGTTTAATTTCGCTCATGTATCGGCTCCATCATTCAGTTTGGTAATGCTTGAAGGTCTATTCTATTTAAGCACGAATACAAGATATTCTTCAATAAGATATAATTTCCAGTTAATTGCGTCTGGCTCGTAGATTATTGCTCCATCAGCAACAGCTCGTCAACCTGTACCAGGCAGCCTGTCCCTTGCGGCGATTGTGCAACCACTCCTGCGAGGCAGGTCGTAGGCAGGTTCATGCCAAAATACCGAATCAACCGCCATTGCTCTCCGTCCGCCGAATAGTGGAAGGAGATGCAGTTGCCGTCACGTGTGAGGCGTAAATACGGCTTCTCCACATCAACTCGCTCGGAATTGCAGTCGTCTGAGCTGCCTTCCTTGGTGACAACAGACACGATAGTAGGATATTCACCGTTATATTCGAAACATAACTTGGCCCAGTTACGGTCGTCCACCATCAGCATGAGACAGCCCGAATCATATTTGTGTGTCATGACAGCACTCAATCGAGTTGAAAGCACGAAAGAACCGCTAACCGGCAGATGGAGGAAAGGTGCGGAACTGACGATGTGTTTGCCAGCCGGGTCTTGATAGAAGTCAGCATTCGCCGGGGCTTCAATTAGGAGTTCGCCATTCTCGCCACGCGCCGAGTATCGGGGTTCATTCATCCACTGCATGGTTTGTTCCGGCACTTGATTCAGCAATAAATTCGCTTCCACTTTCATCCCTCATTTCATAAAAGTAAGTAATTCTTAACTACATTCTCTCCGTATTCGAAATGTCCTGCCCTCAGCTTAATCCTTG
The DNA here is from genome assembly GCF_056269135.1 of Paenibacillus sp. J22FR21. Taxonomy (NCBI): domain Bacteria; kingdom Bacillati; phylum Bacillota; class Bacilli; order Caryophanales; family Paenibacillaceae; genus Paenibacillus; species Paenibacillus sp. J22FR21. The sequence continues at coordinate 830,020 of NZ_JBWDNJ010000003.1, forward strand.
CCGAGATTTGCGGTAGTCTCCCGGTGTCTGGCCGGTCGTCTCTCTAAACATACGAATGAAATAGTTGTAGTCTTCGATGCCGATGGCTTCGGCTACGACGGGAACAGGCAGCTCGCTCGCTGCGAGAAGCCGCTTGGCTTCTTCGATCTTCAAATAACGGATGTATTGGACAGGTGTTTTGCCGGTGTGCTTCTTTAAACAGCGGGCTAAATACTCAGTGTTAAAATGAAACTGTTCCTCTAAGGAAGCCGAGTGAAACGGTTCCTTAATGAAGCGGGTTAAGTAATCCTCCAACTGGCGGCTTAGTGTAAGCGAACGCGACGGCTTCGTCGATTCTATCGTTAATTGCTGCAGCTGCTCCAGCAATCGGACGAGTAGTCCATGCAGACGCGCGGCATTTTCTAAATTCAGCTTGTGCTGGATCGACAGCATATCTCGAAGTATGGGCAGCAGCGGCTTCGGGTCAATATTCGCCCATTTTGGCAGAAATAACGATTGTCTGCGAGGGAGAAAATCGGCATCCGTTCCCGGTTCAAGAATGGAAGACCATGAAATTTGTTGGCTGGTCAGCAAGGCAGCAGGGAGCGGATGGTAGAAATGAATCCAATAAATTTCGGTGTCCTCCTCACAAGGCCGATGGCCGACATGAGTGTGACCGGGCTCAAGCAGCAGCAGATCACCTGCACCAAGCGTATACGGCCGCTCATCCTCGGTCATATAAAGGACGCCTTGAATAACCAGCAGCATGTCATACATGGGGAAATTCCGCTTGAAATGCTGGTTTCCGGGACGCCAGATGGAATGGCCAATGGTTACGAATTGCGGAAGCGGAGGTATTGGAAGCTGCAAACATTCCATCTTGGAGGCACCTCTCCTATTAGGTCGATTTTGTGCTATAACAAGTCTATTCCATCTCTATCCTCCTGCGCAATGACTATGTAATAGTGAAGAAAGATTGACTACGAGGATAGGGGCGAAGCGTATGCGGTTCAGACAGGTTCATCTTGATTTTCATACCTCAGAAGCAATTCCGGGCATTGGCAGTCAGTTCTCCAAGGAGCAGTTCCAAGGCATGCTCCGCAAAGGCCATGTCGATTCCATTACGGTGTTCTCCAAATGTCATCATGGCTGGGCCTATCACCCGACCGACGCCAATGAGCGCCATCCCGGTCTGGAGTTCGATTTGCTAGGGGCGATGATTGAGGCCGCACATGAAGTCGGCGTCAAGACGCCAGTTTATATTTCCGCCGGGCTGGATGAGAAGTTGGCCAGACGTCATCCGGAATGGCTCTTCCGAGATCAAGAGGAGAGAACGAGCTGGGTGAAGAACTTCATGCAGCCCGGTTATCATGAGTTCTGCATGAACACGCCTTACCTGGAAATGCTGCTGAAGCAAATCGAGGAGGTTGTTCGCCATTACGATGCAGACGGCATCTTCCTGGATATCGTTGGCGTTCGTCAATGCTATTGCCAGTATTGCGTGGCGGATTTGCGCCGAGAGGGCAAAGATCCGCGCAATGCGGAGGATGTGCTGGCGCTTGGCGAACGAACCTACGCTCATTATGGGAGAGCCGTGAAGGAACTTATCCATGGCTTGAAACCGGGCATGCCCATCTTCCAAAATGGCGGTCATATTCGCCGCGGCCGGCGTGACTTGGCACAGTTGAACACCCATCTGGAGCTGGAATCGCTGCCTACCGGCGGATGGGGGTACGATCACTTCCCGCTGTCGGCGCGCTATTCGCAAACGCTTGGCATGCCTTATCTAGGCATGACTGGTAAATTCCATACGTCATGGGGGGAATTCGGCGGCTATAAGCATCCCAACGCATTGCGTTATGAAACTGCTCTCAGCATTGCGAACGGTGCTCGCTGCTCGATCGGCGATCAGCTTCACCCGGACGGCATCATGGATGAGGCAACTTATGAGCTGATTGGTCACGCCTACCGCGAGGTGGAGCAGAAGGAAGCTTGGTGCACGGATACGGTGAATGTCGCCGATGTAGCGCTGCTCTCGCTGGAAGCCGTCGGTGTTCACAAGACTACGGGGCAGGTAGATTTCACAGGGCATTCCGATGCCGGAGCTGTGAGAATGCTGCTGGAAGGAAATATGCTGTTTGACGTTATCGATATGGAAGCGGACTTCTCCGCCTATAAAGTTATTATTTTGCCTGACGAGGTAGTGCTAAGCAGTAAGTTAGCCGCTAGTCTTAGGTCCTATCTGGCAAACGGCGGTAAGGTTCTGGCTACCGGGCGGTCGGGCTTGAAGGAAGACGGAAGTGGATTTGGCCTCGATTTCGGTGTGAAGTGGCTGGGCGAGAACCCGTTCCAGCCGGATTATTTTCGGCCGGCGTTTGAAGTAGGCGGACTCGGCAAAGCCGCATTTATTTTCTATGGCAAAGGGCAGCGTATTGAGCTTGTAGATGGTGCAGGCGCCGCCGCTGCTGCGCTTGGTCGGCGGGAAGATCCTTATTTTAACCGGGATGTGTTCACATTCTGCTCCCATCAGCACACGCCAAGCTCGCGAAGCGATGGTGGACCCGGCATGGCAGAAGGTCCGGATGGCATCTATATCGCTTGGAATGTGTTCGAGGATTACGGGACGAAGGGCAGCTTAATTCTGAGAGAAACGGTGCTCTATGCCCTGAATAGATTGCTGGGCGAAAGGAAGACGATCGAAACTTCTCTGCCTGCACAAGGAATTGTGACGCTGCAGCAGCAGCCCGCGGAAGGTCGCTATGTTAACCATTTGCTGTATGCGACACCGGTCAAACGCGGCAATGGCATTGAAATCATAGAGGATATATTGCCTGTTTGCGATACGACGGTTTCCCTGCAATTGCAGGAAGCGGTCAAGAGTGTTTACTTGGCTCCACAGCAAACCGCGCTGCCATTCGTGCAGGAAGGCGGGAAGTTGACCTATACCGTGGAGCGTCTGGAATGCCATCAGATGGTCGTGATTGATATCGTGAAATAGACGGACGGTTGCTAATACAGCAGGAGCGGGTTATGTAGGACCGTTTCTGCTGTTTTTTGCTATTTATGGCAATCAGGATGGAAGGATTTAGGGCAGAGGTCACGGAATACAATGATTAGGAAATTTAGGATAGAAAGGAATGATCCTTCATGAGGCTCGGAGGTCCGATTCTGGCAAGGGAAACGCTTGATCCGGAGCGCTGGATTGCTGCACATGCAGAGCGCGGTTATACGGCTGCATATTTTCCGGATGTGGATGAAGCGGCACAAATCGAGGAGTACGTTCGCGCTGCCGCAGCGGCGAACATTGTCATTGCGGAGGCGGGGGCGTGGAGCAACCCGCTGAGCCAAGACCCGGAGGTGCGGGAGCAGGCAATCCGCTACTGCAAGAAGAAGCTCGTGACGGCAGAGCTGGCAGGGGCACGCTGCTGCGTGAACATCGCCGGTTCGTTAGGCGAGCAGTGGGATGGTCATGATCCGGCGAACTTGACAGACGAAACCTTCGAGCTGATCGTCGATACCGTTCGCGGAATCATCGATCATGTGAAACCTGAGCGTACTTATTATACGCTGGAAATGATGCCGTGGATGTACCCGGATACTGTCGACAGTTATTTGCAGCTCATTAAGGCGATTGACCGGACGGCGTTTGCCGTGCATTTGGATCCTGTGAACATTGTCACTAGTCCGCAGCTGTTTTATCGGAACGGGGCTTTGATCGAAGAATGCTTCACCAAGCTTGGTCCCTATATTCGCAGCTGCCATGCTAAGGATATTGTGCTTGGCTCGTCGATGGTGGTTCATCTGGATGAAACGCGTCCGGGGCTGGGAAAGCTGGATTATGCTCAGTATCTCCGCCAGTTAGTGAAGCTGGACCGTGATGTACCGCTTATGCTGGAGCATCTGGACAGTGACGCCGAATACCGACTTGCGGCTGACTATATTCGAGCAACAGCAAGTTCGATCGGAGTGAAGCTGAAATGACGAGCCGAAAGGATGTTGGGATTGTTCTGACAGGCGTTCGCAGAATCGAGCTTCAGTCGATGGATCGCGGGGCTGCCCTGTTGCAGGCGAACGAAATTATAGGAGAGACCTTGTTCACTTTAATTAGTACGGGGACGGAGCTCGCGTTGTATCTGGGGCGGGCTGATTTCACGAGTATTCCGGGCTATGCCGCGGTGTTTCGGGTACAAGAGGTTGGTCGTGATGTCCAAGCCTTCAAGCCTGGAGATTTGGCATTCTGCATGGGGCCGCATCGATCTGTGCAGCGTGTAAGTGAGAAGGAAGCACTGCTGCTTCCGGAGGGCTTGTCCCCGGCAGCGGCTGTCTTCGCGAGAATGATGAATGTCAGCATGTCGACGCTTTCGACGACACAAGCAAGACCGCCTCAGCGGGTGATGGTAAGCGGATTGGGTTTGGTCGGCAATATGGCGGCGCAGCTATTCGCGGCTAGCGGCTATTCCGTTACGGCTTACGATCCGGTGGCGTGGAAGCGTGAAGCTGCCGCTAGGATTGCCGGTGGTGCTTATATATCGAGCTTGCCGCCTGTGGATGATCCTGCTCTCAGAGGGACATTCGCACTCGTCGTGGAATGCTCCGGGCATGAGCAGGCTGTGCTTGACGGCAGTCGCATGGTTGGCAAGAATGGCGAGGTAGTCATGGTAGGCGTACCATGGAGACGGCAGACCGAAGCGTACGCGCATGAGCTGCTGCATCTTGTTTTCCATAACTATGTCGTGCTGCGCAGCGGCTGGGAATGGGATATTCCGCTGCACGCCGGAAGCGCGGCAGAGCCCGGAATTTTCACGAATCTAGCAGGGGCGCTGCAATGGCTGGCAGCCGGAAAGGTGAATGTAGACGGCTTGTACGAAGTCGTTTCACCGAAGCAAGCTGCTGCTGTGTACGAGGATTTAGCCGAGCAGCGGAACCATTCGCTTGGCCTTGTATTTGATTGGTCGCTTGTTTAGGGATAGCAACCGGCAAAGCGCAACCGGAAGCCGTAAACCGAAACTTCGCTGTCCAACGATCAGCGTTTCTTGGGTTTTTTCTTGCCGGCGGCGGAAGAGGATTTCTTGCTTTTTTTCGACTTTCGTCGGTTCGCGTTAACTTCTTCATCGACGACAACATCTTCTCCGCCCAGATCTTCGTCTACTTCTTCCTCGGCCTCTGGATTCTCACCAAACTCGGGTAAAATATTGGCATCGCCGAACAGGACGGTGCCATTGTTGTTCACGATGATGACTTTGCCGATCCAGCAGAACATGGCCGCGATGCCTCCTTCTGACGCATACTGCTACCGCTGGTCTATGATATGAACCGTGCAGCCTGCCCGTATTGGCGCATGTCTGTAGTATGTAACATAAATAAGGCAGAATGATCGTCTAAGAACATGACGTTCAGCCTGCCTTTAGGTTGTCTAAGCTTCTAAGCAACTGTTGCGCAAACGGACATGTTACTTTTCGCCCAATACTCCTCATTACCGCCAATGTAGGTCCCCAGGAGAGCTACTTTCTCACAATTTCCTGATTCCCGTCCATGTAGAGCCAAAGGTGAGCTACTTTACTTTTAAAGAGAGGTACCCAGAACCTCTCTTCAAACAACATCCATTAGAAAAAGCTGCCTCCATCATCTAAATGAGATGACAGAAGCAGCTCCGCAGCAGCTCACCAATGTACTATAGCACTAATATCCGCGCCCCGTAGGCCAGATGCTCGACCATCCGCCGACTTGCTTCTGCGGCGTTGCCTTCGAGAATGAGCTCGAAGATTTCCAAATGATCGCGATAGGACATCCCGATGCGGTTCATGTCCTTGCGAAGCACTTTAAGTGCCATCTGGAACAGCCGATCCTGCAGATTATCCATCATCTGCACCATTTCGGTATTGTCATAGACGAGGGCAAGGCGGCGATGATACTCGGAATCCGCGTGGGTGAATGCCAGGTAATCATGCTGCGCGGCGGTCTGCTCCTGAATGAGCAAATTTGCACGGAACCAAGCAATCTCCTCCTGCGGGAGCTTGCGATTGGCCAGCTTCTGCACGATATGACCTTCCAATGCAATCCGGAAATCGAAGAAATCCGCAACTCGCTGCAGCGACAATTCGGGTAGACTCAGCCCTTTATTAGGCGCAATGTTTAGCAGACCTTCCGCAGCCAGCTTCTCAAGAGCGGAACGGATTGGCGTGCGGCTCATTTGGAGCAGCTCCACCAAATATTTCTCCGTCAGCTGATCGTTGGAATTAATGGTTCCTTCTAGAATATAAGCGCGAAGCTGCTCATACGCTTTCTCTTTCAATGTTATGGTTGCCATTGTCAGTATCCTTTTCTTCTATGAAATGAATGGATTTCAAATACGCGATCGATTGCTCCGTCCAGCTTCGTTCGAGTGCAGCCGTCTGCTCCACGGATTCCGTGAACGGTGTCCATAATTCAAGGATAGCCGTTGCAGATGTTTTGTCATGCTCCCGAATTGAATCTCGCAGAAGCTCATAATCGAGCCGGCCTGCTCCGGCAGGCGCGCCGAGGATCGTAAAGCCGAGCTGGTGGTCAACCCGTTTAATATCAAAGTCTTTAATATGCAGGTTTACCAGAAAGGGAATTAACCGTTTAATGACGACATCCGGACTCTCCAGCGCGCCAAAAGAATTCACCGTATCCAGGCAGCAGCCCGCGAGCGGATGATTCAAGCTCTCAAATAATTGTACCAGTTGCTGCGTTGTATGCAAGCCATGATTTTCAATGGCAAGCGCAATATTCTCTTCCTCGAAGGCGGGGAGTACCTCACGCAGCTGCTGCTCTGCGGCAGCAAGATCAGGCGTCGTAATGATCGTTCGAACAATCGGGGATTGCAGCGTCCGAGCAATGGACAGATAAGTCAGCAGCAGTGCGGGTTCCGTACCCCGTGTGCCAACTTCAATCGAGACGTTCTGTTCATCAGCGATTTGCTTCAACTGCAACAACTCTTCTGACGAAAGCGGATGAAGAGGCAGATTGTCCGCAATTTGCACAAGATCGAGTCCGCAGCTTCGCGTAAGTTTAATAAGTCCTTCGTGCGTGAGCGGTTCAGCCGGCCGCTCATAGCCGGGAATGCCGATCGACCAAGTGAAGGTGAAAGAGCTAAGTCCAAGTCTCACACAGATTCCTCCCTAGCATTTGTGACCTTAGAATAACAGGTATTTTAGAGGACGGCAATAAATATATATGTATTGTATACATTATGTATTGAATGTCTGATGTCGATCAGTTATGCTAGTTTCAATAATACTTATTCTATTAATAAGGAGCAGGATGAATGAGCAACCAACTGAGTGAAATCGTAATTGCCGTGCTTGGTGCCGGTGGTAAAATGGGCTGCCGAATTACGGATAATTTGAGGCAAACGGATTATCAGCTGCTTCTGTGCGAACAAGCTGAGAATGGAATTGCCCGCATCTCGGAGCGAGGATTGTCCATCACGCCTAATGACGAAGCGCTTGCAGTAGCCGACTTCGTTATTCTTGCTGTACCTGATGCTGTCATTGGGCCGTTAAGCGAGAAGATCGTTTCGCAGCTGAAGGCCGGTGCGACTGTCATCTTGCTAGATCCGGCGGCAGCCTATGCACAGCAAGTAGCGCTGCGCGATGATTGTACATTTGTCGTTACACATCCGTGTCACCCCGCATTGTTCGAGGAGCAAGATTCACCGGAAGCGCGCCAAGACATGTTCGGCGGCATTGCGGCGAAACAGGATATTGTCATTGCACTTCAGCAAGGCAGCGAGGAGAGGTTCGATATTGCGGAACAGATTTGCATCCGTATGTTTGCGCCGGTTACGCAATGTCACCGCATAACGGTAGAACATATGGCGCTGCTTGAGCCGGCAGCGGCAGAAGTAGTTGCGGCAGCTGCTGCTTGTATTATGAAAGAAGCGATGGATGAAGTGATTCGAATGGGCGTTCCGGCAGCTGCAGCCAGATCGTTTATGCTCGGCCATATCCAAATCCCGCTGGCCATTGCGTTCAATAATGTGAATCCATTCTCCGATGCGGCGAAGATCGCGATTAATTACGGCTACGATAAGATTTTCAAACCGGACTGGAAGCAAGTGTTTACGAAGGAATCTCTAGATGAAGTGCTGCGTCTCATGCTGCATTTGGATGAGAAGCCTGCGCTTAAATAATTCATCATGACAGAGAGGGAGATAGAAGCATGTGGAAAGTTGGTCTAATCGGAACCGGCTTCTGGTCGGATAAGCATCTGCAGGCGTGGAGCCGAATTCCGGGTGTTCAAATTATCGCGCTCTGCAACCGATCTTCAGAGAAACTAAAACAAGCTGCGTCCAAATACAACATTTCTTCCGATCAATTATATAACAATATCGACGATATGCTCGCTCATGCGGATATCGACATTATTGATATCGTAACAGGCGCTGAAACACACGTGGATTTCGTTCGGAAGGCTGCGCAGGCGGGCAAGCATATCATGTGCCAGAAACCATTCGCGCCGACACTTGAAGAAGCCGAAGAGATGGTCGCGCTCGCGAAACGAAACGGCGTGAGACTCATGGTTACGGAGAATTGGCGGTGGCTGGAGCCTTTTCAAACGATTAAAGAAGTTATCGACAGCGGTGAGTTAGGTAAGCTGCATGTCGCAAGATACATCCATACCGATTATTACACTCCGCGGATGGAGCCTGAAGCTGAACTGCCGCAACCGTTCTTCAGAACGATGCCCAAGCTGCTCTTCTATGAGATGGGTGTGCATTGGTTTGATACATGGCGGTTTCTCTTCGGGACACCAAAGCGATTGACGGCGGAGCTAACACGGGTCAGCGACCATATTATCGGGGAAGACAGCGGCATTGTCATGCTTGGACATGACGGATTCTATGGATTCATGGATATGAGCTGGGCGACTAGGCAGAAGCTGGACCGTCCGCTTGGCGAGCAAGTTCGGGCGGTCCATTTGGAGCAGTTCGTCATTGATGGCAGCAATGGCAGCTTGAAAATGTATACAGACGGCAAAATCACGATTGTGTCGAAGGACGGATCTTCGGAACGAGTAGTGAAAGCCGAGACAACGCTTGATCACGAAGAGAGCCACTTCCGGCTGCAGTCGCATTTTATTGCCTGTTTAACTAACGGTGAACCGTTCCAAACAAGCGGCGAAGATAACTTAATTACGCTCCGTTTGGCTTTCTCTGTCTATGAAAGTGCTGAAGAGAATAAGATGATTACATTCACTTAGTCACGGCTGATTCGACAGCTTGAAGGGGAAGAAAACGTCGAATATTTCCGGGGAAATGTTGGAGAGAAAATAGTACGCAAATTTTACGGTCATAACTTGAGAGAACCCGGCGGCATTCTGCTTCCCGGGTTTTCTTGGTTAGTAGAATCTCTTTTCCAAGAAAAGGATTGACGGAATTATCCAGCTTCATTACTATAATGTTGTATACAACATACAACATGACAATTCATATATAGAAATCAGGAGGTTAGTAACGTGTCTTCGAGTCAGCTTCCACCGCAGCCGTTAGCGAAACTGGACGTCAGTAATATTTGGGATCAAACCTATCAAGTGCTTAAGGAGCGAATACTAGCCCGACATTTCGGCGCAAACGAGAAGCTGCTCATTCCGGAGCTGGCTAAACAGCTTGGCGTCAGTCGCACCCCGATTCGAGATGCACTGAACCGGCTTGAGATGGAAGGACTTGTCCGCACCGTATCGAAAGTAGGAACTTTCGTTAATCCCGTATTGGTGGATAACGTCAATGACATCATGAACAGCCGGTTGATGATCGACTTATGGACGATTGAGCAGCTGAGCGTCATGGACGAAGGATTGCTTGCTTCCAAATTCGATGCGTTAGATGCGCTGGTTGAGCATGCTGCTGCATCCATTGCAGAGGGGAACGGCATCAACATTGTATTGCAATCCAACTTTGATCTCATGTTTCATTTGGAGCTTGTGCGGATGAGCGGCAATCGTAAAAATGTGGAGATTTACAAATCGCTGATGCATTATCGTTACTTGAATCTTGGCGAGCCGCATGTGACGGACGAGATGATGATGCTTGCTTTTCGTCAGCATCTGTCTATCTATGAATCGCTTCGGGCAAGAGACTTTATAGCGGCGAAGGCGGCTGTCACGGAACATCTGGCATACTCCAGGCAAAATATCTTAAATGTCATCATTCGCAGTGGTGGGGAAATCTAGCAGCAGAAGGAGCAGGGTGACGCGTAGTTATGATGAGCTTACATAACCAAGCAGCTATTATTACAGGCTCGACCAGCGGAATCGGTGAAGCGACGGCATATAAGCTGGCAGAGCATGGCGCCAAAATATTAATTACCGGCAGAGACCAGGAACGAGGTACGAAGGTCGTATCGGAGATTATCCGAAATGGCGGAGAAGCCTTGTTCGTGCAAGCGGACCTCAGTGATCCATCGGTGCCGGGCAAGCTCGTACAGGCTGCAATTACACAATGGGGACGCCTTGATATCGTCGTTAATAATGCCGCGCTGGTCTGCAGCAAGCCGCTTGCCGAAGTGACCCATCAAGATTGGGATCGGCTGTTTGCGGTCAATGTGAAGGCAGGTTTCTTTTTGATTCAGGAGGCGCTGCCTTATTTGCGCGAGAGGCAAGGGGCTGTCGTCAATGTAAGCTCAATCAACGGACAGATCAATGCGCATGACAACCTCGTCTATGACACGATGAAGGCAGCTTTAAACCATATGACGCGCGGACTTGCCTTCGAGCTGCGCAAGGAAGGAGTAAGGTTTAATGCTTTGCTTCCGGCCGGTGTAGCCACGCCACTCTTGGAGATTTGGCTGCAGCAGAAGATGGGCGATCCTGCAGCAGCGAAGCAGGCGGCCGAGCGGATTTATGAGGATCCCCATGTTGGTAAGCCGGAGCAAATTGCAAGCGCTGTCGCTTTTCTGGTTAGCCAAGAGTCTTCATGGGTGAACGGAGCCATCATCCCGATTGAAGGCGGCTTTACGCTTGGGAACACCAAGGATTAAACGAGCCACAGCCATAAAATGAATCACAACAATTCATAAGAAGGATGTGTTTCAAGTGAGTTTGAGTCCACTTCAACTTCCGCTTCCCCTGCAAACAAGTTTAACGGCAGCAAGTCGCAGCACCGCACCAGGATGGGCTGTGAAGCAAAGGCAATTATTCGACCTCCTGAATGAATCCGCGAAACTCTTCATCGAGAAATATACAAGGCCTGACGGTACACTTATTTGGCGAAATGATTGGCCGGGAATGGACGGCTCTGACGATCCATATGAAGGTTTCATGAACTTAGCGCTGCTTCACGCATTAGGGGGCGACGATTTCCTGCATGAGGCATCCCGTCGAATATGGGAAGGCATCACCTTCCAGTGGACGGAATATGGACAGATTCATCGCGAATTTGACGCTTATTATGACTGGATGCATCACGGAGAAGGGTATTTATATTTTTATTTTCTGGGACTGTCGGGACCCGCACTATTGAAAGACCGGCAGCGTGCTGTGCGATTCGCAAACATGTATACCGGCGATGATTCGGAAGCGCCGAACTACGACAAAGAGAAGAAGCTGATTCGTTCTCCGCTCAATGGCAGCAAAGGACCGCGTTTCATCGCTTCCGCAGAGGATTGGTCTACGCATCGGGGCATTCTGGATAATTATTTAGCGCCATATGAAGATATACCGGGTGTGGATTTCGCATCGCGCAAGTGCAAGTGGAGTGACGACACGATCTACGGCCATCTGCTTGCGATGATGAATGAGCGCATGAACCGCGGTGATGTGCCGCTGAACTTAAATGCTACCGGGCTTGTGGCAAATGCGTTCATGCATACGGCCGATGACAAGTATAAACAATGGGTACTGGACTACTTGGCGGCTTGGAGCGATCGGGCAGAACGCAACGGAGGGTTGATCCCTGATAATGTAGGCTTAAATGATGAAATCGGGGAGTATAACGATGGCAAATGGTGGGGCGGCTACTACGGCTACCGCTGGCCGCACGGTTTCATGACCGTCATTGAGCCGATCACGAATGCGACAATGAACGCGGTTCTGCTTACAGGCGATATGGAGCAGCTTGGACTCGCGCGCAGACAGATTGATTTGAACTGGTCGCTTCGCAAGCAGGCGGAGGATGGCAGGACCGTAGTGCCTTACAAGCATTTTGATGCAGGGTGGTCCGATTTCCGGGAAGCGAGCGTACGGTATCCGATCTATCTATGGACGGTCTCGATGGCTGAAGAAGATCGCGAACGGATTAATCGCATTCCGAAGAGCTACAACTGGGATGAGGTGGTGATCCCGAACGTATCCGGCAAGGACGCGCTGACCGGTCGTGATACGAAACATTTTATAAGCAACACGGAGCCTTGGTTCCGCTATATGAATGGTGAGCTGCCGGATTATCCGGACCGCATTCTGGATGCGAATTTCAAGCTGATCATGAAGCAGCTGGACCGAATGGATTCCCCAATGGGCGATCCGGCGCAGTGGTCGGCATCGTATAATGATGATGACTTCTCCAGCATTCATATATGGCAGGAGCTGTGCCCGGTCTATATGGAAAGTCTCGTGCAGCTAACTCTCGGTGCACCGATGCATATTTCACACGGCGGCTTCCAGCACGGCAGATTCCGTTATTTCGATGGGGATCGCAAGCGCGTAGGGCTTCCGCAAGATACGGCGGCACTTGTCGAACAACTGAGCGACGACTCTGCGACACTGCATGTGGTGAATACATCGATGTTTGAGTCGCATACTGTAGTCATCCAGGGTGGCACATTCGGGGAGCATGACATTATTTCTGCCACGGTGCTTGGAGAAACTGATACTGAGCAAACGGTACAGGTAAACAGCAAATGGCTGCAGATCGAGCTGCTTCCGGGCGCATCCATTCGCCTTTCATTATTGATGTCTCGCTATGTGAATGAGCCCACTTATGACGGACCTTGGTCGCGTCAATCAGCGGAGCCGCTGCTGACAGGACGGACCGAATAACGAATCGACTGATGCAAACGGGCGGCTGGGGGCTGCCCGTTTTTACGCATTTTGCAGCAAGCATGGTATAATTTAGGCAAGTCATTCCGCAGGCAGGCATCGACAGGTGCATAATGGCGGAAGCATGTCCACCATTTTGGAGGTTAACGAACGATGAACATTACAATTATTCAAGCAGCTATGACACATGACAAGGAAAACGGCTACAGAGGAAGCGTTCAATTCGAGGTTGAAGGCCATAAACACCCCTACGAAATTACGCTCCAGTTGAACAGCCTGCGTGGAACGACTTGGGATTATAGCTTGCTTTTCGCAAAAGAGCCCGGCCCTGAAGAGCAAATCCATGCAGTTGAAGCCGCAATCGAGCAGGATGATGATCTGTTTGACAGCCTGATTGATGCAGCAGCTGCAACATTGCCGGAAGATCAAGAGGAGGCACAATCATGATCGGAATCGATCTCACCGGGCGCACCGCGCTCGTTACCGGGGCTACCGGAGAATTGGGCAGAGTTATGGCTCGAACATTAGCAGCATGCGGAGCGGATGTTGCGATTCAATACAACCGTAATGAAGGACAAGCCGTAGAGCTGCAGAAGGAGATTAACGCCTTAGGCAGACGTGCTGCTATTGTACAAGCCGACATTACAAATTTGGATTCGATTGTTGCGATGAGAGATAAAGTGAATGCGGAGCTGGGCCATGTTGATATCGTAGTCGCTAACGCTGTCATTCAGTATGCATGGACCTCTGTCCTGGAGCAGGCGCCGGAGGATTATCGCAGCCAGTTTGAATCCTGCGTGATGCAGAGCGTCTATCTGGCGAAAGCTTTCGCACCGGCCATGATCGAGAAACAAGCAGGCCGGTTCATTGGCATCAACACCGAATGCGCCATGCAAAACTTCGAAACCCAATCCGCCTACGTGGCCGGCAAACGGGGGATGGACGGCGTTTATCGGATCTTGGCCAAGGAAATTGGCAAATATCAGATTACGGTCAACCAAGTCGCGCCGGGGTGGACCATTTCCGACCGTGACCGTGCAAACGGGACGGAGCACAATGAAGCGTATGAGAAAAGCGTGGCGTTGAAGCGCAGAGGCACCGATCAAGATATCGCGAATACAGTCGCATATCTGGCTTCCGATCTGGCCGGATTCATTACCGGGGCTTACATTCCTGTTTGCGGCGGCAACGTTATGCCAGCAATCTAATGGACTTTATAAATTCATAGTGACTGAATCGGAGACCATCCCTAGCTGGGGATGGTCTTTGTTTTGCTGAGAGTGCGAAAACCGAACTCTCCGCGTTGAAACCACGCAGAGAAGAACGACTCTCAGCAATTAAGCCAGAGCAACACACTCGCCGGAACTCGACGATAGAATCCCAAGAGAGGTAGGAGTTACCGCTCATAGGAGAGTACATCCGCATTTCGATTGTTATCTGTAGTTGCCAATGTTCGGGTTGTGAAGTAAGATAACGCTTTCAGGGCAAACAAGACGCTCCCCCATCAAAATTGAGAAGTAAACGCCTGCTAATTGCGGTCATTTATGGCAGTCTTAATTTCTGTTTGTCGAAACGTTTCACTTAGCGAGAAAAACATGTATATTATTCATAGGGAGCTGACAGCGACATGGCAGGTCCGCTTCTGGCTAATCTATGCTGCATGTCATAGTTTCCGCAATAACGACGTGATTTTGTTGCTGCTCCATGAATGGAGGCACTCTTCCCTGCGAGCACCGCATATCTGCCCAGCGCGATGTCGATGCTAATCGAGGGATAATATGGTTTTGGAATCGTTGGCTAACCGCCATTGATCTTATACAACACACCTAAAGGAGACGATTGATATGAGAATCAAATTGACTGAGCAAGAATTGGCAAGCGGGCAGCTTAGCCCGGAAACGTTGGAAACAGCAGCTGAGCAGGTGAAAGTAAACGGCTATATCTTGTTTGAGAAAGTACTGAGCGACGAGAAAATCAAAACAATCCGTGACTCTTTCGATCCGATCTTCGACGAGTATATCGACAAACGCGGTTACAACACAGGCACAAACCGTGCACAAATGTTCTTGCCATTCATGGCACCGTTCAATGACAGCGAAGTTATTGCTCACCCTATCGTGATGAGCGTGATCGAGAAAGTGCTCGGCAGAGGTTTCCACTGTTCCTATTTTGCATCCGATACACCTATGCCGGGTTCTGATTATCAAGCTGTACACTGCGACATCATGCCGCTGTTCCCAGAACTGACGGTTCCGCTTCCGGCGTTCAGCCTAGTTGTGAACATTCCGCTGGTTGATGTTAATGAAGTGAATGGTCCGCTTGAAATTTGGCCGGGCGGTACGCACCTGAATCCGGATAATGCGAACCACGATACGCTTGATGGCAGCATCAACCCGAACCTGCACATCGTTCGCGCAGCAGAAGGCATGCTTTCGGAGAAAGTATTCATGCCTGCAGGCTCTATCGTCATCCGCGATATCCGTATGTGGCACCGCGGCACGCCAAACCGTTCGGACGATCGTCGTACGAACCTGGCTATGATCTTCAACCGTCACTGGTACAATTCCAGCACGCACACTCCGATTCCGCGTGAAACTTACGATGCCATGACTGCTAAGGAAAAAGAAGTGTACCGTAACTTCCGCATCGGTCAACCAGTAGCAATGCCTTGGGAATAGGAAGGGGACTTACTCGATCATGAGATTCTATCTAATTGGGGCCGGTGTCATTAACCGGACCCACGCTGAGGCGATATACAAAATCGAAGGCGAAGAAGTCATTCAGATCAAAGTAGCGGATCCGAACCCAGCGGCGCTTGCGAGCTTCGCAGAGCGTTTCCCGCAAGTAACGACGTTTACCGATGCGAAAGAAATGCTGAACGAGGAGCCGCGAGAAGATGATATCGTGATCGTCGGCACGCCTCCTTTTACGCATTTCCCATTGTCGCGCATGGCGCTGGAGTCCGGTCGTCACACGCTCTGCGAGAAACCGCTTGTGATGAATCGCGAAGAAGCAGAAGCATTGCTTGAAATCGCCAAAGCGAATAACCGCATGCTCGGCTGCTGCAGCGTTCGTTTCTTGCAGGTGCCGAAGACGGATGAAGTGAAACGGATTTTGAATTCGGGCGAGCTCGGCGATGTCTACAAAATTTCATTCGTTTTCCGCGGTCAACGCGGTCGTCCCGGTATTGAGCATCAGCCTGAGAGCCGCTGGTTCCTGGATAAATCGAAAGCTGCAGGCGGCATCGTTATGGACTGGGGTCCATATGATTTCACGCTGCTCAATGACATGCTGCAGCCGGTTAGCGTTGAGGTTGCTTCTGCTTGGACGGCGAAACCGGAAACCGACGTTGATCCGAAGGATGTTGTGTATGACATCGAAGGACATGTCGGCGCTATGCTGAAATTCCAGCAAGCCAGCGGCAAGTCGGTCTGGGTACAGTATGAGCGTGCTTCCTGTACGCATGGCGAACCGTATTACACGGTTGAAATCGAAGGCACGAAAGGCGCAGTTAAGTGGTCGCCGTACTTCGAGACCGACCAAGTTCTGGTTAAATCGGACAAGAATGGTGAAGTTATAACTAACGAAAATACGATTCCGTACGAAGGTCAAATCGGTTATATGGACCATCCGATTCACTTCTTCTATCAGAAAGTAAAAGGGCAGCAGTCTCCTGCGGTCGTAAATGAGCAGGCTGTCTTCAATTTCTTATGTTTACAATCGATCTATGATGCTGCTGCAAGTCAACAGGCAGTTGTGCTAAGGAGGAAATAAGCATGATTACAAATAAAGGCTTTTCCACGGGGCTTTACGGCTACATGTGCGAATATTGGAAGGATGGCAAAGATCCGTCCATGGAAGAAATTTTCCGCAACTGTGCGGAAGCAGGCATGAATGCGCTTGAACTGGATCCGACTCCGGAGCTGGTAACACTGGCGAAACAATTCGGTTTAGCGATTTCCGGTGCGTATGTTGGTTTGCAGCTGCATGAGCCGTTCGAAACGCTCAACATCGAAGAAACGGTTATACCTGTTGCTAAGCGTGTCGTCGAAGCAGGCGGAACAGACCTGGTCATTAATGCCGATCCAAAAGGCGGCTGGGATGCTCCGCAGGCGAAGACGGAAGAAGAATTTAAGCAAATCGGCGACAATTTGTCCCGCATCGCGGCTGCAGTCAGTGGTCTCGGTCTTAAAGTAAGCTTGCACAATCATGCTTCGGACAAACACAATGCAGACGGCGATCTTCGCGCGGTTATCGAATACGCGAGCCAAGAAGTAGGGCTTTGCGTGGATACTGGCTGGGCGCATGTTGCAGGTTTGAACCCTGTGGAATTGCTTCGCACTTATTCGGATCGCATTTATGCGTTCCACTTCCGCAATCAAATCGGACGCATCTATAGCGAAGATCTGACTGTTGGCGATATCGATATTAAACAAGTGCTGCAAGCTGCATCCGACATCGGATATGAAGGCTGGCTTACATTCGAGCTCGTGCATGAGGAAGGCACTGGTGCAAAGGGAACGCTCGCGGAAGCGACTGCCAATTCCATTGCATATATGAAGTCTTGCATCGCGGAACTCGCATAGAAAGGCGGCTTACTATGGATAGCAACGTAAAGAAAACCCCTTTCCAGCTGGACGCGGAGAAGGAAGCCGCGATCGAGACGCTGCTTGCTCAGATGACGCTGCAGGAGAAAATCGGCCAATTGACGCAGCTGGGTACATTTGACGAAGAGTCGGACAGCGAGCTGATCGAAGAAGGCATGGTAGGCTCCATTCTCGGTGTTCGAGGAGCGGATACGGTTAATGAGCTGCAGCGTATTGCGATTGAAGAGTCCCGACTTGGTATTCCGCTGCTGTTTGCGGATGATGTTATCCACGGCTACCGGTCGACTTTCCCAATACCGCTTGCAGAGGTATGCAGCTGGAATCCGGAGCTGCTGGAAGAAACGGCGGCGATTGCTGCACGCGAAGCTTCATCAGACGGCATCAACTGGATTCTTGCACCGATGGTGGATATCGCCCGTGATGCTAGATGGGGAAGAATCGCGGAAGGAGCAGGGGAAGATACATACCTGGCTTCCTCCGTTGCCGGAGCGCGCGTTAGAGGGATTCAAAGAAACGATTGGACGGATCGGCCGCATGTGATGGCTTGTCCGAAACATTTTGCCGCATATGGACTTGCCGAAGGCGGCCGTGACTACAACACGGTCGATGTGTCGGAGACGCGTATGCGCGAAACGTATTTCCCGCCGTTTCAGGCGGCACTTGATGCCGGCGCAGGCACGATTATGGCGGCCTTCAATGAAATCAACGGCATACCGGCTTCCGGCAACCGTTGGTTGCTGAAGGATGTACTGCAGGATGAGTGGGGCTTCAAGGGTTTCGTCGTCAGTGATTGGGAATCCGTTGATGAGCTCGTTCAGCATGGTTATGCCGCAAACCGCGAGCAAGCAGGATTGCAAGCGATTAAAGCAGGCATGCACTTGGACATGCATTCCCTGATTTATCATGAGCATCTGGCTGCATTGATTGAGAAGGGTGAGGTTAACGAGAGCGAGATTGATGATGCGGTTCGCCGTATTCTGCGCGTGAAGCATCAGCTTGGTCTGTTCACTCATCCGTATGTAGACAATAAATTGGCCAACTCCTTTATGCTTCATTCCGCGCATCTGGAAACAGCACGCGAAATGGCGCGTCAATCGATCGTGCTGCTGAAGAATGAGAACGACACGCTTCCGCTCAAATCTTCTTCTCGTAAGCTGGCGGTTATCGGTCCGTTTGCCGAGGATCGTGAGGCACAGCTCGGCTGCTGGCGCGGACAAGGAAGGCCGGAAGATGTGATTACCGTATTGGCAGGCATACGGGCGCTTGCTCATCAGCATCAAACCGAAGTTGTGTATGCACGAGGTTCAGGTGTGCTGGACGGAACGGCTGAAGAGCTTGGGGAAGCCGTATCGGCCGCTAAGAGCAGTGATGTTGCCATTCTCGTATTAGGCGAGAATGCGGATATGAGCGGCGAGAACAACAGCCGCGTATCGCTCGACATTCCGGCAAGCCAGCAGAAGCTGCTTGAAGCGATTCATGCGACCGGCGTTCCGGTTGTCCTTGTCCTTGCAAACGGACGTCCGCTTACGCTTGAGTGGGCGGATGCGAATATTCCGGCTATCGTTGAGGCTTGGCAGCTCGGCGTGCAAGCAGGTCCGGCAATTGCCGACATCCTGTTCGGCGCAGCCGGCCCTAGCGGCAAACTGCCTGTCACATTCCCAAAACATGCGGGCCAAGTGCCGATCTATTACAACGCGAAGAAAACAGGCAGACCGCATATGAGACGTTATGTGGATGCCGATACTTCACCGTTGTACCCGTTCGGACACGGTCTGACGTATACAAGTTTCAGCTATGAGGAGCTGCAGATCGAGCAAGCCGAGCTTCCGCTTGGCCAAACGCTGAACGTTTCTGCAAAAGTGCACAATACAGGAACGCGCGAAGGTGTCGAAATCGTACAGCTGTATATTTGCGATGAGGCAGCGAGCATTACAAGACCTGTAAAAGAACTTAAAGGCTTCCGTAGAATTACATTGGCGGCCGGCGAAAGCACGACAGTTTCATTCCAGCTGGCAAAGGAAGAGCTCGGATTTATCAATCAAGAGCATCATTTTGTCGTAGAGCCGGGGAAATTCAAGCTCTGGATCGGTCCAAGCAGTGCGGACGGTTTAGAAGGGCAATTCGAAGTCATTTAAATCATCCTGTTGGCAAACCCCCGAAATGTCGGGGGTTTTTCCAATTACAGTCGAATCGTTTCGACAATGTTAGAAAGATAATTGGAAAAACAGACCAGGAACTAACAAATTTCTAACAAAAAAAAGTTCCATTTTATCAGTTGAAAGCCTTTTCACTTCCAGAATTCTGTGCTATTATGTGTTTGTGAAACGTTTCTATGAGTGAAAAGGGTAGTTCTTTAAACAAATATCCCTCTGTGACTGTGATTACAAGTCTGAGCGCTAACCTGTAATGTAAGCGTTTCATAATGGGGGAATTTTACTTTATTCTTTCGAAACGTTTCAATAGGCTGAACCAGAGGTGGAATTGATGATGGCTGCTACGATCAAAGATGTTGCAAGAATGGCCGGAGTTGCCGTATCAACTGTTTCTTACGCACTGAATAACTCACCGAAGATCAGTGAGGAAACGCGAAAGAAAGTAATTCGAGCTGCAGAAGAGTTAAGCTATCGGCCAAGCGGTGCGGCACGAAATTTGAAGAAACGCAAGAGTGAAACGATCGGACTGTTCCTGAATGATCTGGGCGGACCTTTCTATAGTCAAGTCATCGAAGGTGTACAGGAAGTTGTTGCCTCGCATGATTACAATCTCATTGTCTGCAGTACCTATGGCGGCGAGAACAGCTCAGCGAATCGGTTTCTGAGAGAAAAATTCGTAGATGGCGCGATTATTATGGGTACAGCGATTCCGGACAGCTTGATCCTCCAGGTAGCGGCTGAGTCATTCCCGATCGTCGTACTCGACCGAGAGCTTAAGAGCGATTACGTACACAGCGTACTGATCACTAATGAACAAGGCGCTTACGATGCGGTTACGCATCTCATTAAACTGGGACGCAAGCGAATTGAATTTCTTAGCGGACCGCTCGCCGCGTATGACAATTCCAAACGTTATGACGGCTACAAGCGTGCGCTTATGGAACATAACTTGCATGTACCTCCGAAGATCAGCCTGCAAGGTCGTTACTTGGAAGCCGGGGGCTATCAAACCGTGAAGGTCATGATGGCATGCAAAAGGCTGCCTGATGCCATCTTCGCCGCGAATGATGAAATGGCGATCGGCGCTATGCGAGCGCTCCGCGAAGGCGGTATTCGAGTGCCTGAGGATGTCGCAGTCGTAGGCTTTGACAACATTAGTTTCGGACCGTTCGTTCGTCCTTCATTGACGACAATCGGCCATTCTAAATACGAAATGGGAGCGATTGCAACGCAGCTTGTGTTCAATGTGCAGAAGGAAGAGAACTCCATTATGCTTCCGACGCAGCTGGTTATTCGTCAATCCTGTGGATTCAAAGGCACTCACAATGAGAATGAGGAAAGCTATATATTCCATGAAGGGAGGCGAAACCAGGGTTAACCGGGAAGTAAGGAGCAAGTCATGCTTGATTGTGTTTATGGGGAAGTCGACTAAGAATCACCAAATCTACATTCACGAGCTGGGGGAGAATTGGAATGAAAAAGTCAATTAATATGATGCTTCTGATGGTACTGGCTTTATCTTTTGTGCTTGCTGGCTGCGGCAGCAGCAACAACAACGCAAACAACACGGCAACTAATGCGAATACGGGCAACACAACAGAGACCAATAACACAGCGACAAACGCTAATACTACGGAACCAGCAGAAGAGCCAGCGGCTGAAGAGCCCGCTGCAACAGATGAAGTTGTAACGATCACATACGGAACTTGGGGCGATAAAGCAGATAACGGCGCTGAGATGAAACGTATCAAAGCATTCGAAGCTGCTCACCCGAACATTAAAGTTGTCATCGATAAATCGATGGATTGGCCTTGGGATGAGAAATTGGCAGCTGCAGCAGCAGCTAACAAGCTTCCCGATGTAACTTGGTTATTCAATGTCCCTCTGGCTGTAGGCAGCGGCTGGCTTGAAGATTTGACTCCATACCTGGAACAAGATCCTGATTTTGCTCCTGACAAAATTTACGGCAACTTGGCCGACACGGGTAAATACGAGGGCAAGCAATTTGCATTGCCACACGGACTTTTCTCATGGGGCGTTTACATTAACAAAGATTTATTTGCAAAAGCGAATATTCCAATTCCTAGTGCTAACTGGACAGTAGCTGAACTCGAGGATATTTCCAAGAAGCTTACGAATTTTAACGAACAGCAATTCGGTATAGATGGTGCTGCGGGCATGGGCGACGTCCTGATCCCTAACATTGACAATACGCTTGGTGCTTCCACATGGGACGGCACTCAGTATAACTACACAAACCCGGCTTGGGCGCAAGCTGTGAACTGGGCGAACAACTTCGGTATGAAAGACAAATCATCGCTTCAAAGCTACAAGAAAGAACAGAAAGACAAATGGTACGGCAAAGACATCAGCGGCTTTAACATCGGTAAAGTCGGTATGGTGTTCGATGCAACTTGGAGCTTGACATGGTACAAACAAAACTTGAAATTCAACTGGGATATCCTTCCGGTTCCGGGCTATGACGGCCAACAACAAAAAGCCGGACTGGTTACGGACTATGCAGGCGTAACGAAGAGCTCGAAGCACAAGAAAGAAGCAGTTGAGTTCCTGAAATGGATGACTTACTCCAAAGACGGCTGGTTGGCACGTATTAAAGACGAGTCTCCGCTAGCTTCGATGCCGCTTGTCAACGATCCTACAGTATGGGAAGCATGGTTGGCACAAGATTTCGTAACGCCTGGTGTTAAAGATATCGTAAAAGCAATCCCAACAGGCGTGCTTGAAACATTCAAATACCAACCGGGCTTCGCGGACTTCACTTCTAAAGTGAAAGACAAGTACAACGAGAAGTTCCAAAAAGGTGAAGCAAGACCGGAAGACGTAGCTGCTGAGCTGCAAGAGAAATCGATGGAGTACTACAACAACGCGGTAGCAAAAATCAAAGAAGCAACTAAATAAAAGCAAGTAATCACAATTTTTCCTCCTCTATTTAGGGGAGGAAAAATTGTTCTACTGGGGTGAAAGCATGAAGTTCAAACCATTATTAGCTGCAATCATATTTGTTTCGCTTCTAGCGACAACAGTACCTGTATCGTTCCATGGACGTTCCATCGCGCAGGCTGATGAGGCGGCTGCGCCTGACAAAGATAAACAAGACAATGACGATATTTTGGATGGTTTATTTGGCGGTGGCAGCGAAATTTCTTCTGGTGCCGGCAAGCAAGACGATGTAAAGGACACGGCAGAGGACGAGGAAGATGACTCCCCTGTTAAGAAAGTCGTAGAGGATGCCTACAGCGACGTGCTTAAAGCATGGCAGGCCAAAGGAATTAAAGATGCGGCAACGGATATCATCATTCATCCTAATCAGTTTGTAACGCCTAATGGCAAGGCAACACTTACTTCCGATTCGAACGGCTATGATGAGCCGGTGTTTACATGGACGGACGACTTGAATGCGATCGATTTGAATGTAACTGCGCCTCAAGATGGGCTCTACCAAATTAATATCGACTATTACTCGACATCGGACAAAATCATTCCGATTGAGCGGGCTATTGAAGTAAACGGGAAATATCCGTTTTTTGAATCCAGAAGAGTTGTGCTACCAAAGCTGTGGACAGATGAAAACGCGACATTCGACCGAGATGCGCTCGGGAATGAGACGCCTGCAAGCCAGAAGCAAATTAAGCAATGGCAGACGGCCCCATTAATGGATGCCAGTTATTTCACGGCGGAACCGCTGCGGTTCTATCTGAAACAAGGCACGAACAGCATCAAACTTATGAATTTGCGCGAAGAGGCCCTCATTGGCCGAATCGTCATTTCCTCTCCGGAGGTACTGCCGCAGTACGAGCAATATGCGAAAGCAAACAGCTTGTCTAAAGCAGACTCTTCAATCCTTGTCGTGGAAGCCGAGCATCCGATTTCCAAATCGGAACCGTCGATCCGCGCGATTGCAAGCGGAGATGCAACTGTTGTTCCTCATAGAGACGGTAAAGTCACGTTAAACACGCTCGGCGGAGAAACGATTGCAACCAGTGGAAACGCGGAAGAGAACGAGCAGGCGTGGCAAGTGGGTGGACAGCGGGCTACTTGGAAAGTGAAAGTGGATAAGGCGGGCTCTTACCAACTGGCATTCAAGTATTTGCAGACTGGCAAAACAAGCATGCCCGTATATCGCACTTTAATGATAGATGGTAAAGTGCCATTCAAAGAAGTGAATGAGTACGCCTTCCCTTACACGGATGAATGGCGTAATGAGGTCTTGTCCGGCAAAGACGGCAAAGCGTATCAATTCGCGCTTACAGCAGGTGAGCATGAAATTTCACTTCGCGCCGACGCTGCCCCATATGGACAAGTCATCCAAACGATTAAGAATGTCATGTGGGATATTAACACATTGGCACTTGAGATTAAGATGGCAACAGGTAATACGATGGACGTGAATCGGGACTGGGATATTACGAAACAGATGCCTGATTTGCCGCAGAAGCTGGAAGAATTCGCTTCTATTCTGCGCAAACAATACGCCGCGCTTAAGAAGCTTGCCGGCGCTAATCCGGACCAAGCGAGCAATTTGCTCGTTGCGGCGGAAACGCTTGAGCGGATGTCGAAGGAACCGGAGAAAATCCCTTATCAATTTAACCGTCTGTCCGAAGGCTCCGGCTCCGTGCTGCAGACGCTTGGTGTCATTAACACGAAGCTGCCAAGACAGCCACTGCAGCTGGATCGGTTCTATATCTATTCAGACAGCAAGCTGCCGAGTGAAAAGGTAGGCTTCTTCAAATCATTTATGAACAGCATCGCTGCGTTCTTCAAATCGTTTACTCGTGATTATTCCAAAGTAAACGCGGACGATAAAGATGCCGTACAGGTGTGGGTAAACCGTTCGCGTCAGAACGTAACCCAAATGCAGCAGCTAATCAATCAAGAATTCACGAAGAAAACCGGCATTAAAGTAACGCTCTCCATTATGCCGGACGAAGGAAAGCTTGTACTTGCCAGCGCCGCTGGTAATGCGCCTGACGCAGCACTTGGCGTCAGCAACTACATTCCTTTCCGCCTTGCCGCGCGCGGAGCGTTAGCGGACATGAATCAATTCAAAGGCTTTGACGAAGTGCAGAAACGATTCTCCCCTGGTGCACTCGTTCCGGTCACTTTCGATCAGAAGCTATATGCTTTGCCGGAAACACAAAGCTTCTGGGTGCTGTTCTATCGGAAGGATATTCTCGATGCGCTGAATATTCCTGTTCCCGATACGATGGAAGAAGTGAAGCAAATCTTGCCGGAGCTGCAGCGTTTCGGGATGAATTTCTATCTGCCGCTGTCGCAAACAGGCGGATTTAAGCCTTATAACAACACCGTTCCGTTTATTTATCAAACCGGCGGCAAGCTGTACACCGACGATGGCCTTCACACTGCGATCGATCAGGATGAGGCATTGGCTGGACTGAAACAAATGACGGACATGTTTACGGTATACAGCGTTCCGCTGCAGGTACCGAGCTTCTACAACCAGTTCCGCGATGGAAGCCTGCCGATCGGGATTGCAGATGTTACTACTTATATCCAGTTGACCGCAGCAGCTCCTGAGCTTGCCGGTTGGTGGAAGATTGCTCCTTACCCTGGTGTTAAAGGCAAGGACGGCGTCGTAAACCGGACCGCTCCGGGAACAGGCGCAACCGGAATCATGTTCAACAGCAGCAAGAAGAAAGACGATACATGGGAGTTCCTGAAATGGTGGACTTCCGAAGAGGCTCAAGTTCGTTTCGGTAACAATCTGGAAGCGATCTATGGACCGACTTACAAATGGAATTCGGCCAATGTCGAAGCGTTCAGCCAGCTTTCCTGGCCGAAGGAAGATATTGAGGTCATTCAAGAGCAATGGAAATGGTTATGGGATATTCCGCGCTTCTTCGGTGATTACATGGTCGAGCGGGAAATCAGCGACGCTTGGAACAAAGTCGTCTTCGACGGCTACAATGCGCGAAGGGCGATGGAAGATGCCGTCATTAACGGCAATCGCGAAATTAAGAAGCAGCTTACGGATTTCGGTTATATCAAGGACGGTAAAGTCGTCAAACCGCTTCATGTGCCGATTATGCCGAATATGTCAGACATGGCCAAACGAGGTGATGAGAAGTGAAGCCTGCGACTGCAAAAGCAATAAAAAACGAATTTAACGCCTTTGTGTTTATTAGTCCGTTTTTTATCATTTTTTCTCTGCTTGTCGTAGTTCCGGTCGTTTCTGCCATTTACTTGTCGTTTACGGATTTCAACTCGATTCAAACGCCTAAGTTTATCGGACTGACCAACTATGTAAACCTGATTACACAAGATAATGCCTTTATGATGTACGTCTTGCCAAACACACTTAAATTTGCACTGCTGGTCGGTCCGGGAGGATATTTATTATCCTTCTGGCTCGCTTGGCTGCTGGCGCAAATTCCGAAGAAATCGCGTACAGTCATTGCCCTCGCGATCTATTCGCCTTCACTGACTGCAGCAATTGCAATGGCTGTCGTGTGGCTCGTTATTTTCAGCGGTAATGCTTCCGGTTATTTGAATCATTTCTTAATGAGCCTTGCGATTATCAACGAGCCGATTCAGTGGACACAATCGCCGCATTATCTAATGCCGATCATGGTGACCGTATCGCTCTGGAACAGTATGGGCGTTGGCTTCCTGGCGATGCTCGCGGGTATCCTCAACATTAACGGGGAGATGTATGAAGCCGGCTATATCGATGGCATTCGCAACCGTCTTCAAGAGGTGTGGTACATTACCATTCCGAGCATGAAGCCGCAAATGCTATTCGGCGCCGTAATGGCTGTCGTCGGCACATTCCAAGCCGGAGCGATTGGCGTGCAGCTCTCAGGCGCTAATCCTACACCGCAAAATGCCGGTCAGCTCATGATCAATCATATCGAGGACTATGGTTTCCTGCGCTATGATATGGGTTACGCTTCAGCGGTTTCCGTAGTCTTGCTCATTATTGTTTACGGATTTTCTAAACTGTGCTGGCGCTTGTTCGGCGACTCCGACTAGTCCGCAGTGTATTACGAATTGGGAGAAGGTGATGGCGTAAATGGCTTCTTTTCATGCTAATAAAATCAATCCGGATCGCTTCAGCTTCGGTCAATGGAAGTTCTTTCTCTTCCTTGTTTCTTTGTCCGTGTTCATGATCTTGCCGATTATCTTTATTTTCTCTCAGGCGCTTAAGCCTGTAGACGAACTGTTTCTATATCCGCCGAAGCTGTTTGTTCAGCATCCGACGTGGAGTAACTTTGCGACATTGTTCAGCGTCGGCGACGTTTCAGCGGTTCCGAAGACGAAATATTTGTTCAACAGTATTCTTGTAACCGGCTCAGTCGTATTCCTGTCCATCGTGATCTGTTCCATGACAGGCTTCGCTTTGTCCAAGAAAGAATTCAAAATGAAAAAAGTCGTGTTCGAAGTAAACATCATCGCTCTGATGTTCGTACCGGCAGCGGTAACGATTCCGCGTTATTTGGTCATTGAGAAGCTGGGGCTGACGGATAACTTCCTAGGTCATATCTTACCGATGCTTTCCTTGCCGGTAGGGGTGTTCCTGGTCAAGCAATTCGTCGATCAAATTCCGAATGCGCTCATCGAAGCAGCGCAGCTTGACGGAGCGAACGATTACTACGTATTCCGTAAGCTCGTCATTCCGATGATTATGCCGGCGCTAGCGACCGTAGCGATTCTATCGTTCCAATTGGCTTGGAACAATGCGGAGACATCTTCGTTATTCATGAGCAAAGAAACGCTCAAGACGTTTGCTTTCTACATGAGTACGCTGACGACGACCACCGCGATGGAAAATAATATTGCCGGTCAAGGGATGGCAGCGGCGGCAGCGCTTCTGATGTTTATTCCGAACTTGGCCATCTTCATATTCATGCAAAGCAAAGTAATGGATACGATGGCGCATTCCGGGTTGAAGTGAGGAGGAGAACAATGTTCAGATTCAGATGGCTCACACTTCTCGTTGCGGCTGCGCTGTTGGTTGGTTCGACTACTGCTTATGCGGACGTGCCTTATCCTACCTTCACGATCGATGAAAAAGGTCATGGCATTATGATGCAGAACGCCTACATGCCAGTAGGCGCAATCGACGGGTATAGCATCTTTGGCGAAAATGAAGCGCTAAGCAACGGGAAAGTGGAGTTGAATAACCCGCAAGATATCTTCGTGGATAATGAAGACCATATGTACGTTGCCGATACGGGCAACGCCCGAATTGTGGAATTGGACTCATGGGGGAACTTCATCCGAATAATCGGCGAAGGGGAATTAAAGCAGCCGAAGGGCGTATTCGTAACGGAAAACAAAGATATTTACGTTGCGGATTATGCAAAACAAAGCGTTGTCGTCTTCGGACAAGACGGCAAGCTGAAGCAAACGATCGGCAAGCCGAAGTCGAAGCTGTACGGCAAAGATACGCCGTTCAAGCCGCAGAAGGTCATCGTCGATAAACGCGGCAGCATTTATATTATCGGCGAAGGCTTGATCCAAGGTCTTGTTCGATTGGACAAGGAAGGCAAATTTCTAGGCTACTTCGGCGGTAACCGGGCGGGCTTCAACCTGCTGAAGACGCTGCAGCGCATGTTCTATACGAAGGCTCAGCTAAGCAAAATGACTCGTGAAATGCCGATTTCGCCGACGAATATTTCGGTTGACTCGGAAGGCCTTATCTATACGAGTACGACAGGTATCAACGGCGGCGCCATTAAGAAGCTGAACGTAGCGGGCAAGGATTTGCTCGGCGGAACGTGGTCGCTTAATCAAGTATCCGATATTACGACCGACGTGATGGGGAATATTTATGCGATCGATGCCGGTGAAGGCATGATCCTGGAGTACAACCGTGACGGTAACCTTATGTTCCTCTTCAGCTATAGCGACACGGGAGAGCAACGTCTCGGTTTGCTTGCAGCACCGACAGGAATTGCCGTCACGTCGGATGGCAGATTGCTTGCCCTGAGCGGCGAGCGCGGCAACATTACGGTGTTCCAGCCAACGGCGTTCACGAAGCTGGTGCATGAAGCGCTGGGACTCTATTTGGATGGCAAATACGTACAAAGTCGTGATCCATGGAATGAAGTGCTGCGTCAGAACAGCTTGTTCTCGCTAGCGCACACCGGTATCGGCCTCGCATACTTCAAAGAAGGCAAATACCAGGAAGCATTCGAGAAATTCGAATTCTCCAAAAACAAGAAAGAATATTCAAATGCGTACTGGGAACTCCGGCGCGAATGGATTATGAAACACGCGGTTGACGTGGCGTTAAGCATCCTGGGAGCCATTATCGCCTTGATGGCCATTCGGTTCGCTTATCGGAAGTACCAGTTCGGCAAGCCGGTCGTTATGGCTTGGCTGAAGGTGACCAGACAATGGTTTGTCGCGCAGCTCCTTCATATTTTCCGTATGCTGCGGCATCCGATTGAAGGTTATTACGAGCTGGAGCATAACAACAAGGCTTCGGTAGCATCGGCAACTGTCTTGCTGTTCGTGCTGTTCGGTGTTCGATTGTTCGGTCTCTATACGACGAACTTCTTGTTCGCAACGATGGAGCCGCTGCAGATTAACATCGTAACCGAGCTGCTCAAGCTGATCATTCCACTGTTCGCCTGGGTGATTTCCAACTACCTTGTCAGCGTCATCAACGATGGGGAAGGCAGTTTCAAGAACATCTATAAAGGGACGATTTATGCATTGTCCCCTTACATTATTTTCGCAATTCCGCTGGCGATTATGTCACGTGGCCTTACCCTGATGGAGGGTGTCATTTATAACTACTCCTATAATATCGTCATTCTGTGGTGTGCGCTTCTGCTCTTCATCATGGTGAAAGAGATCCACGGCTACGAAATTAAGGAGACTGTTAGAAACATCGTTCTCACGATCATCGGCATGCTTATTATGGCATTCGTTGCGTTTATCCTGTTCGGCTTGTCGAATCAGGTGTGGGAATTTGTTTACTCGTTATTCCAAGAGGTGAATCTGCGTGTCGATTAACAAGAAACCGATTATCCTGGTCGCGTCTGCTGCGCTTGCAGCGGTTGGGTTGTATCAGTTCGCATATGGGGCTACAGTTGAGCAGCAATCTACCGAGGGTCAGAGCAAGATTGTTCTTAATAAGACGGAAGGCTCATTCCCTTATCGTTCGAACAATTACACGATGCCGGAGAAGGCAGCAAGCGCCATTGCGAATCGCACGATTCCGTCCGACTATAAGAAAATCGGCGAGTCCGGCTCGCTGGAGCTGTACATGGCGAACGCTTCGCTTGCCATTATGGTGAAGAACAAGGAGAGCGGTTATGTTTGGGCTTCCACGCCTAACGAAGCCGATCTGCAAAATGCCGAGTTAAATGATGAGTGGCAGACCGCAGTCAAGTCACCGGTTCTGCTCGAATACTATAACGATCAAGAGATGCTGAGCACGGGAAATTTCTTGTCGCTCGGCGGTAAAGTCGACGGCATTGAGCCGATCGAGCAAGGGGTGCGCGTGAAGTTGACCTTCGGGTCGTTGAATGCAGGCATCGCACTCGAGGTTAAGCTTGAGAACGATTCGCTTGTTGTCTCTATCCCAGCGGATTCGATGTGGGAGAAAGGCGTCAGCAAGCTGGCTTCCATTCAGGCTTATCCGTTCCTAGGCGCGGTTCACAAGGCGGATATTCCGGGCTATCTGTTTATTCCGGACCGTTCAGGGGCGCTTATCCGCTTTAACAAAGCGCATTCCCGATTTGACGAGCCGTATGTCGGTAAGATCTACGGTACCGACTATACGTCGGACGGCAACATGAATACCGGCCGTACATCTGTGCCGGTATTCGGGATCGTGCACGGCGCCGGGCAGAACGGCGTGCTCGGCATCGTCGAGGATGGCCGATTCAATGCCAAGATTGTCGCGTATCCAAGCGGATTAAGCACAGACTTCTACTGGGTCGCTCCGAAGTTCGAAATCCGGTACGGTTACTTCCAGCCAACAAGCAAATCGATGGGCGGTTATAACACCTTCCAGAAAGATCCGCTAAAGACAGACCGTCAAGTTCGATACGAGTTCCTCGGCGGCAAGGAAGCGGATTATGTGGGGATGGCGAAGACGTACAGAACGTACTTGCAGGAGAAAGGCGAGCTCGTCAAAGAGAAATCGGCGAAGAGCAAAGCAGACGTTCCCATGCAGATCCGTCTGTTAGGCGGAGAAACGGAAGCGAGCGCATTCGGAGCTAACGTCGTTCCGATGACGACGTTTAGTCAGGCGAAGACGATTGTCGACAGCCTGGAGAAGAACGGCATTACGAACTTGAAGACGGTGCTGGAGGGCTGGAATGACGGAGGCTTGAACGGTGCGCGTCCTGCCGAGTTCCCGGTCGAGTCCAAGCTTGGCGGCGCTTCGGGTCTGAAGGACCTGAAGAAATACTTGGCAGGCAAAGACATTCCGGTCTATCTATACAATAACTATACCATTGCCTTCGGAAATTCCGATTTGATGAATTTCAAGTCTGACGCCGTTAGAGCCATTAACAACGAAATTAACGAGTTTCCGTTCTTCGGCTGGGGCGACGGTGGTTTCTTCGACGATATTATGGCGCGGGACATCAGCCCGGTCAAATCGGTTGAAATTGCCAAGGACGATGCCGAGGATATGAAGGATCTGGGCGTAGATGGTCTTGCGCTCGATATTACGGGCAGCACGCTCGTATCCGACTATAACAAGAAGCATCCGTTTACGCGTGAGCAGACCGCTGAAGCGTACCGCGAGCTTGCCGCTAACTTCAAGAAAAACTTGAACGAGCTGGCGATTGTTCAGGCGAATGACTACCTGTGGAAATACACGGATACGATGTTCGGCATGGGTTCCGGTTCTTCGCAGTACATGTACGAAACGGATACGGTACCGTTCTTGCAAATCGTGCTTCACGGCTATATCGATTACTTCGGCTGGCCGTCCAACTCGGCTTCCAGCCCACGCGAGGATACGCTGCGCATGATCGATTTCGGTCAATATCCGTCGTACCTGCTAACGCATGAGCCGTATTGGAAGCTGAGAGACACGCCTTCGGTCGATTTGCTGACAACGCAATATTCCGATTTGGAGCAGCCGATTAAGGAGACGTACAAAGCCGTGAACCAAGCGCTGCGTAAGGTTCAGGATGCAACGATTGAAGCGCGCATCGTGCCGGCCTACGGCATCTCGGCAGTCAAGTATTCCAACGGTGTGGAAATTGTAGTGAATTACACATCGAGCGACTACACATACAACGAAGTCAGCGTCAAGGCGAAGAGCTTCGCTGTCATCGGGGGTGAGTAAGTTGAAAGTGACCAAAAAAATGAGAGAGGCGCTCACCGGGTACGCACTGGTGTCGCCTTGGATTATTGGCTTCATCCTGTTTATGGCCTATCCAATCTATTACTCGGTATATTTGAGCTTACACAAAGTTACGATCAGCGCGGAAGGCATTGTAACCGATTATACAGGCGGGGACAACTACAAATACGCGTTCTTGTCTGACCCGGAATTCGTAGAGAAGCTGCTGCTCTTCGTGAAATCAGCGGTAGGTATGATCCCGATTATCATCGTTTTCTCGATGCTCGTCGCACTCTTAATCAACCAGCCGATTAAGATGAAAGGGCTGTTCAGAGCGATCTTCTTCTTACCGGTCGTCATTACGAGCGGCGAGGTTGTCAATGAGCTGTTCAGTCAAGGGGCAACGGCGATTCCGCTCGTTGAGAAGTACGGCATTATCGAGATTATTAAAGACAATTTGAGCCCGGCATGGTCGTCACCGATCATCAGTCTGATTCAACAGCTCATCTTGATTCTATGGTTCTCCGGCGTACAAATTTTGATTTTCTTAGCAGGTTTGCAGAAGGTCAATAAGCAAGTCTATGAAGCGGCTTCCATCGATGGCGCATCGCCTTGGGTTAGCTTCTGGAAAGTAACATTGCCTGCCATTAAGCCGTTTATTGCGGTGAATATGATTTATACGACGGTTGATTTGTTCACGAACTCGTTCAGTGACGTCATAGAATTAATCAAGGAAAATATGTTCAACCTGACAACGGGCTTCGGTTATGCGACCGCAATCGCCTGGATTTACTTCGGTGTCATATTCGTCTTCTTGCTCTTAATTCTGCTGCTGTTCCGCAATAACGATGACGTGAACGTGAGACCGAAGAGGAGGAGAGCTTAATGGAACGAACATCGAAGTTGCAGAAAGCTTTTCTGCTTCGTACGTTCAATCGCGGCAAACGGATTCTGATGGGAAGACAGGGCAACGACGGAATCGTATTCAAGTTGTTAGTCTACGCGCTGCTCATCAGTATCGGGTTCGTTTATTTGTATCCGATTCTCTATCTTGTCTCGCAAAGCTTTAAGAGCTTATCAGACCTGCTGGACCCAACGGTGCTCTGGCTTCCACAGAAGCTGTACCTGGAGAACTTCACGCAAGCCTGGCATGTTCTTGATTACATGGATACTTTCTGGAATTCAGTCTTGAACTCCGTGGTTCCGGCTATCGGTCAAACCGTTTCCTGTGCAGTCGTAGGATACGGAATTGCGAAATTCCGTTTCCCGGGCAAATCGATCGTACTTGGTCTCATGATGATTACCTTCATCGTCCCGTCACAGGTCGTTATGATTCCGCTTTACTTGATGTTCAATGAGTATCATATGCTTGGGTCATCGCTGCCGTTTATTGTTCCGACCCTATTCGCCCAAGGGATTAAAGGCGTATTGTTCATTCTGATCTATACGCAGTTCTTCCGGACGATTCCGGCATCGCTCGAAGAAGCGGCACAGATGGATGGGGCCGGCTTCATTCGGACGTTCTTTACGGTTATTCTTCCGATCTCCATGCCTGCTATCGTCGTTGTTATGCTGTTCTCGACGGTATGGCACTGGAATGAGACGTATCTGACTTCTCTCTATCTGGGTGAAAGCATGACCACGCTTCCGCTGCAATTGAAAACGTTCAATGACTCGTTCACGAAGCTGTATGGAGGCGGAGCAGCAGTAGGCGGCGGCCAGACGAAGAATATCAATGAATCGATTCGTATGGCAGGAACGCTGTTAATCGTACTGCCTTTGCTAATCCTCTACATGTTCGCGCAGAGACGATTCGTAGAAGTAGTAGATAAAACAGGTATTACAGGCGAGTAATTCGATTGTATCGCAGACGACTTAGGGAGGGTGTTTCAGTTGACTAAGAAGTTAAAGGTTGCAGTAATCGGCGCAGGCGGGATCTTCCAATGGGCGCATTCCGCTCCGCTGAAGAACCATGGAGAGCTTGAAGTGGTCGCCATCGTAGATATCGACCTGGCGAAAGCGCAAGCTGCGGCCGAACAGCACGGCATTCCGCAAGCATTCCGTGACTATCGCGATGTCATCCAAATGGAAGAGATCGACATTATCGATATTTGTACGCCGAATCTGTTCCATTCCGAGATTGCAGTTGCGGCGCTGGAAGCCGGCAAACATGTCTTCTGCGAGAAGCCGGATGCGGTAAATCCGGATGAAGCGATTAAGATGCAGCAAGCAGCGGAGAAAAGCGGCAAAGTGCTTATGGTTATGCGCAACAACCGCTTCCGTCCGGCATCGAAGTTCATCAAGGAGTGGATTGAGGAAGGCAACCTCGGCGAAGCTTATGCCGGCCGTTGCGGCTGGACTCGTCGCCGCGGTATTCCAGGCAAAGGCGGCTGGTTTACGACCAAAGAGCTGTCCGGCGGCGGCCCGTTGATCGATCTTGGTGTTCACTTCATCGACTTGGCGATCTGGTTCATGGGCAATCCGAAGCCAATCTCGGTAACTGGCGCAACCTATACGAAATTCGCGGACGCAGACGATATTGCTGGATCTGAGCACAGCAAGTTCGGCGAGAAATCAGAAGGCGAGGGTATCTTCGATGTGGAAGACCTTGCGATCGGATTTATCCGCTTCGATAACGGCGCGTCGCTCCAAATCGAGTTCAGCTGGGCTTCCAACATCGAAAAAGAAGAGAATTTCGTCGAGCTTCGCGGCACGAAGGCAGGCTTCCGATTCAGTAACGGCAAGCTTGGTATCTTCGGCGAATCCAATGGCACGGTAACCGATACGGTTCCACATCTTGGCGAAGACACAGGCGGACATGGCGAGAACTTGCACCATTTCGTGGATGTTGTGCAGGGTCGCGAGAACCCGATCTTTACCATCGATCAAGGCGTGGATATGATCAAAATTTTATCTGCTATCTATGAATCCGCCCGTACAGGATCAGAAGTTAAACTGTAAGGGGATGCGTTAGTGATGTACCGGGATCGCACTCGATTGAATGAGGGCGGTCCCGCACATCTGCCGCATCAAGGATTCTTTTTTTCATTAAGGAGGATGGCTTGGTGCCGTGCCGCAGGAAGTGATAAGCGCCTTGCGGAATTAGTAGGAGAACTACCCGCAACCGCTTGAAGAAATGTGACATTCATGAGATGCAGCACTCATAGAACGATCATTTGGAGGCTGGCATGCATTGAAGACAATCAGAATCGGTATTATTGGCGCAGGGCTGATCGGCAAGGATCATTTGGAGAAATATGAGAACATCGAGGGTGCAGAAGTCGTGGCGCTCTGCGACACCAATGAAACGCAGCTGAAGAAGATGGCAGAGCAGTTCGGCGTTCCTAGTACCTATACTGATTATCGAGCGCTAATTGCACGCGAAGATCTGGATGCGGTTGATGTGTGTGTGCACAACAACCTTCATGCACCGATCACGATTGCTGCGCTTGAAGCTGGCAAGCATGTGTATTGCGAGAAGCCGATTGCGGGCTCTTATGCGGACGGCAAACGGATGATTGATTCTGCTAAGCAAGCCGGCCGCTATCTTCATGTGCAGCTGGGCTTCCTATATCTCATCGAGACGATTGCGGCGAAGATGCTCATCGAGGAAGGCAAGCTCGGCAAGCTCTATCATGCCCGCTCGACAGGTCACCGCAGACGCGGGCGTCCGTTCGTAGACGGGTATGCGACGAAGGAATTTAATCGTAAAGCTACCGCGGCAGGCGGTGCTTTGTTTGATATGGGCGTATACCGCATCTCCCAACTGCTCTACTTAATGGACTTGCCGACGGTGAAGACCATTACCGGCAAGACGTATCAGGAAGTCGCGATGGATGAGACGCGCCGAGCGATAAGCGGCTTTGATGTGGAGGAGCTCGGCGTAGGGTTCGTCCGTTTCGAGGGCGGATTGACGCTGGATATTATCGAAGCGTGGGCCATTCATCTGAACGGCTTCGAAGGAAGCAGTATCGTCGGCAATATCGGCGGGTTGCGGCTTCCCGGACATACCAGTCAAGGTAAAACACCATTCAGCTATCATACACAGCTAAGCGATATGGATATGGACGCTACCTTTGATCTCGGCAATGCGAATTACCGCTGGCATCAGCTTCGAGAGCATACAGATGCCTATGATTCCTCACAGGAGCACTGGATTGCGGCTCTGCAAGGCCGAGTAGAACTGTTGCCAACCGCGGAGATTGCACTGCAAACCATCCTGATCAGTGAAGGAATCTATTTATCCGACCAATTGGAGCGAGAGGTAACAGCCCTG
The DNA here is from genome assembly GCF_056269135.1 of Paenibacillus sp. J22FR21. Classification (NCBI taxonomy): domain Bacteria; kingdom Bacillati; phylum Bacillota; class Bacilli; order Caryophanales; family Paenibacillaceae; genus Paenibacillus; species Paenibacillus sp. J22FR21. Next base: position 866,329 of record NZ_JBWDNJ010000003.1, read on the forward strand.
GAAGTTATCGCAGCATCGAAGTCCACCGCAATGAACCTATAAACTATATGCTAAAGCGTACAAGTCAGGAGAATCGTATCCCCATGATTGAAATCATAAATAAACAAATTGTTATTGATGGTAAACCTGAGGTTATTATGTGCGGCGAGGTTCATTATTATCGCCTTGCTCGCAGTGAATGGCAGGATCGGATTGATAAGCTGAAGGATGCGGGCTGCAATGCAGTTGCTTCTTATGTCCCTTGGTTATGTCATGAGCCGCTCGAAGGACAATTTGATCTAGACGGACATACGCGTCCGGAGCTCGATCTTGGCGGTTTTATTGATCTTTGCGAAGCGAATGGGCTCTATTTCTTCGTTCGTCCGGGGCCGTTCATTATGGCGGAGATGAAGAATGAAGGCATTCCGTTCTGGGTATATGAGAAACATCCGGAGGTCATCCCATATGGCTGGGATGGCGCAGAAGCGACGACACGGACGCTTGATTATCTGGCACCGGGTTTCTTAGCTGCAGCTCGCAGCTGGTACGCGGCTGTCATGGCTGTTGTAGCACCTCGCCTGCATGGACAAGGCGGCAGCATTATTGGCGTTCAGCTCGATAATGAGATTGGCATGCTGTCATGGGTAAGCAACTGCCCGGATTTGACGGAGCATGTCGCAGGCGACTTCACGGAATGGCTCGGTCGTACCTATGAGGCAGATAAGCTGCAGGAACGGTATCCGTTTGATTTAAGTGATCCGGCTGTTCGCTTGACTGCCATTCGTTCGCCTAAAGAAAGCTATGCTGCTGAGCTTCTGCACGATTTGGGCTACTACATGCGCAACCGATTTGCTCGGTATGTCGCCATTCTGCGCGAATATGCGGAAGAGTTCGGCGTTCGCGATGTGCCGTTCTTCGTGAACATTCACGGCACCGGCGGCGGTCGCGGATTCACGTACCCCATCGGCATCAGCCAATTGTACGAAGCGTATACGCAGGCGCCCGGCTATCTGTCCGGCTCCGATATTTATTTTGGCGATCTGACGGTAAGCAATTTCCAAGACCTGTACTTGATTAACGGATTCATGGATGCTGTTCATTTGCCGGATCAACCGCTCACTTCGCTGGAATTCGAATGCGGTGACGGCAACTACGGCAATAATTTCGGCGGTCGTTATGACGTGTCGGCCGCAGACTTCAAGACTCGCATGTGTATCGCCCAAGGAAATCGGATGATCAACTATTATCTAATGACCGGTGGAATTAATTACCGGATGGATGAGAAGCTCGGCGATGGCAATGATCGTGTCGCTTTCACCGGCGAACGCCATGGCTTCGCGGCTCCGGTCAGCCCGGAAGGGGAGCTCAACTATACCTATCCGCGAATGCAGCGTGCAATTAAGACCATGATGGCTGTGAAGGATAAGCTGGCTGTTATGAACGAAGAGCATGACGGAGTAGCTTTCGCATTCATTCCTGATTACTATATGACGGAATATCGTTATCCGAAGAGCGAGAAGATGAATGAGATTCTGAAGAATATCGAAACGAATCGTGCCAATGGCGGCTGGGAAATCATGGGCCGCTGCATGCTTCTGGCCGGATACCGCTTCAGTTCCGTGGATATTCAGAATAAGTCTCTAGATCCGGCGACAACACCTGTACTTGCACTGCCATGCGCGCGTTACTTGAGCTCGGCTATTCAGCGTAAGATTGCGGACTATTTGAACGCCGGCGGTGGACTGCTGCTGTACGGTGAGGTGCCGCAGTTTGATATGGAAGGCAAGCCTTGTACGAATCTTAGCGAAGCCATGGGCATTCAGGTTGAGGGCATCGTTCAGAACGGGCCGCATTCCTGGCCGTCCATCATCGCAGAAGGCTGGGCGGCGGGGCGGCCTGAGGTGCATACGCATTTCGCCCAGCGTCTGGCACCTGGAACAAACGATGTCATCATGCGTTTGTATGACAGCGGATTTGTTTGCGGTGTTGAGGCACATGCAGGGCGCGGCCGTGCCATTGTGATTGCAACGGCTTACAGCGGCGATGTGGCCTTGTTCAAGACAGCGCTTGAGCGCTTAGGGGTTAAGGCCGGTTTGATGCATGATAATCGCTATCTGGGTATATTCACCACGTCGACGGTTAATAAAGAAGGCGAACGTTTCGTGCATATTCTAAATTTGGACGGCTTCGATAAAGAGCTTCATCTCACAGACCGCGGCGAGCAGCTGTTTGGCGGACGCAGTATTGAAATTGCCAGCAAAGACGGGGTCATGCTGCCGATCGGGATGACGTTCGGCGATGTGCGAATCGCGTATTCAACCGCTGAAATTACAGCTGTTGATCAGGCATCGATATCCTTCCGTCTGACGCAGGCAGAAGATGTAATTGCGCTCGAAACCGCGCGTGGAATCGCAGCCAGCACAGATTACACGGTAGAGGAACAAGGCGGCATGAAGCTGGTAGTATCGCGAAAGCATGCCAAAGTGGATGACAAACTAACCATTGTATTTATCTAACCTGGTCCATAGTGCCACTGTGAAGGTGATATATAGTACGAAACTATCGAAAAACCCCGTGGAGACGGGGTTTTTTCCTATTTTTCAATCGAAACGTTTCACCAAAAGAAGGAATAAGCAGCTGCTTCATGACAAATTTACAAGAAAAAAGTCATAGAAATTGAGGTGAAAGCCTTTTCCCATCGCGAACAATGTGCTAATATGGGTTTTGTGAAACGTTTCGACAAAGAGTGTGGCGAGAAATGTAACTTTTTGTTAATTTGCGTAAAATACCGAATTAAATACCTTTTTTGGTTGTGAAAGCGGTTCATTTGGATCGTTTTATTTTATAAAACCGTCGAATCGTTTCGATGGAAAATGTCATGTCGGCAGTAGGTCAGACCTACGGGTTTGGGACATAATAGGTGTGGTTATTACGCAACTGAAATAGGAGGATTTACGATGGCTATGTCAACAAGCAAACAAAACGTACGGCCCAAAAAACGCAGTGGGCTGCAAACGCAGAACATAAAGATTCTGTATCTGTTCTTGATTCCCGCGATGGTATTAACTTTCATTTTCTCTTACCTGCCCATGTTCTCCAACTACATTGCATTCTTGGATTATGACTTTAACAAAGGCTGGTTCGGTTTCGGCAGTGAATTTGTCGGCTTTGACAACTTCGCCAAGTTCCTGACGGATCATAAATTTTATACATTGATCGGCCGTACGCTGCTTTACAGCGTGACGATGATGATTGCGACATTCCCTGCACCGTTGATTTTTGCGCTGCTGCTCAATGAGCTTCGCGGCGAACGCTTCAAACGTATTGTTCAAACCACTTCCTATATTCCGCATTTTGTATCATGGGTAACGGTTGCCGGTTTGTTCTACATGTTCCTTACAGTTGACGCTACAGGGATTATCAACAACCTGCGCCAACTGATTGATCCGGCCGCTGAACGTATTTCGTTCATGCAGGATGCGAAGAACTTCCTTCCCGTTCTTGTTATCTCCGAAGTGTGGAAAGAAACAGGCTGGGGTACGATCTTGTATCTTGCAGCACTGACGAGCATTGACCCGCAGCAATATGAAGCCGCGCAAGTGGACGGCGCGAGCCGCTGGCAGCGCCTGATGTATATCACGCTCCCGGGTTTGATTCCAACGATGTGTATTCTTCTGATCTTCTCGCTCAGCGGATTGCTTGCGACAAACTTCGACCAAGTGTTCAACTTGCAAAATAAAATGATTCGTCTGGATACGGACACCATCGGCGTTTATACGTACTATCAAGGTCTCGTTAGCGGACAGTATTCATATTCAGCCGCGGTTGGGCTATTCCAAGGCGTAATCTCCTTTATTCTGATTATGGCTACTAACTACACGACGAAGCGCCTCAGTAACGTAGGTATCATTTAAAGGAAGGGGTTACCGGAACCTAATGAAAGCGAACAGAATTAAACGAACAACAGGTGAACGCACATTTGATGTCTTTAACATCCTACTCATGTTGGTCTGGTCGATAACTGCGATATATCCGTTCTGGTATATCTTGGTGATGTCCTTCAATACAGGAGCTGACGCGGCCGCAGGCCCGATTTGGTTCTTCCCTCGCGTATTTACGCTAGAGAACTATGCTTTTGTCTTTCAGTATGACCGGCTTCACTCGGCATTTATCGTAACGACGCTGCGATGCATCATCGGACCTGTTCTATCCGTATTCGTCACGATGTTGGCTGCCTTCGCACTCTCGAAGCGTTTCTTGCCGGGACGTAAATCCATTCTATTCTTCTTTATGATTCCGATGTTTATCGGCGGAACGATTATTTCCAACTATGTCGTGATCTCGAAGCTGGATCTGGTCAACAATTTCTTGGTTTACGTTCTTCCGGGGGCGTTTGGATTCTTCAGCATGATCATTATGCGTACGCACATTGAAGATCTTCCGGCTGAGCTGCAGGAATCAGCTTTCATCGACGGTGCGGGTTATGTCCGCATTTTCTTCCAAATCATTTTCCCGCTTTGCATGCCGGTTATTGCCGCATTCGCATTCTTCGCCGTTGTAGGCAACTGGCTGGATTATTATACGAACCTGATTTACGTTACAGACCGCAGCTTGAGTACGCTGCAATTCGTGCTGTATGAAATCATCAACCGCGCAGAAGCGAACACGATGATCGATTTCACGAAGACTTCAGGGGCTGCTGCACGTAGACTCCTGGCTCAACGGAATAACACGGTTCCAACGCCTGAGGTTATCAAAATGACGGTCATGGTCGTGGTCACGTTCCCGCTGCTATTCGTTTACCCGTTCTTCCAGAAGTATTTCGTCAAAGGGATGTTAACTGGAGCAGTTAAGGCTTAATAAGTCACTGCTTTTCCATAGTTAATTAAACACATATCCAAGGGAGGCTTTACGGTATTATGAAAAAGGTAGTCATGATTATGTTTGCTGTTCTACTGGCTGTTTCTCTGGCTGGCTGCGGCAGCTCCAAGATCGAAAACAACGCACCGAATAATACGGGCACGAACGCAGGCGCACCGGTTGATCCGGCAAACTTCAAGGAAATGCATTTGGAAGTTCTTAGCCAATTGCCGACAAACCCACGTAAGCCGGTTGAAGACAAGCTAACTCCAATCTGGCGCGAGAAAACAAAAGTTATTCCTGATTTCGTAGAAATCCCGGCAGGCACTGATTATAAAAGCTGGCTGCAAATGCAAATTCTTGCTGACACCGTTCCAGCGGTAATCGCGAACCAGAACGGGATCGCAGACGACGCGGACAACATGGAAATGCTGAAGAAAGCAGGCATGGTTCGTGAAATCACGCTTGATGAAATGACTAAATACATGCCGCTTACGGCTGCCCGTTTATCTGAACTTGGCGTTACCATGGAACAATGGTACAAAGCAAGCGTAGATCCGACGGATGGCAAGCTATGGGCAATTCCTTCACTGCCAAGCCCATTGCTCAAAGATGAATACCGCAAAACACCTTATGGCGAATCCCGTCTGGGTAACGGCGGTTACGGCGTTTGGATGCGCGATGATATCTTGAAAAAAATCTTCCCGAGCGCAATGAGCGCAGCTGAACTGAAGAAGCTGGCTATTGCGAACAAAGGTAAATTATCGCTTGAGCAAATCATGGATATTCCGATCAAAAATCTAGACGACATGTACGCTTACTTAGAAAAAGTAAAAGCATTGGACATTAAAGAAAACGGCAAGACGATTACACCGGGCCACCTCCAATTGGATAACACGAGAGGCGCGCTTCAATGGTCCTTGTTCACAGCTTCCGGTTTGAATATGAGCCAAGCTTATCCGCTCGTAATCAACGAGTCTAAGAACCTATACTCGGACTACCAGCTTACTCCGGAATGGAAATCTTACATTTCGTTCATGAACAAAGGCTTCAAAGACGGCTTGTTCGGTAAAGAATTCTACATCCAGAAGAATGAGCAGCGCGATGCGAAAGTGATCAATGGTGAATATGCCGTTGTGAACATGTGGGCTCCAATTGCAGCGAACCAAGAGAAAGTGAAAAAAGAAGGCAAGGATTACGACTGGAGATTCTATCCGATCTTCGCAAACGAGCTTGACCCAAGTAATCAAGATGCAGCAAATCAGTACTTCCCATTGACGACAAAATGGAACTCCAAAGCCATTAACCCGAAAAAGGTTACGGACGACATGATTCCACAAGTACTGAACTGGATCGACTGGAACAACTCCCTTGAAGCGGCAGATCTGCGCGCATGGGGTACTCCTGATATGTACACAGGCGAAGGCATGGAACGCCGCTACAAACCGGAATTCAAGAAGGTCGAAGAGTACAAGCTGATTGGCAAGCAGGATGAAACAGGCGATGGCTGGTACTACGGTATTCAAGGTCAAGACAACACCATGACAAACCCTGAAGTATACGGCCTGGCAATGGCTGACGAAATGGGATTTGTATATACACCGCAAATCGTATATCCATTCAGCGTAAGCAACTACGATCAAGCTACTCTGGTGAACACGGCTTGGCAGCAGCACAACATGAAGAACATGACGCTGTATGCGGAACTTCCTGTTGATGATGCAACGCAGCAAGCTCGCGCTGAGTACGATACCGTTACAAATGATCTGAACAACAACCTGGTTGCTCCTCATAATGATGAGCTCGACAACCTGATTGTTAAAGCAATTACCAGCCCGGTTGCTGATTTCGACAAAACGTATAAAGAATATACAGACGTTCTGGCGGAAAGCGATATTGCCGATGGCGTGAAGAAACAAACGGAAGCTTGGATGAAATATTACAAGCTTCGTGAAGGCTTCCTGAAGAAACTAAACTAAATCAATGAAACTGCAGCGCTCTGGCCGCTCGGCCGGAGCCTGTTTATTTCATCTTGAGAGGATGTTAACGATGACGAAGAAACTTAAAGTAGGCGTAATCGGCGCGGGCGGTATTTTCCAATGGGCGCACTCCGAGCCTTTGAAAAACCACTCAGAGCTTGAAATCGTAGCGATTTGCGATATCGATCTGGAGAAAGCAAAAGCAGCAGCGCAGCAGCACGGCATTCCGCAAGCGTTCAGCGACTACCGCGACGTGATTGCCCTGGCAGACATCGACATTATTGATATCTGCACACCAAACCTGTTCCACTCCGAAATCGCTGTTGCCGCTCTTGAAGCAGGCAAGCATGTATTCTGCGAGAAGCCGGATGCTGTTAGTCCGGAAGAAGCGCTCCGCATGAAAGAAGCTTCAGAGAAAAGCGGCAAAACTCTGATGGTTATGCGCAACAACCGTTTCCGTCCGGCTTCCCAGTACATCAAACGTTGGATCGACCAAGGCAACCTGGGCGAAGCTTACGCTGGTCGCTGTGGTTGGACACGTCGCCGCGGTATTCCGGGTAAAGGCGGCTGGTTCACGACGAAAGAATTGTCCGGCGGCGGACCGCTTATCGATCTTGGCGTTCACTTCATCGACTTGTCGATCTGGTTCATGGGCAATCCGAAGCCGGTATCGGTTACGGGTGCAACTTACACGAAATTCGCGGATGCGGAAGATATCGCGGGCTCCGAGCACAGCAAGTTTGGTTCTAAATCCGAAGACGAGGGCACGTTCGACGTTGAAGATTTGGCTATTGGCTTTATCCGTTTCGATAACGGTGCATCGCTCCAAATCGAGTTCAGCTGGGCTTCGAACATCGAGCAAGAAGAGAACTTCGTTGAGCTGCGCGGTACGAAAGCCGGCTTCAAATTCAGCAACGGCAAACTTGGCATCTTCGGTGAAGACCAAGGCGTCGTAACGGATATGGTTCCGCACGTAGGCGAAGACAACGGCGGACATGGCGCGAACCTGTACCACTTCGTCGATGTCATTCAAGGCCGCGAGAAACCGATCTTTACGATCGATCAAGGCGTAGACATGATCAAAATTTTGTCCGCGATCTATGAGTCGGCTCGTACAGGTTCTGAGGTTAAGCTGTAAAGCAGGGAATGCGACAGAAGCCCTAACCGTCCAATTGGGCTGGTAGGGGCTTCTTCTTTATGAGAAGGAGCGTGGCTGAGGGATGAAGAGGAAGCTCGTATGCGTATATGATTTGGAAGCGAAGCATAGACAACGAATCCGAGAGGCTGCGCCGGGATTTGAGCTTGTATTTGGCGGTGACACCGATGAACAGGGGATGTCGGAACATCTGGCCGAGGCTGAGATAATAGCAGGCTGGGATGATCAAGCGGCTGCAAGCGCGCTGCGGCCGGGTACTCCGCTGCGCTGGGTGCAGGCTTGGGGTGCAGGCGTCGAGCAGATGCCTTTCGACGCATTTGCGGCACGTGGAATAACGCTGACCAACGCCAGCGGCGTTCATGCGAATGGGATATCGGAGACCGTGCTCGGCATGATGCTTAGCTTTACGCGCAAGCTGCATGTGACGATGCGCAATCAAGTCGAGAAGAAATGGGATTGGCTCGGCGGCTTAGGCGAAATTCACGGCAAGGTGCTCGGGATCGTCGGTGTCGGCGCGATTGGCGAGGAGCTTGCGAGACTCGCTCAAGCGTTTCATATGCGTGTGGTAGGCGTTCGCAATAGCGGTAAGCCTTCGCCTTATGTGGATCAAATGTACGATTCCGAAGGATTGGATATCTTGCTCAAGGAGAGCGACTATGTCGTGGTTACGCTTCCAATTACAAAGGAAACCCACCATTTGTTTGACCTTGCGAAATTTAAGCAGATGAAGCCGTCCGCATTCTTCGTTAACATCGGACGCGGACAGACGGTCGTAACGGAAGATATGGTGGAGGCGCTGCAGTCCGGCGTCATTGCCGGAGCAGGGCTCGATGTGTTCGAGCAGGAGCCGCTGCCTGCGTCACATCCGCTCTGGGAGCTCGATAATGTCATTCTAACCCCGCATAACTCCGGTAATTCGATCTATTACACCGACCGTGCGGTCGATATTCTTGTTCATAATTTAGGCGTTTATCTGCGTGGCGAAAGGGATTCGATGCGCAACCTCGTTAGTTTGACGAATCAGTACTAAGCCGAAAAGGCAGTGCCCAGGTTAAGAAGCGGCTTTCCATTCGAACAGCTTCTCAAGCTGCCCCAGAATGGCTGTTAATTCGTGCTGGGATTGCAATAGTCCGATAAGCGCGCGGACAAGCACCATTCGGGGCTTGTCCGCGTTCGCTTCTTCCTGTAGAAGAATGGCCGCGTCATGTAGCTCCGTCTTTATGCTGTTTGTAGCTTGGAGCTCATGAATGGTGGTTAGCAATTTGGTGATTCCTTCGCTCAGCTGCTCCTCAGCAGGGACAGCAGACCCCTTCATCCCACAGGCAACAAATTGAGTCATAATGTCCGATTCCAGAATGGGTTCGCTCTTCGATTGAACAAGACCGGCAACCATTTCGTCCATCCGCTCGACCACGAAACTCGCCATTCGTTCATAATCGAATGGACTGCTAATTAGCTCTGTCATCACCATATATTCCTTGATGATACCGATGTAGAGAGCAATCAGATCCCATTTATATAATTGAATGTCTGGGCCGTATGCATGTACAAGGCTTTCTTCCAAATAGACAAACATTTGCGATCGAATTTGTTGAAGGAAAGAAGAAAAGACACCGTTTTCGTTAATCTTCAGTTCATAAAAGTCTTTTATACTGGATTTAAATGCCTTGAAGTTGATAAATTGGTTCAAGGTTTCTTGCACGAAACGTGCTTTAGGCGACAGTGAACGATCCGATTTAATACGGTCCACCTGCTCGAACATCAGCTGAAAGCGATGCCGATAGACTTCGACAAGCAATTCCTCCTTGGAAGCAAAAAACTTATATAAAGATCCCTTTGCTATTCCGCAATCGTTCGCAATATCTTGAATGGATGTAGCCTCAAACCCTTTTTGTGCAAATAACTGCATGGCAGATCCGATGATTTTATCTCTAAGCAAACTCAAGTGGCGTTCCTCTTTTCAGAAAAAGATTGACAAGTGACTGTCCGGTGTTGAGAATATTATATATCGTGACTTATCGGTTTTCAATAAAAACGATGAGTCACAGCCTCAACAATAAGGATTTCATGGAGAGAAGGTAGAACGATGTCAGCACCAACAGCACCAACATCATCATCCGAGTTTTCGATCAAGACCATCATCGCACCGCTAATGGCGGTAATCGTCGGCATGATCATGGTTATTCTGGACAGCACGGTCGTAAACGTAGCACTGGCGAAATTCCAGACCGAATTTGACGCTACAATTAACACGGTCCAGTGGACGTTCACAGGCTATACGCTTGCCCTGTCAGCTGTAATTCCCCTCGCCGGCTGGATGACCGATAAATTCGGCTCTAAACGAATATTCTTGATTACCATTGCGTTATTTACGATAGGTTCCGTGCTTTGCGGAGCTGCTCAAACGGTTGAACAGCTTATCGCGTTCCGTGTCATTCAAGGACTCGGCGGCGGTATGGTTATGCCAATTGGTATGGCGATCATTTTCCGTCTTGCACCGCAGGAGAAACGTGGCGCTGTTATGGGCATGCTCGGTATCCCGATGCTGCTTGCGCCGGCGCTCGGACCGATTCTCTCAGGCTGGCTGATCGAAGCGGTATCTTGGCACTGGATTTTCTTGATTAACCTGCCGATCGGTATTGTCGGTATGATTGTTGGGGTCAAATATCTGCCGAATTTCGCGCAAAACAAAGCGCCTGCCCTTGATATCATTGGGATGATCCTAGCGCCAATCGCGTTCGCATCGCTTGCGTACGGCGTTAGTGAAGGCGGCCGCACTAGCTGGACAGCAGACAATACGTTAACGGGTTTGATCGTCGGCGGTATTGCCTTGCTCTTGTTCATCATCGTGGAGCTTCGTCACAAACAACCGCTTCTCGAATTGCGTGTGTTCCGTTCCTCGGACTTTACACGCGGCACACTGCTTGTGTGGATCGTTCAGATCGCATTGTTCGGCGCTATGATTCTAATGCCGGTATTCCTGCAAACGATTCGTCATTATTCACCGCTCGAAACGGGTGTTATTATGCTTCCACAAGCGATCGGTTCGATGCTCTTCATGCCGATTGGCGGACGTTTGTTTGATCGAATCGGCGCTCGTCCGCTTGCGCTGGTCGGCCTTTCACTTGTAGCCGGAGCGTTGTTCCTGCTTCATAACATCAACGTGGATACGAAGCTGATCATGATCATTATCCCGCTATTCATGATCGGATCGGGTATGGGCTTAGCGATGATGTCTCTGAACACGCATGTGCTGAACTCCGCACCGCGTCATCTCGTTTCCCGTGTTACGCCGCTCACGACGGCAGCACAACAAGTGGTCACGTCGTTCGCGGTTGCCGGTCTGACCGGCTACATGACAACACGCGCGGCCGATCATATGACGGCAGGCGTCAATCAGATCGAAGCTGCAGTTAACGCCTACAGCGATACGTTTATGTTATCATTCGGTCTGGCCATCTTCGGCGTTGCGTTCAGCCTTATTCTTCGCAAACCGAAACCTCAGAAAGACATTGCAGGTACCGAGCAGGTTGATCCCGCTATGATGATGGGGCACTAATCGTAACTCGTAAACCATCCAATTCCATAACAAAAGCTGCTCCTCATCGTCGCGAGACGATGGGGAGCAGCTTTTTAATTCCTTACATATTTGCGCGCTGCGTCATTGGTTTCGGCTTGCGAACCGTAGAGGAGCGTTCGATCATGGTTACAAGTCGGTAGACGACATCGGCAAGAATAATGCCGGCGAACGCATCGAAAATGACGTGCTGTTTGATAAAGAAAGTGGAGACGATAATAATCGAAGACATGCCGTAAATCAATGTCTGGTTGATGCGGTTACGGAAGCTGCTGCTGTACAGAGCTTTCATCACCATGTAGCTGGAGAAGCAGTGAATGCTCGGGAAGCAGTTGAATGGTTCATCTCGCCCATACACATAACCCAGCAGGCGGGTAAATGGATCGGTTCCGACCAGTTCCGGCCTTGGTACAGTCGTTTGGAAGACAAGGTAGATTCCATAACAGATCAGTGCGCAAACCACATACGTGATGAGCGAGCGTCTGTATACGGCAGGGTCCTTTATGAAGAAATAGACCAAACACAAATAAATATAAAATATCCAAACGGAATAAGGCAGTACGAAAATTTTGACGAGCGGAATCGCTCGGTCCAGATCAGTCACCAGGCTGTAGACTTGGGCGCCGGGTCTATTCGTTAAAGCATATAGCCAGCCCATAATCGGAAAAACAAGCATACTGATCAATGGCAGAAAACGTTTCATTGGATCCTCCCCTGAAAAAAGCATGAAGATAACTCTAGCAACTCATCTAGCAATCTTGTAATAATAAGATATTGTGTTTGCGGATGCAAGCACTAAAAGCATACAAAAATGTGAGGCGGTTCATGAATGGTCAAAATTGCTCTGGTCGATGATGATGTACATATTCGAGAGTTGGTCAGACTTTATTTAAGCGACGAAGGTTTTGATATTGTGGAATTCGCAAATGGTGAAGAAGCATGGCTCTATGTCAAAGAAAATGTCGTGGACATGGTCATCATGGACATTATGATGCCGCGAATGGACGGCTATGAATTATGCAGGAAACTTCGGGAATCGGGTGATATGCCCATTCTAATGATAACAGCCAAAGGAGAATCCGAAGAGAAAATTAAAGGCTTCCAGCTTGGCACCGACGATTATGTGACAAAGCCGTTTGACCCGATGGAGCTCGTCGTCCGGGTTAAAGCACTGTTAAAGCGATATCGGATAACCGCTTCCCAGATGGTCACGATTGGGAGCATCGTGCTGGACAGGATCGGCTACCAGGTTATTTTGAAGGATACGGACACGGCGGTCACCATTCCGCTTAAGGAATTCGAGCTGCTATACAAATTGGCGAGCCACCCCGGACAATTGTTTACGCGGGCAACTTTAATCGAACAGATATGGGGCTTCGAATATGAGGGCGATGAGCGGACGGTGGATGTACATATCAAACGTTTAAGGGAACGCTTTGCAGAATATGAAACAGCGTTCCGAATTGTGACACTTCGCGGACTCGGCTACAGGCTAGAGGTTCTCAATGATTAAGTCGCTATATGTCCGTACGGTGTTGGTATTCGTCGGAGTTGTCATTGCGAGCTTGATCTTTGCCTTCTTCTTGGCTACGAGGCTATACAGCACCAACATTAAGGAGCTGGGGGAAGAACAGCTGATTGAAAGCGGCAAACGAATCATCATGATGATTCAGAAAGCGCCTGAAGCCCAATCTGCCGCCAGCTTGGATGAAGTAACGAGCAATATCGTGCTGATCCCGGTATTCAAAGTGAAAATCGTCGACGAACATGGCGTCGCCGTGAAATACGGCAATGAGATCGACCCGAGCGCGGAATTTCCGGTTACATCCGAACAATATGAGCATGTCATTAAAGGCGGCATTTTTAGAGGTACCGTTGAAGTGTTTCCAGGGGATAGACATGGCCCAGAGACTGCACTGATCGGACTGCCATTCGAATTTCACGATCATGCTTACGCTTTGTTTATTTCGCCCGAACTTAATGAGTTGCTGGACGTCTTTCGCCGCGTGATGCTGACCGTTCTATTCAGTGTACTTGCGATGGGTAGCCTGCTAATCCTGCTTGCCTCGCGTTTCATCGTCAAGCCGCTGCAGCTTTTGACGCGCGCGACCAAACGGATGGCGCAAGGCGACTTCGGCATCAAGCTCCAAACGAAACGTAAAGATGAGATCGGCGTTCTGACCGCCAGCTTCAATGAGATGGCGAAGTCGCTCCGTATGCTGGACCAGATGCGCTCCGACTTCGTGAACAATGTCGCGCATGAGTTTCAGTCGCCCCTTACATCCATTACCGGATTCTCGAAAGCGCTGCGGACGAAACCGATGGATGAGGAAGGGAGACAGCATTACTTGACCATCATCGAAGAGGAGAGTCAGCGACTTGCAAGGCTAAGCGCGAATTTGCTGCGATTATCCGTCCTCCAGCAGGATCAAGGACCGGTACATCCGACCTCTTATCGATTGGATGAGCAAATTCGCCGCATCATTATTGCCAGCGAGCCGCAGTGGAGCGTTCGCGAGATCGATTTCGAGCTGGAACTTGAAGATTTGACCATTCAGGGGGACGAGGATAGTTTGGATCAGGTGTGGCATAATTTGATTAGCAACAGTATCAAGTTCTCACAGGATAAGGGCTGTATTGGGATTAGGCTGCAACGAGTCGGCGAGATGGCTGTAATAACGGTACGAGACCATGGAATAGGAATTCCACCGGAGGAGCAGCAGCAAATCTTCAACTCTTTTTACAAAGTGGATAAATCAAGGGATTATGCTGTTAAAGGAAATGGACTGGGCCTTTCAATTGTGAAACGAATTGTCGATCTGCATCATGGCGAAATTGCTGTCACAAGCCTACCGGGCGTAGAAACGGTATTTACGGTCTGGCTGCCGCTGGATGTTGGGGGCATAAGTCGTAAATTGTAATGTCCAGTACATATTCAGTTCAAACTTCTCCTGTATAATGATCTCCAGATAGAGAAAGAGGAGAGATAACATTCATGAGTTGGTTAAGTCGATTCAGTCTCAAGAACAGTGTAGCAGTCGTTATTCTCTGCTTGATGGTGCTCGGATTTGGTTTCTTCTCCGCCACGCAGATCAAGCAGCAAACCTTCCCGGATGTGGAATTTCCGGCCGTATTCGTACAAGCCGTTTACCCGGGTGCATCAACGGAAGAAATCGAATCCGAGGTTACGAAACCTGTCGAAGAAAGCTTGCAGGGGCTTAAAGGTTATGACGCCTTAACGAGCACCACTTCCGAGAATTCCGCAAGCGTCATCCTTCAATATCCTTTCGGAACGAATATGGATGATAAGGTAAAGGATATTGAAGCCGCAATTGCTAAGCTTCAAACACCGGAGAAAGCCAAATTAACGATTCAGCGTCTGAATATTAATGCGGCGCCGATTTATGAAGCAGCGATCTTCTCATCGAAGGACGATCCGGCTGCGTTGCAGAAAGTGCTTGAAGAGCAAGTGGTACCGAAGCTGAAGAAAGTGACCGGCGTAAGCGCGGTTGAGCTGAAAGGTGTCGTGTCTCAAGAGCTTCGCATCGAAGTCGATAAAGATAAAGCCGCGCAGCACGGCATTTCACTAAATGCGATCCAAACGGCCATTCAGCAGCTGGAATATGCACTGCCGCTTGGTTCGGTAAGTCAAGACAGTACATCGATTCCGATTCGTCTTGTCGGTAAATTATCGCAGCTTCAGCAAATCAACGATCTTGAACTGAGTGCCGGAGCTTCGGGACTTGGCGGCGGTGCTGCCGGTGCGCCAGGTACAGGCGGACAAGCACCTGCGGCTAAAGTTAAGCTGTCGGATGTGGCTAAGATCACGACAGTATCCACCCAGAACGAAATCACTCGTTTTGACGGCCAAGCGAGCTTCGTCGTACAAATCGTGAAGACACAGGATGCCAATACAGCAGAAGTATCCGATGATGTGAAAGAAGTATTGGAAACTTACAAGACCAAAGCCAACCTTGATATTCACCTGATTCAAGACCAAGGCGCTGAAATCAAGAAGTCGGTTTCCTCGCTAATTCGCGAAGGACTGTATGGTGCGCTGTTTTGTGTCATCATTATATTCCTGTTTTTACGCAATATACGGGCCACATTGATTTCGATCATCTCGCTGCCGATTTCGATCTTCGCAACGATTGCGTTGATGAACGAAATGGGTTATACCCTCAACATTATGACGCTCGGCGGTATCGCGGTATCGATCGGCCGGATTGTGGATGACAGTATCGTCGTTATTGAGAACATCTACAGATGGCGCCAAGAGAAGGGCCGCGATATGAACGGCAAGGAGCTTGCCTACAAAGCGACCAAGGAAGTTATCGGCGCAGTCGGCTCCTCCACAATTGCAACAGTAGTCGTGTTCTTACCGCTTGCTTTTGTTACAGGTATCATCGGTGAGTTCTTCCGCCCATTCGCAATCTCGGTCGTAATCTCGATCGTCAGCTCCTTGCTGGTGGCGATGATGCTCATTCCGGTACTGGGCGCGAAATTCTTCAATCACATTAAGCCGCATAAAGAAGGCGGCAAGTTTATGGACTTCTACGAGCGACTGATTCGTGGCGCCCTTAAACGCAAAGTTCTGGTTTTGATTGCTTCAATTGTGATCTTGATTGGTTCATTCGGTACGATTCCGCTGCTTGGTGTAGCATTCTTGCCAGCCGGCTCCGTGCCTTCGATCGGCATCGAATTGAAGTTGCCGACGCAAAGCACGATTGAGCAAACGAATGAGGCTGCAGAGAAAGTTGAAGGCTACTTGAAGGATCTGAAAGGCGTCGACAATTATCAGGCTTCCATTGGCGGAGCGGATAATCCGTTCATCCAAATCGGCTCCACGGCGAACAGAGCGGCATTCACCGTTCAATTCGCGGAAGGAACGTCGATGGACACGATGATGGACGATGTCGGCAAAGATTTGAAGGTATTGATTGATAAAGAAGTACCGGGTGCGACGGTTAATGTCAAAGAAGGCGAGCAGAACGGCCCGCCAACGGGTACGAGCGTGGAAGTAAGCTTGTATTCCGAAGATATGGCGGCACTCACGACAGCTTCGCAGCAAATTGAGAAGCTGATGACCGCGAATACAGACATGAAAGATGTTACGAATAACTTGAAGGATACGACGCCAAAATGGGTCATTTCGCTTAATCAAACCGCAAAGGATTTGAACGTATCTGCGTTCCAAATCATGGGCGCTGTAAACGAGCAGCTGCGTCCGACAGATGTAGGCAGCTACTTGCTTGACAGCAAGAACTGGGATATTACGATGTCCTATGCGCAGCAAATTACATCCAAGGCGCAGCTCGAAGCGATTACGATTCCGACAGCAGGCGGCATGAAGCAGCTGAAGGATCTCGTGGAGCTGACGGAAACGATTGCTCCAATTGCGATCAATCATGAGGATGGCAAAATGTCCGCGAAAGTAACAGGTAACGTGAAGGATGCCAACAAGACGGCAGCTGTCACGAAAACAATCACCGATGATATCGACGGCTTATCGCTGCCAAGCAATGTAGAAATGAAAATCGGCGGCGGCCAGGATATGATCAACAGCGGCTTCCAAAGCATCGGTATAGCGATGGCAGCAGCGATCGGACTTGTGTTCTTGGTCATGAGCATGACCTTCGGCGGATTGCTCACGCCGCTGATCATTCTCTCCTCGTTGCTCTTCGTACCGGTCGGTTCCTTGGGCGCGCTTCTGATCACTGGCCAATCGTTATCGATGAGCTCCATGATCGGGATGCTGATGCTCGTAGGTATCGTAGTAACGAACGCAGTCGTCTTGCTTGACCGCGTAGAGAAGAACCGCAAGGATGGCATTCCGCTTCGTGAATCGCTTGTTGAAGCTTCGAAGACAAGGCTGAGACCGATTCTAATGACGGCATGTGCAACGATTCTGGCACTTGTGCCGCTAGCTCTCTCGGAATCGACAACAAGCCTGATCTCAGGCGGACTTGCGATTACCGTAATCGGCGGTTTGACCACGTCGACGCTGCTTACGCTGATTGTGGTACCGGTCATTTATGAATTGACAGGTAAGCGTCGCAAGATTGAGAAGGAATTGGATCTGTAGGGTTTGGGGACGGAGCAGTAACGGAGCGGAGCAGGTATTACTACTGCTCCGTTTTTTTTTTTGCGTTCTTGTTCGCGACCTACGCCACCACCGCCTCATTCTCGCTGGCTCTCACTCCCTTCGGCTCACACATAGAAACTCTAACGAACCGTTTCAACCCAATTAGCGTCTCTACGGTTCGTTAGATTTTTGAAGGAGCAGTTGAGAGTCGCCAAATGAAACATTCGACGCACATACTAACCTCCAATTCCCGATCCAGCAGTTGAAAGTCGCCAAATTGATCTCTCAGCGTCCAAACTAACATCCGCCCCCGATCTGCCACACGGTTCGTTAGATTTTCAAGTGGTCTATGGGTAGTGTGCGCAACACATGAAGGAGTTAGTTTCGATGTTATCTATTATTGAGCTTGTGAGCGAGGCTAGGCGTATGGAGCGGAGGTGGAAATGGTTAGTTGGAGTGACAAGAGTGGATATTCCGTGGTCGTTATCGGAGTGGAAAAGTGGGCAGAGTGGGAGGGAACTATGGCTCAGACTCAAATAAAAGAAGCTGAGCGCACGGATAACCGTGTTCTCAGCTTCTAACCATTTAATGGGTTACTGTTACCGCCTGTTTCTGCGTTGCGGCCGTCTGGTTCTTCATCCATCGCTTATTGACGAGCGAATGAATAACGAAGAACAGCGCGGATGCAGTCGCTGTAATAACAGCCAGCCAGGATACCGGAGTCAGCTGGCCGATATCGTACAGATGGCCCATCATGTATGGACCGAGGACACGCCCCGCGGAGCCGATGCCACCGGCAAGTCCGAGGTAGAACGGGGCTTGTTTGCCGCCGTTTTCACTGAGGAATGCAGGAATCGCCGGCGCAATCAGCATCTCACCGAAGGTGGTGAGCACCATCGCCAGCACCATGCCCGGAAAGCTGTGAAACATGAGAATGGCAGCATAACCGGATAGATAGAACAGTGCGCTGGTCGTCAATTGAGCAGTAATAGTTTGCGCTACTAATCGTTTAATCAACCCAATAAGCGGTTGTGCCACGAAGATTAGAATACCGTTCAGCGTCCACAGGTAGCCGAACATTTGCTTCGGAAGCCCTTCGCTGATGATGAAGGGTGAGACTCCGGTATTCCAAATGCTGTTGCCAAGATTTAGCAGCATAGCACCTACTGCCATGAACAGATACACACGCACATCTAGCAGCAACGCCCAGGCACTTTCATTTTTTGGAGATAGTCGCTTCATCTTGACCGCAGCCGTGTCACTGCCAGTCCCCACTTGCTTCAAGTAGAACAAGAAGAAGATGGCGAATACGGCGGATGTTACGCCATTGCTTGAGAAGCTGAGCGAGTATGAAATATCGGCGAGAAAACCGCTGAGCGCGGTTCCAATCGCGACACCGATATTGTTGGCGACATAGACGATATTGAACAGCTCACCGCGCTGATCTGCGAAGCGGAAGCCGATGAACGCTTGAATGGCCGGCATGGACAGTGCGTTGAACAGTCCGATCAGCCCCATCATCGCGATAAAGACAGGCCAATTATGACTGAGAACAGGCAGCAGCAGCAAGCCTGCCGCATTGAGTGCCAAAGCACCGATGATCAGCTTCTTCACGCCAACCTTGTGATATAGTGCGCCGCCGAGCAGCTGTCCGGCGATGCCGCCGATCGATTGAATAAGAATGACAAACCCAGCATCGGTCATGCTGCGACCGAGCTCATCGAAGACAAACATCGTCACAAGCGGCCACATCAGCGCGCTTCCGATGGCATTGATCAGACTGGCAGCGAGAAAAACTTTGATTTCCTTCGGGTATTGATTAAGTATGCGCATAGATGTGTTCTCCTGTTGGATTAAAAGTAGACAAGCCTCTATTATAAGCCATTGTGGCAGAAAGAGGCAGTTGGTATTTTATATAAAAAATTGCTAAAGAAGTTTGAGACTAGTTTACAGCATTAAATTTCCAGATTATGCTTGTTTCAATTCGACATAGGTAGAAAGAACTAACTCTAAAGAGGTACCACAAAAAAATGGTACTTATCTACGCTAATCCTATGGTACAAAATGGAACTATTATATGGAGCGAGTTCGACACTCCCCAATAAACTGGAGGTCGTAAATAGAACGATGAAAATATTCGAAAATATCTTTTACTTAATACTTACCTTAATTGTAATCGTCTTTATTGCCGGCTTGGTGTTTTTTGGATTTATCGTGCATGCTTTTGTATCCGACTCGAACGATCATGTCAGTGAGGATATAGTTAAAACGCGAACGAAAGATTATTTGTATGAAACATTTGGACAAAGGTTTGTAATTGATCACTTAGAGTACAATTATTACGGCGGAAGTCAACGTTTCATAGTTGATACACATCTTACAGACAAAGAACTGCCATTAGAACTTACTGTAGCTCTTCATGAAGATAATGGCCCGATACACATTGATAACTGGGATATCCCAGCAAAGACAATTATATCCTTAATGGAGAATGAAGTAGAAAAAACATTTAAAAGTGAAGAAGAGATTGAATTTGACCATTTAATTGCTGTCAAGGCTGAAATACAATATTCAGGAGATTACGAAGAGGAAAACAATTATGGAGGAGAAGTGGATTTTTCGAAGTGGTATGACCGATTGGATCGACCACAAGTGAACCTTCTCCTAATCGCTCCCAATACCAAAGCCAAAGAACTCTATAAGGAACAGCTCCACCAATTAAAATTGAAGTTGAATACAGACGATCACTTCTTTGACATCTCGCAAATGCAGCTGATCGTCACTTCCGACAAGCAAGCGCTTCAGAACGATTCCACATACGACGAGTTATTAGCAAGCTACTCCAACAACCAGCGTTACTCACTCCAAGATTAATTAGGCGCCTGCAAGCGCCAGCTCGAAGGCGACACCCCAATGTATTTCTTGAATACCGTTGCAAAATGCTGACTGGTCTTATAGCCGAGGTCGAGCGCGACTGCCGTCACGTTGGCGCCGGGCTGACGAAGCAGCTCGCAGGCGCGGTTGATCCGTATCCGGTCCATGTAGTTGGCCGGCGATTGGCCGTGCAAATTGTGAAACAGCCGATAGAAGTGCGACTCGCTGACGCCTGCGAGCGCGGCGAGCTCCTTATTGCTCCAGCGACGCTCGGGTGCGGCGTCGATTTGGGCGGTAAGCGCAAGCATCGCTTCTTTCAGATCAAGCGGAAGCTGGCGGGAAGGAGCGGGAGGATAGAGCAGCTGCAGCAGGATATCGACCAGATGATGGCGCACGCGGAACGCCGCGCTGCGTTCTTCTGCTTCCAGCAGGCTGCGGAGCTTATAGAATTGCTCGCGCACGCGGCTGTCTACGGAAACGATACGGGGCAGCTGCAGCAAGGCTTGATGGATTTGATGCCGGTCTTCATCGCTAAACGACAACCAGCCAGGATAGTCGGCGGGATCGCGTAAGATGAACCACCAGATACTGCATGGCTCGATAAAATTCAGGCGTGCGCGATGCCATTCACCTGGGCGGGTATGGAAGATTTGTCCCGTAAAGGAGGGATAGTAATCGCCATCGACTTCCCAAGTCACCCGGCCATTATCGACATACACAAATTCGTAGCAGCCATCATGTTGATGATCGGTAAGCGGGGAGGCTTCCTGGAAACGGTCATAGCCCAGCATCATAAGCTCGGGAAAGTCGATCCTACGATTGGCGGCATGATCGTTTATCTCCCAGCGAATCGCATCATTTCTGACTTTAGCCATATGGAATTGCAGCTCCATTCGTGTCTGAATATCTCTTATGTTTCTAATCCTATTTGATAGGTTTTCGGAAGTCAACGCCAGCAGCCATGCTCTACAATGAAAGCAGTTGCAACAACTACGATGAGAGTGAAAGAGGTGTCTTACGTAATGGGAGTTATTGATTACAACATTACCGAAGAGGATAAGAAACGCTTTAATACCGATGGCTACTGGATCAGTCCAAAGCTGATCGATGATGATACGATTGCACGGCTGCGTGATGCACATGAACGAGTATGGAGCAGAAAATATGACGGCCATGGCATGCCAATGCACCACTTCCACATGCAGGAGAATCCGTTCGCTCTGCGTAAATTTGACAATGGCTGGTGGATTAACGATGAGATCCGCTCCGTCGTAACCGACCGCAACTTAGGTAAAATGGCTGCTGAGCTTCTCGATGAGGAATCGATCCGATTGTGGCATGACCAGGTTATTTACAAACCGGGCACATCCGGCCAAGAAACGTCTGCAGGCAATGTGGGCTGGCATCAAGACTACGGTTACTGGCGCTGCAGCAGCACGGCCAATATGTGTACCGTTTGGATCGCTTTGCAAGATACGGATATGACGAACGGCGGGATGATGACGATTCTCGGTTCGCATAAGTGGGGAGCGGTAGAAGGCAGCGATACGTTCTTCGATCAAGACATGGGCAAGCTGAAGGCTAAGTTTGCAACGCGGGATTGGGTTGAGGAGCCGTGTATTCTGAAGGCTGGGCAGGCTAGCTTCCATCATGCGCTCACCTTCCATGGCTCAAGTACCAACTACAGCCCGGATCCAAGGCTATCTGTCGTTGCGCATTTGATGCCGGGCAATACGTACTTCCGTGAGCACAGTCAACGTCACCCTAATCTGATTCACCTAAGTGCGCGCCCGATTCCCGGAATGAAATTCGATAACGAAGAATTTTTCCCTACGTTATATTCCAAATCTTAAAACGGCATCCTATAGAACGACCGGAACATCCTTCGCGAGGCGGAGGAAGTCCGGTCGTTTTTTAATGTATAATGAGCTGGTGTCTTTTGTTAATATTCCGTTCACAAAGATGCTTTATTATGACACAAGGACATCAAGAAAAGGGGGCTTAACGGCTTGAAGCAGAAAGAAAGCAATAAAACATTGATTTTGATCGGGTTGATGATCGGGGTCATCTTCGCAGAGCTTGACGAAACGGTTGTTTCGACGGCGATGCCCACGATTATCCGTGATCTGGGCGGTTTAGCGCTGTATGGCTGGGTTGGCGGCGTCTATATGCTCGCCATGACTTCCTTTATGGCTGTACTCGGCAAGCTGGCCGATTTGTACGGTCGCAAGA
Source organism: Paenibacillus sp. J22FR21 (assembly GCF_056269135.1). Classification (NCBI taxonomy): domain Bacteria; kingdom Bacillati; phylum Bacillota; class Bacilli; order Caryophanales; family Paenibacillaceae; genus Paenibacillus; species Paenibacillus sp. J22FR21. The sequence goes on from NZ_JBWDNJ010000003.1 coordinate 889,071, forward strand.
AGATTTACTTGCTTAGTATGGGCTTATTCATTGGAGGCTCCATTATTAGCGGTTTGGCACCGTCGATGGAGGTGCTGCTCATTGGACGGGGCATTCAAGGGATTGGCGCAGGGGGACTTATGCCGCTTGCGATGGTCATCTTCGGCGATACGTTCCCGGTCGAACAAAGGGCCAAGATTCAAGGGATATTCGGAGCTGTCATGTTTATACCGCAGCTGCTCGGACCGCTCGTCGGCGGCTATTTTGCCCAGCATATTTCATGGCACTGGATCTTCCTCGTGAATATTCCGGTCGGAATTCTGGCTGCGATCATATTATCGATGGGGCTCCAGGAGACCAGGGTGGAGCGCAAAGTGAGTGTCGATTGGTTCGGGGCGATTATTCTTGTTGCCGCGTTAGTCAGTCTGCTTCTGACACCGGTGCTGCATCAGACAGAAGGCTATGGGTGGACAGAGCCTGTAATGCTCGGCCTCATGGCAGTCGGATTGGTTCTGCTTGTATTGTTCGTCTTCGTGGAATCCAAGGCGAAGGAGCCGATCTTGCCGCTTCATCTCTTCAAAAACCGTAATTTCGTTGTGCTGTCATCGCTCGTATTCGTCTTCATTCTCGCTGTAATGGGTGCACTTTCTTCGTTCCCATTCTTTGCGCAAAATGTGCTCGGACTGACGCCTACAGCGGCAGGCTACCTGACGCTTCCACTGATGGTGGGCGCAATCGCGGCAAGTGTAGTTGCGGGTCGGTTGATGACCAAAGTTCCTTACCGCAATATCTATGGGATTTCGTTTATTCTTCCGGTTATCGGATTCTATCTGCTGTCGACAACACATGTAGATACGCCAATTTATATTTTCGTCATTTACTTCATCATTCTCGGACTTGGTTTCGGTACCTTGTTCGGCAATCAGCTGATCGTACAGGAATCGGTTGAGAAAGAGCACAGTGGTATTGCGCTATCTTCCGTCACGCTCTTCCAATCCATCGGTATGACGATCGGATTCAGCTTGTTCGGCTCCGTACTCGCAGCTAACGTCACGTCCGGTTTGAAAGGCTTGGCTGGTTCCATGACGGCCGATCAAGCGGCGAAGCTGGGCGATATCTCGACGGGCGCGATTCCTGAAGGTATCGATCCTACGCTGCTTGAACAAATCAAAATCGTCTTCGCAGACGCTTTTACACACCTTTACTGGATCTCATTCGTGCTCGCGATTGTATCCTTCCTGATCTGCTGGTTCTTGAAGAAGGAAATACTGGTGACGAAGAAGGATGACGAAGCAGGGGCCAAAGAAAGCGTGATGGAAGCGACGATATGATAAAGCAGCTTGATCTCACGGATCCATCTGTTGCAGAGCAGCTGCTGGATGTTCAGCTGCCTTCTTACCGGATCGAGGCCGAACTTATCGGCTTCGATGGAATTCCCGGTCTTCATGACACGATTGAGAAGCTTGGGAAATGCCAAGAAACCTTCTTCGGCTGTTACGTTGAAGGTGAATTGGCCGGAGCGATTTCCTACAAATTGGAAGAGGATGGAAGCATAGTGGATATCCATCGACTCATTGTCCATCCGGATTATTTCCGCAGAGGAATCGGCGAAAGGCTGGTACAGTTTATACTGGATTCCTTTCGGAACCAGGCTGACTCATTCATCGTAGCAACGGGAGCCGCGAATACGCCGGCGAAGCGGCTGTACGCGAAGCTCGGCTTCGAGGCCGTTCGAGATGTGGAAGCGGCACCGGAATTATTCATAACGGAGTTCGTCAGAAGAGGAGATTGCTGAGCTGTTACAGCCGGCAATCTCCTCTTTGCTTTTGACATTGGCAGGGGAGCAAAGGATGACTTACAATAAGTGGGACTATTGGCGACGGGAGAGATGAAGCGGTTGAAACCTTCAAAGGCGGCACATGCTCCGCTTGCAAAACAAGGCGTAAGTGCATACTTTCTACTTGGCATTATCGCATTTCTGTGGGGACTTAATTACGCTGTCGTTCGGGTGGGCTTGGAGTCGCTCGATCCGATGTTATTCTTAGTGCTGCGTTTCGGCGTGTCCGCTATCCTCATGTTCGGACTTCTCCGGTGGAAGGAAGGGAGCGTAGGCATAAGTCCGGCAGATCTGTGGAAGTTCATTGCCCTCGGACTGATTGGCACCACGATGCTGGAGAGCTTCGTTGTGGTATCCATCGACTATACGACGCTTGCGAATTCTTCTATTCTCAGCATTGCACCTTGGCCGATCTTCGCTGCGATCTTTGCACCGATCTTTACGAAAGAGCGAATTAGGCGATCGCTGATCGGGTACGGTTTGGTATCCATGCTGGGTGTCATTCTGGTCATATTGGCCGGAGGAAGCTTCTCCCTTGATTCTGATTTGCTGCTGGGCAATTTGCTCGCTTTCGCCGTAAGCATCTGCGGCGGTTTCTATTCTGCTGCTTGTATTCCGGTGCTCAAGAAATATACGGCGCTGCGCATGACCACGTGGATGTTCAGCTTCGGTACGTTGTTTATGCTGCCTTTTACAACCAAAGCTTGGGGAGCAACCGATTGGACGGGCATGAGCTGGTCAACGATCGGGGCGCTGGCTTGCAATATTTTCGTCATTACGATCATCTGCTTCCTGCTGTGGAACAAAGTTATGCCTCAGATCGGCGCAGCAACGGCAAGCTTCTATCGGTATTTGACGCCGCTCGCGGCAGCTTTGTCCGGCGTGTTGTTCTTCCAAGAACCGGTCTATTCCGGTCAACTCGTTGGCGCTTGCCTGATGTTCGCGGGACTGATCGGCATCAGCCTGCCGGCCAGAACCAGAACAAGAGCCGGAGCCGGAACCGTGAAGCAGAAAGCCGGAAGCACCTTGAACTAGATCAAACCGAAGAACGCGAGCATAAATGCGCTCTCACCTGCAAATACTTTCATTACCGAAGCTGCCGGAGTTGTTCTATGCATGAACTAGATGTAAAATAGTTGAAGCATCAGGAGCTCCTTCAAGCAGCCATGGCAGAGCCGGTCAACCATACGCTCATCCTCACCTCCTTGTTCGTAAAGCTGATGCTTTGCGTGCATGGAGGTTTTCATGCTTTCTGTACTAACGCTTCAACTTAACCTCATAGAAGCAAGAAGGAGGACATTATGGCATTTCGAAGTTCGAAACGCATGCTCGATCTACTGCCTTACACACTGAAACACCGACTGCTGGCCATGCTGACGCTGTCCGTTATTATTCCGCTGATCTTGATTGGACTCATCTCATTCTTTGGCATCTACAATTTGCTTCAGAACAAGGTGGAGAAAGGGGTCGAGAAAAGCTTGGAGCAGGAGCGCAAAGGAATTGAGTCCATCTTGAGCAACTTGGATTATTCCTCGCGCCAGCTGGCTTTCGAAGGGAAGGTCGGCAAAGACCTGAAGAGCTTTCTCACTACACCTGATCCGCTTGATCGCAAAGAGCTGGCGGACGAAATTGAGAATTACATCTCGCTGATTAATTACACGAATCCTCTGCTTGGCTTAACGACGTATTACTTGCCCGAAACGAGGGAATTCCTGTTCGAGAATCTATATATCAACCCCAAGCTAAACATTGACGACTTTGCGAAAATCAATCAGAATACGAGCAATTATACGATTCATGGGCCGCATCGAACGTTATATACGAACAGCCGCAATTCCGTCTTCTCCATTATGCGGCAAACGGAGTCCAGCTCCGGCGAGAAGAACAACGTGCCGATCTTTGTTTACATCGAGACGAACGTCTCCGCGATTACGAGCTTGTTCAATAATGACCCTTACGGGATGCCTGTCCGGCATTTGATGATCGATGCGAAGGGACGCATTATCTATAACAGTCAGGAAGATACCGAGTTCCCGCCTGGCGCCGATATCACATCCATTAAAGAGCGAATGGGAGATAAATTCGTCTTCTTCGAGAACGAAAGCACGTACGGCATCAAAGTTGCTGTTGTGATTGACCGCAATGACTACCATAAAGAGATGAATACTTGGCTGAAACGCTTCGCAGCCGTCGGTATTCTCTCGCTCGTAATCGGGTTAGCCATCGGTTGGATAATCTGGAGCATGATTTATGGGCCGCTGCAGCGCATTCGCAAGCAGTTCAAGATGCTTGGCGAGAATCGGTTCCATGAACCGGCGGTTTCCCTTCATATCAAGGAGTTTGATGAACTACTTTACCACTTCTATGAAATGCGTCAGCGCATTCGCGGTCTGATGTCGGAAATCGAGCAGAAGGAAGCACGTAAAAGACAGCTTGAAGTCGAGAAGCTGATGTACCAGATGAATCCGCATTTTATCCATAACACGCTCAATACGGCGCAGTGGCTTGCTCGGATTAACGGTCAGGACGAGATCGTCCGGCTGCTGATGATTTTCACGCGCGTGCTCAATTACAATTTGGGCAAGGAAGGCAAAATCGTCACCGTCGGAGATGAAATCCAGACAGTCAAAGACTATATGGAGCTGCAGCAAATCAGGTACAATCATAACTTCAATGTGGAGATCGAAGTGGAAGAGGGAACAAGCAAGATTGAGATGCCCCGATTTATTTTGCAGCCGATTGTCGAGAATGCCCTATATCACGGTTTCAAGCAGAAGGACGGCACTATTGTCGTAAGCGTAAGCAAGGCGAATGAAGACCATCTGTTCATTAGTGTTAAAGACAATGGGGAAGGGATGTCGCAGGACGTCATCGAGTCGCTGTTTCAGTCCTCTAATGAAGCTAGCCGTCGCAAGGTCGGACTTGGTATTGGGCTGAGCTTTGTCAATAATATTGTGAGAATGTATTACGGTGATCCGTACGGACTGGAAGTGAAAAGTGAAATCGGAGTCGGTACGGAAATGAGGCTGCTGCTGCCAATTACAGTGAAGGAGGTGTGGGATGATTAGGACATTGATCGTAGACGATGAGCATTTGGTACGCAAAGGCCTCGTATTTACCGTTCCGTGGAAGGAGTGCGGGTTTGAAATTGTCGCCGAAGCGGACAATGGGGAAAGTGCGCTCGATATTATTGACAAAGTGCCGATTGACCTGCTATTGACCGATTTGACGATGCCTATCATGGATGGTTTTGAACTGATGCGCATTGTAAAGGAGCGTCACCCGGCGGTACGTACCGTTGTATTGACTTGCCATCAGGATTTTCATTTCTTGCAGGATGCGATGCGTTTAGGCGCCATTGATTACGTGGTCAAGACCGATATTGCCGACAACGTGCTCGAAGAAATGCTGCTGCGTATTTCGGAGCGAATCGTGGCCGAGCAAGCACAAGGCGGACAGGCTGAAGCGGGCGAGCAGGCGAAGCAGCCTGATTCCCGTCAATCACTGGTCATTATGGTCCCGGAGCGGGGGACGCCGCAAGCACGTCCTGAAGGATTAGAAGGCGCCGTTCAAATTCAAGAGTCGATCTGGATGGTTCCGGGCAAAACCAGCTCGGAAATCGATGCGCTGCTCTCTCGGATTGAACATGACGGAGAAGCGGACAAGCCTTGTTACGCACGCGTAACGAATTGGCCGGACAAGCCGAGAACCTCCGATTGGCTTCCGATGCTCAAGGAACGCATGTTTTACGAGTCGTATGCAAACGATGAATATATCGTTTCGCTTACGGAGTTAACGGGAGAGAAGCCGAGCACTATGGATGTATCTTCCGAGATCCGGCAAACATGGCGCAATCAGCGCTGGCTGTTCGATAAGAAGGAGCTCGAAGAATTGATGCTGTCCATTCGCGATAGCAAGCCTTCCTATCGCAGCGTCGTGGCGATGTTCGAGGAATTGGCAGCAGCGTGGGACTTGCTGGCCGTTAACAACCGGCTATGGCCGAATTGGCGCGCGGCGACAGCGGCTTTCACCAGGCTGTTCGAATGGCAGCGCTGGTATGAGCAGGCGTCAAGCAGCATCGCGCAATATGCCAGAAGCCGCGGGTTCTCGAATGACGTCTTTATCGCGATCATGCGTGCACTCGAGATGCTGCATACGGATTCGGGCGAAAGCGCCAATCGTACCGAGTTGTCCGCCAAAGTGAATCTCAGCCAGAGCTATTTTAGTACGATTTTCAAAGAAATCATCGGAAAGTCCTTTCATGAGGCAGTGAAAGAGGCGCGGCTGGAGAATGCCAAGCAAATGCTGGTGCAGCATGCGGATATGCCGATCTATTGGATCGCGGAGAAGACAGGCTTCCAGGATGAGAAGTACTTCAGCAAGATATTCCGGCTGCAAACCGGCATGGTGCCATCAGAGTTCAGAGAGCGCCAGCTGCGGCGGTAAGGTAGAAAAAAAACGAATGCAGGTGAGAAAAAAGTCGTCTGGCGTCGACAGCTAAGTTCGATGGGCAGACGTTCTTCTCCCATGCATAAGTCCCGATTCTCTCACGATTCGGCTTGATGCGGCGGTATGATGGACATGTACCAAATAACATTAAACAGCCGAAAGAAGGGGTAGCATTGAAAAAGGCAGCATTGTTGTCAGCAGTAGCATTAATGCTTGTTGTAACCGCTTGCGGAGATAAAACAAACGAGACCGCAAACTCCAATAACGAGAACAACACACAGGCGGAAGCACCGGCTAACACACCAGTAGAGAAAGCGGATCCGTTTGGCAAATATGCAGAAACCGTTGCGTTTACGACAATCGTGAACAACAACCCGGAAGCAGCTAAGAAGTTCCCTGAAGGCGAGTCCTTCGAGAACAATAAATACAAGTCCTACCTGGAAACATCGCTTAACGTGAAATCCACTCCGCTTTGGGAAGCGAATGGATCGGCATACTCCAATAAATTCAACCTCATGATTGCAAGTAACGATCTGCCGGACATCTTCGTTGTGGAGAACATCGACAAGACGCCTGCAAAAACGCTTCTGAAACGTATGTACGATGCAGGCATGCTTGAAGACCTGACAACGGTTTACGAGCAATATGCAAGCGATGCGGTTAAAGAAGTTAACGCGTCGGTTGACAACAAAGCGCTTGAGAACGCATCCTTCGACGGTAAGCTGTACGGCTTGCCAAGCGTAAACGATATGAACAACGCTCAAATGGTTTGGATCCGCCAAGATTGGCTGGACAAGCTGCAATTGAAAGCTCCTACAACAACGGATGAACTGATGGCTGTAGCCAAAGCGTTCAAAGAACAAGATCCGGACGGCAACGGTAAAGCAGATACGCTTGGACTTGCTGTACAAGGCGCTCAATTGTTCAACAACGATCCGTTCACTTTGACTGGTTTCGTATGGGCAGAGAATGCATTCCCGAACATGTGGGTCAAAGACGCTTCCGGTAAGCTCGTGTACGGCTCGACAACGCCTGAAATGAAAACAGCGCTTGGCAAACTGGCGCAAATGTACAAAGACGGCTCGATCGACAGCGAATTCGCGCTTCGCGACGGTAACAAAACAGCTGAATTCCTAGTTAGCGACCGCGCTGGAATGATGATGGGCATGTGGTGGAACCCGTACTGGCCAATCGGCGGTGCAATCGACAACAATCCTAAAGGCGAGTGGAAAGCCTATCCGATCCTGACAGGCGACCATGTTAACGTAGGTAACGAGTTCTACTCCAATTCCTTCATGGTTGTTAAGAAAGGCTTCAAACACCCGGAACTTGCTGTTAAGATCATGAACACGATGAAAGCAAACTCGACGAAAAAAATTCCTGAGCTGCTTGAGCTTGAAACAACAGGCATCTACAAAGCAAGCGATTCGACTAGAAACCAATGGGGTCTGAACGCACAAATTTCCCCTGCATTCCCGGATACAACAGCTCGTACCGTTAAGAAATTCGATGAGATTTTCGCAGGTTCAGCACAAGAAGGTATTCTTGATATCGCAGAGAAACCAATCTTCGATCAAGTGAAATCCGAGAAAGACAATCCGAAGAAAGATCTAAACAACTACAAGACGTTCCTGGCTTGGATGGAAGGTAACGGCGTAGTATCGCATAACAAGCTGAACAACGTATTCAACGAATTCACTGGCACAACGCCAACAATGGAGCAAAGCAACACGACGCTTACTGACCTGCAAACGAAAGTGTTCCTCGAAATCATCATGGGCAAGAAAGATATTTCGGAGTTCGACAGCTTCGTAACGCAGTGGAACAAGCTGGGCGGCGAGAAGATCACGCAAGAAGTAAACGCAGAGTATACAAAAACGCATTAAGGTTAGTTCAAGCTGATGGAGAAGGAAAGGCGTTAATCCTAACGGTTAACGCCTTTCGTTTCCTAAGCGTGATGGGAGGATTATAGAGATGGCAAAGCTGTGGCAGAAGGAATCCATACATTTTCATATCATGCTGTTGCCGGCACTCGCATTGGTCTTGATTTTTCAAATCTATCCGATGTCAGGTATCGTATTGGCATTCAAAGATTTTGTGCCTACTAAAGGCATCTGGGGCTCGCCATGGGCAGGCTTCAAGCATTTTCTCTTCGTGCTCGACAATCCGGAAAGTGCCACGATTCTGCGCAACACCTTGATTATTTCGTTCGGTAAAATCATCACCCTCATTATTGTGCCAGTCGTATTCGCGCTTATGCTCAATGAAATTAGACTTCGATGGTTTAAACGTACCGTTCAAACCATCGTGTATCTGCCCCATTTCCTGTCTTGGGTAGTCGTTGCAGGTATTCTCAAAGATGTACTTTCCCTTAGCGGTCCTGTGAACTGGGTGCTGCACAGCTGGTTTGGCTTCGAACCGCAAATGTTCCTTGGGAGCAATGAATGGTTCCGCACGATCATCGTCTCTTCTAACGTATGGAAAGAGTTTGGTTTCTCTACCATCATCTACTTAGCTGCCCTCACTAACATCAACCCTTCGCTCTATGAAGCGGCTGAAATTGACGGAGCAGGACGTTTCCAGAAACTAATGAATATTACATTGCCGGGTATTGCGATGACGATCGCGCTGCTTGCTACGCTGAGCCTTAATGGTGTGCTTAATGCGGGCTTCGACCAAGTCTTCAACATGTACAACGTATTGGTCATGGAATCCGGCGATATTATTGATACGTATGTGTACCGCTCGGGGCTGATGTCCGCCCAATACGAGATGGCAACCGCGATCGGACTGCTTAATTCCGTCGTGAGCTTCATCCTGGTTATTCTTACTTATACGATGGCTTATCGATTTGCTAATTATCGTATCTTCTAGTGTATACAAGCGAGGTGAAATGGTATGGTTCAAAATAAAACGCTCGGTTCGCGGTCATTTGACGTATTTCTGCTGCTTTTCATGGTAGTCGTATCTCTTCTGTCCGTTGCGCCTATTATTCATACGCTGGCATTGTCGCTGAGTAAAGCTTCCTTCGCAATGGCTGGACAAGTTTTTCTATGGCCGAAGGGCTTTGATATCAGCTCCTATCAAAAAGTGTTTACGGATAAGCAATTCTTCCTCTCTTTCTGGGTTTCGGTGAAACGTACCGTCACTTATACTGGATTTAGCTTGCTTGTCACTGTGCTGATGTCATACCCGCTATCGCGTGAAACCAGACAATTTAAATCGCGGAACGTCTATATGTGGGTATTCGTTTTCGTCATGATGTTTAACGGCGGCCTCGTACCGACGTACCTGACAATCAAATCCCTCGGGATGATGAACAACTTCTGGGTTCTGATTCTGCCGGGTCTGGTTAACGTGTACAACGCTATTCTGGTGATGAACTTCTTCCGCAACCTGCCGAAGGAACTGGACGAATCGGCTGGCATGGACGGAGCAGGCGCATGGCGGAAGCTGGTACTCATTTACTTGCCGCTCTCGTTGCCTGTACTTGCGACCATTACGCTATTCAACGTCGTTACCACATGGAATGAGTACTTCTCTGCGATGATCTACGTCACGAAGAGCAACTTAATTCCGCTGCAAACGTATTTACAGCAGGTCGTTGTTACCATCGATCCGACGAAAATCACCACGGAGAACGTAAGTCAGCTTACGAAAGTCTCGAGCGAAACGCTTAACTCGGCCAAAATCGCCGTAACGATGCTGCCGATTCTCATTATTTATCCGCTGCTTCAGCGCTATTTCATCACGGGGATAACGATGGGTTCTGTCAAAGAATAAATCCAATGTGAAGCGAGGATCTTTTCATGACGAACGGTACGAACAGTACGAACAGTCCGGTATCATTAATTACGAGAGCCGACGACTGCGGAAATTGCGAGTCGCATAACCTGGCGATCGCGGAGAGCGTGAAGCACGGCATCGTGCGCAACGTCTCCGTGATGGCAACAGGCGCCGCGCTTGATCATGCGGCGGCTTTGTTTGCCGGAGACCGAAGCACCTGCTTCGGTCTTCATGCTACAATGAATGCGGAATGGGAGACATTCCGCTGGAAGCCGCTGCTTCCGGCATCGCAAGTGCCCACACTTGTTGATGCGGATGGCTATTTCAAGCAGCATCCGGGGCTGTGGCTTGCCGCGCAGCCGGATGTCGAGCAGATCTTGAGCGAGATGAAGGCGCAGCTGGACAAGCTGCGTGCTGCCGGGTTCGAAATTACATATGCCGATTCGCATATGTTCTTCGAGTGGGCGGTCAAAGGGCTCGATGCGGCTTTTGATGCATGGTGCTTGCAGGAGGGGCTTATCAGTCATCGACCGTTTACGGGCAGATTGCCGGAGCTTGGCGGAGCTGCGGGAGTTGGAGCGGGGACGAATGCGGAAGTGAGTGCGAGAGCGAGTGTGGGTGATCCGGTGGATCAGTTTGTCGCTAGGCTGAAGCTTGCCGCGCCGGGGCAGTATTTGATCGTCGGCCATCCCGGCTATGACGATGAAGAGACTCGGAGCTGGGGAAACTCGGATTATCCGGGTACGAAGGTTGCGCAAGATCGTCACTGGGAGCGTTTGATGTTTACGGATTCGCGTGTGCTCGAAGCCGTGAGGAGCGGTGGCGTTCGATTGCTTCGCTATGACGAGGCGCAAGTCCTATAGAAACGATTGCGGATTCTATTGCAGCTACAGGAGGAGAATGAACGATGGCAGTCATTCATATGGATTTTTTTTCAAGCGTATTGGGGATGACCTCATCGGTATCTATCGTGATGCCGCAGGATGTGCAGCCGGGCGAGAAGCTGCCGGTGCTGTACATGCTCCATGGGTTAAGTGATAACGAGAATACGTGGCTTCGCCAAACGACGCTAGAGTACCAGCTTTCGAAATACCGCATGTTCGTCGTCATGCCGAACGTGCACCGCAGCTTCTACTCGGATATGGCGCATGGCGCAAAGTACTGGACCTATGTAAGCGAGGAGCTTCCGAAGATCGTCAAAGCGATGTTCCCGATTTCGGACCGCAGAGAAGATACCTTTGCAGCTGGCCTATCGATGGGCGGCTACGGCGCAATGAAATTGGCGCTTGCACATCCGGATCGTTACGCTGCTGCAGCGAGCTTCTCCGGCGCGCTGGATATTCGCGCGATTGAGAACTTGTTTGAAGGCAGCGAGTTCACTGATATTTTCGGTGATGTGGCAGGTACGATGGAGCACAAGGACGACTTGTTCCACCTCGCGAATGTCGCGGCACGATCGGGCAAAGAGCTTCCTGCGCTGTATCAATGCTGCGGAACGGAAGACTTCCTCTATGCTGATAATATCCGCTTCCTGAAGCACTTGAAGGCGCTGGGCGTTGAGCTTACGTATGAGGAAGAACCAGGCCTGCACGAGTGGGGCTACTGGAACATGAAGCTGCCGCGTGTGCTTGAATTTCTTACTGGCGCTGCGAAGAAGGATGCTGTGCTGAAATAAAGGAATTGAATCCCGTCTCCCGGAGTGCCGAAGACGGGATTTTTGTATATGCGCCTTGTTATACCAGCACGCACTCACCGAGCGCGCCCGCCACACGCCAGATTTCCACACCACCATATCGAGCGCGCCCGCCACACGCCAGATTCCCAAACCACCATACCGAGCACGCCCGCCACACGCCAGATTCCCACACCACCATACCGAGCACACCCGCCACACGCCAGATACCCAAACCACCATACCGAGCACGCCCGCCACACGCCAGATTCCCACACCACCATACCGAGCACGCCCGCCACACGCCAGATTCCCACACCACCATATCGAGCGCGCCCGCCACACGCCAGATTCCCACACCACCATATCGAGCGCGCCCGCCACACGCCAGATTCCCACAACACCATACCGAGCACGCCTGCTACACGCCGGTTCCTTACACCACCTTTTCCGAGTTCGCTCGACTCCTCCCGGTTCCTCTCGACATAAATAGAGATGTAAAAACTACACTTCAAACGGAGGATTTGTGGCATAGTATGTAGCTTAACGTGTAACCAATACAATTGAACTACTGAAAACCAGATGTATTTCCTAAAAATATTGATTTGACTTGTACTCCATACACTTCACTCGTCTCCAGAGGCATGAATTGAGAGAATGTATTGTACTTAGTGCATGTTAACGTCTTCGATTCGAGCAGGAAGTGTGATTTTGACCTAAACACTTTTTGAGATGTAAAAACTACACTTCAAACGGAGGATTTGTGGCAAAGTATGTAGCTAACGTGTAACCAATACAATTGAACTACTGAATTCCAGATGTATTTCCTAAAAATATTGATTTGACTTGTACTCCATACACTCCACACGTCATCAGAGGCATGAATAGAGAGAATGTATTGTACTTAGTGCATGTTAACGTCGAGTCGTGCAGTAGGTGTGATTTCGTACCCTAACACTTTGGTACCTTTGCCCGAGATGACTGGACGAAGTTTACCTTTGGAGACCAATTCACGAATATGGCGTAGTGTCGTGCGGTAATTGATAGCGAGGTGTCTTGAAATATCGATTGGTTTGACGGGTTTCCCTAGCACAAGCGCAAAACGCATAACCTCCTTTTCGGTTATGAGAGATCGACTGACGATCTGTGCATTAGGCAGGAATTGATTCAGATAAAGTCGCAGCAGACTAATAATTAATTCAGGATTTCTTTCTATATCGTCATACGGAATGGAGATCAATCGATAGCCGATCGCTTGCACATAAATCTCTCGATTGCAATTGCCGCTGAACTTGAAACGGTCCATATCCCGGGCATGGGATGAAAAGCTTTTGACCTCGATGAGCAGTTTAAGATAACCGCCCGGAGGCAAAAATGCGAAGTCCGCAAACCATGGTCTGCCGCGCCAATCCTCGATTTCGAACTCAGGATGCAGATGTTCCAAGCTTCCTTGCAGCTCCCACCAGATACTGCGAGCGAACAAAACTTCCCCATGTGCATGACCGCGTTCCAATCGACCTTTGCGTTCTCCTGATCTTAAACTGAGGTGATGAGTCAACCATTTCTTATGGGCTTCGTTGAATCCGTGCAATGCCATTTAGACATCCTCCTCCAGAAAATAAAAATGAAAACGCCCCGAGGCATCCTTAAAGGATGTTTCTCGGGGCGTTCTTCGCCATCTATTTCATTTTAACGCCTTCAAGTCCATTTCGTCTAGGTTGGATTACTGTAACCTAACGGAGAAATAATATGCCGGTTTTGATTTTGTCTATGTCCACTTAATTTCGATATGCACTTTTGCCACCGAATCGCAAGCTATCAAATAGCAGCCGTTCTCGAATTGAATCTCAACCGCTTTTCCATTTACGGACGCACATAATGGTGCGGACTTCGCCGCAAAACCGTATACGCCGCCTTCGTGAAGCAGCACGGTTGCACGATCCGGTTGAGCGAGCATCCATTTGACGGTTGCTGCCGAAACGTACTTATCGATTAGGCCGAAGCTTGCAAAACCATTGCGATAAGGTGCAACACTAAACAGCTGCGGCTTTCCGCGTTCAACGGTGAAGCCATAACCCCCCGACTCGTCCAGCAACGAAGCGCTGCGGCCGAAGTAGTCGTAAACGGCATACTCGGCGTCAGCCTCCAGTCCGTCTATGTCACTCAAACGGAACTCGCCTTCGAGCGGCGCGGCTTCCGCATGAATGTGGAACGCAGCGAGCAAGCCGCTGTCGCCGGAGCGGCTCATGATTTTGAGCGGCACCGCTGTTTCGACAGGGTTCACCAGCAGCACATCCTCTGTCGGCACGCCTGGTTTGTCGGTACGAAGCACGCGGCCATCCGACAGAATAAGCGGGCGAAGCACGTCAGCATCGGTTTCGCCGACTTTGTCGCTGACATAAACCGGGCCGCCGCTAATCGCGCGGAGAACGGCATGAGCAAGGCTATCTTCGTGGGAAGTCCACCAGATATCCCAATCGCCCCAGTACAGCGTGCTGTGATAGAACGAATTGTAGGCGTTCTGGAGCGCATGCTCACGGAACCATTCTGGTTTGGCTGGATAGAAATCGTCGCTGTTGCGCGAAATCGCGGAGTTGACGCGGCTCCAAACATTCTCCTGTGCCATGCCCATGCAGTTAATCAACCGACCGTCAAAATAGAGCGATGCCGAAGCTTCCAACGCTTCATGCAATCCTTTCGCCGCTTGTCCAAGAGGCTGCTGGCCTTTGACAAATTCGATCAAAGAGCTCTGGCTGTCGACCTTCAGCATATCGATGCCTTGCCCAGCCAACCAGCTATGCCATTGCTTCCAGAAGCCGAAGCCACTCTTCGCATCCGTGCTCGGTACGAGACGCCCTGCAGTGTCGGCCTGCAGCAGGTCACGATGTTTAAGGGCAATCTCGCCCTCCGGATCAACGCCATGCCAATAACCCGTAAACGCGTGCCATACACCGACCCAATTGACGCCGTACTCATTCTTAAGCTTGCTTACCGTACCGGCAAGTCCATCCGGAAACTTCGAGCGGTCTTCCTGAAACGATACGAGCGCTTTCTCGCGTACCGGTGACCAGCCGTCATCGATCATCACCCATTTGACAGGAACCTGTTTAGCTTTCAGCTCCGCGGCTTTATCTTCAATACCCTTCTGCGAGACATCATGGTAGAACGCATCCCATGTGCACCATCCCAAATATTCGAAAACCTCCGGATACCGCTTCGACTCGCGCAGGCGAATCGGTTCTTTCCGAGCGAGGAATACGGCCTCTGCGGCTTTCTCAACCACATCATAAGCACTAGCGCCTTCGTGCAAAACAAACAGCAGCTCGCGACCCGTCCTTACTCCGCGAAGCAGCGGAGAAATAACAAACTGCAGCCCCTCACCGTCACCGCGCAGCGTTGTTTTGAACACATTCGAGCATTGCGGGAACAGCTGGGTATAGCGGTCGTTCGCTTTCCAGAGCAGCGCTTGCGTTTTCTCGGGGAGCGCAGCTGTGCTCTTCGCCATATAAGGTCTGGTCCACCACCATTTGTACGCATTATAGTGGGCCAGCACACCTTCCAAGGTGCCGACAGGCTCGCCGACCGACAGCAAGATGCCGTTATCCGCCGCCAAAGCATGCGTGACACCGAACACATCCTGCTTTAATTGAACGGACATATACGCGCTCACGGTGTGTGCATAACAACGAAGCTCAAGTGTCAGATGGCTTGTTTCTTCCGCATCATGAAAAGGCAATAGATGCGTTTCGTAGCGGCCAAGTTCGTCTTGACCACCATCACCTTTCACCCAGCCCGCCGTTTCGTAACTAGGGGTATCGCCATTCTCATAAGTAACTTTAAGTCCATATTGGTTAAATAAATGCTGTGGTTTCATCTGTCAATCCCCTTTGCCGCTTCAATCGTGCTCTGCTAATCGAGCAGAGTACAACTGTAATCATAACTTAAATGCCCTGCATGCTAGGAGGGAAATAGGTCTTGCAAAGGTGGAAAATCGTCTGTAGTTGCAATGGGATGAATTATTGAATCGGCGCGTTGTGTGAGCCTTTCACGATCGGGGCTCAGTCGGTGAAGTAAGCCGGTGTGAAGGATGGCATGACCGTCACGATTCCCGGCGAAATGAGCGAAAGAAGCGAACCAAGGTGTCTACATGGTAGCAAATTCGCCGAAATGAACGCATGAAACGTACCAGGGTATCTACATGGTAGAAAATTCAGCGAATTGAGCGAAAGAAGGGTACCAAGGGATCTGCAGGTAGCGAATCGGTGAATGTGTTGCCCTGGGAGCTACTCTTTCGCTTGATTCGAGCCCATGAAGTACACCAGGAAATCTACCTGGGAAGCAACCTCAGCACGATAAGCTAGCTCGGAAACTCAGCGAAGATTCACTTTCGCTGCTCATTCTGAGCTCTTTTTGTTTTTCTTTGAATTTCTGTATTCAAAAACAAACAAACATGTTAAACTATTTTCAACATCATATATCAAACTCATTCGGAGGTATTCACAATGGTACAAAGTTTGTGGGAGCAAGAGAAAGCATCGGAACTGCAAGGCGGACTTGCGCAGTTGGTTTATCGTTCTAATATCATCGGTACGGATCGCCGTGTATGCAACTGGGGCGGCGGCAACACGTCGAGCAAGACGACGGTTCAGGATTTCCGCGGTCGTGACATTGAAGTGATGTATGTGAAAGGAAGCGGATCTGACCTTGCTACGATGAAAGCAGGCAACTTCACAGGTCTGCGCTTGGAGGATATCCGTCCGCTGTTCGAGCGCGACGAGATGTCCGACGAAGAAATGGTCGGCTACCTCGCACATTGCATGATCGACAGCAAACACCCGCGCGCTTCTATTGAAACGCTGCTGCATGCATTCCTTCCATTCAAACATGTGGATCATACTCATCCGGATTCCATCATCAGCCTGTGCTGCGCAGATAACGGCAAAGAGCTGGCCAAAGAAATTTTCGGCGACCGTTTCGTATGGGTCCCTTATGTACGCCCAGGCTTCACCCTTTCCAAAATGATCGCGCAAGGCGTGCTTTCGAACCCTAAAGCAGAGCTCGTGCTCATGGAGAAACACGGTCTTGTCACTTGGGGCGAAACGTCCGAGGAAGCGTACGCGCAAACGATCAAAATCATCACAGAAGCGGAAGACTTCATCGAAGCTCGCGTCAATGAAGCGAAACTGTTCGGCGGCGTGAAACACGCAGCGCTTGAAGCAGATCTGCGCAGAAGCATCGCTGCACAAGTGATGCCAACGATTCGCGGCGCAGTAAGCGATGCGAAGAAAATGATTCTGACATTCGACGATGCAGACGATGTACTGGCATTCGTTGGCGGCGCGAAATCCCCTGAGCTGTCCCAAGTCGGTGCAGCATGCCCGGATCACCTCGTTCACACGAAGGTTGTTCCATTGTTCATCGATTGGACGCCGAACGTAGATGACATCGATGGCTTGAAAGCGATTCTGAAAGAAAGCATCGCTGCGTATAAGAAACAATATGAAGCCTATTTCGAGCGGAATAAGAATGAAGGCGACGTGATGTTCGAAGCTGCGCCGCGCGTTATTCTGATCCCGGGAATCGGCATGATTAATACAGGCAAGAGCTGGTCCAACTCCAAAGTAAGCGGCGCACTCTACCACCGTGCCATTGCGGTTATGCGCGGCGCAACAGCGCTTGGCGATTTCGTCTCCCTAAGCGAGAACGAGTCCTACAACGTGGAGTACTGGCCGCTTGAGCTGTACAAATTGTCGCTTGCTCCTGCAGAAGCGGAATTCTCCCGCAAAGTGGCGTTCATTACCGGCGGTGCCGGCGGTATCGGCAGCGAAACGGCTCGCCGCCTCGTTTCCGAAGGTGCGCATGTTGTGCTTGCTGACCTGAATTTGGAAGGTGCGGAGCGAGTAGCCGGCGAAATTAACGGGAAGTTCGGCGAAGGCCGTGCGGCTGCTGTGAAAATGGACGTAACAAGCGAAGAAGCGGTTATGGCTGCTATTGCCGAAACAGCTCTTACTTACGGCGGTATCGACATTATCGTGAACAACGCAGGTCTTGCAACATCGAGTCCTTTTGACCAGACTTCCTTGAAAGAATGGAACCTGAACATGAACGTGCTTGGCACAGGTTACTTCCTTGTGGCTCGTGAAGCGTTCAAGTTGATGAAAGAGCAAGCAATCGGCGGCAACATGGTATTCATCGGATCGAAAAACTCCGTATATGCGGGCAAGAGCGCATCGGCGTACAGTTCGGCCAAAGCACTCGAGGCCCACTTGGCACGCTGCGTGGCAGCAGAAGGCGGGGAGTTCGGCATTCGCTGCAATACGATTTTGCCGGATGCGATTCTGCAGGGTTCTACGATCTGGAACGGCAGCTGGCGCAACGAGCGGGCAGCCGCTTACGGTATCGAGCCGGATCAACTGGAAGAGTACTACCGTAAACGGACGACGCTGCTTGTTAACATCTACCCGCGCGATATCGCTGAAGGCGTTGCATTCTTCGCATCGTCCAAGGCTGATAAAACAACGGGTTGTATGTTGACGATCGACGGCGGCGTGCCGGCAGCATTCACACGATAAGAGAGGTTGGTGCGGGCATGTATCAAGCAAGAGGCGAGAAACACTGGATTATTCCGGACGGTTATATTCCTCCAACGAGTAAAGGTTCACTTGAAAGCCATGAATCGGTATGTGTGCTCAATTGTGCTTCCGAAGACGCACTCATTCGGATGACTATTTTCTTCGAGGATCGCAATCCGATCGAGAACATTCTTGTTGTCGTACCAGGCAGACGAACCAAACATATCCGTACCTCTACTCTGTCGTCAGCCGGAGAGTTCATTCCGGTCGGCGTTCCTTATGCGATTGAGGTATTGAGCGATATTCCGATTATCGTGCAATACAGCCGTTTGGATGCAACCCAGGCGGAGAATGCATTAATGTCAGTCGTAGCTCATCCTCTCAAATAACGATAAAAGGAGCATGTGAGATGGACCAAACAATTCAAGCCAATTATGAGGCAGCCAAAGCGCTGTATGCACGTCATGGTATTGATGTGGATGCGGCACTTGAGCAGCTGGCTCAAATTAAAATATCAATGCACTGCTGGCAGGGAGACGATGTACGCGGCTTCCTGAATAAAGGCCAAGCGCTGACCGGAGGGATCTCCGTTACCGGTAATTATCCTGGGGCTGCCGGTACGCCGGAAGAGCTTCGCGCAGATTTGGAGCTGGCGTTCTCCCTGATTCCGGGTAAGCACAAGCTTAATCTGCATGCAATATATGTAGATACTAACGAGCAAGTTGAGCTGGACAAAATCGAACCGAAGCATTTTCAGAAATGGGTCGATTGGGCGAAGGAGCAAGGCCTCGGCCTTGATTTCAACCCAACCTGCTTCTCCCACGAGAAGTCGAAGGACGGCTTCACGCTGAGCCATCCGGATCCGGAAATTCGTCAATTCTGGATCGACCACTGCAAAGCATCCCGTAAGATCGGCGCGTATTTCGGCGAGCAGCTAGGCCAAACCTGCGTCACGAACGTATGGATTCCGGACGGCTTCAAGGATACGCCGGCGGATCGTTTGGCGCCGCGTAAACGGCTCAAGGATGCGCTGGATCAAGTATTCGAGGAAGAGTTGAACCCTGCTCATAACCTGGATGCAGTGGAAAGCAAACTGTTCGGCTTGGGCTCGGAAGCCTATGTCGTCGGTTCGCATGAATTCTATATGGGCTATGGCATGCAGAACAATAAACTGATCTGTCTGGATGCGGGCCATTTCCATCCGACGGAAGTCATTTCGAATAAGCTGTCTGCGATTTCGTTGTTCACTGACGGCATTCTGCTTCATGTCAGCCGCCCAATGCGCTGGGACAGCGATCATGTCGTCACGATGGACGACGAGCTGATTGATATCGGTCGTGAGCTTGTCCGCGGCGAACTGCTTGGCAAAACACATATCGGACTTGATTTCTTCGATGCCAGCATTAACCGTGTCGCAGCTTGGGTTATCGGGACGCGCAACACGATTAAAGCGCTGATGAGAGCAATGCTGGATCCGGTTGAAGCGCTGCGTCAAGCTGAGCTTGAAGGAGATTATACGACTCGCCTTGCGCTGCAAGAGGAATTCAAGTCTTACCCGTTCGGCGCAGTTTGGGATTACTACTGCGAGAAGAACGGCGTGCCTGTGCGCGAAGCATGGCTTGCCGAAGTGAAAGCTTACGAGCAAGCAGTGCTGCTGCAACGTGGCAAAGAACCGGTCGAAGCAGCAGAATCTAACGTATAGGAGGATGCAGCTTGCCAAGCATTCTGGCTTATGACCTTGGAGCCAGCAGCGGAAGAGCGCTGCTAGGCCGATTGAATAATCGCATCATTGAGGTGGAGGAACTCCACCGATTCGGCAATGACCCGGTCGGCGTTGGCGACCGTTTGCAATGGGATATTCTCCGTTTGTTTCACGAGATTAAACAGGGACTGCTAAAGGCGAAGCATGCCGGCGAAACGCCGGCAAGTCTCGCCATCGATTCCTGGGCGGTCGACTTCGGACTTATCGGTCGAGGCGGCGAGCTGCTTGGCAATCCGTACCACTATCGCGATCATCATACCGATGGTGTTATGGAGCGCACGAAGGTGCGTCTGACCACGGAGATGATTTTCGGCCGGACAGGGATTCAGTTTCTGCCGTTCAATACGATTTACCAGCTTGCGGCGCTGAAGGAAGCGAACTCTCCGCTTCTTGAAGGTGCAGAACGTTTCCTGATGATTCCGGATCTGCTTCGTTACTTCTTGACCGGCGAGATGCATAATGAATTCTCCAATGCGACAACGACGCAGCTGTATAACCCGCTAGAAGGACGCTGGGACCAGCCGCTGCTTGAAGCGATTGGAATCTCGCCTTCGCTGTTCGGCGACGTTGTTCAGCCTGGTGCACGAGTGGGTCAATTGCGGTCTTCGCTTATGGAAGAGCTTGGCATCGGCGCAGTTCCGGTGTATGCTGCAGCCGAACACGACACGGGTTCTGCGGTTGCGGCGGTACCGGCGCTGGAGCGGGATTTTGCCTACTTAAGCTGTGGCACTTGGTCGCTAATGGGGACGGAGATCGATCAGCCGATTATTAATGATCTCGCGCAGGAGCTGAATTTCACGAATGAAGGCGGCGTGTACGGTACATACCGTCTGCTCAAGAACATTATGGGGCTGTGGATTTTGCAGGAAAGCCGCAGAGCTTGGGAGCGTGAAGGTCAATCGTACAGCTTCCCTGAGCTGATCGCGATGGCGGAGAAAGCGCCGGCGTTCGGTGCTCTCATCGAGCCGGATGATCCGATGTTCCTTCATGCAGGCGATATGCCAACGCGCATTCGTCAATATTGCGTGTCAACGGGGCAGACAGCACCGGCAACACCGGGCGCTATCGTTCGCTGTATTCTGGAAAGTCTTGCACTGAAATACCGTTATGTGCTTGAATTAACAGAGCGGCTGTCTGGCAAATCGTTCAGCGGTTTGCACATGGTTGGCGGCGGTATTCAGAATGTACTTCTGTGCCAGTGGTCGGCGAATGCGATCGGCAAGCCGGTTTGGGCCGGTCCGGTTGAAGGCAGCGCACTTGGCAACCTAGTCGTGCAGTGGATTGCGCAAGGCGAGCTCTCTGATATTTGGGAAGCGCGTAAGGTGATCCGGGAGTCGTTCCCTGTTGTGGTGTACGAGCCGCAGGAACGCCAATTATGGGAAGATGCATACGGGAAATTCCGTGCTTTGACGGGACTGAAATAAATTAAGATGGCTGGCTGCGCCGCTTGAAGGCGGGCAGCCCTTTCATGTAGCAGGCAATATGAGCAGTTCGCGAGAAGAGGATGACTATGCTGGTTGCAGAGCGTTATGAGAAAATAGTAGGACTGGTAAATGAACGGGGCAGCATTCGGGTAACGGAGCTTAGCGAGCTGTGCCAGGTGACGGAGGAGACGATCCGCCGCGACCTGGACCGGCTTGAGCAGGCAGGCAGGCTTCGCCGTTCTCATGGCGGCGCGGTCAGTGTGAAGGATCTGCCGCAGCAGCAACAGCCGGAAATTCCGTATGCGGAGCGGGAAATTACGCACGCGGAAGAGAAGAAGCGGATTGCGCAGGAGGCGGTGAAGCTCATTCGCCCGAAAGACCGCATCTTGCTCGACGCGAGCTCGACCGCGTGGTATATGGCTTCGTATCTGCCGGATTTTCCACTGACGGTGCTGACCAATTCGATTAAAGTAGCGACCGAGCTGAGCAGCAAGGAGCGCATCGAAGTGATTTCGACAGGCGGCTTACTGGCGCAGCGCTCGTTATCTTTTGTTGGTCCGCTGGCGGAACGGTCGCTCGACCTTTACCATGTCGATAAAGTATTTCTCTCATGCAAAGGCGTTCATTTGGACCGCGGCATTAGCGAGTCGAATGAGCTGCAAGCGCGCATCAAGCAGAAAATGATCGGTATGGCGGATGAGGTTGTCTTGCTGGCCGATGCCAGCAAGTTCGGCGTACAGGCGTTCACGCATGTCGCAGACATGAGCGATATTGATCGGATCATTACCGATCAACGGCTTCCGCAGGAGACGCGGCTGCAGCTTGCGGAACGTACAGAAATTTCGGTCCAGACGGTGTAAACGGCAAAGATGACTTCTGATGTATTCACGAATCAGAAGTCATCTTTTTTTGTTTTATTTCATTCGCCGCTTATACACCTTCAACGCGGAGTAGCAGAACACAACAAGGATTGCCGAACTCCATAACACCGCCGCAAGTGTTGTCTTATCGGCCGTTCCTCCGAGTAAGAGAGAACGAATGCTTTCGATGAGCGGCGTCATGGGCTGGTATTCTGCAAATGCGCGAACAACCTTAGGCATGCTGTCGGTTGGGGCAAACGCCGAGCTGACGAATAGAAGCAACATCAGAATGTAAGCAAATACCCCGGCACCTTCGAACGTTTTGGCAAGCAAGCCGAAGGTAACGGCAATCCATGTGAATGCGAGGATGCTGAGCACTAGAATGAGAATGGCTAAGGCCCAACCGAGCAAGTCTGCTTGAGGTCGAAATCCCATCAAGAAGGCAGCGATGAATATCGCAATCAACGAAATTAAGTTAAACACTAAGGATGCGATCACATGACCACCAAGAATAGAGACCTTTGCGATGGGCATGGAGTGGAAGCGCTCGAAAACGCCTTTTGTGAGATCGTTATTGATGCGGAGCGATGAATAGGCAACACCGCTGGCAATACAGAAGAGTAGGATTCCAGGCACAATGTAATTGATATAGCTTAAATCGCCGGTGTCCATCGCGCCGCCGAAGACGTAAACGAAGAGCAGCATCATCATAATGGGCATAGCAAGGACGGTAATAATGGTATCAATGCTGCGGGTGGAGTAGCGGATAACGCGTCCGCTCATAACGGCAGTATCGCTCAGCACATGCATCAGCTTCATAGGGATCGCTCCTTTTCGCCAGTGACGAATGTCAGGAATACATCTTCCAGCGTAGGTAGTTTTTGCGCAAACTCAGCAATTTCGATTTCCGCATCCGCTGCTTTAGTTAGCAGCTTGAGCATTTGCTTCGTACTTCCGTCCGTGATGACGGAGAGCGTGAGGTTGTGCTCATCTGCTGCCGCGTTGTAATCGGCAAATAGCTCAAGTGCTTGATATAGTGAAGTTTCATTGTCGAACCGGAGTTCCAAATGTCCGCGTGGCAGCAAGTTTTTAAGCTCTGCGGGAGTTCCGTTTGCTACGATTTTGCCTTCATGTAAGATGGCGATTTGATCGGCAAGCTGGTCGGCCTCTTCTAAATATTGCGTAGTAAGGAAGACGGTGACGCCTGACTTCGCAAGACCTTTGATGATTTCCCACATGGCAATGCGGGATTGAGGGTCAAGACCGGTGGTCGGCTCATCGAGAAAAATAACCCGTGGATTACCCAGCAAACTCATGGCCAAATCCAAACGCCTGCACATGCCACCTGAATAAGTGGCGATGCGGCGATCGGCGGCACCCAGCAGGTCAAAGCGGCGCAAGAGTTCTTCGGCTTGTTTGTCAGGATTGGGTAAATGGCGTAGTTTGGCCATCATGCGAAGATTCTCGCGGCCGGACAGAATGTAGTCGACGGTGACGCTCTGACCCGTCAGGCTGATATCCTTACGTACCTGATCCGGCTGCAAGGTGACATCATAGCCATTAATCTTCGCTTGCCCGCTGTCAGGCTGAAGCAAGGTGGCAAGTGTTTTGATGATCGTGGTTTTACCGGCACCGTTGGAACCGAGCAGGGCAAAGGTTGAACCTTGCTGTACGGTGAAGTCCACGCCTCGCAGCACTTCTATATTCTTATAAGCCTTCTTGAGGCCCTTAACCTCGATGGCTAGATTGTTCGTCGGCATGCTGATTGCCTCCTATTTGCCTAGTTTTTTATGAATGGATGCATTCATTTTGGCGCGCATTTGCCCTGTCCAAGTCTGAGAAGCGACACCTTCAAGCAATCCGTCACAGAAAGCCATAACGTCATTTCCGACAAGATCCAATACGTCTCGTCCTTCAGCGGCAGCCAGCTCGAACATGTCGAGCATTTCGGGGAATAGGTTGATGACTGCGGGATCCTGTGAGGAGAAGGTCAGCATATAATGGGAGGCAATATTGTAAACCTCACGGTATTCATAGGGAAGCTTTTTTGAACGTTTGATGCATGCTCTGTATACTTTTTTCTGTTTATGTCCTTCTCGGATGGAATGAGCTATTTTCTTAAACACGGCTATCCTCCTTCAGTTGGGTAAGTCTTGACGAAATGTAACCCCATTTGTCCCAGAACAGCTGGAGCTCGCGCTGCCCGGCGTCATTCAACCGGTAAAACTTCCTTGGTGGACCGACGTCGGATGGCTTCTTCTCGATATCAACGAGTTGATTCTTCTCGAGCCGAATGAGTATCGTGTAGACCGTACCTTCGACGACATCCTCAAAGCCGAGCGTATTGAGCGTTTTTACGATTTCATAGCCATAGGTTTCTTTCCGGCCGATGATTTCAAGCACGCAGCCTTCCAGAATTCCTTTCAGCATTTCCGTAAGGTTTTCCATAAGCGTCCTCCAAGCTACTTTGTATCGCTTAGTACCACTACATAGTATCACCAAGTAGTTGAGTTGTAAACAGGGGATTGAGCCAAGTCTCCGCATTTTTCTATTGTCAACATGTCTGACAACCTGATAAAATGATATCATAACTATTTCATAAGGCGAGGTGCCGATGAGCGTGAAAGTTTCCTTATTTATAACTTGTTTAAGCGATGCCTTATATCCTCCGGTCGGTGAAGCGATGGTACGGTTGTTAGCTAGATACGGTGTGACGGTGGAATTTCCAACGGTACAAACCTGCTGCGGTCAGCCTGCTTTCAACAGCGGCTACTGGAAGGAAGCGCGGGAGACGGCGGCTACGATTCTGGCTGCTTTTGAAGATTGCGATTTCGTCATTTCTCCTTCGGGCTCATGTACCGGCATGATTCATCATTATCCGAAGCTGTTCGAGAACGATCCTGTCATGCTGGAGAAAGCGATTAAGCTGCAGGAGAAATCCTATGAATTTACGCAATTTCTGGTTCAAGTGCTTGGAGTTACGGATGTCGGCGCAAGCTTCCCGCACAAAGTCACTTATCATCCTTCCTGCCACGGCAGCCGTCTGCTGGGCGTGAAGGAGGAACCGCTTATGCTGATGAAGCAGGTGCAGGGGATGGAGCTTATTCCGCTTCCTTTTGCCAATGATTGCTGCGGGTTCGGGGGTACGTTTGCGGTGAAAATGTCGGATATTTCCGGTGCGATGGTGAGCGAGAAGAGCGATCATGTACTGGAGACAG
Source organism: Paenibacillus sp. J22FR21 (assembly GCF_056269135.1). Taxonomy (NCBI): domain Bacteria; kingdom Bacillati; phylum Bacillota; class Bacilli; order Caryophanales; family Paenibacillaceae; genus Paenibacillus; species Paenibacillus sp. J22FR21. The sequence continues at coordinate 914,630 of NZ_JBWDNJ010000003.1, forward strand.
AAGCGGAAGTGCTGGTCGGCCTGGATATGGCTTGCCTCATGAACATTGCGGGCAATTTGCGTTATCGGGATAAACCAGTGCGCGTGATGCATCTGGCGGAGCTTCTCTATGAAGGAGTGAAAGGCGCATGAGCGGAGCAGGAGCGGTTGGCGGCAGCACGGTCAAAGAACGGGCGGATATCGCGCTGAACAATGATTTTCTGCGTAAAGCGGTTCGGTTTACGACAGAGCGTCTGCGTACGGGCAAGGAAAAAGCAGCCGAGGATCATGGCAACTGGGACGATTGGCGTGAGCGCGGACGGCAAATCCGTCTTCATACGATCGCGCATCTCGATTATTACTTGAATCTGTTTGTGAACAATGCGCGGGCGAACGGCGTCCATGTGCATTTTGCCGAGACGGCTGCGGATGCGGTTAAGATCTCGCTTGATATTGCGAAGCATGTGGAGGCCAAATCGGTCGTGAAGTCCAAGTCGATGGTGACCGAGGAGCTTCATCTCAACACGGCATTGGAGTCGATCGGGGTCGAGGCGATTGAGACCGATCTTGGTGAATATATCATTCAATTGGCTGGCCAAACGCCATCCCATATCATCATTCCGGCTATTCACTTGAATCGCTATCAAATTGCAGATTTGCTCTCGGCGGATGCCGGAGAAACACTTGAACCGGATACGCAGATTCTTGCCGGCTTCGTTCGTCGCAAATTGCGTGAGCGGTTCCTGGAAGCGGACATCGGCATGACAGGCTGTAACTTTGCCATAGCCGAGACTGGATCTATGGTCTTGTTCGAGAATGAGGGCAATGCACGGATGGTGACGACCGTTCCGAAGACGCAAATTACGCTGATGGGGATGGAGCGTATTATTCCTTCGTTCGCCGATTTGGAAGTCATGGCGACTTTGCTGCCGCGGTCGGCGACTGGGCAGAAGCTTACCGTGTACATGTCGGCTATTTCGGGGCCGCGCCGCGAGGTCGATGCGGATGGTCCGGATGAGATGCATATTATTATCGTGGATAACGGGCGTTCGCTGCAGCTTGGCGACCCTGAGTTCCAAGAGCTGCTGAACTGTATTCGCTGCGGTGCTTGTCTGAATGCTTGTCCGGTGTATCGCCATATTGGCGGTCATGCGTATGGCGGCACTTATAGCGGACCGATTGGTGCTGTGTTAACGCCGGCGCTGAAGAAAAATCCTGCGGAGTGGGATGATATCGCCAACGCATCGAGCTTATGCGGTGCATGTTACGAGGCATGTCCGGTGAAGATTCCGCTGCACGAAATGCTCGTGTATTTGCGCCGCCGAAAGCTGGAGAGCGGTCGAGGCGATAAGCTGGAAGCGCTCGGAATGAAGGGCTTCGCTGCGGTAATGAAGAATTCGAAGCGGTTTAAAGCGGTGCTGAAGATCGGTCAATTGGGTCAAAAGCTTGTCGTTCGTGACGGCGGTATTCGCACGAAGCTCGGTCCGTTGAAGGGCTGGAACACGTACCGCGTTGCGCCAAGCTTGCCGAAGGAATCGTTTAGGGAGAAATGGCCGACGATGGAAGCGGAAATTCGCAGCGGCTTGCAGGAGATGGACCCTGCTATGAAGAGCCGGATGGAAGCGATTGTGAAAGACCGCGAAACAGGCAAAGGAAGAGGTCATGGTCATGGCAACTAGGTCAAAGGAGCATCAAGCATGGCTCGACGGGCTTGCCGCGGATTCTCGCGCGAAGCAGGTCGGATTCATTCACGGCATCTCCGCGAAGCTGAGACGTCCGCGTGAGATTGAGCCGCCGGCGCATCCGTATCGCGGCGCGCCTGATTTCTGGCAAGAGTTTGAATGGCCGCTCGAGGAGCGCGTTACGAAGTTTATGGACAATTTCAAAGCTGTCGGGGGGCATCCCGTACGGCTTGCCGATATGGAAGAAGCGAAGTCGTTTATTGCGGGCAAAGCGGTCGAGATGAGCGCGAAGTATGTGATCCGACAAAATCAGCCTGAACTGAACGAGCTTGGCTTGGAAGCGGCCATTCCGGATGCGACGATTTCCGTTTGGAACAGCGATCCGGAGGAATACTGGAAAGCACGCGCTGCCGAAGCGGATTTCGGTGTTGTTGTCGCTGATTATGCGGCTGCGTATACGGCCTCGATTACGGTATTGTCGTCGAAGGACAAAGGACGCTCCGTTAGTTTACTGCCAACCGTGCTCATGGCGATTATTCCGATTGAGCGGCTGCATACACGTTTAGGGCAAGTTCTGATAAACTTTGATCAGGCGGGACGTGCGAATTTACCGGCAGGCATTCATTTTATATCCGGACCTTCGCGGTCGGCAGATATCGAGAACGATCTGACGATTGGCGTACACGGGCCTGGCGTCGTCTATGCGATCATTGTTGGCTAATAGAAGGGAATTCTACCGATGGAAGTTACCCGTTTATCGAAACGCAATCATTATGAGGAGATTGCTGAACAGCTGAAGCGCTTGGTGATTGACGGCAAGCTGAAGGTCGGCGATAAACTGCCTTCGACGAAGGAGATGTCGGAGCAGTTCGGCGTTGGACGTTCGACCATGCGCGAGGCACTGAGTGCGCTGAAGGCGATGGGCTATATCGAGATTAAGCAGGGCGGCGGATGTACGGTTATTTCCAATGCTCCGGTAGAAGTCGAGCTGCCCGAGCTGCAGTCGCTGCGGATGAACCGCGAGACGCTGCTTGAGCTGCTCGAAGCGAGGCAGTCCCTGGAGGTGTCGAACGCCTCCATCGCTGCGCTGAAGGCGACGGATGCGGATTTGGCGGAGCTGCACCGGATCATGCTGGAGATGGAAGCATCGGTCGGCAATGATCTGGAGGGGGAACGCACCGATGTAGAGTTCCATGCGACGCTGGCTCATGCGACGCATAACTCCATTATGGTGCGGCTGTTCGATTCCATCGTGAGCCAACTTGAGATGGCCATCCGCGAGATTCGGCGGGTCGAGATTTACGCGAATCGCTCGGTTTCCGAGCGATTGTACCGCGAGCATCTCGCGATATACGAAGCGATCTCCAGCCGAGATGCCGATCTAGCGGGCGAACGGATGAAGCAGCACCTTGTGCATGTGGTGAGTAACTTGTTGAAGCATTTGTAGGGATTGATGCCCGCCGGGATCAGGTTTATGATCTTGGCGGGCATTTTGTTTTGCATGTGATCATGCTAGGTTGTGACCATTGCTCCTCCATTGACGTGGATAACTTCACCTGTTACGTAGCTCGAATCGTCGGATGCGAGGTAGACATAAGCAGGTGCCAGCTCGAATGGCTGGCCGGCGCGCTTCATCGGCGTATCCAGGCCGAAGGTGGACACGTAATCCGCAGGGAAGCTGGACACGGTAAGCGGCGTCCAAATCGGACCCGGCGCGACCGCATTTACACGGATCCCTTGGTGCACCAGGGAGAGGGCGAGTGAGCGTGTGAACGAAACAACGGCACCTTTTGTAGAAGAATAGTCAATGAGGAGAGGTGCCCCTTGATAAGCAGTGATAGAAGCTGTATTCACGATCGTACCGCCGGATTTCATATGTGGAAGCGCGGCTCTGGTGATATAGAACATGGGAAAAATGTTCGTTTTGTACGTGTTATAGAGCTGCTCGGTGGATATATGCATAATGCTGGTTTGAGGGAACTGTACGCCTTGGTTAAGGATTAAGACATCTATCTTGCCGTAAGTCCGCATCGTCAGATTGACGACGTCCCGGCAGTGCTGCTCCGATCTTAAATCACCGGGGATGAGCAGGCAGGTTCTGCCGAGCTGTTCGATTCTCTGTTTGGTTTCATTAGCATCTCTGTGCTCGTACAGATAGGGGATGACGACATGAGCGCCTTCTTTGGCAAAAGCAATGGCAACCGCGCGACCGATTCCGCTATCACCTCCGGTAATGATGGCAACCTTATCTTGAAGCTTGCAGCTGCCTTTATACGAAGGGGTTTCAAATATCGGCCTCGGTACCATCTCATACTCAAGCCCTGGTTGGACAGGCTGATGCTGGGGAGGAAACGCGATGGGTTCTTCTTTGCAGACTGTCCTTTTTCCATAATAGGGGTATACGGGAATCATTGGCTGTAGCTAACCTCCTGCGAATAATCAGATGGTCTACTGTATTCATGTGTGCATGAATGGGTACATGAGCGGAGTTCGAGACTAGTGACTGTGGCTGCGATGTAGTAAAATAAGGAAAATGTCTTCTCAAAAGGAGAAATACTATGTGCCGTAATATTAAGACGCTGTTCAATTTTGACCCGCCTGCTACTGAAGAAGAGGTTCATGCAGCCGCGGTGCAATTTGTCCGTAAGCTCTCGGGATTCACTGCGCCATCCAAAGCGAACGAGGCCGCCTTCCATACCGCGATTGACGAAGTCACCGCTGTTGCGCAGAAGCTGCTTAGCTCCCTGGTAACCAATGCCGAACCGCGCAATCGCCAAATCGAAATCGAACGCGCCAAAATTCGGTCGGTGAAGCGGTTTGGGACAAAGTAACGTATCATTCATTCATGCCATGGCAGCCATTGCCGACATGAGACCGAACGTGCTCACATTCGGTTGATTCAGCGTCATCACAATAACCCGATCTAGCGCGCTAAAGTTGAATCCACTATAATTAATAGTAAGTAACAAATAGTAGTCCTGAAGCACAGGCTGCTCTTCTCGGAAGTTTTCCGAGCGGGCAGCCTATTTTTATTTGTCGGAGGAGTGTGTTGTGAAGATGGAGCAAGGGTTTGAGCAGGCATATGCACGCATGATGGAGCAGGCGTTGGCGAGTGGGAGCGAGGAGCGAAAACGCAGATTGGCAGAACATGGCGATGCAGAGAAAGCACTGTTGCAGCAAGTGTGGTGGCCGGCTGTGGGGAATTTGGAATATCTGCATCCCGAGTATGAGCTGCAGGATTTGAAGGGCGGGACGCGGTTCGTAGACTATGCTTATTGCCCTCCGCTAACTTATCAGCTGCTACTGGAGGTTGACGGCTTCGGACCACACTGGAGGGACATTTCCCGTTGGAAGTTCGCAGATGATCTAAGCCGCCAAAACCATCTGCTAATCGAAGGCTGGAAACTGCTGCGTTTTGCCTTCATGGAGAAACCTCGCCGCGGCCAACATGGGGCGGCATCGCTCGTCCAGTTAGCGAGGAGTTGAGCGTATACGAGCGAGCACTCCTGCATTTGATGCAAGAGTGCTGGGGGGAACTGACTCCGGTAACAGCAGCGAAGAAGATGGGGATTACCAGAGAATCCGCAGCAAAATACCTTCGTTCACTTGTTGGCAAAGGCCTTCTTGTCGCCAAAGTCTCTCCGACAGGTAGGATTATGCGCTATAAGCTTTCTACTTCAAACTGGAGAAGCAAGTAAGAGTTAGAGTTTATGCGATAATAGTAGCCAGTTAGTTTGAACGAGCGCATGAAGCGAACGAGGAGGTCTACCTAGTAGCAAATTTGGCGGAATGAGCCGCATGAAGCGAACGAGGAGGTCTACCTAGTAGCAAATTTGGCGGAATGAGCCGCATGAAGCGAATGAGGAGGTCTACATAGGCGCCGACCCTCGCCGTTCCCCCCATCCCACTTTTGGCCTACGGCTCAAAATGGTTTATACTGGGGAAGGAATGCGATGAGGCGCCAGCATTCGAGGAGAGGCATGCCGATGCTTACATTTGGGAATTTTTTTACTTATTTGATGGTCGTTAATATTCCGCTTGCGATTGCGGTTATTTTCTTGGAGAGGCGTAACGTCGGCGTGACGTGGGCCTGGCTGATGGTGCTGCTCTTTCTGCCTGCGGTCGGATTCGTGGTGTACCTGGTTCTGGGACAGAACCTGAGCAAGAAGAAGATTTATAAGCTGAACAAACGAACGAAGGAAACGATGAACGCGATGATCGAGAATCAGCGGCGGGAGTTTCGGGATAATCAGGTCGTGTTTAACGACGCCGCAGCTGCGAACTACGCGGATATGATCTACATGAATTTGACGAGCGGCTTCGCACTGTACACGCAGAATAACAAGGTTGAAATTTACACAGACGGCAATGATAAATTCGGTGCGCTGTTCGACGACATTGAGCGGGCGAGCAGTCACATTCATCTCATGTACTACATCGTGCAGAACGACAAATTAGGAAATCGCCTGCTCGATGCGTTGTCCAGCAAAGCCAAACAAGGAGTCAAGGTCCGCTTTCTTGTCGATGACATCGGCTGCTCGCTGCTCCCGCGTCATTTCTTCGATCGGCTGCGGGCGGCGGGCGGAGAGGTTGCCTTCTTCTTCCCGTCCAAAATCCCCTACCTCAACATTCGCGTCAATTACCGCAATCATCGCAAGCTCGCGATTATTGACGGGCAAATCGGTTATATTGGCGGTTTCAATATTGGCGATGAATATTTAGGGCAAGACGAGCGCTATGGCGCGTGGCGGGATTCGCATCTGCGCATTACCGGTCATGCGGTGCTCCAGATGCAGGCGCATTACATGTTGGATTGGAATATGGCTTCATCGTCGCCGATTATGCGGGACGTGCTGGAGTTGTTCCCACCGGCCGCCAATACCGGAAACGCGGGCATTCAGATTGTATCCAGCGGACCTGACCAGACTTTGGAGCAAATTAAGAACGCGTATATCAAAATGATCAATTCCGCGAAGGAAACGATTTATATTCAAACGCCTTATTTTATACCCGATGAGAGCTTATTAACCGCTTTGAAAATGGCCGTCTTATCCGGAATCGACGTTCGCATGATGCTGCCAAGCAAGCCGGATCACAAAATGGTGTATTGGGCGTCGTACTCGTATCTGGGGGATTTACTAAGTGAAGGTATGAAATGCTACCTCTATGAGAAGGGGTTCCTGCACGCCAAAACGATCGTAGTGGATGGTCACGTCGCCTCGGTGGGGACAGCTAATGTGGACATTCGCAGCTTTAAATTGAATTTTGAAGTCAATGCGATCTTATATGATACCGAAACTGCCTCGCAGCTAAAACGTATATTCGAAGATGACATGAAGGAAAGCGCTGAGCTGACTTATGAAGCTTATACGCAACGGTCGACGTTTCACCGGTTTAGGGAATCCTGCGTACGGCTGTTATCGCCGATCTTGTAGTGGGTAATACAGATAAGAGCAACAAGGAGTGTGAGAGAGATGATGGACAAGCAGATGGTCATGGAATGGGCCAAAATGCTGATGAGCTATAAGTTTGCACTGGATGAAATGAGCACGAAACTGACTATTCTTAATGAGGAACTGCAATTTGTTCAGCATTACAACCCAATCGAGCATGTGAAAACACGGATAAAATCGCCTGAGAGTATCGTGGAGAAACTGCAGCGCAAAGGCGTGGAAGTGTCCAAAGAAAATGCGGCCGCGCATATCCGGGATATCGCCGGCGTACGGGTGATTTGCTCGTTCACAACTGACGTATACCGCGTCTACGAAATGATTCTCAGACAAGGTGATGTAAAGGTGATCGAGGTGAAGGATTACATAAAGGATCCGAAGCCAAACGGGTATCAAAGCTTGCATATGATTATTGAAATTCCGGTTTTCCTATCCGATCGCATTGAGCATGTGAAAGTGGAAATTCAACTGCGGACCATTGCAATGGATTTCTGGGCCAGCTTGGAGCACAAGATCTATTATCAATTTCATGATGACATGCCGGAGTCCATTCGCGATCAACTGAAGGAAACGGCCGACATGATCGGAGCGCTCGACAAAAGGATGCTTGGCTTGAAGGAGGAAGTACAGCGCTTCAGTGATAATGCGCTTCAAACCACGGCATCTTCGCTCACCTTGGCGCCGCCTGCACCACCAGCGCCGAAACGAGTGCTGAAGCCTGCACCCGTGGCTGCACTTTCGCCTAAACCATCTCCTGCTGCTCTTGCAACTAATGCAGCGCCGGCAGCACAATCGTCCGAACCGGCGTCACCTGCACAGTCATCTCCGACTCCGGCGACGATTTTGAAGTAACATGATGGAACATGAATGAAATCGCAAAGGCGCGACCTTCCAAGGTCTGCGCCTTTTTTGCATGTTGTCGTGGGCCAAGAGAGGTACCAATTACCGCACATGAGCCGAATTTGGCTGAACAGCGAGCAAGAGAAGTACCGCTTACCTTGTTTCCGCCTCCCCGAGCCAATACCCTCCAATGTCACAAAGTGTTCCGAAATCACTAATTATTATATGAAAAATGGAACAATTTTTACCTGTTCTTTCGACTTTCAATTGATTAGAATGGAGAATATGCTTTCGAGCATCAGAATAACCGTTAATTTTGAAAACGCTTCCAGAATATAGGCAGTTCACATACAGAAGGGAAGGCTGCAGCTATGTTCCGATTCCTAATCCGCAGCATGAATGACATGAAGCTGAGAACAAAGCTTATTTTATCCTGCATCGTCGTTGTTTTCGTACCCGTTATGATGGTTGGGGTCTTCCTGACAAGTGAGCTGCGGCATATGGCGCTGGAGAATGCACTTGAACAGACAGCTGCGAACGTGGAGCGGGTGAAGAAACGGACGGCCGAGGTGATCAACGTCTCGAATGATATTTCCTATCGAATGTCCAATGACAGCCGGCTTGCGGGACTCGCGAATGGTCAATATGAGACGGTCTACGACGTCGTGAAGGCTTACAAAGATTATCCGGACATTAAGGAATATATCCGTTTGTATAAAGAAATTACCAATATTCGCTTCTATATCAATAATAAGACGCTGCTCGATAATTGGGAATTCATCCAGCCGACGGGTTCGATTATCCGGACGAAATGGTATCAAACGGCAATAAACAGCAGTGGACTGATCGGGTGGAACTACATCGAGGATGAACGCGATCATCAACACTATTTGAGCCTCATTCGCAAAATCGATTTCCTTAGTCAGCATAACATTGGCGTACTCGTAATCAATGTGAACGGGCGCATGCTCGATTCGATTCTTAATCAAGAAACGTTCGAGACGATGATCGTGGCGGAGGATAATCATATCGTGTCTGCAAATCGACCGAATCGAGTAGGAAAGACGCTGGCTGAAATCTCGTTTGATCCGAACGTCATCGATAAGCAAAGCGGGAGATTCCAAGCCGTTGTGGATGGAAAATCATCTCAAATCCAAATCGAACAGCTTGTTCCGGCTTCAAGCTTGAACGGGCTTCGCGTAATCTCTGTATTCTCCATCGACAGCATCGTGAAGGACGCCAATCAAATTATCGTGCTGGCGCTGACAGTCGTTGCGCTTAGTCTCGTAGTGGCAATCGGCTTGATATACGGCTTTGCGACGTTTCTCTCGAATCGACTGCTGCGTCTCAGCAAACACATCACGAAGGTTGCGACCGGTAACCTCGATATTGCGCTCGAAATTGACGGCAAGGACGAAATTGGACAGCTATCCAGACAGTTCAATGCCATGGTGGTCAGCATTAACGAGCTCCTCATCGAAGTTCAGGAATCGAACAAGCAGAAGGTACAAATTCAGTCGAAGCAAAATGAGATCAAATTCAAAATGATGGCCAGTCAAATCAACCCGCATTTCTTATTCAATGCGCTAGAATCGATTCGGATGAAGGCACATCTGAAGGGCGAGAAGGAGATTTCGAATGTCGTCAGGCTTCTGGGCAAAATGATGCGCAAAAATCTCGAAGCCGGCAATCGAACCGTCATGCTGCGCAATGAAATCGATATGGTTCGCTGTTATTTGGACATCCAGAAATTCAGATATGAAGATCGGTTAATGTATGAGCTGCTGGTTGACCCCGCGGCGGAGCAGGCACCGATTCTTCCGCTTATCATTCAGCCTTTAGTGGAGAATGCCGTCATTCATGGCCTTGAGAACAGGGAAGAAGGCGGTATCGTTCGCGTTAAAGCCGAATTGCAGGGGGATATGATTCACGTGGAAGTCATTGACAATGGCGAAGGTATGGCGCGCGACAGGCTGGAAGAGGTGTATCAAACGTTTGGTGATCAAGAAGACGGGGAAGGCAACCGCATCGGGCTTCGAAATGTCCATATGCGTTTGAAGCTCCTATATGGCAGCGAGTATGGTCTCGATATTTGGAGCGAGCCGGGCATTGGTACCAGAGTGCAATTTACGATTCCTATTGGAGGCGAGTCTGCTTATGTATAAAGTGCTCATTACAGATGATGAACCTACGATCCGCGAAGGCTTAAGAACGCTTATTGACTGGAATGGACTTGGCTATGAAGTGGTGGATACCGCAGCAAACGGGAAGGATGCCCTTGTCAAATACGATCGGTACAAACCGGATCTGATGATCGTGGACATTCGGATGCCGGGAATGAGCGGACTTGAGCTGATCGAGCAATTGAGGAAGAACGAGCAGGCTGTTCATGTATTAATTCTGAGCGGCTACGCGGACTTCGATTATGCAAAGAAGGCGATTGCGCTGGATACGGACGGTTATCTGCTCAAGCCGGTCGACGAGGACGAGTTGGTCGATTACTTGAACAGGCTGCACGCCACGCTTACGCGAGAATCCGCGGAGAAGCTCAAGAACGAGCTAAAGGAAGTTTGGAATCGTGAGCGAGTCGTACAGTCCTATTTGACTCAGGGCACTCAAATGCCTACAGCATTACAGGCGCAAGAATTGGCGGATGCTGAACTGAATTGGGACAGCTATACCGTCGTGCTCTTGAAATTGCAAGGCAAGGAACATGAAATTGAGCATGGGCAGCTGATGAAGCTGAAGGGGCTGTTCGTTCAAGCGTTTGAGGAGAAGGGCATCGGCGTTGTGTTTACTCTAGATTCCTTTATCGGACTGCTTGTGAAGAAGGATCTGCAGGTTGAACAGAAGCGACATGCATTATACAAAGACATGACGGCACTCTTGTCCCAGGAGGATCTCGTGGTTACAGCTGCGGCAGGATCCAGCGTGAATCGATTAGAGGAAATCAGCAGTTCCTACGAGGAAGCTGCGAAGTACGTGAGTATGCGATTCTTCTATGCCGGCGGTCAGCTTATTACAGCGGAAACAGCTCCGATTGCAGTGTCTACTCCGCTTATCGACGCATCGGCCGAGGAAACCGCGATCGATTGCGCGGAAACGGCAGGGCAGCTTTATTTTGCCATAGATATCGGGAATGCGAAGGCTATAGAGGAAATGGTTTCGGAGAAGGGAAGGTGGCTGCTGGCGCGCGGCAGCTCGGAGCAAGCGATTAAGGCTGCGCTTGCTGAAATTGTTACCAGCGTAATCAGCAAGCTGTCGCAGCATGATCCTGATATGCAGACAAGAGGCGGTCAGCTGTCCGCAAGTATCCATGCGATCTTCGAACAATCGCGCTACAACGAGATGGAGCAGCATGTCATTGCTTTTCTGCAAGGATTAAAGCCGGAATCATCAACCGTAGGGACGGAAAAACAGATCAAGAAGATGCTTGATTTGATTCAGCGCAATTATGTGGAGAATTTGAAGCTGGATACGCTGGCAGCAGTATTTAATTACAACAGTGCGTATCTAGGCAAGCTGTTCAAGAATGAAACAGGCGAATATTTCAACACGTATGTGGATAAAGTTCGGGTCGAGAAAGCGAAGGAATTGCTCAGTCAAGGGATGAAGGTCTACCTCGTTGCAGAGAAGGTCGGATACTCCAACGTCGATTATTTTCATAGCAAATTCAGAAAATACGTAGGCAGCTCTCCTTCGGCATATCGGAAAATGTGAGATTTTTATATGATTTTGAGCAAAATTGTTAGGGTACTGAAAGCGCTTTATTTCATTTATCATTAGATCATACAGCAAGGAGGAATTGCTTATGAACTACCGGAAGCCGCGTTTCTGGCACACATTTATGCAACAGAAATACTTGTATCTGATGTCTCTTCCCTTTATAGCGTGGGTGTTCGTATTCAGCTATTTGCCACTCTGGGGATGGACGATGGCGTTCCAGAAATTCAAGCCGGCCAAATCGTTTTTTGAACAAAAATGGGTTGGGTTCGATTATTTCAAGGAACTGTTTCATGACGATTCGTTCTACCAGGCACTGCGCAATACGCTGGCGATGAGCGTGATGGGATTGATTGCCGGATTTGCGATCCCGATCATCTTTGCCATCTTGCTTAATGAAGTTCGCATTCAAGTGTTCAAGCGTTTCGTTCAAACGATTTCGTACTTGCCGCATTTCGTCTCTTGGGTCGTAGCAGCAGGGATCGTAACGAAAATGCTCTCCACCGATAACGGTGCAGTGAACGATCTGCTAGTCGGTCTGCACATCATCAGCGAACCGATTCAGTTCTCAGCCAAAGGCAATCTGTTCTGGGGGATCGTCACCGCCTCGGATGTATGGAAAGAAACCGGATGGAACACGATTATCTATCTGGCCGCGATTGCCGGTATTGGACCGGAGCTGTACGAGGCAGCAAGAGTGGATGGTGCGAGCAGACTGCAGCAGGTTTGGAACATTACACTGCCGGGTATTCGCTCCACGATCATCATTCTGGTCATCATCTCGATCGGTCACTTGATCAGCATCGGGTTTGAGAAACAGTTCCTGCTAGGCAACAATCTAGTCCGTGATTACTCACAAACGCTTGATTTGTATGCGCTTAACTACGGCTTAGGAATGGGCCGATACTCATTCGGTACCGCAATTAACATCTTCAACTCTGTCGTCAGTGTTATCTTGCTCTTCACGGCTAACGGCATCTTTAAGAAAATTACGAAAGAAAGCATCATTTAGGAGGCTGCCAAATGGAAACACGCTCAATATCCAGCGGTACGCCTTGGTCTGACCGCATCTTCGATATCGTTGTCTACACAGCAATCGTCATCGTTACTATCGCAACCTTATATCCGTTTCTAAACGTTCTCGCGATTTCGCTTAATGATTCTACAGACAGTGTACGCGGCGGAATTACGATCTTCCCGCGGCAATTCACACTGAAGAATTACGAAACCATATTTGCCTTCTCCGGCTTAATAACCGGACTCAAAATATCAATCCTTCGAACCGTTATCGGCACACTGCTTGGGCTCATCAGTGCTTCCATGCTGGCGTTCACGCTTAGCCGGGTCGACTTCCAGGGACGGAAATTCGTATCCACGTTCTTGGCTCTCACGATGTACGTATCCGGCGGATTGATACCGTTCTATATCCTGATTAAGGATCTTCATATGATGGGCACCTTTGCCGTCTATGTGCTGCCCGGACTTGTTAGCGCATTCAATGTCTTCGTTATTCGATCCTTTATCGATGGGATCCCATATGCACTGCAAGAATCAGCTAAGCTTGATGGCGCTAACGATTTCACGATCTACTGGCGTGTCATTCTGCCGCTCACGAAGCCGGCACTCGCTACGATTGCCTTGTTCCTTGCGGTCGGTCAGTGGAACTCTTGGTTCGATACTTATCTGTACAACGGCTCGCAGGATCATCTGACCACGCTTCAATACGAGCTCATGAAGGTCATTCAGAGCACGACAACGAACGTCGATAATTTCCGCGGCCGCAACATGGTCGAGGTTATGGCTCAGATTTCACCGGAATCCGTTAAGATGGCCATTACGATTATCGTTACGGTTCCGATCTTGATCGTGTATCCGTTCTTGCAGAGCTATTTTGTCAAAGGGATGACGCTTGGCGCGGTAAAAAGCTAACTCGCTTCGATTCACCAGACTTTGGTATTAGCAGGTTTCCTGTTTATACAATATAATTTTTACCATAATGGGAGGGTTTGCAACATGCAAAGAAAGACAGCCAAAACAGCTTCGATTCTAATGTCGCTTACAATGCTTGCTGGATTACTTGCTGGCTGCGGTGGCAACAACAATGAGAAGAACAACGAAACGAGCAATACTGCGGTAACTACAGAAGGCAATTCGAATACGAATGCCGCAAACGCTGATGCAAACAAAGATGCTGCAGCAGAAGATACTTCTCCACTCAAGTTGTCCATGTTTGCTGAAGACCCGAATCCAAACTGGAATAACATGCAGGATGAAGTCAGTAAAGTAATTACAGAGAAAACCGGCGTAACTCTGGATGCGGAATTCGCAGTCGGCGACCCTGCACAGAAGGTAGCGCTCATCGCAACAAGCGGTGAATATCCGGATATTATCTCAGCTAAAGGCGATATCGGCAAGCTGGTAGACGCCGGCGCGGTTATTGACCTGACTGATCTGATCGATAAATACGCTCCAAACATTAAGAAAGTACTGGGCGATTACCTGGTGCGCGCTAAATATACGAATGAAGACCAAGCGATCTATGCGATCCCGACATGGGCTGCAGCGGATGAGCAGCGTTTCGTAGCAGGCGGCGGCTTCGAGCTTCAACACCGTGTCGTGAAAGAAGCAGGCTACCCAGAAATCCGTACGGTACAAGACTATGAGGCAGCAATCAAATCGTACTTAGAGAAACACCCAACAGACGAGAATGGCAACAAAAACATCGGCGTATCCTTGAATGCGGATGACTGGCATATGTATATTTCCGTTACGAACCCAGCCGTAGCTACAACAGGCGGTTCTGATGATGGTGAATATTTCATTAACCAAGACACGCATGAAGCGACTTACCACTTCCGTCGTCCGGAAGAGAAAGAATACTTCCGCTGGTTGAATCACATGAACGATATCGGCTTGCTTGACAAAGAAAGCTTCGTTCAAAAATATGATCAATACAAAGCGAAGGTTGCTACAGGCCGTGTTCTTGGTCTGATCGACCAAGACTGGGATTACAACGATGGTCAGCAAGCTTTGAAAACAGCTGGCAAATTCGATCAAACGTATGGTCACTATCCGGTTACAATGTCCAAAGACATCAAAGAAGCATCGTTCTGGCCAACCGGTTTCATGGGCGGCTACGGCATCTCGATCTCCAGCACGAATCCGGATCCGGTTCGTACGATTAAATTCCTGGATTACCTGGCTTCCGACGAATTCCAAGTGCTTAACAACTGGGGTATCGAAGGCAAACACTATAATGTTGTAGATGGCAAACGCGTTGTGCCGCAAGAAGTGCAAGATCGTATCAACAACGACAACACAGCATTCACGAAAGAAACAGGTATCGGCTTCTACTGGAACATGATGGTTCACTACGGCGATGGCGCCAAAGATCCATCCGGCAACTACTACACGAAGAACTTCCCTGAGCAATTGGTTCTTGGCTACAGCGATGTAGAGAAAGAAACGCTTGCCGCTTATAAAGCAACAACTTGGAAAGACCTGTTCCCTAAAGAAGACGAGTTCAAAGTTAAAGCATACGGCGCTGCATGGAATATCTCCATTCCGGGCGAAGATGAAGTATCCATTCTTGGCACGAAAATGAGAGACATCACATGGAAACGTATCCCTGAAGCGATCCTGGCTAAACCAGCTGACTTCGATAAAGTATGGGATGCTTACATGGCTGATCTTGACAAAGCCGGCGTGAAGAAAATGGAAGAAGGCTACACGAAATACGTGAAAGACCGCGTTGAGCTCTGGAGCGCGAAGTAAGAATTAGCTAGTTAAGACAAGAAAGCCTCTTACACCAGAATGGTGTGAGAGGCTTTCTTGTCTTATTGCAGTGTTCTCGCATGCAACCGCCGACGGTATTCGCCGGGTGTCTGGCCGGTATGCTTGCGGAACATGCGGTTGAAGAAGCTGACATCGTTGAAGCCGACGTCTAAGGCGATGTTGAGCACTTTGTTGTCGGTCGTCTCAAGCAGATTCACGGCATGCCGGATTTGGACGGCGTGCTTATAGTCGAGCAGGCTGAGCCCGGTCGTTTCCTTGAACTTGGCGGTGAAGGAAGAGACGCTCATGCCGCATAATTGGCTTAGCTGCTGCAAAGTGAGCGGCTGATAGTAATGCAGCTCTACGAAGTTTACGATGGAGTCCATCCACTCTTTGTCGCTGACGGCAACGGGCTGCAGCGTTTTGCGGTTCTCGTGATGGAATCGGCTCAGCCAGACGAGACATTCAATCCACCTTGTCTTGATGATGAGCTGATAGCCTTCCCGCCGCTGACGGAATTCATCGTAGATGATTTGCAGATGGGATTGGATTTGCAGCTTCTGACTTGGTTGGAGGGAATGATAAGGGACGAAGGATTGCGTTTTGCGCAGGAAAGGAACCAGATAGAAGAAGTTGACGAATGAGGGCATCTGCTGCAGCACTTCCATCTCGCGCTGAAGAAAAGACGCTTCGAAGAGAACGTTGTACACAATCGTTTCTTTGTCCGGTGAACAGGTATAGCTGTGATAGACGTTAGGCTCCAGCACAAATACATCCCCGGCAACAAGCTGGTAGGTATGGCCGGACATTTCATGCAGCGCGCTGCCTTCCACGACGAAGACTAGCTCCACAAAGTCATGCGTATGCGATGGGATATGCTCACCCTTCTGGATCGTGTAGCGATCAATATGGAAGGGGAAATTCTCCTGATGGAAGTAATTCTCACCCCGGAATACGGTCATGGGCTCCTCCTGCTGGGGGATTTCAATGCACAGTGCTTACTTCGATAATAGTATTGGAAAAGAATATCGAGCGAAACCTTCAGCATTATAACGATAGCGCTCGCAGATGATATAGTCTCGTGGCTGCGGATCAGCAAGCAAGGCGTTCGTCTCAATAAATGCGTTAATGACATCGCCGGCACCTTCGAAATCACCGTCTTGACTGGCTGCAACGACGCAGCTCTGAGCGGGGATGGTCATGCGTGCAAACCATGCCGGTATTCCTTCAAACGTAGACACCTCTACGGATAATAGATAAACATGCGTATTCGGGACATCTTGTCCTGCAGCCTGCGGCCACATTCCATATTGTACGGAAGCATCCATAATCTGAGGCATATGTGCGGCAAGACCAAGCAAGCTTTCTTTGGCATGACGGTACTTGCTCCCCATGTCTTGGAGGCCAATGCAAGGGATGCCGATCAATTTCATTTCCGCATGCTGGGCAAGTTGAGCCCTCTTCTCCGGCAATACTGAACTATTCAGCTGTCTCATCCAATCACCTCTAAGGAAGATTCATACATTTTTATGATAAGGGAACGTTCGTTCTTAGTCAATGGAACATAATTAAAAGGGACAGTGCAGCGAATCGTGCCCTGTCCCTTGATTTCGATTATACAAACACTTCCAGCAATAAATCAATTGCGCGATCCGCATCAACGTTAATGCAAACGTCAACCGGTGAACCGACGACAGGCTTTCTCCTCAGATCAGCAACGGTCATCCCCAGGCTAAGCTCACCTTTACACTCTACCGACAGATGCATTTGCTGCGTCTGCACGATGCCGGGCTCCAGTGCAACCATCACGGCTAGAGGGTCATGCATAGGCGCACATTGCTGCAGGGCATCCGACTGGCGGTAGAAATTGAAGTAATAGGACATAGAGCGATTCAGGAAGCTGACAATCTCACGATTCTCCGGCTTGCAGGTTTGCTCCAGCAAATCCAGATGAGATTGACGAAGCCGCGTTTGATAGGTGACGTCCAAACCGACCATCGTAATCTTCAAGCCGGATTGGAAGACGAAATCAGCCGCTTCCGGATCGCCCCAAATATTAGCTTCGGAGGTCGGTGTTACATTGCCGGGAACGTGAACAGCTCCGCCCATCACATAGAGATGCTTAACCTTCGAAGGAAGCTCAGGATCTTTCTTCAGCGCATGTGCGATGTTCGTAAGTCTGCCAAGTGCAACGATAACGAGTTCATTCTCCAGCTCATCCGCCGTGCGAACGATGAAATCAGCAGCCGGTTCGGAGATAGGACGCTGCGTTGAAGCAGGAATCTCTACATCGCCGATACCGTTTACGCCATGCACATGGGTAGGGAATACTTCCACCGTGCGAATAAGTGGCTGTGAAGCACCTTGGCTGACCGGAATTTCGTTCTCGCATCCGGCTAGCTTCAGAATTCGCAGTGTGTTCTCGGTTGCTTGGTCGACAGGAATATTGCCAAACGTGGTTGTAATCCCTACGATATCTGCCTTGCCTGACTTGATGCCATATAAGATGGCCAGCGCGTCGTCGATTCCCGTATCGGCATCGATGATCATTTTCAGTTGTTTCATTATGTAACTCCTTATTATCCAGTTGTTAAATGATGCTACAGTCCAGTATACCCTGACCGGAGCCGGAGCACCAATATTAGGATGAAAAGTGTTGAACAAATACGCAATGAAAATTAAACTTAGAAGTATTCATTCCTTACCATGTAAGGGCAAAGGAGCAGACCTAAGATGCCGAATGATCGCACGAACGTAAAACCTGAAGTTGCAGCTTATCTCGATAGGATCGGTTACCAAGGTCCGCTTGACGGCAGTGCAGCAGCGCTGTCCGACCTGCAAGAATGTCATCTGCATGCGGTGCCTTATGAGAATTTGGATATTATGAACGGCATCCCATTGTCTCTGCAAATCGATTCCCTCATGGACAAAATCATCCACCGTCGCCGCGGCGGATACTGCTTCGAGCTGAATGCGCTGTTTGGCTGGCTGCTGCGGGAGCTGGGGTATCCGGTTACGGATTTCGTGGCCCGCTTCTGGCGTGATGTCGACACATTACCGCCCAAACGGCGTCACCATGTGCTGAAGGTGGAGGCTGAAGGTCGTACATATTTAGTCGATGTTGGGGTTGGCGGAATCGTGCCGAGGCGGCCGATTGAGCTGGTTGAGAAGCTGGAGCAGACACAAGGTGACGAAGTCTACCGGATGGAGCAGGGCGGCGAGTTTGGTTGGTTTCTGTGTGAGTTGAAGCGAGGGGAATGGAGCCGGATTTATTCCTTTACCGAAGAGCCGCAGCTAGCGGGCGATTATGAGTTTGCGACGTTCTGGTGCGAGAATGCGCCGGATTCGGTGTTCAGAAAAGCGCCGATCCTCGCGATTCGAACGAAGGAAGGGCGCAATACGGTATCCGGAGAAGAGTTCCGTATTTTCGCAGGCGATGGTGCACCTGTTGTATTTCATGCAGGGACGAAGAGCGAGTTTGATGCAGCGCTGGAGAAATATTTTGGCATCAAGCTCTAGGCTTTCACTTTCCTCATTGCCAGCAGCATGCGGAAGCTAAGCACCGCGAATATCGTAATACCTCCGTAGAGCAAGAAGGCAAGCCCATAATGATGGACGTAATATTTGACATGCAGCCAGCGATCGCCAAGCAGGAAGCCGATATAAATAAAGAGCACGCTCCAAGACAGCGCACCTGTATAAGCATAGAGCATAAACGTGCTGAATTTCAGTCTCGACATCCCCGCCATATAAGCCGTAATGTGGCGAAGGCCCGGAACGAAGAAGCCCACAATAAGCAGCAGATTGCCGTATTTATTCATCCATCCTTGCGCACGTTCAATCCTAGCGGCCGAGATGTGAATTTTGGGACCGTATTTGAGCAGGAAAGGGAGACCGAATCGGATGCCGATCAAGTAGCTTAAGGTAATGCCTAAAGCCGAGCCGAGAAAGGCACATAACACGACAAGCAGCGGATGCAGGGTTCCGTTGCCGGCGAGATAGCCGGAATAGGTGAGCAGCACCTCGTCCGGGACAGGTACACCGACTATGCCAAGTGCGAGTGCGAACGTTAAACCTATATAACCATAGCGGAAAATGAGCAATTCTAATAGATATTCCAAGCGGTGCAGCCTACTTTCTTATGCGGGTTCAAGTCTGTTTCGACTCGCTTGAGTACGCTTTTGTTATATGAAAATGAAGTTGTTTTATATTTCTTCCCTTCTCATTATGGACTATACTAGGGTCGAATCCAATTTATTGAAAAAGGTGGCCATTACATTGACACGTAAATTGCGTTGGGGCGTTATCGGCTGCGCCGGAATCGCCGTACATTCCGTTATTCCGGGCACGAAACAATCCGAAACCGGCGAAGTGACAGCGATTGCAAGCCGCGATTTGGCAAAGGCGGAAGAAACCGCAGCGAAGCTCGGCATCGCCAAAGCCTATGGAAGCTATGAAGAAATTTTGAATGATGCGGATATCGATGCTATCTATATTCCACTACCGAATCATTTGCATATGGAATGGTCCATCCGTGCGATGGAAGCAGGGAAGCATGTCCTATGTGAGAAGCCAATCGCGCTTAATGCGGAAGAGGCTGCTCGCATGGCTGATGCCGCTGCGAAGAACGGTGTTCATCTGGCTGAAGCGTTCATGTACCGCCAGCACCCGCGTTATGAAGAGATTCAAGCGATTATCGCTTCCGGCGAAATCGGTGAGCTTCGCGGAATTCACGGTACGTTTACGTTCAATAACGCCGGCGATTCCAAGAACGTGCGTTACCGCAGAGATTGGGGCGGCGGTTCGATCTATGATGTAGGCTGCTATCCGATCAGCGCAGCAAGATTGCTGCTCGGTGCTGAGCCTGAGGCGGCAACCGTCCATGCTTTAATTTCCCCGGAACACGACAATGTCGATATGATGGCATCGGGTATTCTGGAATTCCCGAACAGCGTAGCTCTGACATTCGATTGCGGCATGTGGGCGGCTTTCCGCAACACGCTTGAAATCATCGGAACGAACGGACGTATCGAAGTGCCTGAAGCTTTTATCGGCAATCCTACTTTCTATGTACATTCGAAGGATGGCAAGCGTGAAGTGACGCAGCCGACACTGAATCAATATGCGCTGCAAGCAGATGAGTTTGCTCGCGTAGTATGGGGCGAAAAAGAAGCTTCCTTCACACCTGCGGATGCAGTGGCCAATATGAAAGTTATCGATGCTTGTTTGAAATCAGCTTACTCGCGTACTCGGGTTAGCATCTAATCGATCTAGGAGGTTTATAGAGCCATGAAACAAATCACAATACCCGGCGTTAAACAAGGCATCTCTCAGCTTATCATGGGATCGGACTATTTTGCACCGGAAGTTTATGAATTGGTGTCTGCGAATTTGGATGCGTTTACGGCAATCGGCGGCAACACCATCGATTCAGCCTTTATTTATTACGGCGGCAAGAGCGAGCAGGCTATCGGCATGTGGATGGAAGAACGCAAAAACCGCGAGTCTATCAATGTATGGACAAAAGGCGGTCACCCGAACCATGAGGGACCAACCGTTAATAAGAAAGCCATTTACGATCAGCTGATGGTTAGCTTAGAGCGTCTGCGCACGGATTATATTGACTTGTATGCCCTTCATCGTGACGATACGAATGTCCCGGTTGGCGAAATCGTTGAAATTCTGAATGAGCATGTCGAAGCAGGCCGTATTCGTGCGTTCGGCGGTTCGAACTGGACGACAGCTCGTCTGCAAGAAGCGAATGAATATGCGGCCGCTCATGGTCTGCGCGGATTTGATTTCAGCAGCCCTAACCTTAGCTTAGCGAAAGCACAGGAGCCATATTGGGCAGATTGCATTAGTGTCGATGATGAGATTCTGGGTTGGCATGAACGCACGGAGCTGCCGCTGCTGTCTTGGTCGGCACAAGCACGCGGTTTCTTCACAGGCCGGTTTACGGCTGAAGATCGCACGGATGCGGATTTGGTACGCGTATTCTATAATGACGACAACTGGGAGCGTTACCGCCGTGCAGAGCAGCTGGGCAAAGAGAAAGGCTTCTCGACGATCCAGATCGCGCTTGCTTACGTGCTGAACCAATCGTTCCAAACGGCTGCTATTATCGGAGCACGGAATGAAGCAGAGATGAAATCTTGTCTGGAAGCGACGACGCTCACACTGACGCCGGAGGAAGTCAAATGGTTGGATCTGCGGACACGTTAATCGAGTTATGGCCGGAAGGCGCACCGCTTGCTGCCGGAACGACCGATGAGGATCGTCCGGCGCTCACGCCTTATTTGGTAGAAGGCAGCGAGAGTGTCGTCATCGTCTGTCCGGGCGGTGGGTATGGCATGCGGGCTGACCATGAAGGAGAGCCGATTGCGCTTTGGCTTAACGAGCTTGGCATATCAGCTTTCGTGCTGCGTTACCGGGTAGCGCCTTATCAATACCCGAGTGCGCTGTATGATGTGCAGCGGGCCATTCGATATGTTCGGCTTCAAGCGGAAGAGCTTGGCTTAAACGCGAGGAAGATCGGCATACTCGGGTTCTCTGCAGGGGGGCATCTGGTCTCAACGGCCGGCACCCACTATGATGCAGGCAATTCGCAAGCAGATGATCCGATAGAACGGATGTCTAGTCGACCTGATCTTACGATTCTGTGTTATCCGGTAATTACGATGCAGTCTCCGTTTACACACGAGGGCTCCCGCATGAATCTGCTTGGTCCGAATCCGTCAGCGGAGCAAGTCGAGCTGCTCAGCAATGAGCTGCAAGTCACACCGGATACACCGCCGACCTTCCTTTGGCATACGTCCGATGATGGTGCGGTTCCGGTCGAGAACAGCCTGTTGTTTGCGATGGCGCTGCGCCGCGCAGGGGTCCCGTTCGACCTGCATGTATATGAGCAAGGCGCACATGGCTTGGGACTTGCGAAAGCAGACCCGCACGTGGCCAACTGGACAACCGTATGCGGACTTTGGCTGAAGCGCAACGGATTTTAGCAAATGGAATGGAAGAAAGCCTCTCTTGTGAGCTGAACGGTCCGCGTGAGTGTGGACGTTCCTTACAAGGGGGGATTTTTTTTGAACGATTCGGATGATTATCCCCTTCCCGCTATGTTAATCTAGTGTGGTAGTCTGTGCGATCCAAGAAGCTAAAGGAGAGTAGAAATGACGATGAGCGAGAATAGAGCTTTCGAAGGTACCTATCAGGGAGAAAAGGCAGTTTGGTTGAAATATGACCGCTACGAGGCGGCGATTCTGCCCGAGGTTGGGGGAAATCTGATCGCTTTCCGTGATGTGGCAAGCGGTACTCAATATCTACATGAACCAACAATAGACGAAATGGAATCGTTCAAAGCGAGACCGTTCATTCATGGGATTCCGGTATTATTTCCTCCGAATCGCTTCGAGGATGGCAAGTTTCCTTGGAACGGACGGACGTACCAATTCCCGGTCAACGAGCCTGCGACAGGTAACCATCTGCATGGCTTTGTACATAGCGAGACTTGGGCAGTTGAAGAATTCGGCACGACAGCCGGTGAAAGTTACGTAGTTGTTTCGCTGTTAGTGGATGAGCAAAGTGCGGTGTATACGTACCTGCCGCATAAATTCACGATCAAGCTTCGTTATGCGATCAGTGCCGACGGATTGCACCAGCATGTCATGGTTCGCAATGAAGGCGACGATGTAATGCCATGTCTGTTCGCGTTCCACACCTCGGTGAATGCACCGTTCGTTCCGGGCGGTTCTGCGCAAGACTACCGCTTGAAGCTGACGATCGGGGAGCGCTGGGAAATGAGCGAGCGCATGCTTCCGACAGGCAAACACCAGCCGCTGTCCACGAACGAAGAGCTGATGAAAGGCGAAGGCGTTTATCCATTCTTCGAGTCGCTGGACAACCATTACACGGCAGTGGCACAGAATGGCCGCAACCGGATGGAGCTGACCGACACGAAACATGGCATCACGCTCGTTTATGATGTGGGTACTTCGTACAAGCAGTGGATGATTTGGAACAACGGGGCTACGGAAGGCTTCTTCTGCCCAGAGCCGCAAATCAACCTCGTGAACGCGCCGCATGTGGACATGCCTGCTGATGAAATCGGCTTGTACAGCCTAGCTCCCGGCGAGATTTGGGAAGAGACGGGCCGTCTTTACGTGAAGAAAGCTTAATTGGCAGGTTCGATATTTTGTAAATAAGCAAAAGTCCGCATCAGCAGCCGAGTGCGCATCCTCCAGGAGGAGAGTGCGCGGGCCGCTGAAGCGGACTTTTTTATCTCGAGGAAGAAGTGCGGAGCAAGCTGTAGACATTCGTGTCATACGACCTGCCGTCTTGCACGATGTAATCTCGCAGAACCCCTTCTTGCTGAAAGCCAAGCTTCGTTAACAAGGTCTGGGAAGCTGCATTTTCCTGAAAAACTACGGCACCGATTCTTGTCAGCTCAAGCTGGTCAAAGCCGTAGGCGACGATCGCTGAAACCGCCTCCGATGCATAGCCTTTGTGCCAGTGATCGGGATGGAGCTCGTAGCCGATCTCGGCTCTGCGATGCTTGGGCATCCACGCATTGAATCCGATCGTGCCGATGATCCGGTTATCCGGGCTGTCTTTGCGCTGGATTCCCCAGCGAATACCGCGCTTCTCTTGATAATTTCGACCGAACAGCATGACGAATTCGGCGGCTTGCTCCAGTCGCTCGAGCGGTTCTTGCCCGTAATAACGCGTGACGTCAACGTTTGAGAAACAAGCAAATATCCCGGCCGCATCCGCTTCTGTTAACTCTCGTAATAGTAGTCTGTCGGTTTCTAGTCTCGGAAACAGATGAGTCCCTCCTAATCATGGCAGCGGCAGCTGTCCCTTGCGGATCGCTGACGGCGTCGAATTGCGAACCTTCTTAAACACTCTACCAAAATAAGTCATCGTGGAGAAGCCCGCACGCTCGGCAATTTCGGCGACAGGATAATCGGTATCGAGCAGCATGCGCTCGGCTTCTTGAACACGCAGCATGTGGATGTATTCGATTAACGTCTTGCCGGTGACCTGCTTGAAGATTTTGCAGAAATGAGTCGGACTTAGATTCACCATACGCGCAGCTTCGTTCACGCTGATCGATTCCTGGTACCGTTCGCGGAGCGTTTGGAGCAGATGCGATAAATCATAAGGCTTCTGCGCGCGCGTCAGAGATAAGTCCGTGTGCTGCTGGGCATAGCGAAAATAAAGCCCAAAGATCCGCAGCAGCTCCGCCTTCACGAGCAGCTCATACCCAGGCTGCTTGCCTTGGAACTCCTCCAGAAGTCTAACGAATGAGTGATTCATCTCATCCATGTAGGGGTTTGTAGTCTGCATCGAGCTTGGCCATTTCACCTGCTGCTGCAGGTAGGGCACGAAATAGTGATGCTCCGTAATATCAAGCCCGCTTCCCCGCACCAATGCCTCATTAAATACGATACAAATGAGCTCCGCATCCGGCTCTAGCGGTACGACGCCATGAAGCTGCTTGGTATTGATGAACGCGAGTTCTCCTTTGTTCAGTGGAATAAAGGAAGCATCAATTTGTACCCGGGCACGACCTTCTTTGACATAGACCCATTCCATATGATCATGCCAATGCAAATGCACGTCTTTCACAATAAACACGTTGATCGGAAAGGTGCGATCGGGAATCCACGTATTCTCTTTAAACGGACTTACCGTCATAGGGACAGCCTCCAGTCTATACGTACGATTTTACGTCATAAGTTGGTGAAATCTCAATTGGAATCGCTTTTATCACCGGAATTATCATAAGATTGTGCGAATTGTTCGCAATTTTGGTTCTGGTTTGAAGCTCATACTTTCGGTACGATAAGAGCAGAACCAGCATTTGGAAGCAATAGCATTCGGAAAGGTGATGGAACGAATCGTGAACAATATTCGAATCGGCACACTGGTCAATGGCAGTACGGCAGCAACGGTTATCCCGCAAATCATCCCGCATGGTTTCGAATCATTCGGCTTAACGTTCTGGCAAACCACGCAAGGCACGGATCTACAGGAGCTCGCTCGTCAGGTCAGAGAGCAGCTGGCAGAGCGCGACATCGTCATCTCGACGTTAGGCGTATTCGGCAATCCACTCACAGGCGCGGGCGACAACTATGATACATTAGCCAGCTGGGAGCGGTTAATAGATGCTGCAGAAGCGTTCGGCACAGACCTTGTGACCGGATTTACGGGTAGAATGCCCGGCAGCATCGATGAGTCCATGACGAGATTTGGTGAAGTATTCGGCGAACTGACCAAGCGGGCAGAGTCACGCGGCGTTCGGATCGCTTTCGAGAACTGCGATATGGGCGGCACTTGGGGGCGTGGTGAATGGAATATTGCGCATAACCCGACGGCGTGGGAAATGATGTTCAATACGGTGCAGGCGGATAACATCGGACTGCAATGGGAGCCTTGCCATCAGATGGTGAGCTTAATCGATCCGATTCCGCAGCTTCGCAAATGGACATCCAAAATCTTCAACGTACATGGAAAAGATGCTACAATCGCATGGGATGTTGTGAAGGAATACGGCATTCACGGACCGCGTGAATTTGTTTGGCATCGGACACCTGGTTTCGGCGATTCCAACTGGACCGATATTATTTCGATTCTGCGTCAAGCCGGCTACAAGGGCAGCATCGATATCGAGGGCTGGCATGATCCGGTTTACAAGGATGAGCTCGAAATGACAGGTCAGGTACATGGGCTAAATTATCTCAAACGCTGCCGCGGCGGCGACTTTGTTCCTAATCCGGTATAGAAGGAGATCGATTACTCATGAAACATCGCATTGTAGTAGCAGGTTGCGGCGGCATGTCCAATACATGGATCGATTACGCGATTGAACGGGAAAATGCTGAAATTGTCGGCCTAGTCGACATTTATGAAGAGAGCGCCAAGGCACAGGCAGCTAAACGCGGCCTGCAAGTACCGACCTTCACAGATCTGGCAACGGCCTTAGCCGCAACGGATGCGAATCTTGTATTTGATGTAACCATACCGGCCAGTCATAAACAGATCGTAACGACTGCAATGCGCGCAGGCTGTAATGCACTAGGCGAGAAGCCGATGGCGGAATCCTATGCTGACGCGGAAGAGATCGTAGCGGTAAGCAAAGAAACAGGCAGAAGCTACGCCGTAATGCAGAATCGCCGCTATAATAAGCAAATCCGTTCATTCCGCGATTTGATCGGCTCCGGAGCGATCGGGACAGTAGGCGCGATACATGCGGATTTCTTCCTCGGACCCCATTTTGGCGGTTTCCGTGACCTGATGGACAATCCGCTGATCGTGGATATGGCGATTCACACCTTCGATCAAGCCCGCTTCCTGAGCGGCGCAGATCCGGTATCGGTCTATTGCCATGAATATAACCCTCCGGGCTCCTGGTACAAAGGAAACGCATCTGCCGTTTGTATCTTTGAAATGAGCGATGGTTCGGTATTTACCTATAACGGTTCCTGGTGCGCGGATGGATTGAACACCTCATGGGAATCGAATTGGCGCGTCACCGGCAGCGAGGGTGGTGCACGCTGGGACGGAGCAACGATGCCGTACGGCGAATGCATTGACCGTTCTAAGCCGGAAGGCTTCACCCTCGAGATGAAGAGAGTGGAAGGCAGTCAAGAATGGAGCGGGCGTGAAGGTCATTTCGGCTGCATGGATGAAATGTTCGCTGCGCTGGAGGAAAATCGTCCGGCCGAAACGAACTGTCATGACAATATTAAGAGCGTTGCGATGGTATTCGGCGCAGTCGAGAGTGCGCGATTGGGACAGAAGATTAAATTGTAATATACAAGCTGGAACGAAGAGAGAGTCTGCCACTATGGCGGCTCTCTTTTTTATTCGGTTAGAGTCCTCCCATTCGATACATAATAACGGAAAAAACCATCCAGCGGAGGTATAACTATGACTTCAACTCAAAAGCATACTTTGCCAACGCTATCACATACCCTGCATGAGTTCGAGGACTGCAGTGATCTCATTCACCACACGATTCCTAACCTCGGGGTTGATCTTGTTTTTATCGGCAACCTGATAGCAGGGGATAAGCTGTACAGAGATTTGATCAATTTGATCGAAACTGCGGATCAAGAGCAGATGCAGCAGTTCGTAAAGCACTCGAAATTTGTTCCGATGACAGACAGCAAAGAACTCATTGTCAGCATTTTATCCGGGCGAGCAGCTATATTCTATGAAGGCAACGCTTATGTCGTCGATGTTTCCGGCAACGAAGGGCGCTCGGTTTCCCAATCGGAACAGGAAACAACGATTACAGGGCCTCATGACGCATTCACTGAGGATGCCGGTGTCAGCCTTGGTTTGCTTCGCAAGCGGATCAAAAGCTCCCATCTTAAAGTAATTAAGCTCTCCGTAGGAGAAGTTACCAAAGCTGATGTTTATGTGCTCTATATCAAAGACTTAGCCGATATATCGTATATCAATGAGCTCAAGAAACGAATCGAGGACATTGAAATCGATGCCGTGCTGGATACAAACATGCTTATTCAGCTTATTGACGATAGTCCTTACGCACTTTTCCCGCAAATATTGACCTCTGAACGTCCCGACGCTATCGCTTCCAAGCTTGTAGCCGGACGCGTGGTCGGATTGATGGACGGAAGTCCGACGGCATTCAGCATACCCGCTTCATTCGTTGAATTCTTCTCCTCTTCCGACGATTATTACATGCGCTGGATGCTCGGCTCGGCGACGCGAATATTAAGGTTCATTGCCCTCTTCATCACGATGATCTTCACGGCGCTCTATGTGTCGGTCACAACCTATCATTACGAAATGATACCGCAAAACCTCATTTTGACTCTGGCGGAATCCCGCAGCAGGGTGCCTTTCCCTCCCGTGTACGAGGCGTTGCTGATGGAGCTTACAATCGAGCTACTCCGAGAAGCCGGCGCCAGATTGCCGACAAAAATCGGGCAAACCATCGGTATCGTCGGCGGTATCGTTATCGGACAAGCCGGCGTGCAAGCAGGTTTAACCAGTAATATTCTCATTATTGCAGTTGCTTCCTCGACCATTGCTTCATTCGTTATCCCGAACTATACCATGAGCGCTTCGATACGTCTCATCCGATTCGGTCTGATCTTGTTGGCCGGATTCTGGGGGAATCTCGGACTGGCACTGGGCCTGGCTGCTGTCATTATTCACCTGAGCGGTATGACCAGCTTCGGTTCTTCTTACTTGACTCCGATCGCACCTTCTCAGCCCAGCGAGTGGCGTGATGTGCTCTTCCGTGCTCCATTCAACAAACTGTACTACCGTCCTTCTCAGACGCGGACGAAGAATAAGATCAGAAACAAGATGAAGAGGTGAGCTGCCTATGAATGGGTCAGAGAAGCTGTCTGCATTTCATATGACCATACTTGTCTACATGATGCAGTTTGGAGTCGTTATCTTCATGCTTCCGCAGATGCTCAGCAAAACCTTCGGTACGAATGGGTGGATTGTACTGCCCGGCTATGGGCTGATTGTCATCATCAATTTGCTGCTGATCGGGGCTGTTTATAAGCTCGGCAAGGGTAAATCGATCTTCGATATTTTGGAACATGCGATTCCCAGAATGCTGTTGATGCCGCTTTATTTGTTTCTTGTCGGCGTGTGGGCTATGCTGGGTTGTTTGGTTGGCAAGGAATACGTGCTTATTTTTCAAATGCTGGCCTTTCCTACGACTAATCCGATGGTGTTCAAGCTTGTCATGGATGTGCTGATATTCTGGTTGATGATCAAAGGGCTGTACAATATTTCAAAAGCCGCCACGATGTTCTTCTGGTTCTCAGTGTGGATGCTGCTGCTGGTGTTTTTCTTCTACGGCGAATTCAGCTTTGCGAGGTTAACGCCGTTCTTTCTTAAAGGCGGAACAGGCTCTTTGGCAGACTTTGTCGGCATATATTCGGCCTATCTCGGCTATGAGCTAGTGATGCTTACCTTTCCTTCGACCGATGCCAAGACTAAATTTCTCCGCTCAAGCATCCTCGGCAGTCTGCTGACAACGATAATCTATACCTATATTTGCTTTGTCGCATTCGGCTTCTTAAGCCCGAAACAATTGAACCGAATGCTTTATCCACTGCTGGACCTCATGGCGTATATAAAATTCCCATTCGTCGAGCGGCTGGAGAGTTTATTCTGCGGGTTCTTCCTATTCACAACTGTGTTTACAGTCGTCATGTATTTATGGTCGGCAAAGGAGACGGGCCGCAGAATATTTCCGAAAATGAAAGAAAATGTGCTTGCCGGCATCATTGTGCTGCTGTGCTATATTGTCGCCTATGTCCCTGACACGATAAGCGATGTGCAGACATGGTTCAAGGTGTTCAGTGCCGTGGAGTGCATCATTGCGTTTACCTTGCCGCTGCTGCTCATTATAGTGTTGGCACTCACGCGGGAGAAAGTGGCGTCCGCATGAAGCTGAACATGAGAAAAATAATGCTGCTGCTGGTTACACTGACTGTTGCAATGACCTTAACGGGCTGCGGCGATCAGCGGATTCTCGAGAAGCTCGGTTTCTCCCAAACGAGCAGCTATGATTTGGTGGATAACAATAGGCTTGAGATTGCCGTTTCCATGCCGAAGGCGGATCCGCAGGCACGTACGCAGCGCGAGGTGCTGAGTGCGATCGCAGCGAGCGGGAAGGAGGCCAGAACCAAGCTTGCGAAACTGACCAATCTGCTGCTGGTCAGCGGTCAGCTGCGTAATGCTTTATTTAGTATGACACTTGCAAAAAGCGGAATGATCAAGCATTTGGACACTTTTCTACGTGATCCTTCTATTTCTCCGCGGCTCAAATTATCCATCGTGAACGGGAATGCCAAACAGATGCTGCAAAAGGATTATAAGCAGCATCCCATTACCGGTAAATACATCGATGGCATTCTGGAAAAGGAAGCGATGGGAAGGACGATTCCCTTAACGTCGCTCTACTCCTTTACACGAGATCTATATGATGACGGAATTGATCCCGTTATGCCTATTCTCAGAGATTCCGGTGAGCATATTAATATCGACGGAGTGGGCTTGTTTCGAGATGATCGATACATAACGATGATTCCTGCTAAAGAAGGGCTCATCTTTGCATTTCTAAGGGGTTCCTTCAAACAAGGAGAGGTCAGCGTCCAATTGAATGGCAAGCAGAGTACGGGCGATACCATTATGTTCAGCTCTCTCATAAGCCGCCGGAAAGTGAAGATTGGCCGTGGTTCAACCGGAGCTCCTTCGATTCACATTCATATTAAGCTCAAAGGATCGGTGCTTGAATATACCGGTAAGCTCTCGCTCGCTGAACCTAGTGACCGGAAACGAATTGAGCAGCAGGTTGCGAAGAAGCTGACCGAGCGGGGGCAGAAGTTGATTGCGTATATGCAGAAGAACCGTGTTGACAGCCTTGGAATGGGCATTCCGATACGTAACCATATGAGTTATGCCGCTTGGAAGAAGCTGAACTGGCCGGAATCTTATCCTTCAGTAAAGGCAACTTGCAGCTTCACTGTGATCATAAATAATACCGGGAAGGCTGAGTAAACAGAAGAAGCCGAATCAAGCAAACAAATAGAAAAATGCAGCAATGTTCCGGCGGCCGACGATTTTCTATACTGAGAATAGGAGGGGAGTGCCTGCGATGGAGATAAGAAAGCAGGCTGGTCGGCATGCAGGAAAGGAGGGAAGCGGCGTCCGCAAGTGAGCGGCTGGAAACCGAAGTATTAGCATATGATCCGAGAGGGAGTGTATGATATGTTAACCGGTTTACGCGTAGGTTTGAGAAAGCGGCGGTTCAGCTCGTTACTGCTGGCCTTCGCCATCATGATGGGGGCACTTGTCATTCCGCAGCAAGCATTCGCAGCAGATTACACCGTGCAGAAATGGCAGACTGTCGAGATTTCATTAACCAGCTCCAAGACGTACACAAACCCGTTTCAAGATGTGGATGTGACCGCGACTTTCAGCGGGCCCGGCGGAGTTACGATTACCCGTCCGGCTTTCTGGAACGGCGGAGCCGTTTGGAAGGTTCGATTTGCCCCGACGGTGACCGGTGCTTGGACGATGACGACAGCCGCAAACGATACGACGGATACCGGATTGCATAATGTAACGAAAACGATTCAAGCCGATGCCTATACCGGAAGCCAAGCGATCTATCAGAAAGGTTTCCTAAAGGTAAGCAGCAATGGGCGCTACCTCACGTACAATGACGGCACACCGTTCTTCTACTTAGGCGATACGCATTGGATTTTGCCGCATGAACGGTTCTCGACCTCAAATAAATCAGGGGTTGCCTCACAGTTCAAATATGTGGTGGACAAACGCGTAGGCCAAGGGTTTACTGTGTATCAATCCGAGCCGATCTGGCAGCCGCATGGCGGAGGCACGCATACGGGAGCGGATGAAGAAGCGGTAGCGAACCTCAGCGATGGTTTCTCGAGCACAGACTTGCCCGGGTTTGCTAACTTGGATCAGAAATTCAAGTATATCGCCGATCAAGGACTCGTCCATGCCAATGCGCAAGTAACTTGGGCACTGGATCCGGCGAGTTACAGTGGTGTATATACCGATGCCTACATGGCACGAGTCGCTAAATATTGGGTTGCGAGATATGGCTCCTATCCGGTGATCTGGACGATTGCACAGGAGATTGACCGCAACATGTACAACAACTACAACACGACGACGATGAGCAAATGGTATGCCGTCGGGCAGAGCATTTCGGATAATGATGCGTATAACCAGCCGCTTATGCCGCATATGGAGAATACCGGCACATCGGTTGCATCGAACTCCACTTGGGCGAGCAAAGCCTATCATGACGGCTGGGCGGTTCAATGGCAAGGAGATATGACCGGCATGAGCACGGCGAAGGACTTCTGGAACTTTGCGACAGCCAAACCTTCGGTCATGTATGAAAGCGCATACGATGGCTTCTGGACAGATTCTCGCGGTGCACTGGGCGCTGCGTACAAGTCGTTCCAGTACGGTATTTACGGGTACGGGTATGGAGCTTCGGGCACATGGAACGATGTGTATTCCGTATCAGGTGCTGCAGATGATTTCGGGACCGGCTATGAGCTCCCGGCGCGGTATACCTGGTGGTATGATGGCGCGAATTATGTGACGGGTGACCAATTGACGTATTTCAAAAGCTACTATACGTCGCTGGAGTGGTGGAAGCTCGTTCCTCGATTCGATGATGCCAGTTGGGGAGCATTCAGCGATACTTCGAGGTCGCTGTTATCCTCCGACGGTAATTCGGTGTATTCGGTATTCTTCTTTAACGGCACAACCAGCACCGGCACATTGAAGCAGATGGATAACGCATTCCTGTACAATGCCCGTTGGTACAATCCGAGAACCGGCGGTTACACCACGATTAGCAGCAGTGCGCAGGCTTCATCCGGACAATGGAACATACCGGCCAAGCCGGACTCGAACGATTGGGTGCTGCTAGTTCAGAAGACGTCGACGCCTACGCCTAACTTAACGAATCTGGCGCTCGGCAAGACGTATTCGAGCTCCTCCTCGTGGGATGCGAATCAGCAAGCGCCGAAAGCCTTCGACGGCACAACGGCGACGAACTGGCAGGCATGCAATACTTGCTGGAACGGCCAGTGGCTGGAAGTGAATTTTGGTGCGAACACCACCTTCAATAAAGTGGTGCTCACCGAGTATGACAGCCGGACAACAGGGTATCGGATTGAATACTGGAACGGTTCTACATGGCAGACTGCCTATACCGGTACGAGTATCGGCGCGAGCTTCGTGCCGAAGACGATTACGTTCAGTGCAGTGACAGGCAGCAAAGCCAGAATATATTTCACCTCGGGAACGGCGAATGCTCCGATTATTTATGAATTCGAGGTTTATTATGATGTTCCGAACCTAGCGCTCGGCAAGACGTATTCCAGCTCCTCCTCGTGGGATGCCAATCAGCAAGCGCCGAAAGCCTTCGACGGCACTACTGCGACAAACTGGCAGGCATGCAGCGGCTGCTGGAGCGGCCAGTGGCTGGAGGTCAACTTCGGTGCGAATACCACCTTCAATAAAGTGGTGCTCACCGAGTATGACAGCCGAACGACGGGATACCGCATCGAGTATTGGAACGGCTCCTCGTGGGTGACAGCTTACACGGGCACGACGATCGGAGCAAGCGGCGTGCCGAAGGTCATTACGTTCAGTGCGGTAACAGGCAGCAAAGCCCGCATCTATTACACGTCGGGAACCAGCTATGCGCCGATCATCTACGAGTTTGAGGTTTATAATCAGTAAAAGTACGTTAGATAGAAAGGCCGGGTGCCTCGCTGGTGGCGAGGTACCCGGCCTTCTTGATTAAACAATATTAGGTGCGTCCACGTTCGGATCGGTATCCGCTTCATAATCGACGCCTTCGGTTTCGAAGCCGAACAGCTGGAAGAACTCTTGGCGATAGCCTTCAAGATCCGAGAGCTGCTCAATGTTTTCCGTCGTAATGGCATCCCAAATCTTCGCCACTTCTTCTTGAACATCCTCGCGAAGCTCCCAGTCGTCAATGCGAATGCGGCCTTCCGCGTCCAGCGGAACCTCGCCGCCCGCATATAGGCGCTCGGTGAACAAACGGTAGGTTTGCTCGATACAGCCTTCGTGCAGCCCTTTCTCCTTCATAACCTTATAAAGTGCGGAGATATAGAGCGGTACAACAGGGATCGCGGAGCTGGACTGCGTTACCAGCGCTTTGCTGACGGTAACGAATGCACGGCCGCCAATTGCAGCTAGTTGTTCACTGAGCTTCTTCGCTGTAGCTTCCAAATGATCTTTAGCTTGACCGATGCTGCCTTCACGGTAAATCGCTTGCGTAATCTCCGATCCGATATACGAGTAGGAGATCGTTGTTGCGCCTTCTGCGAGCACGCCGCCTTGCTGAAGCGCATCAATCCACATTTGCCAGTCGTCGCCGCCCATAACCGTTACTGTATCTTGAATTTCCTGCTCAGTGGCAGGCTCGATCGAAATCGTTGTCACTTCGCCACTATGGAAGTTGACGGTCTTGTTGGTGTATGTCTCGCCAATTGGCTTCAGGACGGAATTTGACGTTTCGCCTGTCTTCGGATCCGTTCTGCGAGCGGAAGCGACGCTGTATACGACCAAGTCAACTTGGCCCAGCTCCTGCTTGATCAGGTCAACTGCTTTGTGCTTCGTCTCATCGGTGAAAGCATCACCTGTCACGCTGAACGACTTGAGGCCTGCTTGCTGCGCTGCCTGTTCGAATGCAGCGGAGTTGTACCAGCCAGCCGATGCCGTGCGGTTCGCTTTGCTCTCGCTTTGGCGGTAGACGCCAACCGTATTAGCGCCGGCACCGAATGCCGCGACAATACGAGCTGCGAGCCCATAACCCGCCGATGCTCCGATGACGAGCACGTTGCGAGGCCCGGAGATGGCTGCGCGTTCTTTGACATAATGAATTTGTTCCTGCACTTGAAGGGCACAGCCCGTTGGGTGAGCGGTCGTGCAGATAAAACCGCGTGTTCTTGGTTTGATAATCATGTGTGTCTGTTCAATTCCTCTCATACGGTTGTCTCGTATTAGTAAGTATAGGCAATACTCAATGTTCTGATAGTACCTTTATTGAAGCGAATCCGCAACATAGCAGGCATAAAAAGAACGGCCCCCGTCACCTTTCATGTGAGGGTAAGCCGTTCTTCGTTTATTTCTTCTGGCCGATCGGCATCATCATGCCGTTGTCCATGCCCATCATGCTGACGCTGCCGTCCGTGTCATCGCCTTCGTATAGATAAACCTCGGTGCCGAATGCAGGCTCGGCATAAGGAAGATGAGTGCGGCCGCGTGCGAGAATTTGGCGGTAGTTGCCGGAATCGCCTTCGTAGCCGTCATGATCCCAAGGTACCCAGGAGCGGGCATTGCAATAGTGACAGACGTAGGAGCGGCGGAAGCGGTCTGTTGTCTTATTCGGAAATGACCTGTGAAACAGATGCGAATGGAAGAATAGGACGTCGCCCGGCTGCATAGGAACGGAGATCGGAGGTGGGTATTTGGCGACCACCTTCGATAAGGTGTTCACTTCATCGTCTAGATGGCTCACGTTCTGAACACCGTTCAAATTCGAGAAGGCATCCAAGGCGTGCACATTGCCGCCGCCCATACCGTCTGGCGGATAGATCGGTTCGTGGTTGGAGCCCGGAGCTACCCAGAGGCAGCCATTCTCCTCGTCGACTTCTTCGAGCGCGATCCATGCGCCGATCAGCGTGTCCGGATGGGTCTTGATATAACAAGCGTCCTGATGCCAGCCCTGACCGCCGCGGCCGGGTGGATTCAGGAACATCATGGATTGTACGGCATATACATCCGGTCCGATTAGCGCTTCGGTGACATCGAGGATGCGTGGGTTCAGCAAACCGCGTTCAGCGGCAGGTTCAATGCGCGAGAGCATATGCACGCGTGTAGCATCTAGGAATTCTTCGTCCAGCGGATTATGGCTGTGGGATTCACGAGCCGGTTTCTTATTCTTCGTTCTTGTATTCTCGGCAAGCTCGTAGAGCTCGGCGATGTCTTCTTTTGACACCAAGCCTCTTACAATGAGGTAACCGTTGCGATGATAATGCGCATATTCCTCCACACTGACCAAATAACGGTCAACCCGCTCACGGGACTTAGGCGTATAGTAAGTTGCCATCGATTCTATTCCTCCAGTAACGAGATGATATGCTCTAATTGTGCAATATTAAGAGAGCGGTTTCAATGGATGGAAATGATTTTCGATGTGTTTATTTGATATCTGGGTTGACGACGATATGTCGATTGACGAAAGTTCGATCCGGATCGACGCCAATTGCCGTATGTCGGAAAATCGGCCCTTTGCAGCGCTCTATATATTCGGTTGCGGTAATGCCGCGGATACGTTTGTACATTTTGGAGAAATGATGCTCATCGCCGAAGCCGGCTAAGTACGATATTTGCTTGACTGTCCCCGCACCTCTCATCATCAATTCCTCAGCTCGATGCAGCCTGCGTTCAAGGAGCATTCGTTTAGGCGACATGCCCACAGCTTCGACGAACATTCGCGTGAAATGCGCATGAGACCAACCGGACCGCTGAGCAATCGTTTCGATCGTAATCGGCTCTGTGAGATGCTCTTCCATGTAGGCGATGCTATTGGCGATTTGGACGGGGTAGCTGCTGATTGCAAATTCCGGCGTTTTATCGGCGAACGCTGCTAATTCCTCGATGGCTGTCGTTAACAGGGAGGCGAGCCTGCGCCGCCAGTGGTGGGATTGATAATTGGCGACCACGACAATCTGATTGATAATGGCACCGATCAAGCTGCTTTGTGCGGCCGGAACCACATGAATGGTGCTGAGCAGGGCGGTGAAACGCGGATCCTTCTCCCGCAGGAGGTCGTAGTCGAAGTGAACGAATAGATGCCGCACATTGCGGTCGCGGTCAAACAAATACCGGTGCATAGTATCCGGTTGCGTGAATACGAAACAAGGTGCGCTCAGCCTATGCTGGATGGGCTGCATCCCTTGAACCTCGTACATCGTACCGGAGCCTTCTGGAAAATAGACCAGCTCATAGTCGACTATCGTGCGTGGTCCAAGCTGGTGACCGCCCGCTTGCACGATAATATCGCCAATACTGTTGATGGTGGGTAAACCGCTTTGATTAGGCAGCATCCGGCGGACTTCCTTTCTGCGGTGGTTGCGATTAGGCGCGTAGGGGCTGCGGCGTCCTTTGGTATATTATTGCTGAGGTACTGCATTCCGTGCAATAGTTTTGCGCATTGGCTCGCAACTGTTTGATGCTGAGAAGCGTCCATAGTAGAAAGGAATTATTAATTTCGAGGAGTTGTCGTGATGAAGAAGAAATGGATCGCCATATTGTGCGTCGTCTGTTCACTTGTAACCGGAACTGCTGTATACGCTGCCGGTCAATTGTCGTTGAAGATAAATGGGGTAACTGTAAAAGACAGCGGAGCATACTTGCGTGATGATCGCGTATATGTGCCGCTTCGTATTGTATCGGAACAGTTAGGCGGTGACGTTGCTTGGAATTCGGCCAAGAAGGAAGTCAGCATCACGGGCGGAGGCAGCGGTGCGGTTGAGATATGGAAGGATGATTCCTTCCCCGGCTATATCCAATATAATAGCGTTATTAATGTAGTGAACCGCTACATGGCTGCGCTTCAAGGTGCATTTTCCAGTTCCTATGATGCGGATGAAGATTTCAAATTACTGCTCTCGGCGCAAGCGATTCAAGATGATGTGCGTGTGTGGCATCCATTCTCAGGGATGGTCGGCTCTTCGATGCGCAGCATTTCGAGCTATAAGATCATAGACGGCAGGACGATGGGCAAAGACTCAGCGAACAGGCCGATCTATGAAGTCGCGGTACGCTACAATGTCATCAACCCCGGGGATGATAGTACGTACAAGCAGATCACGAAGGCTTATACCGTAATAACAGAAGTGATTAACAACCAGCTGTTCTATAAAATCGATCAGGAACGCCTCCTCAGCACCTTCAAACTGAATCAGGAACCGAGTCCGTTTAGGTAATGTGTTGGCCGCGTTAGCAGCGAGAGTGGAGTATCCACTCTCAGATTGTAGAGAAAGCTGCTGTTTTTTAAACGGTGGGTTTCTCTTTGTTTTTTTGGAGTGAAAAATACAAGCATAAGGACGGTTTTACCCCTAAACCCTCCGTTCTAGATGGAGGGCGATCTTTTTCATGTTCCGTAGGGCGGCAGTCACCAACGCTTGTTCCATCACGTTGTAATCCCCGCAAACGGCAATAGCGAAACGCATGGAATTGTTTAGCATCCGCTGGGCAGCCGCTTTGTTGTCTATACATCATGAATAACATTTTAACGGTTGCCAGCGTGGCTATTTCATACAAATAAGCCTTTTTGAAAATCTAACGGTTGCCACAGTCGTTATTTGCAACAAATGGATCGATTCCAAGGGGAAAATGATTAAATAAGCTCGCTGGCAACCGTTAGACTATAAAAAGGGCTAATTTATGGCAAATAACCACTGCCACAACCGTTAGCGTTAGAATGCGACGACAAAATATGCACTCATCACGGAGGTACTTAGAACTACCGTACGGGAAGCTAAAAAACGACGTTGTATCAACACGGGTTTCTCGACAGACTGAGAGAGAGAGTGGAGAATCCACTCTCTTTTTTTGTGCTTAAAAACTCCAAATTTCTTATTGAAATTCCCTACTGGGCGAGCTATAGTGATAGTAGGAATTAGGTTTTATATAAAGAAGTTGGTTTTGTATACAGAACCAACTCATCAACAATGGATGAGGCGATTGGCGTGTCTGAGGAACGCAAGTACTGGGTGCCTGCGCTGGAGAAAGCGGATAAAGTGCTGACTGTTCTGGCACAGGAGCCAGCCAAGCATAAGCTGATCGACTTATCGAAGAAGCTTGAAATCAACAAGAGCTCGATGTTCTCCTTGCTGAGCACGATGGAAACTCTCGGCTGGGTGAAGCGGGCGGCAGGCGATACGTATACGCTTGGACATACCTTTGCCGAATTCGGCTCCTCGTATTTGAAGCAGTATGATTTGCATCCTTTTTTCATGGACGAAGCGGTGTCGGTTCGAGATCGGCTGCAGGAAACGATTCAGCTCGCGAAGCGCATCGACGACCAGGTGCTGTATATGGGCAAAGTGGAAGCGAATTCGCCGGTCCGGCTGCAATCCGAGCCGGGGATGCGGCTTCCCGCACATGCTACGGCACTCGGCAAAGCCATGCTCTCGCAGCTAAGCGAGCACGAAAGACTCGCACTGTACCCGCAGGTTGATCTGCCGAAGCTGACGCCCCATACGATTGACAATCGCGATGAGCTGTTTGCTCAATTGGATGTCATTCGCAAGCAAGGTTACGCTTTAGACGACCAAGAGTCAGTCATGGGTTTCCGCTGTGTGGCCGCTCCGATTATGGCCGGCACGAACGCGAACCAAGCTGCTGCGGTTAGCTGTTCCATGCTGCTTCACCAATGGGAAGTCAAGTCGAACCAAACCATCGAAGAAATGAAGGGGCTTGCGCAGCGACTATCGCTGCCGAGCCACAACCTATGAGGGAGATGAGAGAATGCGATTGCACAATAAAGTAATTCTCATTACAGGCTCGGGCTCGGGCATCGGGAAGAGCACTGCATTATTGTTTGCACGGGAAGGTGCAAAGCTGGTCATTAACGATTTGTCTGAGCAGAACGGGACAGATACGGTGAAGGAGATTCAAGAAGCGGGCGGAGAAGCGATCTTCATCCGTGCAGACGTCACCAACCCGGCTGAAGTATCTGCCATGGTCGATCAAATTATCGCTCACCATGGCGTCATCGACGTGCTTTTCAACAATGCGGGCATCAGCGGAGTAGGCTTGCTGCATGAGATAGAGCCGGAAGCATGGGATCGCGTCATTAACGTTAATATTCGCGGCGTCTACCTGCCTTCCAAATATGTCATCCCTCACATGATGGAGCGTCGCGTCGGCTCGATCATCAACATGTCTTCGTGCATTGCGGAGATCGGACTGGCACGCCGTGCTTCTTATGCCGCAACTAAAGGTGCTGTCCTTGCGCTTACGAAGTCCATGCAAGTTGACTACGCGCCATACAATATTCGCGTTAATGCCCTTCTACCGGGTACAATCATGACGCCATTCGTAGAAAATTACTTGAAAACCTCTTATGCCGATCCCGAACAGGCAATCGCAGGTTTGAAGAAACGCCAATTGAGCGAAGAGCTTGGTTTGCCGGAGGATGTTGCCAAAGCTGCGTTGTTCCTGGCATCTGATGAGTCTTCGTTCGTGATGGGCTCTCCGTTCTACGTGGACGGCGGCGTTGTTTTCGGCAAGAACGCTTAATTCTATCGAACTAATTCTAAATTTATTCCCACTATGAGATCGGAGGCCAATTCACTTATGAAACTCATTAGCATCTCCAAACAAGGTCGTAATGCGCTTGGCGTAGTAACAGAGAACGGTGTTGTCGACGTAGAAGCAGCTCTTCAGGCAGCTGCCGGAAGCGCAAACGCAGAAGTGCCTTCATCGGTGATGGCCGTCATTGAAGGCGGAGACGCTGCAACGGCTTCACTTAGAAACTACATCGAATCCCTTCAAGTGGCCGGCGGAGAAGCCTATGTTCGTCAAGAAAGCGACATCGAATGGGGACCATGCGTCACACATCCGAACAAAATCATTTGCATCGGGCTCAACTACCGCAAGCATGCAGAAGAAACGAATGCGCCGATTCCGGCCTATCCGATTCTGTTCAATAAATTCAACAACACACTGACAGGCCATTTGAAAGATATCGCCGTTCCGAAGGTAACGGAGAAGCTGGATTACGAAGCGGAGCTTGTTATCGTTATCGGTAAGAAAACAAAGTATGTGGCCAAAGAAGACGCTCTCTCCCACGTATTCGGCTACTGCGCCGTGAACGATCTGTCCGCGCGTGACCTGCAGCTCCGTACGCAGCAATGGCTGCTCGGCAAGTCCTGCGATGATTTCAGCCCGCTCGGTCCTTACCTTGTGACTGCCGATGAAGTTGGCAATCCGAACGATCTGTGGATCAAGTCCACCGTAAACGGTGAAGTGCGCCAGAACTCCAATACGTCGGATATGATTTTCGCTTGCGATGAGATTGTCAGCTATGTGTCGCAGCATATGACGCTTGTGCCGGGCGATGTTATTCTGACGGGGACGCCTGAGGGGGTTGTGCTTGGACTTCCGGTGGAGCAGCAAGTGTACTTGAAGCCGGGCGACGAAGTAACGATTGAAATCGAGAAGCTGGGTGCGTTGACGAACCGTTTCGTAGCAGACACCGAATAAAGTGAAAAGGAGTGCCTCGGCACTCCTTTTTTGAAGAAATTCTTCTGAGCGAAACCAATTAACGCCGTTCGACAGTGGCTACGACCGGATAATGATCCGAAGGATAGCGGTCATTATAGCGGTTTCGGTCAATATGAACCTGATGAACAAGGGCATTTGGCGTGACAAAAATATAATCGATCGGTACGCCTTCTTCTCCTCCTTGATAGTCGTGGAAGGTGAGGCCAACAGCATCTCCGGCAAGCGCTGTGTAGGCGTTTAGAAGTCCGAGCTCATTCAAGGCGCCGATGACATCGCTGTCAGGCCCGCAATTGAAATCTCCTGTAAGTACGGCAGGGATATTACCTGCAAGCGCAGACGACTCTTTCATTCGCTCCACAATCAGCTTAACGCCGTTCGTTCGAGCCTCAGCGCTGATATGGTCCAAGTGGGTGTTGTAAACGACCCATTCCTCGCCGCTTTGTTGACGAAGCTTGGTCCAGGTGCACATACGGGGATAAGCGGAGTTCCAACTGGTGTAGCCTAGCTGCTGCGGATTCTCAGACAATCCGAAATGTCCGCTTTCTACGGGCTCAAGCCTTGCATGCCGATAAAATATCGCGCAATATTCGCCTTCAAGCTGGCCGGTGCGGCTGATGCCAAGCCAGCGATAATCAGGCAGCAGCGCCTGCAAATCCTGCAGCATCGCAGCGGTACCTTCCTGCGTGCCAACGACATCCGCATCCGCTTGCTTAATCGCTTGGGCTGCTTCCTCAATCCGGTAGGGCCATGCATTGTCGCCATCGGATTCAACATGGACTCGCAGATTAAA
Organism: Paenibacillus sp. J22FR21; assembly: GCF_056269135.1. Lineage (NCBI taxonomy): Bacteria > Bacillati > Bacillota > Bacilli > Caryophanales > Paenibacillaceae > Paenibacillus > Paenibacillus sp. J22FR21. The sequence continues at coordinate 956,751 of NZ_JBWDNJ010000003.1, forward strand.
CGTCATGATCTTCACGTTCGTATTCCTCCAATCAATAGCAATGAAATGGATGATCCAAGAAACCAAAATATAACATGGAAGCGTTTCAACTCTCAACTAAATTTCATATAAAGAGGAGCCCGTTAACGATGATTAGAATTGATGCCCACCAGCATTATTGGAAATTAGATCGCGGCGACTATGGCTGGCTGACACCGGCAGCAGGTCCGATATTATTCCGCGATTATGGACCTGCGGATTTAGAACCGGAGCTCAAGACTGCCGGCGTAACGCGTACGATCGTCGTTCAAGCGGCGGCAACCCACGAAGAAACAGCCTTTATGCTATCGCTCAGCGATGATGCGGATTCGATTGCCGGCGTAGTTGGCTGGCTGGATTTCCAAGATCCGAATTGGCGCAGCGTCTTGGACGAATTCCGAGAGCATCCCAAATTTGTCGGTATTCGCGTGATGATTCAAGATATGAGCGATCCGTTCGAGGCGCTGAATCCGCAATCGCTGGAGGCGCTTCGTTACTTGGCAGAGATCAAGCTTCCTGTTGATTTGCTCATTGTTTCGCATCAATTGCCTGCGACGCTCGCATTGCTTAAGCAAGTACCGGATCTGCATGCCGTTATCGATCATATTGGTAAACCGCAAATCCGCGAGGGCATACTCGAGCCTTGGGCCACGCAAATGAGCGAGATCGCTGCGCAATATCCGGGCGTATATTGCAAGCTGTCGGGCATGATTACGGAAGCAGCGCATGATGACTGGAAGCCGGAGCAATTTATGAGCTACGTAAGACATATCGTGGAGGTCTTCGGCACGGAACGAATCATGTTCGGCAGCGATTGGCCGGTATGTCTGCTCGCCGGAAGCTACAAGGATGTGTGCGATGTGCTGGATGAAGTACTTCCAACAACGCTTAGTCAAAGCGAACGCGAGGCGTTATACGGCAGCAATGCGGCGACTTTCTATAAACTGTCTCTATAGAACATGTAAACCTTGGGGGAGCTTAATCCTATAGCTCATCAGCCCAAGGTTTTTTTTATTTTCTCATGCTGCAGGCGGTTGACAGAAAGCATTCTATTCCGTATAGTCGAAATGGACTATACGAGATCGAATCGTTACTTAAGGGAGTCAATGAAGGATGGCCAAACGAAAAGTAAGTAACATGCTGGCTCTAGCCGTCTTATCGCTGCTTAATGAACGACCGATGCATCCGTATGAAATTGCCGCCACGATGAAACAGCGCGGAATTCCGGATGTGATCAAGCTCAACAACGGCTCGCTCTATTCGGTAGTAGATTCGCTGCTGAAGCAGGCGTGGATCGTGCCGCTGGAAACCCAGCGGGAAGGGAAGCATCCCGAGCGGACGATTTATGCACCTACGGATGCCGGTGTTGCGGAGTTTCACGATTGGATCCGAGAGCTGATTTATGCCCCCGTGAAAGAATATCCGCAATTACCGGTGGCATTATCGTTTATCGGCCATATTTCACCGAAGGAAACGGCCGCTCTCTTGGAGCAGCGAATCAACTTCGTGCAGCAAGATATCGTGCAGCGACGTGCCGGGAACGACTATGCGGTTTCGCAAGGACTTGCACGGATATTCATTATTGAGCAGGAGTTTATCGTCAACCAGTTGGAATCAGAGCTTGCTTGGCTGCGATCATTTATCCGTGAGATCAAGGATGGCAGCTTGACGAGGCCGGGGGATGGGGAGCAGGTGTGGATCGATACGACACCTATGGATGACGAAGACTCAGATGCATGACAGATGAACCGGCTAGACAGAACAATGATGTACACAATGGAGGGGAACAACTCACAATGATGGCAAAACGAAGTAATGTTGGTATTGTTGTCGCTGGTTTGCTGCTTGGCATTCTTATGGCATCCATGGATAACACCATCGTAGCAACGGCGATGGGTACGATCGTTCATGACCTGGGCGGCATGGACAAATTTGTATGGGTAACTTCCGCTTATATGGTTGCGGAAATGGCAGGCATGCCGATCTTCGGTAAACTGTCCGATATGTATGGGCGCAAAAGGTTCTTTATCTTCGGGATATTAACCTTTATGCTCGGTTCTATTCTGTGCGGTACCGCACATTCGATTATCGAGCTTAGCATTTACCGTGCCATTCAAGGGATTGGCGGCGGCGCGCTGGTGCCAATTGCTTTTACCATCATGTTCGATGCCGTGCCTCTTGAGAGCCGCGGTAAGCTGGGGGGCCTATTCGGTGCCGTATTCGGTATGTCGAGTATCTTTGGACCGCTTCTCGGTGCGTATATTACGGACTATATCGCATGGGAATGGATATTCTACATCAACCTGCCGCTTGGCCTGATTGCTTTCCTTATGATTGCTATCTTCTATAAAGAATCGGTTGAGCATGCCAAACAGCGGATCGACTGGGGCGGCGCATTCACTCTTGTCGGCGGTATCGTGTGCCTCATGTTCGCGCTTGAGCTGGGCGGCAAGAAGTATGCATGGGATTCTTCCATGATAATGGGTTTGTTTGCAGGCTTCGCCGTCTTGCTGATTGCATTCATTATGATCGAACGTAAAGTATCGGAGCCGATTATCTCGTTTAACATGTTCCGTAAACGGCTGTATTGGAGCAGTAATGCCATAGCGATGTTCAGTGGTGCCGCTTTCATTACGGCTTCCGTGTACATTCCGATCTTCATTCAAGGCGTACTCGGCGGTAAAGCGACGAATGCCGGTATGGTCCTGCTGCCGATGATGCTCGGTACGGTCGTTACGGCGACGGGCGGCGGTTTCTTGATGACGAAGATGACTTTCCGTTCCATTATGATTCCAACCCTCGGAATTCTTGTTGCTGGCAACGTGCTTCTGACGACCCTTGGCGTTGATTCAACGCGGTTTATCGTGACGTTGTTTATGATATTGGTCGGTCTTGGTATCGGAGCATCGTTCTCGGTACTTAGCAACGCAGCCATCTACTCCTTCTCGCCAAGGGAGCGCGGTGCGGCGAGTGCAACGCTTAACTTCCTCCGCTCGCTTGGGATGACCATCGGAATTACCGTATTCGGTATCGTCCAAAGCCATGTGATGACGAATAAATTGGAGGACTCCTTCGCCGGAGCGGGAGGCGACGGGGCTGCACTGCCGGCAGGTCTTGATCTCAGCGACCCGCGTGCCATTCTGACACCGGAAACGAGGGAGCAGATCCCGGCTGATGTGCTGGATAAGATCGTAGGTGCATTGTCATCTTCGATCACCTACACCTTCATGTGGGCGATCATTCCATCCGTGCTTGCCCTTGCATTCGCGTTCTTCATGGGACGGCAGAAGCTCGACGCTATGGCGGAGAGCAGTGAATACGGCTCATCCTCGCATTAATTAACACAGAGCTGCCTCAAAACGCGCAACTTGCGACGTTTGAGGCAGTTTTTTTATTGAGTGGTCTGTGCAGACTTGCTAATGAATTGTTGCATTAAAGACAACATTTCCCCCTACTAAGCGTTCATACGTACCTATATGTTGCAGGAAATGCAACAATTCTAATCAGATTGGCCGCCAAATGGCGATAACGGGAGTATATGTTGCAGAATAGGCAATAATTTCGCAATGAGCCCTCTTTTTCTCGAGAAATGTTGCATAAAAGGCAACAATCAGCTGATCAGAGCTGAAGCAGCTGCTTGCAGCTATTATCACTTCACAGGATTAAGATACTCTCTTCTTGTTCATATTGAATAACAAAGGGAGGCTAATAAAGATATGAAAGGCAATAGAGTAGCAACCGCGCTGATGACCTTCATCCTCATCGCGGCGATTTTAGGACAAAGCGCACAAGCCGAGCCGGCTTCGACATCATCTCCGGAAGGCAAGCAAGTCATCTATATTGATGAGCGTGATTATGAAGGTGAGCTATTACAATGCGTGAAGCTTATTAATAGAAATATCAATTATATGAATGAAGAGGATAATGCCGCGAATAAGGGAATTCTGACATCCGGCTATAAAGCCAGAGTCAGCGAGTTCACGCCTGGATTTCGTGTAGTTGAAGCTAAATTACGCAACGTGGGCAAAAACCGCAGTGGCGAATATGTGGCATATGTAGATGTGGACAGTAAATTAGAGAAGAAGCCGATGATTACAACGATCATGTACGTCTTGAAGCAAGAAAACAACGAATGGCTGATTGATCAGACCGATTAGCCGTCAAACTCCGGTCCCCCAATCGACTGAATTCGACTTCACCGACTGACAGTATATTCGCCCTCCTTCTGGTAAATTTAGGACCAAAGGAGGAGGGGATCTATGCCCGACAATGCAGTGCCGCCGCAAACAAGCTCCACAATAAGTGGACACAATCCGCTGCCGAGCTCACCGCCCCAATGGAATTCTACACAAGTAACCATTCACTTGACAATTGCACTTGTGCTTGCGTTCCTCAGTGCCTGGTTTCTGCCTAAAGGGTATAATCTGTCTGCCGTCATTCTATCCGAGCTATATATGATCTTCGCCATTGGCAAAGGCAAGCTGAACCATCCGCTTGGCATCCTCATTAATGAACGCAACCTCATGAGTCTGTCCAGGCTGCAAATCACGCTATGGACGGTGCTCTTCACATCGACTTATTTTACCGTCCTTGTAGGGAATCTCGCACTCCATCCGGAACATCCGCTGCAGCTTAAGTTTGATTCGACTGTCCTTGCTCTGATGGGCATCAGCAGTGTGTCAGCGATCTTCAGCCCCATGATTAATGGAGCGAAGAAGAACCGCGCAATTGATGACTCCCTTAAGGTTCAACTTGTGCAAAGCGCCGCTGAGGCCTATAACAAGAGCACGCAAGAAATCGAAACGAGCATGCAAGGTACCCTTTATGCGAATCCCTCTTACAAAGACGCGCAGTTCAGCGATATATTTGAAGGGGAAGAAATGCAAAACCATGCGTACATCGATATCGCCAAAGTGCAGATGTTTCTGTTTACAATGATGGCATTGACGGTCTATTCTGTGACCATTTACTCAACCTTGATGACGCAAGATCTCGCAGCAATAGATCGGTTTCCCGCACTGCCGGAAGAGCTTGTTGGGTTAATCGGGATCAGCAACGGGGGTTATTTAACGAGTAAGATTATTAACTTTACAAAGTCGAGACCCACTTAAGAGATTCCATTACTTATAACAGAGCCGTTTCTCCAATGCCGACAGGCTGGGAGAGGCGGCTTTTTTGGCGCGGTCGAAAGTTGAAAGCTGTTTACCCAATCTTTTGATTGTCTAAACCGATCCATTAGGCCAAATGGCACATCTTAACAAATGCTTCACAATACATTAACCGCTGCTTTACAATACCAGCCGCACCATTAACTGCCGCTTTACAATGGGTACTTATAATCAGAATTGTACATAACGAAAACGACAATAAACCATTCCAGAAGGGTGATACGAGCTAAATGTCTATGAAAAAAACGCTAATGATTTCCGCACTTGCCGCAGCACTGAGTACTTCGGCAGTGAGTGTAGTCTCCGCCGCATCCGTAACAAACGCATCGACGGTAGATCTCACAATCAATGACACGGCATTCCATGTCCGTTCCATCCAAGCAAACAACACAGTGCTATACGCGCTGAGAGATTTGGGAACAGCGGCAGGCGTGCAATTCATGGTCAATGTTAAATCGGGCGTAACGGCATACTTCAACAACCACGCAATCGAGCTTCATGCAGGTTCGAACGCAGCATTGGTTGATGGCGAAGCAGTAAGTTTGCAAGAAGCTGTACAAAGCGTAAATGGCAGCTATTATGTATCTCTTGAAGACTTCGTAAGCGCGTTTGGCGTTGATTCTTCGACAGATGCTTCCGGCAAGATCGCAATTGATGCCGTAGCTAAGATCCACGCTGATGACATCCGCTGGATTGATGCGGATCGTTTGCTGGCATCCCAATTGACTGAAGAAGGCCGTATTGACTATATCGTTAACGCTCACACAGGTGCATATACACAATTGTTGGTTTCTACGACGGCTTCTGATCTGACTGTATCTCCTAACGGTAAGCTTGCTGTTTACACAGACGGCGATGGCATCGTAAATATCATCGATCTTGCTGGCAAGTTCCCGGCTGCTAAAGTGGTATCGTCAGATAACTCCATTAAACCTGAGTTGGTTTGGTCGGCGGACAGCTCCGCAATCTACTTCCTGCAAGGTGACAAAGGCTCCGTGGTCGCTAAGATGAACGTTGCTGATGGTTCCATTACGAAAGTATTGGATGACAAAGTCGATTACAAATCCGGACTGGCTGTTTCCGCTGACGGCAAGAAGTTCTTCTACACGGTTATCAAACCGGGTGCAGTAACTGCTGATGCTAATAAGCCGGTTGATGCTGATGATGTAGCAATCGACAACACAGGTACGGAGCCGCAGCTTTACAGCTTTGATTTCTCGGCAAGTACAAACAAGCCCGTGAAATTGACAACAACAACAGATGACAAAGTGTTCGTAGGCGCAGCAGCAGACGGCAGCAAAGCTTTCTATGTGAGCGTTGAAGACAACAAGCCATCTTCCCTTGTAGCCGTAGCATTGGACAAAACCGTAACGAAGCTGATCGGCGATAAAGACGTCCTTCAAGCTACACAAGCCGGCGACAAAATCTATGTACTTGCTGATTCCGCGGACGTTACAAGCGCTTATGAAGTAAACATCGCAACTGGCGCTGTAACAACGCTTGGCAAAGTAGAAGGCAACGTAAGTGAAGTTGTAGCTGCAGCAGGAACACCAATTGCTTTCGTGATGGACGATGCAGTTTATGTGAAATCGGAGAGCGGCCTTAAGAAAGTAACGAACTAATTCAATTCCAGTGTTCTAAATTGAGAGGAGAACTTCCACAGATGAAAACAAAATGGTTTAAAAGTTTAAGCTTCGCCCTTATCGCACTTACAGTCGCATTCGGTTCCGTATCCGTTGCGAGTGCTTCCAGCAAATTGAGCGGCCGCATCGTAATCAATGGTTCATCGGCACTTCTGCCATTGACACTGCAAGCTGCTAACGAGTTCAAGAAGCTGAACCCGAAAGTTAGAATCTCCGCATCGGCTGCAGGTTCCATCACGGGTCCTCAATCGGTTCGTAAAGGTATTGCTGACATCGGCGCTGTTGACTGGGATGCCACGAAAGATGTACCGGGTTTCAAAGCTTTCACAGGTCAAGTTGCTAATAAAGTAGCCGTTATTCCATTCGCAGCAATCACAAACAGCAACGTTGGCATTAGCAGCTTGTCCACGGAGCAGCTGCAAGGTATCTTCTCCGGTAAAATTACCAACTGGAAAGAAGTTGGCGGAGCAGACAAGGACATTATCGTAGTAAACCGTGCATTCGGTTCCGGTACACGCGTTAACTTCCAAATGAAGGCGCTAAATGGTACTGATTTCATGACAAAAGGTTCTAACTATAAAGAAGTGAAGTCGAGCGGTGACATGAAAACAGCCATCGAAACGACGCCAAACGCAATCGGTTATATCGACCTTGTCTATGTGACAAGCAAAATGACTGGGCTTAAAATCAACAACGTTGCTCCAACAGAAGCTAACGTAATCAACGGTACTTACAAAGTGTGGGGCTACGGTTACTACATGACAAAAGGCCAACCAACTGGCGCTACTAAAGCATTCATCGACTACGTACAGAGCAAGAAGTTCCAAACCGGATCGCTTAAGAAGCTTAAATTTATCCCGATCTCGGCCATGAAATAAGATGTAGCGGAGCCGGCTTATCGCATTAACAATTGCGAGGCCGGCTCTAACTTTGAACACTTGAAAGGAGAGCAGCGTCATGAGCATGATGGACATCCCTGTATCCAGCGAATTGGGACGTAGCCTTGAGAATTCATCCGGTCGCAAATTCAGCCGCAAAGCACGGCTTTCGTTCTATAACCGTACGTTTCGCATGATCTGTATCGCAAGTGCTGTCTTCGTATGTGTTATTCTATTCTCGATTTTGTTCCTGATGGGCCGCACGGGCGTACTTACGTTCGAGACGGTTTCCGTGAAAGATTTCTTCTTCTCCACTGAATGGGTACCTGAGAATGATCAATACGGCGCATTTATCTTTATATTCGGTACATTCGCCTTAACCCTGCTGACAATGGTGATTTCCGTACCGCTGTCTGTCATAATTGCAATCTTCTTATCCGAAATGACGCCGGCATGGCTCAAGACGATGCTGCGCCCTGTACTTGATTTGCTCGTAGGCATTCCTTCGGTAGTCTACGGTTTTCTTGGTATGACTGTTCTTATCCCAATGCTCCGTACCGTAACAGGAACGAATATGGGCGATGGTATTCTAGCGGCGGCTATCGTGCTCACGATTATGACATTGCCGACCATCAGCCGGATCACGGATGATTCCATCGTAGCGGTTCCGAAGAAATTCAGGGATGCTTCGTATGCACTGGGTTCAACTAGATTTCAAACCATCGTAAGAGTCGTACTGCCTGCTGCGAAGAGCGGCATCATGTACGCAGTTATTCTGGGTATGGCACGCGCAATCGGTGAAACGATGGCCGTTGTTATGGTAATCGGTAATACCCCTCAGCTCGCGGATGCACTGTTCAAGCCGACGGCTGTATTGACCAGTAATATCGTTATGCAAATCGCGAATGTCCCGTTTGATTCCACTTGGAACTACGCGCTATATATGATGGGCTTTATCCTGCTCATTATCTCGCTCCTCATGATCGTAATCGTAAGGCTATTCCAAGGCAGAGGAGTGAAATCATAACATGAGTACAGGCAAAGGGACGACTTCTATTCCTAATCCGTTTGCGGCACGCAGAGGTTTCAATCATCTGAGCAACCGGCTGTTTACTTTCGTTGTATGGACGATCGGGTTGTGCACGATACTATTCATTTGTGGACTGCTGTTCTTGATTTTGCAAAAAGGGCTCCCGGAACTCGATTGGGGCTTCTTGTACGGACTTCCGAGTGAGATGGAAGAGGGCGGCGGTATCGGCCCGTTAATCTTCAACTCGTTCTATGTGCTTGCAATATCACTGGTGATTTCGATTCCGCTTGGGATGGCAGCCGGTATCTACTTGGCTGAGTTCGCGCCAGCGACGAAGTTTATCGCTTTTATCCGGATTTGCGTAGAAGGACTTGCTTCCGTACCTTCGATTATTTTCGGTCTGTTTGGAATCGCGTTGTTTGTTGAAGCATTTGATGTTGGCCTTACGATCATTGGCGGTGCTGTCAGCTTAGCCTTCTTGAACCTGCCGGTTCTGACACGGGTAACGGAAGAAGCGATTCGTGCGGTACCGAAAGAGATGAAGCATGCTTCGTTCGCCCTCGGAAGCACTCATCTGCAAACGATCATCCGCGTCCTTGTTCCGGTTGCATTGAACGGTATTATTACCGGTATCTGTCTGACTGCTGGTCGTGCCTTCGGTGAGAGTGCCGTTATCATCCTGACTGCCGGCGTTTCTTCTTCCGGTGAGATGTGGGATTTCAGCTTGTTCTCGCCCGGCGCTACACTTGCGGTTCACCTCTGGTATGTACAGTCTGAAGCCATCGTCCCGGATGCACAGCTAATCGCTGAGAAAGCTGCTGCCGTACTTGTCTTCGTCGTCCTGCTCATTAATATTGTCTTCCGTGTCCCGCTGTGGCTGAACGCGCGCAGATCCCGTTAATTTCGCAAGCTTGCCTCACTGAAAGGAGAGATATGTATGACTATTGCTGTATTGGAACGGCTGACAACTGAAGAACTACTTACGAATATGCCGACTGCAGAAGCTCAGGTAAAGACTTCAGATCATGCATTATTGACAGCTTTCATTAGGGAAGCAGCAATCGTGAACGTATCTCACACTTGCCAGGATGTCATTTCGCAATTCGCGTTAACGCCGGATCATGAATGTGTTGTGGTTTGCGATGACATGGAGCGACCGATTGGACTTGTTATGCGAAATAAACTTACCATCATCCAGACGCATCGATTCGGCAGAGAGCTGTATTACGGCCGTTCCATTGCGAAGCTTATGGATCGTCAGCCGCTCATCGTGCATCAAGGCGTTTCCATACAGGAGCTGCTTGATCGTGCGTTAGGTCGTGAAGAGAAAACGTTGTACGACTGTGTGCTAGTAACGGAGAATGATCGTTTCATCGGTATGCTGACCATGGCGGATTTGCTGAAAATGTCCCGATTACTCCAGCAGCGAAGTGTGAAGGCACAAGTGAACATGATCCACGGTGCGGAAGTGATGATCGAAGAAATCGACCGTTCCATCGTTCATGTGCAGGAAGCTTCACAGCTAGGCGAATCGATGTCGAGAGAAATGCTGGATTTGACGCTCAAAGGCAAGAACGAGCTCGATAAAGTGTCGAAGGCCTTTCATAATCTGACGAATCGTACAGATGTTCAGGAAAGTCAAATCAGCGATTTGCAAGATCGTGCCGGATCGATTGATAAGGTGTCAAAGCTGATTCGCGGACTTGCGGATCAATGTAATTTACTTGCGGTTAATGCCGCGATCGAAGCGGCTCGTGCCGGTGAGCATGGGAGAGGCTTTGCGGTTGTGGCCGATGAGGTTCGGAAATTGGCTACGCAGACGAAAGAATCCGCAGAGGATATTAATCGGCTGATTGGCTCCATTATGGAAGCGGTCAAGGAAACGGTTCATTTGGTTAGTCTAGGCAAGACGGAAGCAGATACGAGTCAAGTGTACATAAAAGAAGCAGCGGACGTATTCCAACAGCTGTTCCATGCAGCTGCCGGCAGCAGCAACAGCTCGAGTGAGATCGGCAAGCTGTCGAACCAAGCCTACTTGCAATCGCAGCGTGTAACGGAGCAAATGAAGCAATTGATTCAAGATTTGCAAGTGAAAGAGTGAATTTTAATACTGCGTTTACAAAACGAACATATTAGATAAACAAATTCACGCTATCCTAGTTCAAGGTAGGCCTGAATCGGACGGTTAACCAGTCCACCCAATACGGAGGAATATGCCATGCAATCAACAGCTTCCCAGACTTTGATCGATATTCATAAATTAAATTTACATTATGGTCAATTCCACGCCTTGAAGGACGTATCGATGGATATTCCGGAGAAAGCGATCACCGCTTTCATAGGACCATCGGGCTGCGGTAAATCAACGCTGCTTCGTACGCTTAACCGGATGAATGACATGATTCCAGGCACAAGAATCGAAGGCAAAATCACAATCGGCGGTGCGGACATCTATTCGAAAGAAGTGGACGTGGAGACACTGCGCAAGAAAGTCGGCATGGTATTCCAACAGCCGAATCCATTCCCGAAATCCATTTATGATAACGTAGCGTACGGCCCGCGCTTGCACGGCATTCGCAGCAAACAAAAGTTGGATGAAATCGTGGAATCCAGCCTTCGTTCCGCTGTTTTGTGGGACGAAGTAAAGGATTACCTGAAGCGTTCCGCGCTTAGCCTATCCGGCGGACAACAGCAGCGACTCTGCATTGCGCGTGCAATTGCCGTCAACCCTGACATCCTGCTTATGGACGAAGCGACTTCTGCACTTGATCCGATCTCGACCCTGAAGATCGAAGAATTGGCACAAGAGCTGAAAGATAAATATACAATCGTCATGGTTACACACAACATGCATCAAGCGGCTCGTGTTTCCAACCAGACGGTATTCTTCCTAAACGGCGAAGTGGTGGAGTTCTCAGAGACAGAGAAGCTGTTCTCGAATCCACGCGATCAACGTACGGAAGATTACATTAGCGGCCGTTTCGGCTAATTCCTAAACCACAGAGGGAGAGCATTTAAGCGATGATGACGAAGCGCAAAGAATTTGATCATGGACTCGAGGAATTGAACGAGCTGATCGTACAAATGGGTCAACGGGTAGAAGCGGTTATTGCGAAGGCGATGGACGCACTGGAAACGATCGATGTGCCTGCTGCAAAGCAAATCATTCAAGATGACAAATCGATCAATAAGATCGAAGAGAAAATTTCGGAACTGGGTGCGATGCTAATTGCTACTCAGCAGCCGGTTGCTAAGGATTTAAGACGTATCCTGGTCGCTTTCCGGATTGCCTCCGATCTTGAGCGCATGGCCGATCTGGCCGTAGACGTAGCCAAAGTCGTGCTGAGATTGGAAGGGCAAGTATTGATCAAACCATTGATTGATTTGCCGCGCATGACGCAGATCGTACAGATGATGACTTACGAAGCGATTCAATCGTTCGTACAAGAGAATGTCAACATGGCTTATAAAATGGCCAAAGACGATGACCTGGTCGATGCGCTTTATTCACAGATCATCCGCGAGCTGTTCTCGCTCATGATGGAAAATCCGAAAACGATCTCCCAGGCCAATCTGCTTAGCTTCGTAGGACGTTACATCGAACGTTTTGCGGATCATGCAACGAACATTGGGGAATCGGTTGTATACCTGGTAACAGGCTCAAGACCTGATTTGAACTCTTAATTCTTAATGATCAAGCAGCACTAATATTCTCTATAGCATGCCCATAAAGCAGCCGATTCGAAGCGCATCTTTACTTCGAATCGGCTGCTTTTTGCAGCTTAGGGAGCTCTTTAAGCAAAGAGACCATGCGCTGCTGCTGCGATGGATTCCAATAATCGGAACGCCAAGCGGCAACCAGCTTCCAAGCTTGCGGTTGACCTGGCAGCGGAAGTCGAAGAAGACCTCCGGGCAATTGAGGTGCTGCAAGGCTGGGGAGAAAGGCCAGTAAAGAACCGGCTCGAACTGCGTTCAAGGCTAAGTCGATGCGATCCGTAGTCAGTGGACTGATGAGCTTAAGTTGTTCGTTGGCGGACCAGTTACTCAGCGCATCTTCAATGGAGGGATCTGCAAGCTTGACATAAGCTTGACCATGAAGCAGAAACGTGGACGTGTTGTTGTCGCGCACATCAAGTAATGGATGTGCCTTAGTCGTATATAGCGATAGCCGATCCTCAAGCAACAGCTCCGATTGACAGCTTTGCAGCTCACGCTCATAACGCGGCGAATGTCCGTACACAATAAGGTCAAGCTTGCCTGCATGAAGCTGCTCGAATAAACGGTCGGTTTCGCCGGTGACCAGGTTGATCTGTAAAGTGGATGCTTCCGCAGCGAGCCGATACCAATTTCCGCTGAATAGGACAGAGGAAGCGGCATCCGTACAGCCGATTATATATTGATGTTTCCCATCTTGGCGATACGATGCGAACCGTTCCTGTGCCTCGCGATACAGACGGTCAATGCCTTCGGCATACTGATACAGCAGTTTTCCGGATTCCGTGAGCATGACCTTCCCTGTCTTCATCTCGAAGAGCGGCGTTCCCCATTCTTCCTCAAGCTTCTTCATATGAAAGCTGACGGTTGGCTGCTTAATTCCGAGCTCATCGGCAACGGCAGTCACCTTACGGAGCCGCTCAATCAATACCAAAATCTGCAATCTTAATATATTCATAATATATGCGCTCCAGTAACGAGTTATTATTTATTTATTCTATAATAACCACTCACTATATACAATTCATCTATGTAGTTTTTGCATTCCGTTAACACTTCGAAAATATACGATTAATACGTGACGTCTATACTAAGTCTTGTAAAACAAATAACCGCGCAGGAGCGGAAGGAGAAAAGAACTGAAATGAAAAAGGCATTACTAATTGTTGTAGCTCTGATGTTGACAATCGGTTTGGCGGCTTGCGGCTCGAAGAACGAGGAGAGCACGAACTCCAACTCACAAAATAGCGGTACGAATAACGCAGGCGCAGGTGAAGCACTAAGCGGTTCCATTCTTGCAACGGGATCATCGGCACTTCAACCACTGGTTGAACAAGTGTCCAAGAAGTTCATGGAAGACGCGAAATACTCCGGCGTTACCGTTCAAGTTCAAGGTGGCGGCAGCGGTACAGGGCTGACTCAAGTATCCGGCGGTCAAGCAACAATCGGTAACTCCGATATCTTCGCTGAAGAGAAGTTCACGGATGCTGACGCAGACAAAGCCAAAGAATTGGTTGACCATCAAGTAGCAGTTGTAGCTATGGCAACTGTAATCAATAAAGACATCGCAGTAGACAACCTGACTAAACAACAGCTTGTTGACATCTTCACTGGTAAAGTGAAGAACTGGAAAGAAGTCGGCGGCGCAGATGAGAAAATCACAATCGTTAACCGTCCGGGCAGCTCAGGCACACGTAAAACGTTTGAGAAATACGCGCTTGGCACGAAATCCGAAGATGTTCAAGGCTCTATCCAAGAAGATTCCTCAGGTACAGTTAAGAAGCTTGTTGCAGAAACACCGGGCGCTATCGGTTACCTTGCCCTTTCCTACATCGATGACACTGTAAAAACAGTGAAATATGAAGGCGTAGAAGCTAAAGAAGAAAACATCGTGTCCGGAACTTATCCGGTATGGGCTTATGAGCACATGTACACGAAAGGCGAGCCGGATGCAGCAACTAAAGCATTCCTTGATTACATGACTAGCGATGAAGTTCAAAACGGTGATGTTGTAGAGCTTGGTTACATTCCAATGAATAAAATGCAAGTGAAACGCGATGTTGACGGCAATATCACGAAATAAGTAATCCTAAACAAATAGCACAGTCATTAGAGGTGGATACACTCCGCCTCTACTTGCCTGTCATGAGAATGTTAGTTGAAGGAGAGAAGATTCATGGAGCAGCCCGCTCGTACAAATAAGAAACGGATTCAAACGGGGAAGACAACTAGAACATTCGTGAAACCGCATGTCATGGAGGAATGGGTAGGTAAAGTTTATACAGCGCTTTGTATTCTAGTCCTCGTCATCACGATCGCTGCTATTGTCTATTTCGTTTCTTCCCGTGGTTTGACTACGTTTATTATGGATGGCGTTAGCCTCGGCGGGCTGCTTAGCGGCTTGAAATGGGATCCGGAAGGTGATATTCCGCTTTATGGCGCACTGCCATTCATCTTCGGATCATTCAGTACTTCTATTCTTGCGTCCTTGCTCGCAGCACCTCTTGGTATCTGCGCAGCCGTGTTCATGACCCAAATTATGCCTGGTCTCGGTAAAAAAGTGCTGCAGCCGGTTATTGAGCTGCTCGCGGGTATTCCATCGGTTGTTTTCGGATTTGTTGGTCTTAGTATTGTTGTACCCGCGCTCCGGGCGTTATTCCCGGGCCAAGGTATCGGAATTGCGGCGGGAGCCATCGTGCTCTCGCTCATGATTTTGCCAACGGTAACAACGATTGCTACGGATGCACTGGCTGCATTGCCTCGCGGTTTGAAGGAAGCTTCCTTCGCGCTTGGTGCTACTCGCTGGCAGACGATTTACCGGACTGTTCTTCCTACTACGTTGCCAGCGCTCTTAACGGGGGTTGTTCTTGGGATGTCCCGTGCCTTCGGCGAAGCATTGGCTGTACAAATGGTCATCGGTAACTCGCCGCATATCCCGCATTCGTTGTTTGAATCAGCATCGACGCTGACGAGTGTCATTACACTCGATATGGGTAACACGGTTATGGGCTCTACGCACAACAATGTGTTGTGGTCGCTCGCCCTTATACTGCTTAGCATGACCTTTGTATTTGTATTCATAGTCCGCTTCTTGGAAAGGAGAAACCAACGATGAACGCCAAAACCGCAGATCGTATCGCCACAGGTGTTATTATCGCCGTAGCTTCACTTATCGTTCTTATTTTGGCGGGATTGCTCGGTTTTATCCTCTTCCGCGGAGTAGGACATATCAGCTTTCATTTCTTGACCTCCGCACCACAAACGATTAAGGCCGGAGGCGGCATTGGACCACAGCTCTTCAATTCCTTGTTCTTGCTTGTATTGACACTTATCATTACGATTCCACTCGGACTTGGCGCCGGGATTTATATGAGTGAATATGCGAAACCGGGCCGTTTGACGGATTCCATTCGGTTGGTTGTCGAGGTGCTCTCGTCCTTCCCATCCATCGTAGTAGGTTTGTTTGGACTTCTAGTTATCGTTAACTTGTTCGGTTTCGGGTTCTCCCTATTCTCCGGCGCACTAGCCCTGACCGTGTTCAACTTGCCGCTTATGGTTCGGATTACAGAGCAATCGCTCAGCGGCGTACCGCGTGAACAGAAGGAAGCCAGCTTGGCGCTTGGATTGTCGCGTTGGAAGACGATCACATCCGTCATGCTTCCGATCGCAATGCCCACGATTGTAACAGGTACGATTCTTGCTTCGGGCCGTGTATTCGGCGAAGCAGCTGCGCTGCTCTTCACAGCCGGCATGAGCTCGCCGCGCCTGGATTTCACCAATTGGAATCCGCTGAGCCCATTCTCGCCGCTGAATCCGTTCCGTCCGGCTGAGACGCTGGCGGTGCATATTTGGAAAATTAACAGTGAAGGCTTGGCTCCGGATGCAGCAGAGATTGCTGCCGGTGCATCTGCTGTCTTGCTCTTAATGGTTCTATTGTTCAACTTCTCCGCACGATGGTTTGGCAGATACTTGCATCGTAGATTTACAGCAACCAAATAGGGAAGGGTGACGAACATGCAAACAGAAGGATTGGTAGCCAAGGATCTTCGTGTATTCTACGGAGAGAAGGAAGCAATCAAGGGCGTATCGCTCGCATTCGCCCCGCGCGAAGTAACGGCATTAATCGGACCTTCAGGTTGCGGTAAATCCACATTTCTGCGCAGCTTGAACCGAATGAATGATACAATTGATGGTGTACGTACGTCCGGAGAGATCTGGGTGGACGGCGAGAATGTGAATGAAGCCGGTGTCGATGTTGTTCTGCTGCGCCAGAAAATCGGTATGGTTTGGCAGCGCCCGAACCCGTTTCATAAGTCCATCTATGAGAATATCGCGTTCGGACCGCGTTACCATGGGGTGAGAAACAAGAAGCAGCTAGACGAAATCGTTGAGGATTGCCTGCGTAAAGCGGCTCTGTGGGATGAAACGAAAGATCGACTTCACAATTCAGCGCTTGCACTTTCAGGCGGCCAACAGCAGCGTCTATGTATCGCTCGTTCGATTGCCGTTAAACCGAAAGTCATCTTGATGGATGAGCCTGCATCAGCACTCGATCCGGTATCGACTGCGAAGGTAGAGGAATTGATTTCGGAGCTCAAGCAGGATTTCAGCATCGTCATCGTTACTCACAATATGCATCAAGCAGCAAGGGTGTCGGATAAGACAGCGTTCTTCTATATGGGCAAAGTCGTGGAGTATGATCAAACGGACAAAATCTTCACGAATCCGTCCGAGAAAGCTACCGATGATTACATATCGGGACGTTTCGGGTAATCCATCACAGGAGGCGACGAAGATGATCAAGCGTAAAGAGCTGGACGAGGGATTGGCGCTTCTGAGACAGAAGCTGATTGAGATGGGGAACCGCGTCGAATTGGGACTGGCCAGCGCGATGAAGGCGCTCGAGGAAGTGGATGTCGATGCGGCACGAATCATTATTGCGGAGGACATTAAGCTTAATCAGCTGGAAGAGAGCATTGACGAGATCGGCGCTCGTATGATTGCTACGCAGCAACCGGTGGCGAAGGATTTGCGACGCGTTCTGATCGCCTTCAAGATGGCTGCTGATCTGGAGCGAATGGGCGATCTTACCGTCGATATCGCGAAGGTCGTTGTACGTCTTGAAGGACAGACGCTCATGAAGCCTTTGGTTGATCTGCCCCGTATGGCTGAGATTGCCGGTCAAATGATCCGCGAATCGATCCAATCCTACGTACAGGAAAATGTGAATCTCGCCTGCAAGATGGCAAAGGACGACGATCAAGTGGATGCACTGTTCGCGGAAGTTATCCGTGATTTGTTCGCCGTCATGATTGAGAATCCGAAGACCATCTCGCAAGGCAGCTTGATCAGCTTCGTAGGCCGCTATATTGAGCGGATCGCCGATCATGCCACGAATATCGGCGAAAGCGTTGTATTTCTCGTGACAGGCAAACGTCCGGATTTAAATATGTAAATCTGTAATAGTTTGGTAAAACCGGTGCTGCGCATAAGGCGTGGCAGCGGTTTTTTTACGTGCAGTTAACAATAGGACAATACTTCCATCACACTTTATTCCTACAATGGTACATAAGGGATAGTCAAAAAGACTCACGCCTAAGAGGGATTCATATGAACGAAATCAGCTATGGATTATTAGACAAAACAATGCTGCATCGTTTACAGGAAAATTGGCATCAGGGTGGCATTGGTGTGATTGCCTTGCAGCTGCTTCAGGGTACTCCTGTCTCGGTTGCCTTGGTTTTGGATGAATGGGTGATGGAACAGGATGGGCTTATTTGGCACAGTACGATGGGGGACGACCGGTTTTATTTCTTAGCTTGCGGCTTGGAGGCACCAAAGGAGCTGGAGTTAAGGCTTCAAGTCGGGATCAATGAGTTGAAGATGAAATTATGTAAAGCCTTCGAGGCAAACCGGATCGTGAATATGAAAGAGCTGGATGGGAAACCGGATTTTGCAGTAGGACATGCTGTTTCTTATCCTTCAGCGGTGAACGGCCGCTCCATTGAAGCTAGTATGTATGAAGCCATTAAGGAAGCCTACGAGATGGTGATCCGCTTCAGGTCGGGGGAGCGGGATGAGCAGCAGGAGCAGGAGCAGGAGCAACAGCAACAGCAGGAAACTTACTTTAGCAGTATCCCATCGTATGTGACGATCGGGTCATTAGCTAAGTCGGTGCCTATATTTGCGCCGGGTTCGCTCGTTTCCGACCTTTCTCGGATGTTCGAATCCAATCCTCATATTCAAGGTGCGGTTGTTGTGCAAGAAGGCCGGCCGATCGGGCTTGTGATGAAAGAAAATATGAATCAGCTGCTGGCAGGGCAGTTTGGTCTGCCGCTCTATTGGAATAGAGCGATTGCCAGAATTATGGACAAGGAAGCGCTTGTAGTGGATGCAGAGCTGCCTGTGGAGCAAGTTGTGCAACTTGCAATGGCAAGGGATATCTCCCGTCTCTATCATCTTGTCCTTATTACGCGCGGCGACAAATTTGTTGGGGCAGCTTCGGTGCGCTCGATTCTGGAGTGCATGACACAGCTGCGAACCGAGGAAGCGCGGACTGCGAACCCGCTTACGGGACTGCCGGGCAATGCGTCTATTCAGCGCGAAATGCAGCGACGGATCGATGCGGGCAGACCGTTCACGATTATTTATGCGGATTTGGATTATTTCAAATGGTTTAACGATTGCTTCGGGTTCAGCCAAGGGGATGCGCTGATTCGGTTTCTCGCGTCCGTACTTCAAGAGGTTGCGCAGGTTGGCGGGAAACGGGATGATTTTATCGGCCATATCGGCGGGGATGATTTCATCATGCTGACTGATCGATTGGAGTCGGAGAAGCTGTGTCGTCTGCTGCTTGCAAGGTTCGATAGCGGCGTTAAATCTTATTATGGGACTGCTCATGTACCGAGCGTTGTTGACCGGAGCGGGGTGGCGGTGCAGCAAGAGGGCGTCACGTTATCGTTGTCGCTTCTCAGCTGGAATGGGGCCATTCCATTAACTACAGCAATAATTTCACAAGCGGCAGCGCGGGTAAAGAAGCAGGCGAAAAGGATTCGCGGCAGTGCCTATGTTGCCAGCGATGTATTCGGAGAGCAGCTGGGAGAGGGAATGACGTGACAGTAACTAGAGAAACCAATCAGATGGGCATTATATATTTTGCTTGGCAGGGCAAAGCGATCGAGCTAGAAGACGTAAAGGTGAAGCTGGATGCAAAGTGGCGGTGTTTCGCCGAACAAGTCATGACGGAGCAAGATTCGGTCAGTACAACCGGACTTTCGAAGCTATGGCTGCTCGATGATCTGTTCGTATGCCTTTCTCTCCCTCCTACGCGGTTCGGTTCACCGGAAGAGGAACTGCTAACGATAGGCAGCAGATTGAAGCTCGACTGGGAAGAGCGGTTTATGGCCGCTGAGTTCGGCGGTGCGATTCCGGAGCTAAAGCTCCATGCAGGTGTTTCCTTCTTGAATGGCGGCATCGTGTCAGAGGAGGAGCGGCTGTATGATGGCATTAAACGCGCGATTATCCACGGACAGCCAACCGGCGCGACGGAGCGCAGCTTGAAGCGCAGAGCGCTGGAGCAAATTCTCATGGAGCGGCTCATTCATCCGGTCTATCAGCCGATTATCTCGCTGCAATGCGGGACCGAGGCTGCATACGGATATGAGGCGCTTTCTCGCTTACCCGATAAACGCTGGTTTGACGGACCGCTGCAGCTGTTTGATTTTGCCTCCGAGGAGGGGTTGACTTACTCATTAGATCTACTGGCTCGGGAGCGTGCAATCGAAGGAAGTGCAGGATTGTCTGCCGGGCAGAAGCTATTCATCAATATTACCGCTAAGATTATGAATGACCCCTCCTTCACAACAGGGCGCACCATGCTGCTGCTGGAGAAGTATGGGCTGTCTCCGCATCATGTTGTGTTCGAAATTACGGAGCGCAGCTCCATTGAGGATTTTGGTGCGGCGAAGAAGATTCTGCAGCATTACCGTACCCAAGGCTATCAGATTGCCATCGACGATGCGGGGGCGGGTTATTCGTCGCTGCAGTCCATCGTAGAGCTGGAGCCGGATTATATCAAGATCGATCGCTCACTTATTCATGGCATCCATCAGGACGGCATGAAGGCCCATTTGGTCCAAACGTTTACGGAGCTGGCTGCCAAAATGGGCATCTCGCTGGTTGCGGAAGGAATCGAGGAAGAGAGCGAGCTTCAATATATCAAGTCCATTGGCGTTCACTACGCGCAAGGGTACCTGCTTGGCAGACCGCAGCCTTCTATTGCATAACCTAATGATGGGAATGGGGGAGTATCGCGTAAAATGAGCTTCATTCGTCCCCAACTGGCCACCAAAATAATTCTAACGAACCAGAGAGGTCTTATTTAAAGGTTTTGAGGTGGTTTGGAGCCGCTCTACCTCAAATAAGACCTATGGAGTTCGTTAGATTCTAGGAGCCGAGAGTTTGAGCGAAATAAGACCTGTACGGTTCGTTAGATAATGGCGGAATAGGGATTCGAAAATGTTAGAGGGTGGCATAGGGGAAACCTTATGCCACCTTTTAATTTAGTGGAGCCATCGCAGCATTCTCTGCCGAGGCAGAATGATGACGACAAACTTGGTTTCGCACAGCAATCTGTGCCGAGGCAGAATGATGATTTGAAACTTGGTTTCACACAGCAATCTGCCTGGGAAAGTGTGTTCGCTTTATGCTATGATAAGCACTAGGAATAATAAGGTGAGGTGTGCTTGTCGGATGGATAAATGGGTATTGATTGATGGTAACAGTATCATTTATAGAGCATTCTTCGCGATGCCGCCGCTTACGAATTCGTCGGGGCTGCATACGAATGCGGTGTACGGTTTTACAACTATGCTGCTCAAACTGCTGGAGGAAGAGAAGCCGACGCATATGCTGGTTGCCTTCGATGCGGGCAAGATCACGTTCCGTCATGAAGGCTATGCGGAATATAAAGGCGGTCGGGAGAAAACACCGTCCGAGCTGTCAGAGCAATTCCCTGTGCTCAAAGAGCTGCTGCGCTCATTCGGAATTGCGCAATACGAGCTGCCGGGGTATGAGGCCGATGATATTATCGGGACACTCAGCCGATTGGCGGATGAGGGCGGCATTGAAACGGTAGTCGTATCCGGCGACAAGGATATGCTGCAGCTGGCTTCCGATCATGTCACGATTGCGCTCACGCGCAAAGGGGTCACGGACGTAGAGCGCTATAATCCGTCCGGCATCCAAGAACGTTACGGTCTAACGCCGCTGCAAATTATCGACCTTAAGGGTCTGATGGGCGATACATCCGATAATATCCCGGGCATTCCGGGCGTCGGGGAGAAAACGGCGCTGAAGCTGCTGCACGAGTTCGGCAGCGTGGAAGGCGTACTTGCCAATACGAGCGAAATAAAAGGCAAGATGAAGGAAAAGGTTGAAGAGCATCAGGAAAGTGCCATTATGAGCAAGAAGCTCGCTACGATCTATCGCGAAGTGCCGCTTGAGAACAAAGCGGACGAGCTGGTATACAGCGGCTATGATGAAGTCGCGCTTGGGGACATGTTCCGCAAGCTGGAGTTCAAGTCGCTGATTGAGCGGCTGCAGCTTCCGGAAGCGGGAGGTACGGTTGTACTCGCAGAAGCTAACTATGAGGTTGTAACTGCGAGCGAGTTGACAGCCGGAGCGTTGTCGGAGATACTCGCGACCTCAGAGAGCTTCTACATTGAAGCGATTGGCGACAATCCGCATCAAGCCAGATTCATCGGACTTGCTGTGACGAGCGGCGAACGCGTCGTCGTCGTGACTTACGATGAGCTGATGGATGCGAGAATATCGGCTCCTGTGCGCCAATGGCTCCAGGATGAGCAAGCGCCTAAGAAGGGCTACGATCTGCACAAGGCAGAGCTTGTCCTGTCTTGGCTTGGTATTGAACTGTGCGGGACGACCTTCGATGCGCTGCTTGCAGCGTATCTGCTGGATCCAACCGAATCGAGCCAAACGTTAGCGGCGCTCATTCAGCGTCATGGACTGGCAGCCATTCAAACGGATGAATCCGTTTATGGAAAAGGCGCGAAGTTCCAAGTGCCGGCCTCAGAGGTGCTGGCTGCCCATTTGGCTGCCAAAGCAGATGCCGTCCGCAGACTCGTTCCGATGCTGACCGAAGAGCTGGAAACCGGTCACATGAGCAAGCTTTGTTATGAGCTGGAGCAGCCGCTTGCTGTCGTGCTCGCAGGTATGGAGAAGCAGGGCATCAAGGTCAATGCTTCGGTGCTTGAGGATCTTGGCGCAGAGCTGGAGAAGAACATCTCGCAATACATGAGCGATATCTACATGCATGCCGGAATGGAGTTCAACATTAACTCGCCGAAGCAGCTGGGAGAGGTGCTCTTCGAGAAGCTGGGCCTTCCCGCATGGAAGAAAACGAAAACAGGTTATTCGACCGATGCAGAAGTACTGGAGAAGCTCGAGCCTTACCACGAAATCGTGAAGCTCATTCTGCTTTATCGCCAGCTGGCGAAGCTGCAGTCTACTTACGTAGAAGGTCTGCTTAAGGAGATTCGCCGCGACACGGGCAAGGTGCATACCTTCTACCGTCAGACGATCGCTGCAACCGGCCGACTGTCGAGCCAATTCCCGAATCTGCAGAACATTCCGATTCGCTTAGAGGAAGGGCGCCGCATTCGCAAAGCTTTCGTGCCTTCAGAGCCGGGTTGGACGATTCTCGCAGCCGACTATTCGCAGATCGAGCTGCGGGTACTTGCGCATATTTCCGGGGACGAGAAGATGAAGACTGCTTTTATCGAGGATACCGATATTCACACCAAGACGGCGATGGACGTCTTCGGCGTCACTGCGGATCAAGTCGATGCGAATATGCGCCGTCAGGCCAAAGCGGTTAACTTCGGAATCGTGTACGGCATCAGCGACTTTGGTCTATCGAACAACTTAAACATCGCGCGCAAGGATGCAGCGAAGTTTATCGAGCAATATTTTGAAGTGTTCCAAGGGGTTCGGGCTTACATGGACAATATCGTAGCTCAAGCCCGCACGGATGGTTTCGTGACGACGCTGCTTGAGCGCCGCCGCTATTTGCCGGAAATCAAAGCATCGAATTTCAACCTTCGTTCATTCGCTGAACGGACAGCGATGAATACGCCGATTCAAGGTACGGCGGCGGACATCATCAAGCTGGCGATGGTGAACATGGATAAGGAGCTGCGTGATCGCGGTCTCCGCAGCCGCATGCTGCTGCAGGTACACGATGAGCTCGTCTTCGAAGTGCCGGCCGAGGAGCTGGAGCTGATGAAGACACTTGTACCGGAGGTCATGGAGGGTGCGCTGAAGCTGGATGTGCCGCTTAAAGCAGACGTCAGCTTCGGGGATAACTGGTATGAAGCGAAGTAGAAATTTACAACAATAGCATTGAAATCGAGAAAGCTTTAGTACGCTCCCTGCACATTGCCGGCGGGGCGTTCTAGAGCTTTTTCTTCATTACAAATTGGCTATTCTCGGCATTCAATTTAGCATCGTTATCGGCGGACAGAAAGTGCTGCAAGTTGAGGATACGGATGGGCCGTACTTATACGGACAAGTCGGATTCTCAAGTTTATTTGGCAGTCATACTCACTATAAGCAGTTTTCGGTGCGGGGCTTATAGGGAAGAAGGCTTTTGGCTAGGAGATTTGGCCTTGCTGAGGTATAATGAGGTCTGAACCATGGCTTGGGAGGGAACGATGTAATGCCGGAACTACCGGAGGTTGAAACCGTTCGGCGAACGCTGAACGAGTTAATTAAGGGGAAGCGGATCGAGCGGGTAACCGTGTCGCTTCCGCGTATTATACAACGACCGCATGAGCCGGAGATCTTCGCTGCTGCACTTGCGGGTCATACCATCGAGTCCATAGAGCGCCGCGGGAAATTTCTGCGCATTCTGCTAGATGGCCTTGTGCTGGTCTCCCATCTTCGTATGGAAGGCCGTTACGGTGTCTATGAAGCAGATGAACCCGTGGAACTTCACACGCATGTTCGTTTTCATTTCGAAGACGGTACGGAGCTGCGCTATAAAGACGTACGCCAATTCGGCACGATGCATCTGTTTGCGCCGGGTGAAGATTTAACCCTTCCCCCACTGAACAAGCTGGGCATCGAACCGCTTGATGAGGGATTTACGCTGCAGGCTTTCAAGAAGGAAGTGGCTCATCGTACGACCAAGATCAAGCCGCTCCTGCTGAACCAGGAATATATCGTTGGGCTGGGCAATATTTATGTGGACGAGGCGCTCTTCACGGCCGGCATTCACCCCGAGCGGACAGCGGATTCCATCAAGCCGGCCGAGTGGACGAAGCTTCATGAAGCGATTCGAGCGACATTATCGCGTGCGGTAGATGCAGGCGGATCATCGATTAAGTCCTATGTGAACGGCCAAGGTGAAATGGGGATGTTCCAGCATGAGCTGCTCATCTACGGCCGCAAGAACGAGCCTTGCCGCAAATGCGGTGCAAGCATAGATAAGACCGTCGTTGGCGGCAGAGGCACGCATATATGCCTCAAATGTCAGCCGCTTCCGAAGAAGCGGGGCAACGGTGAGGTAGTCAAGCCATTGTCTAAATAAGGAACGACTCTGGGCGGCATGCATATGATGTACCATTCATGTTTTCTAGGCGAGTGCACAGAACCTGCGCTATCGTCATCATGGGAGGGACATCAAGTTGCTCATTCATGCTGCATCATTGCTGCTGCTTGCTTTTGCCGTTAGCTTGGATGGATTCGGCGTTGGCGTTACGTACGGACTTCGGCGCATCCGAATTCCGGTGCCATCGATTGCCATTATCGCCTTTTGTTCCGGATTAGTTGTTTGGCTGTCCATGCAAATTGGTGCGCTGTTTACCGGTTATATGTCGCCGGATGTGGCCAAATGGATTGGTGCAATCCTGCTGATGCTGATTGGCGTATGGGCGCTCATCCAGTATTGGAAGCGCAGAACGGAAGGGGACTCGGAGGCGGATTCCGAGGAATCCACTGCAACTGCCTCCGGATCATCCGCCTCCGCTGAGAATAATGGTCCCGGCGCTGTTATGGCGGCAGGCAACATTCGGATGGCGGCATCCACGATCGTGATCCTGGAATTGAAGCGATTAGGCATTGTGATTCAAATCCTGCGGACGCCGCAAATGGCGGACGTGGATCGATCCGGTATTATTTCGGCATCAGAGGCCGTGCTTCTCGGATTCGCATTGTCGCTCGACAGCTTCGGAGCGGGCCTTGGTGCAGCGATGGTTGGTTTCAATCCACTATTGACTGCGGTGGTCATTTCCGGGGCGAGCGGGGTCTTCCTGCTTGCGGGTATGCGGCTAGGTTTCCGATTCGCAGCTTGGCGCGGCATGCGTGCATTGTCGGTGCTGCCTGGTATTATGCTGATTGTAATGGGCGCTATGCGTTTAATGTAGGTGAAGGACAGAACTTGAGGTGAACGTAGTGATACTGGGATTAACCGGCGGCATCGCTTGTGGAAAAAGCACCGTCAGCGCCATGCTTGTATCGCATGGCGCCAAGCTAATCGATGCCGACCAGGTTGCCAGGGAGGTCGTACTCCCCGGCGAGCCTGCGCTGGCAGCGATTGTTGCTGAATTCGGACAAGCGGTCTTGAACGAAGATGGCACGATGAATCGAGCTGAGGTCGGCAAGCTGGTATTCGGCAATCGCGAACGGTTGACGAAGCTCGAAGGCATTCTGCATCCTGCGATTCGAGGACGAATGTGGGAGCGAATCAACGCCTATGCGGCGGAAGATTCGAATCAGTTAATTGTAGCGGATATCCCTTTATTATATGAAACCGGACAAGCATCGCTGTATGAGGCTGTGATGGTCGTATATGTACCGAAGGAGATTCAGATCGAACGGCTGATGCAGCGTAATTCGCTGACGAGGGAACAGGCTGAGGAGCGCACGGCGCTGCAGATGGATATTGAAGAGAAACGACGGCTTGCGGATATCGTCATTGACAACAGTGGAACGATAGCCGAAACGGCGCAGCAAGTGGAACAGTTTTGGCGTGGGCAGGGATTGCAGCTATGACGATGAGAAAACTTCGAAGAAGAGTCATTCTAATTATTACGTTAGCTTTTGTCGTACTGCTGTTTGTTCGTTCGGAGTGGATGAGCCACTGGATGTATCCTGTCCACTTCCGGGAGGATATCGTAATCAGTGCGGATAATTATAAGCTTGAACCACATTTGGTGGCCGCCATCATTAGAGTAGAAACCAATTATAAGACTGGGGTTGTATCGCGTAAAGGCGCTATAGGCGTTATGCAGCTGATGCCGGACACAGCAAACTGGATTATTCAGAAGGGCGGCTTTGGCAAAATATCAACCGAAGCGATCTCCAATCGAGCAGATGTAAGCATTGAAATCGGGGCTTGGTATTTGAATGCATTAAATCAACAGTTCGATGGCAATATGTATACTGTGATCGCTGCATACAATGCAGGCCCCGGCAACGTGAGAAGGTGGCTTGCGGACGGAACTTGGGACGGTAAGCTGGAAACGGTGGATCAGGTGCCTTTCGGGGAAACAAGGCACTATATACAGCGGGTCATTTATTATTATAATAAGTACAAGACCCTTTATCCGGACTTATTGGAAAGCAACAAATAACTTTGGCCGGCCGCCCACAGGCAACCAGCCAAAGCTTGGAGATTACAATCTTCGATTATCGACCTGCAAGAGATTGTTCGGCGATTTGCACTAGTTTACGGGTAATACTACCCCCGATAGAACCGGCATCCTTCGTTGTGATGTTACCGTAGTATCCATCGGATGGAAGGGAGATACCCAGCTCTTGTGCGACCTCATATTTCATTTGGTCTAATGCAGCACCTGCTTGTGGTACAACGAGTTGACTGCTACCGTTGTTGGCCATTTGTCGTTCACCTCCTTGCGGTTGGTAACTGTATTATGTGCGTTAGACCATTTTTCATTACAGGTAACGATTGGGAAACGATTAATAACGTGTTATTTCGTATTCACTATGCATGTAGACGGAGGAGCTTTAGACGATGAAATGTCCGTATTGCGATTATGCTGGGACGAAAGTGCTCGATTCCAGACCCGCTAACGAAAATAAATCGATACGCCGTCGCCGTGAATGCGAGAAATGCACGCGGCGGTTCACGACCTTTGAGATGGTGGAAGAAACGCCCTTGATCGTCATCAAGAAAGACGGCAGCCGGGAAGAATTCAGTCGCGACAAAATTTTGCGCGGTCTTATCCGTGCATGCGAGAAACGTCCCGTCTCCGTGGATCAGCTGGAAATTATCGTGTCCGAGGCGGAGAAAGAGCTTCGCACGACGGCACAAGCCGAGGTGGAGAGCCGTGAAATCGGCGAGCTCGTCATGTCACAGCTGTATCCGGTGGACGAAGTGGCTTATGTCCGATTCGCGTCGGTATACCGCCAGTTCAAGGATATTGACATGTTTATGAAGGAATTGAATAGCCTGCTGAACAAGCATCCTTTGAATTAAGATAGCTTGGACGAGCATCGGAAGCCTGCAACCACGATCGTAGTGGTTTGCAGGTTTTTTTATGTCCAATCGGCAGATAGGAGTGTACGACGTTGGTATGATATGGTATGTTCTAAGTAGTAAGTAGTAAGTAGTAAGTAAATTGACGGAGGGGATTTCCGTGAACCGAGAATATGGCCTTACAGAGCAATTTGCTATCGTAGCCTCAGATATCCGGGAACATCGGAAGCATACTTTCAATCGAACCAATTTGGAGGTGTACGTGGTCGGTGCAGCCATTATTGAGCTAATGCTGAATGAGCGTGTTCTTGTGGACGCTAAAGGGTACCTCCGCATAGCCGATCATGCTGTTGACAACTCCTACCTGAATTTCATTCCGCTGGAGGATAGCTTGTCGAATGCTCGCAGGCCTAAGAAATTAAAGGGCTGGATCCATTACTTCTACATGAGGTATAGGCTGCGCCAAACGATGTTTGGGTCCTTGACGAAATCATTGTTTGACGAAGGCGCGCTTGCGATGGAGAAGCGGAAATTCCTCTACATGTTCCCCTATCATCGTTATGTCACCACTCCCGAGCACAAGGATCCCGTTATTCAGCGACTTCGGGCAGAACTGTTGGAGGACGGACCGGTGACCAAAGAAACCGCCATGCTGGCCATGATGATGGAGACCTCGCAGCAGCTAAAGGTTTATTTCTCAGGTTATGAGCAAAGCGAGCTGAAGAGAAAGCTCTCAGAGCTGCATGAAACGCAGCACGAGGAATGGAAGAACATCAAATTGATTCGCAGAGCCCTCGAAGAGATGGAAGCATCCTCATCATAGGTGCGGGTGCTGTTGTGACGTGAGGAGAGAGCCATGTCCAGACGCAGAAGCTTAGAGAAGATTATGTCATCCGAGCTAGTCACGATAAGCGAGCTTGTTCAATTATCCGGCATGCGATACAGCACGCTGAAGTATTATGCAGAGATCGGCTTGCTGCCGTTCGAGCAGTTGGATGTCGGCCTTGTAAGACGATACCCCAGGGAACAGTCGCTGCAGCGGCTTGAGGAAATTGTCTTATGCAAGGAGCGGGACGGGATGACGATTCAGGATATTATAGAACGCTATCGTGTTAGGTAAGGGATAGTGCGGTGCACCCATTAGGGTGCATTTTTATTTTGTCATCATGGTGGAAAGGAAGCTGCGCGGGCTGTCCGTTTGACAGAAAGGATGATAAAGCGTTACATCTATAGTAAGGTGAACGTGGAGAGAGGAGGCTTTCAAGTATGGATAAAACGAAAATTCTCATCATCGAGGACGAGACGGCGATTGCCGATTTGCTCGCATATGGATTAACGAGAGAAGGTTTCCTGACTAGGATTGCCTCAAACGGAGCAGCAGGCATCGAGGCGCTTGAGCAATTCAACCCTGATCTGCTTCTACTGGATTGGATGCTGCCTGATCAGAGCGGCCTGGAACTATGCAAACGCGTCACGGCAGATTCCAACATCCCAATCGTGATGATCACGGCAAAATCAGATATTACGGACAAAATCCTCGGCCTGGAATTCGGAGCCGACGATTATATTACGAAGCCGTTCGATCTGCGAGAAGTCATCGCACGCATCCGTACTATTCTTCGGCGACTAGCGAATGCGAATCGCGTGGAGGAAGCAGAAGAGGAGCAGCCACTTCGGTTCCACGATGTCGTAATCGTCAAGAGTGAACGAATCGTCCGCAAGGGCGAAGAACTTATCGATCTGACGCCGAAGGAATTCGATTTGCTTATCAAGCTGTGCGGCAATCGAGGACGGATCTTCTCGCGAGAGGAGCTGCTGGAATTGGTATGGGGTTATGAGTACGCGGGAGAAACGAGAACGGTCGATAACCATATTCAGCGGCTGCGGAAGAAGCTGGACGCGAATGAATACATAACGACCGTATTCGGCATCGGCTATAAATTCGAGAAAGGGACGACGTAGATGTTCCGATCGATCCGCGCTAAATTCATTGTCGGCTTCTTTCTTATTTTCTGCTTCGCGTTCGTGCTCATTAATCAGACGGTCTCCCAAATCATCCAAACGAGTAATCGCAATATTATTACCGAGGATCTGATTGGACTCAAGAAGAATAGTAACGGCTATGTGCGTCAGGCTTTCTTGATGAATCATTTTACGAACAATGATCTCTATTTCGGTCAAATTGCCGAGGAGATCGCAAGTGATTTGCATTACGCAACCTCAAGCGAAGTGAGCGCCTATACGGTTGACGGCGTACTGCTGCACTCCACGAATCCGGTCGCTTTCAAAAGTGTATCTACGGATGATCTCAAACAAGCTTTGCGAGGTGTGACAGCCTATACGATTTCGTATGACAAGGGCACGGCATCCGTCGTTTATGCCTATCCCGTAATGATCGACGGCGTAAAGGTCGGTATTCTGCGATATGCCAAATCCTTTAACCTGCTCTATGAGCAGAGCGGACGCATATTGGATGCAATCTTCTACTTTGCGCTCGCGATCTTCGCCGCTGCGTTCTTGTTCTCGTATTTGCTCTCGAGACATATCACCATACCATTGGTCAAAATGGCCAAAGCGTCTGAAGAGGTGAAGAACGGGAATTTAGCGATCCGGCTGTCGTTCAAGCGCAGAGACGAAATCGGCTTGCTTGCCGGCAACTTCAACGCGATGATCGGACGAATCAGCAGCCAAATCGAACGAATCGGGCGCGATCGGGATCGGCTGGAAACGGTCAATATGCAGCGAAAGCATTTCTTCGACAAGGTGACCCATGAGCTGAAGACGCCCCTTACTTCAATATTGGGTTATGCGGAATTGATTCGAGAGAATGGTGAAAGCGATATGGCTTTCTTCCGCAAAGGTATGGATCATATTGTCGAGGAGAGCCAGCGGCTGCACGGTATGGTGCTTTCGCTGCTGGAAGTTTCGCAAGAGAAGGAAGGTTGGCAGGAGCGGGTGCGCGTGGACGTGGGTATCACACTACGCGATGTGTGCGAAGCCATGACATTTAAGGCACAGCGATACAAGAAGACGATTGCCGTAGAGGCCGGGGAAGGTCTGGTTGTGCTGGCACAGGCGGACAAGCTCCGCCAGTTGATCATTAACTTGCTCGACAATGCGATTAAGTACAGCTCTGCGCATTCGGAAATTGGCATGAACGCTGTATTGGATGATTCAGGATTCATACGTCTTGCTATCGTGAATCAAGGAGAGACCATTCCCACAGACCAGTTGGCTCGCATCTTCGAACCGTTCTTCCTTGGGGACAGCAAGCAGAAGGAAGCGGGCAGCGTGGGGCTCGGTCTCAGCATAGCCCAGTCCATTGTCCACGAGATGAACGGAAGCATCGATATGATCAGTAAGAACGGGGAAACGGTTGTTTATGTGAATTTGCCGCAGCACCTGACAGAGGAGGATGCAACGGAATGAACTTACGAATAATGTCCATTGGCTGTGCATTCATCCTGTTGGCAGTCCTGTTGACAGGCTGTATGCGTGATCTTAAATCCGAAACGATCATTATTCCGGATTCGGGGGAAGAGGATGCTGGCTTACCTGACAGCCAGCCGTTTGTTGTGAAGACGATCTACCGACTCCCATTATCTAATGAGAAAAGTAGCTACGGATGGAGCGGCCCTCAAACCGTTGATCATGTCTCTACCATTGGGCTCGCGCATGAACGTTTTGCTCCGCCTTATTCAGAATCAGAGAAGCTGCCTATGCTTACGGACGATGCTTCGATTCAGGCAGATGGCCTATCACCAGGTGGCGGCTATGTTTCAGGGTATTCATCGACGAGGGATGGCTTGTCGCTATGGATCATCTCATTAACGGATCAACGGAAGAAGCTGGTTCAGACCGTGCAGTTCTCGAGACTTGGGACAGGGCGATTGATGTGGTCAGGTACGGACAACTATGTTTCGTATGTTGGTATAGATGACAGCGGTGATTATATCGGTGTCTATGATACGAAGCTTGGCACGCAGAAGCATTATTCGATTCCGGACTGGAATCGTTCCTACAGCATCCAATCGGTTATGATATCGGGTGATGGCCGGAACGTTTGTATCATGAAGGAAGAGAATGGTTATTCTGGACTTCTGATTGGCTCGTGGCAGGGCGATCACTTTGAACAAAGGTATGAGCACAGAATCAGCCACGATACGCGGCCGGCATGGCTGAGTAACGAACAAACAGCATTCGTCGGAACGGATGACACCCTGTTTGTGTATGATCTGCGTACTGCTGAGATCAACGTGCTGCATGATCGTGTCGGCAGCTTCGCGCTGTCGAGCGATCGCAAATGGATCGCGTTCACGACAGATCAGGTCGCCATCAAAGCAGCTAAGCTCCAAGGCAATAACGTGCTGCAAGAACAGACGATCTATCGGGGTCTGGTGCCCATAGAAATGGGCTGGAGTCCGGATGGCAGCAGATTGCTCGTACAAGGACGAAAGCCATATGAAACATCTGCAACGCAGGCAGCACCTGCTATCGAAACACAAGACAGCGGGCCTTTAATCATTCAATTTCAATGAGGACGGGTTTAACGAAGCATCTTGCCCAAGGTACGCATCCAAGCTGAGATGCAGTTGCCTAAGACAAGATGCTTTTTTGGCGTGAACGCGTATGCCCTTCTTGGTGACAACTTGTTTACAAGTTGAAGAAGTGTTGGTGACATCGATGGCTTAAAGTATAGAAGTCGTCGAATGATCAGCTACATGGGATTCGGCGGGAAAGGGAAGGGGAACTGGATATGAACAAAGGAATCCACGGGCTCGCCAGCTTGCTGTTAATCTTCAATCTGGCTGCATGCAGCGGCACTAACGCACAAACAGACAATAAGCCGGGCGGAACTGTTCAGGATACAGGGAACGCCGGTGATACGACGAATGTCGGTAACGAAGGCGGTACTAACAATGGGAATGCCGGAGGGAATACCAATGACAACGACAAGGCCAAGAAAACAATCGTATTCTCGACCTTCTTCCCTGACGACAGGTTTAAGGAAGCCAAGAAGAAATACGAAGCACTGCATCCGAATATCACCATTAAACTGCAGGACGTCGGTGTAGATGACTCGCATCTGGAAGCTGCTATGGAGAAATATGTGACCACGACGAACACCGAATTGTTGGCGGGTAAAGGTGCCGATCTGATTCAAACGGATTTACTGCCTATCGACAACTATGCAAGCCATCATTTGCTGGCTGATCTGGTTCCGATAATGGAGGCGGATCAGACGTTCAAGAAGGGGGATTACTTCAGCAATGTGCTCGATAATGTGCGCATTGGCGAAGGGCTCTACAGCATGCCGCTCAGTTTCTTCCTCAAAGGTTTTGCAGGCGACGACAGCGCCATCGCTCAGACAGGCGTCAAATTCGATGATAAATCATGGTCATGGAACGACTTTATTCAAACCGCCAAACAAATGACTTCCAAGGGCGGCTATTCCACGGCGCTGGTTTATGGCGGTCCGGAATATATGCTTGCCAACATGGTTAATGACAACTATTCCTTGTTCGTCGATACAGCCGAGAAGAGCGCATCCTTCGATTCATCAACTTTCACGGGACTTATGAAACAGGTCAAGGGCATGTTCGATGACGGATTAATCGATTCGCAAGGCCGCAGGGATTCCTATTTCCAAGACATTCAAATCAACTCGCCATGGGATTATCTCGTTTCTCTGCGCGAAGTCGGCGAGAATACGAGCTTGTATGCCAAACCGCATGCGCAGGATACGAAAGTCGGCGGGTATTTTGAAACCTACCGGAATGTTGCGATTAATGAAAGCTCAGCTGTGAAGAAGGAAGCTTGGGATTTCGTGAAATTCATGATGTCTGATGCGGTGCCAACGCGGCCAACATCAGCGGGATTCCCAATCAACAAGCAGATGTTTGCGAAGCAGATTGAACAATTGAAGAAGGAAGGCACCGTGCAGGCTTATAAAGAAGGCCCTCTACATGGATTAACTTTCGACGTAGATCATACGAAACTGGCTAAGCTTGAGGCATACGTGAACGGAGCGGTTCATCCGGTCGAACGCGATTCTACCAAGGTGGGCGGCGAGGTAGGCAAGGTCATTGTTGAAACGGCGACCGCTTATTTCAGCGGACAGAAATCCGCCGAGGATGTGGCCAAGCTTATTCAGAACAAAGTGACAACCTATCTGAATGAATAGGCAGCTCTTGAAGAGAATCCGCGGTGGCGATGGCTGGAGAGCCCTGCTATTCTTGGCACCGAGCCTGGCCGGTTTTGCGATATTCTATGTCATTCCTTTCATAATTGGGGTTTATGAATCATTCACGGATCAAGCGCTTGGCGGGAAATTCGTTGGTTTGGGCAACTACAAGGAGCTGCTTGCCAGCGGCTCCTTCCGCAAGGCTGCTTCCAATACGCTGCTCTTTACCGGAATCGGCGTCCCGCTCTTGCTCGTGGTGTCCTTGACGCTGGCGCTGGTGCTGAATCGGCAGGTCTGGCTTCGCAGCTGGCTCCAAACAGCCTTTGTTCTGCCGCTGGTCGTTCCGGTTGCTTCCATTGTGTTGGTCTGCCAAATTTTCTTGGATTGGAATGGCACGCTGAACGCTTGGCTGCACGTCTTACATGTCGAGCGAATCGATTGGATGCAGTCCAAATGGTCGATGATTGTGCTCGTGATGATGTACATGTGGAAAAACATCGGCTACGATATGATCTTGTTTCTGGCGGGGCTTCAATCGATCCCGAAGGATTATTACGAGACGGCACGGATCGAAGGTGCGGGGAGGCTCAGACAGTTGTTCCATATAACTCTTGTTTACTTGACGCCGACTATGATCTTCGTTGTGCTGATCTCAATCATCAATTCGTTCAAAATCTTCCGTGAAACCTACTTGCTCGCAGGAAATTATCCATTTGATCGCATCTACATGCTGCAGCATTATATGAACAACATGTTCTTCGAGCTGGATATCCAGAAGCTGACGGCTGCCGCGGCGCTGATGGTGGGCTGCATTGTGGTGCTGGTTACGGGATTGCTGCAAGTAGAGCGACGTTTCCGGTCGTTCATGGAATGAGGGAAGCGGGAGGTAGCCATGAAGATGTTAATGAAATTCCCGCGAGCCTTGCTGAGTATGCTGCTTGCAGCGGCAGCAATCATGATGCTGATTCCGATTGTGCTGACGTTTACGAATTCGCTGATGACGGAGCAGGAAATCGGACTGAATTATGATCTCATCGGCAAAATGACGGATACGGCGCTCGGCGGACAGCGACAATTCGTCAATTTGAAGCTGCTTCCGGATTGGCTGTCGTTCAGCCAATATGCGCAGGTGCTCATTCTGGCGCCAAAGTTTCTCCATATGTTCTGGAATTCGACTGCGCTTGTTGTGCCGATCATCGCCGGTCAGACAGTGGTATCGACGCTTGCCGCATATGCATTCGCGAAGCTTCGTTTTCCCGGGCGTGAGAAACTATTCATGCTCTATGTCATGACCATGCTTATGCCCTTCCAAGTTACGCTGGTTCCGAATTATTTGGTGGTGAATCAGCTTGGGCTGATGAACAGCGATGCAGCGATTATCCTGCCGGGCATCTTCGGCGCCTTCGGCGTCTTCATGATGCGTCAGTTCATGACGCATATTCCCGGTGCTTACGTGGAAGCGGCCAAAATGGACGGCGGCGGCCATTGGATTATTTTCACGCGCATCATACTACCGCTTGTTCAGCCGGGGTTAGCCGCGCTGACCGTTCTGCTGTTCGTCGATTATTGGAATATGATCGAGCAGCCGCTAATCTTCCTTCAGGATGCCGTGAAACAGCCGTTGTCCCTCTATCTCGCCCAAATCGACCAAGAGGCGAGGGGGATCGGATTTGCCGCTTCCGCGCTGTATATGACGCCGATGATCCTGCTCTTTCTTTATGCAGAGTCCTATTTCATCGAAGGCATTCAATTGTCGGGCATTAAAGGATAGTTCAGGAGTGAGGTTATGGAAGAAGAGAACACGCGAGCTCGGAAGCGTAAAATCCGCCTGATAGCAGGCTTGTTTCTAGTCCTGTTGGCAGGCTTAACATTGGCCGGCAATACGCTCCAGTCGTTGTCGTTAACTAAGGTCTACACGATTGAGGCTGCCAAAGGACAGCTGTCACATGTCTATGAAGGTACAGCGACTTTGGTCCCCTATGACGAAAGAGAACTCACGAATCCAGCTGGCTGGACGGTCACCAGCGTACGAGTGAAGAAGGGTGAGGCGGTTCACGAAGGGCAAACGCTTGTTGAATATGACGATACAGAAGCGAAGCAGCAAATCGCCGCGGGGCAATCCGTGCTGAAGAAACTGGAGCTGTCGATCGAGGGACTTCAGCAGAATTTCATTCAGGCCAGCAGTTCTGATGATGCTTCTGCGAAGCTCGCAGCCAAGCTTGCGATTGAAACGGCCAAGCTTGATATCGCCGATCAGAAGCTCGCGATCGAGCTGCTTCAAGCTTCCGCTGCAGCGAACAGCCGAATTACGGCACCTTACAATGGGATCGTCACAGATGTCCACGCCGAAGTGGGGTTGAAGGGCGATGGATCTCCGGATATTCGCATTTCGAATGCGGCGAAGGGTTACCGGTTCGAGCTGTCCGTTCCGTCTGATCTTGGCGCGTTGCTGCAAGTGGGAGAGAAGCTTGAACTATTGAAGCTCGGCAAGGAGAGTGTGGTGCTGACAGGAGTTATCGCCGAAATCAAAGGAACGGTACAAGCAACTGATCATGCTGGCGATGTTGCTCAGGGTGAAGCAACAGAGGGTTCGGCGACGAATACGATTGGCGTCACGGTGCAGGAGAAGTCGCTTCGCGGGGGGGAGCGAGTTCAGGTGATTCTGACCAAAAACAACTCGAGTGATGAAATGATCATTCCTAATGCAGCCGTTCACAAGGACGGAAACGGCACCTATATCTACTCCTACGAGGAGAAACAAGGTCCGCTCGGTAATGCTTATCATGTGGTGCGTATTCCCATCGAAGTGATTGATGAGAATGATACGACAAGCGCCATTCGAGGCGGGATATTCGAGCAGCAGCCGATCATACTGGACAGCGATCACCCGATTATGGAAGGAGAGCGAATAAGACTTTAATCGAAAGCGATAGGGGGAAAAATGTTTGAATAGGGTTTGTTTTGGTTTGAACTTGCCCGAAACCGGTTCACATGGTAGTGGCGGCGTGATATAGTGGGGTGACATTTGCGAATGATTGCACGAAGAAGCGAATTCGCATTCAGCTCATCATGAAAGAGGTTGATCCAGGATGAAGATTACGCGCTGCGCAGCAAACCCTATCGTCACGCCAGGTCTGTACGATTGGCGCAAAGCGACGGTATTTAACCCGGCTGTTATTATCGAAGGCGATAAATTCTATATGATTGAGCGGACTGCGGGCAGTCTGAATCCGTTCCAATGTTTCTTAGGTTTACTCGAAAGCGATGATGGTATCAACTTCCGTCATGTGCAAGACACGCCTGTTATTCACCCGGAGCAGTTTGGCTTCCCCTACGGCAGCATTCAAGATCCGCGTGTCGTGAAGTTCGGCGATACGTTCTATATGAACTACGCGCTTCGTCCGTGCTCGATGAGCTACTACCCAACAGGCGTCGGTCTTCCGAACAATTCTAAGCCGGAGTACCCGAACGGCTGGGGCAAACCGGAGGATTGGCTGACTCGTTCGTCCATTGCAACCTCCAAGGACCTGATCAACTGGGAGTTCTTATGTGATACCACTCCGCTTGAGATCAATGATCGCGATAATATTCTATTCCCTGAGAAGATCGGCGGTAAATACGCTCTTCTTCGTCGCCCGGAAGAGTACATCGGCGAAGAATATGGCACTGAGAAGCCGGCCATGTGGATTTCCTATTCCGAGGATATGATTCATTGGGAAGATCCGATCTTAATTGCGCAAGTGGAGCAGGAATGGGAGTTTAAGAAGATCGGAGGCTCCACGCCGCCGATTAAGACCGATAAAGGCTGGTTGACGCTCTATCATGGCGTAGGTCCGGATCATATCTATCGTGTTGGCGCAATGCTGCTTGACCTGGAGCATCCGGAGAAAGTTGTCGCGCGCGCACCGGGCTTTATTATGGAGCCGGAAGAGTATTATGAGAAATTCGGCCTGTTCATTCCGAATGTTGTATTCCCGACAGCAAATGTAGTGAAGGATGGGCTGCTCTATATCTACTATGGCTGCACGGATACGGCGATTGGTCTGGCAACTGTTCCGCTGGATGAGCTGGTAGAGTATATCATAACGGAGAGTAGTAAGTAGGATGTAGAGAAAAGAAGTTTCGGGTGACCGAAGCTTCTTTTCGTCTATATGTTCATTTATTCGGCAAAAGGAATACAAGCATTCTGAAAGTAAATGCGTTGACAGCGTATTCAAGCTCGTGTTAAGATAACATTTGTCACTGATTTAACACGGGGCCTTAGCTCAGCTGGGAGAGCGCTTGCATGGCATGCAAGAGGTCAGGGGTTCGATCCCCCTAGGCTCCACCAATAAATAACCGTCAGAACCCTTTATAATTAAGGGTTTTTTGTTGTTTCAAATGTATTAAAAGAAGCCTAGGGACGAGCTGGTGCCTAATTGAATTAAAAAAACTGCATCCCCCGGTTAAAGGAGATACAGTTTAGCTTTGTTTATTCAGTCCGTCAAAGGATTGCGATTGCTAAGAAGACCATTTTTCGCAGGTGAGCTGCCTCTCCGCTTGATGTCTCTCATTTCTTTATAATGCGCTCTAGAGACGGGTGCACGGAGGGCGTCTTTTCCAACGGGCTCTTTCTCGAAAAAGACTTGATGCGTATCTTCGTCGTAAAACTCAATTTTGTCTTTTTGAGCCATGAAACAACGGTCGATTTTCACAAAACCCTGCAAACTAAAAAACTTTTCCTGTTCCTCCGGACTTTTTATGTAGTAATAGGTTCCTTCATGCGTCTGGAGATACTTTTCGCCATTTAGACTGCCCACAAATCGGACATCGTTTAGGTCTATTTCGACAATATCGAAACTCCCGTCTTTGCGACGATTAACTACATGATATGGGCGATGCATGTTTCAACATCCCTCCGATGTACTACTTTCTAAGTTCCGCAGGGATTTCAGGTTTATTGATGAATGCGTAAGAACCCACGAGAACGAATACCGATGCCACCCCAATTACAATAGCAGCCACACCACGATATGCTAGTTTTTTCATCTTTTGTTTCACCCCCTTTCCTTAAAAGGCAATAACAACGCTTGTACCATAAAAGCGACTGCAAGGAGGTCAGAAACAAATAGGAAGTTAGTCGCAACGAGCGCTGCGGATAGAATTTTTAACAATGGATAATATTTTGGGGAAAGCCGGGCGTACTTGTCATAGTTCGCCGGCGCGAAGATTAGCACACTTAGCAGCGCAACTGCCGTGAGGATGTAAGTCCAATAATCTGACAGGAAAATATGCGGCATTACTGACATAGCAAGTGTAGAGACAAAAATACATAGCCAACCAGACTTTAAGTGGTAACCGCCTGTTAATAGGCGAATAGTCGCGAATACTATTAATAATAATCCAGTTCTTCCAATTTCGCCAGTAAAAAGTCCTATTAGCAAAGAAAATGCGGTAATAGACACAGTGTTCCAAATAATGCTCAATGAGTAGACGATAACGTCGACTGATGGCGTATTAGCTACGCCATTTGCCTTCATGCGTACATTTAGGTCAGTGGCTATTTTACGCAGCATCTTCTGTATCCTTTCTAAGTGTAAAGTATAGGAATAAAGGAAGAGTTAGTACAAAGACAATACTCGCGGCAATCACGTATTCATCATAATTATTACGGAATACAACTGCCAAGATGGCTGCTAATACGATTGCGAATGCTATTATCGCTAATAGAATTGCATTAGTGCCTCTAATTTCGACATATACTCGCCGTGAAGTTGGAACAAAGTCGAATCCCCAGTTCTTTATGTATACGGTCCTGGCAATCGCTATGTTGGCTAAACAAGTGATAATTTGTACAGCTGTCGCAGTAGCATGATTGCTGGTTATCGTTGAGAATGAAGTATCACTAACCTGACTTGCTACTAGAATAATTAAGCCCTGCACTGTAAATAAAGCGGCTATTCCCGCAAAATTCATGATAATGGAATGGAAAATAGGAACTCGGAACAAAATCCAAAGAACCAGTATAAAGAGGACAAACTGTATATAAGAAGATAAATCACCAACAGCAGGATCTAAGCGCGAGAAGTAAGAAGCTTGGCTCATTAACAAGGAAACTAATAATACGTTCATTATCAATCTTCTGTCCAATCCAAACCTAAACAATGTGAACAAGAATAGCAGCGTGCCAATATACTCGAATGTAGACCCAACAATGAAAAGAAAATAATTCATGCCCCGCCCGCTCCCTTTATTTATCTTCGTCTTTCCTGCGGCGATCATCGGATTCATCTCTAAACTCTATAATTACATCTTCAATCCAAAGCGGTCCGCTCTTAATGACAAGGACCGGATCAGGAAATCCCTTCGTTTTCCTCTTATGATGCATATTGCGTCGATCGATCCCCAGTATCTCTGATACCTCCGCACTGCCGACAAGTTTTGGGTAACTTGGGCCAGTTGCGACTTGTTGTCTTAAATTCAATACTTCATCAACTAAGGATAGAATGCATTCCCCGACTTCTCCTCTCGCTTCATGCGCCAACTCGGTGCATTTCGTGATCGAGAACTTCAAATGATCACCCGCCTAACATAATATGACTTATATCCTGATTATACGACAAAAACGTATATACGCAATATACATAATCATTTATTGATAGAATACATTGAATAATAGACAAACGCAGTAGGTCACTATATGATCATTGTAATTGAATAACCACAGCAAGGTGCGTGTTTAGCCATCTAAACATCGCTTAAAAGGGAAGTCCGGTGCAAATCCGGCGCGGTCCCGCCACTGTTAATGACGAGCAACTCCATGAAAGCCACTGGTAGAAATACCGGGAAGGTATGGAGAAGTGTTGACTCAAAGCCAGGAGACCTGCCTTGACGTGTACGTGTGTTCACAGACTCTACGGATGATGGAGGCGGTGCTTATTTTTGTTGTCATTCATTTGACTGCGGACAGTGCCAGCCTTTGATTCTATATGAATCGAAGGCTATTTTTATTGAAAAGGATATGAATTGCTTACTATTGAGGAGTGAAATTGTGCGAAGTAGGAAGGGGAAATTATGAACAGAAGCAGTAAATTATTATCCGCCATTGTTATCTTATGCTTGATGGTTGGTCAACTGAGTATTACACCTGTGTACGGTTCACCGGCCAAAGATGTGGACAATGCCATTCAGGATACAGCGGCTTACTTGTTGGCGGCGGTACAAGAACCTCAAGTTGGCTCCGTTGGTGGAGAATGGGCTGTCATTGGTTTGGCTCGTTCCGGATATCCAGTCCCTCAACGTTATTTCGACGACTATTATAAGACGGTTGAGAGCTACGTGATTTCGCTGAAAGGCGATCTTCATGATAAGAAGTATACCGAATATTCCAGAGTCATCCTGGCTCTAACCGCCATCGGAGCGGATCCGACCCATGTAGGTGGCTACAATCTGCTGACACCGCTCGGTGATTTCGATAAAACCATTTGGCAGGGGATAAACGGACCGATCTTCGCGCTAATCGCCTTAGACAGCAAGAATTATGCGATTCCATTCAATAGCACGGCCAAGACGAAGGCAACAAGAGAGTTGTACGTCGACGAAATCTTGTCTCGGCAGCTGAAGGATGGCGGATTTGCACTTTCCGGTACGGAGGCAGATCCAGATATTACGGGCATGGCATTGCAGGCACTTGCGAAATATCAGGATAAGAAAAGCGTAAAAGCTGCAACAGATAAAGCGCTCGAGCGGTTATCGAACATTCAGGATAATAAAGGCGGCTACTCCAGCTGGGGAGTCAAAAATTCCGAAAGCACGGTTCAGGTGTTGATGGCGCTATGTGAGCTTGGCATCTCCATCGATGACAGTCGATTCGTCAAAAATGGCAACACCGTTGTCGATGATCTCCTTGGCTATTATGCGGAGGGAAAAGGATTTCAACATGCGATCGATAACAGTGGAGTAAACGGAATGTCTACAGAGCAGGCGATGTACGGACTTGTGAACGTGCAACGTAGATCGGCAAACAAGAATAGTCTTTACAGAATGTCGGACGTAACAAGGAAGACGCCTTCCACTTCAAACGAAGAGGTGGGCTTACCGAATAAACATGAGGACATTAAAGTAATGCCTGTGCTCGAAGCGGGCAAGACGTTCTCGGATATTGCCAATCATCTGAATAGAAAGGCCATTGAAGAGCTTGCTTCACGTGGGATCATTAACGGCATGACTGCAGACACCTTTGCTCCGAATCGGACAATGACACGGGCAGAATTCG
Organism: Paenibacillus sp. J22FR21; assembly: GCF_056269135.1. Taxonomy (NCBI): domain Bacteria; kingdom Bacillati; phylum Bacillota; class Bacilli; order Caryophanales; family Paenibacillaceae; genus Paenibacillus; species Paenibacillus sp. J22FR21. Next base: position 999,160 of record NZ_JBWDNJ010000003.1, read on the forward strand.
CTGCGATAGTGACCAAAGGTCTTGGGCTCCTACCAAAGGCAACTTCCATATTTGCAGATGTTCCCAAAGGCGGCTGGTATGCAGGTTACGTAGGTACTGCTTTCAGATATGGGATCGTGACAGGCACATCGAAGACAACCTTCTCACCTAGCGTGACGATTACGAAGCAAGAAGCTGCTGTTATGATCGCGAGCGCAGCCAAGCTATGCGGCATGGATACCAATCTCAGCGTTGCAGAAACAAGAGATATGCTGGCTCAATTCGGTGATTATACGAAGACTGCTGATTGGGCGAGGGCTGCGCTTGCTTTCAACTTCCGTGAGAATATTTTGTCTCAGGATGCTTTCAATATTGAGCCTAAAGTGGCTATTACGCGTGCCGAGATCGCGGAGATGCTCTACCGCATGTTAGCCGCAACCAAATTGTTGTAAAGAGGCGTTCCTATGAAAGTTACCAGAACTAAAATCATCGCAGCAGCGATCTTTATTGCTGTTCTTGTAGTTGCGTATCTCAGCAGCGGCCCGCTTGAGAGCCGCTCGCCTGAATCGCCTCATGCTTCGACTGATGCCATGCAATCCGTTGATGTTCATCAGCAGAGCGCAGATTCAACTGGAACAGAACCGGCTGATCAACGACCAATTACGAATGAGCAACCAGTTAAAACGACGCCGAAGGCGGAGAATTCTTTGACCGGAGAGTCGTCTGCTTCAGCAAATACAGTTAAGTCCAGTGATGCGTCATCTACGCCAAACACAACAAAGGGGAACGGCCAACAAGAGGTCAAACCCGGCAAACCATCAGTGAAGCCTCCGGCAAAACCGACGGAAGGCAAGCCTTCCAAGCCGTCTATGGCGATTGATCCTAAGACCGGCAAGGATAAGTATTTGACCGAAGCTGTACCCGATGGCAAACCAGTCCCTGTAGAACCGCAGGATTCATCGGTATCCGATAAGACGCTGACCGCCTACCTCTCGGTAAGCTGCGCTACCATTCTGGACAATCTGGATAAGTTAGATCCCGAGAAGCTGGAGCTTGTTCCGAAGGACGGAATCATCGTACCGAAACGCGAAGTTACCTTCTATGAAGGGGAATCGGTGTTCAATGTATCGCAGAGAGAAATGAAGAGAAGCAAGATTCATATGGAATTTGAAAATACGCCTATGTACAACTCTGCCTACATAGAGGGAATTAACAATCTGTATGAATTCGACTGCGGAGAGCTATCTGGATGGATGTACAAGGTAAACGACTGGTTCCCGAATTACGGAAGCAGCCGATACCAGCTTAAGCAGGGGGATGTAATCGAGTGGGTCTACACCTGCGACTTGGGAAGGGACGTAGGCGATACTTATGCTGCTGCAGGCGGTGATAAGAAATGAGAGATGCGTTCTCAAGCTACCATCCCGTAGTGAATTTCACGTATTTCGCACTCGTCCTATCATTCTCGATGATCTTTATGCATCCGGTATGTCTCGGGATCTCCATCGTGTTTGCTTTTGCTTACTCGATCCAATTAAACGGGAAGCGCGCCATGAAATTCAACTTATTCTACATGCTTCCCATGTTGGTTGTAACTGCTCTCATCAATCCAGCATTCAATCATGAAGGAGCAACCATACTTCTCTATTTGCATAGCGGTAACCCATTGACCTTAGAATCTATTACTTATGGTATTGCTGCAGCGACGATGTTCATAGCAGTCATCTGCTGGTTCTCCTGTTACAACGCCGTTATGACCTCGGATAAGTTCATCTATTTGTTTGGCAGGGTTATTCCTGCACTTTCACTTGTGCTCTCGATGGTCCTTCGGTTTGTTCCGAAGTTCAAAGCTCAGTTTATCGTTGTGTCGGAAGCGCAGCGATGCATCGGAAGAGATATTAGGAATGGCAGTGTGCTTGCGAGAATTCGGCATGGCATTCGCATTCTGTCGATGATGACAACATGGATGCTTGAGAATGGCATTGAAACTGCCGCATCCATGCGCAGCCGCGGTTATGGGTTAAAAGGGAGAACCGCGTTTTCACTATACCAATTCGATCGTCGCGACCGGACTGCAATGCTCGCTATATCTATGATTGGCAGCTACATTCTTGTAGGTGTGTATGCGAAAGCCATGTATTATCGTTACTTTCCTTCCATGCGAGGTGTGGAACTATCGGTCTATAGTTTAAGCGTGTTTGCCGCGTTTGCCGCGCTTTGCGCCATACCGCTGGTTATTAACGTTCGGGAGGATATACGATGGAATCATTCACAGTCGAGCATTTAACCTTCTCCTATCCCGGTTCTGATCGGAATGCGTTACAGGATGTTTCATTTACCGTTCGAGAAGGAGCGTTCGTCGCACTCTGCGGCAAATCAGGGTGTGGGAAGTCGACGCTGCTCAGGCATTTCAAGTCGGATCTTGCGCCACACGGTAACCGGAGCGGAGCTGTTAAGTTTCGAGGGATAGCCATTGAGAACATGGATCGTCGTACGCAAATTGCAGACATCGGCTATGTTCTTCAGTCTCCTGATAACCAGATCGTTACGGACAAAGTTTGGCATGAGTTAGCTTTTGGACTGGAGAGTCTTGGCTGCAGCGCTCCGGAAATTCGCAGGCGCGTGGCCGAGACGGCTAGTTTCTTCGGCATTCAAGAGTGGTTCCATAAGAAAGTAACAGAGCTATCCGGTGGACAGAAGCAGCTGCTTAATCTGGCTTCCGTGATGGTTATGCAGCCTCAAGTGCTCTTGTTGGACGAGCCGACCAGCCAGTTGGATCCGATTGCAGCTTCCGAGTTTCTTGGTACACTGGGCAAGATTAATCGAGAACTCGGTATAACCATTGTGCTGACCGAGCATCGGCTGGAAGAAGTACTGCCGTTGTCTGACATCGTGTTTGTGATGGACTTAGGTAAAATTGCAGTATCAGGCACGCCGAGGGAAGTAGGGGAGAAGCTTCGTGAACTGCGGCACGACATGTTCTACGCCATGCCAACGCCTATGCGTGTATATTCGAGGATTGATAATGCGCTGAAATGCCCGGTTACCGTTCGCGAAGGACGCGAGTTCTTACACCGGCTGGCGGAAATCACGCCCTACTCCAAAGAAATGCCGGTGGAAAAGGCATTGAAAGAGGAGGCCATTCCTGCCATTGAACTTGATGAAGTCTGGTTCAAGTATGATAAACATGCTCCGGATGTTCTGAAAGGTTTGTCATTGAAGGTATTTCCAGGTGAGCTTCATGCGATTGTCGGTGGTAATGGGGCTGGGAAAACAACGGCGCTTACTTTGATTTCCGGATTGCGCAAGTCCTACCGCGGGAACGTCCTGCTCTATGGCAAGGCTATTGGGGAATATACGGATGGTGAAAAGTACAATGGATTACTAGGTGTACTGCCGCAAAATCCACAAGCGCTCTTCGTCGGAAAGACGGTGGAGGCGGATTTACTTGAATTGTTATCGGGGATAGATCAAGCAACAGCTCGAGACCGAATTCGGTATGTATCGCATTTATGCGAGCTGGATGAATTACTTGGTCGGCATCCGTATGATTTATCCGGAGGGGAGCAGCAACGTGCAGCTTTGGCCAAAATACTGCTTTTGGAGCCAGCTATTCTGCTGCTGGATGAGCCGACCAAAGGCTTGGATGCGGGGTACAAGCTAAAGCTCGCCGGAATATTGCATCGATTGAAGCAACAGGGGACGGCCATTCTTATGGTCAGCCATGATATAGACTTTTGCGCTAGCTTCTCCGACCGTTGTTCGATGTTCTTCGATGGTGGAGTCGTATCGGAAGGTCAGCCTCGAGAGTTCTTCTCGGGTAACCGTTTCTATACAACGGCAGCGAATCGGATGGCTAGAGAGCTGCTTCCATGGGCAGTTACACCTAATGAGATTATACATGCTTTTGGCGGTCTTAAAGAGGAAGCGAGTAGTTTCGCCAGTCAGCGGGATGCTTTCACAACTTTGACAGCTTCATCAAGGCTCAAGAAAGGCGCATCATCCCTTGGGACAAGCCAAGATCAACAAGTGCCTGCTGAACAACGAAAGTTCTCTAAGCGAACCCTTACAGCCATGATGATGATTTTATTGCTCATTCCGCTTACGATTTGGTTCGGAATCTACTATCTCGATGACCGCAAGTATTACTTTATCTCCATGCTTGTGATCGGGGAGACGATGCTGCCGTTTGCCTTGATGTATGAGGGCAGGAAACCGCAGCCCAAAGAGCTGGTGACGTTAGCCGTATTATGCGGAATAGGAGTAGCCGGCCGTATGGCGCTATTCATGGTGCCGCAGTTCAAACCGGTATTGGCGATCGTCATTATTTCCGGCGTCGCCTTAGGTCCTGAAGCGGGCTTTCTTGTTGGCGCGGTCACAGGTTTTGTTTCCAATTATTATTTCGGTCAAGGTCCTTGGACGCCTTGGCAAATGTTTGGTTTCGGCATAATAGGGTTCATGGCCGGAGTGTTGTTCAGAAAAGGCTTGCTTCGCAGAAACCGAATAAGCTTAAGCCTATACGGGGGAATTGCTGCATTTGTCATATACGGCACAATCATGAATGTCTCTTCTGTATTCATGACACAGACCAAAGTTACAGTAGAGATGTTCGTCCTCGCATGCATACGGGGTATCCCGTTCGATCTCATTCACGGTATTGCGACGGTTGTGTTTCTGCTTATGCTCGCAAGACCCATGCTCGAGAAGCTGGATCGTGTGAAAGAGAAGTACGGTTTGATGAAATAACTTGAGATACGTAGGTGGTTAACTAGATTCATGCAAAATGAAGAAGCACTGCAGCCTATTAGGTTGCAGTGCTTCTTCTATCTGATCATTCATTCGAGTTACAGATCAGCCTTTAACCCCGCCTGCGGTTAAACCTTCAATGATTTGTTTTTGCAGAACGGCGTAAATAACCATGACCGGCACGATGCTATATACGATACCCGCCGACATTTGAGCGTAATTCGTGTTATAGATATCGCGGAAACCGACCATCCCGACCGGCAGCGTTCGCAATTCGTCGGTGGAGATGAAGAAGTTCGCCATTAGAAACTCGTTCCAGTTTCCGATGAAGTTGATGATAAATACGGTTACCAAAGCCGGAACTGTGATTGGCATAATGATTTTAGCGAAAATCCCTTTTGCACTCAAACCATCCACGACAGAGGCTTCTTCGATTTCACTCGGGATCGATTTCATAAACGCAGACAAGATGATAACCGTAAATGGGATCGCCCCGGCGGTGTAAGGAAGGATTAGTGCCATATGGGTTCCCAAAATAGGCTGACCAAATATCACTAACTTATTTAATAAGATAAAAATAGGCAAAAGCAAGGCGCCGCTCGGAATGAGCAAGCCGATCAGGATGAATTGATACAACCCTTTGCTCATTTTCTTATAGCGCATCCGCGTAATCGCAAATGCTCCCATGGACGAGAAGATAATCGTCGCAATGGAACATAGCGTCGCGATATACAAACTATTAAGGAAGTAAACACTGATTTTCGCATTCACCCAAGCCTCGTAGTAGTTTTCGAAATGAAACGAAGAAGGGAATCCGAACGGATTACTTGCGATCGCCTGATTATCCGACTTGATGGAGGAGAAGAGGACGAATAGGAACGGGTAAAGAGTCACGACTAAATAACCTATTAAAATAATATGGGGGATACTCTTCTTCACTGATCGTAGTGTCATCGTCATTAGTATTCGACCCTTTCGACTCTTCTGGCAATTAAGAATTGGTACAAGGCTGTAAGAATGAGAGAGAACATGAAAATCAACACCCCAATGGAGTTTCCATATCCATACTTCGCATTCGTGATCCCGTATTTAATTAAATAGGTTGCCATTACATCGGTTACCCCGCCTGGACCGCCATCCGTCATGACGATGATAATATCGGCCGCTTTCATCGCACCTGAGATGGAAAGCATAATGACTACGGAAATGATAGGCATGATAAGCGGCACCGTAATGCGGGTTGCACGGGTCCAAGCGCTGGCCCCATCGACAATGGCAGCTTCATCGATTTCTCTGGGAATGGACAAGATTGCAGCAAGGACCATGACGACGTAGAATCCCGTCCACTGCCACGCATTGGTGATCAAGATCGAAAACATGGCCCAACTGGTGTCGGATAACCACATGACAGGCTGAAATCCGAGTTTAGTCAAAATTTGATTGAACAAGCCGATATCCGGTTCATAGATGAAACTCCACAAAATTCCGATTACCGCAGTTGACATAACGGAAGGAACAAATATTGCTGTTTTATATAAACCCTTGAGTTTCTTGACGTTACTGATTAAGAGAGAGAAGAAGATAATGACAGGAACTTGCACGAAAACCGAGAATAGAATGAATTTCCCGTTATTGAGAACGGAGTCCCAGAATAATACATCCCCAAACGCATGCTTAAAGTTCGTCAAACCATTAAACTTCGCTTCGGTAAGACCGTTCCATTTCATAAAGCCCGTAGTGAAGGCAGAAATCATCGGATAAATGAAGAATAAGAGATAGAGTAGAAGGAGAGGCAGCAAAAACAGGATATAGGTCCATGGGTTTCTTAATGTTTTATTCATCGGTTCCTCCGCGATAATCAGACATTGGCTGTATGAGTCGTGCTTATAAAAAAAGTACCACCCACTCTGAGGCGGGTGGTACTTTCCTTGCTTATCCTCTTTTAGAAATCGTCGTTGTTTGCTGCATTTTGCGCTTTTTGCACGCCGTCCAGCATGGCCTTAGGCGTAATTTTGAGGCCGATTAGTTTTTGGATGCCTTCGCTGATCGCTGTATTTACGTCCGGTTGAACCAAGGAATCGAATGCAGGGAAAGCGCCGCTTGCTTTGTTACCAACTTCAATGATTTCTTTCACGAGATTAGAAGCTTTAGCGTTAGCCAATTTCGAGCTGTTTACTTTCATGGAAGGCAAGACGCCGTCTGCTTCAAGTCCGCGAATTTGCATTTCGTCATTGTACATGTTCTTGATAAACGATTTTACGAATGCCAATTGCTTCTTGTCATTTTTAACTTTTGCCGAGAAGCCGTAGCCGTTAGAGAAGCCGCCGTTTACAGCCGTTTGGCTGCCTTTGCCGCCTGCAACGGATGGAACTGGGAAGTAGCCAACTTTGTTCGTGAGATCGCCGGCTTGTTTAGGATCCGCAAATACGCTGGAAGCCCATGATCCGTCATACATCATGATCGCTTCGCCACGGATGAGCTGGTTGCGTTGTTCGGCATAATCCAAACCGAGCTCGCCTTGTTTAAAGTAGCCTTTTTTCACCCAATCCTGGTACTTCGTGAAAGCTGCCACCATTGGCGCACTATTCCATTTCGTTTTACCGGTTGCAAAACCGTTCGTAATGTCCGGACCTGCGTAACGGGACCACAGCGTATTGGCTGTCATTAACGGCACCCATGCGGCTTTGGAAGCTTGAGCAAAAGGCGTTTTCCCGTCTTTTTTAATCGTTGCTGCTAAAGTCTCAAGTTCAGCCAATGTTTTTGGCGTTTTCAAGCCATGGGCTTTGAAGTACTCTTTATTGTAGAAATAACCCTCTTGGTAACCGCCGATAGGCAAACCGTATACTTTTCCGTTCACCTTGAATTCGTCCAAAGAAATAAACTTATTAGACAAGCCAAGCTCTTTCAGAATCGGTGTAAGATCGAGCAGTCGATTTGCTTCAACATACAATTGTGTATCTGCTCCACCGAACAGATCGAAAATCGCAGGAGCTTTGTTGACTACCATTTCAGAACGTAATTTCTCTTTGCGGTTGACGTCCGAATCTACGCCGTCCAGCTTGTATTTTACGCCGGGAACCTCTTTTGAAACCCTGCTCAAGACATCTTTTAGGATATTGAAGCGTTGCTGTTTCGCCTCGCCCAATTGCGTATGTCTGATCACGATGGTGTCGGATTTTGTTGCCGCACCAGCCGAACTTAAGACAGTTGTCGACGCAATTACTAAGCTAAGCGCTGGGACTAGAAGCCTCTTTTTCATTGTAAATGAACCTCCCAATATGGTTTATGTATCTATTTCAGAATAAGATTGTTAGAAAATTTTGAATAGGGGGATATTTCCATTATAGAAGGATAAAATTATACAACTAAAGTCACGAATTGATGGGCACTTTGGTTCTGTCTTCATCGAATTCTTGAATTTATGGGCCAATTGCTAGAGTAATATGGATCATATCTATGGTAGCGGAGCACCTAAAGGAGGGAGAGTGTTGCAGGGTGTGCAAGTGGGGTCGGAGGTGGGGCGATAGCGCTAACGGTTGTGACAGTGGCTATTTGGTGTAATCAGCCCTGTTTTATTTTCTAACGGTTGCGAGAGAACTTATTTGGGAATTTTCCTATAGGAATCGAGCATTTTGAGGCAAATAAGGCTTGTCACAACCGTTAGAGCTGGAAAAGCAGTAAATTTCGCGAAATAGCCACTCTGGCAACCGTTAGAATTGTATCCCTGTCGATTGCCTCTTATGTTACTAGGCGATAAGTACGATAGCGCTGGTTTCCACTTGCAACCTCCAGCATTTTTTTCTCCATTAGGCCGCGAAGGAGCACTCGGACGCGATTTTCGGTGAGCTGCATGTGGCTTGCTAGCTCGGTCGGTGCAACCGGACGGAGTAGTCTGTGAACATAGCGCATAATTTCGGCTTCAGCCCAGTTCAGTCCGGTGGGAACTGCACGGGCTAGAAACTTTCCAACGAATGAAAGGACGAGTTGCTTGCAAACGCCAGGATCATCTCGGATGGACAAGTATGCAATGGGGAGGAATATCCAGTCATCAAGAACGAGCAGTGATTGTTTCATACATAAATCTTTAAACCGGCTGACCTCAATATCCCTGGCATGGCTTCGATAATCCTGAATTTCAATACAACCTTTTAGAGTGCCTGGCATGTACGCAAGGTCAAGATAACGATACCCATTATTAAAGTCTCTGACTTCGAATTCAGGGGACAGATGTTCTAGATTGCCAATGGCAGGAAACCAGACTAAGCGCAAAAATTCTATTGATCCGTGACTCAATCCTTTCATAAGTATTTCTCGTCTCCTTGGGCTTTTCTCCTCGGCAATATGCTGCTCGATCCAGTTATGATAGACTTCGTCAAATCTGCTCATTCCTCTTCACATCCCTCTCCATGAATAAAAAATACCGCCTCAGTACATCATTGTCGAATTGACATGACGTACCGAAGCGGTATGTGCTTCACACCGTATATAGTGTGAAATATACCATGATATGGGAATCAATTCAATACGCGGTTTTCCACTGGATTACTTCCAATATAGTGCTTTACAGGACACCTTAAGGTGTTATATTATGAATTATGACACTGATTGGTGTCCTATAGTAAAATATGAATAAAGGAAGTGGATTTACGTGCATATACTAGCCATCATTCTTCAGAGCTGGCTGCTTTTCTCCATGGCATTCTTTGGTGGAAGCAAGCTTGCAGGAGCCAAACATCAAGTCGAACTATTTGATTCCGTGAAACTTCCCCAGTGGTTCCGAGTTATTACGGGTATCGTTCAAATTGCAGCATGCGTTGGGCTCATTATCGGTTACTGGTCAGCAGGGTATGCCGCATGGGCAGGGGTATTGGTCGGCGTTATGATGATCATAGCATTGATTGCGCATCTAAGAGTCAAACATCCTTTTGCCAAATGGTTCCCGGCTCTATTAAACCTCTTGATTGCTGCCGGAGTAGTCATTCTATATGCAGACGAAATGTCCAATCTATGGGGATAGGCCGTACTTCAAGTCCACGATATAGTTCGTGGGCTTTTTTATATGTAGAAGCTAGTAACCCTAAGGTAACCTAGTGAATTTAAAGTGCGTACTATTCATTTCCAGTATTGTTGTTTATATTCTAATTGACGGGCCATTAAGAAGGACCAAAGAAGGCGTAATCCAGGCACATGATCAGATCTGTATACAATTCAGAAACGGAGTGAAAATGGATGCAAAAGCGACAATTGGGACGAACCGGACTGGAAGTTTCCACGTTAGGTTTTGGTGCAATGGAAATTCGGGGACCTCGAATCTGGGGAGGCCGTCCTGTTACGGATGCGGATGCGGAGCGGATATTGAATGCCGTCCTGGATGCCGGAATTAATTTTATTGACACGGCTTACGATTACGGATTAAGTGAAGAGTACATTGGGCGATTTATCAGCAATAGGCGGAGCGAGTATTTCTTAGCAACCAAATGCGGCTGCACGGTTGTCGATGCTGGAGATCATGATGAGACGCCTCATGTATGGACAAGAGATAATCTACTGCGCAATGTGGATGTAAGTTTACGGAGAATGAAGACCGACTATATCGACCTAATGCAACTTCATAATCCGACCATTGAACAAACCGATGAAGGACAATTGATTGATGTGCTGAAAGAAATTCAAGCAACCGGTAAAGTCCGGTGGATCGGAATCTCTTCAACGCTTCCTCATATCACGAAATACATCGAAACGGGCGTATTCGACAGCTTCCAAATCCCTTACTCGGCACTTGAGCGCGATCACGAAAACGTGATTTCAACAGCAGCACATTCAGGTGCAGGAACCATCATCCGCGGCGGAGTCGGGCGCGGCGAACCGGGCGTAGGTCTGGGTAACGGGGATAAATGGGCAGCCTGGGAAAATGCCAAGCTCGATGAATTATTGGAAGAAGGCGAAAGCCGTACAGCGTTCTTGCTGCGCTTCACCTTAAGTCATCCTGACTTGACGACAACGATTGTCGGGACGAAGAGTCCGGAGCATCTGACGGAGAACATACGAATTGCCCAGAAAGGCGTGCTTCCGACCGATGTTTATGAGGAAGCGAAACGTCGTCTTCTGGATGCGGGTCAATCGCCTAAAGCATAGATGACTAAATGATACAGAAGCCACTTCGACAAGAAGTGGTTTTTTATTTACTCCAAGGACCTCAAAGTCGAATCCTAACAAGTTAAGTCGAATGGCAAAAACCGACTTGTAATCGCTTCCATTCGTAATTATAATGAAGGCGCAGTCTTCCTTAAACGTTTCGGATACTGCATCCATTCATTTTCCATCAAGAAAGGAGTGTACAGGTTTCGAGCTGATACCCACCACATTTTCAGTCATACTTCACTCAAGCGGAAGTAACGAGCTAAAATTAGGGGAGGTTTATCTGTGAAGAAAATCGTTTTTTTACTAGTTGCAACCCTTCTTGTTCTAACGTTGGCAGCCTGTGGCAGCAACAACAATAATCGCGGTGAGTCAGCGAATTCGAATAGTGGTACTAACAAGGCAGACACCGGCAAAGAAGTAGTCATCAAGTTCCCGAGCTACAAAACGGGAAATAACGTCGGAGCTATCTTTTACCTTCCTCAAATTGAGCGCTTTAACAAGAAATATGCAGGCAAGTACAAGATTGAAATCGAGGAAATCGTCCAAGACGAATACTCGAAGAAAATTAAACTCCTCTATCAGCAGAAGAAATTACCCCCGCTTATCGAAGTCGACAAAGAGCTAGCCGACATTATGATTAACAACGGCGATCTCCTCGATCTGAAACCTTACATCGACAACAATCCAGAAATCAAAAACATTTTGATTGATGATTCAGTTAAATATAACACGGACAAGAATGGCAAGATTGTTTCGCTGCCGCTTGCTTTCGAGCGTCCGATCGGCCTGTATTACAACAAAGAATTGCTTCAGAAAGCCGGAATTACCGAGCCGGCGACGACTTGGGACGGATTCTTCAGCGATCTGGATAAATTGAAAACAGCCGGGGTTACACCGTTGTCCCTCATGACCGGCGAGAATGGTTGGACGACGATGCTGCTTGCTTCTGCCATGATCGCCTCTGAGCCGGAAGGTCAGGAGCTGTTAACGAAAGGCGATATCGTGACGAACTTTAACTCGCCGCTGTGGGTGGAGACCTTTGCCAAGGTACAGAAGCTGCTAACGGATTACACAACGAAGTCCGCGCTAGGTGCGACTTATTCCATCGCAGCCAATGAATTCTTCAGCGATAATACGGCCATGATTGCGAACGGCCCATGGATGGTCGGGGATTTCAGCAATCCGGACAAAGCCTCCGAGGGTTTCGCGGGCAAAGTAGGCGCGACCATTTATCCGAATGGCGTCGCGCTCGGCTCTGCTGACGGATACTGGTATTCCATTCCGAAGGATACGCCGCAGGAAACGGTGGATGGATTGATCGAGTACTTCAAATTCATCTACTCACCGGATGAATTAAATGCATTCCTGGTAGCGGAAGGCGGCTTTGCTCCGAAGCTTCCGATGCCGGATGATGCGAAAGCGAAACTGGATCCGGTCCTGAGACAGTTGAACGATGAAGTGGGCTCCAAGATGAAAACACTCAACCGATTGATTTACGATATCGTGCCTCAATCCGTCTCGGACCTGTTTGCCAAAAACTTGCCGCTCCTGGCTACGAGCGATATGACGCCCGAACAGTTCTGTAAAGCGATGACAGACACGGCCGAGAAGTTTAAGAAATAATGCAGTAGTTAGCCAGCTAGAATAGGTTGTGCAAGAAGCGCGGAGCAATAACTAATGCGCTTCTTGCACAGACAAACCGCTCTTCGGGAAGGAGTTCGGTCATGTTCAAGTACAATAAATTCTGGGTGTATCTCTTTATCGTGCCTACGCTTATCGTCTTTCTGATTTTCTATTTCGTTCCCATTCTGACCGTGTTTACAACCGGATTCATGGAGTGGAATGGCTTTGATTCGGCCAAATTTATTGGATTCGATAATTATAAAATGATTTTCACGGACGACAATTCGATTCTGGTCTCCTTAATGAATTTATTGAAATGGTCGCTAATCGCCACCTTCATTCATGTCCCATTCGGAGCGTTAGTCGCGTTTATTATCTTTAAGCGACCGGTCGGCTGGCGATTTGTGCGCGGAGTATTCATGATTCCCAACGTTATCGCGGTATCCGCATGGGCAATCATCTATCGCTTTATCTTCAATGACCAGATGGGCCTGCTCAATAATTTCATTCGAAAGCTCGGCTTCACGAACTTTCATACGAATTGGTTCTTCGATCAGCAGTACGCGTTCTCAGCAATCAGCTTAACCTGGGTCTTCTACGCGGTAATCGTGACGCTGCTCGTTTTATCTGACCTCATGGCGATTCCTAAAGAGCTCCATGAAGCGGCCAAAATTGACGGAGCAACAGAAGCTCAAATCCACTGGAGGATCAATTTGCCTTTGATTCGGGGTTCGCTTGGGACTTCGGTTATCTTATCGATCATAGCGAGAATTACAATGTTCGAGGCGATCTTCTTGACGACCAAAGGCGGTCCCGGGAACTCCACGTATAATATCTCGGTCATGCTCTACGACGGCATCATTAACTATCAATTCGGTTATGCCAATGCGGTCGCAACGATCATGATTATTCTGGGAATCGGCGTTCTGGCCATTACGACCAAGGTGTTCAAGATGAACAAAAGTGTCTACAACTGATAGGTGGTGATCCTGCTGTATGAAGGCTGAACCTTTGAAACGCGGCCTGGTAGGGGCTTTCAGTTATTTGGTGCTCTTATTCACAGTCTGCATATCGCTAGTCCCGCTGCTCTGGATTGTCGTTTCTTCGTTTAAATCGAACAAAGCGATATTGAACACGCCGTTTGCGCTTCCGGTAGAATTTAACTTTCATGCCTATTACTCGGTGCTGAAGATGAATAACTTCTTAAGCAACACGACTAACTCCGTATTGATATCGGTGACTTCGACACTTATTGCACTTCTGTTCTATGCGTTAGCGGCTTATTCTTTTGCGAAATTCGATTTTAAGGGAAAACATATTCTGTTCGTTCTGTTCTCCATTACGCTGCTCATTCCCGGCCATGCTACGGCACAGCCTATTTTCTCTTTCATCAATATCACCGGACTTTACGATACGAGATTGGCGCTCATTGTCGTATACATATCGGCAGGATTGGCTGTATCACTGTTCATCTTGAGGGCTACGTTCCTCTCCATTCCTAGAGAGCTCGATGAAGCGGCTTATATGGAATCGGCTAACTTCTGGCAGGTGTTCTTCTATATCAATTTGCCGCTTGCGCGATCAGGCTTGGCAACGGCAGGCATTCTCATGTTCCTCGGCAACTGGAATGAATTTTTCTATGGGTTTATGCTGACGGCTTCCGCTGAGAATCGGACGCTGCCTGTCGCCTTGCAGTTTTTTACCGAACAATTCTCCTATAACTACACCCAGCTGTTCGCAGCACTGACGCTCGTGACGCTGCCTAGCATTATTTTGTATATGGTGGCTCAGGAACAGGTGCAGCAAAGCGTTGTCAGTGGCGGCGTGAAAGGTTGATGAGCGTTTGGCGACGATAAAAGATATTGCTAGAATGGCCGGTGTATCGACAACTACCGTTTCCAGAGCGCTTAACGGATATGATGACGTTAGCCAAGAGACGAAACGCAAAATTCATGAGATTGCCGAAGAGTTGGATTATTCTCCTAATGCGGTAGCGAGAAGCTTGGTATCGAGCAAAACCCGCACCATTGGCGTTATTTTCTCGGGACTTAAGTATTCGGGGGGGAAAGACAATCTCGCCTTCGAGATCTTATGCGGCATCAATGATCGGGCAAACGAGATGGAATATGACATCTTGTTGTTCAGCACAAGTCCGTCCAAGCAGCGGATCAAATCCTACTACAACTTATGCAAGGAGCGAAATGTGGATGGAGCCATTATTTTCGGCTTAAGGGTCGACGATCCGTACCTCGAGGAAGTCATAAAGAAGTCTAATTTTCCGTGCGTTCTGATCGACATCCCGTTCTCGAATGAGATTCTGGGCAATGTGACAACCGACAATATTGAAGGGGTTAGATTGGCCATTCATCATTTGATGGAGTGGGGCCATACGAATATCGCGATGATCAACGGTTATGTTGAAGCACATGTCAGTGAACAGCGGCTAAGGGGCTTTAAGAAGGCGCTCTTCGAACGCGAGTATGCCTTCGATTCTTCGAAAATTTTCGATGGGAAGTTTTCCGAAGAGGGCGGGGAACAGGCGATGATGCGTATTTTGGACGAACATCCGGGGGTTACCGCCGTATTTTGCTCCAGTGATCTGATGGCGCTCGGCGCGATGAGAGCTCTCGAGAAGAGGGGGAGAAAGGTCCCTGATTCGGTATCCGTGGTCGGCTATGATGATATCATTCTCTCCTCGTACTGTACGCCGAAGCTGACTACCGTTCATCAGAACAAATACGAGATGGGCTGGGCATCGGCCAAGCTGCTGATCGAGATGCTGGAAGGAACAGATGTTGACCACAACGTGGTGCTAAAGAATGAATTGATCGTACGTGAGAGTACAAAGCGGTTGCTGTAAACCCTTCGTGTACATTAGGCTGGCGATTATCCCAAACGTTTAAGTAACCGTTCATTATTTTCAAATGGAGGTTGGTATACAATGAGACTTAGCGCCGAGGAACTGGAAAGCGGCAAGTTATCTCCGGAAACGTTAGAACTTGCCATTCAGTTGATCAAAGTCAACGGGTATGTGTTGTTTGAAGAAGTTTTGCCGCGAGCACAGGTCGACGAGCTGTTTAATAGCTATACAGCCATACTGGATCCCTACTTCGAGGAGCATCGCGAAGAGATTCTTAATCCGAAGAATGGATTTAACGATGGCACCAACCACGTACGACTCTACTTGCCGTTTGAGGAGCCGTTCTGCGATGAAGCGGTTATTGCGAATCCATTCGTGACTGAAATCGTGGATCGGATTTTGGGTGAGGATAGCGTAATGACCTATTTCGCGACGAATACGTCAATGCCCGGCGGAAGAAAGTCACAGCCTGTCCATTCGGATACATCCTCGCGATACGGAGACAAATACGCTGCGAATTTGCCGATTGCCAATTTAATTGTCAATTATCCGCTTGTGGATGTTCATGAGAATAACGGTCCGATGGAGATTTGGCCGGGCGGGACGCATTTGCATCCGGATAACTGGTATGCGCCGAATGCATTCAGCAAATCTAAGCTCGCCGAGCATATGCATGGGATCAAGATGCTGATGCCGGCAGGCTCCATCTTGATTCGCGATGATCGAGTATGGCACCGCGGCACGCCGAACAAGTCCGATAAGCACAGGCCGAATATCGCGCTAATTTACTCGGAGAACAGGCAGCGTGAAGGCACGATTCAAATACCGCAAGAAACGTACGATCAGCTGTCTGTGAAAGCACAGCGTTTGCTGCGTAATGAGAAGATCGGCTTTCCTGTTGCCGAGCCGAAGCACTAGTAGGTAATTTAGAAAAAACCGCATTGCACCCTGAGAAGAGGGTTGCAATGCGGTTTTTGGTCTGTGCTGCTGTGGCGGCGTTCCACCGTACGAGTTAAGATTCGTTTCTATTCTTGAAATCAGTAAGCACTTCATCAATAATTCGTTTTGCGACGGAGGCAAATACAGGGTTAGTGTCCTTGTAATACGGCAATGCGAACAAGCCCATCGACAATGCATAGCCGCGGCCCCGAGCCCAGGTTGCGTCATCCGGCTGCAGCACAGCACGGAATCTAGGCCGCGTTGCATCGGTGAGGATACTCCAAGCAAACAGCATGTCGCATGCGGGATCGCCTAAGCCCATACAGCCAAAGTCGATAACGGCGCTAATGCAGCCATTCTCTATGAGTACGTTCCCTGCGTGAATGTCACCGTGAATCCAGACACCGGCTCCTTGCCAATCGGGTACTCCAAGAGCTTCTTCCCAAGCCAGTGTTGCCGCGCGTTGATCAATCATACCTTCGAGTTCTGTAATGGCCTTGCGAACACCGGTATCTCTCGGTGCTAACGACATGCCTCGTGAGGATGCCGGAGGTATGACCTCGCTGCCAAGGTCGATACGCTGCATGGCGCCGACGAACTGCGCGATATCAGCTGCAGCTTGACCCAAATCGTCAATTCTCCCGACAATGGCATCCGCTCCCTTAAACCATCGATAGACAGCCCACTGCCAGGGATAACCTTCGGCAGGGACCCCAATAGCGAGCGGGGCAGGAATGGGAAGCGGCAGATGTGGAGCAAGTTTTGGCAGCCAATACTGCTCCAATTCAGCTTGACCAGTTGCCCAATCAATGCGAGGCATTCGAACGGCTAAATCCTCGCCAAGCAGATAAATCGCGTTGTCCGTTCCGCTGGACTGTATCCGAGTAAGCGGAAGCTCCGCCCACTCCGGGAATTGCTCCTCGAGTAACCGTCTCACCAGCGAGGACTCAATTTCCACTTCGTTATTGTGCATTTTGACAGGTTTTGAAGCGGGTTTTAATCGATCTATATTTGTCATAGAACCTCCTGAAAGTGTTGTGCGTTATGGCTGCGGCTTCCAATAGTTGTATGGTTTTCATTGCAATCACGCTCGCTCTCGAATAGGATGAATTTATTGTATGAGAATTTTTTACTTGTGGCAAGGTTGGATGAGCTGACGAACCGTACGGCGCTTATTTGTCCATTAATGACTCCGAAATAATTCTAACGAACCGTAGGGGTTCTATTTGTCGGTTTTTGCGTAGTTGCTATTTAGCCGATTATATCCAAATAACGCCTCTACGATTCGTCAGAATCTCGAAGCACCGAAATTCAGCCGAATAACGCCTCTGCGGTTCGTTAGATTGTCACCGCATGCAAAATGCAAGTGCCAGTCCTGAAATAAGCCAACCCGTGATGAAGGGTTGGCTTATTTTGTGTGCTCGCGTTTGTTGTCGGCATCCGTACAGTTGTGATAGGATGAGAAACAGACTCTCAGCTCGGAATCGAGCCAATAAGAGTCTTGGATTTGGATAGAAGAATAGGAGATTTGCTTGATTATGACGAACAAGAACAGTCGGAACGTGTTTAGATTAGCGATGCTGCTCGGAATATTCTCGACACTCGGGCCTTTTACGATCGATATGTATTTACCAGCTTTCCCTGAAATTGTGAAGCAATTCGATACGACAGCTTCACTGGTACAACTCAGCTTAACCGCTTGTTTACTCGGACTCGGCATCGGCCAGCTGGTCATGGGTTCGCTGAGCGATGTATATGGCAGACGTAATCCCCTGCTGATCGCCATGGCTGCATATGTTGCCGCTTCGTTAGCTTGCGCAATCTCGCCTACTATCGGGTTGTTGATCGCATTCCGGTTCGTGCAAGGGTTCGCCGCAGCGGCTGGCATTGTAATATCCCGTGCGATCGCACGCGACCTGTACAGCGGTCATGAACTTACGAAGTTTTTCTCGATGCTCTTGCTGGTCGGTAATTTAGGTCCGCTCGTGGCACCGGTTTCCGGCAGCGGTGTTCTTTCTTTCACGACGTGGATCGGGGTATTTATTGCACTGGCACTACTGGGAATCTATCTATTAATCATGACCAAATGGGGACTGCAGGAGACGCTGCCATCTGATCTTCGCAGGCCCAGCAATTTCGTGGAGCAGCTGCGGAACTATGGATCGCTCCTGCAAGATCGCCAGTTTCTCGGCTATATGCTTGCACAGGGCATCATGATTGCAGGGGTTTTCGCCTATGTTTCGGGTACGCCTTTTATTTATCAAAATATCTATGGGGCCTCCCCGACCGTATTCGCTCTATTATTTGCATCGAACGGCATTAGCTTAATCATCGGATCCCAGCTGGTTGGACGGATGTCGCATCGCGTATCCGAACAGGCCTTTCTGCTATTCGGCCTTGGGCTTGCCTTACTGGCAAGTGTCACCGTCTTAATTGTCGGCATTGTCCATGGACCGCTCGTCGCGCTGGTAATTCCGCTGTTTATGTTCGTAGCGGCTATTGGCATCACATCAACGGCAGCATTCCCGCTTGCGATGGAGAGCCAGGGGCATATGGCTGGCAGTGCGGCTGCGCTGCTTGGCGTTGTTCCCTTCTTACTTGGAGCGGTTGTCTCCCCGCTTGTCGGTATCGCAGGAGAAGACACCGCCGTTCCGCTAGGCGTCATTATATTATTGACAAGCCTCACCGCGTTGCTGGCTTATTACCTTCTGGTAAGAAGAAGCCCGCGTACAGCAGCTCACGTTAGCGGCATGGGAGTAAACGGAAGTGAACAGCTTTGCGAGTAGCTGGCTAAGCGGTGTAGTTTGCTGATGATGTATACATTATTTTGCAATTTGTGCACGAAATTCAGGAAAATAGTCTTGTTTGACATCCATATTTTAGTATAATAGACAGACAAACATTCGTGTTTACTAAACCTCTTATTTATTAAGAGGTTTTTTATTAGGTTTGCGAGATTATACATCGATGAACAAGAAGGGACATCCTAGATGAAAACCGTCAAAACAAAGATTATGATTGCCATTATTATGTGCTCGGTTGTCGCAGTACTGGTTGTTGGATTAATCGGAATCAATACAGCCAATCAAATGCTGAAGCATTCCTCCGACGAGGCGGCCAAACTGAACGTCGATTCCAATGCGAAGAGCTTGAATCTTACGATTGAGGCGATCGAGCAGTCGGTGAACGGACTTGCTGTCTCGGCCCTCTCGATGCTGGATGATGTACAGAAATTTAAGACAGACGCTGGTTACGTGAAGGATCTTCAAGAGAAAATCAGACCCTTGGCCGAACAATTCTCGCAAAATACCGAAGGCGCCATGGCGTTCTATATCCGGTTCAATCCGGATTTCACCGCTCCTACATCGGGACTGTTCCATGCGGATTCGGACGGCGATGGCAAGATCGAACAATTGACGCCTACGGATTTCAGTCAGTATGATCCGACTGATCTCGCTCATGTGGGATGGTATTATATCCCGGTGAACGCTGGCAAACCGGTGTGGCTTGATCCTTATATGAACGAGAACATCAACGTCGAAATGATCAGTTATGTGGTACCGATCTTCAAAGAAGGCGAGTCCATCGGTATCGTAGGCATGGATATTAACTTTAACTTATTTACAGATATCGTCAGCAGCATCAAGCCTTATGCGAATAGCTATGGCGCGTTGCTTAATGCGAATCTTGATTTCCTCATTCATCCGCAATTAAAGCAAACCGATAATATGGCGAAGATTCATGCGAATTTAGCGGAACAGATCAAGAAGCAAGAACTTGGAGTCACGACGGTGCAAGAAAACAACGAAGACAAGATGATCTCTTATGCAAGGTTGTCCAACGGGCAAACGCTGCTGATTGATTCTTCGAAAAGCGATATTTATAGCGATGTGTTCACGCTCACAAAGCGTATTATGATCGTACTAATCTGTGTAGCTGTTATAGCCGCCTTAGTCGCCTATTGGATGGGCAGCAGAATTTCGAAGCCGCTGAAGACTCTTATTCTCGATATGAGGCGTGTAAAGGAAGGCGATTTTACGGTTCGGACATCGATTGGCAGCAAGGACGAAATCGGTGAGATTGGATCGAATTTCAATAGTATGGTGGAAGAGCTGGAGAACCTCACGAGAAACATTCGCACGGTATCCGGACATATTCATTCATCATCTCGTTCTCTTGCTTCCGTAGCTGAGGAGGTAACGGCATCTTCGGAGGAAGTTTCGGCATCCTTGCACGAGATTGCCCAAGGCAATAAAATGCAATCGTATTCGATCGAGAAGAGCTCTGAAATATCCGCGAATCTATCCGATAAATTCAAGCAGCTTTACGACAATACGAACGTCATTCTTCAAGTCGTGGACGGTATGCAGGCCAGTAACGAGAATGGTATGTCGTTGATGAAAGATTTGAACGCCATCAATCAAGATAACGGGCAAGCGATAAACAACATCGAGCGGGAAATCTTCAATCTGAATGACAAAACGCAAAACATCAGCACGATCATCGAGCAATTATCCCATATCGCGAATCAGACGAATTTGCTGGCGCTCAATGCCTCAATAGAATCAGCGAGAGCGGGCGAGGCAGGAAAAGGTTTTGCTGTTGTGTCAAGTGAAGTGAGGAAACTGGCAGAGCAGTCACGCAAATCGACGGAAGATATTAGTGAGATCATCCTGAATGTGCAGTCGGACGCGAGCCATACGGTCGGCGCGATGAAGCAAGTGAAGGAGAGAACGTTGGAGCAATCTGAAGCCGTTCACCAGTTAAGTCAGGCATTCGGCATGCTGTCGGGCACAATCAATCAGATTACGGAAATTCTTCAAACGAACGGAGCGTTCATTACCGAAGTGTCCGGCGATTCCAGTCAATTGGCCGGTGAGGTTCATGAGATGTCGTCCATTTCCGAGGAGAGCGCTGCATCCTCCGAGCAAGTATCAGATACGATGGCAGAACAGGTGAAAGGCTTCGGGAAAGTTGTCGAAGAGGCAGATGCGCTCAATCAATTGTGTACGACGCTGAATGAACTCGTGAAGAGATTTCATGTGAACGAATCTCGGACTTGATTTAACTTTTGTTGTCAATTACAGCTTTATGAGCTATAGTGAGGATAATTTCATATTGAAGTACGGGTGCTGGATGGAGTCTGGCTGAGATAGGGAACGTTATTTCCCTGACCGTTAATCTGAACCAGGTAATGCTGGCGTAGAGAACGTATCGAATCCAAACCATTCGTATATTCTCGAATGGTTTTTTTCTATGGTTCATGCCTGCTTTCCTACGGAAAGGAGAACATAGGTAATGAGAGAATCCATCATTTCGCAATTGCAGCAGCAGGTAGAGGAGCGACAGGGTGAACTGTTTGCTTTGCTCGCCGAGTTGATCGCATTCCCAACAGTCAGCCCGCCTGCGCGAAACACGTTAGATGCGCAGCGGTTCTTGGAGGACTATCTTCGAGCGAATGGATTTGAGACGGAATTATGGGAGGTTTATCCCGGCGATCCGAACGTTACGGCGATCAAACGCGGTACGCAGCGGGAGACGCATCAAAGCCTGCTACTGAACGGACACATGGATGTAGCCGAGGTTGGAGATAGCAGCGAGTGGCACGAAGCCCCCTTCCGGCTGACCTTGAAGGATGGCAGAGCCTACGGCAGGGGAACTGCGGATATGAAAGGCGGGCTTGCCGCTCTTCTATTCGCCGTGAAGCTGTTGACCGAAGCCGGAGTAGAGCTGCGAGGCGATCTGCTGTTTCATTCCGTTATTGGGGAAGAGGCAGGCGAAGCCGGGACGCGTGCTTGCATGGAACGCGGATATACGGCGGATTTTGCCGTTGTGGCGGATACTAGCGCAATGGCTATTCAAGGACAAGGCGGCGTCATCACCGGCTGGGTGACGATTCAAAGTCCGGTTACCTACCATGATGGCATGCGAGCACGCATGATTCATGCAGGCGGCGGCATTCAAGGGGCTAGCGCGATCGAGAAGATGGCCAAACTGATTACAGGGCTGCAAGAGTTAGAGCGACACTGGGCTGTGACCAAATCCTATCCCGGTTTTCCGGCCGGTTCGAATACGATTAATCCTGCCGTTATTGAAGGGGGTCGCCATGCGGCCTTCATCGCAGATAAGTGTGCCTTGTGGATGACGGTTCATTTTTATCCGAATGAAGATTATGAAACGGTTGCCGCTGAGGTGGAGGAGCATTTGCTTGCCATCGCGCAAGCCGATCCATGGCTGAGGAACAATCCGCCTACTTTCCGTTGGGGCGGTCGGTCTATGATTGAGGAACGCGGCGAAATATTCCCCTCTCTGGAGCTGGACACAGAGAGCGAGGGGCTGAAGACATTGTTCGCGGGCCACCAACGAGTGATGGGCACTGAACCCCAGATGGGCATGAGTCCAACCGTAACGGATGCAGGCTGGATCGGACGTGCAGGAATCAAGACGGTTATCTACGGTCCGGGTGAACTTGCGCATGCGCATGGCGTTAATGAAAGCACAGCTATGAAGGAACTCGTGGATTACGTCAAAGTCATGATTGGCTTCATAGCGGAATGGTGTAATCGGAGAAAGCACGGCGACAAGTGACGGAATAGGTAAGAGGATGGAGGAAAACCAGTGAGTCGTTTTAGTGAAAGACTGTACCGTTCAGCGCATGAGATTTGGGTCAAGAGCCATCAGCATCCGTTTCTGACGGAATTGCGGGAAGGGACGCTTGATCCGCAGCGCTTTATCTATTATTTGAAGCAAGATTATGTCTATCTGATCGATTATGCCAAACTGTTCGCGATGGGCAGCATGAAGGCCAGAGATATGGAAACGATGGTAAAGTTCGCAGAATTGCTGCATTCCACGCTTCATATCGAGATGGAACTCCACCGGGGTTACGCAGCGCGTTTCGGCGTCACGCGAGAGGAGCTGGAGCAGACGCGTCCTGCGCCGACTACGGTTGCCTATACCAAATATTTGCTGGATGTCGCTGCACAGGGCTCCCTCGCAGAAGTGGTGGCCGCGCTGCTGCCATGCATGTGGAGTTACCAGGAAATTGGGGCAACCTTTATGAAAATTCCGGGCGCCTTGGATCATCCGCTTTATCGGGAGTGGATCTTGATGTACGGTTCCGAGGAATTCGAGGCCTTAACCCTATGGTGCATTGGTTTGATGGATCGTTTGGCAGAAGACCAGCCTGAGGCGGAGCTTGCACAGTTGGAGGAGCGTTTCCTCGTCGCATCCAAGCTTGAGTATATGTTCTGGGATATGGCCTATCGACAAGAGGAGTGGCCGGTTTGAGCACAAACATAGAGGCGGGCGGGCAGCAAGCCGCGTTATCGGTACGCGGGCTCAGCTTTTCTTTTCCGCAGGAATCACCATTATTCGAATCGCTCAGCTTCACGATTAAACAAGGCGAGTTTGTTAGCATCCTGGCGGCAAGCGGGATCGGCAAAACAACGCTGTTCCGGCTGTTGTCCGGACTGCTTGCTCCTACAGCGGGCACGATTGCTATAGGCGCAGCAGGCGACTCCGCGACAGCAGCAACGAAGCTTGGGAAGATTGGCTATATGCCGCAGAAGGACTGCCTTCTCCCATGGAGATCCGTGCTCGATAATGCTGCAATTGGCTTGGAGCTGCGCGGAACATCGAAGCGGGAAGCCCGTCGCCAAGTCGTAGAGCTGCTGCCGGGTTTAGGGCTGGAAGGAACGGAAAACAAATTCCCGCATGAGTTATCCGGCGGTATGCGTCAGCGCGTATCGTTTCTGCGCTCCTTACTGGGCGGAGGGGAGCTGTTCCTGCTGGATGAACCCTTCAGCGCCTTGGATGCCATGACGCGGATCAGTATGCAGGAGTGGCTGCTGCAAGTTTGGGAGCAGCACCGCAAGACGATTCTATTCATCACGCATGACGTTGATGAGGCGCTGCTCCTATCGGATCGGGTACTCGTTGCTGCGCAATCACCTATCACGACGCTTCGTGAGCTGAACGTCAATTTGCCTCGCCCTCGCGGCTATGAAGCGGCGCTGGATGAGACGTTCATCAACTTGAAGCGACAGCTGCTGGATTGGATTGGTTTCGGTGTCGGCCGCTCGAATGGAGGAAATAGGTCATGAAACGAAGCATAATCGCTAATGTGCCTGTCCTTGTATTCATCCTGCTGCTTGCTTTGCTTTGGGAAGTAGGAACGAGGGTCATGAACATCCCGCATTACATCATTCCAAGGTTATCGGATGTGTTCGTCTCCATGTGGGAGAATAAACAGCTGCTGGGGAAACATTTTGGCGTCACGCTGGGAGAATCTCTGCTCGGGCTGGGCATTTCCGTCCTGTTCGGAACGCTGGCTGCCGCTTGGATTGAAAGCTCCGGTTTAGCGAAGAAGACGATTTACCCGCTTATTGTCGGCTCCCAAACCATTCCGATTATCGCTTTATCACCAATCATGGTCATGTGGTTCGGTTATGAGATATGGAGCAAGATTGCCGTGGTCGTCTTGTTCACGTTCTTCCCGCTTGCTGTGAATACAGCAGATGGGCTTCGCTCGGCAGATCCCGATATCGGGGAGCTGATGCGGACAATGGGGGCTCGCAAACGCGATCTCCTCACGAAGTGGAAGATTCCCTCTGCACTTCCGGGATTCTTCACGGGGCTGAAGATGGCAGCGGCGATCAGTGTTGGCGGCGCAACGCTTGGGGAATGGCTCGGCGGCGAAAGTGGTCTCGGGATGTACACGAAGCGGGCATCCAATATGCTGCGCGGTGAAGCGGTGTTCTCAGGGGTGCTTTTGCTATCGGCTATGGGAATTATCCTGTTCCTCGCGGTTCAATGGTTAGAGCGAGCTTGCCTTGGTCATCGCAGAAGTTAAGTGAAAAGGAGAAATGACAGTGAATTTACGTGTATGGTCGAGAAACACCTGGAAGACGGCAGCTCTTGCATTGGTTATATTGGTAGTTGCAGGTTGTGGGTCCAATAAGCAGGCAGCTAATGGGGAAACGGAAATTACGGTACTGCTCGATTGGTATCCGAATGCCGTGCATACGTTCCTGTATGCGGCACAAGAGCAGGGATACTTTAAAGAGGCTGGTTTGAAAGTGAATCTGCAAACGCCGGCGGACACGAACGATGCGCTGAAGCTGGTGGCAACCGGTAAAGCGGATCTGGCGCTGAGCTATCAAATGCAGGTGGCGATCTCACGTTCCGAAGGGATTCCGATCGTGTCTGTCGGCGCAATCGTTCGTCATCCGCTCAATCAATTGCTTGTGCTCGATTCGCCCGAGATTCGCAGTCCCAAGGATCTGGTCGGCCGAAAAATCGGTTACCCTTCGATCCCGCTCGATGAAGCGATTGTCAATACGATGGTGAAGTCAGACGGCGGCGACCCGTCGAAGCTGTCTTATACAGATGTTGGCTGGGATCTGATTCCGGCGATGACGACGAAGAAGGTCGACGCGATCATCGGCGGTTACGTGAATCACGAGAAGCTTTTATTGGAGAAAGAGGGCGAGAAGCTGACGGCCTTCGATCCTTCCAAATACGGCGTGCCGGATTACTATGAGCTGGTACTTACCGCAAGTGAAGAAGGGCTGAACAGTAAGCGTGACGCCATTAAGAAATTCATAGAGGCAGCGGGCAAAGGGCAGGCCTATACGGCAAGCCATCCGGATGAAGCGCTGCAGCTGCTGCTGGATGAGCAGAGCGCAGACTTCCCGCTGGATGCTGCTGTCGAGAAACAAAGCTTAGCGATCTTACTGCCCTTGATGGATGCTGGAACAGAGCCTTTTGCCAGTCAGTCGGAGCAATCATGGAACGACGTGATTACGTGGCTGACCGAGCAAGGTCAGATCTCGAAGAGCGTGAAGGCAGCAGAAGCATTCCGCAATTTGTAAGGCGAGGAGAGTCGGACAGATGAATGAACGATATTCAAGGCAGATGCTGTTTGCGCCAATCGGAGAAGCCGGTCAGCAGAAGCTGAAGGACAGTGCGGTCTTGATTGTCGGCATGGGCGCGCTGGGCACGGTGTTGGCTAACCATATGGTAAGAGCCGGTGTAGGTCTGGTGCGGTT
Source organism: Paenibacillus sp. J22FR21 (assembly GCF_056269135.1). Taxonomy (NCBI): domain Bacteria; kingdom Bacillati; phylum Bacillota; class Bacilli; order Caryophanales; family Paenibacillaceae; genus Paenibacillus; species Paenibacillus sp. J22FR21. The sequence goes on from NZ_JBWDNJ010000003.1 coordinate 1,025,500, forward strand.
CGTGGACCGGGATTATGTGGAGCAGAGCAATTTGCAGCGGCAAATGTTATTCGATGAGGACGATGTTCGGCAAGGCTATCCCAAGGTCATCGCTGCCGAGAAGAAACTGCGCAAGATCAACTCCGATGTCAGGCTCGAAGCGATTGTGGCCGATGTCACCGTTCATAATATAGAATCCCTCCTAGAGGGAATCGATTTGGTTCTGGATGGGACGGATAATTTCCAAACGAGATTTCTGCTCAATGATGCATGCTTTAAGATGGGCATTCCCTTCACGTATGGCGGTGCGGTCAGCTCGCGAGGGATGAGCGCGATTCTGGTTCCGGGAAGCACGCCTTGCTTGCGCTGCTTCATACAATCTGCCGATGCCAGCGGGCAAACTTGCGATACGATCGGCGTCATTGCGCCTGTCGTCGATATTGTCGCTTCCTATCAAGCCGTAGAAGCGATGAAATATTTGGTCGGAGCGCATGACAAACGCAGAAACAGTCTGGTTACCTTTGATCTGTGGGCCAATCACGCCTACGATATGAAGCTTGGCGAACCACGGAGCAACTGTCCCTGCTGCCAATTAAAGCAATATCCCGCTCTGGATAAGGCTGAGCAAGATTCGGCTATCTCCTTGTGCGGACGAGAAACGGTGCAAATGGCCGGGAACGGTCCTATTGATCTGGAGGTATGGCGAGCGCGACTTGCGCCAGCGGTGGTAGAGGTGAGCGTGAATGCTTATCTGCTTCGAGCTGAACTGCCGGAGGGAGAGAGACTTGTCTTATTTCCGGATGGTCGCGTATTCGTGCAGGGAACGGATGATTTGGTTCGCGCGAAGATTTTGTATGCCCGCTATATCGGATCTTAATAGGGAGGGACTAGTAGAATGAAAGAGTTTCGTTTATATGCGATTACAGGAGAGCAATTCCACCCCGGACGTGACATGATCGAAGTCATGGAGGAAGCGATTCTAGGCGGCGTGGATATCATTCAGCTGCGGGATAAAACGAGCGGTAAACCAGAGCTGCTGCGGAAAGCGCAGGCGCTTCGGGAGCTTACCAGGAAGCATGGCGTTACGTTTATCGTAAACGACCACATCGATGTTGCGATGGAGGTCGATGCGGATGGCATCCATCTGGGCCAAGATGATGTGCCGCTGCATGAAGCAAGACGAATCGTTGGCAGCAAAATCATCGGCATCTCCACACATAAACTAGAAGAAGCGCTTCAGGCGGAACGTGATGGTGCAGATTATATCGGCGTTGGTCCTGTTTTCGCTACGAAGACGAAAGTCGATGTCGTTGATCCGGTTGGAGTATCGTATGTACGTGAGGTTGCGGCGAGCGTGCGAATTCCTTTTGTAGCCATTGGCGGCATTAAACTTGGCAACGTAGATGAAGTACTTGCCGCAGGCGCGACACGCATTTGTGTAGTTAGCGGAATTGTCGGAAGCAGCGATGTGCGCGGGACTTGTGAAGCGTTCCTCGAGAAGCTGAATAAATAGGGGTTGGTGTGCTTATGGTGCTTGTAATCAATGGTCAGAAGCAGGAACTGGAAGCCCGGACGATTCAGGATGTCATTATCCATTATGGGTTAGCCGGCAAACCGATCGTGGTTGAGGCGGACGGCGCTGTGCTTACTGCCGCACAATGGGAGACCGCGGCGGTTCGACAAGACATGCAAATCGAGCTTGTTCATTTTGTCGGAGGAGGTTGAAGTAAACGGATGAAGCAGGATGTATTCAAGATTGGCGGCCGTGAATTATCTTCTCGTTTCTTTATCGGTACAGGACTTTTCCCTAATCCCTATGTGCAAATGGAAGCGATCAAAGCCTCGGGTGCTCAGGTGCTGACCTTTGCTATTCGGCGCATTAACTTAGAATCCACTGAGGACGATTCTATTCTGCAGCATGTGCAGGATGGTGAATATATCTATCTACCGAATACGTCCGGTGCAAGGACAGCGGACGAAGCGGTTCGAATCGCCCGATTGGCGCGCGCATCCGGCCTGAGCGACTGGATCAAAGTCGAGATTAGCGCGAATGAACGGACACTGCTGCCGGACCCGATTGAAACGTTGAAAGCGACGGAAATCCTCGTGAAAGAAGGGTTTACAGTGCTTCCGTATATTACGGATGATCCAATCATGTGCAAAAGACTTGAAGAAGCGGGAGCGGCGGCAGTAATGCCCGGCGCAGCCCCAATCGGTACGGGACTTGGCATTCTGAATCCCTATCATTTAAGTCTGATCGTTGAAGATGCCCAAGTACCGATCATCGTGGATGCCGGACTTGGTTCGGTGAGCGATGTCGCGCAAGCGATGGAGCTTGGCGTATCGGCAGTCCTTATGAACACCCCAGTTGCCAAAGCCAGAAATCCTGTCGGCATGGCGCAAGCGATGCGAATGGGCATTGAAGCAGGTCGTCTTGCTTATCTATCCGGTCGGATTGAGAAGAAACGGTATGCGTCGGCAAGCAGCGGTTTGGATGCGTTTAAATTGAAATAATGGCGAACTAGTGAGCGAGTACTTGGGAGAGTTGGTCTGGAAATGAAAGAGAGCATTGTGGTCATGGGAGGCGGAGTCATCGGATTATCCTGTGCATACGAGTTACAGCAGCGGGGTTATCAGGTTACGGTGCTGGAAATCAATCGCTGCGGAGGCCAGGCGTCCGGAGCGGCCGCGGGCATGCTGGCGCCATATTCCGAGAATGTAGAGGGTTCCGATGCTTTTTTCCGCTTTTGCCTGGAAAGTCTACAGCTTTATCCCGATTGGCAGGCCGGTGTGAAGGAGATTTCCGGGCAAACCTTCGAATACACGAACTCAGGCAGTCTCTATATTGCGTACCATGATGCGGATTTGCTGGCACTGGAAGGTAGACTCTTATGGCAGCGTCAGTACGGTTCCTCCGGCAGCATAGTGGAAGGGGATGCGTTGCTGCGTCTTGAGCCTCATCTGTCAACGAATGTAAGAGCTGCGCTGCATACACCGGAGGAGAGTCATCTCTATGCCCCTCATTATGTCAAAGCGCTGGAGCAAGCTTGCCGATTGCTGGGAGTTTGTATCCATGAGAATCTCGAGCAGCTTAGCGTAGTTGAGTGGGAGAGCGAGATACGTATTCAATCTGCCGATGGACGTCTGTTCAGCGGAGATCGATTGCTGGTGTGCTCGGGGGTATGGGCGCAAGAGCTCTCCGATACGTTTGGCATTCAAATTCCCGTGTACCCGATTCGCGGTCAAATTTGTGCATATGAAGTTGAAGCGAAGCCGGTTCAGCATATGGTCTTCGGCAATCAGGGCTATCTGGTGGGCAAAGAAAACGGGACCGTCGTATGCGGTGCTTCCGAGGATGTTGCCGGCTTCGATACTTCCGTTACGGCCAAGGGGATCGAGCGTCTTACGAGATGGAACAAGAAGGTGTTCCCGTTTCTGGGAGAGAGAGAGCCGTTTCATCGCTGGGCCGGCTTGCGCCCCTCCACGCAGGATGGGCTTCCGCTAATCGGTGCAGTCGACGCTGCTAAGCGAGTGGTGTTTGCGGTTGGGCATTATCGCAATGGCATTCTGCTTAGTCCTGCGACCGCCAAGCTGGCAGCGGATTGGATCGAAGGGAAGAGGGCGGCATCGCCGGACTATGATGCGTTCTTGCCGGGGCGGTTTTCCTAGAAGAGAAAAGGATTCTATAATCATACAAGGCAAGGCTTTCACATTCATTTGTGGAGTCTTGCCTTTTCTTATATTCATTCATCGAACTGTTCATCATTCTCGTCATATAAACGTTATTGGTGTCATGCTGATTCGTAGTTAAAATACGGGATTCAACTATATGATTAATAGGCTAATCGTTCACATTTCAATTAAAGGGGAGATTATTTGAATGGTAAGGTTTAAAAAGGTCATCGCTTTATTCTGTATTCTTACTCTGGTTGCATCATTAATCAGTATAAGTCCAGTGGCAGCCGGTGCATCGTCTCTAAATTCCTACTATGTGGATGCAATAAACGGAAATGATAATAATAGTGGATTGAGTCCAGGTCAGGCTTGGAAGACGTTAAACAAGGTAAACGGTACGGATTTCGTGCCCGGCGATCAGATTTTGTTCAAAGCAGGAGACATCTGGAATGGCCATTTAACCATAGATGACTCCGGATATGGTGCAAACCGCATTACGTTCGACAAATTCGGTGAAGGTCCGAAACCGATTATTGCGGGTGGAGGCTTGCCGAAAACGATTTTTGTTAAAAATGCGGAATATGTAACCATCAAAAATCTTGAAATAACGAATGATGCGCCTGAAAACGATCACCGTTATGGCATTTTCGTATCCAATGATACAGGCAGAACATTAAGAAGCTTACACTTTGAGAGCTTAGATATCCATAATGTGAAAGGTAATTATGCAGGCAGCTTGCGTTTCTGGTCAGCTGCGATCGGCTTTAATGCTTATAAAAGCAATTCATCTTATGATGACTTTCTGATCGCGGACAGCCATATCTACGATAATGAGAGCCATGGCATACAAAGCGATGGAGATGAAGCTGTCAAAGATCATACTTTTTTTACGAACGTAGTAATAAGAAATAACTTTTTTGAAAGAAATGGAAACGGAGATATCGTTGTCGGTCTCTGCGACTCTCCTCTGATTGAGTACAACACTTCCTACGATCAGGGCGGCGGTTTCGAAGGTTACGGCTATACCGTTTCCATGTGGGAATGGCTCAGCAAGAATGCGGTCTTCCAAAATAACGAAGTCGCCTACACGAATCATGACCCGCTGCAAGATAACGATGACGGGGATTCGCAGGCTTTCGATGCCGACATCGCGACGGTTGACCGAGTTACGTTCCAGTACAATTACAGCCATGACAACGCGGGAGGTTTTCTGCTGGTCATGGGCAATTCCCAGGAGAACTATAAAGGCGCGACCGTGCGATACAACGTGAGTTTCAACGACCATAAAACCAACGTTAACGAAAATACGACCTTATCGATTAATCACGCGGGTTCAGAGGGATCGTTTATCTACAATAACGTGTTCTACAATAACATCGAAGATGAAGGTATCCATATCAAGTCGCTCGCAACGGATACGGCTAAAATTTATTATCAGAACAATATTTTCTATGCGAACGCAGCTTCGACCTATCCTTCCGCTTCTGATTCCAATAACGTGTTTGACTATAACGGCTACTTTGGAACCGGAAATATTGCGCCGGTTGAAGACTCGCACGCCATCACGGCGGATCCGAAATTTGCCGACCCGATACCGGCGGTTCCTACGGATGGCATGGAAGGCGCGGACGTATTCAAGTTGAGCTCGGATTCCCCGTATATTAACGCGGGAACAGTCATTGCGGATAATGGCGGCAGAGATTTCTGGGGCAATACGCTCTATAAAGGCGCTCCCGATATTGGAGCTCATGAATTCGGCAGTCCCAAAGCAGCGGCGGTGACCGTATCGCCTAAGCCGTTAGTTATCCCTGATGCGGTAGATCCGGCTATTCACGCCGGAAGTTGGTCCTTGAAGGCTGTTTCTACAGACACAGCTTCAAACAGTGAATTGAAGCAGACCCTTACAGGTATACAACGAAATACGGATTATGAGGCAAAGGTTTGGGTGAAAGGCGCGGGCGGATATACGTTATCGGTCAGCGATGGAACTACCGTAATCGATGATATATCCTTTGAAGCTTCGAATGAATGGACTCAAATTCAATTGCCTGTGAATAGCGGAAATGCCAGCGCGCTGGTTTATGCGCTGACAGAGACAGGAGGGACAGCAGGAACTGCGTACTTCGACGATGCTTATCTGGGAGTCGCGGACGGAGCGAATTTGCTCGAAAACAGCAGTTTTGAATATGGTAACAGGCCGTGGACAATAGGAGATGTGTTCTCGCTGTACCATACAATTGCACCCACAAATCCTGATGATCCGACGCCGGAACCTGAGCCGGAGCTTCCGACAACGGCGGAACAAGTGAATGATGATTTCGACGGCAGCAGTTTGAACGCTAGGTGGAAGTGGATTTCAGAAGATCCGTTGAAATGGAGTCTGTCCTCGAATCCGGGAAAAATGAATATCGCGAGCAGCGGCGGGGATGTCGATTCGACTAAAAACGTATTGCTCCAATGGGCGCCTAAAGGCGATTTTACGATCGAAACCAAAGTATCCGCCATTCCGACGGCGGATTGGGAGCAGACCGGTTTATTGGTTTATATCGATGGTGCCAACCACATTAAACTTAACCGAGTCCATGACGGCGAACTGAAATTCCAGTTTGGGTATAAGCAAGCCGGCGTATGGAATAGCGGTACTTACACGAATATCAACGATACCGATGATGATAATCCCGACTATTACCTGAAGCTGGAGAAAAGAGGCGCAACCTATACGGGGTACTACTCGCAAGATGGTACAGCTTATACCAAGATAGGCAGCTATACCGTTTACCTCCCCGGTAATAAACGGATCGGTCTGTATAACTGCAATGGAACGAACGTCATTGCCGATTTCGATTATTTCCGCATGACAAGCTTGGATGCCAATGCAGGCGAACCGACAGCGCCGCCGACAACACCGCCGACGGTGCCTAACGAAGCGCACAGCGGCGATTACGCGATTAAAGTCGACAATAACTTAGCTGGAAGTGCCTGGAAGTCTATGGGGTACAGCAATATAGCAGTTGCGCCGAATACCAACGTGGTATTCAAGGCATGGGTGAAAGGAAGCGGAGGCGTTAAAGTAGTCATAGCCAACGCGGATTGGACTACACTTGCCGAGAAGGACTTACCCGCAAAGGGCGAATGGAAAGAAGTAAGCAGTGAGATTAATACCGGATCTAATAATGTTATGCATGTCATGCTTAAAACGACGGATTCCTCCACAACGATGTTTATCGATGATGTTTTCTTTGGAACGTCGGGCGGGCAGAACGGCATCGAGAACTCCGACTTTGAAGACGGGTCTGGCCCTTGGTGGGGAGTGAGCGCACCATTCTCCCTAGAAGAGAAAACGCCGCCTCCGCCTACTGACTATGTGCACAGCGGATCAAAAGCAATCAAAGTCGATAATAACTCGGCTGCCAGTGCCTGGAAGGCTATGGGGAACAGTTTTATTGCGGTTACGCCGAATACCGATATGGTATTTAAGGCATGGGTGAAAGGAAGCGAAAATTTAAAAGTCGTTCTATTCAATGAGAATTGGAGTCTATTAGACGAGAGAGATATATCTGCAAACGACGAATGGAAAGAAGTAAGTAGCGGTGAGTTCAATACCGGAGCTAATGCCGCGATGCATGTCATGCTCAAAACGACAGATACATTTAATACGATGTTCATCGATGATGTTTTCTTAGGAACATCCGGCGGGGAGAACCTCATCAAGAATGCCAGCTTTGAAAAAGGGGCGCTCCCTTGGAAAGATGTGACCGGGCCATTCTCCCTTGTTGAAGTCATCGATCCATTTAGTAAGCCTGCGTTTTATTCGTTGAGGGACAAATCGATACGAGAAAACAACCCGCTGTTGTTCACGATTCATGCAGCGGATAAGAATGGAGATTCTTTGACCTATAGTGCGGAGAATCTGCCTGCAGGTGCCGCATTCAATGCTTCATCCCGTATTTTCAGCTGGACGCCTACGTATTCGCAAGCAGGCGTGTACACGGTTACGTTTCATGTAACCGATGGAACAAGCACCGTTTCTGAAGATGTACAAATCAGCGTGCTTGACGGACCAACGCCGCCAACGATACCGTCAACGACACCAAATACACCGACACCGTCCCCGCAGCCCGGTACCGTGATTATTGCAGCGAATCCTGACGGTAACGGTAAAGCTGTCGTCGACGTGAAGGCAAATGAGATTCAGGCAGCTATACTTGACGCGAAAGCCTCTATTGTAGACATTATCGTTGAAGGAGCAGCATCGGCCAAAGCGGTAATCGTTAATCTGTCCGGCGACTCCATTCAAACCGCGCTCGACAACAAAATCAAGCAGTTCAATATTAATACCGGACTTGCCGTGATCTCGATTTCGACGGAACTGTTGAAGAAGCAAGACGGAGCCTCCGGAAATGTTCAACTTTCGGTCACGAATGTCGATTCCCAGGCGCTATCAGAAGAAGTAAAAGCAGCTGTTGGCAGCCACCCGGTCTACGACTTAAACCTCAGCGTCGACGGGAAGCAAATTAGCCAATTCGGGGATCAAGCCGTGACGGTGAAGCTGAACTACACGTTGAAGCCGGGAGAAGACCGGAATCAAATCATCATTTATTACCTGAATGATAACGGCAAGCCGGAAATCGTGAAGAACGGCAAATTCGATTCCGCGACCGGTCAAGTGACATTCAGTGCGACGCATTTCAGCAAATATGCAATTGCCTTTAACGAAGTAAGCTTTAACGACATTGCCAACGTATCCTGGGCGCAAGAAAGCATAGAAGCATTGGCAGCAAGAGGCATTATCCAAGGCATTGGGGGAGACAGCTTTAAACCCAATGATCAGCTGACAAGAGCAGCGTTTATTACGATGCTAATGAATGCCTTTGAGTTCATCGACAGTAAGGCCACAACTTCTCTGACTGATGTGAAGAATGACACATGGTATTACGGTGCAATCGCATCGGCACAACAACTCGGTATCGTTAAAGGTAAACCAGACGGCAATTTTGGCGTTAATGATACGATTTCGAGGCAGGACATGGCAGTCATGATTTACAACGCAGGGTTATTGGTAAAAGCGAACTTTAAAGGTAACGGCGAGGCAGCTTCGTTCCAGGATCAATCCCAAATCGCGGCATACGCCGTAAACGCGGTAGAAGCTATTCAACAAGCCGGAATCATTAACGGTGTAGGAAATGGGAAATTCGCACCTCGGGATGTGGCAACAAGAGCACAGGCTGCTGTTGTCATTTGGAAAATGTTCACGATTGCGAAGTAACATCTCGGTAGTATGAAGACATTCATTCAAGAGATGGCTCTTTGACTCAAAGAGCCATCTCATGAAAGGAGGAAGTAGGCATGGGTAAGCGAGTTACGAAGAAGCGATTTCACTTCAAATTCAAACCTATGTTGGTAGTTATTGCGGCAATTGCAGTTTCCTTTACGACTTTTATAATCGTCGGTTATTCAAAGGATAACAATGGGGAGTCTAGTGTTGTAGCAACTGTGAACGATGAACCGATCACCGTGCAAGAATTAATGCCTAAACTCGTCAAGCATCGTTCTGAAGTATTGGCGTATTTTAAGAAGAAACACAACGTTGAACCCGGAGAAGATTTCTGGACAAGCAGCTTCGATGGAGAGATACCAGCAGAAATGCTAAAGAAGTTTGCTTTGGATGCGTGCATCTCGATTAAAGTTCAGCAGATCGCGGGACAAGAAAAGGGACTGGTTGAGGATATCAGCTACTCGCAATTTCTAGAAGATCTGAAGAACGAAAATGCAAGACGGGCAACGGCTATCGCAAACAAGAAAGTCATCTATGGTCCGCAGCAGTATACGGAAGATGTTTATTTTGCGAAATTGTTTACAGATATGACTCATCAGTTAATGGACAAAGTAAATGAACAACTTATCGTTTCGGAGGAAGATATCAAGCACTATTATGAGCAAGCTATAAATGAAAATAAGTATAAGAAAATAGAAAAAGTAAAGGTAGAGAAAATAGCTTTCCATTTTACAGCCGGAGATGATAAGAGTAAGACTGCTGCAAAGGAAATGGCTGAAAAAGTACGGAAGAAATTCGCTAACGGAGATTCATTAAATGAACTATCAGATTTGTATGGAAAGAAATCTGTAATTAATGTAGAATCCGGCGAACAGATATTTGATTCTACGACAAGTCATGAAGATTATATGCCCGCCACTCATGAATTTACCGAACAAGCGATTGGCTTATCTGTAGGGCAGGTGAGTGAGGTTTTCGAATACAACAAAGCTTATTATGTCGTGAAGTGTATCGAGAAATCGGATGAGGGATTCAATAAACTGGAGGAAGTTAATGATTCGATCACTCAATTATTGAAAGATAAGAAGTATGCCTCTTACGTTGACGATTTGGTCAAGCATGCAACCGTTGTGATCGATAAAGAAGTATATAGAACGCTGAAGACAGCCTGATCCCACCTCGAAGTTAATCCCTATCATACAATCCTTGTACTCCTTCATAATAATGGTATGGTATAATAGTCCTATTAACAGACTGATAGATCTACTACACGGAGGGGTCAGGATGAGGCTAGTCACAAGATCAGATTTCGATGGGTTGGTTACGGCGGTTTTATTCCGAAAGCTAGGCATGATCGATGATATGAATTGCTGATAGCGCCGCAAGAGTCGTCTATGATTTCTATGGGGGACGAGATAAGTTCGGTTCGTTCTTCGATAGTATCATGGAAGGTGTAGACAAGGCGGATGCCGCAAAGTTTGGCAAAGAGGATATATTGAATCCGCAAGGCTGGGATTTACTCTCCTTTATTATGGACTCTCGCACGGGGCTTGGCCGCTATCGTGATTTCCGTATAAGCAATTACCAGCTGATGGAGAAGTTGGTTGGTCTATGTCTGGAACAATCGCTTGAAGAGATCATGCAGGATGAAGACGTGAAACAACGGGTGGAAAGGTATTTTGAACTGGATCTATTGTTCCGTGAGATGCTCGCTGCCCATACGCGCGTAGAAGGGAATGCGATCGTTACGGATCTCAGAGGTGTGGAAACCATCTATCCGGGCAATCGTTTCTTGGTGTACGCCCTTCATCCGGAGCAGAATGTGTCGCTGTGGATCGTGGATGGATACCAAAAACAGAATTGCGCGATCGCTTGCGGACATAGCATCGTGAATCGCTCATGCAGTGTCCCGGTTGGCTATCTGATGCGGGAATTCGGTGGCGGCGGACATGAAGCTGCCGGAACTTGCCAAGTGCCGTACGAATCTGCGGATGAAGCCATCGAAGCTCTTATTAATCGATTTAATTGAGATTGAGATGGAACCCTTTGGAATGTATTCCAAAGGGTTTTGCTTTTATGAGTCGAACTCTTCTTTAATAGGAAAAAGTTGAAAGGAATCGACATGACTACCTCACCGGCGCGTATCAATTGTATGCAATGCCTCCATTACTATGTGACGTGGGACCCGAAGTTCCCCCGAGGCTGCAAAGCATTTAAGTTCAAAACGTCCACGATGCCAAGTGCTGCCGTTCTATCTTCATCCGGCAAGCCCTGCATGAACTTCGAGGCAAAACTGAAATAGGACACCGATCCGATGAGGATCGATGCCCTATAATAGCGTTTGAAAGCTGTGCGATTATTGCTGACTTGCTAGAATCGCCTGTTCCAAATCATGAAGAATATCGGAGATGCCTTCCGTTCCAATGGATAAGCGAATCATCCCCGGGGAAACGCCGGTTGCAATCTGCTCATCTTCCTTAAGCTGCGCATGTGTCGTGCTGGCCGGATGAATAATAAGCGACTTCGAATCCCCGACATTCGCCAAGTGAGAGAACAGCTTCACGTTCTCGATCACCTTTTTCCCTGCAGTCAAGCCGCCTTTAATACCGAACGTCAGAATAGCGCCTTGACCATTAGGCAGATACTTTTGCGCATTGTCATAGGACGGATGGCTCTGCAGGCCAGGGTAACTTACCCACTCGACAGCCTCATGTGCTTCAAGAAACTGAGCCGTTGCCAGTGCGTTAGAGGAATGACGCTCCATACGCAGATGCAGCGTTTCCAAGCCTTGCAGCAGCATGAAGGAGTTGAACGGAGAAATTGCAGCTCCCATATCACGCAGCAATTGCACACGTGCTTTAATAATATAAGCGATCGGTCCGACAGCATCCGTATACACGACTCCATTATAGCTAGGATCCGGTTCTGTCAGGCCTGGGAAGCGACCGCTGCCTTTCCAATCGAATTTACCGCCATCTACGATGATGCCGCCGATCGAAGTGCCATGTCCGCCAATAAACTTGGTCGCGGAATGAACGACAATATCCGCACCATGCTCAATCGGACGAAGCAAGTAGGGGCTAGGGAACGTGTTATCTACAATTAGAGGAAGACCGTTCTCATGGGCAATGGAGGCTACTGCTTCAATATCAAGCACATCCCCCTTAGGGTTGCCGATGGTTTCTGCGAAGATGGCCTTCGTTCTTTCATTAATGGCACTGCGGAAATTGTCCGGATTGCTTGGATCGACGAAATGAACCTTAATACCAAGCTTCGGCAATGTAGTGGAAAATAAATTATAAGTGCCGCCGTACAGACTTGCTGCGGAGACAATTTCATCTCCTGCTTCTGCAATATTAAGAATGGAGTATGTAATGGCAGCCATTCCCGAAGAAGTAGCTAATGCTGCAGGCGCGCCTTCGAGCGCGGCAATTCTTTTCTCGAATACATCTGTTGTGGGATTCATGATGCGCGTGTAGATGTTGCCGAACTCTTGAAGAGAGAATAAATTTGATGCATGCTCGGAATCGCGGAACCCATAAGAAGTCGTTTGGTAGAGCGGTACTGCACGTGACATCGTCGCGGGATCAATCTCTTGCCCTGCGTGTACAGCTAATGTTTCTAGGGAATAGTTGCGTTCTTCTGCCATTTCTACAATCATCCTCCTCAAATCTAGTTTCATATCTAGTTTCTCATAGTCTGATAGAAATTTCCATCTAAACAGGGGGCTTAAGACATGTCGATTACGGTTCCTGAGCTTGGAAAGCGCGCTTTGAACCGCGCATTGCTCGCGAGGCAAATGCTGCTGAAGCGCGTCAATCTGCCGGCACTGGATGCAATAGAGCGATTAGTCGGATTGCAAGCCCAAGCACCGAATTCGCCTTATTACGGTTTGTGGACGCGGCTCGAAGGTTTCCGGCAGGAAGAATTGAGCGAGCTTCTGCAAGAACGAAAGGCCGTTCGTATCGCGCTGATGCGCTCGACCATCCATTTGGTGTCTGCTCGCGATTGTTTGGCATTACGACCATGGGTACAAACCGTCCTTAACCGCGGATTAAAAGGTGCATACGGCAAACTTCTCACTGGTATAGATGAGAAGGAGCTTGCTGATGCAGGCCGTGCGCTGGTCGAGGAGCAACCGATGACCTCGAACGAGCTTGGTAAACGGCTTAGCGAGAAATGGCCGGACCGAGATCCCGAAGCCCTTGCAGCCGCAACTCGAAATTCAGTACCGCTTGTCCAATTGCCGCCACGCGGCCTTTGGGGTGAAAGCGGACAAGCTACACATACTTCTGCAGAAGCATGGTTAGGTCAGACTCTTTCTTCCGAACCGGAAATGGAGAAGATGATCCTCCGCTATCTGTCTGCCTTTGGCCCGGCTTCTGTGAAAGACATGCAGACGTGGTCGGGTTTAACTGGGCTGCGCAGTGAATTCGAGAAGCTCCGACCTAGACTCGTTAGCTTCCGTGACGAGCTGGGGAATGAGCTGTTCGATCTGCCGGATGCGCCGCGGCCTGATGCTGACAGTCCGTCCCCGCCTCGATTGCTGGGCGAGTTTGACAATATACTCTTGTCGCATGCTGATCGTACCCGGATTATCGATGATGCCTATCGTAATCGAGTATTTACGAAGAACGGCATCATCCGATCGGTTATCCTTGTTGACGGTTTTGTTAGCGGAATGTGGCATATGAATCGGGGAAGCGGAACGAGGACTGTATTAACCATTGAACCATTCAAGAAGCTTACTTCACAGGAAGGTGACGAATTAGCCGAAGAAGGAGCGCAACTGCTGAAATTCGTGGCTGGTGAGAATCAAGCCCATGAGATCCGGTTCAACTAATAGCTAGGGAGGAGCTGCTTGAGATGATAACGAGGCCATGTCAGATCAGTGAGATTCATCATCTTATCGAAGAATATACGCAGAGTCTATCTTCGCCATTCGATTCATTTCTCGAGGAACACATCGTTGCATCGACGTTCTACCTGTTTGAAGAAGAGGCTGCAGCCATCGGCTACTATGCGATCCATAATAATGAAACCTTAACCCAGTTCTATATCAGCCGCGCTTACCGGAAGCATTCGCAACCACTATTCAGCGAAGTGCTTGAAGGGAACACGTTAACCTCGATGCTTGTTCCGACCTGCGATGAACTGTTTCTAAGTCTGGCTTTGGATAAAGACTTCAAGATCGATAAGCAAGCTTACTTCTTTCAAGACAGCCAGGCGGAGCTATCGGAACATAAGGGGTCAGGAGACGAGACTTTCCGCTTAGCTATTCCGAATGACTTGCTTGCCATCGAGCAGGTTTGCGGCGATTTTCTAGATGATTATGAGCGCCGAATCCGTAACGGAGAGCTATTCACCTACTATAGAGGCACACTATTACTCGGAGTCGGCGTTATGGAGCAATCCAAGATGATTGCCGGAGTGGCAAGCATAGGGATGTTTACGAATGAGCAGGTTCGAAAGCAGGGGATTGGGAGGAACATCATTTTGCACTTGAAAAAATGGTGTTATGAGCACAATCTAACGCCTATATGCGGCTGTTGGTACTATAACGAAGCTTCAAAATTAACATTGGAAAGCGCGGGAATGGTTACGAAGACCAGACTGTTGAATATTAAAGTCATATAATACCAGCTGTCATGTACAACTGATGGTTCTATAGAAAATGGCGGCACGGGGAATGTACCCAAGGCCGCCATTTCTATATGATCTTCCATCTAAACATTAGGCGGCTTCTTCGGCAAACGATCAGCCTTCTTCAACGCTTCGCGGATCAGAAATTCGAGGTGTCCGTTGACGCTTCGGAATTCTTCGTTCGCCCACTGTTCTAACGCGCGATAAATTTCAGGATCTAGGCGAAGGGGAAACGCCCTCTTCTCAGTTGCGATCGATATCCGCCCCTTAGGAGTACAAGGTGCCCGTATTGATGACAGGCGTTGCGCCTTTATCGGATACGATGGCAACCATCAGATTGTTGACCATTACCGCGCGGCGCTCCTCGTCGAGGACAATCCCCTTGTCTTCCAGTTGACGAAGTGCCATGTCGACCATGCCCACCGCTCCCTCGACGATCTTGGATCTCGCCGCTACGATTGCGGTAGCCTGTTGTCGCTGCAGCATTGCGCTTGCGATTTCTTGCGCGTATGCGAGATGAATGAGACGTGTTTCAATGATTTGCACGCCGGAAAACAACAATTTGCTCTGCAGTTCCGTCAATAATTCCCTTGCCACATCATCCGCGTTACCTCGCAATGAAAACTGCTGCTCATCCGAAAACGTATCGTACGGATATTGCGCAGCAATATGCCGTACAGCCGTTTCGCTCTGAATTTCCACGAATTTCTCGTAATTATCCACGTTGAAGGATGCTTTCGCCGTATCCATAACCTTAAATACGACAACGGCCGCAATTTCCACCGGATTGCCCTGCGCGTCGTTTACTTTGAGCTTCTGGCTCGTGAAGTTGCGTACGCGAAGCGTTACCTTTCTCTTCTCTGTAAGCGGTAGCACCATCCATAGTCCGCTTTCGAGCACGGAACCCTTATATTTGCCGAAGAATGTGATGACTGCGCTCTCATTCGGATTCACGATGATTAGCGATGATAAGCAAACCACGAGCAGGATTAATTGAACGGCTCCGAGCGCGATAAGCGTGAAATTCGGCGTTTCGGCTACTCCTTTGACGAATGTCAAAATCATCAACACGAATAACATGATGGAAACAAATATAACGGCAAATCCATTTACGTGCCACGCTTTGTGTTCTTGCATGGTTATCCTCCTTGTCTGTGTGGGCATCGATCTTGATCGCTCAATACTTTAATATCTTTGTGATATTGTTATGATATCACTTTTCCCAAAGGTTTACAACTGATGCAGGACCCGGTTCCGACCTTAGACTGGGGGAAAACTAAACTTCAGTCCATTAAAGTCATGCCCGTTTTCCCGTAATATGTGGCATAACTAATGATGCCAAAGGGGATTTGTTCGATGTATGCGTTACTTTACGGGCTGGATGCTCTCACTACGATAGTACTCGTCGTCTTCGGCTGGATGGCCGGAGGCAAGGCCGGGCGACTTGTTTACAGCGCGTCTTACAAGAAGCTGAAACATAAATCAAGAACCGTTATGATCTTGTTCAGCCTATCTTTGCTGGCGTTGGCAGGTAAAATTGTCATTGCACAGCAGCTGTATACGCAGTTCGGCTGGCTGTTCTCGCAGGATCGCATTCTCCTCCAACTTCCACCGCTTCTACTTGCAGTAATGGCAAGCGGTGTCTACGGTATCCCTCGCATAATCCGCGTCATGCGGTTGCCGGCTGAGAATCAAGATATGCCGCTGGATGCGGCAGCTTACCGCCTGGCAGGCGACGCCTCTCTGATCATTCCGTTCAAAGCAATGAAATACACCGCAATAGCGAGCTTGTTGTTCTATTTCGTTCCGGTTGTGCCGATCAGATGGCTGGATGCGGCAGCAGTTCTTCTCATCCTGCTGGTGTTCATCACGATTATGGCTTACCGCGTGCTTAACCGCAGCAAGAGCATTCATCAACATGAGAATTGGGCACCACCGGGTCGTAAGCTGCGTGTGGCCAAAGGAGTAGTCGAGATCCTAATTGTTGTGCTGATTATCGGCGGTGTCTGGATGTATGAAACGAAGGCGAGCCGTCTCCCGGAAACGATGAGCATGATGACCGGAACAGCCGATTTCGGCGGAGGTATTGGTAGTGCGAGCGCTCATCAGCACGCTGCCCATGCTGTAACTACGGGCGACGGCAGTGTCAGGGTGGAGGCGTTAACCGGCCCAAGAGAGGGAGAGCCGGATCGCCGATTCACGCTGACGGCAGAGAAGAAGCTGGTTCGGGGCAGCTCGGGTACAATGGTGGAGGCATGGACATATAACGGTCAAGTTCCCGGACCGGAGCTGCGAATGCGGCAGGGGGAACTGATCGAGGTTACCTTGATCAATAACAACGTTGATGCAGGTGTTACGTTACACTGGCATGGTCTGGATGTTCCCAATGCAGAGGATGGCGTAGCAGGGGCGACTCAGAATGCGGTCATGCCAGGGCAGACGCATACGTATCGATTCATCGCGGAACAAACCGGTACCTTCTGGTATCATTCGCACCAAGACTCAGCCGAGGCGGTGAAGAAAGGGTTGTTCGGTGCATTAGTGGTGGAGGATCCTGCTGATTCTGCAACTAATTATGGGATCGACCGGACGATCATGACCTATTCGTTAAAGAATAGCGGATTCTCCTTCGGTGCAGCAGCCGATGCTCATAGGCTTGAGCAAGTTCAAGCTGAACCAGGTACGCCGGTGCGGCTGCGTTTGATCAATACCGAGAACTGGGTGCAGCGCGCATTCACCATTGTAGGCGTTCCTTTTCAAGTAGCGGCGATCGATGGTACGGAGCTAAACGGCCCAACGGATTTGAGCAGTAATACTCGACTTGAAGTAACGACCGGCGGCCGGTATGACGTGACATTCGTAATGCCGAAGACGCCGGTATTTATTAACATCGGCAATCATGAGGAAGGCATTCTCTTTAGTGTGCAGGGCAAGGGCGAACCTCTTGATTTGCCTAAGAGCAGTACGATATTCGATCCTTCCACTTACGGAACACAGGAAGTGCTGCCTTTTAGTTTAGACAGTCATTTTGACAGAGAGTTTCTGATGGTCTTGGATAATCAGTTCACTTTCTATAACGGCGGTTTCGGCGCATTGTATACCATCAATGGCGAGTTGTTCCCGAATACACCTATGTACATGGTTAAAGAGGGGGATTTGGTCAAGACAACCATTGTTAACCGCGGTATGGTGGAGCATCCCATGCATTTGCACGGTCATCATATGCTGGTATTGAGCCGGAATGGCAAGTCGGTAAGCGGCAGTCCATGGTGGTCCGATACGCTGTACGTCGGTCCGGGCGAGCGATATGAGGTTGCTTTTCTCGCGGATAACCCAGGCATTTGGATGGATCATTGTCACAATCTGGATCATGCCAAAGTTGGCATGTCGATGCATCTCGCCTATGAAGGGATTACGACACCTTTTGCTCTCGGGACGGAAGCACAAAATCACCCCGAATAAGATGGATTCAACCGTCGGTTGAATTGACGTGTTCAACTGACTATTGATAGAGTAGAGCCATCAAGCGTGCTATGCTGAATGCAGACAGTGCGCACTGTACAATCCTGCAAGTGGAGGCGTTCTATAATGGAAATGCGTAAGATCGGTGCATTTATCTCCAGTCTAAGAAAAGAGAAGGCAATGACGCAGGCGGAATTCGCCGAGCATTTAGGATTAAGTCATCAAGCCGTGTCAAAGTGGGAACGCGGTGAGTCGCTGCCAGATATCGGGATGCTGCCGGCAATCAGCCGGTTGCTCGAAGCGTCTATTGATGAGCTGCTCGCCGGTGAAAGCAGGATTGTGCTTGTGCAGGAAACAGCATCCGTACAGCCTGCTGCAGGTGAAGTGCCTTACAGCATCGAGAAGCCTCAGGGTGAAGAAGGAATAGTTGAAGAAGGAATAGGTGAAGAAGGAATAGATGAAGAAGTAAATGTGGAAATTGAGCCCACCGTAGCTCAGGAGGAAGAGCAGGAGGATGATTCGAACGATACGGATGATGAATCTCATCCGAGCTTGCAAGCGATCCTGCAGCTAGCACCGTTTCTGGGGAGCGATACGATTGATGAGATGCTCGGTTATGTGGAGGAAGGCCGTCTGAGCGCTGATGTTATTCAGGGCTTGGCCCCGTTTATCAGTAAAAGCTCCTTAGCCCGGTTGGTGGATAATGCTGCTCTTGGAAAGCTCGATATGAGGAAGCTTGGAGGACTCGCTCCTTTCCTGGATACAGAACAAATCGACCGGCTTGTTCTGCAAGCCGAGGAAGGCACAATCGATTGGCACATTGTTCAAGCCTTGGCGCCGTTCATAAGCCGGGATACGCTGGACCGACTTGTTGATCGGATTGCCGCCGGCAGCATCGATGCCAGACAAATTGTCGGACTTGCTCCTTTCTTATCAAGGGAAAGCATAGAGAAGCTTCTGAAGCATGTGGAGTCTGGTTTTCTTGGCGCCGACATTCTCTCCGCACTAGCACCATTCATTCATAAAGATGCGCTGGAGAAGCTGGTTCGGGGTATGCTGGAGAAGACGTTGTCGCGTTCAACTGAATAAGAGTATGGTTACTCGCCATTCTGCGAAACAATGAAGCCAGGTCTCCTAATGATGGAGCCCTGGCTTTTTCGAGCGAGAAGGTTTACTTGCATCCGGTGTAGAAGATGAGTAGTACTGGTTACTTCATTATAGTCTAAGGAGAGAACAAATGAATATTCCTAATGTGCGGACAGGTCAGGAACTGATTCGGGAAATTAACGAAACTCGTGTACCTTACGGGATGCTGGCCATCTGGTTTCTCGGCCAGGTGAGCGTCATCGTCAAAGGGGGAGATACGATCGTATATATCGATCCGTATTTGGCCGATGCGACATATCGGCGGTTTAAACCGCCACTTCTGCCGGAGGAAGCGAATAACGCCGATGTTGTGCTGATCACGCATGATCATATCGATCATTTGGATCCGGATACGATACCGGGGATGGCGAAAACCCGCAACGATACGGTGTTTGTGGCGCCGGGCTATTGCTTTGGCGCTCTCGCTGAATTCGGTGTTGCGCCGGAGCGGCGTGTTCATGCGGTGACCGGCGAATGGCGGGAGCAGCGTGGTTTGCGCTATTTACCGATCCCTGCGGCACATGAGGAGCTTGCGTATGATCCTGAGCAGGATCATCGATTTGTTGGTTATGTGCTGAACCTAAACGGCGTGACGTTCTACCATGCCGGCGATACGACGATCTATCCCGGCCTGATCGAGACGGTGAAAGCGGAGCAGGTCGACGTTGCCCTTCTGCCAATTAACGGACGCGATCCGTTCCGGCTTGCGCGTAATATCGTCGGCAACATGAACTTCCGTGAGGCAGCGGAGTTTGCGGTTGCGGCCGGGATCGACACGGTGATTCCTGCGCACTATGACATGTTCGAGGGCAATACGGAGCATCCGGGACATTTCATCGACTATTTGTACGAGAATTATCCAACGCAGAAGAGCCATATTCTGGCGCGGTTTGAAAGGTATGTGTACGTATCTGATCGAGCGCTTAAATAATAGACAACGCTTATAGAATGCTGCACAGCTTCCGATACTCTCGTGGAGATACGCCTTGCCATCTCTTGAATGCATGACTGAACTGATGCAAGCTGTCGTAGCCGATACGGCAGCCGATCGCCTCGATTTTCATCTCCGTTTCTCTCAAACACCGCTTGGCCTCTTGATGGCGGAGATGCTGTACATATTGATTCGGAGTGACGCCGAACTGTTCTTTGAACAGACGGATAAAATGATCCTCGCTGACGTTCAAACGCTCCGCCATCACCGAATTCGGCCAAGTCAAATGCAAGCTGCTGCTTATCTCGTCGACCAGCTCCCGAAGAGCCGTTAAGTAGACTGCGGAGGTGGTTCGCTGCGGAACGGTCTGTAATCGTAAGATCGATGCGAGCATTTGCAGCATGGCACCTCGGCAGATAAGCTCATAGCCGGCTCTGGCCGTCGTGAATTCTTCGCAAATCAATTCCATTCCTTTCACGATTTCGACGGAAAGCGACGTGTATTTGCGCGCGAACAGCCGCTCACCATCATCGCTTACGGGCAATCGGCAGAATAATGCTTCTTGGACGTCGTGAGTTTCGTCTACAACCATATGGATATCGGGTGTCAGCTCGAACTCGTCATAGAAGTCAAAATGAACACCGAGCAATTGGGCTCCGGCTGCGGTCGGAATTTCAATGCGATGCCTCTCCCGAGCACTTAGAAACAAGAAGTCGCCGGGGTAATATCGAATCGTCTCGGGCTCATCCATGAAATGAACGATCATTTCCCCGGAAATGACGTACATGACCTCGAAGTCGTACAGACGCCGTTCGTTTCCTTGATAATAGGCGGAGTTCTGGTACTGGGCCCAGTGAATGCTGGGCATCCAATTCATAGGATCAGGTTTGTAGTTGCTTTCCGATAATATAGCTATTTGGTCCAAACCCCTTTATTGGAGTATAAGTCGATAATAGACAACTTTATAGCGAAATAGAGTAAATACATCCTATAGAACCTATAGTATCATTCGAAATAGTTAGCGACAATAAACAACTATGATATTGATCAAGATGGGGGACTGGCGATATGGTGAAGCGAATCGGAATCATCGGGTATGGGCTCAGAGTCAGTGGTTTGTTCGGCAAATTGGATGAGCAGGAAACGGGCTGCCGCCTTGTCGCGATTGCGGATCCCCGTGCACAGGAGCTAGCCGCTCAGATGGGTGAGGGAGCAAACAACCTGGAATGGTACGAGGACGCCGATGATATGCTGAATAATGCCGGACTGGATGGCGTCGTAATCGGTACTCGCTGCAATTTGCACACGGAGATGGCACTTAAGGTATTGAAACGCAGCCTGCCTTTATTCCTGGAAAAGCCGGTTGCCACGACCTTCGAAGATCTCTATCGACTGAAAGCGGGCTACGAGGCTTCAGACTCACAGGTAGTTGTTTCATTCCCGCTGCGCAACACGCCACTTGTCAAACTTGCCAAGGAAATCATCGATTCCGGCCAAATCGGAACGGTGGAGCATGTGCAGGCTGTGAACAATGTGCCTTACGGCGGGGTCTATTATCATAGCTGGTACCGCGATGAGAGCATTACGGGCGGATTGTTCCTGCAGAAGGCGACACATGATTTCGATTATATTAATTATTTGCTGGGTGCCAATCCCACAGCTGTATCGGCGATGAAATCCAAGCAAATATTCAAAGGCGATAAGCCTGCAGGTCTGATGTGCCGCGATTGCGACGAGAAGCGCACTTGCGAAGAGAGCACGCTCAAGCCGGCGAACAAGGATAGAGGGAACTATTGCAGCTTTGCGACGGATACCGGCAACGAAGATTCAGGCAGTGCTCTGATTCGTTACGAATCAGGCATGCACGTTAACTACTCGCAGAACTTCTTCGCAAGAAGAGGGGCTCAGAGACGCGGAGCGCGTCTGTTAGGTTATAAAGGAACGCTCGAATTCGATTGGTACACGGGCGAGTTGAAGGTCTACATGCACCACGAGGCGCGAGTGGAAACCCATCAGTTCGACTTGAATGCGATGGACGGGCATGGCGGGGGAGATGGCATGCTTCTGCGCAATTTCTTCCAAATCGTGAGCGGCGCAGAGCGTTCGTTCACCTCGCTCGACGATGGACTTCTGAGCGCTCTTCTTTGCCTGAAGGCCAACGAGTCAGCGAATACGAATACGTTCCAGCAAGTAGCTTGGACGACGACCTAGTCTTATCTCATAAACGAGTAGAAGCCTGTCCATCATTGGACAGGCTTCTTGCATGTTACCGCTCAACAACAGCAGCATTGCGTCTGTACTCCGTTGGCGTGACGCCGGAGATTTTCTTGAAGGAGCGATTGAAGGAACTGAGCGTTGTATAGCCTACTTCGGTCGCGATTTCTTGGATTTTCATCTCCGAGAGAAGCAGTAAGTCCTTCGCTTTCTTCACGCGCACCTCATTGACGAAATCCACGAAATTCGTGCCCATCTTCTCCTTGAAATAAGTGGAGAGATAGCCGCTGCTAATATTCAATTTGCCGGCGATGAGGTCGAGGGAGAGCTCTTCTCCATAATGGGTCTCCGTATAGCTGACGGTAAAGCTGATGATCGGATCGCGTTCTTCTTTCTTCAACCGAACAAGCCGTCCGGCTTCGCTCACCAGCTTCTCAAGGTAACCATCCAGCTCTTCAATCGTATGTTGCTTCTCAATAAGAGGCAGCATGCCGGACAAGCCATCGCTGTCGATTTGCATGCTGTGGAGCACGCGCATGACCTTGTCTGTTGTTTCTTCCGCGAAACGATGAAACTTGATGGCGGCAATGTTCCGTTTCTTCATCTTCGCGAGCATCCGGCGCAGCGACTGCAGGGCAAGCTGATCGTTGCCTTCTTGCAAGCTCACATTCAGCTCCTGCTCCAGGATAGTAGTCGGCAGCATCGGCTTCTCGTACGTTTCGCCGGCCTGAGACACATAGGTCGAATCATCGAAAGGCCTCAGCTTCACAAGCTTGAGCACCTCCGCATAAGCACTCGTCATTTGAGAAGAATGCGGATAATGCGAGCTCACGGCAATGGTACAGAAACTATAGGTGTTATCCGTCTCCAGCACCGTCTTGATGTCCGAAAGGACTGCTGTCAGGCAGCTGTCATCTTCACTGTTTAGATAGATGACCGATAAGATTTGATTCGCCTCGATTTGGAAGGTTTGTGCGCCATCCATCTCTCGCCCAATCGCCTGAATGACATATTCGCGAATAAAGGCAATGGTCCGTTCTTCTTCTTCGGGCATTTCATCCCAGAATCGTTGTTTGAAATTCATCTGGAAGAGAACAAATCGAAACGGCCTGTAGTCCTGCTCGGCTGCCGGATCCGAGTCCTCATATTCGATCCGAATGCGTTTGAGTACATTCATGAGCGAATAATGCCGCAGATGGTTTTTCTTGCTTTCCAGGCTTCGCTTTGCTTCCTGATTCTCTTTGATCATGTGGCCGATATTGGCATGGATCAGCTCAAAGTCGTTAACCGTTCCGCGAACAAGCTCCTTATTCTCGTTTAAACTTCGAATCGACTCCACGATTTTGCGAACCGGATTATTAAATCGTCTGCTGAAGATGACGGATAAGATCAGGCTGACAATAGAGGTAACTACAAGCAGCACGATCAGAGTAAACGTGAGCTTCACAATTCGGTTGGAAACGCTGCTGTCCGGAATGATATTTACGTAAGTAAGCCCGGAAGTCGCGCCTTTTTGATAGAAGAAATAGTAGCCGTGCTGCTTAATCCAGTTTCTCCCCGGCTTTAATTCCGGTATGGCTTCGTCAAAGGCGGGATCTGAGGTGTAAATTTGATTACCTTGCGGACTCAGTATATAGAAGGTGTTGTTAATGGACTGATGGTAATTGCGATACAGCTGATTCGCATCAATGAATGCGAGGAACTTGAAATCGGGATACAGCTGACTGCGGAACAAGTAAGGAATGACGATGCCGGGCTGCGAATCCTGATAAGTTGGCGGCGGACTCGTGAATACTGTGGCCGGATACAGCTTGGCATCTGAGCCGGCTTTGGTTAGTTCCTCTTCCCAGAAGTCCGGCGTATAGATGCGATTCACATAGTGTTCGGAGAACATGACTGCAAGCGAGCTGCCGCGATACTTGTCCAATATGTAATGATGCTTCACGTCGTACATAAATATATTGTTCAAATAAATCCGCGGATTCACCGTGATCTTCTCTAAATCGTCGATGATTCTCCCGGCGGCCCTATAATATGGCTTCGATTTCTGTAAATCATTCAGATGATCATTCAAGTACATGCCTACGATAACATTGTCCAGCAGCTCAAAGTACTGCTCGAATCCGCTTGTGGTATGTGTCAGATTCGCATCGTTATACGTAATGATCTCGCTGTGAATGCTTTTTCTGAACAAGGTGAGCGAGATCAAATTAAAGGAAACAAACAACAAAATAATGGCCATAAAGCTGAGTACCATCTTGGTTAAGATCGAACGGGTATTAATCTTCAATTGCAAAATCTGCCTCATGAATAAACCCCTTTTGCCTTGGTCTGATCCTATTTTCGAAAACTGTGCAATTTTACGGAAACCTTGAAATTCGCGTGAAATCGGGCATATTTCCGATGTTCTTCAAGGGGTGACTCTTATAGTATAGCGCTAGGAATGAAAAATCAAGATTCATATATTTCAAATAAATCGAGGGGGATCATCATTGACTAACTACACGAATACAGGTGCAAATGCACCGGCAACAGTTATAGCTCATAGGGAAAGAAAACGTTCCTTCATGGACAAGCTGTGGAATGAGCGCTACCTGTTCATGCTTCTTCTCCCGGGACTTTTATACTTTATTATTTATCGGTACATTCCGATGCTGGGAAACATAATCGCCTTTCAAGATTTCAGTCCATTTCAAGGTTTCTTGCACAGCGACTGGGTCGGACTGAAGCATTTCCATAAAATTTTCGAAGATAGTGAAGTCATCAGGGTCATCTGGAACACCCTTTATCTCTCGTTTCTTCAAATTGTATTCGCTTTCCCGATTTCGATTGTACTGGCGATCATGCTTAATGAGGTGCGTAACGAACGTTATAAGAGAGTGATTCAATCGCTCGTCTATTTGCCGCATTTCTTATCCTGGGTCGTTGTGATCGGGATTGTAACGACATTCTTGAAATCCGAGGGCATTATTAATCAGCTCATTCAAATGGTTTTCGGCATCGAACCGATTCCGTTTCTGACGTCGGCGCATTGGTTCATGCCAATCATTGTGCTCGAGGTCATCTGGAAAGAGTCCGGCTGGGGGACGATCATTTTCCTCGCAGCATTGGCGGGAGTTAATCCCCATTTGTATGAGGCCGCTGTCGTCGATGGCGCAAGCCGAATGAGGCAGATCTGGCATATCACATTGCCTTCGATCCGCGGCACTATCATTATCCTGCTCATCTTAAGGCTTGGCAGCGTGCTTGATGTTGGATTTGAACAAATTTTCCTCATGCTGAACCCGCTCAACAAGGAGATCGGTAATGTACTCGATACGTTCGTCTATTACAAAGGGATCGAGAACTCAGACTTCAGCTTTGCAACAGCAGTGGGGCTGTTTAAGTCGCTCGTCGGGTTGATTCTAATCGTCGGAGCGAATAAGTTATCCAAAAAATTCGGAGAAGAAGGAATCTACTAAGGAGGCGGTGGAGCAGTGGTTAAAACTCATTCCATTTCGGAAAAATTAGCAAATGCACTTAACGTGATCATGCTTGCCGCGGTCGGGCTCGCCATGCTGTTTCCGTTCTATTACATGATTGCGACCTCATTTACATCGGTTACGGAGAGCGCAGCCAAGCAGTTTATTCTGTTTCCGGAGAAATGGGTCGTGGATGCTTATCAATACATTTTCCACTCCAAGGTGTTTGTCCGGGCGCTTATCGTAACCATCTGTGTGACGGTAGTAGGTACGATCTTCAGCCTATGGCTCACCTCGATGATGGCTTACGCGCTGTCGCGGAATATTACAGGTCAGAAGTTTTTCCTGTTCCTCGTGTTGTTTACATTCGTCTTCGGAGCAGGTATTATTCCGTCCTATATGGTTGTAAAGGAAACACACTTGCTCGACACCTACTGGGCGCTTATCATTCCGGGGGCCATCAATTCCTTTAATTTGATCGTCCTCAGGCAGTTCTTTCTCGGTATCCCTCAGGATCTGACGGAAGCCTCCGTGCTCGATGGTGCGAATGATATGCAAATTTTCGCGCGCATCATTCTTCCGCTGTCGAAACCTGCACTGGCTGCATTCGGACTTTTCTATGCGGTTACGAGCTGGAACACGTATTTTACCGCGCTCATTTATATTAGCGATCCGAGCAAGTGGACGATACAGGTTATATTGCGGCAAATCGTCATCTTAAGCCAACGCCTCGATTCACTCTCCGATGGACAGCAGGCCGCACTGGCGAATGCTTCTCCACCGGCTGAAACGATTGGTATGGCTGCCATTCTCATTGCAACACTTCCAATACTTGCGCTTTACCCGTTCCTGCAAAAGCATTTTGCGAAAGGGGTGATGCTCGGTTCCGTGAAAGGCTAGCTTTCATGTAAGTGAGTATCACCGAAGTGCCCAACATATAGAGGAGGTCGAAAGTATGCGTAACAAACTAGTCACATCCGTTCTGGTAGTTGCACTATCCGGATCCATGCTTGCAGCATGCTCATCCGGTAATGAGGAATCCAATTCCAACACGTCCTCAAACGCGGGTACGACAAACAATGGCGCCGCAACGACGGCAGACCCGCATGCAGAGAAGATTACCATTGATTGGTTCGACGGCACGTGGGAAGATCCGGTTCCGACGGATAACAGCGAAGCTGTGAAGAAAATCAACGAGAAATTCAATGTGGATTTTAAGCCGCAATACATTCCTTTCGATACCTATGAAGAGAAGTTAGCAGTGAAAATGGCCTCCGGCGATATCCCCGATGTCATTGGAATGGAAGAAGTAAACTCCAATTATACGAAATGGGCGAATCAAGGCGCATTCTTGCCATTGGACGAGTTCTTGCAGCAGTATGAGTCGACCAAGGCCGTGCCTAATTATTCATGGGATTCCTTGAAGGTAGACGGGAAAGTGTACGGCATCCCAACCTACTTCTCCGCTAAAGGCGGCAAGAAGCCGATCATTCGTAAAGACTGGCTGGACAAGCTCGGTTTGAAAATGCCAACGAACTATGAAGAGCTGAAGAAGGTTGCAATCGCCTTTACCAAAGACGATCCGGACGGCAACGGCAAAGCGGATACGATTGGCTTAGGTCTGGCCAAAGGCATTTATTATGATCCTTCCTTCGGGGCTTATTATGGCAATTCGATTTGGTATCACAAGAACAGCGGCGGTCAGCTGGTTCCCGGTATTATCGCAGACGGGAATAAAGAGAAAGTGACGTTCTTGGCTGATCTACAGAAAGAAGGCATTCTACAAGCGGACTGGGCGGTAACGGCCTACAAGGATATTTTCAAAGCATTTAATGCGGGTAAAGTCGGCATTTGGTATGAACAGCCCGGAAATAGCGGAAACAACGGGGTATTGTTCGATGTGCTGAAGCAGAACGATCCGAAAGCAGTCGTAGAGCCGATTCCACCGTTTAAGGCTCCTGACGGTTCTGAGGGATTAACCATCAGCGGCGGCTGGTATCGGATGTATATGATTTCGGCGAAATTGAAGGATCAGCCGGAGAAAGTGAAACGTATTCTTGAAATGATCGATTACTTCCACAAGCCGGTAACATTCGAGGAACGTAATCCGCAGAACGAATATTTCGACTGGCTCTACGGCGGCGAAGGAAAAGGCTACCAAATGGTCGACGGCGTGGCACAGCCAATTGCCGAGAATCGTTCGAACGTCGCTCCGGGCGCTTATATTACCGAAGGCGGATGGTTCATGAAGGACGAAGATTTGTTCACGTTCGCTAAGATCGCCAAGACGCCTGAGGATCAGAAGTTCCAGCAAACGCTCGCTGATATGCTGCATACCATGAAGTTCTACGTAAATCCAACAAGTCGGATTATCTCGCCGCTGCTTATGGAGAAGAGCGGAGAGCTGCAGGCGTATATTACGGATGAAACGACGAAGATGATTTTCGGTGAAAGACCGCTGAGCGACTGGGACAAGATGGTCGAGGAGTATATGGCCAAAGGCGGTAAAGAAATGATTGATGAGGTCAATAAACAATTGGAAGACAACCATGTCCAAGGCGAGTGGAAGTAAGTGATTCCATAACAGACAGCCCGAACCGACTCGGTTCGGGCTGTCACAACATGTTCGCATCAAGATATAAAGGGGTAATCGTATGCCGGTATTGACGACTAACAAACAACAATTCTTGCTCGATGGTGAGCCGCTTCGCATTCTGTCGGGGGCCATTCATTATTTTCGAGTGGTGCCGGAATATTGGCGGGATCGCCTTTGGAAGCTTAAGGAAGGCGGATTTAATACGGTTGAAACCTATGTGGCTTGGAATATTCACGAGCCCAAGGAAGGTCAGTTCGTGTTCGAAGGCATTGCAGATCTCGTACAATTCATTGCGATTGCAGGTGAGCTCGGCTTGCATGTCATCGTACGTCCAAGTCCGTATATCTGTGCGGAATGGGAATTCGGCGGATTGCCGGCATGGCTGCTTGCTGATCCCGGCATGCGACTGCGCTGCTATCATCAGCCTTTTCTCGATAAAGTGGATGCGTATTACGACGTA
Source organism: Paenibacillus sp. J22FR21 (assembly GCF_056269135.1). NCBI lineage: Bacteria > Bacillati > Bacillota > Bacilli > Caryophanales > Paenibacillaceae > Paenibacillus > Paenibacillus sp. J22FR21. Next base: position 1,054,342 of record NZ_JBWDNJ010000003.1, read on the forward strand.
CTGCTGCCGAAGCTGGTACCGCTTCTATCGACGAATGGCGGTCCCATTATCGCGATGCAGATCGAGAATGAATACGGCAGCTACGGGAATGACAAGAAGTATTTGAAGTATTTGGAGAACGGCATGAAGGCAAGAAGCATTGACGTGCTTCTGTTTACGTCCGACGGACCGGGAGATTTCTATCTGCAAGGCGGCATGGTGGACGAAGTGCTGGCGACAGTGAATTTCGGTTCTCGCGCTGATGAAGCATTCGATAAATTAGGTGAATATCAGCAGGATCAGCCGCTTATGTGCATGGAATATTGGAATGGCTGGTTTGACCACTGGGGCAAACCGCATCATACACGTGATTCCGACGATGCGGCGAAGGTGCTGGATGATATGCTGGCCGCCGGCGCATCGGTGAATGCCTATATGTATCACGGCGGTACGAACTTCGGCTTCTATAACGGCGCGAACTTCGGCGACAACCAACATCAACCGACGATTACTAGCTATGATTACGACGTGGCAATCAGTGAGTCAGGCGATCTGACGGACAAATTCTATAAATTCCGCGAGGTAATCTCGAAGTATGTAGAGCTTGGACCACTTAACCTGCCGGAACCCATTAAGAAGAAAGCCTATGGCCGCGTAGTCTTGACTGAGCAAGCTCCGCTCTTCTCGTCACTCGACATGCTGTCTGAACCGGTAGAGCGTACATGCCCGGAAACGATGGAGCAGCTTGGGCAGGATTACGGATTTATTCTGTATTCGACTACCGTGCTTGGGCCGCTTACCGCTTCCCGACTAAATTTGCAGGATGTACATGACCGCGCTCTTATTTTCTTGAATGGTGAGTATAAAGGCATCATTGAACGCAATAACCCAGACCATGATGTGCTGCTCGATATCCCGGCAGAAGGTGCTACACTCGACATTCTGGTTGAGAACATGGGGCGGATTAATTATGGTCCGTATATGAAGGATCCCAAAGGCATTACGGAAGGCGTACGGCTGGGGCAGCAATTTCTGTACCATTGGTCGATCCGTCCGCTGCCGCTTAACGACTTGCAGAAGCTGGTCTATCTAGAGAGCAGCGAGAAGCAACAGAAGCCGACGTTCTATAAAGGCTCTTTCCAAGTTGATGAAGTGGCGGATACCTTCCTCGCGCTTAGCGGCTGGACGAAAGGCGTTGTTTATGTGAACGGCTATAATCTTGGTCGCTATTGGGAAATTGGACCGCAGCAGACCTTGTATATCCCGGCACCGCTGCTTCGTGAAGGCGCTAATGAACTAGTTATATTTGAGCTGCACGGCTGCGAGGAGCCTATCGTCAAGTTACAAGACAGCGCAGTGCTAGGGTAACGACATGGAATAATGAATATCGGGATAGGGAATAGAATCAAATCTATGAATCAAATGGGGGAGACAACATGGCTCAACTTACTGCAATACTAATCGGTGCAGGTGCACGGGGAGCGGCCAGCTATGCTCCTTTTGCGCTGGATTTTCCACATGAATTGAAATTCGTTGCGGTAGCCGAGCCGGATCCGGCCAGACGGGTGAAGTTCGCCGAGCAGCACCATATACCTGAAACGATGTGCTTTGAGTCGTGGGAGCAGATATTGGCGAATCCGAAGCTTGCCGATATTGCCGTCATTTGCACGATGGACCGGATGCATTATCACCCGACCATACAGGCTTTGAACATGAAATATCATGTTTTGCTGGAGAAGCCGATGTCCCCGGACCCTCTGGAGTGTCTGCAGATGGAGCAGGCTGCTCGTGAGAATAACCGTCTGCTGTCGATCTGCCACGTGCTGCGGTATACGCCGTTCTGGAGTAAGATCAAGCATATTCTAAATGAGGGGCATATCGGCGACATCGTATCGATACAGCTCAATGAGAATGTAGGCTACTGGCATATCGCGCATAGCTTCGTCAGAGGGAATTGGAACAATTCCGAGACGTCCAGCCCGATGATATTGGCAAAATCATGCCATGACATGGACGTTCTCTCCTGGCTCATGGATCAGCCTTGTGTGCGTGTGAACTCCTACGGATCGCTCATGCACTTCAATGAAGCGAATGCACCTGAAGGATCGACTGATCGTTGCCTCGATTGTGCAGTCGAAACGACTTGTCCGTATTCCGCGCCTCGATTCTATTTAAGCGATCAATTTAAAGGCTGGGCAAGACATTTCACACCGGAGCTTACCAAAGAAAATATCGTTCAAGGCTTGCGCGAAACGAATTATGGCCGCTGCGTCTATAAGAGCGATAATAACGTGGTTGACCATCAAGTCGTTGGCATGGAGTTTGCGAACGGAGCAACGGCCATGTTTAGTATGTGCGGCTTTACGTTCGAGCAGGAACGAAGAATTCAAATTATGGGTACACGCGGTGAACTGCGCGGGGATGACGACAAGATTACATGGTTTGATTTCCTTACGCATCAGAAGACCGAAATCACGATCCCATCGCAATCGAGCGGACATGGCGGCGGTGACGCAGGCATCGTCAGAAGTTTCCTGACCGATGTGCGGGATTATAACGGACAAGAGACATTAACATCAGCAGTGGCTTCTGTGCGCAGTCATCTGATGGCATTTGCTGCCGAAGAATCGCGTTTGAACGGCGGTAAATCCATTACGCTCGCCGAATATGCGGAAGAATTGATGCAGAATCATATAACGAAATAAACGGAGGGACTGCTTAGCGATAAGCAGTCTCTTTGTGCTTTAGCGGAAAGGTTAAAACTTACTGGAGAATATGATTGATTCAGAGGAGCAACCTATAGTATATTTTTAGAATTATGCGAAGGTGTTCGGTGCCTTTAGGTGTTCTAGGAGGACATAAGTTGGAGAAGCACAATTTCATTCAAATCTTGCAAAATGAGCTTGTCGTCGCGCTTGGCTGTACGGAACCGGTTGCGATCGCCTTAGCGGCGGCAAAAGCCAAAACCTACTTGCCTGATCCGATTGTACGAATCACGGTGAAAGCGAGTGCCGGTATTATTAAGAATGCACTGGCTGTCGGAATACCCGGAACGGAGCTGACGGGTATAGATTTTGTCGCTGCTTTAGGTGCATTGGCAGGTAATGCCGATAAGCAGTTGGAGGTTCTTGCGGATATCACTTCAGATGATATTGCAAAGGCTCAGGCGATGGTGGATCAAGGTAATGCCGTGTTTCAACTGGCGGATACGCCTCGGAAATTATATATAGAGGTCATCGCGGAAACAGCAGACGGTTATGCAAAGGTTGTCATTACAGACAATCACACGAATATTACGCTGATCGAAGTGGACGGGAAGGTCGTCGAATCAGGCGGCTGCGCGAACGTTAGCTTTAAGAGCTCCAAGGAAGAACGCAGTGCGCTATCCATCGATACGATTGTAGATTTTGTGAATACGATTGATCCGGATGAACTTCATCTGGTTAAGCAAAGTATCGAGTTGAACCGTAAGGCCGGGTTAGATGGGTTAGCTCATTCCTATGGTCTGGAAGTCGGGAAGACGATTAAAGAAAATGTGCAAAGAGGCATTCTGTCCGACGATTTAATCTCTCATGCGATGGCGCTGGCGGCAGCAGGATCGGATGCGCGTATGGCAGGATCGACGATGCCTGTTATGGCGAATTCGGGAAGCGGCAATCAAGGAATTGCAGCGACGAATCCCGTTATTGCAGCCGCAGAGAAGCTTGGAGCATCGGAAGACAAACTGATTCGCGCGGTAGCACTGAGCCATTTAGTGACGATTTATATCAAATCAAAATTTGGCCGGTTATCGGCATTATGCGGCGTGACGGTATCCGGTACAGGGGCAAGCTGTGGGATCACCTATCTGCTTGGCGGAGGCAAATCAGAGATAAAAGGCGCGATCCAGAACATGCTGGGGAATGTGACCGGGATGATGTGTGATGGTGCCAAAGGCGGCTGCGCCATGAAAGTAGCCACTTGTACGAGCGCTGCCGTTCAATCGGCACTTCTGGCTTCTAAAGGGATGACCATTTCATCGACCAATGGTTTTATCGAGAACGATGCAGAGAAAACGATCGATAATTTCTGCCGGATCGGGAATGAAGCGACCTCGGATATTGATAACCTTATTCTCGACATGATGTTGAATAAGGAATAAGAATGAACCTATGGATATCAGCGAGAATCCGCCTTCTTGGCGGATTTTTGGTGTGCGCAAGTAATGGAAGGAATAGCGATAGACGTGGCAACTAACAGAAATTAAACGTTTAGCAATCTATTTTCTTAACAAGTTACCCGTATACTGAAGCTAATAAAACTTGAGTAACGAGGTGTTTAGTTTGTCCTTTATTTCCAAACGCAGAAGCCTGGTCGTAACATCCACTTTGGTACTCTCCATCCTTTGTCTCTGTCTGATCGCCGTTATGGTGGGACTTTTATACAACGAGCAGAAGAATGCGGCCTTTCATGATTTCACAGAAATTGGGGCGAAGCTAAGTGCTCAGGCGCAAGTCAGCAGTGATCTCATCGCTTCTGTGGCGGGAGCTTACGAGAACAAACAGATTCCTCAAGCAGACCATGTATCCAGCTTGCAGCTGCAGCTTAATGCGATGATTGATGATGACAACCTGACCAACGCTTATTATATGTCTGCGAAACAATTTGAGATCGATGGGCAGCCGAACCTGATTACCATGATTCAGTCCAGTCTCAGCAGCGAGGGAAGTGACGATAACGGGACGAGTTATCCGTTGGATGATGTATTTCTGGATGGTTATCATCGTGTCATGACCGGAGAGACGTTGTTAACCCATGCATACTCGGATGATATCGGAACATGGATTTCCTACTTGGCTCCGGTTAAAGATGATCAAGGAAACATTGTCGCTATGTTCGGGCTGGATTACGATTACGGCCAAGTCAAGCGAGAACTGACTGCTTTATTATGGGGAGTTATTGGGATTGGTATGCTCGCTGCAGCTGTAGCGATAGGGATTCTTTTCTTTATTATCCGCGCGACCGTTCGACCGCTTCGCATGCTGGCCGTAGCGGCGCAGGAAGCAGCACAAGGTAATTTGACAATCCGTATGCCGGTTACGAGCAGCAATGAAATCGGCCGAGCTGCTGCCTCGTTCAATGAAATGATCCATAGTTTGCGTGAGTTGACGAGCAGCATCAAGCAAACCTCGGACGAGGTGACCGTATCTTCCTTAAACTTGAAAGAATTTGCGAATCAATCCTCACAGGCTACCCAAGAGATAACGATAGCGATTCAAACGGTCGCTTCCGGTGCGGAAGCGCAGTTTAGCAGCTCGCAGGAAACCCAGCGGGCCATGACCGAGATGGCAATCGGTATTCAGCGAATTACCGAGTCTTCTGCCATCGTATCCGATCTGGCTTTACATACGTCAGAACGTGCTTCAGAAGGTGAGCAGGCACTGCGAGACACCGTTCACCAAATGAATTCCATTCAAGCAGGCGTTCTTCATGCAACGGACACGATGCATGAGCTGCAGCTCTCCAGCGGCAAAGTGGACGGCATTCTCACGCTTATTACGGAGGTTGCCGGTCAAACGAATCTACTGGCTTTGAATGCCTCTATAGAAGCGGCTCGCGCAGGCGAGCATGGGAAGGGCTTTGCAGTCGTCGCTCAAGAAATTCGCAAATTAGCAGAGCGATCCAGAGAATCATCAGATGAAATTCGAATGATTCTGCAAGCGATCAAGGAACAGACAGCGGCAGCATCCGCGGTGCTTGAAGTTTCCGCAGAGGAAGCTCGCACAGGTACAGAGCTGGCCCAAACGACGGGCAGCTCGATCCAATTGATTCTCGCATCCATTAAGCAAGTCTCGAATCTGGTGCAGGATGTATCGGCAGCCTGTCAGCAAATGTCTGCCGGCAGCGAGCAAATTGCGGCGACAATGGTGGAGCAGGAGCAGATCGCCAAACGATCATCCACCCATTCCCATCATGTTGCGGCGGCATCTGAGGAGCAGCTGGCTTCGGTTGAAGAGGTCTACGGTGCATCCGAGCAGCTCCGGGCCATGGCAACCAAGCTTGGCGGGGCTGTTAGTCGATTCGTGATCTAATAGAAACAAATACAAAAATCGGATGATCTCCATGGGAGGAGATCATCCGATTTTTTATCCGAACATTTTATTTCGCAGCGCGGTTTAACCAATCTTCGAATCGTGTCGTTGCGATTCGTGCCTCGCCAACGGGAACCAGAGAATTTTGCTTTAATACTACGCCATAATAAGGTGCATTATCGTCTGTAACCACATGTCGCGAGTCTTTCGTAATGGTTAGAAATTTGCGAACAAGATCATCGAGCCCCATACGTTCCGGACCGGCCAGGTCGGTTAGACCATTAACCGGCGTTTCGAGTGCATAGACCGCAAGCGCGGCTGCAACATCATCCGAAACGATCGGTTGAATAAAGTGAGACGGCATACGGACGGTTTGCCCTTCAGTGGAGAATTGAGCAATACTTTCGACGAACTCGAAAAACTGTGTCGCGCGAACAATGGTATAAGGAATGCCGGATGCTTTGATCATTTCTTCTTGCGCCATCTTGGCGCGGAAGTAACCACTCTCTAGAAGTCCGTCTGTACCCACGACCGACAATGCAACGTGATGTTTCACGCCAGCCTCAGCTTCAGCTTGAAGCAGATTACGCGTTGATGTTTCGAAGAATTCCAGAACGGCTTGGTCCTCCCAAGAAGGGGCGTTCGAAACGTCAACGACAACTTGCGCACCGCTGATTGCCTCAGTCAGTCCTTCTCCGGTAACGGAATTGATACCTAAGGAAGGCGATGCCGCCACTACATCATGACCAAGATCCTTTAAATTAGCTACGAGTTTCTTCCCGATTAGTCCACTACCGCCGATAACAACGATTTTCATGTTAATCCTCCTAGTTGTTTGCTGTATTTGTATAAACTTGATCTCCAACGCGAAGATCCAGACGCCGCTGTGTTGTTGCCTGAACACTCATAAAACGATAGTCGGCTTCAATCTGTGACAACCTTCATCGTATTATTTCCTGAAATGCTGTTTCAATATGACTTGGCGGTTCATATTCAGTTCATAAATTTGAGATAACATCCTAAGTAATCAGTTATCTAGGAGGAATTGCAATGGTTTATGGAAACAAGAGCGGATCAAACGGCGATTGGGCCGTTGAAGCGCATGGACTCGTCAAAACATTTGGCGATAACCGTGCAGTAGATGGTGTCGATTTAAAAGTACGCACCGGTTCGATCTACGGTGTTCTCGGCCCGAACGGTGCAGGGAAGACAACGACAATCAGAATGCTGGCGACTTTGCTTCGTCCGGATGCAGGTTCGGCGAGAATTTTCGGACATGACGTGGTGAAGGAGGCACAGATCGTCCGCCAGTTGATCGGAGTGACCGGACAGTATGCATCCGTTGATGAATCACTTAGCGCTACCGAGAACCTGATCATCTTCTCCCGGCTGCTTGGGCTGGGACGGGCAGAATCGCGCCGTAAGGCAGAAGAGCTTCTTGAGGAATTTGGTTTGACAGAGGCCGCGAAGCGTCCGCTCAAGAATTTCTCAGGAGGTATGAGACGTCGGCTGGATTTGGCAGCAAGCCTTATTGCGCAGCCGCCGCTCATCTTCTTGGATGAGCCGACGACCGGCTTGGATCCGCGTACTCGTTCGCAGATGTGGGACACGATCCGCCGTCTCGTGAAAACGGGGTCAACCGTCCTTCTGACTACGCAGTACCTCGATGAGGCCGATCAATTAGCCGATCGAATTGCCGTTATAGATACGGGCAAAGTAGTTGCGGAAGGTACTGTAGATGAATTGAAAGCATCCGTGGGTACATCTTCGCTGCATCTGCGTCTTGTAAATCCGGAGGATAACAACGGTGCGCGTCACATTATTGAACAGGTGCTGGGTGTCCCGACCAAAATATCATCCGAAGCGGGCAAAATTACGGCCCCGATGGCGAATGCCGACCTCGTTACCGATCTGTTGATTGCGCTGCGCACCGCGGGCATTCATCTATCCGAGATGAGCGTGCAGAAACCGACGCTCGATGAAGTTTTCCTAACGATTACAGGCGAAGGTGTAAAGGAAGATGCGACAGTGACACAGGGATCCGATGAAATGTACAAAGCGAAGGAGGCAAGAGCATGAGTGGAATATCCAATAAATCGGCCGCAGCGCTCAAGCTAAAGAACCACACGAGCCTCGGGCAGACCATACGCAACTCGCTTACCATGGCTTACCGTGGTTTGCTGAAGATCCGGCGTACACCGGAGCAATTATTTGATGTTACGTTACAGCCGATTATTTTCACCTTGATGTTTACGTATATCTTCGGAGGCGCGATCTCCGGGGACGTTGCGAGCTACTTGCCTGTTATCATTCCCGGCATCCTTGTGCAGACGGTTATTACGACTTCCATCGTCACTGGGGTGCAGCTGAGGGAGGACATGGATAAAGGTGTGTTCGATCGATTCAAGTCGTTGCCGATCGCTCGTATTGCGCCGCTTGCGGGAGCACTGCTGGCCGATACCATTCGATACACGATAGCCACTGTGCTAACGTTCAGTATGGGCTATATCATGGGTTATCGTCCTGAAGGCGGTTTGGAGCACGTTGCCTTAGCTGCCGTTCTTGTCATTGCTTGCTCATGGGCTATGAGCTGGATCTTCGCTTTCTTCGGCGTTATCGCGCGTACCGCTTCGAGCGTACAAGGGATTTCCATGCTTGTGTTGTTTCCACTTACATTCCTGTCTAACGCGTTTGTACCGACTGAAACGATGCCGAACTGGCTCCAATGGTTTGTCAAAATGAATCCGATCTCGCACCTTATTTCGGCCGTTCGCGATTTGACCAACAAAGGAACGGTAGGCTGGGATCTAGTCATTTCCCTCCTCGGTGCCGCAGTAATCGTAGCAATCTTTGCTCCAATTACGGTGAAAGCTTATATGCGCCGGACATAGTGCATATACTACTTGCAGAGAAACCTAAGGAGCACGCCTTCACATGACAATGATTAATGGATTTATTGCAGACTGGCTGAGCCATCGCAGAGTTCTGCATCAAATGCTGACGGATGTAACGACCGAACAGCTCCAGATGAAGCCATGGGAGCAAGGCATGTCCCTGTCGGGGCTTGTCCTGCATATTACCGGTTCGATGGGCATGTTTGCCTCGACGGTTCAGAATGGAGCCTATTCGCCGCCCGTTCCTCCGAAACCTTTCGCGACAATCGATGAGCTCAAAGCTAACATAGAGGCCCAAACCGCACAAACTGAAGCGATTCTGAGAACGATCACACCGGAGCATTTGGATCAACCGATCGATTTTTTCGGGAATGTCCTCCGAGGCAGCGTCTTGCTTCAGAATGCCAAGGATCATGAAATTCATCACAAAGGTCAGATGTTTATCTATTTGCGAATAGCAGGTATCGATAAGCTGCCGTTTTTCGTCAGTCGAGGATAGAGATTACAAGAACGAAGCCACTTCGATGAGAAGTGGCTTTTTTCGATCTTTTCAAACAAAAATATATATTTCTGCTATCAGAGAAATGTCGAATAACATATAATAGGAATACATAATTATTTCGTTCGGAAAGAGGGGATTCCCATAGAACAACACATGCAGGGTCACTTTAATATATGGGTTGTCTTTCTATCATTTGCTATTGCCGTGATGGCCTCCTATTCAGCCTTGAATTTAGCAGGTAAAATTACACGATCAAGCGGCAGAACGAGAACCATTTGGCTAATTGCAGGCTCAGTGGTCATGGGGATGGGCGTCTGGTCCATGCATTTTGTCGGAATGCTGGCCTATCACATGGATACGAAAGTTACATACGATACGACTACGACGATTCTATCGTCGCTTGGCAGCATCTTGGCTTCGTTCATTGCCTTTCGGATTACGGCCAGAAGTCAGTCCAGCCCGCTGAGGTATGCTTTAGGCGGATTGATTATGGGATGCGGCATCGTGGCGATGCATTACACAGGCATGAGTGCGATGCGTATGCCGGGGCAAGTGACGTATGACAAGGCGTTATGGTTACTATCGGCATTTATCGCACTAGCAGCTTCCTATGCCGCACTTTATTTGTTCCATAAACTGCGTTACTCTCCTGATTTCACGTTATGGAAGCTCATCTCTGCAATTGTGATGGGCATTGCCATTTGTGGCATGCATTATACGGGAATGGCGGCAGCGAAGTTTACCGTAAACAGTGAGATTCAGCATGTAATGGATAACGGAGAACCGCAGTTTTTTCTACTGTTCGGCGTAACCGTATCCACCTTCTTCATATTGGCTGTTTCGTGGGGAGCCGTTTTCTTCGATCGACATGTACTGGAGAAGATGGCCTATTACGATCAGCTGACGAATCTGCCTAATCGACATGACTTGCAGCGGTTTTTCAACGAGAAGAATGATCGCCTTGAGCAAGGCGCTTTCCTCTTTATTGATCTGGATCGCTTCAAAATGATCAACGACACGCTAGGACATGATGTTGGCGATTTGTTGCTACAGCAGGTGGCGGACCGCTTGCGATTATGTGCCGCCGACGGGGAATTGATATTCCGACTCGGGGGCGACGAGTTCCTGATCGTCACAAGAACACCGGACATCGGCGTATTGGAGCAGCTGGCCAATAATTTGTTGAACCAGATTAAACAAGCTTATTTCGTAGAAGCACATGAACTGTATGTGACTTGCAGCATCGGAATCAGCCATGCTCCGTTTCATGGCGTAGACCGTTCTTCGCTGCTTAAAGCAGCGGATACGGCGATGTATGCCGCTAAGGTGGATGGCAAGAACAGATTCCGGATCTTCGATGAAGAGATGAGCCGCAATCAGATACGCAAGCTGGTGCTGGAGAAGGATATGCGCAAAGCGATGGTACATGGCGAGTTCGCGATCATGTATCAGCCGAAGTGGGATACGGGATCCGATCAATTGAGCGGCATGGAAGCTTTAATGCGCTGGCAGCATCCGGAGCTCGGCGCCGTATCGCCGAGTGAATTTATTGCAGTAGCAGAAGAAACGGGCATGATTATTCCGATGACACGCTGGATGCTGCAAGAGGTTTGCAAGCAGAACAAATCCTGGCAGGAGAACGATAACATTTTCACTTGTATTTCGGTGAATATGTCGATTCGGATTTTCGAAAGTCAGCTGCTGTTTGAGATGGTTGATGATGCACTAAGGGCTTCGGGATTGCAGGGGAATTATTTGGAGCTGGAGATTACGGAATCGATTGCGAAGAGTGATGTGAACGATATCGTCAGTCAGCTGCGCAGCATCCGCGATCTTGCTGTGAAAGTGTCGCTTGATGATTTCGGTACGGGCTATTCCTCACTCGGCACATTGGACGAGCTGCCGGTGGATACGCTGAAGATCGATCAAATCTTTATTCACAAGAGCGCGCAGCTGTCCAAACAAGCTATTATAAGCAATATCATCGCCATCGCGAAGAACTTAAACCTAGAGGTCGTGGCCGAAGGCGTGGAGACGCAAGATCAAATCGATATCTTGCAGTCCAGAGGCTGCCATGTGATGCAAGGCTTCTATTATAGTAAGCCGATGACGGCTCAGGATATGACAGTCTGGCTGGAGCAGAAGCAGCAAGCGGCTGTGGTGTAACAAGATCAACACTTCTTACAGAGCGTTCCGAGACCATTCGGCACGCTCTTTATTTTCTTAATGATAAGGCTATAATGAAAGATAGCAGATAGGAAGCTCAGAGATTGGAGTCATACGATGAATTATCGGAGTTTGGAAGAATGCATTATGGACCTGGAACGAAACGGTCATTTGGTCCGTGTACGTGAAGAAGTGGATCCGCATCTGGAGATGGCGGCCATCCATATGAAAATGTTCGAAATCGGCGGTCCTGCCTTATTATTCGAGAATGTCAAAGGTTCGAAGTTTCGTGCGGTATCCAACCTCTTCGGAACGGTGGAACGCAGTAAGTTTATATTCCGGCATACATGGGATTCGGTTCAGAACGTGATTGCGCTGCGCAATGATCCTATGCAAGCCCTTAAGAACCCCTTCAAGCATATCGGAACAGGCCTAGCCGCACGTAAAGCGCTGCCGGTACGGAAATCCGGCGGGCAGCCTGTTGCCATGCAGGAAATTCAAATTAGCGATCTTCCCCTGATCAAACATTGGCAGGATGATGGCGGTGCCTTTGTCACCTTGCCACAAGTGTATACGGAAGATCCGGAGAAGCCGGGCATTATGAACTCCAATTTGGGGATGTATCGGATTCAGCTTAGCGGCAATGACTATGAGTTGAACAAAGAAATTGGCGTCCATTACCAAATTCATCGCGGCATCGGCGTTCATCAAAAAAAAGCGAACAAACTAGGCGTTCCCCTCAAGGTTAGCTGCTTTATCGGCGGTCCGCCTGCCCACACCTTGTCTGCGGTGATGCCGCTGCCGGAAGGCATGAGTGAGCTTACCTTCGCAGGTTTACTCGCGGGACGTCGTTTCCACTATAGCTATATCGATGGCTTCTGTATCAGCAATGATGCCGATTTCGTCATCACAGGAGAAATCCACCAAGGCGAGACCAAGCCGGAAGGTCCTTTCGGCGATCATTTGGGCTATTACAGCCTTACGCACGAGTTCCCGGTTATGAAAGTGCATAAAGTATATGCAAGGCCGGGCGCTATCTTCCCGTTCACCGTTGTTGGCCGCCCGCCTCAAGAGGACACGGCCTTCGGCGCACTCATTCATGAACTGACAGGGGATGCGATTCAGCAGGAAATTCCCGGCGTCAAGGAGGTCCATGCCGTAGATGCGGCAGGCGTCCATCCGCTCCTGTTTGCGATCGGCAGCGAAAGATACACGCCATATGCACAAATCAAACAGCCGGCAGAGATTCTGACCATCGCGAATCGCATTTTGGGAACAGGACAATTGAGCCTGGCGAAGTATTTGTTCATCACGGCCGAAGAAGATCAGCCGGTGGATACGCATGATATTGAAGGGTTTCTCACCTATATCCTAGAGCGGATCGACCTTCAGCGTGATATCCATTTCTATACGAATACGACCATCGACACGTTGGATTATTCCGGAACCGGATTAAATTCCGGCAGTAAGGTGATTTTCGCCGCGGTTGGGGAGAAGAAGAGAGTGCTGTGCCAAGAGGTTCCGGAGGTCCTGAGAGATCTTCCGGGGTATGAGCATGCCTCGCTTGTCATGCCGGGCATCGTTGCTATTCAAGGACCTGCATTTAGAGATTACCCCGAAGCTGCTCAGCAATTCCAGGCGTTATCCGAGGCGATTCATGCCAAAGGCTCGATCGATGGGTGCCCGATGATTATTGTTTGTGACGACAGCCAATTCGTAAGCGAAACGTTGAATAATTTCTTGTGGGCGACCTTCACGCGAAGCAATCCCTCCCATGATATCTACGGTGTAAACAGCTATTACGAGTTCAAGCATTGGGCATGCGATAATGTCATTATCGACGCTCGCACGAAACCGCATCAAGCGCCGCCGTTGCTGCAGGATCCTGTGGTGGAGGAGAACATTAAACGCTTCTTCGTCGAAGGTGCCAGCTTAAGCGGCGTTCATCAACTGCATAAAGCTTAATCAACATCATATTGGAGGCCGATTATGAGTCAGCGTTATCGCATTACGAGATCGTTACAAGCCCATGAGGATTTAGCCGCACAAACGATTTCGCTGGAGGAATGCAAGAATTATTTTGCGTCTAAGCCTGATTTTACCTATACATCCGTATTTACCGTGAAAGGCGAGACGACCATGTCCATCGAAGGTGATTTCTTCATGTGGAGCTATGGGGATAGCCAGATCCCGTTCCGTCATTATCAAGGGGATCTCTACGTTTCCGGTACGAATGAAGCGGTCATTCCGAAGATGGTAGAAGTGGCAAGCGACCTAGTTGCAGACATCGAAGAAGGGTAATTGTTCATTTCAGCATGGAGCAAAGTTAAAGTTTTTATTAATTCTGTGAAAATGTTAATCCTACAGGTGCATTTAGCTGTGTTATAATTTTGCCCAGAGCAAGTTTGGCAGATTTATACTACGGATGAGCTTGGAGGTATTCATGATCAGACCATTCAAGTCGCTTATCGTAACGATGGCCTTGGCATTACTTCTGATTGGAATTGGGCCAAAGTCCATCGTTTCAGCAGCGGAAACTACGAAGAAGACCCATATTGCGATTGAACTGAATGGCGAGACGGTGAAACTGGCCGATCCTGCAATGATGGTAGAGAACAGAACCTACATACCTGTGGCTCGAGTTGCACAGCTGCTTGGCGCGAAGACAAGCTGGAACAAAGTGAATGAGGAATTAACGATAAACACAGCGCTCGGCGATAAGATTGTGCTTGGAAATGAAGTTCCGGTCGTTTATTTCAACGGTGCACGTTACCGGATGGGAGCTCTCCCGTTTCTGGCGGATGATAGGCTCTATGTTCCTTTGCGTCAGCTCTCAGAATTGCTCCACGCAGAATTGAAATGGAATGCCGACACGGATGTCATTGAACTGAAGACAGTTGAACCCGCAGCGATTACAGAAGAATATGGCTTGGACCAAATCAGTCAGCAATTCGATATCTCTAAGGAAGAACTCCTGAAGCGTAATGCTCTATCAGGTGATTCGAAGATTGCCGCTGGAAAGAAGCTTAAAGTTGTCATTCCTTCGTTCTTTAATAAAGCGGCCAAACCTTTCACAGAAGCAGATCTGATGCTGCTCGCCAAGATTACGATGGTGGAAGCCGGTTATGAATCGTATGAAGGTCAGCTTGCATTAGCTAATGTGATTCTAAATCGAGTGAAGAATTCGAAGTTCCCGGATTCGATCCGCGATGTCATTTATTCCGGAAGACAGTTTCCTCCGGCCCATAACGGGATGCTGGACAAGAGCCAGCCGAATGCAGGTGCGCTGCGGGCAGCCAAGGATGCGCTGAACGGGAAGAACAATATCAAGGATGCCGTCTATTTCTTCAATCCTGCGGTCTCCCAAGGACCATTCTGGTCCGGTCTTGAAGTCATTTCAACTATTGGCCATCATCGTTTTGCCAAATAAACGTAGAAGCCCACGATCATGATCGTGGGCTTTTCTCTTGCCTTGCCGTTCGTGTTACAAAGGACTATACAAATCGACGACCCCTGTACTCTTAATCGCGACTTTCATCTTGATGTTCACATGCGCATCCGCGAACGCAGCACCCCAATCATCCTGAACAGGCTTCCAGGCTTTATACTGGTAAGCTCTGGCATATATGCCGAATCCAAAAGGGTCAATTTGCTTGTCCTGACATTTATGGATGAGCTGCTCGAACTGCTGCTGAAGTTTAGCTGCAATTAAACGCTGTAATTTGGGTGTCGTTTCCTTGGCGAGTTCTGGATTATCGGTTTGCAGCGTCGATATGATTATATTGAGCTGCATCGTTACGTCATATATAAACCTTCCATCTCGTACGTTTGTATCCACGTCGTAGATGCTTTTTACAATCTCGAACGCTACTGCATTCTTGACGGCTTGATTACTATCTTCACTTTGTTCTTGAACGCCATCCAATTCGAGAATGAACGAAGGCGTCCCTATAAATTGATGCTGTAAGAGGAGAAACAATGTTGTTTCTTGAAGCGAGAAATGCTCAGTAAACTGACCTTTCTTGTTCAACAATGCAGTTCCGGTTACAACAACGTTTTTCTTCTCTTTCCTTACCTGCGTTAAAGAGGCTGTCATTCCTTTGTCTTTCATCTCTCGCCGCAGCTCCTGCAAATTCCTTGAAACCGTAATGTTGCTTTTATTCGCCGTTTCAATGAGCTTCCGTACATGAAGGGAGAGGCGCGGCTTATCAATCGGCTTATAGTGAAAGATGCTCTCGATCGGCCCGTCAACAACGACTACGATAGGCGTCTCCGTCTGCTTCGGGACGCGATAGAAAAGATCGAACATATTATACCAATCTTTCTGCTGTAACAGTCGCTTGCCAATTAGAATCGATTGGAGCTTCCCGCCGGTTGTAATCCCTGTTAACATGGAGTCGAATTTTGCTCGCGCAAGCCTGATTGAATCTGCACGTACGGACGCGGTTTCGGTTTTTTCCTGCGCTTCTTTATAAAAGACAGGGCTCTGTGAGTAGATGACAATTTGATTATCCTCATCGACATCAATGCCGAGCATGAGTGAAATGGAGGCATCCTCCAGATTCATCTGATCGTAGCAGCCGGGCAGCAGCAGCACAAACATGGCTAGTGTAAGGAGCACCTTGAGGATGCGGATCATTGTAGTCCTCCTTTACGCGTGAATACACTTGTGTATGCCAATAAGAATAAAGGAAGAGCAAAAGAGAAGTACCACCCCACCTGACCGAACCTGAGAAGGAGAGAAGCAAATCCAGTACTGGAAGGTCTATAAAAGGTTGATACTAGAAGCACTACAATCATGGTGAGCCTAACAAAGGGTTCATGGTCTTGTTTTCCCAGAAGCTGGCTGATCCCAAACGTGGATGCATACAAATAAGAGGTCCATACGCGAAAGATCAAGAACAAATAGGCGACCAGGACGATAATTTCAATCCGTTCCATGAAGCGAAATTCTATAATCTTTAATACTTTTAAAGTTGGATATTTGTACGAGGTAATATCGTCCGGCGAGAAAAACAGGAAACAAATCAGGATCACAACCATATAGATCACAAGCGTGATCGTATTTCCCACGATAATACCCATTGCCGCCTTCTCTTTATGTTTAAGGAATGGATACAGAATAAAGCTGATTTCAAACCCGAGGAAAGAGAGTCCGGTCGGGTTTACCGCTTTCAGGACTGGCCCCCATCCATCTTTGAGGACCGGCAATAAGTACAGCCAGTGCGCTTCTTTCAAAGGATACAGGATGACGAGCATAATCCACATGAAACTCCAAAACGTGATTTCCGCATATCTCGCTAGAATGCGAACATTGTTACGGGCAAGCTGATAGGTGGGCAAGGCAAACAAGAGTACCAATAAGAAATTCGGCGTATTGGCTAAGAGCTCTAATTTGAAGAAGCCAACAGCGGAAAAGAACGATACAAAGAAACCGCACATGAAAAAGACGATCATACAGCTGTTCAGGAAAAACCCCAGTACTTTGCCGAAGTAGCGAGGAAAAAGATCGTAGATCGTGTCATCTTGGTGTTTTTTCATCACTTGGACAATAAAGAGACTGGCAAGAACGGCAAGTGCCCATCCGATCAGAAGGGAAATCCAGCCGTCCGTTCCGGCATACATCGCTAAATCCGCCGGCAGCGACAATAAACCAAATCCTAACTGCGTCGAGTGGATCATTAAGATATATTGCATCACCGTTATCTCGTTCAACGCATATTTTTTCAACTTTTATCACCTCGGTCAGAAGCTTGCTTCTTACTCTGAATGCCTCTGGCACTGAGTGGACGCGTAGTCATTTTCCAAATCGGCAAACGGATGATCGTATCCTTCAAATCTCTAAACCTTACCGGGCTGAAGGGACTGAAGTAAGGGGTGCCAAGCGACTCAAGCGAAATCAAATGGATGAGCAACACCAGCATGCCAATGGCTACGCCAAGGATGCCATAGATGAACGCAACCAGCATCATGGGGAAGCGAATTAATCGGATGGCGGATGACATGTCGTTATTTGGGATAATAAACGAAGATAGCGCTGTTAGCGAAACAACGATAACCATGATATTGCTCACGACACCTGCCTGAACAGTCGCTTGTCCAATTACAATGGCGCCGACGATCCCGACGGTCTGGCCAATCGGAGCCGGCAGTCGAATCCCGGCTTCCTTCAGCATTTCAAGTGTAATTTCCATAATCAATGCTTCAAGAATCGGAGGGAACGGAACGCTTGCCCGGGATTGCCCGACCGATAATAGTAACCGAAGCGGGATGACCTCGAAGTTATACGAGATGACCGCGATATAGAACGAGGGCAAGAATATGGTAATAAAGAAGGCGAGAAACCGCAGTATCCGAATAAAGGACGACACCTGCCAGCGATTGCTGTAGTCATCGATCGTTTGGAAGAACATCACGAAATTGGCAGGACCGATCAGAACCTCCGGAGACTTATCGATCACGATGGCTAAGCGGCCTTGCAGGATTTGCGATGCGACGGAATCCGGTCGTTCCGTCGTAATGAATTGCGGAAAGGGAGAGAACGAGTTATCTTCGATGAACTCCTCCAACTCACCGGAGGATAGGATTGCATCAACATCGATTCGGTCGATTCGGTCGATTAACTCTTGAAGCAATTGCGGATTAGCTACGTCTGCCAAATATAAAATACTGATTTTGGTCATCCCGCGTTCTCCGACGCTGGTTTCCTTTATTTTCAATTCCCGGTTCGGAATGTATCTTCGAATAAGGGCGATATTTTGGCATCCCGTTTCCACGAAGCCTTGGTGAGCACCTTTCAATGAGGCTTCCATTTGGGGATCTTCAATGGCTCTTTGCGGCCAGCCATATGTATCTAGAAGAGTAGCCGTGCTAGTATGCTCAACAAATAGGACACTTGTTCCTTGCAGAACGGCCTGCTCGATTACATATAAATCCGTTGCGGCTTTGATCCCGCCGACGGTAATAATATGTTCGATTTGAGGATCGGCTATGGTTTCGTGCATAAGCGGCCGAAGGATATCGTTATTAATGGCAACCTTGTCCGTCATATTATCGAGATAGATCAAGGCTGCGCGCTCTTGCGTCGATTTAATTAGAAATCGTCGTGTAATGAGTTCGGGAGATTCGGTGAGCAAGGATTGTAGATCAGATATATTGGTGTCCAGTTCACTGCTGATCAGCTTCGTAGCTTGCGGCTTCTTCGCTTGAGCTGCCGAACTGTGATGCCGGCTGTTTTGCCGTTTTCCTCGCAGTATGTAGCGAAAAAATCCCATCGTCGAATACCCCCAGTACGCTCAATATGGTTATTTTGCGACAGATTGGAATATTTATGCACCTTGGCAAGTTGATCGCATTCTAGCAGCACAATTTTTTATTTATAGTAGAAATAATTTGGTATAATAGGAAGTCCAGGGCTCTTTAGTAGACGCTTGGCTGCAATTTAACAATAGACATAACGGATTCATATATAAATGGGGAGTGACAGTAGTGGCTAAAGCAAAGGTTCCAAAAAGGCCGACGCGAGACGAGTTTGTAATGGAGGAATTGGGTAATCAATTGGTTGAAGCGTATCAAGAGGAATCCATAATCGTGTTATCGGTGTGGGGAAAAGAAGAAAGCGTGCAAGGTCAAATCGTCACGATGGATTCGCGGACCGGTCGGGTGCATGTCGAGACGGCCGAGGGCCTGCAGAAGGTGCCGTTTATGGACATCATGCAAGTGAATTATCCGAGAATGTAAAACAGAAGCACAAAAAGCAAGAAGCAAGAAGCTGCCGGCTGGTACCGGCAGCTTCTTGTCGCTTTCAACTGAACAGCTCGATTGTTAGAGCAGAGCTTTTAATTGAAAAGCGAACGAACCGTAGAGATGTTATTTGGATAAATTTCTCGGTTCTGGATAGCTAACGAATCGTAGAGGTCTTATTATGGGGAAATTGGCTCTTAACTAGATGTGAAACGCCAAATAGGGCCTCCACGATGCGCCTAGCCTCTCAGGTAGGAATATTGTTGGCAGAACCTCCGATAATTGTTAGCAATCCTGAGGAGTTTCCTACGATATTCCTATCAGCTTATGATAATCCTCTCTCGCTCTGATTCCATAAAAGCGCTAACATAAGGACAAGCAAGTTCAACCATCTCATTATTTAGGGAGTGTTCAGATTGCCCAAAGTACTTACAGAAGAACAAGTGAAGCATTTCATAGACAAAGGCTGGGTTAAAGTCGAGGAAGCTTATCCGCGGGAAGAAGCGCTTAAGGTGCAGGATTTCTTGTGGGAGGAGCTGGCGAAACGGGGGGTGCAACGAGAAGATCAAACCACTTGGACGGAACCTGTCGTTCGGCTTGGCGACTATGTTCATCCCATCCATAACGGTTTGAACTCGGATCGACTGACGGGCGCAATTGAAGATTTGATCGGTGAAGGCCGCTGGCAACTGGGCAAAGAAAGAGAGAATGTCAGCTGGGGCGGTTATATCGTCAATTTCGGACCGGAGGTGCCGGGCAACTGGCATTACGATGGCAGCCATTTCCGTCATTACCTGGATAGCTGGGAACAGGGCGTACTTCTCGTTTGCTTGTTCTCCGAAGTTAACAAAGGCGGCTCGGGAACGTTGGTTGCCGAAGGCTCCCATAATATTGTGGCTAAGATGCTGGAGAAGCACCCTGAAGGCATCGGCCTTGGCGAGGCGATTCGCGAGTGTAACAAGCACCCATGGCTGGCTGATTTGCTGGGCAAGAACATCCCAGCTTCCGATGACATCTATGCTGCAACGCCTTCCGACAATCGTCAAGCGAAGAAAGAGCGTCTGCAGAAGTTTAAGGATACGGCTTACGAAGATCCGGACGGCTACTCGCTTCGTGTAGTAGAGACAACAGGAAAACCCGGCGACATGGTGATTTGTCATCCGTTCCTGTACCATGCTCCATCCGACAACGAGCTTGGCGTTCCTCGCTTCATGTGCAACCGTGTAGCGCCAACGCATGAACGAATGAATTTCAATCGGGAGAATCCAGAGGATTACTCGGTTGTGGAACGCATGATACGTACAGCGCTCGGCCTGAAAGACGGGGAACCGTGTACTTGGTCCAGAGCGGAATAAATAAGGAAGAGTTCACGATCATGATCGTGGACTTTTCTTTATTTCATTGTAGGAAAGTGGTTGTCATGATAGAATGACGACAATGATAATCATTTTCATGTGAGGTGAAGAGATGACAATGGCTTACGATTTTTCCTTAATTAAAATGTATTTACATATCTCGCCTGAGGGAGCCGATCATATTCTGGATGAAATGCCGGCCGTGGATTTCTTTCAACCTGCTCGCTTAGATGACATGCTGCGCAAGACAGGGGAGACGGTTCAAGCGAGTGACAACCAGCTGGCGGGCTCATTCTTCGGCACTTCTCTGTGCAATCTATGTATTACGAAGCTGTATTTTCTGTCGGCGTACAACAAGGTGCTGGACTTATCCCTCGATCATCTTCTATTTCAAATTGATTATGAAGAAGGACATGGTCACGCTCATCTGGGCTACAAGATTAACCAGCTCATTACGCAAGATATTCCTTCGGAGAATGGCGAGGTCTTCGTATTGGCGGATTGGGAGCAGTTCATCGTTACGACGGTTAGGCCGGCGGTCGAAGCGATTGCAAGTGCAGCATCGATGAAGCCGGAGCTGATTTGGCAGCAGTTTGGCGGATTAGCGGGCATGATGATGGAGTTCGTTCATGCTATGCAGCTGCCGGAGCAAGTGAAGGATGGGTTTAATTATCATTTCAAGCTCCTCACAGAGTCGATTTCCCTTGAAGTCTTTAACCGTAAACGGAATCCGTTTCAGTGGACCCGCCGCTATGTAGCAAATCCTTTGAAGCCTGACGAGAACTGGGTCATGCGATCCTCCTGCTGTTTGTTTGACCGCCGCGTCGATGGGACCAAATGTTATGTCTGTCCGCGAATGACGCCGGAAGAGCGGAATGTTAGAGCCAAAGAGATGCTGGAAAGAATACCTTCCTAAACCGAGCCAAGTGACGATATAGAGGTCATCAAACACGCCGAATGCGGCGTGTTTTTTGTTGTCTTTCATGGCGGCAACCACGAAGCTTTGAAATTATTGATACGTAAAGAAGGGAACCAGTCGGTTTATGTCGTAAATCATAGAAGATAATGTGAAGCTATAGGTCAAAAGTTTGGGAAGAGGGTCCATGAAACTAATTGAAATTGAAATGTTCAAGCAACTCACCAATATGGAGCTGGCTAAGCTGCTCGGCAAGCTGGAGAGGCTAACGCTGCAGGCCGGAGCTACCTTGTTCGAACAAGGTGACCCCGGAGATAAGATGTTTATTATCGACAGCGGCACGATTGAGCTGTTTACGCGTTCGGATGGGATGCGACACTCGCTTGCTTTTCTAAGTGAAGGTGACACGCTTGGGGAGATGGCTCTGCTCACCGGCGAAGCTCGTTCAGCCATGGCAGTAGCGACAACCCATGTCGTGTTGATGCAGCTGGATCGGGAAACCTTCGACCAACTCATAACGGAGCACCCGACGATTTCGGCTTATTTTATCAGATTAATCTCGCAGCGTTTGATGAATACGAATGAACGCTTGCGCGATTCGAAGGAAATGCGGACGCATTGGATCATGCAAGAGCTGGAGCAGCTGCCGGAACCGCTTGTCCAATTCCTGCTCTGGTCCGCTCATATGGCGAAGGTTCATAACCAACTGATCGAGCTTCGCTTTGGTTTCTCACTTCAAGAGCAGATCAAGCAATACCCGGCTATGACCAAATTCCTATCGCTAGATAATGATGACAGTGGCGAGCAACAGTGGAGCCATATCAAGCAGGAAGCCAAGTCGGCTTTGATGGAAATGGCAACTGCTGCGTACAGCTACAAGGAGAAACGGCAATGGACCGAGGATGCACAAGCCTTCTATACGGAACAGGAACAGTGGCTCGCCCTAGCGGCTATGTACAAGGATGAGGGCAATTGGGACAAAGTCGTACACACTGTCATTAGGCAGCAAGCGATGTCGGAGTCGCAAGAACAGGACATGTTCAGGCTGCTCACGGAATGTCCGATCGAGGTATTGTTACGCTGTAATCCTGCACTGGAGCTGGCTGTTCGATTAAGTATGCTTCATGGCGCAGAAGAGGGCCTTCGGATCGTCGAATATGCCGTAAGAGAGGGAACGTTAAATGACAAAGCCGTACAGCTCATTGCCTTGTATGAATGGGGAGCTGAGCTAAGCCGACTGCTGCATAATCGGCATAAGGCACTGGATTACTTGCAGCTGGCAGAAGCAGCGGCACAGGCGTTGTCAGGCCGCAGGCCGCATACGATTCAAGATGAGGAACGGGAATATCAGCTGGCCCAGCAGAAGCTGACCAATCGCAAAAGCATGTTCTTCGCTGAGCGGGCAAGCCGCCTTATTAATCCGAGTCAATGGGCTCGCTGGCTTGCACTTGTAATGGCGATAAGCATGATTGTGATTTTCGGCTTCATGCCGCCGGTCGCCGGCCTGTCTGACAAGGGCATGCTGTTCATCGGAATCGCCATCGCAGCGGTTATTCTGTGGATTGTCAATATCATCCCGGACTATATTGTAGCGTTAGGGATGGCCATGCTGTGGGTGCTTGGAGGCGTTGCAAAACCGGAGGTGGCCTTATCGGGGTTCGCTTCCCCTACGTGGCTGTATATGATCTTCATCATGTCGATCAGCGTGGTCATTACGAAATCAGGCATCCTTTACCGGCTGTCCTTACATGCGTTAAAAAGATTTCCGCCGCATTTTCGCGGTCAGCTCTGGGGAATCGTGGCGGGAGGCATTGTGCTGAATCCACTCATTCCATCCTCTTCCGCCAAAGTTTCACTGGGGGTTCCGATTGCCCAAACGTTATCGGAGTCGATGGGCTTCAAGGATCGCAGTCATGGCGCTGCCGGGCTGGGGCTCGCTGCCATGGTGTTCTACGGGTTTACAGCTCCTTTTGTATTAACCGGATCTTACACCAACGTGATGGCGTATAGTTTGGCGGGAGCAGCCAGGCCGGTCACATGGCTGGAGTGGGCGCTGTACGCGCTGCCGGCTTTCGTCGTCTTCGGGGCGGTCATGCTGGCTGCGTTATCACTTATGTTTAGAGGTAGTACGATAGCAGTCAAACAAGTTTCCGGCAAAGTACTCGATGAGCAAATTCGTTTGCTGGGGCCTTTGACCAATGAGGAACGAATATCGGTGTGCACGGTGGTCGGATGTATTGTGCTCATGATGCTGCAGCCTTTGCATGGCATAGACAGTACGTGGATTATGCTGATCGGCTTCTCGGTTCTCGTCATAAGCGGCGTGCTTGACAGGCAGTCGCTCATTAGCGGCATCGACTGGACGTTCCTGATCTTCCTTGGCATCGCTTTTAGCTTCGCCAATGTAGCCAATGAGCTTGGTATCGTGGAGTCGCTGACTGATTTTCTGGGTTCCAACATGTCGTTCTTTATCAGCTCGCCTGCGCTGTTCTTGACGGCAGTAATTGTGCTGTGCTTTCTTGTGACGCTGATCGTCAGAGATGATCCGGCGGTTATCCTGCTTGTGACGGCACTGCTTCCATTATCCCAGCAGGCTGGGGTGCATCCTTGGATCTTGGTATTTGTCATCTTGCTCTCAACAGATCCGTTCTTCTTCAGCTATCAGTCTCCTACTTATTTGACTGCCTATTTCAGTTCGGAAGAGCGAGCGTTCAGTCATCGACAGGGGCAAAAGGTTGCTTTCGGGTATGCCCTTGCCGTGCTGCTCGCTGTAGTCGTTTCCGTTCCTTATTGGAAGTGGATCGGGCTGCTGCAATAATGATTTCATTGGAAGAGTCGCGTTTCGCGAGTCTTCTTTTTATTTTGTGTAAGACTATGTAACGCTAGATTGTTATTGTGGTTGCCTGGCAAGCTCGTTCTAGCAGATGATATACAAGCATAGGGTAGTAGTTGTATGAATTAGGAAGTGACATCACGAAATAATCAGGATAATATAGGTTTATTAGTCACTGTTGTGTTATGTTATCTGACATTATTAGTTGGAGTATAGTAAGGCGGCAAACTTTGAGCGTGGGTTCGGGCGAGGTTTGCCGTTTTTGTGCATAAATAGGGAGGTAGGCGAGATGAACGATAGGCAATGGGATCTCCTCATTAAAGGCGGCAGTGTCGTGCTGCCGGATGGAGTCGAGGTACTCGACATCGGAATTACAGATGGGCGAATAACCGGCCTGTCATCGAATCTACCGGAAGCCGCTGCGAATTTCGTGATTTCAGCAGCAGGCAAGCATATTTTCGCCGGTGTTGTGGATGCCCATGTGCATTTCAATGAGCCGGGGCTTGGCGATTGGGAAGGCTTCGCGACCGGTACTGCGGCACTTGCTGCAGGAGGCTGCACTTCGTTCATTGATATGCCGCTTAATGGATTACCGCCTACCGTAAATCTGTCGGCACTGAAGTTGAAGCTGGATGCGGCAGCCGGGGAGAACGGATCGTGTGCGGATTATGCCGTCTGGGGAGGGCTGGTCCCCGGGAATATCGGCGATTTGGCGGCGCTATCCGAAGCAGGAGTTGTGGGGTTTAAAGCCTTCATGTCCTATCCCGGCGATACGGGAGAAGGGTGCTTCATGAATGTGGACGACGAGACATTAATGGAGGGCATGAAAGTAATCGCCTCGCTAGACGGAATCTTGGCGCTGCATGCGGAGGATGAAGCGATGGTATCGGCGCTTGCTGCTGCCAAGCAAGCAGAAGGCAAAGTAAGCCTGCGAGATTATTTGGACGCCAGACCGCCTGCGGCTGAATGGAAAGCAGTGAAGCATGCGCTGCATTTGGCACAGCGTACGGGGTGCAAGCTGCATTTTGTCCATATCAGTACGCCTGAGGCGATTGATCTCATTCGTGAGGCCAAGCAATCGGGGCTCGATGTTACGGCGGAAACATGCCCGCATTATTTGGCTTTCACCGATGAGGATGTGATTCGAATTGGCGCCGCAGCGAAATGCTCGCCACCAATACGCTCTTCACGCGAGCGCGAGGCACTATGGAAGCAGCTTGCCGCAGGAGAGATCGAGATCATCGCATCCGATCACTCTCCTTGTCCGCCGGCAATGAAGGAAGAGACGGGTGGGAATTATTTTGACGTTTGGGGCGGAATACTCGGCGCGCAGAGTTTGCTTGAAGTCATCGTGAGCGAGGGCGGGTTGAAACGCGGTATCCCCCTTCACGTGTTGTCCAGGGCAATGTCGGCTGCGCCTGCTGAACGCTTCGGCTTCGGGCATAAGAAGGGGAAGATTACGTTCGGATTTGATGCCGACTTGGCTATAGTCGATTTGACTTCTCCCTATGTGCTTACTGAGCAGCAGCTGAAATATCGGCATCCGCACAGCGCATATGTCGGCTATGCGTTTGGCTGCCAAGTAGACATGACTCTGCTGCGCGGGAATATCCTTTATAACAGAAGCGCTGAAGCAGGAGGAGTCCGGACGGTGGGTGGCGGTGGGCAGCGGCTATCGCCTCATGTTGCCGGGACTTGAATATGCAGGGAGGGGGAGTCTGTATTGAAGGCAAGCATAGGGACATCAGAGCTGCTTGCGGAACTCGCTGCGATTGGCGTAGATCCGCGTGGAGGCGTCACTCGGCTGCTGTATGATTCAGCCTGGCGGCAAGCGCAGCAAGCGGCTGCTCGTATGATGGCTGATGCCGGACTCGCTGTCACCATCGATGAAGTCGGCAATGTATATGGGAGGTTGGCCGGATCGGATGCCGAAGCATCACATGTGCTGACCGGTTCGCATATCGACACGGTGCCATGCGGAGGACATTATGACGGTGCGCTTGGTATTGCGGCTGGCATTGCGGCACTCTCGGAGCTGCAGTTCAAGTTCGGACAGCCTCGCCGAACGCTTGAAGTGGTGTCGTTCTGTGAGGAAGAGGGCAGCCGTTTCCCGCTGGCGTATTGGGGATCGGGCAATGTTACCGGCTGCAAGAGCTTCGATGGCGCATTGGAAGCAAAGGATTCCGAGGGCATCTTACTTCGCGAAGCGATGGTAGAAGCAGGATTCGATCCGGATGCACATCGGCGAAGCAGGCGGACGGATATCGGCATGTACATCGAGCTGCACATTGAGCAAGGCGAAGTACTGGAGCGTGCGCAATGTGATATCGGAGTCGTAGATGCCATCTGCGGGCAGCGGCGCTATTTCGTGGATATTGAGGGACGAAGCGGACATGCAGGTACGACACCAATGGCGATCCGCGAGGATGCATTGGCAGCGGGAGCGGAAATGATTGTCTGGCTGCGCAAAGCCTGCGTGGAGCATGGGGATGGTCTCGTGGCCACGGTCGGAAAGCTTGACGTCTCACCGAATATCGCCAACGTCATACCGGGTATAATTCGCTTCTCCGTAGACATTCGGCACCGAGATGAAGTCGTGATTACCGCATTCTGTGAGAGGACCTTTCAAGCGTTCGAAGAGGCAGCGGCTCGGCATCACGTCAAGATATCGAAGTCGTGCTGGCTGAGCGAGCATCCTGCTCCAATGAATGCGGCGATACAAGAACGCATTGCTCGCATCGCTGAACAGAAAGGGTATTCGCATATGATGGTCACCAGCGGAGCCGGCCATGATGCAGGATTATTCGCTCCGCAATGTGAGTGCGCGATGATCTTCGTGCCGAGTCAAGGCGGCATCAGCCATTCACCGCTGGAATATACAGCTCCGGACGCCATCGTGCGCGGTACCGACGTATTAACCGAACTGCTCTATCAACTTGCCTATGTGGAGGAGTCCCATGAAGCGATATAAGGATTTATCTCCCTCGCCACGCATTATACTGACACCGGGTCCCGTCGAGGTTGATCCGCGCGTATCCAGAGCGCTCTCCTATCCGATGCTAGGTCAATTCGATCCGGAGTTTACGGCGCTCATGAATGAGACGATGCAAATGCTGCGCGAGCTCTTCCGAACGTCCAATCGATGGGCTTACCCGATTGACGGTACTTCTCGCGCAGGACTGGAGGCGGTGCTAACCGGACTCATCGAGCCGGGAGACCGGGTGCTCGTTCCGATCTTCGGCCGATTCGGCTATCTGCTCGCCGAGATCTCGGAACGCTGCGGCGCGGAAGTCGTGACCATCGAGACGGAGTGGGGCACTGTGTTTAAGCCCGGCGATGTCATCGATGCCATCGACAGACTCAAGCCGACTCTTGTAGCCATTGTCCATGGCGAAACTTCGACAGGCTGCATGCAGCCGCTTGAAGCGATAGGCCAAGCCTGCCGCGAACGGGATATCTTACTCGTCGTGGATGCAGTCGCGACAATCGGCGGCGTTCCTGTTGAAACGGATGCATGGCAGCTCGACGCCGTGATCGGCGGAACGCAGAAATGCCTATCTGTCCCATCCGGCATGGCACCAATCACGTATAACGATCGGATTGAAGCGAAGCTAATGAAGCGTAAGCGGATTGAGAAGGGAATCCGGCCGGATGGTTACATCGTTGAGGATCCGCAATTATTCATCCGCAGCAATTACTTGGACTTGACGCAGCTGCAGGAATATTGGAGTCCGCAGCGATTGAACCATCATACCGAAGCGACGGCGATGCTGTATGGACTTCGAGAAGGACTGCGTCTTGTGCTGGAAGAAGGACTGGAGCAGCGTTTTGCGCGTCACCGCCTGCATGAACATGCGTTAGTCGCAGGGCTTCAAGCGATGGGACTGACAAGATACGGCGACGACAGCTGCAAGATGCCTGTCGTTACCTGCGTTTGCATTCCCTCAGGCGTAGACGGTGAAGCGGTGCGCAGCCAGCTCCTTGCGGATTTCGGTATCGAGATCGCAAGCTCTTTCGGCCCGCTCAAAGGTCAAATTTGGCGAATCGGCACAATGGGGTACAGCTGCCGCAAATCCAATATCTTACTTGGTTTGGCGGCGCTCGAAGCGGTATTGCCGCTAAATGGAGCAAGCATTATACAAGGTTCTGCAATTTCGGCGGCACTGGCTGTTTATGTGGAAGGGGCGAAGCCGGATGCATAACGTAATGCCGCGATCCTATCGCTATATGGTGACGACACCTCATTATTTGGCAAGCCAGGTGGGAAGCGCGATTCTCCTTCAAGGCGGCAATGCGATAGATGCTGCCGTGGCGGTCAGCGCTGCGCTTGCCGTCATGTATCCGCATATGACAGGGCTTGGCGGTGACAGCTTCTTTATGATTTATTCCGCGCAAGAAGGTAGAATCATCGGCCTGAACGGCAGCGGCAGAGCAGCAGCGGCTGCAAATCCGAACCTGTTCCTGAAGGACGGGCTAAGTCGGCTTCCTGATCGCGGCGTGCAGAGTGCGATAACGGTTCCCGGGATGGTGGATGCATGGTGGGAGGTTTGGTCGAAATACGGCAAGCTGCCTTGGGAAGAGCTGCTGCGACCGGCACTCCGATATGCCGAAGAAGGCATTCCGATTTCGCGCAATCTGCATGTTTGGATGACTCGCGATGAGCAGCTGCTGCGTGCGGATCCTGTTCTGCGCGACTTGTACATCGATCCCGTCATGAATGCGATCAAGCCCGAAGGTGCGAAGCTCAAACAGCCGCAGCTTGCCGAATCACTGCGCATCTTAATGCATGAAGGTCGCGATGCCTTCTATGAAGGCACACTCATGAAAACAATCGTCGATGCGGTGCGGGCGGATGGCGGTTTGCTTGCCGAATCGGATTTCACCTCGCACCATAGTGAGTGGGTGGAGCCGCTCGCCGTGGAATACAGAGGGGTACAGGTTTATCAAATGCCGCCTAATTCACAAGGCTTTTCGCTCCTCATGATGTTGAATATGTTGGAGCTGTTCGATCTAAAGCGAATACCGCGCAGCTCTTCGGCTTTCTATCATTTGGTGACCGAGGTGGTGAAGCGAGCATTTCGCAACAGAGACATGTATCTTACCGATCCGGCATTCCGCACAATTCCGCTGGAGCTGCTGCTTAGTAAGGAAATGGCGGAGCAGCTGGTTAACGAGATTCAGAAGAATCCTGTGCAGGCAAGTGATTTTGACTCCGTGCCCACTGGTCAAGACACCGCTTACGCCTCGGTCGTAGATGAAGAGGGGAATGCCGTGTCCTTCATTCAAAGCCTCTATTACGATTTCGGCTCCGCGTATACGGCCGGGCAGACAGGCATTATTTTGCAAAATCGCGGTTCCTACTTTTCTCTCGATCCTGCTCATCCTAACGTACTGGTTCCGGGAAAACGTCCCTTCCATACGCTTATGCCCGGTATGGCGCTAAAGGATGGAAAACCGATCATGCTGATGGGAACGCAAGGCGGAGAAGGGCAGCCGCAGACCCAGTTGTCGCTTATTACCGGCGTATTGGATTACGGCTGCACCATGCAAGAGGCTATTGAATTACCAAGGTGGGTGTACGGGCGCACCTGGGGCGACGATAGTGATCGGCTCCGTTTGGAGAACCGCGATCTCGGCGATGCCGCTGAGCGATTGAAAGCTTGGGGACATAAGGTGGATTTGGTTGATGGCTGGGACGGCATAATGGGTCAGGCGCAAGGGATCCTCATTGGCAGTGATGGCGTCATCAGTGGAGCGGCGGATCCAAGGGGAGACGGAACTGCAATTGGCGGCTAGCTTACATAATTTGGTTGCAATCTAATATTTATTTAACTTTTCTATGAAATCTCGTAGGGATCTAATTGTTATACATAATCTTCTTAAACATTTAGCGCTTAAACTTGGAGATAGCTGGAAGTCAACCAGAAACTATTCACTTCAAGTAGGGGGCAGCATTAAGCGATGGTTAAGAACGCACTTCAATTATTCACATTCCGTAAGCTAGCAACTAGGTTCTCAGCGGTAACACTCTTCATTATGATTATCATCGTTGCGGCGATGTCGATCGCACTTTTCTTGCCCAACTCTAAATTGTTTCGTGATCAGATTAATCAGGAATTGGCGTTAACGACAGAGAATATAGCCACTTCCTTTGATCATAATCTACAACAAGAGTTAACAAAGCTGGAGTCCTTTGCGAGCTACGCGCAGTTGCTTGGCCCTGATAAAGCGCGTCACTTGGAGATGGTGAAGGATTTCGCGGCACAGCACAAAGAATTTGGGCAAGGTGTTTCTCTCTCCATGGATCTGGATGGCAAGAATGCCGTGTTGAGTACAGGCTTGAGCATAGACCTATCGGGAAGGACGTATATTCCGCAATTAAGACGTGGAGAGTCGGCGATTGCACCTCCTGCAGCCTCCAAGGCAGATCCGTCCACTTTGATTGTTCCATTTGCAGCCCCGCTGATTAAGGATGGCGTCACTTACGGCTTCTATTCCTCTGCTATAGAGATCAATGAAGCTACTCGCGTCATTCGCGAAACGAAAATCGGCGACTCCGGCTATGCGGTCCTCCTGGATATGAACGGGACAATGGTCTATCATCCGGATGCCACTTATATCATGAAGAAAAACATCGCTGATCTAAACATTCCTGAACTTACAGCAGCGTTCGAGTCGGCGAAGAAAGGAAAACCGGCCTCTTACTCCTATGAATTTGACGGCGTCAAAAAAATCGGCTACGCGTACGGATCTGAAACCGGATTCGTGACCATGCTGGCCGTTCCGGAGAGCGAACTAATGGCGCCAATCAATCAAATGATGCGCACTACGCTGGTTACAGCACTCATTGTTGCATTAGTCGCTTTAGTCGCGATCTATACGTTTACAACCAGAATGGTTCA
Source organism: Paenibacillus sp. J22FR21 (assembly GCF_056269135.1). NCBI lineage: Bacteria > Bacillati > Bacillota > Bacilli > Caryophanales > Paenibacillaceae > Paenibacillus > Paenibacillus sp. J22FR21. The sequence continues at coordinate 1,085,703 of NZ_JBWDNJ010000003.1, forward strand.
GCCGATCATCTACATTACAGCGATGGTAAAGAAACTGGCGACAGGTGATCTCCGACCTAGAATCGAAATTCGTTCCAAGGATGAATTGGGCGAACTGGCCGTTCATATGAACGGGATGTTAGACGGCTTGTCCAGTATGATTGAGCAGGTATCGACAGCTTCCGTAGGCGTAGCCTCGTCGGCTGAACAAATTACGATCAGTACGGATGAAGTGGCAAAAGGAAGCGTGGATCAGGCAGCACAAGCAGGTGTCATGTCAGAATTGTTCGGCAGTCTCGATAACTCCATCCGGTCTGTGTCGACAAGTGCAAGAGAAGCGAAATCGCTGTCGGGTGAAACGGTGAACATTGCCAAAGAAGGCACGAACCTGATTAATCAAACGATCGGTCAGATGGACGAAGTGAATCGGCATATGTCCCAGCTGGAGGGCGATTCGCGCAAAATCGGCGATATTAGCGGCGTTATTAACGATATTGCGGAGCAAACGAATCTGCTGGCGCTGAATGCGGCCATCGAAGCAGCCCGTGCAGGGGAGCAGGGACGCGGCTTCGCGGTTGTAGCAGATGAAGTGCGCAAATTGGCTGAACGAAGCGGTGATGCCACCAGACAAATCGCAGGAATCATTAAGGTTATGCAGAACAGCGCGGAGAAGAGCGTTCTAGCGGTTGCCGAAAGTGTAGCCCAGTTTGGCAGAACGCGAGATTCCTTCGGGGATATCGTCATGAATGTGCAGATGACCTCAAGCAAAGTGGAAGAAATCTTCAAGGACAGCCAGGTCCAAGCAGCAGCATCAGGTGAAGTTATGCAGTCGATCAGCTCGGTTGCGGCAATCAGCGAACAATCGGCAGCGGCGGCGGAAGAGACGGCTGCTTCTTCGCAGGAACTTTCTTATATGGCCGCGAAGCTCAATGAGTCTGTGGAGAAATTCAAATATTAGAATAGAGAAGAGACGTGCCTGGTTGGGGCACGTCTTTTTCGTGGGTGGGACGATTCCTGCAATCGTTGCTTTTAGACTCCCTACGCGTTTCGATTGCGATAGAGCAAGAAGATGAAGAATGGTGCTCCGATGCCAGCTGTAAAGACGCCGACCGGAATGTCATAAGGCAAGAAGGCAGTTCGAGCCACTGTATCGGCTATGACTACCATGAGTCCGCCAATCAATGCTGCAATCGGCAACACCCCGCCGAAGGCAGGACCTACTAGTTTACGAGTCATATGCGGCGCGATCAAACCGACGAAAGAGATAGCTCCGCCGACCGAAACGGCGGCGCCGGCTAACGCGACGCTGATCATAAGCAGCACGAAACGTTGACGCTGCACGGTGCTGCCTACCCCCTTGGCAATATCATCGCCAAGCTGCAGCACATTGACGTTCCGTGCGAACAGGAAGGAAAGGGGGATAAAGACGCTGACCCATGGCACGATGGTCCATACCATTTTCCAATCGGTGCCGTAAACGGTACCTGTTAGCCAGACATAGGCTTGCGAAGCGGTATAGATGGGATTCATGACGAGCATGACTTTGGTAACCGAGGCAAGCAGGAAATTGATGCCGATCCCGATAAGCACGAGGCGAATTGGCGTCACGCCTTTCTTCCAAGCGAGCGTGTAGATCAGGATAGAGGTAATGCCTGCGCCAACCATAGCCGCAACCGGCAGCCACGCAATGCTGAGCGTACCCGATAGATAACTGATAAACGCGACTGCTGCAACAGAAGCTCCGCTCGTAATGCCGATGATGTCCGGGGAGGCAAGCGGATTCCGGATGATCCCTTGTAAGATGGCACCGGCGACGGCAAGCGAAGCGCCTACCAGGAACGCAGCGATAATGCGAGGCAGCCGAAGGGTATGGATAATGAGTTTATACTCCTCCGTTCCTCCGCCGACCAACGTACGGATCACGTTCATTGGAGAGATGCGCATGTCGCCAAGCGCCGTGCTGACCAGTAAGGAGACAATGCTTGCGAGCAGCAGCAAGGTCGTGAGTTTGACCGTTTTCTTATGTAGGAAAAAGGATACCGGAGCCTTATTGAACCGGATATAGGTGAAGTTTCTCATGACTTAACGATCCCCTTTCTGGCGATCACGATGAACGCAGGAATGCCAATGACGGCGGTCATGACGCCAACCGGAAGCTCTTCGGGTCTTACGACGAATCTCGCGCCGATGTCAGCTGCAAGTACCAGAATCCCGCCAAGCAATGCGCTGTAAGGGATAATCCAGCGATAATCGTTTCCGGCAAATAGGCGCGCAATCGTAGGAATGATGAGTCCGATAAACCCGACGGGGCCGGCTACAGCGACAGAGCTGCCTGCGAGTGCCATGATAATGATTCCTGCGATCAGCTTAATGAATATCGTCCGCTGACCAAGTCCTTGCGCGGTATCTTCACCCATGGTCAGCACGTTCATATGTCGCGCAATCCATAATGCCGCAACCCAGCCTGCCGCCATGAAGGGCAGCACGGCCTGCAGCATATCCAGGGAACGGCCGGCAACAGAGCCGGTTAACCAGAACATTACTTCGTTTAAGCTTTGCTCATCAAGGACAAGCATGCCTTGCGTGAAGGAAGAGAATAGTGCGCTGAGTGCTGCACCGGCAAGAATGATTTTGAGCGGCGTCAGACCGTCGCGTCCGATTGACCCTAAGAAGTAAACAGCCAGAGCAGCGACTGCGGCACCTAAAAAAGAAACGCCGGTAAGCACAGGCAGTGAGCTGATCGATAACATGGTTACGGTAAACACGACGGCAAACGATGCGCCAAAATTAATGCCAAGCACATTCGGATCAGCCAGCGGATTACGGGTTAACCCTTGAATCAACGACCCGGCAACGGCTAGGCTCGCTCCGATAGCGGCTGCCACGAAAGCTCTCGGCGCACGCGATGTTTGTACGATAATTTGTTCGTTCGATGCTTCGTCGTAATGAGTGAAGGAATGATAGACATCCGAAAGCGAAATTGGCGTTGCGCCGAATACCATGCTTGCAATAATAAAGAGGATCATAATAATGAATCCAAGTAGCAGACCTGTAATCTTAGCCGGAATTCCGGCAAACAACCTTTCCATGCTCGTCGCTCCAGTCCCCTGACGCACGAAAGAATGAGCCGGTCGGCCCATTCTCTCAGACGTACTTATTGTAGATACAGTCTCTTATAGATCGAAGTAGAAGTAGAGGTCGTCAAGCATCATTTTCGCAGCAGTTGCACCGCCGGACATGTTCCATGTGATGTCGTTGACTTTATAGTACTTGTTGTTCTTAACCGCCTTCAAATTCTTCCACAGCGGGTTCTTCTGCCATTCTTGTTGGGACTTGAACTCTTCGCCTTCACCGTAGCTTGATGTGATATCGAAGATAACGTCTCCATCCATGAGTGGAATTTGCTCTTGCGAGGTTAGGTTCACAAGCACCTTGCCATCGACCTTCTGAGCTTTAGGGCGCTGCAAGCCAACTTCCTCGAGAATATTGCCGGCAAATCCGGTGACATAGAAACGAGCCGTGTTATCGTCTTGGAAACGAATGATCGATACTTGCGTGTTCGCACGGCTGCCGAGTTTGGATTTAAAGTCAGCAACGCGTTTGTTCCAGTCCGCCATGAATGCTGCGGCTTTGTCTTCTTTGTTCGAAGCCAGTGCAGCCATCTGCATGTTCGCTTTCCAGCCGAAAACTTCTTCAACGAAGATCGTCGGAGCGATAGCAGAGAGCTGATCGTAAATTTTCTCGTGGCGTGTTTTCGATCCGATAATGAGGTCCGGTTTCAGAGCAACGATGGCTTCCATATTCGGCTGCAGCTCGCTGCCGAGGTTTGTAACGCCGGCCATATCCGCGCGGAGGTAGTGGTACCAAGGCGTCTGTACCCAAGATTCAACTGCACCTACCGGTTTCACACCGAGTGTGAGGGATACGTCGACCCCGCCGTTAAACAAAACAGCAATACGTTTGGGCACAGCATTCAATGTTGTTTTGCCCATAGCATGCGTGATGGTGCGTTTGCTGTCCAGGTTGACTGTCTTGGAGCTGCTGTTCCAATTGACCCATAAGCCGAATGCTTCGCCAAGGAAGCGAAGAGGGACAAGTGTACGGCCGTTCTTCTCAACGGCTTTCGCATCGAGTGTGACCGATTTGCCGTTGATTGTCGCTTGATTGCTGCCAATCGTCAATTGTACGGTCGTTGTGCCGCGAGTAACGCTTAGTTTCTTAGAAGCTTGTTCAAAGCCGATCTTGGCATTCAGCTTCTCGGACAATAGACGATAGGGAATCATAGTTGAGCCGCTGATGACTTGCGGTGGTACGTCGAAGGAAAGCTTGCTGCCGTCAAGGACGACACTAATCGGCGTTTCTGCGGCCGCCGCTGTGAATGGTACGGAGACGATTGCAAGAATGAAAGTAAGCGATAAGGCCAACGTACGAAATACGGGTTTAAACATGGGGGAAGTGCACAACCTTTCGATTTATATTGATAATGATTATCATTGTCAAATTGAATAATAGTATAAGTTGGCTTTCGCTGTCAATACAATATTTCCCATGAGGAAGGAGCTATGTTTATTTCACGCCTGCTTTATCTGCAAGCTGACGGAATCCTTGATACAGCTCATAGTCGATTTGCAGAATAGCAGTCTGGTCGATTGTTTCGGCGCCATTCAGCTCGGTCAGCTTGACGACTTTCTCATCCAGAAATTTAACCATATCGGGAACCGCTGCTTTGACATCTGCTTTCATCGCGTCCCAGCTGGCAATAATTTGATCGGAGACTGTCTTGATCTGCTCGGCGTCGTTGTTCTCTGCATGCTGCTTCAGGTCTTTGATCTGAGATCTGATTAGTTCGATGGAGCTCTTGAACGCTTCGGACACTTGCTTATCTGCCGCCTTCTGATCCGCAGCGTTATCCATAATGGAATCCGTAACGGCTTTGTTAGCATCGAGGTTACTCTTCGTAGCTTCCTTTACTTTCTGTTCTGTCTTTGTTGCTTTCTTGGGAGGTGCAGGCTTCTCTTCTGCCGGTTTCACTTCCGACTTGGTAGATTCACTCTTCACTTCTGACGATTTGTTTGCAGCCGTATCTTCTTCTGCTGCGGCAGAGGGATCTGCTGCGACTGCTTCTTCTGTGACGGTGTCCTTGGCAGGCGTTTCAACCTCGGTATTCTCCGGTTCTGATGCATTTGCCTGAGCTTCCTGTGCATCCAGAAGTGCTGCTTCTTGCGATACTGCTTTGCCGTTATCGTTCTGTTCGCCTGTAAGCGAGCGTTCTGCGCCAGGAGTATTATTGCAGCCTGCGGTCATTAATGCGGCCGCCGCAATGGCGATTACGAAATAACGTTTCATCCTGATACCTCCTTAGGAGTGAGAATATGGAATTGCGGAACAATACTAAGTTATTCTAGTTCAGATGAGAATCATTTTCAATACTTTTGTGATAATGATTTTCGTTTTCATTGACAACAATGTTCGAATCCTCATACAATCGATGGTAAAAGAAGGAGTTGAGCGCCGCGTGAATGCCCTGCAAACCGACCGGCTATCGGTAGCATACGGTAGCCAATTTATATTTAAGGATTTAAATGTCGCTATCGAGAAAGGTAAAGTCACAGCGCTAATCGGCAGCAACGGCTGCGGGAAGTCAACGCTGCTCCGCACGATGGCGCGTTTACTAAAGCCTGAACAGGGCAATGTGCTGCTTGAAGGGGTTAATATCGCTTCGCTGCCTACGAAGGAAGTTGCCAAGAGGATGGCGCTTCTTCCACAGGGACCGACGGCACCGGAAGGGTTGACCGTGCTGCAGCTCGTCAAGCAAGGGCGTTATCCTTATCAGAGCTGGCTCCAGCAATGGTCGAAGGAGGATGAACGTCATGTCACGTTAGCGTTGCAGACGACGGGGTTGACGGATTTAGCTGAGCGGACAGTCGACTCCTTGTCGGGGGGACAGCGGCAGCGTGCATGGATTGCGATGATTCTGGCACAGGGTACGGATATCATTCTGCTAGATGAACCGACCACCTATTTGGATTTAACGCATCAAATCGAAGTGCTTGATTTACTGTTTGAGCTGAATGCGAAGGAGAACCGTACGATCGTGATGGTGCTGCATGATATTAATCTGGCTTGCCGGTACGCGCATCATATTGTGGCCATCCAGAACCATCGTGTTTATGCAGAGGGACCTCCCGAGGAGGTTGTCACCTCCGGCATGATTGATGCGGTTTTCAACATGAAAGCAGACATTATTCCCGATCCGTTATTTGGCACACCGATGTGTATTCCGCATGGAAAAGGCAGATCGTTATCGTTATCGTTCGCATAAATAAAAGCGGGTTGCGTTGAGCAAGCCGCTTTTATTTATGACTATAGGGAAGCTAGTAGGGCGGTTAGTTAGGCATGAGATTCCAGAAATTTCTTGATGCGCAGTTCGTCGGTGATAAGCGGGCAAGTATAGCAGTATGGATCGTCATCCCCGGGAAGTCTGTAATTCATGCAGCAGGCTCTGCGCACCAATATGCTGCGGCCCTCATGCAGCGGATCTTCAACGGCCCTAAAGGTGCAGGACATGGGATTGACGGCGCGACCGGGCAGCCAAGCCGGCTCCAGCTTTCTTGTCGCATATTCGAACCATTGCTCGATGTGTGAAGTAAACGCCTCAGAAGGCGATTCGCGCAGCCAAGTCTGCTTCCAATGGGCGAGCAAATAGGCAATCGTATGCCACATTCCGGCGACGGGAACACCGGTATGACTGACGACAGCAGCAATCACTTGCGAGGCATGGTCTTGGAAGAGATGACGCAGATAGGCTTCGTCTTGTTCGGCTTCGCTCTGCAGCAGCGTGATAGCTGTAACAGGCGCATCGCTGAGCAAATAGAATTTGACGTTAGCGCCACTCTGTACGAAACGAACATTCTGGAAGGAGAGATCAAGCGGAAAACGCTGATGCAGCCACGTATAGACCGCTCCGGCGAATAAAGCACAATATCGTTTCCAAAACAACATGCCGACTGTCTTGCTGTCGGGAGCGTTAATTTGCGAGCCGAATCGATCAACCAGCTCTTTAATCCGTGCAGCAGGGTCATCACCTTCGAATGAATATACGTTCGTTTCGACGGATGGCGCGCCGAAATTAAACTTATGTCGGTTTAAGATAACGGTTGGATCCAATGGAAGCATGGGCAATTCTCCTGACCTTTGGTTTTAAAACTACGATCATGATAATTGTTCTCAATTACATTTGTCAATGAATTCCTCCTGACCTATACGCCCCAGATGCACGGATATGGTAGACTATTGAAAAATAGATTCTTCAGGAAGTGGTGTAAGCGTAGATGGCGATTCAAATTGCTTTGTTGCGCGGTATCAACGTCGGCGGGAAGAACAAGATTAAGATGGCAGAGCTGCGAGAAGCGCTGGAAACACTGGGTTTATCGCGAGTTCAAACGTATATTCAGAGCGGCAATATTTTGTTTGAGTCGGATGAGGATGAACCGACATTGCGTGGGCAAATCGAGGCACTGATTGCGAACAGGTTTGGTTTGTCCATTCGCGTCATTATTCGCACAGCAGATGAGCTAGCGGCAATGGCTGCCAATCGGCCATTCTCGGATGCAGAAGTTGCGGCAGCCGAAGCTTCTTTTGAAGGAGAATGCCTCTATATTGCGATGATGCTCGATGCGCCGCAGTCCGATAAAATAGAGAAGCTGGAGAGCTATGATTTTAAAGAAGATCGCTATGTTATTGCGGGCCGGGATGTCTATCTATTATTTCGCCAAAGTGTGCGGGATTCCAAGCTTTCCGTCCAAGTGGACAAGCTGAATGCACCGGTAACCGTTCGGAATTGGAATACATTGACGAAGCTTATCGCGATGTCGCAGGAAATGGGTAATGCCAACTAAGGGAGGCCGATCATGTTTAATCTATCCGAGTATGCGTATCCATCCAGAAGAACGGCAGTCGTTGCGAGGAAAGGAATGGTCGCTACCTCGCAGCCGCTCGCATCTCAAGCGGGACTTCGTGTGCTGCAGCAAGGCGGCAATGCCATTGATGCGGCGATTGCAGCGGCAGCATGTCTTACCGTGGTGGAGCCGACAGGCAATGGCATTGGTAGCGATTCGTTCGCAATCGTATGGTACAAAGGACAAATGTATGGATTGAATGCGAGCGGTGGAGCGCCTGAGCTATTGACGCCGGAAGCGGTTCGCCAGCGCGGTTTTGAAACGGATATGCCATCAAGCGGATGGCTTCCGGTGACCGTTCCCGGTGCTCCGGGAGCGTGGGCAGGTTTATCTGCTCGATTCGGCGCTTTGCCATTCGCGAAGCTGCTGGAATCCGCGATTGATTACGCCGATGGCGGCTATCCGGTTTCGCCGGAGCTCGCTTTGAAATGGCAGCGTGCTTATGAGGTGTATTCGCAGAGAAGCGGGAATGATCCGGCATTCGAAGAGTGGTTTCGCGTCTTCGCTCCGGACGGACGAGCACCGAAGGCAGGCGAAATGTGGCGGTCACCGGATCATGCTCGGACACTTCGGCTGATTGCAGAATCTAGCAGCGAATCGTTCTATCGAGGCGAGTTGGCAGAGTTGATTGATCGGTATGCGAGAGAAAGCGGGGGGCTGCTTCGCAGCACGGATCTTGCCTCATTTCAGCCGGAATGGGTGGACCCGATTTCTGTGCCATATCGAGGCTATGATGTATGGGAGCTGCCGCCAAACGGGCAAGGACTAGTGGCCTTAATGGCCTTGAATATGTTGAATGGACGGGATCTCGCCGGTCAGGAGAGCGCGAGCAGGTTTCATGTCCAGATTGAAGCACTGAAGCTCGCTTTTGCCGATGGGAAGCATTATATTACGGATCCAAACCGAATGAAAGCCAGTGTCGAGCAGCTGCTGTCGCCTTCCTATGCTGCGCTTCGCAGCGGTTTGATCGGTGAACAGGCATTGATGCCTGAACCTGGACAATTGCCTAAAGGCGGAACGGTTTATTTGGCTACTGCCGACGGAGAAGGGAACATGGTTTCTTTTATCCAAAGCAATTATATGGGGTTCGGCTCGGGAATCGTGGTACCGGGAACCGGGATCAGCCTGCAGAACAGAGGTGCATCCTTCTCCCTTGATCCTGCACATGCGAATGTACTGGAGCCGGGCAAACGGCCTTATCATACGATTATTCCGGGTTTTCTTACGAAGAACGGTGAGCCGATCGGACCATTCGGCGTGATGGGTGCTTTCATGCAGCCGCAGGGTCATCTGCAGGTGATCTCTCATTTATTGGATCATCATCAGAATCCGCAAGCTGCGCTCGATGCGCCTAGGTGGCAATGGATGGAAGGCAAACATGTAGCCGTTGAAGGTGAGTTTAGTGCGGAGGTCGTAGAGGAGCTTAAGCGTAAAGGTCATGACATTCAAGTGCTGCGAGATCGTAAAGCGTTTGGCTGCGGACAGATTATTTGGCGGGATGCGAATGGTGTCTTGATCGGTGGAACGGAACCGAGAACAGACGGCTGTATTGCTTCGTGGTAGCGTTTGACGCGGTGGTTGGAATTTGATAAAGGAATGGAGAGCGTAAACAAGGTGGAAGCAGAACAAACTGCTGGTGCGGATATCAGTGAAATCATCACCAAGCTTGCGGTTAAACACATCATTCATCCGGATTCGAAGCTTATGCATCAGATGAATGGCACGACAGAAGGGCGCGTTTATATCTTAATGGTGGACGAGGCGCCGCGTTATGTACTGAAGCTGGAAGAAGCGGAGTATTTGACTGTTGTGGCGCAATTTCTTAATGATTACGCGGGTAGTCCGCTATTGCCGAGTGTGCATTATTCGGCGCCGGATCACTCCTTCATCGTGTATGCGTTCATTCCCGGAACTACAGGTGATGAGCGTGGTTTGAAGAAAGAATGGCTGCCTCAGTTGACGGTAGACTTGTTGAATCATTACTTGAAAGTGGAGCAGTCGGACTCGTCTCTCGTGCGGGATGATCACACGCTTGATGGTTTAGATTTTGCAAAAAACGAGATTGGAAGTCTGCTGCCGGCTGCCGACTATGAGCTGGTGCTTGCGATTGCGAGGAAGCTGCTCGTGCGTAGGGAAGGACGCCCTCTTTATTGGCTTCACGGCGATTGCGGCGTACATAACTTCGTGTTCCGTGACGAGCAGCTGGTGGGGATTATCGATCCGACCCCGATGGCCGGACCGCTGCTGTATGATTTCATCTTCGCATTCGTTTCGTCGCCGGATGACCTGACGATGGATACGCTGCTTCCGGCATTTGAGCTTCTTGCCCATGAGCAGATGGATCGTGAGGAGCTAGTTTGGGAGGTAGTGGCGGGGCTTTATTATCGCATCGGCGTCTGCTTGCTTCACCATCCACACGATCTGCCGGCGTATATGGAAGCATGGAATTACTGGAAAGCACTTGTACGGGAATAGGATTGTCAATAAGGGGGGGAATCGGATGTCGCAGGTCCGGTCGCAAACTACAGCAACATCAATCGCTCCATGGATTTCAGTTCGCAGCGCAGTTGAAGCTTTAAAATTCTATACAGCTGCTTTCGGGGCAGTTGAGCTCTATAGACTGGAAGAAGAAGCGGGAAAGCCGGTTCTCGCGGAACTGTCGGTTCAAGGTGCAGGTTTCTGGATTCAAGAGGACCCGGAGTCAAGTCCGAAACCGGATGTGCCAGGTTCTGTTCGGATGATTCTGACTGTAGCCGACCCGGATTCACTGTTCGAGCAAGCCGTCACGGCCGGTGCGGAGGTAGTCGTGCCTGTCACTGAAGGCCACGGCTGGCGAATCGGACGGCTGATTGATCCGTTTGGCCACCACTGGGAGATTGGGAAGCGGCTATAGTGTAGCAGACATGTTCAATAGCTCGGTTTATCTGGAACGCTTGGGTGATGTGACCCGGGCGTTTTTTGTTGCTCGTCTGTCGAAACCAGAATAGCTATTTTTTTCAGGGTAAGAGATTAAGATTTTCACAATACATATTTAGGGAATTCATCTACGATTAGACATAGTGTGCATGTCTCCACATGCAGCTCACATTTAGAGAGGAGGATGTCCATGTAATGTCATGCAACCGAAATGGTAACCGCTTTCAAGTATTGAAGCTGTAGTACCATAAGGGAGGAATAATAATGTCTGTGTCCACTCAAACCGTAGTTAGACCGGTGTTATCCGTGATGATGTGCATCTCCTTACTTCTAGGCCTTATAGTTATCGGAAGTCCGAATAAAGCTTATGCGGCTGCATCGAATGTTGCCAGCTTAGGAACTGTAATCGCCAGTGTTACGAATCCCTCCGGTGGAGGTAATCATGACATCAATGTAATCCGTGATGGCGTTAAGCCGGCTGTAGGAAGCGGCGATGCATCCAAGCAATATGATACGTTCAGCTGCTGTGGCACGAGCGACCAGTATTACGGCTACACCTTCAGCTCGAACCAGACCTTCACGCAGGTGGTGTTTCAAGAAGGGCTGCACAATTCAAACGGTGGCTGGTATGCGAACGGCACATTGAAAATTCAAGTCAGGCAAAGCGGAAGCTGGGTCGATGCCGTGTCGACGATCAGCCCTTCATATCCGAATTCCAACTCCCAGTCTGCTTTCGGTCAATCTTATGAGACGTACACGTTTACGTTGAATAATGTCGTAGCCGACGGTATTCGGATTTATGGCACGACCGGCGGACTAGCCCACTACATAAGCATCGGAGAACTTGAGGTCTGGGCAGACAGCGGTGCTCCGGCAACGGCAGCAACGCCAACCTTCGCTCCAGCAGGCGGCTCCTACACATCCGCACAGTCAGTAACGCTAACCACGACAACATCAGGCGCATCCATACGCTATACGACAGACGGCAGTACGCCGACAGCAAGCTCGACGCTGTACAGCGCAGCCATTAACGTAGCCTCAACGCAGACGATCAAAGCAATTGCGATCAAGTCGGGCATGACGAACTCGGCTGTAGCGAGTGCAACCTACACGATTACACCTCCGGCAACTGTGGCAACACCAACTTTCTCCCCGGCCGGCGGCTCTTACACCTCCACGCAGTCAGTGACGATTACGACGTCAACATCA